>CAWFDA010000013.1:0-622628 GCA_963814475.1 uncultured Bacteroidota bacterium | reverse complement strand
TTTACCTACCGGATAAACAAATGCAGTGTTTCCTGTCTTCTTAACTGGTCCGTCTACAAAACTCGCATTGCTCGCTCCGGTAACTTTAGAACTTAGTTTCATGGTCAATAAATAACTTGATGTGGTAATCAAATTCCCACTCACAAAAATGAGAGAATCATCTACACTCAACGTAGTATTCGCCGTTACATGATTAGAACTTTTATCAATCGCCAATTTCTTAAAAGGGAAATTATAACTCCCATTCAAAGTCTGTGAGTTCCCTCCGGTAAAAGTCACCTTCCCACTCGCTGTATTAAACACCACTTTATTGCTATTGATTGTGATGTTTCCTTCAAAAATATTGTTTCCGGTATACCCTATTTGTACATCTTGTCCGCTAGTTGAATTAAAAGTAACATTGCCAAGGTACGTGTCGGGGGTGGTATTGGCCATGCGCAATCTTCCCGAAGTTGCGGAGTTAGTTAAAGTGAGTGGTCCCGTAAATAAATTTCCACCATCACAATGAAAACTGCCCGAAGTGCCGTTGCGGGTAATGGAGGTGGTGCCGTTGAAGGTGCTGTTTTTTAGCAAAATGCCGGGTGTTGTTACTGTGAGGTTTCCTTCAAAGTTAGCATTTATTAAGTTCAAAATGGCTGTACCGGTTAATGTTAACGTTTGTGAAGTGGAACCTTGCTGATAAAAGTTTTTTAAGGTCAGGTAATTGTTGGTAAAACCACTGCTTCCAATTGTTATGGTTTTGCCTGAGGACAAATAAGTTAAACCATTACCCGTTCCCGTAACAATTCCGCCTGTGCTGGTATTATTTAGAATTAAATTTCCCGAAATAAAAGTGGTATCAGTTGAACCAAAGAACACCTCATGAGTGGAGTTGTTGGTTATCGTTAAGGTAGTGTAGGAATCCCCATAAGTGGAGCCCATGTAGAAATAGTATGATCCATTATTGGTGACTGAGAGACTGTCTTCAAAAACACAATTTCCACTTCCGCTCGTGCTGGCAGCTCCGGTTGAAACCAAAATAACAGGCTTTAAAAATATTCCGCCGTTCATGTGGTAATATCCACAAGTGGCTTCTATTCTAGCATCAATAACAGCCCCTCCAAAATGGCACAACGAACCCGAAATGTTCAGGTTTCCGTTGAGTACTTTCCCACCATTAAAATAGGTCACTCCTGTGGTAGTTAAAGTATAGGTTCCCAAATCCAACGTATCGCCGCCGATGGTGAAACTATTAACTCTTCGGTTTTGAGTAAGAGTTAGATTATAGGGAGCATTGCTGGCTATGATTAAATCATCTGTAGAGTCCGGAACTCCTGAATTCCAGTTGCTAGCATCGTTCCAGGAGGTGGAAACTGTGCCTAGCCAGGTGATTGTAGCTCCTTGAATGGTTGTTGTTCCGCAAAGGAAGAGAAGCGCCAAAATTGCAGGGAATTTATATAGTTTTTTCATGATAATTGATTTTTAAAAATGATTATTTGATTATTATGATGGTTATGATCTATTATGATAGATTTGTTATGATTGCAGTATCACATTTTTTTAATTAGATATATAATCATAGTAACCACTCCAGTTTCCTGAACCGTCTTTCAACCGTATTTTTACATTATATGCATCAGGCAAGGTGAAAGCTCCGGCACCTAAATAAAGGTGTGTTCCTTCTCTTGAATAGGTTAAGCCGCTTGGCAAACCTGTAGATTGATCGAAGGCGTATGTATGTGAAAATAAATCGCCGTTGTTATTTTTACTTCCAATAGCGACTTCAATTTCGCTGCTTGTTGTACTATCAGGCAGTGCAACAAAAACGGTTACCGTTCCACCGGTGTTAGAGACGTAACTGTCTAGCGGAGGAGCTACAGTTTGTGCCTTGCTATTCTCACTTAGTGTCAAACAATACATCAATACTAAAAACTGAACGATTAAAAATTTCAAAAAACCGAAGGTAGGTTTTGCTAAACGGCAACTGGTAGTTGCGGTTGAACGATTGGGTTTGTTTTTCATTTTTGTGTTAGATTATATTGGTTAATAAAATACTTTCTTCTGCTTTGAAACTTAACATTTCATTATAGGGCATATCAATTTCACAAACGAATATTTCATTTTATTTTTATTGCTGTTATGTACTACAAATCAAACCACTCTTTCATCAATCGAACTAATAGGGGGGATATAGTCGGGTGAAGAAATAATATAAAATAATTTTGGAGTTTATATTTTGCACTCCAAAGAAACTCTTCGTTTCAATTATCGAGGTAATGTTACATGACTATCTTATCCAAATCGCAAAATAGTTTAATTAATTTTTATGACTTTTCAACCATTTGATTTGATTTGATTTGATTTGATTTGATTTGATTTGATTTGATTTGATTTGATTTGATTTGATTTAAAAATCAATTATTTAGAAAAAAATAAAAAATGGGAGGGTTTTGAAAGGTGTTGAAAACTATTTTGGGTAGGAGAAAATGGAGCGCCTAAAATGGTGGGTCAGACGCAAAGCATTGGAATTTTTCTTCAATGAATGTCCGTCTTATCTACTTCAATTATCTCTTGCCTGCCTCCCGCGGGGTGGTTTGTCGTGCTTTGATGTTTGTCGTGCGGGAGGGTTTTGTTGGATCTGTGGTTAGGCTCCCCTCACCATGACGGTTTACGGTCGCGGCTTCCCTCGACCTTTCTGCCCGCCCATTAGATTTTTAATCCCAATGAAATTATTATTAGGATTTGAAATCCGCTCTCGCCCATCGGGATTTTTAATCCCAATGAAATTAATACTAGGATTTGTAATCAGACGCCGTGAAATTGGATGCGGAAGAAAAATCACTACATAAAAAAGCGCTTTACGTTCTCATCAAGTTTTCCGGGAATTGCAAATTCCCTTTACTATTAAAATTAGAATGGCAAATTCTGATAGGCGACGAAGTATCTTCTGTTTTATATTTTCCGATTTCAACTATTTATTTAGGTCGAAGCGAAAAATTGAAAAGTTTAAAGGACTTGCCCGATCCCCAAACGATAAAATGAAAATCGCCTCCGGCAAACGACCTCCGCAAGATCCTCAAGCGCCTGGGTGGACTGTTGATTGGGGCGGGTAAAGATGTGCTTTTATATTTTACCATTTCAATTTTCAGTTTTCAATTTGCGTTGACAATGATCGAAGCATAAATTCGGGCGAAGCGAAAAATTGAAAAGTTTAAAGGACTTGTCCGATCCCCAAACGAAAAATGAAAATCCCCTCCGGCAAACGGCCTCCGCAAGATCCTCAAGCGCCTGGGGTGGACTGATGATGGGGGCGGGTAAAGATGTGCTTTTATATTTTACCATTTCAATTTTCAATTTTCAATTTGCATTGACAATGATCGAAGTATAAATTTAGGTCGAAGCGAAAAATTGAAAAGTTTAAAGGACTTGCCCGATCCCCAAACGATAAAATGAAAATCGCCTCCGGCAAACGGCCTCCGCAAGATCCTTAAGCGCCTGGGGTGGACTGTTGAGGGGGGCGGGTAAAGATGTGCTTTTATATTTTACCATTTCAATTTTCAGTTTTCAATTCGCGTTGACAATGATCGAAGCATAAATTCGGGTCGAAGCGAAAATTGAAAATTGAAAAGTTAAAAGTGAAGAGTTATTATTGGCCACTGGTCACTGATCACTGGTCACCTAAAATTGATCACTTTACACTTGTCACTTTACACTTGTCACTTTACACTTGTCACTTTACACTTGTCACTTTACACTTGTCACCTTACTGTCACTTTACACTTGTCACTTTACACTTGTTACTTGTCACTTGTCACTTGTCACAATTTTCACCCCTCAAAATATCCAACGCTCCCCCCCACCCAGGTTTTGTTGAGATTAAATTTTACACCTATCATTTCACCTTTGCTCAACCGCGCCATGTTGGTGATTAATCGTGGGTTCGTTTCTCCCGGTATCCAGCTGTACAACATTCTTATTTCAGTTTTTACATTGCCGTCGGTAGAAGGAATTACAGGCTCATAGTTTACTTTGCGTTGCAGTATCCAGTTTTCAGGATCTTTTACATTTTCAATATCTTCTTTAGTGACATGAAAAACTACACCACTTCCTGAGAAAGAAAATAATGGCTTTAATACATAATTTTCCAAATCAACCGGTATCGATTTTACCTCGTGAAGAAATTTTGTTTCAGGAACAAAAGGGTTATTCAAAAATGGCATAGTAAATTTACTGATCCTAAAAAACCAATTGGGATGTCCTGCCCATTCCACATCTACTTCCTCTGTGAGATTAAATTCACACTTAAGATCTTTGCGTTGTTGAAACTCATCAAATATTACTCTGTTGTAAATTCTTTTTATCTCTGTTTTAGTTCCATCTAAATCATAAAATAATTTTCGACCTTCCCGTATTATCTTACTAATACAAACCGGACGCACTCCTGTATTTTTATATGTGGCAATAAAATCAATCCTTGTATTTTGATTCTCCGGTTCTACCTCTAACAATATAACATTATCGGGATGGTGGCCATTCAAAAGCAACAACGACATATGATCTTCGTATTCCTTCTCCGTCATTCCATTCAAATGAGAAACATCATTAGGAATGTTATAATGCTGACGGTATTTTTGTCCAAGCAAATGCTGGTAAAAAAACAAAGAAGGGAATCCTTGCATTTCAATTAGCTGTGGATCGAGTTGATAGTTGGCATCACGGCAAATAGCAAAATCAAAAGCCAACCACATTGATTGACCCTCCTCTCCGGGAACTCTTAAGTTATTAGGAATAGCACGGCTGGTCAGCTCCAAATAATCAGGTCTCTTAATAACTTCTATTATTTCGGTACAAGCGTGCTCCAACTTTTGCTTAAGCGTTAACGGAATAAACACCGGTGATTCAGCAATTCTAAATGGAATCGGTTCACCGGCATAGTCATGCAAATCATGAACAAAAGAGTGATACTTATCGATATGAAAGTTTGAATTAAATTTTTCGCGTAGAATCGGAATCATTGAATTAAGTTTAGATTTTTAGTGCTTTCAGAATAGAAGTCAAAATAAAGTAGCATTTTGATTTCAATACGTAAATGTATTAAATTGAAATTAATTTTAATAACAAGTAATAAAATTTTATCCTATTGAAAAATTTCTGAGTTTCATCATCGACAATTGTAAAAAGCCGGGTAAAATAGAGCTATAAGTTAGTGCGATGGTATTCTTGTCTTTAAGGTAATCGATCATCTCAAGGTATTTTTTCTCTCCATGAGTCGCTATTACCTGTTTTCTCTTTTCGGGACGTTGAAAGTAGAGATTCATTCCAAACTCATCGGCTTCAGGATGAAACTGAAATCCTACGAACTCATCCGAAAAACGAATGCCCATTGTGGCCCGCTCCAATGGTACATGTGCTCTCTTTTTTTCAATGCACAATAATTTAGCTCCTCGTTCCTCCATAGCTTCTTTTCTGGGCTGAACCACCTGCCAATCGCGAGAATCCACAGCATAAAATGGTTCCGGCAACTGCGCTAAAAGGGATTCCATTTCGCCTTTCTCGGTTTTGTGTATTGGGAAAATTCCAAAGGAAGTCGATTTTCTTTTCGTAATATCTGCCAGCTTCCAATGATGTACCATCATTTGAAACGAGTGGCAAATTAGAAAAACGTATTTTTTACTTACTTCAGGCTGCAAATTGTGATTCCAAATGGAATCCATCAAATCTGTCCATCGTTTATCCCACTCCTCTTCACCTGTTAGCGGACATCCTGGACCACCTGTAGAAATATAAATATCGTAATCAAGTCCGGGGAGCTCATTTTTAGCCCTCACATCAAAAACTTTCCACTCATGATGAAAAACTTGATCCTCTACAATTTGCTTAATCCCCCTCATCCCTTGATTAGGATGATTGTCGTACATATCTAAAATTGCAATACGTATCGGCTCTTCAGTATTTGTAAGATCTTTGAATTCGTTTCGAAATGGCATTTATATGGCTCCTGGTAAATTTGGGTGCAAAAGTACTAAATTCAACCGTATAAAAATTGTAGTGATCAATTTAAGTTTTCTCTTTGCCTGCCCGGCCAAAATTAAAAAAATTTATCAGCAAGGGTTCTTAGGTGGCAACTTTCTGTTTGAGATTCTATTTTGCACCAATTTATTTAAATTGCATTTTGCATGTCAGACCAACCATTGAAACTTGATTTTCATGGTGTGGAATATAAATTAAATTTAAACTAATATGATCATTTTTTGGAGGATTTTTAATAGAAAGTCTAATAATACTAGTCACTAAAGTGGTCATTCCTACTCCTATATTGATACTCGTTGGAATAAATGCATTTTTTTTATCTGTATTTATATTTACTACCCCTAATGCTATTTGAGCGCCCCCTGAAATAATTCCAAATATGCCATTTGATCTATGACTGTTGTACTTGTGTAATTTAGCAATAGTGAAATAAGTGGTAGTTGCATTAATAGCAGTAAGTGCTGTAGTTGCAATCAAATAAACCGACTCAAAATTGTCTGAATTCACTTCATCTCCAAAACCAGGTTTGATGGATTGACCTTTTAGACAGGATGAACTAATAACCAGAATAACAATTACTAGTCTTAGTATTTTAATCATAAAAATAATTTACATTAGTAGTTGATGACAAATGCCTACAATTTATAACCCTCTATTTGTTTCAGCAACAATGTAATCAACAACACTTTTTAAATCACCGGTCTCATTAAATACTTTTAATTGTCTGTCGGCACCAGAGCCCTCTTTAATCATGGTACGAATATAATTGATCTCTTCACGGCTATTCAATCCATCCACAACATCATCTACAAATGTCAACAACTCTTCAGTAAGTTCAGCAACAGGAACTTCACTTTCTTTTCCAAAATCTATCAATTTTCCTTCCATACCATAACGAGCAGCTCTCCATCTGTTTTCCATTATGAGTGCTCTTCCATACTGACGAAAATCAAGATTCTGTTCCATCAGCTTCACCAATTTTGCAATAATTGCCTGCATGAGTGCCGCAAGTGCAATAGTTTCTTCCACTCGCATTGGAATATCACACATTCTGAATTCAACAGTATTAAAAAATGGATGCAAACGAATGTCGTACCATATTTTTTTCCCATTATCCATACATTTTGTTTTCACCAAAAGATTTATGTAACGATCATACTCTTCGGCACTTGAAAAGAAATCGGGGATACCTGTTCTTGGAAATTTATCAAACACTTTTACTCTGTAAGATTTAAAACCGGTATTTCTACCCTCCCAAAATGGTGAATTTGTTGACAGTGCGAAAATATGAGGAAGAAAATAACGTGCAGAATTCATGAGCTTAATTCCTTGTTCACGATTTTCGATTCCAACATGTACATGCAATCCAAAAATAAGATTGGAACGCGCAGCGTCTTGCATCTCATTCACAATTTCGTGATACCGTGGATTATCGGTGATAAGTTGATCTTGCCACATCGAAAATGGATGTGTTCCTGCAGCACCGATTACTAAATCCTGTTGCTTAGCCAATTCAGCTACCATCTTACGAAGGTAAAGAACCTCTGCTTTGGCTTCTTTAATGTTTCTGCAAATGTTTGTTCCTACCTCAACAACCGATTGATGCATTTCAGCTTTTACCTGCTCCTTTAATATCACCTTGCCTCCCTCAACAATTTGGTGCATGTGTGATCGTAATTGGCGAGTGACCGGATCAATAACCTGAAATTCCTCTTCTATTCCTAATGTAAATGGAGGAAGATTAATTTGATTCTGAGCAGTTGCTTCAATAATCGGTTTGTCTGTAATTAATGGTTGTAATATCGGCGCTGACATAAAGAGTTTTAATATTTTATTTTATATGGTAGATTGTAACAGATAAAACCAATTAAGCAATTAGGTGATTGCTTCCAACTTCTGCATGGAAATTTCTTGTTAGTTTGCCTGATGTTATGTTCCTCATAAACGTTCCCCAATTCAAATTACTTTTGCCGGTTTGATGTTCATGCGCTCTACGTATAACCATATCCGTTACAGCATTCAACAACCAGTCGAAATTGTGTTGCCCTACAGAATCAGGATTTGCATCGGGTGCCGGATTGGTAAAATCGATTGCATAAGGAACACCATCACGCATAGCAAACTCCACTGTATTGATATCGTACCCTAATGCATTGTTAAGAGTAAGTACTTGTTGACGAATCATTTCTTTTTGAGCTTCGGTTACATGCGGAAAATCGGCAACATAACGTTCATGATGCGGGTTGCGAGGCTCATATGGCATAATCAAAACATCGGTACCTCCAATGCAGTAACATCTGAAATAAGCATCAAATATAATTTCTTCCTGTAACAACATTACAAGTGTTCCGGTCTCTTGATGTTTTGCATAAAGTTCTTCCGGACTTCTAAGTTTATAAACATTTTTCCATCCTCCTCCTGAAAACGGTTTCATGTATGCAGGAAATCCAATGTGACTAAAAATTCCTTCCCAATCGAGTGGCATGGCAAGGTTGCGGAATGAATTTTCATTGGTGTCTGTAGGATGCTGATTGGATGGAAGCAATACTGACTTTGGAACCGCTACTCCTAAATGTTCTGCAACAACATTGGCAATTAATTTCTCTTCGGTATCTAACCAGTAAGGATTATTTAAAACTGCTGCGCCAAAAGCTGCCGCATTTTTCACCCAGGCTCTATAAAATGGTACGTCGTGTGAAATACGATCCACAATTACATCATAACCCGATGGTTGTCCTTGAACAAACTTGTCAATACTGACCATTTCAGCAACAATGCCCGGCTCATTTCTTCCATTAACACTGTCGATAAGGGCCTGTGGGAAAATATTTTCCTGCCCGCGTAATACTCCAATTTTTTTCATGCTTTTAAATATTATTTATTCTTACTCTTTAAATTTATTTTGATGGATTTCTGTACACAATTCAATAACTAAACTCCTACTTCTTTTTTAGCTAAACTTTATCATACCTAAATACTTTGGAAACATTTCTCGCCATACAGGCCAATCATGTTCTGCTCCTTGAATAATATCTAAAAAATGTGGAATACCTTTTTGATTGAGAACATTTGAAATTTGAACATTGGCATCCATACACATATCATTGGTTCCGGTGCCAAAAATCAAACCTATTTCTTTAAGTCTGTTGTCATCCAACCCGGGCAAATAGTCGGGGGGATTATTGAAATATACATTATCATCATAATAGCCTTTCACCCGATCTTTAATGTCAAATGCTCCACCCATATTAATTATGTATCCGGTAACTTCCGGATGACGCATTCCGAAATTGGTTGCATGGTAAGCTCCAAAACTACATCCTGCGAAAGCAGCTTTTGCATGACCTGTTTCTTGAAGCGCAGGCCTCACCACTTCCTCTAACATAAACCTGTCATACAAAACATGATTCCGTGCTCTGTCGGAAGGATGAATTTTTTCGTTATACCACGATTCATTATCAATGCTGGCGGGAGTGTAAATTTTTACCAATCCATTATTAACAAACCATGAAACAGCATCAATTAAATGGAAGTCTTTGTTTTGAGTATAGCTCCCCATTGAAGTGGGAAATAGTATTACCGGATACCCGGACTCTCCAAAAATAAGCATGTCCATTTCTTTTCCCAAGGTAGGAGAATGCCAGCGTTTATGTTGTTCTTTCACAATTTTCTACTTTTCCCAAATATACAAAAAGGTACCATGAATATAATGTTGAAAAGTTTATCGATTAATTAATTTCTTCATTACTAAAAAATCTGATCTTACAGAAGTGAAAAAGATTGTTGAAGTTGCTGAAAATCAGACTGTAAAATTAGAGTCACCACTCGAAATACGGTCCATTTACTCCTCTTTCCTGAAACGGCCTGTAAAATTGGAACTGATTGGTAATGAAATCAATAGTTTTTCAGGGAAACGAGGGCTCTTACTCCTTAATGATGGTCAGGACCTTAAAAAGATGAGGATTTCGGAGTCTATTGAGCAATTATTGTGTACAGATAGTATCATTCCCACCACGGTCGTTTCTATCACCGCAGGAGAAAGAAGGAACGAATATGGTGTGGCCGAAGAACCAGATTATTTGGGCAGAGGGGCCAAAGCCGGACTTTATAACAACTTCATCATTCATGAATTGATGCCTTATATTAATTCAGTTACCGGTATCTATTTTCCACCCGAAACAACTGCTTTCGCAGGATGTTCTCTTGGCGGATTATCGGCTCTGGATATAGTGATCTCCAACCCTAATCATTTTGGAATGGCAGGTGTTTTTAGCGGTTCGCTTTGGTGGAGAAGTAAAAGCTATCAGGAGGGATATACCGATAATGACAGAATTATTCACAACAAAGTAAATCAAACCATTCTCAAAGATCATTTCAGATGTTGGCTAATGGCAGGTACGTATGACGAAAATAACGATCGTAATCGAAGCGGTGTAAATGATGCAGTGGAAGATACACTCGACATGTATGAACTGTTGTCGGGCAAAATGAATGACCCTTCAAAAAATCTACACCTCCGAATAGTTAACGAAGGAAATCATGATACCGAAACTTGGGCCAATCATTTTCCTGATTTTTTACATCACAGTTTTGGAAAACATTTATACTGATTTATTTTATTAAAATTTAATATTTCATATCTTTGAAGCCGGTACTGCTACAAATTAATTTTTCACAAGACAATCTAATTGTCCTTAATATTTGTTTGGCGTTAATTATGTTTGGTGTTGCGCTGAACATTCGAAAAAATCATTTCACTGAATTAATTAGTGATAAAAAAGCAATAGCAACCGGATTAATTTCTCAAATATTTTTGCTTCCTGCTCTGAGTTTTCTATTAGTATATTTTATTCCCGTAAGCGCAGGAACTGCAATGGGAATGTTACTGGTTGCATCGTGTCCCGGCGGAAATGTATCCAATTATTTTTCTATGGTTGCAAAAGGAAATTTAGCATTATCGGTAACGCTCACTGCTATTACATCTGTGCTAGCTTTTATCATTACTCCACTCAACTTTTTTTTCTGGACTTCACTGCTTCCATCCCTTTCGGGAGAAATGAAATCGCTTGACGTGAGCTTTATGCAACTTTTGATCAATATGGTATTGGTGCTGCTTTTGCCTTTGATTGCAGGTATGTGGATAGCTGATAAAAAATCCGCTTTGGCCGAAAAAATTGGAAAGCCTTTACGAACCTTGTCGATGGTAATTTTGTTCTTATTTATTGCAATGGCGTTCTACAAAAATTATGAATCTTTCAGCAAAAATTTTCTAAATATATTTTGGATTGTTTTTGTTCATAACGGACTTGCTTTCTTTGGTGCTTATTATTTTAGTAAGCTTCTTAAAAATAAAGAAACTGTTAACCGTACTATAGCTATTGAAACCGGAATTCAAAATTCAGGATTAGGATTAGTCATTATATTTACTTTTTTTAATGCTAATTTTGAGATGGCACTTATAGCTGCCTGGTGGGGAATTTGGCATCTGATTGCCGGATTTGGTTTTGCTTTGCTGATGCGGAACAAAAAAATTAATGAACTTCAATAACCATGGCTTCTCTATTCTATAGGTTATTAAAAAATTATTGCAGTCATGCATTGAACTTCTATTTTAAAAAATGGCAGATTGAAGGGTTAGAAAATATTCCTGACGGTCCTGTTCTTTTTGTACCTAACCACCAGAATGCATTTTTGGATGCTGTTGTTATAGCGTGCAGTTCAAAAAAAAATCCGTGGTTCATGACCCGAGGCGATATTTTTAAAAAACCTCTTGCCAATAAAATTCTAAATATCCTGCAAATGCTGCCTGTATACCGTTTCCGGGATGGTTTTAGTACTTTAAAAAATAATGACAAGTTAATAAATACATGTATTCAAAAATTAAATAATGGTGAAACACTAATTATTTTTGCTGAAGGAAATCATAGCGATAAATACCATCTGCGCAAGCTGCAAAAGGGATTTGCTAAAATTGCTATGGATACTGAAATAAGTGCCGGTGTAACCATAGTTCCTGTAGGTTTGCAATATGATTCACACACGGCCTTTCAATCAAGATTATTGGTGAGTTTTGGGAAACCAATTTTACCTGAGCACCTATTCAGTGATGAAATTAGTAAGCAAAAAAAACACGAAGATCTTTTGTTTCGAGTAGAAACGGAACTCCGTAAATTAATTCTTCACCTCGAATTTGAAGAATATCAAGAACGATTAGATCATCTCAAATTACACAAAGTAATTCATTCAGATTTAGTTGTTCAACTGGAAAGTGATAAAAATATTTCAATAAATTATCCACATCAGATTGCCCCATCAAGTACAACTAAAAAACAAAATATTTTTAACAAAATGATGCGATGGTATTTTGATCTCAACACGTTTCCTGCCAAAAAAATCATCCAAAACATTATTTTTCCAAAAATAAAAGATCCCCAATTTATAGGATCACTAAAGTTTGGGACGGGCATGCTTTTGGTTCCCATATTTTCTATAATTCAAGCACTCTTATTTACTTTAGTAACCGGATCGCTATTAGCTGGCGCTATTTACCTGATTTCAATTCCAATATCACTCCGCCTCTCCACAATAAATTGAATCATCAAAATTCATCATTTCTTCATTAAACCAAGGGCGTTTTAAAGTATCCAAATCCTTACTTTTTCGTTTTGTATATTTGCACTTCTATTATACCTATTTCTTTATGAGTCAACACTTTAAAATTATCCTTATTTCATTTCTAATTCTTTTATTTTCATTCAAAATTGACGCACAAAAACCAACCGGCTCATTCACTTTAAAAGGAAAAGTTGTTGATGCTTCATCAGGATCACCTTTGGAATTTTCGACAGTAGCATTAAAAAAATTACGTGATTCATCACTTGTTGCAGGAACTATTACCACTTCAACAGGAGAATTTAACCTCACCGAACTTCCTCCCGGAGGCTATTCAATCGAAATTGCTTTTATAGGTTATGAGAAGTACATAAACAAAGTATTTTTCAAACCCGGAAGTGCACCTGTTAATAATTTGGGTGATATCAAAATTAAACCGTCGGCCACTATGCTTGAAGGTGCCGAAATTTCAGCTGAGAAAAGTTTTGTGGTGAATGACATCGACAAAAAAACCTATAACACCGAGCAGTTAGCAGTTACTACCGGAGGTAATGTGAATGATATTCTTCAAAATATTCCAAGTGTAGAATTAGATCAAGATGGGAATGTGAGTTTAAGAGGAAATGAAAATGTGACTATCCTAATTGATGGCAGACCCTCGGGGCTTACAGGAAGCGGTGGAAAGTCGCTGCTGGAATCTATTCCTGCTTCAGTAATCGAACGAGTGGAGGTGATTACTAATCCTTCTGCAAAATATGATCCTGATGGAATTTCAGGTATCATTAACATTATTACCAAGAAAAATAAATTACAAGGCTTTACCGGAACTGTAGGTGCAAATACTAGTTTCGAGAATAGATATGGTGGTAATTTGAGTTTGAATTATAGAAAAGGAAAATGGAATTTTTTTTCTAACTATGGATTTATTAAAGATGTTCGAAACGGTACCGGCAACTCTTATCTTGAAACATCTTTTGGTGAGGATGTGAATATTGTTCAACAAGATGGAAGCAATCAAAATAATCGTATCAGTAATAATCTCAAAATTGGAACCGACTACAGCATTAATGATCGCAATTCCATTTCTATAAGTGGATTTTACAATAAAGGAAAAAACGATTCATGGGAAAAAATTAATTATAACATCTCTGAAAACAATAGTACTTCTGATAGCCTTTACAAAAGAAATACTAATGGTGAAGGAGATAATCATAACCTGGATTACGACCTCACTTTTAATCACTATTTTAAAAAAGAGGGGCGTAAATTAACTATTCAGGGTTCCGGTTCACTTGAAAGTTCCGATAACGATAATGAATATTATCAATTGGGATATTTGGATGACATTACTCCGGTTCCCTTTCCTGCAACTCTTGAAAGAGATTTTAACTCGGATGAAAACACTGTCTACACAGCCTCTGCCGACTATGAACACCCAATTAATAAAGATAAAAAAGTTGAAGCAGGATTCAAAAGTACATTCCGAAATTTTGATACAGATTACCGATATGAAAATTATGATGAAGCAACTAATGAATATGTAAATGATGTTAATAAGACGAATCGTTTCATATACAGTGATCAGCTGCATGCTATTTATGCACAGTATAGACAAAGTATTAAAAAATTTGGTTATCAGGTAGGAGTTCGTAGCGAGTATGCAACTACCCAATCAGAATTAATTACTACAAATGAAAAATTTTCTAAAGATTATTATTCAATATTTCCAAGCGCATTTGCCACATACAAACTCAATGAAAAGTCACAGGTAAAAGCTACTTATAGCAGAAGAATAAATCGTCCAAGAAAAAATCAACTCAACCCTTTTTCCGATTACGAAGATCCTTTAAATATCCGAAAAGGGAATCCTTTTCTTGACCCTGAATATACAGACAGTTACGAATTAGAGTATAACAGGTTTTTAGGAGATCTTTCATTAACTACCACCGGCTATTACCGTCAAACAAACGATTATATTCAACGATATCGTGAAGTGAGTACAGATGGAATTACCACTACTACTTATGAAAACATGAACCAACAACAAAATCTTGGTGTTGAAATAATTTTAAATGGAAGTATAGCTAAATGGTGGACATTCACTTTGAGTTCTAATTTGTATTGGAACAAACAAGACGCCTCCAACATTCAGGAAGATTTGAGTTCAAGTGCTTTTGCTGCATCAGGAAGAGTTTTTACAACTATAAAGCTTCCCTACAAAACCGAATTCCAACTTAATTATTCTTACCGAGCAC
The DNA here is from genome assembly GCA_963814475.1 of uncultured Bacteroidota bacterium. Classification (GTDB taxonomy): domain Bacteria; phylum Bacteroidota; class Bacteroidia; order AKYH767-A; family OLB10; genus JADKJB01. The sequence continues at coordinate 607,752 of CAWFDA010000013.1, read as the reverse complement.
CATTGAAAGTTTCTCAGGGAACAATGAAACAAATGCAATTTTTGAATTTAGCTTTGAGCAAAAAAGTTCTTAAAGATAAAGGCACTGCATCTGTCAGAGTCTCCGACCCGTTTAATTTCCAACAGTTCGGTTTTGAATTTGAAGGCCAAGATTATTATCAGGACCTTACGCGAAAAAGGCAAAGCCAGATTGTTACTGTAGCTTTCAGTTATCGCTTTGGCGAATTAAAAGATCGCGACAGTCGCCAAAAGCCCGATCAAACACCAAGGGAAGATATGGATATGGGTTTTTAACGATAAAAGTGATTAGCGGTGTAAAAATCGTCGAATTTTGTCTTTTATCTATTTGGATTGGATTTATTTTCATATTATTGTATTCAAATAAATCCCATCGTCATGAAAAAGTCTTTTATTTTAAGCATTGCTGTTTGTACACAATTTGTTTTCTCCAATCATATAATTGCACAGGCAATCGTTATTAATAACAATCAAACTGCAACTCAGCTCGTGCAATCACTTTTAGGGCAAGGTATTGTTGTGAGTAATGTAACCGGACAAATTTCACCCCAGTCAGCGGGCTCTTTTACTAATACCGGTGTACAAGGATTTTCAATGCCTTCCGGAATTATTTTATCTACCGGCAACATCAGCCAATTTGACGGCCTCCAAACCGTATTCAATTCTACAAGTTTAGGTTTAGCGGGCGATGCTGATCTGAATGCTTTAATAGCTCCTACATTGACTTATGATGCCAATTTTTTGGAATTTGATTTCAGTAGTGCATCCGATTCCGTTGAATTTGAATTTGTATTTAGCTCAGAAGAATACAACGAATACGCAAACACCGCATTCACCGATGTGTTTGGTTTTTTTGTCACGGGTCCCGGGTTTGTTCCCAATACCAACATAGCGCTAATTCCGGGCACCACTACACCCATTTCAATTAACACAATTAATAATGGAATGTCGGCAGGAACTTCCTCTGGGCCTTGTTTGAACTGTGCATATTATGTCGACAATGTTAATACTAATGCAATTGCACTTAGTCATGATGGATTTTCTGTTCCCATAAAAATAAAATTTCCTGTTTGGCCGTGTTCCAATTATCATTTCAAAATAGCTATTGCTGATGCTGCTGATGCGGTTTTTGATTCACAAGTAATTATTAAAGCCGGGAGTTTTTTGGCTTGTCCAAACATGCAAATCACAGCAAACAATACGCCTGTTTCAGGTGTACAATACATTTGTGCCGGCGGCAGCTTAACACTCACTGCTCCTCCCGGATCAAGCTATCAATGGTCAACCGGTGATACTACTCAAAGTATAGTTGTTACTCAGCCCGGAACATATCAATTGTACATAAATGAAGGCAGCTGTTTTGCTTTCTCAGATGTTGTTACTGTCGTTCAACAAGGATCTATTCAAACTCCCGTTATTAGCCAATCAGGAACCTCTTTTATTTCAACTGTAATACCTGCACCCGGACTCACCTATCAGTGGTTCTTGAACGGTGTTCCAATTCCCGGAGCAACACAAAGTACGTTTCCAATTACAGCAAATGGTTGTTATAAATTAACTATTTATGAAGGCACTTGTGAATCTACTTCTAATGTGGAATGTATTACTAACACTTCCATATTGGAACTTCATGCCAACTCAATTATTGTTTATCCACACCCTGTTACCGGAACTTCACAAATTGAAACTCCATTCGCATCCGGAACCGAAACGCACTTAGAGTTGATCGATTTTACCGGAAGAATTGTATGGTCGACTTTTCAAATTCAAGAAGATAATTTGCAATTGTTAAAAGGAAATCTTTCTACAGGTATGTATGTATTAAAATTATCAAATAGTGATTATGATAGTTTTGTCTTCAAGAAAATTATTATTGAGTAAAACTTAATAATTTAAGGTTATTTCAAAATCTAACTAGCCTAAGTTTCCATTAAAAGGAATCATTATTTTGTAGAATATTATTGATAGACCTTGAAGGAATCAACACCTAATCAACGCTGGTTCAAATTGTTTTCATTTTTAAAAGATTTCTTCATTGAAGTTGCAAGAATTTTGAATTCTTATTTTCTATATCTTTACAAACAACATACAAATAATTGTAAAATTTATTCTACATTCACATGAAATCATTATTATCAAAAGCAACACTTCTCTTTTGTCTTTACTTAGCACTAACAGGAAAAACAACTGTAGCGCAATGTAATTGGCAAACAGTTTTAACAGACGGATTCGAATACACAACTATTTGTCCATATTTAATTCCGGGAGCAACTATTCATAACACTCCACTGTCGTACGCTGTACATTCAGGGGCCACTTCCTTGTATTTAAATTTCACGAATTGTGTTTCTGGTTCAGGAACATGTGCAGGCGCAAAAGTATTTGAAAGAGGATTTACTGTTTGTCGAAATCAGCCGATGCGGTTTTCAACATGGCTCACCACTTCATTTGCAGGAACACAATGCAATGTAAAAATCAAAATTACCGACAGCAATGGAATCGTTCTTGATGAACAGTTGTCAGTTGTAGCACCTTATGCCCCAATCTGGTCTCAATATCAATCTCCTGCAATTTCTGCTACATCCGACAGTATAATTTTCACTATGTACACTAATGTTGGCGGTGGTCCCGGAAACGATTTGTCGATGGATGATTTTATGTTGGAGAAATGTATTGGTGGAAACATTGGCAACAGCAGCACTGTTGGAAGCGTATGTGATAATTCTGCTTCAACAAATTTATATTCTTTACTTACAGCTATGAATGATACTACCGGATCATGGTCCGGTCCTTCAACGTTAGCCGGAGGTTATTTAGGAACATTTATTCCCGGAACCAACCTAACCGGAACTTATATTTATGAGAATTCATTTTTTGGACCTGGTGCAGGTTGCCCTCTTGCATACGATTCACTCGTTGTTGGATTGATACCTCCTCCGGTTGTCAACTTAGGTGCTGATACAACATTGTGTACCAACCAGTCTCTCCTGCTTGTTGCAGGATCTGCTCCCGGAAATACGTATTTGTGGAATAATGGTGTAACCGGTCCAAATGTGCTTGCATTTACAACAAGTACTACAAATGTTACCAACACATACAGTGTTTTATTAACTAACAGTATCGGTTGCTCCAACCGCGATACCATTGTAATTGATTTTGTTGTTTGTAGCGGGTTGTCGGAAATAACTTCTGATAACCATCTTCTCATTTATCCGAACCCTACTAACGGTGATGCATATATTCTAAATAAAAATCAATCGAGCCAACCGGTAATGTTTTCTATATTTAATGTTGCAGGTGCAAAAGTCCTTGAACAAACATGGAGTTCTAATTCCGATAAAATGGAACTATCGCTTTCCACACAAGGTATCTACTTGATAAAAGTACATTATGCAGATGGTTCTATTTCGTACTTGAAATTTATTGTATCCGGAAAATAAAGTCTATAACCCAAGTAAAGGGATTCCGAAAATGATTGAAGAAGTTTTTGAGTTAGCTGAAAAGTGACTTAAAAACTTCTTCCACTTTTGATACTGCTACAAGTTCAATTTTATTAAAAGATTTTTTATCGAGGCTTTGCATATTATATTTTGAAAAAAATATTTTTTCAAACCCCATTTTCTCAGCTTCTTTAATTCTTTGATCAATTCTGTTGACGGGACGTATTTCGCCACTCAATCCAACTTCACCTGTAAAACAAACTCTTGGAGGTAAAGCTATATCTTCACTCGAAGAAAGTATGGAGCAAATAACTGCTAGATCAATGGCAGGATCTTCTACTCGTAATCCTCCGGCGATATTTAAAAACACATCTTTGGCAGCCAATCGAAATCCACATCTTTTTTCGAGTACTGCTAGCAACATGCTCAATCTTCTTAGATCAAATCCGGTTGATGATCGCTGTGGTGTTCCATAAACTGCTGAACTTACCAATGCCTGAACTTCAATGAGCAGAGGACGCGCACCTTCCATAGTACATGCTATTGCTATTCCACTTAAATTTTCATCAATATGGGAAAGTAATACTTCAGAAGGATTTGAGACTTCTGAAAGTCCTGTTCCACTCATTTCATAAATACCAATTTCAGATGTTGATCCAAATCTATTTTTAGTGGATCTTAATATTCGGTAAACGTGGTGACGGTCGCCTTCAAACTGCAAAACGGTATCAACCATATGTTCCAACACTTTCGGACCGGCAATACTTCCATCTTTTGTAATATGACCAACTAAAAAAACCGGTGTGGAAGTTTCTTTTGAGAATTTTAGCAAATCCCCAGCACAACCACGAATTTGAGATACTGTTCCGGGGGTTGATTCAATATCCGGAGAGAATAATGTTTGGATAGAATCGATAATAAGCAAATCGGGTTTAACAGTTTCGATGTGTCGAAAAATTGCATGAGTATTTGTTTCGGTGAGTATGTAGCAATCGGTGTTTACATGTCCGATTCGCGAAGCACGAATACTTATTTGCTGTTCACTTTCCTCACCTGAAACATAAAGAATTTTCATTCCTTTAGCACGCATAGCAATCTGAAGCATGAGTGTCGATTTCCCAATTCCGGGCTCACCGCCTACCAAAACCAGAGCACCGGGCACTAAACCGCCACCCAAAACGCGGTTTAACTCTTTGCCGGGAAGATTAATTCGAACAAGTTTATCGGGAGCAATATCTCCTAACAACTGTGGTGTTGCTTGCCGACCACTAGCATCGCCTTTTCCGGAAGATCTCCAAGCAGGAATTTGAGATGCTGAAGAGACAACAACCTCTTCAACGTAAGTATTCCATTCATTACATGAAGGGCATTTGCCAATCCACTTTGAGGAAGGCGCGCCACAATTCTGGCAAAAAAATGTTGTTTTGACTTTAGCCATTGAAAAAAGCTATTTATTTTATTTTATAAAATTCAAGCTGTAAAACAGCAGTGGATGCAGGATCATCTGTTGCCAAATATAAAACACCATCCTTAAGAGTTACAAATTCCCATTTATCAACAAACTTGCCTGTATCTCCGTAAATAAGCTGAAACTTTATAAATGCATCCAGAATTTTAGCATCAATTTTAAACTTAGTTACTACGCTAGTATCCTGATTATCGGCAAGGGTAGAATCCGGCGCCCCGTTATCGTAGATATCAGGAGGATCATCCGTTCTCAAAACCGTGTACAGTTTATCACCCTCAAAAATCCATTTTTCTTGAAAATGAATCGCAGTATCTCCTAAAAATTCTCGCTGCCAAGTTCCCTGCAACTCTTCTTTCATCTTCTTTTCGGAACGCAAAACCATATTGTCTTCACAAGAAGACAATATAACTGCCAGAATTCCAAATAAAAACAACCTTTTCCACATAATTTAAAGGTAATCCAACAAAGTTAAAGAGAAATTTGGTGGATTATTGCTAAATGATAAATAAATTTCACTGAATATTATTCCTGATTTTTGCTTCGATAGAGCTAGTTGAATAGCCCGGAACAATGTCAATCGTCTGTGTTATACCGCCTCTGGCCTTAACAACTTCATATCCTACAATTTCTTCCACTTTATAATCACCGCCTTTCACCAGAATATCGGGCTGAACCAATTTTATTAATTCCAAAGGTGTTGGATCATCAAACAAGATTACTGCATTTACAAAAAAGAGCGAAGCCATAATACGCATTCTCGAAGTTTCATCATTTATCGGCCGATGTGGCCCTTTAATTCTTGATACCGATGCATCTGTATTCATGCCTACTATCAACACATCTCCCAAAGAGGCTGCTTTTGATAAATAATCAATGTGTCCCAAATGGAGCAAATCGAAACATCCATTGGTAAATACAATCTTCTTATCTGCAAATCGCCATAATGCTACGGCTCTTGAAAGCGATTGCCTGTCGAAAATTTTTCTTTCAATAATTTCATACTTATTCATTTGCAGATTTATTTTTACTGGTTGCGAACAACATTCCTAGTGCATACAATCCTAATACTACCACTAATAATGTTTGTGTAGTGTGAACCATTGTGGCGTATACAATTCCGTCGGTTGCTGAAACGCCAAACAATTGTAATCCTTGCGAAACTATATAATGGTATGCTCCAATTCCACCTTGTACAGGTGCCGACATACCCAGTCCTCCCACCACCAAAACAAACAATCCTGTTTTCATATCGAGATGAGCTGTTGATTCCAAACAAAAAAAGCAAACCCAAGTCATCAAGAAATAAAAGATCCAAATAAGAAAGGTATGAAATATGAACCATCCTGTATTTTTCATTCGTAAAATAGTTTTAAATCCTCGGCCTACCTCGTGTAAAAAACCTCTTATTTTAACAACTAACCCACTCTCTTTTTTGTTATCTTTTTTCTGAAACACAAATTTCCATAACAACCAAAATAGCAAAATAGACAAAAGAAGAATGCCTATTAAAACAAGTGGATTTTCTATAAAATTAAATTTCAATTTTAACGGATCAACTATTTTTTCGGAAAGGAAACTGCTGAGCAACTTAAATTCTAGAATGGCTACGAGCAGCATACAAAAGAAAAGCATCAACAAATCGATTACTCGTTCAACTATTACAGTTCCTATTAATGAATTAAAAGGCACTTTTTCGCTCTTTGCCAATACTCCACAACGAGTAATTTCTCCTGCTCTTGGTATGGCGAGATTTGCAAAATAACCTAGAAAAAGAGCATTCAATGTGCTGCTTAATTTGGGTTTGTAACCGAGAGGTTCCATAAGCATGATCCACCTTACGGCCCTACTGTAAAATGCACCTAATGATAATAGTACCGAAAGCCCCAACCAATATGGATCGGCAAATGAAATTTTATGAAAGATTTCCGAAAGATTCTCATTTCTGAATGTTAACCATAATAAAACCAGTCCTATGGAAAAGAGAAATACATATTTTAAACCGGAGATTAGCTTGCTTTTCAAAATCAGCTTTTGACAATTCTATTATTGCTATCAGGAAATACAAGAGCGGGTTTGAATGTTTTCGCTTCTTCAAAATCCATTACTGCATAAGAAACTATAATAACCAAATCACCAACTTGTACTTTTCGTGCTGCAGGTCCGTTCAAACACACTGTTCCGGTACCTCTTTCTCCTTTAATAACATACGTTTCAAAACGTTCACCATTGGCAATATTAAGTATCTGAACAAGTTCATTTTCAATAAGATTAGAAGCTTCCATCAGGTCCTCATCCAAGGTAACACTGCCTACATAATTGAGCTCGGCTTGAGTTACACGAGCACGGTGTATTTTCGATTTTAAAATCTGAATTTCCATAGAGGTGCAAAGGTAGGGAATTTCTTTGCGACCGATTTAAAGGGCCACATTGTCGATGAGTCGTGTTTTTGATGTTAACACCGCAATACAAGCTCGCTGTTCTTTTTGGTGATCCCACTCTTTAATTGGCTGAAGTGTTTCAGAATCAACGAATTCAAGGTACTGAACGTTAAACCCATCAAAAGCTTCGATCATCGATTTAACCTCATTTTTGACCTTTTTCAACTCTTTGTTGCGAATAGATTCTTGTGCATAAAGTAGCGCCATATATATATGAGGAGCCCACTTACGTTCTTCTGCATTCAGGTGAATGTTACGAGAACTCATTGCCAAACCATCCTCTTCACGCAAAGTAGGGCAACCTATAATTTCAATTCCTGTTTGGAGTCTCCTATTCATTTCTCGAATCACTGCCAATTGCTGAAAATCCTTTTCACCAAAATAAGCACGGGTAGGGGATGTGATTTTAAATAACCTGGAAACTATAGTGGCCACACCTTTAAAGTGGCCTGGTCGAAATTGACCTTCCATAACTGTTTCAAGATTACCGAAATTCATTTCTAAAATCCGATCGTTGGGGTACATCTCATCCACCGAAGGTGAAAATACCACATCACAACCTGCATTTTCCAAAATCGCATAATCCCGCTCAGGGGTACGGGGATAATTTAATAGGTCTTTGGGATCGTTAAATTGAGTAGGATTTACAAATATTGAGCTCACTATCAGCTCATTATCTTTTGCAGCTAACTCAATTAACGATTTATGGCCATTGTGTAATGCACCCATTGTTGGCACAAAACCAATCGATTTCCCATTTTTAATGGCAGGATCCAGAAAATCCCGCAGCTGGGATATGGTGTGTGCTATGATCAATTTGTAATAAAACGGGCAATGTTAATCAAATTTTTTATACCATTCACCCTAGTTTCAAGCCTGGTAACACATTGCCAAAATAGGGCTAAATAGTTGATTTGTTGTACTTTAGCTTTACATAACCCTTGTCAATTTGAATTGCGTAAGCCCTTGCTTAATTGCAAAAGAAGAATAAATTGTGTACCTTTGCAATTGAAAGTAAAATTCCTACTATGAAAAAAGCCAAAGTTCTTTACATCTCCCACGAAATTCATCCTTATCATGAAGTTACCGAATTAGGAAAAATATCCCGACAGCTTCCTCAGGGAATCCAGGAGCGCGGGAAAGAGATCAGAACTTTCATGCCTCGTTTTGGCTTGATTAATGAAAGAAGAAATCAATTACATGAAGTGATCAGGCTTTCAGGTATGAACTTGATCATCGACGATACAGATCACCCACTTATTATTAAAGTTGCTTCTATACAAGCTGCAAGAATGCAGGTGTATTTTATTGATAATGAAGAGTATTTTCAGCGTAAAGCAATTTTCAGAGACGCCAAAAAGAAGTTTTTTAAAGATAACGACGATCGCACATTGTTCTTCTGCAGAGGGGTTCTTGAAACAGTAAAAAAATTAGGATGGAGCCCTGATATTATCCATTGCCATGGTTGGATGACAAGTTTGATCCCGTTGATGATAAAAACTAGTTATAAAGATGATCCTATTTTTAAGGATGCAAGAGTGGTGTACTCTGTTTATGACGATAATTTTGAGGAGTCATTCGGTGACGATTATTCACGTAAAGTAACAATGGAAGGAATGACCCCGGCCGATTTGAAAGATTTGAAAACTCCGAATTGGGAAGGAATTACCATGAATGCCATCTCTAAATCGGATGCAGTAATTCAGGGTAGCGAAACTATTCATCCTTCACTTAAAACTTTTATCAAAAAGAACTCTAAGCCTTTCCTTGATTTCAAAACAACAGAGGAATACATCGACGCTTACAATAGTTTTTATGATGAACTTTTAGTTGAAGATACTATTCTTGTTGAATAAAAAGAGGAAAATCTTTCCTGATCATATACCACTCGCTACCAAATCGCGTTAACACAGATCTGATTTCAAATTCATTTTTAAGGAATGATTAATAATATCAACTGGCTCTACGCCGCAATAATTATTGCCGGCGTTTTAGCCATAGTATCCTGTTCGGAACCCGATTCTGTAGGGATTGAAGTACAGCCGGCAGGCGATCAACCAGGTCTTTTTTACACCGACACCTTTACTATTGAAGCTTCTACCATCATCGAAGACTCTTTGCGAAGCGACGAAAATGTTGCTGCTTTAAATCTCGTGGGTAGCTATACCGATAATGTTTTTGGTCTTTCGAGAGCCTCCTTTTATACTCAGTTCCGATTACCGAACAATGCCACAAATTTCACATTTGGTACCGATCCGGTTCTTGATTCTGTAGTTTTAACATTGGCTTACACCGATTATTATGGGGATACTTTAACACCTATGACTATGGAAGTATTGCGTTTGGAAGAAGCCATGGTCATTGATTCCAATTATTACACTAATGATGTGGTGGTTACCGGTCAGCAATTGCTGGCTCCAACGGTTGTTTCGGTAAATCCAAAAGACAGTGTCCTAGTGGATGAGGTTTTAAGAATTCCACATTTAAGATTAAAACTCGATCAAACTTGGGGAACGGAATTCCTAACAAGTGGAGATGCTAATTTTACTGACAACAACGTTTTTGTAAACTATTTTAAAGGCTTAACAGTTCGGGCAGCTGATGTAACCTCCGTAGATCAAGGTTGCATTATGACCTTCAATTTGAACGCCTCCATGTCGAAAATGACCTTTTATTATAAGAATGGTACAGATACCACTCGAAAAACAGCCAATTTTGAAGTCAACTCAAATTGTCCCAGATTCAACCACTATGAACACGATTACACTTTAGCCGGTTTTGGCAACACTTTTCCGGTACCCGGTGGCAATCAATTGTATATACAAGCAATGTCGGGCGTTAAAGCCAGAATTAAATTTCCATTTATAAGGAACTTAAATGCACTTGGTTCCGTATCAATAAATAAAGCTGAATTGGTATTAGCTGTGGAAGATAATTCTCTTTATAAAAATCATACGAACCTCTTGGTATTTGGAGTTGATGCTGATGGCAAAGAAGCATTGATTCCCGATTTGCTGGAATCTTCCTCTTACTATGGAGGTTCATTCAGCACTACCGACAACAACTATAAATTTAACCTGGCCCGATATATTCAGCGTCTGGTTTCCAACAATACATTAAATGATTACGGATTAAGTATAGTATCTTCTGGAGGTGCAATTAGTGCTTTCAGAAGCATTATTCCCGGTCCGGCTTCAAATGGAAGTAAATTACAATTAAGAGTTACCTATTCAAAACTAGATTAACATCATGTGTGGAATTGTTGCATATATAGGACATCGTCAAGCTTTCCCGATTATCATGAAAGGATTGCAACGGTTAGAATACCGCGGATATGATAGTGCAGGAGTTGCATTGCTGAACGGCGATCTCAACGTTTATAAAAAAGCAGGTAAGGTTTCTGATCTTGCCGAATATACCAAAGATAAAAATGTTTCCGGCACTCTCGGCATGGGGCATACACGATGGGCAACTCATGGCGAACCTAATGATCAAAATGCACATCCTCATTTTTCGGATTCCAAAACGTTTGCGATTATTCACAACGGGATTATAGAAAATTATTCGTCTATAAAAACAGAGCTCATCAATCGTGGGCATACATTCAGCAGCGACACCGATACCGAAGTTCTCATTCATTTGATTGAAGATGTATATAACAATCTTCATGTTGATTTGGAAGAGGCTGTTCGTTTGGCGCTAAGTGAAGTAATTGGTGCATATGCAATAGTGGTTATTTCAAAAAAAGATCCACACAAAATGATTGCTGCCAGAAAAGGAAGTCCTATTGTTTTAGGTATTGGTAAAGATGAATTTTTTGTGGCTTCCGATGCTACTCCAATCATAGAATACACAAAAAACGTTGCGTATTTGAACGATGGTGAAGTTGCAATAATTTCGGATGGCAAACTCACCGTAAAAACTATAGAGAACCAGATTAAGATCCCATACGTTCAAGAATTGGAGATGCAATTAGAGATGCTTGAAAAAGGCGGCTACGAGCATTTCATGTTGAAAGAAATATATGAACAACCTCGTTCTATCTGGGACAGTATGCGTGGTCGCATTGATGCTAAAAACCGAAGACTTCGATTAGGCGGATTGGGTGATTACGAAAATAAATTTATTAATGCCAAACGAGTAATTATAGTAGGATGCGGAACATCATGGCATGCAGGTTTAGTAGGAGAATATTTAATTGAAGATCTTGCACGTATTCCTGTGGAAGTTGAATATGCTTCTGAATTTCGTTATCGTAATCCAATCATCAACGAAGAAGATGTAGTAATTGCGATTTCCCAATCAGGAGAAACCGCCGATACACTAGCGGCGATTGAACTTGCTAAATCAAAAGGCGCAACCATTTTTGGTATATGTAACGTTGTTGGATCAAGCATCCCAAGAGCTACTCATGCAGGTTCGTACACACACGCCGGCCCCGAAATTGGTGTGGCTTCAACAAAAGCATTCACTGCTCAAGTAACAGTACTCACCTTGCTTGCTTTGCAAATTGCACGCAAACGTGGTACCATTACCGAGTCAAGATTTCATGCGCTATTGAATGAACTAGAAAGTATTCCGGCAAAAGTAGAAACTGCTTTAAAGGCTAATGATCTTATTCGTGACTTAGCATCTAAATTCAAAGATTCACGCAATGTCCTTTATCTCGGAAGAGGTTATGGTTTTCCTGTAGCTCTTGAAGGTGCACTCAAGCTTAAAGAAATTTCATATATTCATGCTGAAGGTTATCCTGCCGCTGAAATGAAGCACGGTCCTATTGCTTTGATCGATGCTGAAATGCCTGTTGTTGTTATCGCAACTAAAAATAGTTCTTACGAAAAAGTTGTGAGTAACATTCAGGAAGTAAAAGCTCGTAAAGGCATTATTATTGCAGTTGTTACTGAAGGCGATGTTGAAGTAAAGAAAATAGCCGATCACGTAATCGAAATTCCTGAAACAGATGAACTGCTAGTTCCACTTGTAGCAGTAGTTCCCTTACAACTCCTCTCCTACCACATCGCTGTGATGAGAGGCTGCAACGTTGATCAACCACGCAACTTGGCAAAATCGGTGACGGTGGAGTAAGGATGATTTTTTTTGATTGATAAGATGATTTTTTGATTTTTAAGATGCATATAATCTATTATGATGGATTGTAATGATTTAATTTTCCCCATTTGAAATTATTTTCCTGGCCGGCAAACACCATAATCGGACAGTCTCACCCGCAGCAATTTCGCGGGAATTGCCATCTGCAGCATTCAGGTGTCTCATTCGTAAATTCGTAGATTCCTGCCTGCAGCAGGCAGGCATACAGCGAAGCTGATTCCCGCCTATTCAGTCGGGCAGGCCCGCCTATTCAGTCGGGCAGGCCCGCCTGGGCATTCGGGCAGGCGTTACGTTAGGGAGTCCCACCCTTGCGCCTTCAAAGGTGTTTCATGTCCACCCTGGTCAATCAATGCCAGTCCGGCTGATTCATCAGTAATATGGCCAATAAAATTCAATCCTTTAATATCTTTAACTTTTTCAAAATCACTTTGACGAATAGTAAATAACAATTCATAATCTTCACCTCCGCTCAATGCCGCAACAGTAGGGTTGATGTTCATTTCTTCACAGAGTCTAACTGTTTCCACATCAACAGGAATTTTTTCTTCATAAATACGACATCCTTTCGCTGAAGAAGTACAGAGATGAAAAAGTTCTGATGCCAATCCATCTGAAACATCAATCATTGAAGTAGGAACTACATCTGCTTGCTTCAATGCATCAATAATTTCTTTTCGTGCTTCAGGTTTCAACTGGCGTTCCACAACGTAATCGGCACCACTCAAATCCGGTTGAATATTTGGGTTATCAATGAATATTTTTTTCTCTCTGTTCAATATCTGCAATCCGGTAAAAGCACCACCTAAATCACCACTTACACAGATGAGATCGTTAATACCAGCACCACTTCGATACACTACTTTATTTTTATCAACCGATCCAATTGCAGTTACACTTAAAACAATTCCCGAACGTGATGAGGTTGTGTCGCCTCCAACCAGATCAACATTATGATGTTCACAAGCAATGGCCATACCCTCATAAAGTTCTTCAATTGCCTCCAGTGAAAACCGGTTTGAAATACCAAGGCCAACAACAATTTGTTGTGGTGTGCCGTTCATAGCATAAACATCACTCAGATTTACCATCACTGCCTTGTATCCTAAATGTTTCATCGGACAAAATGACAAGTCGAAATGTATCCCCTCCAAAAGCAAGTCACAAGTTACCAGTTCAAAGTGATCCCCTCGATCGATTACGGCGCAATCATCACCTATTCCTTTTATTGTTTTGGGGTTTTTGATAGCAATTGTTGATGCCAAATGACGGATCAATCCGAACTCACCCATTTCGGATAGTTCTGTTCTGTTCTCTTTGTTTTCAAACATGGAATAAATATTTACATTTCATAAAAATCATGAAATAAAGTGAATTTGAAACACTCTATATTGGCAACAAATCTAATAGTTATTTAGATGAACCGACTAAAAAATTAAATGTTTTATGGTTTTCATCCTTTAAAAAGCAGTAAATTAGTGCTATTGAAAGATTATTATAAAATATTAGAGGTTTCCCACACTGCCGATGGGAAAGCCATCCGAAAAGCATGGCTCAAAAAAGCTCGTGAATATCATCCCGACCACAACCCTGATAACCACGAGGCCGAAGAATTATTCAAAGAAGTTCAAGAAGCTTACAGGATTTTGTCGGATGTTAATCTAAGATCCAACTACGATTTAGGAATTATTATTGGGTTTAATTATGGTCCGGAGGTTACTGCCAAAATCAACCATTATTTTTATAGTGTCAGTGATACAAAAAAAATCCGCTGCTTTGAAGAATTGAGTATCACATTTACATATACCGGTAACGGACGTATTTTCAGGAGGCCTTCATTTCAGGGTTTCCACCTGACAGGTTCTCCTTTCGTAGACAATAGAATTGTGCTTCATGAAGGGAGGCATTTAAAAGAGACCAGTCTTACATACATAATTTGTCCTTTAAAAGAAGGCATATTAAAAATTGAACCTGCGACCATCCGGATTCAGGGTGTTAATTACCAAACATCGTCTTTAGAAATTGAATCTACTCCGAATAACTGCTATTTTATTGAAAACCATATAGCAAATGGGAATCCGCTCAAATACGATATGCACTATGAATTTCAGGAGGGAGAAGAGCCTGCACGAATGAGTGAATTAAAAAAAAACCATGTCATTTTAATTCCGCGAAGCAAAGCAGCTACAATATTTCATGGCATAGGTACTGCCCTGAAATGGACATTTACCCTATGGGGAACTATAATGTTCAATTATTATTTTGGTTGGAATTTGATAGAAGGGGCATTGGCAGGTAATTTATTGGGTGGATTGAATGTACAGTTGATGTATTTATTGGTGAATATGAAGGCCAAGTATCGCTTTGCACCCCAATATCCTCTTGTTCACGAGTATGAAAAACGAGGCTATTTTCCGGGCGAAAGCCTTGGTATTCCCATGATAAAAGGGGATGTACTCCACCGTATTGGCAGGTTATTGATTTAATTATTTGAGTAGTCAAAATTCTACTAACTACATTTTCATGGATTTCTTTTCGATACCAACAATTTACTTTTTTTTACAATAAACAAATTTTTTTTGCCACCTTTACAATTCACCAAAACGCTAGGTAAATTAAAGCGTGAATTATAAAATTAACCTCTTAAATTCGGAGAGCATGTGGAAGGGATCTGAACTAAAATTAATCTTGTTGTTGGTTGCCATATTTTTCATTTCATCGTTATGGTCATGTAAATCTTCGGAGAAAATTGTAATGAAAGAAGGCAAGAGCATTGAACCTGCTGATAAACAAGAAGCTCCAAATTGGCCTTATCGCGCCAGCGCAACAAAATTACATGATCTAATTCATACACGCTTGGAAGTTTCATTTGATTGGCAAAACAAACGTTTGTTGGGAGATGCAGAATTAACACTGAAACCACATTTTAATTCTACAAATAAATTATATCTCAATGCAAGAGGTATGGAAATTAGTGAAGTTAAAATAGTGAAAGGTGAAGTTAAAGAAGAATTGGCTTATGAATATAAAAATGATAGTATATTTATTTCATTAGATAAATTTTATTCTAAACTTGATACTTTTAAAGTGTATGTAAATTATGTAGCAAAACCCGACGAGCTTCCCGAGGGTGGTAGTGTTGCCATATCCGAAGACAAAGGGCTATATTTCATCAATGCCGATAACAGTGATCCATACAAACCTCAACAGATATGGTCACAAGGTGAAACTCAAGCCAATTCGGTTTGGTTTCCTACTATTGATTATACCAATCAGAAAACCACTCAGGAAATATTTATTACAGTAGATACATCATTTGTTACATTGAGTAATGGAGTATTGGTGAGTTCCATTCTAAATTCCTCTACCGGTTCCCGTACCGATTACTGGCGACAAAATATTCCTCATGCGCCGTATCTGGTAATGATGGCTGTTGGTAAATATGCTGTTGTTAAAGATAAATGGCGCAATATTGAAGTCAATTATTATGTCGAACCTGAATATGAAAAATATGCTTCAAAAATATTTAATCACACTCCGGAAATGCTTGGATTTTTCTCTAAAATATTTGGAATTGATTATCCCTGGGAAAAGTTTTCACAGATAGTTGTTAGAGATTATGTTTCAGGAGCAATGGAGAATACAACTGCTGTAGTCTTTGGTGAATTTGTACAAAAAGACGACAGGGCATTAATAGATGAAAGTAATGATGACTATGTTTCTCATGAGCTATCGCACCATTGGTTTGGGGATTTGGTTACTTGTGAATCTTGGGCTAACCTCCCTCTCAACGAGTCGTTCGCAACCTACTCCGAATATCTTTGGTTTGAACATAAGTATGGAAGAGATGAAGCTGATTATGCAGGCCAGAAAGATTTAAATAACTATTTAAGAGAGGCACGTAATAAGCAAGTCGATTTGGTGAGGTTTGAATATGACAAGCAAGAAGATTTGTTCGATAACCACTCCTATGCCAAAGGGGGTCGTGTGATACACATGCTTCGCAAATATGTTGGTGAAGATGCCTTTTTTGCTTCATTGAAATTATACCTCGAACAAAATAAATTTGGTACTGTTGAAATTCATAATCTGAGAATGGCTTTTGAAGAAGTTACCGGTGAGGATTTGAATTGGTTTTTTAATCAATGGTTCCTTGATAAGGGTCATCCCACTTTGAAAATTGATTATCGTTTCGATGAAGTTACCTTACAACAATTTATTACCGTTGAACAAACTCAGGACCTTGCAACAACACCACTTTATAAAATACCTGTTGATATTGATATTTATTCTTCAACCGGTGTAGCCCGTGAACGCATTACACTAACTCAACAGAAAGAAACTTTTTCATTTAAGGTATCCTCAAAACCGGAACTGGTCAATTTTGATTCTCAGAAAATGTTGTTGTGTACTAAAACTGATAACCACACCACTGAGGAGTGGATTACAATGTTCCAACGAGCTCCTCTTTACCTTGATCGTATGGAGTCGCTTTCAAAAATCGTTAAAAGCTATGAATCAAATAGTAAAGAAAGTGCAATAGTTAAACTCGCATTGAACGACCCACACTGGAATGTTCGTGCTGCAGCAATAAAAAATTGCAAAGAATTGATCAAAGAGAATCGTGAGGAATTAAAAAATAAATTAATGAATCTTGCAGCTTCTGATCCAAAATCTGTTGTTCGCGATGAAGCGTTGATAGTTCTTTCAGACAATTACAAAAATGATGCTAATGTAAATCAACTGATACATGATGCAGTCAACGACAGTTCCTACTTGGTAATGGGAACAGCTATAACCAGTCTGATTGAGAATGATAGGGCAGAAGGAATTGAAATGTTAAAGAAACTGGAAAGTGACAGCAACCAAAATGTTGCTATCATTGTTTCTGATATCTATACTGCTTATGGCGACGATGATCAATTCGACTACATGACATCTGCTTTGAATGACGCCTCCGGGAATAACAAATATTCTGCAGTCCGGAATTATGGAAAGTTTATGCTTCGTTGCAAACCATCCAATGCTACCAAAGGCATTGAGACTCTTGCTGAGATTGGTACAAATTTCCCACTCTGGTATGTACGACTCGCGGCTGCACAATCGTTAAGTGAAATTGCCAAATCTTATGGCAAAATTTCACTCCGGCAAACCAACAATCCACCCGACAATACCGATCCTATACTGAAGGAGCGTGAAGAAATCGAAAAATCTAACATTCGAAAACGTGCCGATGAGTTGCTGATCCAAATGAAGGCAAATGAAAAAGATGAAAGTTTGTTGAAGATTTATGGGAAGGATTAGTTTATTGGTTTGTTAGTTTGTTAGTTTGTTAGCCTGCCTGCCTGCCAAGCTAAAGACAAGCTGCTGCTTGGCAATACACGCCGTGCGGAATTTGTAATTCCGCACCAAATAAATAAAGGGGATCTCCGATCCCCGAAATCTTTCTGAAAAATACAATTCCCTTTTTATCTAAAATTTCTCTCCTGCCTATTTCTATATTCGAAAAATCACCAAAATCAAAGTTACCTTTCCAATAACAATTTGCTGTACCACATTCATTCTCCTTATAAAGTAAAAAGCTGCATTTGACTATTCACTACTTCTACTTTATCATCCACAAAATTTTCACAGTTTTCAGTAATGTGAAAAATCGGGGTTTCTGTATATCTTGATGCTACAATAATTTTTGTATTTGAAGCATGGGTGCTGAATAATTCGTTTACTAAGTCAGGGCAATTATTGTCCTTGGAAAGATGAGATAAAATTAAATGACTCATAAAGGCAGGCTTATGATTTACAAAAAGTTGAAGTGCCTGACTGTTGGAAAGATGTCCGTATCCACTACTGATACGTTTTTTAAGATAATAGGGATAATTTCCATTAATAAGCATCTCCTCATCATAATTAGCTTCCAAAAAAGCAGCGTGACTTTGACTGAAATAATGCACCACTCGTTCGCAGGCGATTCCAATATCAGTAATAACACTTACCCGCACACCGTTAGCTTCGATCATAAAACTCATCGGGTCTATTGCATCATGTCTTTTTGCAAACGGAAAAACGGTTAACCCACCAATTATCACAGGGATATCAGCTATCAATGGCTTCACAAATTCATCGTGAAGAAAAATTGAACTCTTTTTTAATGTCGAGCTGGTAATATAAACAGGCAGTTTGAATTTTGCTGAAAGTACTGCCAAGCCCCGGATATGATCAGAATGTTCATGAGAAATAAAAATCGCCTTCACAGAGCTCATTGAAAGATTCAAATTCGCCATCCTCTTAACAGTCTCCCTGCACGAAAGCCCTGCATCAATCAGTATCGCCTCGTCTCCACAGCCAACATAATAACAGTTGGCGTTAGATCCGGAATTAAGAGCAGTCATTATCATGGCCATTTCACAAAGAACTGGAATTACTTCGTGTGATGGAACTCTCCTCCGGGAAAATTATGAACAACTTTTTGTCAGTGGGCAGCTGTCTGCCAAGCTAAAGACAAGCCTTTGCTTGGCGATTGCAGGTAGGCCTGCCTGCCAAGCTAAAGACAAGCCTTTGCTTGGCGATTGCAGGTAGGCCTGCCTGCCAAGCTAAAGACAAGCCATTGCTTGGCGATTGCAGGCAGGTCGTCATTCGCTCTGGGGTGGGAACCGGGTTACTTTCCACTTTGAAACTGGTCACTGGTCACTAAATATCTTGCAAAGAAAAAATATCTTAAATAAGATGATCTCTTTTTGAAACTAGTCACTTGCCACTTCTCACTTGTCACTAAAACATCAAACAAAGTATAATTGTCTTTTATTGGATAATCTCACTAAAAACTGGTCACTGGTCACTGGTCACTGGTCACTGGTCACTGGTCACTGGTCACTAACAAACTAATTTTTCAACTCTTCAGCCGCCTGTTCCGAATAAAATCCATTTCCTTTCACAATATCCTGAAAAAGAATTTTTGCCTTTTGCTTTTCGCCTGATCCGAGGTAGGATTTAGCCACATAAAAAGCGGCCTCTTCAGCAAATGGGCTGGCGCTGTTTCGGCTAACTGTTGAAAGCAATGTTGCAGACTGGTTATAGTTTTTTAGATGGTACAAAGACATTCCTTTATAAAAAATAGCATTTTCATCGTTAGGATGAATCTTTAATACCTCATCAAATTCCTTCACTGCCGAATCATATTTCCCTTGGTTGAATAATATTATAGGCTTGCTGATTAAGTTGGTATATTCAATTTTCCTATTCACAACTTCTCCGGATAATGCTTCATCTGCAACAGCTTCTTGTTTTTTATCTTTATTTTCGTACTTGCTTGGTGTACTTGTTTCCTTCAAAGATTTTTGTTCCTCAACCTTCACTTCAGTACCGTAATCAATCACTTTAAGATTATCAACATAAGTAATGAAATTGCTGCTAAAATTCAAAGATCTTGAATCCTTAGATGTAGGTTGTTGTACAACTGATTTTGAAGAGATAGCCGGAACTGCAGCGGAAGGTGCTGGAGTGGAGTCTACAGTCAATGAAAAGTCTTCGGCAATATCAGCAGATTGATTTTGCTTTTGAAAAATAGCTTCCCCTACGGGTGCAGCTTCATTTTCAGCTGAAGCTCCGGCTAAATTGTCTTCAGCTTTTGCCATTCTCTTAGGTAAAATTATTTCTACAGGAGGAGGTTCTGCAACCGTCTTCGGAGCGGAAACAGAATCTGATAAAGTAACGGTTTCAGTGACCTCTTTTGATTGAACAGCTTCCATTTGCACAACTTCTTCAGAGGCAGCCATTCGTTGATCTTTTGCATCATGAAATTGCAAATAAGTAAATACCGACAAAACCACAATAGCAGCAACAGAAGCTGCTGCCACCCAATATTTTTGAATTGAAGTTCCGTTATTTCTATTCACCAATTTCGAAACATCAAGCTGCACATCATCAAATGATGCCGCTGAAGTCACCAACATAAATCCTTCTAATGCATCGCTGCAAAGTGGACAATCGACCAGATGCTTTTCAACCTCATATTTATCAGCTGAAGATAGGGCGCCATCTCGGTAACGCAACAAAAGGTCACGTTTAATGCAGCCGGTTTCAGTAAATATGTCTTTATTTATTCGAGAGTTCATGATTTTTCTTCAGCATGTAATTTTTAATATTTCTTTTCCCATTCTGAATGTAACTTTTCACTTCAAGCATTGTAAATCCGGAAATTTCCGCGACATCCTGATAACAGTATTTTTTCAGATAAAATAAATCAATACATATTCGTTGTTCTTCGTTTAAATGTTCAATAGCTTCTTCCATCAACTGAAGTTGTGATTCGCTATCTTCATTATCTGTGAGATGAGTGGGCTGATGCGTTTCCATAAAGGAATCAATACCGGGCCCATTTTCATCATCAACATAATACATTGCTTTGCGACTTCGTAATTGCATCAGACAATAATTGCGAGCAACACTGTGAATCCAATAACTAAATTTAGTTACTTCAAATCTTTTCAAATCCTCCATTAACTTTTCAAAAATATTTAAAGTAGCGTCTTTGCTATCATCCTGATTTTTTAAATATTTCATACAAACACCGTATACCAAATGAGAATATCGTTCAAAAAGAACTCCAACCGCTTTCCGGTCGCCATTTTTGCGATAAGCCAGAATTAGTTCCTGGTCGTCTTGATTTGTATATTTTTTCTTGCCAATCAGCCACATAGGCATAAAATGAAACGGTTTGAAAGGTAGATGCAATATTTCATATTATTCCATAAAAAAAGTCAGTGGTCATTGAAAAGGGTCATTAGTCATTGGTCATTAAAATGGTTTTGTATTGATAATTGGTCCTTGCGACAGCCACCTGGTTACTGATCACTGAATACTGGTCACTTTAACTTGCTTTATGGAAAATCATTCTTTACTGCATCTGGTCATAAAGATACTGAAAATACAAACATAACAACTACGGAACCAAAGAACTACGGAATCAAAGCTCCAAAGAACTACGAAACTAAAAACTAATAAGATGAAACCTCAAAACAAAACACGTGCCGCTATCGGACTGATATTGATGGCACTTACAATTACAAGCTTATTGTTTGCCTCCACAAAGGGAGGTATAAAAGGGCAAGTAAAAGAAAAAGATACAGGAGACCCGATTCTTTTTGCTCAAATTTCGATAAAAGGCAAGGAAATAGGAGAAATCAAAAATACCATGACAGATGCCTCCGGCAATTTTGCTTTCATTGATCTCACTCCAGGAACATATGATGTAGAAGTTTCTGTTGTTGGGTATGCTAAAAAACTTATTAAAGATGTTAAAGTCACGGAGGAAAAAATAACAACTTTAAATATTGAGCTTATTCAAACAATAGAATTAAAGGCTGTTGAGATTTTGAGTGCACCAAAACGAAGTGAAATTAAAAGCAAATCTAATCACACTAAAAGCGAATCAATTGCTTTATATGATATGGCGTCTCCGACAACGGGAATGAATTATCAACAGGATGAACAGTTCGATACAGAGCAATATAATTATACTCCTGAAAATGAATTCCACGAAGCAATTCGAACACCACTTTCCACATTTTCCATTGATGTTGATCCTGCTTCCTATGCCAATGTAAGAAGATTTATTAACAGCGGTTCTCGACCACCTGTAGATGCTGTACGCATAGAAGAAATGATCAATTACTTTAAATATAATTATCCGCAACCACAAAACAATGATCCATTTTCAATAAATACTGAAGTAACTGTTTGTCCCTGGAACAATTCACATCAGATAGTATCAATAGGATTGCAAGGGAAAAATATCAAACTTGATCAACTTCCTCCTTCAAATTTGGTTTTTTTGTTGGATGTTTCGGGTTCTATGATGTCGCAAGATAAACTACCCTTGCTTAAAAAAGCTCTTGCAATGTTAACCGATCAGTTAAGAAATAACGACAGAGTTGCAATAGTAGTTTATGCAGGGAATGCGGGACTCGTTCTTCCATCAACTCCCGGCACCGACAAAGCATCGATACTTGCAGCTTTGGAAGCACTTCAGGCAGGGGGTTCTACAGCAGGTGGTGCAGGAATTCAATTAGCATACAAAGTAGCCAAAGAAAACTATATCCCCAATGGAAATAATAGAGTCATATTAGCAACCGATGGTGATTTTAATGTTGGAGCTAGCAGTGATGGTGCATTAATTCGAATGATTGAAGAAAAAAGAGAGCAAGGTGTATTTCTTACTGTACTGGGATTTGGAACAGGCAACCTGAAAGATTCTAAAATGGAACAACTTGCAGACAAAGGAAATGGAAATTATGCTTACATCGATAACATTATGGAAGCAAAAAAAGTATTGGTCACCGAAATGGGTGGAACACTTTTTACAATTGCAAAAGATGTAAAACTTCAATTAGAATTTAATCCTGCATATGTGAAGGCATACAAACTAATTGGCTACGAGAACAGGATGCTTCAGGATAAAGATTTTAATGATGATAAAAAAGATGCGGGTGAATTAGGAAGCGGCCATACCGTAACTGCACTTTATGAAATTGTTCCTGCAGGAAGTGATGAAGCTTCCGCAGATATTGATCCACTTAAATATCAAAAACCCTCAGAAGCAATAAACACCAATGGCGAATTATTAACCGTAAAATTCAGATACAAAGATCCACAAGGTGAAACAAGTAAACTCATTACAAGATCTTTGAAAAGTAAAACAGGTCAATTCGAAAACGCATCACTTAATCACCGCTTCGCTTGTTCTGTCGCAGCATTTGGATTAGTACTCAGAGATTCGAAATTCAAAGGCGATGCTGACTTTAAATTAGTCGAAAAATTAGCCCGTTCATCCAAAGGAAATGATGACGAAGGATACCGTGCTGAATTTATTCGATTAGTAGAAATGGTGGAGATGTTGAAGTAGGTAGCAGTGGCAGCGGCGGTGGATCAATAACTAAAACTCCTTATCTGAATCAACAACTGATTTAACAACTGAATTAACCACCGAAATTAACCTCCGAGAGCCCTGACAGGGTGGTCATTGCATTCAACAATGTTTTATTTTACATTGAATTCAATAAATAGATTGAAAATTAATTGTAACCCTGTCGGGATTTTCGGAGCCAACCACCGAATTAACAACTGAATTAACCATCGAAATTAACCTTCGAGAGCCCTGACAGGGTGGTCATTGCATTCAACAATGTTTTATTTTACATTGAAATCAATAAATAGATTGAAAATTAATTGTAACCCTGTCGAGATTTTCGGAGCCAACCACCGAATTAACAACTGAATTAACCATCGAAATTAACCTTCGAGAGCCCCGACAGGGTGGTCATTGCATTCAATAATGTTTTATTTTACATTGAATTCAATAAATAGATTGAAAATTAATTGTAACCCTGTCGGGATTTTCGGAGCCAACAAAAGAATTAACAACTGAATTAACCATCGAATTAACAACTGAATCAACCATAAAATTATGAAAACAATTAAAATAATTATCGCCCTAATAATACTCTCCTCAACTCAATGTATAATGGCACAATTTGGAGAAATAAGAGGAAAAGTAACTGCAAAAAGTAATGGAGAAATTCTTTCAGGTGCAACAGTATCTTATTTACTAAATGGCAATTTGAAAGGTGTGATTACTGATGAAAAAGGTGAATACAAAATCAAACCACTTGTTGCAGGTAGCTATGATTTACAATTTTCGTTTGTCACATTTAAACCATATCAGGTGGCAGGAGTATCGGTAAATGTTGAAAATATTACTTACGTGGATGTGATACTAGAACCGAGTAATGATTTACCAATTGTGGTAATTAAATGGGAACCTCCAATGTTTGATGCCGGTAATACCTCAACCGTAACTGTCATATCTGCAGAGGACATTAAATATGCTGCTACAAGAGATGTAATGAGTCATGTTGCCAATACCTCAGGAGTTGTTCAGACAAAAGAAGGGGGAAGCCTGAATATCAGAGGTTCACGTGATAATTCGACTCTTTATATTGTTGATGGCATCAAAATGACCGGATCCTTCTCAGTTCCCAACAGTGCTATTGAAGAAATCACAGTCTTAACTGGCGGAATACCAGCACAATACGGAGATGCAACAGGAGGTATTGTATTAATTACCACAAAAAGCTACCGGAAGCAATGAGGTTACAGTGAATCCCGGTGGTATAAGCCCGTTCCAGTGTGGAGCGGGCTTTGCTACATATAAATGTACTGAACAATCAAAGAAATTTTTGCGTATTTTTGGACCTGTCTGAACTAAACTTATATCATTCTAATGAAGAAAATGCTTGCAACAACGCTGTTGATTACGCTCTCCTTGGGAATCGCCACAGCACAGAAAAATTTACCTTCCAACTTCCACATGACAAAACTGGAAAATGGTTTGGAGATATTGGTAATTGAAGATAACTCTGTTCCGTTAGCCACAATTGAAATTTGTGTTCACAACGGATCGTATACCGAAGATCACGATTATAATGGATTGTCACATTTGTATGAGCACATGTTTTTCAAAGCCAATAAAGATCTCCCTTCTCAAGAACAATTTCTGGCCAGAATTAATGAATTAGGAATTACTTTCAACGGAACAACTTCTAACGAAAGAGTAAATTATTTCCTAACATTAAGTAACGCAAAAGTGAACGAGGGACTCACCTTCATGAATTCTGCAATTCGTTATCCGCTCTTTCTACAAGAGGAAATGAAAAAAGAAAATCCTGTTGTAGATGGTGAATTTCAGAGAGCAGAATCAAATCCTGTATTCTGGCTATTAAAAGATATGGACAAAAAATTATGGGGCGACAATTTCAGCCGTAAAAATACAATTGGAAATCACGACATCATACTTTCAGCTACTCCTGAAAAAATGCGCATCATTCAGGAGAAAGTACTACTATCCAAATAATTCTATGATTAGTGATTGCAGGAGATGTAAACCACCAAGATATTTTTAGTCAAGTGAAAACATTGTACAGCGACTGGAAACCATCCACTTTCAATATTTTCGAGAAAGTATCCTATTCCGGAATTTGCGCCTTTAAAAGAATCTTCTTCATTCATAACAGAAAATGCAAATGCAAAAACACCAATTATAATGGCTGCACTTCACGGCCCTGATACGAGGAACGACATTCCGGCGACTTATGCCGCTGATGTGTTTTCATTTATCTTAAGTCAGAAAAGTTCAAAGTTTCAAAAAGACCTTATTGATTCCGGACTCGCATTTCAAGCACAGGTGGGCTATCAAACATGTAAATATGTTGGTCCAATTCAAATTTTCTTAGTTCCCAATCCTGCAAAAGTTCAGGAAGCCTACAAAAAACTATTGGAGAATATGAATATGTGGGATTCTGATGATTATTTTACCGATGAACAACTTGAAACAGCAAAAAATTTATTGCTATCAGCCAGACCCGCGATCGCGAAAGCACTTCTTCGTATGTGCACTCCGTTACTTATTGGTGGGCATCTGCAAGTATCGATTATTACACAGACTATATCGACAACCTCAAAAAAGTTATCTCGTGAAGACATAAAAAAATATGTCGAACACATACATTAAAAACAAACCGATGGTAACAGGATTGCTTATTTCTCCTGAAATGAAAACTCAAATGAATATTACCGATGCCACTACTTATCTTAAATAATCACTGAATAAACAATATAAAAATTATCATGATGAAATATAACAGAATTATAAATACAACAGCACTTTTTATATTGCTGATATTGGGTTCGACAATTTCGATAGCCGGTGGTCCGGATACAAAAGAAGTTGTTGTAGATGGTATTAAAGTAATATTTAAACAAACTCCAAAAGAAGTAATTAGTGTGCGAATATTTGTAAAGGGCGGAAATGCCAACATAAATACTGAGCAACAAGGTCTTGAAAATTTTGCCTTTACATTGGCTGCTGAAGGTGGGACTACAAAGCGCGACAAAGACAAATTCAACACCGACTGTGAAAAAATAGGAACTGAGATTTCAGGAGGTTCTACTTTTGATTACGGAACGCTCAATCTCAACTGCATTAAAGCATTTTGGAATGAATCGTGGGAGCTTTTTGCTGAAGCAGTTAACTCACCGGCATTTGATGAAAGAGAATTTGAACTCATGCAAGGCAATCTTATCGCTGGGGCTAAACAAAATGAGGCGGATCCTGATCAGCACCTCATGAATATCGCCATGGAAAGCGTTTTTAGTGGCAGAAGTTATTCTAAAATTCCGGAAGGGACAACTGCTACATTAGAGAAATTAACTTTGAAAGATTTGAAAGATCATTACCAAAAAGCAATATGTAAAAGTAGAATTGTTATTGTTATTGTGGGTAATGTAAATCAGGATGAGGTGATGGCTAAAGTAAAAGCATCATTCGCGAAAATGCCTCAAGGAACCCCTTCTGCAGTTGAGCCAAGAGTACAAATAACAAAACCGGGTGTATTTATTGAAGATCGTGATATCGCAACTAACTACCTGATTGGTATTATGAGTGCCCCCGGCATTGGAACTCCGGAAGGAATACCAATGCGCATTGGAATGAATATTTTACACGACCACTTTTTTGTTGAACTCCGCACCAAACGCAGTTTATCTTATGCCCCTGCTGCTCGTTACAATGCCGGAAGCATTAGCAATCCATATAATAGCATATACATCACTACACTTGATCCAAAGCAGTCTATTGAAGTGATGACTGAAGAAATTAACAAGGTGAAGAAAGAAGGTTTTACTGAAAAAGAACTTACCGATAAAAAACAATCATTCCTCACGCGTTATTATATGGGACAAGAAACCAGTTCTGCTCAATCAATGACATTAGGATTGAATGAACTTGGAGGCACTTGGAAAAATGCCGAAAATTTTACTACCGATGTAAACAAAACTAATCTAAAAGAAGTGAATACAACTTTTGCAAAATACACCGGCGCCATCCGATGGACTTATTTAGGCAAAAAAGATGCCGTTAAAGAAGAAGATTTTAAACAAACCTGGAAAGGCAATGTGCTACAAAGTCCTTACTAAATAAAGAAGCTTCATTACATTGAAAAGGCTCCCTCGAAAGAGGGGGCTTTTTTTGTGCCAAGAAATATCCTGGTTGAAACAATTTGAAGTCTAACTACCTTATTATTTTGTTCTCACATAATCAAAGTCCATTGATCGCACCTCACCGCGGATAGTTCCTGAAATGGATGCTTTCAATGTGGTTTTATCTATGAAATTATAAGTGATAATAGTAGGGAAATCATGTGAGGGATTTTCGAAACTGTAAACCTCACCTTCTCGCTTGATTAATTTAAAAGGGATAGGATTTCCATCATTTTGTCCTGCCGTAGTTGGAATATAAAAAATTTCATCCCCTCTCAATACCAACTGCACCGTTTCAGAAACAGTCGAATCGACGCCATTGATTTCATAACTAATTCCTTCCATTAAAGTATCGTTCACCAATCGCCATTTCTCCATAACTTCACTTTGATCAAATTTCATCGACCATTGACCTTCGAGTTTGGAAAGGGATTCAAATGTTTCGTTTTTCGACGAGCATGATGACAGTAGTGCAAAAAAAGAAATCGTCAGGATCAGGCTGGAATGTTGTTTCATGGGAGTTGATTGTTCAACAAAGGTAAATTTTCTTTTTCAAATAAGCATCTCATTCAATCTCATAAAAAAAGCCCCGGTGGTTATCGGGGCTTAAATAATTTTATGTTTAATTTACTTTGTAAGAATCACTTTTCCTTCAGCACTCCACTCCTTATTATTTAAGCGAATCAAGTAAATTCCCGATTCAACAGCACTCCAGTCCGGGTGTATCTCTGTGACAGAACCTGATGTTGAAATTTCCTGTTGACGAATAATTCTGCCGGTTACATCAATCAACTGTAAGCTTAAATTATTTGAAGCAGCAATTGTAGAAACTTGAATCGAAGGATTTGCTCCGGGATTATTTAAAATGTTTAGAGTAATTGCACCATTTAATTCATTCAATCCCACATTAGTGATACAAAGAGTATTTGACTGAACCGCACAATTTCCAACAGTTGAAAGAACTAAATAATAACAACCATTTATTGTTGGAGTAAAAACAGGATCAAATTCAAATGGTACAAAGGTGGTTGATCCATCAGGAAACCAATTGTAAAAATAAGTTGAATCGGTTATACTTGAAGTGAATTGACCACTTACAGAAGCACTAATCGAAACTGCAGGCATTGATGGAACAATATTCACTCTTACAGTATCTGTTAGTGAAGTGTTGCATGCACCATTTCCGGAAAGTGTTAATTTAACAATTCCGGTTTCACCAACACCCGGAGTATAGGTAGTTGCTAAAGTTGTTGTTGAAGAAAACGAACCGGCTCCTCCTGCCCATGTTGGATTGCCTATCAAATTAACTGCACTTCCTGTTAGTGATGCAGTTGTTGCTCCACCGGGACATAATCCGGCATCAGGTCCGGCTGATAAACTTAATCCGGCTGAAAGTACTTGACAACCATAGTTCAGGTAAGTAGGATTTCCAGCGGCATCGAATTCAACAAATGCCCCATCGTTCTCGAAAGAAAATCCACCTATAACACCGAACTGATTGATTAATAAGGTACGATCATAAGTAACAGTATCAGTACATGCACCTGCAAAAGAAATTGATAAACCACGCATCCCCGGAAGGATATTATAATTTGCAAAATGTCCGGAAGAGTTTCCGGCGCATTGAAACAGAATAATTAAATCTTCATTCAATGTAGAAAAGGAATTTGAAACTGCATTAAAATTTGTGCTCGTAACAATCAATACTTTTGAATTTGCAGGCAACACCCCACCTACCGGCTCCACTACAGAACCACAACCTTGAATGCTTTGGTTAATACTGGTAACAATCGAAGCCGTTCCCGGATCCTGACAAAGCCCTAACCAATTATTATTTGCCCAATCCACAGTCATAGCTGATACATTGAGTGCAGCGGATCCTACATCAAAACGAACCATTTCATTTTCTCCTTCAGGAGTTCCGCAAGCATCAACAAGGATACTTTTAATTTCAATACATCCACCCTGGCTATAAGCTTTGGTAAACGATAATGATGAAACCGCAACAAGCAGTGTCATCACTTTAATACTTTTACAATTGAGTAAGAATTTCATCATGATTAGAATTTTAAATCCGGGACAAATTAAGTGAATAAGCAGCAAGCGGTGGGCGGTTTAACTGAATGATAACAATCAGTTCACATACCCCAATTTTTACAAGGATTGCAAAGTTACAACAATTCCGGAAGGCAGCAAAACTTTGCTACAAGTTGATTGTTAATTATTTAGATGAGATTGGGGTCTCAGCTTTGGTTTTTTGAGCCAAAATGATGAAAACAACAAAAACAGCGGTAATACAAATTGCCCATTTTACCCATACAATTTTAACCAGAAAAAAGGCACTAATAAACATACTAATCAACATCATCACAATGGCAATAATTTTTGTTTTTCTAGTCATACCTTTTCCTCTTTTAAAATCAAGAATCTGAGGTCCTATATATTTATTACTGATGATAAGTCGAAGAAATTTTCGAGAACCTTTAGCAAAACAATATGTTGCAATCAAAAAAAAGACTAACCCGGGCATCATTGGTGTGACATATCCAATAATACCAATTCCAACAAAAATGAAACCCATTATAACCCATATTGACCGGGTGATTTGGGCTGTAATTTGAGTCATTAGTTTAAAATAAAGTTCAGACCGCAAATTTAGGTAGAATCAGTTGATTTTGGTCATGAATACGTAAGGAATCCATTACCAACTTAAAAAATATTATAAAAGTTAAAAAATGGAGTTTAAACGAAGTACTCATGATTTTAAAACAACTAATTTTCGAACTTAGCGAAATGATTCGAGTTCGTTTTTGATAATGTCTAGATTGTTTTTAAGTGCTTTTTTGTTGTTTACCAAAACTTGATTTTCATTAGCATCGGATAATTTTACTTGGTTGTAATAGTTTCCGGCATTAAGAAAAAACTTTTCTGCTTCTTTCAACTTATTTTTAAATTCTTGTGAACCCCTTTGCAAAGTTGACTGCTTTTTAAGATCACTTGCATTTTGAGGATACAATTTGGCAAGTATTTGATTGCCTTGTTCGAATTCATTATTCCCTGATTCTAATAAAGCAAAAGCCAATTCTTGCTTAATGATTTTATTTCCCGAATTGAAACGATCCATTCTGCGAGCTGATGAAAGAGCTCTGTCAAAATGATTCATTCGCTCCCATTCAGCAATGGTATCACTGAAATTAAAGCTTGTTTTTAAGTTGCTTTCTGCACTCAAAATTTCTTTTCTTTTGTATTCCAGCAACGATATTGGATAATTCATCAACTGCCACATAGGATCGAATGGATAATGTTCAGATAAAAAATTCAATGGGTCCGATAAGAAATACTGTTCTGAAAATTTTTTCACAAACTTTCTTTGTTGATTAACGCCTCCTGCTGCCCAAGTTGCATCAATATGTTGCCATTTTTGATTTACATAAACTAAATTCCAGGTATGTCCGGTTTCATCAAACTCGCCATGCAATTTCGTAAATCCCGATACCATATAACACTTAATATTGGAAAGCTCACAAAACTTCTGAAATAATGCCGAGTAGCCGTGACAAACTGCTCTGTGACTATTAAAAACCACTTCGGGTTCTTGCTTTACAACAGCACGATAAGACCGATTGGCTTCATTTACATCATAATTAATGTTATTAGAAATCCAAACATAAAATGCCCGTACCTTTTCCTCATCTGAAGATAATTCTTTGACCAATTTGGAATGTAAATCTTCAACTGATCCTGCTTTTATCGAAATCACTCTTGCATCAATTGCTTCATACTTTGATTGAGCATGAACATTTATATTGAATCCGACAAACAATAAGAATAGTGGGAGTATTTTAGATAAAATATGCATTTCAAAATGGTAAACGCAAAAAAGAAAGAAAAAGTTTATCCTCACCCCCTGCCCCCTTGGTAGGGGGTAGGGGGTAGGGGCCCTACCCCCTACCAGGGGACCAGGGGGCTACCCGACGTTTAATCTCATCCAAAATAATATTCATTTCATTGACTACTTGTTCATTAGTAAACCGTATTGTTTTAATACCAAAACCTTCGAAATGAAGTTCCCTTCGTTTATCATAAACTACTTGATTTTCATGAATTTTTCCATCAATTTCTATGACTAATTTTATTTGATGGCAATAAAAATCGGCGATGTAAAAATCGATGGGGTGTTGCCGTCGAAATTTTAATCCCATTTGATTTTTTTTGAGCTCTTCCCACAAGATTTTCTCGTAAACTGTCATGAAAGCTCGAAGTTCATTGGCTCTTCTAAAAGTGATGCCTTTGGCACCGAAATGCATTGGTAATGTTGGCATGATGAAAAATAATTAAAATGAAAAAATTATTAAAAAGTTTAAACGAAGAAAAATGATCAAGAAAAATAACGGAAAACTATTACTTTCACTAAATATTTATCTATCACCCCCCAGTTTCGTATACTTAAGCGGGTTGGCATTAACTTCATCGTAGGTAATTCGATTATTAAAAATATCACATGCAAGATAAATAGCAGACCGGAATGAATCTTCAGCGGCGATATTTTTTCCTGCAATATCATAACCGGTGCCATGATCGGGGGAGGTGCGAACTATTGGTAAACCTGCCGTAAAATTCACACCTGAATCAAACGAGAGTGATTTGAAAGGAACCAATCCTTGATCGTGATACATTGCCAAAACACCATCGAAGCTTTTGAATTTAGTCATTCCAAAAAAACCATCGGCAGCAAACGGACCATACACCAAAATACCCTGAATCGAATGCGGCTTTAATAGCTGGAGAAATAATTTCTTTTTCTTCACTTCCAATCAAACCATCATCACCTGAATGCGGATTCAATCCTAAAACAGCAATTCGAGGTTTACGAATATTAAAATCTCTTTTCAGTGAATTGTTCATCACTTTTATTTTCGAAATAATTTTTTCTTGAGTGATTTCTTCAGCTACTTTTTTCACAGGAACATGTCCGGTAACAGTCGCCACTCGTAACCGATCACTCACCAGCATCATTAAATGCTCCGGAGAATTAAATTGTTGTGCGAGAAATTCGGTATGCCCCGGAAAACGAAATCCCTCCTGTTGCATTGTTTTCTTATCGATAGGTGCCTGTGACTAAAACATCAATATTCCCATCGGCAAGATCTTTGCATGCTGCTTGCAATGCCATGAATGCATACTTTCCTCCAATTGGTGTGGGCTGACCAATATCAATTTTAGCTTCCTCTTCCCAGCAATTAATGAGGTTCGTTCGCTTGTGATTTAATTCTCCAATATTTTTAATTGTGGTAAAATTAAACTCCGAGTTATTGATTGCTTTTTTGTGAAAAGAAATTGCTTTTGTAGAGCCATAAATAACAGGAGTACAAACCTGATGCATCCTATTATCGGTAAAAGTTTTAATAATTACTTCCGGACCAATACCATTAATATCACCAATAGTTATTCCAACAGTAAGTTTATCTTCGTTTTCGGGTAAATTGCTCATCTGCAATAAAAATATATTTATTGATTACTTTAAAATGAAACTGTATCGCTTTACTTTTTCTTTGCCTGCATTTCGTTTAACATAATCGAAAACAAACCTTACTCCAACACCGGTACCATTTTTACCTCTGTAGCTGTCGGTAGATTTTCCAAAAGATGGTCCTGCAATATCAAAGTGCATATAAGGATAATCAATAAAACGCTGCAGAAACCTTCCGGCAGTAATAGCGCCACCAATAGCACCACCAATATTTTTCATATCAGCAATATCTGATTTTATCAATTCATCATATTCTTCCCAAAAAGGAAATTCTACCAGACGTTCATATACATTGTTGGCACTTTTATTCAGTTACTTTTTAGTTTCTTCATCACAGTCGCCCATACAAACAATTCCATAATGACCAATTGCATTTGCTGCAGCACCGGTTAGTGTTGAAAACTCCATCACCAATTCAGGCTTGTATTTTTTTGCATAATGCAAGGCATCTGCAAGAATCATTCTTCCTTCGGCATCGGTATTCAAAACTTCAACTTTGAGTCCACTCATCATGGTAATAACATCACCGGGAGTATAGGCATTTCCATCGGGACGATTATCGGTTGCAGGAACGAGTGCTATAACATGCACCGGCAATTTTTGTTTTGCAATTGCATACATCACACTTCCAACAGCAGCAGCACCTGCCATATCCGATTTCATATAATCCATAGAGTTGCGGAGTAGGTTTCAGACTCAATCCACCGGTATCATAAACAACACCTTTTCCTACCAAAACAATTGGTTTTTTATTAACTGCTTTTGAAGGTTTCCACTCCATCACTGTAAATGTTGGAGGATCAATACTTCCCAAGATTCACGGCGAGTAAGCCACCCATTTTCATTTCAGTGATTTTTGCTTTATTAAAAACTTTCACTTTGAAACCTGCTTTTTTTCCCATGCTTTCAAATGCTTTGGAAAGTCCTGTTGCATTTAAACCATTCAAGAGGTTCATTCACCAGATCGCGTGCCATGCAAACAGCTTCGCAAAGTGTTGTTAGTTCTTTAATTTTATCATCAGAAACTTTTTTTGAATCGAATATTGATTTTCTGAAGTGAATTTTTGACGGCATCCGATTTATATTTCAAAAATTGATAATTGCCTAAAACCATTCCTTCAACATAAGCCATAACTTCTTCATCGTCATTTTCGGATTATCAAACAAACAGAAGGTAATTTTATAACGATTTAACGCTCCGGTTAATTGATCACCTGCTCTTCTGAATTTCTCTAAAACAACATGGTGATCCTTTTTATCGGTGTCAATGATTTGTAAAAAAATATATCTTTCGTACTGATTTATACTAATAAATTTATTTTTTTTCTTAATTTCAGAGTTTACAAATTCAAGTTCTGTTTTTGAAAATAAAGATTGATCAAATTTAGCATCGTTGATTTGTAAAAATGGCTACATGTTCGGACTTGCCGGAAGAAGTGCCTTTACGGATTGTTGTGTTCATTAATTAGTTATAATTTTGAGCGGTTGAAATTAGTCAAACGAGCTATAATATCAAAACATGAAGTTGTTGGATATTGAACATTTTACATTTACAAATGTTTAACTTGACCGAATTAAGTATTTAGCATCCAATATAGTATGAATACCACCAAATTGTTGAACGTGGCCCTTAGAGGGGATTTTTTAAGTGTTGAAGAGGGTAAATACCTCTTTTTCAATGCCCCTACTTCTGAATTAATGTTTACAGGCAATGAAATGCGTAAACAGCGAAAAAAGGGAGATGTTGTCACCTGGATCATCGATCGGAATGTAAATACCACCAATGTGTGCATCGCAAATTGTAAGTTTTGCAACTTTTACAGAATTCCGGGTCATGCGGAGAGTCATACATAACCTCCATTGACCAATACAAACAAAAAATTGAAGAAACTTTCCGATTAGGTGGCGATCAACTACTTTTACAAGGAGGTCATCATCCTGAATTGGGATTGTCGTTTTACACAGGACTTTTCAAGGAATTGAAAAATCTTTATCCAAAACTAAAACTGCATTCATTAGGCCCTCCGGAAATCGCACATATTGCCAAATTAGAAGGCAAAACTCATACTGAAGTACTCACTGCTCTCAGAGATTCAGGTTTGGATTCGCTTCCCGGTGCCGGTGCAGAAATTCTGAACGATCGTGTGAGAAGAATGATTTCTAAAGGGAAATGTACAGGAAGAGAGTGGCTCGATGTGATGAGAGCTGCTCATAAACTCAATATCACCACCTCGGCAACAATGATGTTCGGACATATTGAAACTATTGAAGAACGTTTTGAACATCTGGTGTGGCTGAGAGAAGTACAGTCCGAAAAACCAGATTTTGCCAAAGGATTTATTGCATTTATCCCTTGGCCGTATCAAGACGAAGGTACCCTGTTGCAACGGGTAAAAGGTGTTCGAAACAAGGTTACTGCCGATGAATATATTCGAATGATTGCTCTAAGCCGAATCATGCTTCCTAATATTGAAAACATTCAGGTATCTTGGCTTACTGTTGGAAAATCGGTAGCTCAGGTTTGTTTGCATGCAGGTGCTAATGATTTTGGATCCATTATGATTGAAGAAAATGTGGTATCCGTCGCCGGTGCACCTCATCGTTTTACCAGTCAGGGGATTCAGGATTCAATTCGTGAGGCAGGTTTTGAACCGCGTTTGCGCACGCAGCAATATGAGTTCCGCGATATGCCTCAAATAATGGAACAGCAACTTATTGATTATTGAAATCCATAATAATTCAAAAACAAAAGAGTTATCTTATCAGACCTACTTTTATGAATAAAATTTTATCTTTCTTATTGTTTTTGTTTATTGGCACCTGCTGCTCTTTTTGCAACTCACAACCGTGCCGGAGAAATTACCTATGTCCAGTTAACTCAGTTCTATTATCAGGTACTATAACTACCTACACTAAAACTTCGTCTCCGGCCGATCGACCAGAATTAACTTTATATTGGGGTGATGGTGACAGTTCAATTATTGCTCGGTCCACAATTCAAGACAATTTTGGTGGTCCTGGAACTGACATTCGAAAAAATACGTATGTTGGGTACCACACTTACCCCGGCCCATCTGTCTATAAAATGTTTTTTGAAGATCCCAACAGAAATGGTGGAGTAATAAATATTCCAAACTCAATTGACATTCCATTTTATGTTGAAACACAGTTAGTAATTTCTGCATTTCTTGGATTCAATAATTCACCGGTACTGTTGCAGCCACCCATTGATAATGGTGTAATTGGCTCAACCATTTATTCATAATGCTAATGCGTTTGATCCCGATGGTGATAGTTTATCGTACGAGTTAATTTTTTGTAAAGGTTCCGAAGGACTTCCTATTCCCGGGTATAGCTATCCTGCAGCAAGTAACTCTTTTAGTTTGGATGCAATAACCGGTGATCTGGTTTGGGATAGCCCTACCGGTTGTGGTGAATATAATGTTGCCTTTCTAATTAAAGAATGGCGCAATGGTGTTTTGATCGGTTTTGTAGAACGTGATATGCAAATCACTATTTTTTGTAACAACCCCAACAATAATGTTCCTCCTGTCTATCTCTTCCATTGCTGATATTTGTGTTACTGCCGGCGATTTGCTAAGTTTTAATGTTGGTGCAACTGATGCTAATAGTACAAATTTAATAACACTTACTGCAACAGGCGCTCCATTGATTGTACCTATTTCACCTGCAACTTTAATCAACCAATCAACAGGACTTGGACAGTGTTACTGAAACATTTCGAATGGCAAACAGATGTGTGATCATGTACGATTGCAACCTTACCAAATGGTATTTAAAGCAGAAGATAATGATGCATATCGTAAAACTTACTGATCTTGAATCTGTTCAAATTACAGTTGTAGCACCTGCTCCTCAAAATCCAACGGCATCGCCTATAGGAAATTCGATTCAGCTTGGATGGGATCAAAGTATTTGTCAGCAAGCAATAGGTTATAAAATTTATCGGCGTAATGGGTTCTTACGGATTTATTCCGGGTCCATGTGAAACAGGTGTTCCTGCTTACACCGGATATTCACTGATAGCACTTTAACCGGATTAACAACTACATCATTTCTTAGATAATAACATGGTGCCGGACTTATCACCAGGAACTGATTACTGCTATATGATTGTTGCCTATTTTGATGATGGTGCCGAAAGTTATG
Source organism: uncultured Bacteroidota bacterium (assembly GCA_963814475.1). Lineage (GTDB taxonomy): Bacteria > Bacteroidota > Bacteroidia > AKYH767-A > OLB10 > JADKJB01. The sequence continues at coordinate 570,493 of CAWFDA010000013.1, read as the reverse complement.
CTTCCGTAGAAGTTTGCGCAACCCTTAAAAAAGATCTTCCTGTAATCACCAACGTGAGTGTTACTTCCACTTCATCAACTACCGGAACCATGTTTGTTGGATGGAGTAAACCTACTGATCTCGATTCAGTTCAGTATCCACCTCCATATGAATATAGAATTGTTCGTACCAATGGTATTAATGGTGTACTATTTTCATTAGTCGGATCTACTTTCAGTTTGAATGACACTTCGTTTAATGATAGTGGATTAAATACATCATCGCAAGCATATTCTTATAAAATTGAATTGTATTCAACTGTGAACGGAACACTTCAATTGGTTGGGACTTCACAAAGAGCATCTTCCATTTTTCTTACCATTGCACCAACCGATGAACGATTAAATTTATCATGGGATTTAAATGTTCCGTGGCAAAATACTTCATATACAGTATACCGTTTTAATGGTGCTGCATTTGATTCTATTGGATTTAGTACTACAACATCTTATTCCGATAGCGGTCTGATTTAACGGAACACAATATTGTTATTACATTCAAAGTGTGGGATCCTATTCAGGTGGTGGCTATGTAGATCCAATATTAAATAATTCACAAGAAGCATGTGAATCTCCTTATGACAACGTTCCGCCTTGTGCTCTCGAACAGACACAACTGATTTTGATTGTATTACTAAAGAAGTCACTATTATTTGGAACATTCCCGATTCAGCTTGCGCAGATGATGTAGTATCGTACAACATTTATTATTCACCAACAGCTACCGGAGCATTCACCTTGTTAGCTACCATTAATGACAACACCATTAATACATATTATTACACAAACGAAATTTCAATTGCCGGTTGCTATTATGTTACTGCAGTTGATTCCAACGGAAATGAAGGTGCTCCAGGGTTAAGATACTTGTGTCGATAATTGTCCGGTATATGAATTGCCGAATGTATTTCACTCCTGATGGAAATAATATAAATGATTTGTTTCATCCATTTCCTTACCGTTATGTGAAAGATATTTCTATCAAGATTTTCAGCCGATGGGGACTCGAAGTGTTTTCATCAACTGATCCTGATATTAACTGGAATGGACAAACCGACAACACAGGTGAAGATATTACCTGATGGAGTTTACTATTACGTTTGTATAGTGAATGAAATTTATCTTGCAGGAATAAAAAGTCGTGAATTACAAGGATTCATTCAATTAATAAGATCAGGCGGATCAACTAATAAATAAATTTACTTTTATGTTTACAGGAATTATTGAATCAATGGGAAAAGTTATCTCACTTGATCCGGAAAATGAAAATCTGCATATTTCTGTTGAATGCGATTTTTGCTAATGAATTAAAAATTGATCAGAGTTTGTCGCATAATGGAGTTTGTCTTAACTGTTACGAGTTGCGATATAACTAAATATACCGTTACTGCTATTGCTGAAACATTGAGGAAATCTAATCTGGGTTTGCTGAAAACAGGTGATCTGATCAATTTGGAAAGAAGCATGGTGATGAATGGAAGAATTGATGGTCATATTGTGCAAGGTCATGTTGATTGCACTGCTCTTTGTACTTCCGTAAAGGAAGAGGGAGGCAGCTGGCTCTACACTTTTGAATATGATTGGGATTTAGACAAAATCACCGTGGAAAAGGGATCAGTTTGTGTAAACGGAGTCAGTCTCACTGTGGTTAATTCGGCATCTGAGCACTTTTCAGTAGCTATAATTCCTTACACTTATGAGCACACCAACTTTAAAAATATTGCAGCAGGCTCAGTAGTAAACCTCGAATTTGATATTATTGGGAAAATATGTGGCTAAATACCTCGATTTAAGAGGATTAGTTTAACTCCAGCCGGGCATATCAGATATTTTTCCGGAAAACTGCAACCAAATGACCAAAATCAACAAGAAGTCCAAAACCAATTGCAAGCCCAATAGTCAAATTCTTATACTTGCTGGCGTTTCCTTGCAGTTTTTTGTATCGATAAATATTAAAAACCACCTTTTCGGCTCTGTAAAATGAACTCTCACCTTTTACAATGTAGTCAAAGGCTCCATATTGCATAGTTTTAACAGCGACTTCAATCTTATCCTGACCTGAGAGCATAACCACATCGGTTTCGGGGCTAATTTTTTTGATTTCCTGAAGCACTTCCAAGCCATTCATGGCATTTTTATTCACTGAATCCAGATAAAAATCGAGGAAAACAATCCCGGGAAGTTCGGTCATCGATTTCAGGATTTCTTCACCGGAATTGAATACTTTAACCTCATAACTGGTCATTTTTACAAGGTGATCTTTCAGCATTTCTGCCAAAATAGGATCATCATCAACAATGAAAATCTTTTTATGTGTGTTCGCCATACATTTGGGGGGCTTGGGTAAGTGCAATATTAATGCAATTGTTTTGATTTTCAAAGTTTGGTCAATTCTTCTTTGAGTTCATTGCTGGCTATACCGGTAATTTCGCCCAGTTTAGCTATCAAATCGGGAAGTTGTTCCAAACCGTTTTCATCAGCGGCAATTTTCTCGATGGAAATTGCCAACTGCTCGCCTGAGGCAATTCCCATATATTTGAGTTGCGATTTCAGAGAATGTGCAGTTGTTCTTAAAGACTTCCACTCCTGAGCCGATCATTTGCTCCTGCATTTGTGACAGGCTGACCGGAAGGGCTGTGAGGAACATACCGACGTACTTGTTGATTTTGGCTGAATCGTTATTTGCAAATGATTTTAGGAAGGTGAGATCTGAGTATTTAGTCATGTTATTTTTTGTTAAGGATGTTCAAATAGAAGATGATTTCCTATCCAATTACATCAGGTTGTTGTTAGGTTATCGGTAAAGATATGATGAATTCGGTAAATAAATTAGGTTCGGAAGCAACTTCCAAAGAGCCATTGTGCCCCTTAACAATAATATCATAACTCAGCGACAAACCTAAACCGGTCCCTTCTCCGGCAGGTTTGGTGGTGAAAAATGGGTCGAATATTTTCTTTCTTATCTCTTCGGGAATCCCTGTTCCGTTGTCGCGAATTTTAATTATTATTTTATTGTTTTCCAATCGCGTACTCACGCCTACAATCGCTTTAAAAGCCCCGCCTGTTTGCAACACCCTTTGACCCACAGCATAAAATGAATTGTTGAATAAATTTATCAAAACGCGACTGATGTCTTGGGTGGATACTTTTACAGTAGAAATATTCAAATCAAAATTTTTCACCATCTCTGCCGAAAAAGTATTGTCTCTTGTTCTATTCCCATGGTAAGACAATTCCAGTAGTTCATCAATCATTTTATTGATATCTGTATCTTGCTTTTCTGTTTGACCGGCTCTTGAATGTGTAAGCATTCCTTTAACAATTTTATCGGCCCTTTTCCCATGAGTATTAATTTTTTCAAGGTTCGCTTTTAAATCACTTAGCACTTCATCTTGATTAGTGTCCGGTTGTTTCAATTCATCAATTAATTCAATGGAAAGTTCTGAAAAATTGTTTACGAAATTCAATGGATTTTGAATTTCATGAGCGATACCGGCTGTGAGTTGTCCCAATGATGCCATCTTTTGAGCATGAATAAGTTGCTCTTGTGTCGATACCAGTTGGTGATGCGTATCTGAAAGTTCTTTATAAGCTTTATCAAGTTGCAAATGAGATCGCTTTTGATTGCGGTATCTGGTATAAAGAAGACCTACAATAATAATAATAAACAAAAAGGCAGTCAACAATGTATTTCTCAATGTTTGACCTCTGCTCACTTCCAATTCTTTTTTAGAGAGTGCAAGATCCTGTTTTGCTTTCTCATCAGTTAACAATTTAATACGTTCTTCCCTTTCAATATTAGCTTGATCAGAAATTCGTTTAGCCATATTGAGATCTTCAATAATTTTTTCCTTTTCGAGTCTTTCAATTTCAGCTTCCGTAACTTCTCTATTTTTTTGAATTTCTTGAGTAGTGAGCTCTAAATAAGAAATTTCATTTCCTTTGCGAAGCATTTCCAGAATTGCTTCTCGTTCTATAAGGTCCCTCCTAGTCAATTGGCTATTGAGTACCCTCGATCTTTCAACAGTATCGATAGAGTCCCTTAATTGAACATAAACAATATTTACTTCATTGGATTTATCGTGTTCGCCACTTAACGATAAAATTGTAAACAACTTCAGGTAGGTGTCCTTCAATAATTTAGCGGTGGAAATTTGTGGTGATAAGGCAATGCTTTTGCGATAGTCTTCAATAGCATTTTCATATTTTCCATTTTTAAAATTGATGATTCCATAGTTACGGTAAACCAAAGCCATTCCGCTATTGTCACCTGCTTTTTGCAAAGTAGCAAATGATGGTTCCAAATAGTTCAAGGCTTCTTTATTTTCGTTGTTACGGATAGCAATTTCAGCCAACTGAATTCCTATCCTGGCCATTGATAATACTTCACCTGTTTTTTGAAATCCATTGTATGCTTTCAAAAAATAACTTTGAGCTTTTTTGAAATCCTTCTTTGAAAAATACATCTGAGCAATCAATGCATTAGTAGTTGGAATATATTTTGTCAGTTTGTTTTGCTCCATCGTTTTCAATGCAAGATCAAAATGATTGAGAGCCTTTTCATAATCGAGGCTTCGATAATAAACATATCCTAATTGAACTCGTATCAGTGAAATTGTCAACGGATTACTGAGTTGAGTAGCGGCATCGAGGGCAATATTAAAATAAGATTTAGCCTTTTCATGGTTCTCATCTTCCATTTCAAGCCATGCCAGATTTGAAGCTGCAACTGATGCGCCTTTATAATTTTTTGTATTTGTTGTGGTCTGAAGGCGTTTTTCGTTTACCAGTCTTGCACCTGCCAAAGGTCCGCCTCTTTGAATTTCAGGAAAATAAAACGTTCCTTCCTGATCAGCAGTGCTTTCATACAAACTAAAAAGGTCAATTCTAAGTGAATCAGGGTCTTGGGCAAAAGAAGGGCAAATAAAGACAACCGCCAATAAAATCAATGAAAACAGGCGTGTTTTGTGGAACATTTTGGTATTATTGAGTGACAAATATAACAAAAAGGTGCCAAGAGCCGAATGTAAGGGGGAATTCTATACCTTAACTAATGATTTTTCCATCATCCATCAATACAATCCTATCCGTTCTTTGAGCGAAATCCTCATCGTGAGTAACAATGAGTAGGGATTGCTTTTTTGAGGATGCGATTTCGCTGAAGATATCAAAAACAATATTGCTGTTCTTGCTATCGAGGTTTCCAGTAGGCTCATCACCCATAATAATAAGAGGATCGTTAATTAACGCACGGGCTATTGCTACACGTTGCTTTTGTCCACCCGAAAGCAGATTAGCTCTTTTCAAAGCCTGATCATCAATTCCAAGAGTTTTTAAATGATGCATAGCCTTGTGTTCCACTTCCTGTTCACTCAGCTTCTTAAGTTTTAATCCCGGGAGCATCACATTTCTAAGAACCGTAAATTCGGGCAAGAGATAATGGAATTGAAAAACAAATCCGATTTTTTCATTTCTAATTTTCGCAAGGCCTGCTTCATCCAGGTCATTCATTGACTTGTCACCAATTAGTAATTCTCCATCATAATCAGTATCCATTGTAGATAGAATGTAAAGCAGAGTTGATTTTCCGCATCCAGATTTTCCGGTAACCGAAACAAATTCACCATGCTTAATAGAAAAAGAAATTTGCTGCAACACCTGAAACTTAACAGGGTCGTGAAAATATTTATTAATATTTCGGGTCTCGATAATGTTTCCGATGTTGCTCATTTTCCTCTGATAATTACAACAGGATCTATTTTACTTGCCTTCTTTGCCGGAAAGTATCCTGCAATATAAGTTGTGGCCATCGCAAAAGCAATTCCAATAAAATAAAAAGTAATGTTGTAATTAATTGGATAAGTACTAATGGCAGGAAGTGCAGCAGTTTTGAATGGAATATGAGAAATAAGTGAAGTAAAAATAAACCCGAGCAGTAATCCAACAACGCCACCTATGATTCCAATAATAAGTGAAAGGTTAATAAAAATACGCTTCACATCGCTGCCGGAAAACCCTGTCGCTTTTAAGATTGCGATGGAATCCATTTTTTCATAAATCATCATGTTTAAAATATTGTAAATTCCAAAACCTGCTACAATAAGCAAAGTAATACTAACGGCATAGGTGATGATATTTCTTACTTTAGTTCCTGATTCAAACTGCGCATTAGCTGTTTGCAAATCTTCAGCATCGACACGATAAATCTTAGAATATTCTTTTGCTACAGCAGGTGCAATACTAATATCTTTTAATTTTACTTGGATATCGGTAAAATAACTCTCATTTTTGCCTAACAACTTCTGTGTTGTTGTAAGTGATGCATAACTCTGAACATCATCAACAGCAGCAAGTCCCAGTTGAAAAATGCCAACAACTTTTAAAGAAATTTGTTCTCCTTTTGCAGATGTTATCTGAATTACTTCACCAATTTCTGCCATCATTTTATCCGCCACCCCTTTCCCTAAAATAATAGAATTTGTTACTCGATCAAGATCAGCGGCGTCACCACGAATAATATAATCATTAAAAGAAAATGATTTGATTTCAGTTTTCACATCAATTCCATTCACGGTTCCATTCAAATCAATAATGCCAACGTTATAAAAAACCTGAGCAGCCACTTTAGGAGCTAAAGCTATTACACGAGGGTCATTCTGAAGTGCTTTAAGGATTGGGATGGTATTATATATTTCAACACGGCTGTCGGAGGGTTTAATGGAACGAATTATGTTTAAGCTGTTGCCAAATTCGTGTAACTGATTTATAGGTTGATTTAAAGATGGATTTATGGCATTGTAAAGGCGCACATGTGGCGTTCTGTTTAAGATGAGACTATCCAACATCTTATTCAGCCCTGTCATAAAACTCACCAGGGTTATAAACATGGCAATTCCAAAAGTCACACCTGCAGCAGCAATGAGGGATTGCCTCAACCTAGCGAGCAATAAAGTTTGCGAGATTTCGAAAATTATTGACTTCATCAAGGAGTAGGTTCGTAAATTTCACTGGTACCATCCAAACCCTCTAAAATTTCAACCCATTGCATATTTGCAATTCCTACTTTAACATTCACAGTATCCGATTTACTCACAAGCACTTTATTGCCTTTGAGTAAAAATGATGCCGGAATAGTGAGGGCTTTGTCTTTTTTCTGAATTAGTACGTTTGCCTCCACAGTTAGATTAGGGTATAATGACGGTGGCTCCCTTGTAAATCTTGCGATCACTTCAAACGTTTTGGATTTTTGGTTCATGTAAGGTGCTATTTTTGAAATTACACCTTCAAAAACTTGATCCCTGTAACTATCCATTGCAATAAAAACTCGCTGGCCAATTTTTACTTTTGTGATATCATATTCATCAATTTGCAATTCGATTTCGAAATCGTTTGATTGGCCAATTATAGCAATCGGGGTTTGTAAATTCACCAACTCGCCGGGCTCCTTTAAAATAGAATAGACTTTCCCTTTTATGGAACTTTTAATTGTAAAATCAGATTGTTGTTTTTCAGAAATCTTAAGTGAGTTTACCGATTGCTGATAAGCTTTTAGCAGCTCCAGTTTTGCTTGATTAAATTGCATCAAAACAGATTCGTATTCTGTTTTTGAAGCCTTGAAAGTAAGTTCTCTACGTTCCAAATCTAGTTTCGAACCAACTTGCTGCGCCCAAAGATTTTGTTGCCGTGACAATAAAATAGAATCATTTTCCATTTTATCGGAAGCCAACTTCAAACGAATCTCAAATTCGCGAAGGGTGTTAGATGATGAGCTTGTTTTATCACGCGATAACTCCATATTGAGTCTGGCGTTATCAGAACTCATGGCTAGAACTTCGTTGTCGATTATAAACAATGGTGTTTCCTGATCAATGGTGTCACCTTCTTTCACAAGCACTTCTTTCAGAATCCCATTGGTGGTAGCATACACTTCATATTGATTGGAAGCTTTAACAATTCCGGAGGCATATACTGATTCGGTTATATCCTGAACTACAGGTGTTGTTTTGCTTCCATTTGATGAACATGAAACAATTGCCATCAACAACATCGCCGGAAGGGAATAAAATGAAAATTGGTAAAATATTTTGAAATAGGTTTGCCTTTTCATAGATAAGAGAAATTTCGCAATTAGACTGTCGAGTTAATTTCTAAAAGTAATCAATTTCTTCAAGATTCAAAAATTGCAAGTTTCCAATGAAATTCCATCATTGAAAAGAATCAATAGAAATATACGCAAAATGAAGAAATATACTTAAAAAAACAAGTGACATTTATCACCCAAACTTCACATGAGCAAACGAATTGTGATTGTATGAATGAAAATTAAGTAGTGATTCGCACCAACTTAATTATTCCCAACATATCGAGAATTTTAATTGCAGGATATACCGGATCAAACTCCCACCATTTAGTAGCAAAATTACTTCTGGCAGCGAAGTGGTGGTGGTTATTTTGAAATAACTCTCCTAACAACAGAAAATCGATAAAAAGTGTATTTTTTGAGTGGTCACCATCAGTATAATTGGTATAACCGTATTTATGACCTGCCCAGTTAACAACCGCACCCTGGATAGGACCCATAAAGAAGTGAAAAGGAAGAAACAACCACATCCACCACTGAGTTGCGAATATCACATAAAAGAGAATGTAACTTGCAGCAAAAAGATAGCGTGAAGTGCTGCTTTCAGCCATTTTTTCCATAGCTGGCCATGATGGGAAGTTTTTGTCAAAACGGGGCTCCGGTTCAACAGTATGATCCACCAAAGCCTTGTAATAATCTTTGGTTTGCCAAATCATTTGAAAGGCATCTCTAAAAAATAAGGGCGAATGAGGGTCCTTTTCGGTGTCGCTATATGCATGGTGCATCCTGTGCATAATAGCATAAGCCCTTGGATTGAGATACGAGGAACCTTGTGTAAACCAAGTGAATAAAAAGAAAAACTTCTCCCAGAAAGGTGTCATTGTAAACATTTTATGGGCTCCGTAACGGTGGTGGAAAAAGGTTTGTGCAAACAACGACAGGTACCAGTGAAGAATCAGAAATAATAGAATCGGCATGTATAGTTTATGATTTTAAGGGCGCAAAGGTGCGAAAAAAAAGCCAAGAAATGAATGACTTTTGTCATCCTACTTATTTTTAGTGCTTTACCCTGTAACAAGAGGGATTCCTTAAAGTTTTCTCTTGGCCTAGAAATGGGTGAATTTCTGATCAGTTTCAATAACCGGAATAGGGTGAAAGAACAACAATCCTAATAATTACTAATTTCATTGCATTTTCGGGATGGGCGGTCCGAAAAAGCATCCGATTTGAATCTTGATTGATGAATTTACAGATTCTCAAAACTGTTGTCATCGAACTTTTAAAAGCAATAATTTTTCCTTTTTACAATTATTTTATAATCAGTGGATAGCCGATCCGGTCTGTATTTACTGCAGGCACAATATAATAAATTCCCGACTTTAATTCTGAAATATCAACCGACAATGTTTTATCGACCTGAATAATGTGTTCCTGAATAATCTGTCCAATTTCGTTGGTGATAATAAGTTCTATTTCCGATTTTGACTTGGAAACAATATTTACAATCGAAGTAGCAGGGTTTGGAAAAATAGTAATTGAGGGGTATAATTCGTTCAGTTCAAGTAAAGATGTTGCCGTATTGAAACTGTAAATTCCTCCTTCAACGTCACAATACCAACCATGATTAATATCGGGAACTGAGAGACCGGTAATCTCAAGTGAGGTGTTACTGGTTTGATTTTGCCATGAAGTGCCTCCATCAACTGTAGCGTTAATTATACCTGCAACACCACCCATCCATCCATTAGAATTATTGGCAAAAGAAATAGCACTGAAGTCAACTGGCACAGCAGCATTTTGTGCAGTCCAAGTTTGACCATCGTCACTCGAATGAATGATAGATCCTGCCTCACCACATAACCATGCTTCATTACCTACGATATCAATTGCTAACAAACCATCTGCAACTGTTGAAGTAATGGCATTCCAGGAGTTGCCACCATCAGTAGTTCTGTATAATTCACCGCCTCCACAACCAATCAAACCGATTGTATTATTGGCAAAAAATTTCATGCATAGCATATCTTCTCCTGAAATATTTTGCGGAATCCATGAAAGACCACCATCCGTTGTCTTCTGTAACAATCCATTTTTACCCAAGACCCACCCTGTTGATGAATTAATGAAATACACATTAAACAGTCTCTCGTTAAAAGTAACCGGATTGATCCAAGTGGCACCTCCATCAATTGATTTAATAAAAAGTCCGGAATTTCCTCCTCCATTTCTGCCAGCCGAAAAAAGTTCATTAGCATTCAGAATATGAGCTTTTGTTGTTCTGTAATTTGGATTTCCCAATGTGTGAGTTGTCCAGTTAACTCCACCATCCAATGTTTTTAAAACAACACCGGTTACCATGACTCCTGAAATAGACGAATCGCCAAATACAAAACCGGTAGAAGTGTTTATGAAATGTAAATCCGACAACTCAAGATTACTTCGTTGTTGGTGGAGTTGCCAGGTTTGCCCTTTCGATAGCGTGATTGATGACAAGCAAATTAACATGAAAGTAAAAATATTTTTCATAGTGCAAATAAATTGATTGAGGTTTATAGTGTGTTAAACAGACTGCTTTCACAAATCCTGATCATGGATTTTATTTATGGTGTAAGATTACAGCAGTCAGGCAATAATGCGAAACCAAATGCGCTGAACGGGTAAAAAAAGCATCTGAACCAGATTTTAGGAGCGAAGGGGTTTAACATTCAATTTTTAATCAATGTAACATCTTTGAATAAATTATCGGATTTAATTTTGCAAAAATATACTCCGTTGTTCAGTTCAGATAAATTCACTTCGATTATTTGCTGACCTGCATGCATCTTTTCACTATTGATGGTTTTAATTGTCCTGCCGGCTACATCTAAAATACTGATGGAAAAAGTACTAGCATACGGCAGATTAAATTCTATGGTTGCTTTTCCAAAATTGGGGTTGGGATAAATGATTGCATCAGGTGAATAGGCAATATCTAATGCATTACTGGTTCCGGTACTTACAGACTGACCCAATTTAGCCGTCGTTCCACCGGTCACATAAATAACATCTTTGGTATAAAAGTCAAAAGCATTCGCATAGCTACCGGGAATTACAGCTGTCCATGCAGAGGTTCCATCACTATTGACTTTACAGAGTGCCATTTGCGTTAATGTTCCTGCTGCCAGATAAGCAGCATTTTCAACATCCATTTTCATTTGAGCATGCAACAACAGTGCATACCCGGGACCGTCGGCATCAAGATTTTGCCAAACAATACTCCCATTTTCGTCGTACTTTATAAATGCTGCTCCGGGTGTTCCGGAATTAGGGAAACCACAAATAACTGGGTAGTTATCAGTGCCTGCTTCTACTCTAAAAGCAGTTATGGTGCAGGTATCTGCCCAAATCAACACGCCGGCGGGAGATAATTTTTGAAGGATACTTCCGGGATTTGAAAACACATTTTCACCATTAACAATGTAGGTATTTCCTAACGAGTCGCCCGCAGCATCACCAATCGACTGACTTCCTATTCCGGCTTTATGCCAAATAGTATTTCCATTTAAATCAATCTTCGAAAATCCATTCAGGATTCCTGTCTGAGATCTCGCGATTATTAATAAATTACTATCAGGAGTAAATTTAAAATTTAACGGATAACCAATTCCTGTTGTATCAAAATACGACCAAACAGGAACCCCGGCCGGGTCTAACTTTTTTATCTTGGTAACTATTCCGTTTGTTCCTGTTCCTACTCCTAGGACATAAATATTGTCATCAGCATCCACAAGCAACTTTCGGGTTGAAGAACCATCGAATGCGCTTTCGTAGACGACTCTCCAAATCAAGGTTCCGGAGGAATCAAATTTCATTACTACACTTGCAGCGTTTACAGGATTTGAAAATCCCGAACGAATGGTTCCGCTCACTATAACATTTTCAAGATTATCTGTTTCTACCCATGTAGCAACTTCTTGTAATGTGAGATCGGTGTTATCAAAAAATGTTTCCCATAAAATGGCACCGGTAGAATCTCTCTTTGTGAGCGTAATATCACCTCCGGGATTTGATTCCCAATTTACAGTATAAACATCATAGGAGCTATTGGTAGCCACCGCAACACCTTCCGGATAATTGTACCAATCAACACTCACCTGTGCGGCAACCAAATTTGTTGCTAATATAAAAGCTACTGCAATTTTTTGTAACATGTGGTTAGGTCTTAATTTTAATACTTAGTAATTAGAAATCTTTTTATATTACGCTGCGGTTTCCAGAAAATTAGATTGCACTTCTTGCACATTGTAACAATACCATCCAATATAACCGGCTTCGTCAAAGGCGACCGCACTAAAAAAGTATTGAATGTTTTTGTACGACAGAACAAAGTCATCAGAGCAGTGGCGCTTCAGTAAATGCGGATATTTGCTAATCATATACTCAATGGTTTTGTCCAGGCTCGTACCTTTGATTGTACAAAGCAGTTCGATACCAGCTTGATTTGCAGATACGAGTTCTCCATTAAAACTATACTTAATTACTGGCAATTCACTTATTATTGATTTGGAATAATTGTTGTTTTCAACATTTGCAGTGGCAATTCGGTCAATTTTCAGATTTTCCATAGTGCTTTAATTTTGAGTTAAACTTCAGGTTTGTCCTTTTAACACAACAAATCAATTCATCATTTACGGAATCTACAAACAAAACTTTCTGAACAGGGAATAACCCACTCTGAATGGGAATTTCGAGAGCAAAAAAACCATTCAACCCAGGCCCAGAATCAGAATTCATTAAAAAAAGCCGGAACAGTCCGGCTTCATACTATTTTAATTAAGATTATCTACTTTAAACCGTATTTGGCTTTATACTTTCTGTAAGATTCTTTTCGTGTATCATCAAGATTAATTTGCCTTCCCAGAATGAAAGCCTCCTCAACAATGGAGGTTTTCATGTCCAGCAAATCGCCACTAGAAATAATAAAGGTGGCATCTTTCCCCGGTTCAAGTGTTCCAACAGTGGCTTCAATTCCCAGAATTTGAGCTGCAGTCGAAGTCACACTCATTAATGCTTCTTCTTTGTTGAGACCGTAACCTGCAGAAGTTCCTGCTTGAAATGCAAGATTCTGTATCTGCCAAAAACCACTTACCGAAATTGCAAATTTTATCCCTGCTTGCTTTAATACTGCAGGTAATTTATATGGCAAATCCACATCCTCATCATCACGTGATGGCAGGCGGTGTGTATTGACAATTATAACTGCAATGTTTTGTGCTTTAAGAAGTTCAGTAACCATCCAGGCATCTGAACCGCCTACGATCACCATTTTCACATTCAGACTCTGAAAAAAAGCAACAGATGCAATTATCTCCTTAACATAATTGCAGTGAACGAAAACCATTTTCGATCCATCAAACAATCCACGCATTGATTCAAGAAGTAAATTTTTCTCTTGTGGATCTTTTACTGATGCATAAGCTTTAGCCTCATTGAATAATTTTCTTATTTCCGCAATTGATTTATCACTACGTTCTTTCTGCTTCTCGTCTGCATCAGATTTTTTCGATTTCACAATCCTCATTGAAGGCCAATTCACATGAATGCCAATATCGGTTTTGTATGCTGCATCTTCAAAATTCCAGGCATCCAATACCACAACCGACGATTGACCGGAAACCAATCCTCCTTGCGGTGTTATTTGTGCCATCAACACTCCATTTGACCGAAGTGTAGGGATGACTTTCGAATCAGTGTTATACGCGATAATAGATCGAGCAGATGGATTTACCTGGCCCACTTCCACAAAATCATTTGTAGATCTTACAGCTTCAATTTCACTTAACCCAATTTGAGTATTTAAGGCAATCAGTCCCGGATAAATGTGTTTGCCTTGTATATTAATGATGGTATCATAAGCGGCGGGATCAATTCTAACGACTGTGGCATCTCCAACCAATTTAAGTTTTCCATTTTCAAATCCAATCACACTGTTTTGTATAACCTCCCCGGTACCAATATGAGCAACTGCTCCCATGTATACTATTTTCATTGCTTGCGCTGAAGCAGGTGCCGGATTTTGAGCATAGCAGAAAATGGAAATCGGGAATATAAGAAGTATTATTATAATTCTATTCATGTCTATTTTATTTACCGCTTGAAATTTTAATTTGAAACAAAAGTACTTATTCATCATCCATGCAATGAAGTAATTCATGCACTTTGAAAGAAGGCTTCTTCATTTCTTTCCCATCATTACTTCCTTCTTCAATCATCTTCTTTATGATTCTTGCTCTTTCTGTTTTTATATTTTCTCTCAATAGAAGATCTCTATCAGCATCATAATAACATGTTCCATCAATAAAATTATACAACACTTTAGAATAAATCGAAAGAGGATGATCGTTCCAGATAACAACATCGGCGTCTTTGCCCTTTTTTATACTTCCGACTTTATCATCAATGTGCAACAACTTGGCAGGATTTAGTGTAACAAATTTCAATGCTTCTTCTTCAGAAACACTACCATACTTAACTGCCTTGGCCGCTTCCTGGTTGAGCCTTCTTGCCATCTCAGCATCATCTGAATTATAAGCTACTGTCAACCCCATTGCATGCATGATGGCACCATTATACGGAATTGCTTCAATTACTTCGTACTTGTATGCCCACCAATCAGAGAAAGTTGAAGCCCCTGCACCATGGGCTTTCAATTTATCAGCCACTTTATATCCTTCAAGAACATGTGTGAAGGTATTGATATTGAATCCTGCACTATCAGCAACCCTCATCAACATATTTATTTCGCCTTGTTGGTAAGAATGGCAGGTTATAAAACGTTGCTTATTCATAATTTCGACTAACGTCTCGAGTCGCAAATCACGTCGTGGTTTTGGAGTCCCTTTAATTGCTGATTTAAATTTTTTCCAGGTGTTGTCATATTCCTTTGCTCTGGTAAAAGCGTCCATGTAAACTTGCTCCACACCCATTCTTGACTGAGGGTAACGGACCTTATAATCATCGCCCCAATTGGATTGCTTTACATTTTCTCCCAAAGCAAATTTTATAAATCCGGGTGCTCCTTCAAACTTCATTTTTTCGGCCGATTGTCCCCAACGCAATTTAATAATTGCCGATTGTCCTCCAATTGGATTGCAGGAGCCGTGTAAAAGTTGGGATGTTGTTACTCCTCCTGATAATTGTCTGTAAATATTTATATCATCCGGATTAATTACATCTCCTATCCGAACTTCGGCAGTAACCGAGTGCGAGCATTCATTTACATCACGACTCACTGCAATGTGCGAATGCTCATCAATAATTCCCGGCGTTAGGTGCTTTCCTGTACCATCAATTTCACGCGCTCCTGATTGAGATAAATTTTTTCCGATAGCTGAAATTTTTCCATTAATTATTAATACATCGGTATTTGCAAGAATTCCTTCTGCTTCACATGTCCATACCGTTATATTTTTTATTAACACTGTTTCTTTCCCGGGTAAACTGTCAAAACCATAAGATTTATTCGGGTAAGTTAATTTCCCCAATGATGGTTTTTCTATTTTAGCGGTATCAACTTTCGTTTCTGCAATAAAGGGCGATACCCAAGTGGCAGTCCAACTGATTTGATTCCCTGCAGGATCGGAGCCACTTCCTTTTAGTTCAATATTTGCTGAAGGCATTTTAAAACCATTCAATGAATAAGTCCCTTTACCCGGATCTTTTTTGACTTCTACTTTTAAAGAAACAATATCGTTATCAAAAGTGATCGATGCTTTGGTATTAACAGAATCTTCAACAATTATAGATTTCAAACTAAAAGGTTCCCCTGAAATCTTAAGGTTCAATTTACGATTGTTTACATCGAGCACATAATTTCCTCTTAGGTCAACTATATCCGATTTCTTGATTAAATATCTGTTGCCTTGAACCCAATTTTCGAAAATAATAGTTTCTTTATTGAATAAATCACCCGATGCTATAATGAAATTGGCAACCATCCCTTTTTTCAAACTACCAACCTTGTCAGCAACTCCCATCAACGATGCCGGTGCTGCAGTACAAGCTTTCAATGCATCTTCTTTTGACAGGCCATACAAAACCGCTTTGCGTAAAGCCTCTAAAAACAGGGAAGCATCTTTTAATCCGCTAGCAGTAAAGGAAACATCCACTCCTACATTTCGAAGCATGGCTGCATTAGCGGGAGCCATTTCCCAGTGTTTTAATTCTTCCAAACTAATATTCAATGCATCGTAAGGATCAGAAACATCAAAACTTTCAGGAAATTTTAAGGGAATAATAAAACTACATTGCGTAGCTTTAATTTCTTCCAACTTTTGATACTCATCACCGGAACCTTTTATTATATATTTAACTCCAAACTCATCACCTATTTTATCGGCTCTTATTGCTTGAAATTTATATTCACTTTCGAAAACCTGAGGTATTAATTGGTTTTCATTCCATGATTGAATGGAGATATTCACTTCTTTGCCATTACCTCCCGATTTATACCATTCAGCATCTAAAAAGGATTGCCTCAACAAAGCAATAGCTCCCATTTCGGAGGTTGGATAATCTTGCCCGGAAGTTCCTTTGTTAAATGAATAAAAAGCAGCAACTTTTTCAACCAAAATTATTTCTTGATCTTTTTCATCAGCAAGAGTCACCAAACTTCCTGTACCACGTGCAATTCCATCGGCATTAAAAGTCACCACAGTACCAAAACCAGCTTTTCTAAGATCGGCCGCTTTTTCGGGTTGAGCAGAAAAAAAACGGTGTGCCTGAAACTCCGACTTCAAAGCCTGATTCCATGAATAAGCTCCTTTAGTTTGAGATTCTATCTGTGGGCCTTTGCCTTTTTCGATTTTTGGCTGCTCAGAAATACCATAGTTGGTGTACAAATCAATAAATGAGGGATAAATTGACTTCCCGCCAAGGTTGGTAACAACAGCATAATTTGGGATTGTAATATTTTTACCTGCAGCCTCAACCAAGCCATCTTTAATGATGAGTGTAGCACTGTCAACTATTGTTTTATAATCGACAAATAGTTTCACATTTGTAAATGCGTATGTGATGTGACGTTTATCAGCCACTCCAAACACAGGCTTAGTTTCTTGAGCGCAGATGGTTGACAAACAACCGGCGCAGAATACCAAGATTAAAAGACACTTCATTTTCATAAGATCATTTTTTGCAACTGCAATGATATTGAAAATCAATAAATATTGACTCTTTTGAACATTAATATGTACTTCTTTCCTAAACCTCCAACAATTTCATCAAAACCAAAAAAAATGGCCAACACACTAGACTTCCAACAAGTTAACTGAAATTTGCTGATAAATTTTGATTGAAACAAATCGATTCAACTATTGGAAATTAGGTTATTAAAAATAGATTACTATTTTTGTTGAGATAAAAAAACACAGAATATGTATACAGGCCTTTTACACACCCACTCACTTGTTAGATGGATCATGCTTATCTTGTTAATAATGACTGTTTTGAGGTCATATAACGGATGGAAAAGTAAGCGTAGTTTTACTCCGGGCGATAAAAAAATGGTATTATTCACGCTCATATTTTCTCATGTTCAGCTCCTAATTGGATTTCTTCTTTACATGGTGAGTCCAATAGTAAAAGCAGCTTTGAATGACATGGGAGCAGCGATGAAAGATAAAATGTCACGGTTTTATGCTGTTGAACATATCAGCATTATGATCATTGCCATATTGTTAATTACAATTGGAAATGCAATGGCAAAAAGAACTACTAATGATACAGATCGTTTCAAAAAAATATTCATTTATTTTTTCATCGGACTTTTATTGATTCTCGTATCTATACCTTGGCCATTTCAAATGGTTGGAGCGGGACGCGGTTGGTTCTAAGAAATTAATTTATTTAACTAATTACTCGCTGTACAATCGGCGTAACGTTTTCATGTCGCAATTACCTACAATTTCCAAAAACGGAATCGAGCGCGTGGTGTTGGTTTCCGTGGCTCGTCCCGGTCAAGCCGATATTCAAGTGACCGAATACCTTGATGAACTCGAATTTCTGGCTCTCACCGCCGGCGCCATATCCATCAAACGATTTGTTCAAAAACTCGAACATCCTGAATCACGAACTTATGTTGGTAAAGGAAAGCTCGAAGAAATTGCTCAGTTTGTAAAAGCCAACGATATTCAGATCGTGATTTTTGATGATGAACTTTCACCATCTCAAATACGAAATGTAGAAAAAGTTACTAACTGTCGTATCCTTGATCGAACCAATCTCATTCTCGACATTTTTGCTAGAAGAGCTCGAACAGCACAAGCACGAACTCAAGTTGAATTAGCGCAATACCAATACCTGCTTCCCCGCCTTACCGGCATGTGGACTCACCTTGAAAAACAACGTGGAGGAATTGGATTACGTGGACCCGGTGAAACTGAAATTGAAACCGACAGAAGGGTGATTCGTGATAAACTATCGCGGCTGAAAGATAAATTGAAAGAGATTGATAAACAAAATTTCACTAGAAGGAAATCAAGAGAAAATTTGGTGCGTGTGGCTTTGGTTGGATATACGAATGTGGGCAAATCCACTATCATGAATATGATCAGTAAATCGGATGTGTTTGCCGAAAATAAACTCTTTGCAACTCTCGACACTACTGTTCGAAAAGTTGTGCTGGAGCAGATTCCGTTTCTCCTTTCCGATACTGTCGGATTTATTCGCAAGCTCCCTCATAACCTTGTTGAATCGTTTCGATCAACATTGGATGAGGTACGTGAAGCCGATATTTTACTGCATGTTGTAGATATTTCACATCCTAATTTTGAAGAACAAATTGCAGTAGTGAATCAGACTCTCGTTGATATTAAATCCGGCGACAAACCAGTGCTGATGATTTTTAATAAAATTGACGCCTATACGTTTTCAGAAAAAGAAGCAGATGATTTAACTCCGGCAACAAAAGAAAATGTTAGCTTAGAAGAACTTAAACAATCCTGGATTGCTAAGGAAAATAATCGTGCAGTTTTTATTTCAGCAGTAAAAAACGAAAACTTCACAGAACTACGTTCAAGAATCATGGAATTAGTTAAGGAAAAACATTTTAAACTTTATCCAAATGCTGAATAGAGTTTATCTTTATTTTTACGAAGGATAAATTCCTGTATTAGTTTAAATCAATCAACGTAAATTTTCTAAAATTCTACAACTTCGCAGGAGGCTCCATCACAGCACCACATTTTTTACAAGTACGTTTTTCAAGTGATAGGTAAAACTTTTCCATTGCAATCGGAAGTTCTTTTACAATATCTTTAAGATCAAAAATATCTTCGTGTAACATGTTGTTGCATTTTTCGCAATACCATTGAAGACGATCTTTCATTCCTTCACGTCGCTGTACCTCCATTACCAAACCAACAGTATTGGGACCACGTTGCGGCATATGAGGAGTACGAGGAGGCAATAAAAATATATCACCTTCATGAAGTTCTATCACTCGTGGTTTTCCATCTTCCATAATTTTTATATGCACATCACCTTCTAACTGATAAAAAAATTCTTCAGTTTCATTAAAGTGATAATCCTTGCGTGCGTTAGGTCCTCCTACAACCATCACAATAAAATCTTGATTGGGAACATATACCACTTGATTACCAACTGGTGGCTTGAGGAGATGACGATTTTCATCGATCCATTTTTTGAAGTTAAACGCGGGTGCTATTGGCATAATATAAATTTTAATGTATGTGACAAGTGTTAAGTGATCAGTGACAAGTGACAAGTGACAAGTGACAGAAGTGATCAGTGATCAGTGACAAGTGATCAGTATACCAATGACTAATGACTTAATAACACTTCCGCAAAGTCAAAGACTACTGACCCTTTTTTGTACTTACAAAGTAATAAAATAAAAAGCAGAAATAATAAGATATTCGTTGTTTATCTTTACCGCATGGATATAAATTTAAATAATAAGCGTGCTTTGGTATGTGGAAGTACGCAGGGGATTGGGCTGGCGGTAGCTCAGGAACTAGCTGCCATGGGTGCTTCGGTAACTTTAATGGCAAGGAATGAAATTGCATTAAAGGATGTAGCGGCAACACTTTCTGTTTCAGGTAATCAGGCCCACGACTATATTTCAGCCGACTTTAATGATCCCGACGCATTAAACACTGCTATTACAGCTTATGTTAAAACTAAAAATGTAATTCACATTCTTGTTAATAATACCGGCGGCCCTCCCGGTGGACCAATAACTTCTGCAAAGCCGGAAGAATTTGAAAAAACCTTTCGCCAGCATTTAATCTGCAACCACCTTCTTTCGCAAGCCTTGATTCCGGGAATGAAAAATGCAGGTTATGGGCGAATTATTAATATTATTTCGACTTCCGTAAAGCTGCCACTCAAAGGTCTTGGCGTTTCAAATACAATTAGGGCGGCTGTTGCAAACTGGTCGAAAACATTAGCAACAGAAATTGCACCCTTTGGAATCACTGTGAACAATGTCCTTCCCGGTGCAACACAAACTCAAAGATTATCATCAATTATAGAGACAAAAGTTTCGAAAACCGGAAAAGAATTTAAAGTTTTAGAAGCTGAAATGTTGGAAGAAATTCCAGCCGGCAGGTTTGCACAGCCTAACGAAATTGCAGCAGCGGTTGGTTTTTTATCTTCGCCATCGGCAGGATACATCACCGGAATCAACTTGCCGGTTGATGGTGGCAGGACAGGTTGCCTATGAAAAATCAAAAAATCGCATTAAAAAAAGCCCCATCTTTCGAAGGGGCTTTTTTTTGCTTCTAATCGGAATCGATTACTGAGCAGAAATTGAATCTACAACTGCATTTGAAGTTGAGTCAATAGCAGCAACAGCTTGGTCTGCAGTTTCTGTAACTGCTTCAGTAGCAGCATCTGCAGCTTCTTGAACTTGTTCTGTAGCTTCTTCAGCTTTTTCTTCTGCTTTTGGTCCGCACGCTACGAAAGCGAACATTCCTACGATTGCCATAACGGCAAATACTTTTTTCATTTTGATGTTGGTTTAATTAATTAAGCTTGAATAAGATTTGAGGCGCAAAGATATAAGAAATAAATGGATATGAATGAGGAATATAAAAAATATTTTTTTGACCATTTTTTCGCCTATAGAAGTCTAAACCTTATGAGTATAAAATTGTTACATTTGCATAGTTAAACTATATCTTTAATAATTCCCTAAACTCTTATAAATCATGGCATTTGAACTACCAAAACTAACTTATCCCTTAAATGCGCTGGAGCCGCATATTGATGCCCGAACCATGGAAATTCATCATGGAAAACACCACCAAGCATATGTTAATAACCTCAATAATGCCATTATCGGCACAGAGGCAGAAAAACAAACTATCGAACAGATTTGCCAAAATATCTCAAAACATCCGTTAGCTGTACGCAATAATGGAGGCGGTCACTACAATCATTCCCTTTTTTGGAACATTTTAACTCCTAATGCTCCTGCAGCTCCCTCCGGTGCTTTGGCAGATGCAATTAGTGCTGATTTTGGAAGCTTCGACGATTTCAAAAGTAAATTTTCTGCAGCAGGCGCTACCCGTTTTGGATCAGGGTGGGCTTGGTTGACAAAAAATTCTTCAGGCAAACTAGAGGTGAGTTCTACCCCAAACCAGGACAATCCTTTAATGGATATAGCTGAAGTAAAAGGCACTCCTCTGTTAGGACTTGATGTATGGGAGCATGCCTATTACCTGCATTATCAAAACCGTCGCCCCGATTACATCACTGCTTTTTGGAGTGTGATCAATTGGGATGAGGTTGCTAAGCGATTTGCAAAATAATTTGAATAAAATTTAATGAAAACCCCGGAAATTCCGGGGTTTTTTGTTATTATTTGGTGATAAAGATGTTGAAATGTAATCTCTGTTAGTCGCTTTGTCAGGCAATATTTCAAGTTTTTTTGCATTATAACATATTGGTCCGGTTCACTCCGGGTTACATTGGAATGAATCGCACTCAACGCATCTTATTGATCATTGTAATTTGCTTGGCAGGGGTTGCCATAATTTTTAGTGCACTTGCCTACCTATACAAGGATAAGGTTCGAAATATTGTTGTTCAATCCATCAACAAAAATCTGAATTCAAAAGTTGACGTTGGAGATATTTCATTTTCATTTATCAGAAATTTCCCATACGCTACAATCGACTTTCAACAAGTAAAGGCATATGAGCCAAAAGAATTTGTTACTACAGGAAGTGTGCTCAATGCCGGGAAAATTTCTTTGCTTTTTAGCTTTACAAGCATTTTTAGTGAAGAGTATCGACTTAAAAAAATTGTTCTCACCGATGCTACCTTAAATCTTCAAATTGATGCCGAGGGAAATTCTAATTATGAAATATGGAAAAAATCGGATAGCGTTAGTTCGAAGCAAACATTCAAATTAGAATTGCAAAATGTGGAATTTAAAAATGTGGATGTTTTGTATTACAATGTTTCCAAAAAACAAGATCTCAGTTTTAAAATAAATGAAGGGTCTTTGAAAGGAAACTTTAATGAAAATAATTACAACCTCACTTCTGATGCAAATCTTGAAGATGCCTCTGTTATAATCGATGAAATAAAATATATTACCAATCGTGATTGCAAATTACAGCTTTCGCTGGATGTAGATCAACAAAAAGGATTATATACTTTTAAACCTTCTTCCATTCAGCTTTCGGGTTTGAAGCTTGAGTTGACCGGAAAAGTTATAGATACAGATAAGGATCTTGAAGTCGATCTTGAAATTAGTTCGCCATCTGCCGATTTACCCTCTTTACTCTCGGTGATTCCTGAAAAATATCTTGGTGATACAAAAGGATATAACTATAGTGGAAATATTGAATTCAAAGGTACTTTAAAAGGGAAATCCGACAAAACACATTCGCCTTTGGTTGCCTTCAATTTTAAAAGTAGAAACGTTAGTTTGAATCCGAAAGGAACTCCCTACCATTTGCGAAATATGAATTGCACAGGTTTTTTTACCAATCGAAAAAACAATGCTAACCCGGTTACTTATCTCAACCTCCAAAATTTTAAAGCAACCTTAGAGGGCAAACCACTTCATGCTGAAATTGAAATTGAAAATTTTAATAAACCACGTTTGAATATTGTTGCGAGTTTGGAAGCAGATTTGAAAGCGATGAGCAAATTTTTTAAACCCGATACATTAAATGAAATATCGGGATTAGTAAAAGTTGATGCGAAATTCAATGGAATCGCAGGTGATAAAAACACCTATCGATCGTCGGGCGATATTTATTTTTCAAATGTGGACTTTACACTTAAACAGAAGCCGACTCGTTTTAAAATCCAAAAAGGATTGGTTCATTTGAATGGAAATGATTTGATAGTGGATGAGCTTTTAGGCAATACCGGAAGCAGCGATTTTTCAATTTCAGGTACCTTCCAAAATTTGTTTGCCTGGCTTTTGATCGATAATCAACGGCTCAATATTAATGCATCTATCCATTCCAATGCCCTAGACCTTGATGAGTTGATGGCCAAAAAGGAAACGCCGGCCGGATCAACTGATACCGTTTACTACATGACTCTTTCAAATAATCTGAAATTTTCAGTAGATGTGGATATCAAGAAATTAAAATTTAAAAAATTCCATGCGACTGATATTCAGGGTATTATATCGATGTCTGATAAAATACTGAATACTAAAGAATTAAATTTTAGTACGGTTGAAGGTGAAGTTAAATTGAAAGGAACGATCGACAACCGAAAAAGCAATATTCTTCAAATTGAATACGATGCTATTGTTAATAAGCTAAATATCAATAAGTTATTTACAGAAATGGGCAATTTTGGCCAGGATGTTATTGTTGACAAAAATCTCCAAGGCAAGGTTTCAGCAGTGGTTAAGTTCAAATCTAGTTGGTCTGAAAAGCTAGTCTTGGACGAAAACAGTATTTATGCAAAAAGCGATATCACAATAGAAAATGGGGAATTAATCAACTTTGACCCTATGCTGGCCCTTTCCCGATTTCTCAAAAGTGCTGATCTGAAAACCGTTAAATTCTCCACTCTAACCAATACCATAGAAATTAAAAACCGACGGATCTACATACCTATGATGGAGATTAAGAGTACTGCACTGGATTTAAGTGCCAGTGGTGAACATACTTTTGATAATATTGTCGATTACAAATTACGGTTGTATCTTTCCCAAATCATGGGTCGAAAGGTCAAGGAACAAAACACCGAATTTGGGACTATTGAAGATGATGGATTGGGAAGAACTATGATATTTCTTTCTATGAAAGGTCCGGTTGCAGACCCGAAATTTACTTGGGATAGAAATGCTGTAGAGAAGAAGATCACCGACGAGGTAAAAAAGGAATCCGTTTCCTTCAAAAATATTATCAAAGAAGAATTTAACAAAAAAGATCCCGAGAAACCAGTTGTGAACGATAAAAAGAAAAAAGAAGAGCTCCAGATTGATTATGATGAAGATGAATAATAGTACTTATTTTTGCAGTATCATTGCATTTGTGAATAAAGAAAGGATAATTAGTCATTGGTCATTAGACATAGGACTCGCTGGCGAACGCCGCGCATGTCATCCTGTAAGCCTTTGTGCGAACGGGAAGTCATTATTCATCAGTCAAAGGCTACCGGGGCCAACATATTAAAAATAAAAAGTGAAACGTGAATATTTATACTCGTAAACAACGATGGAAGCTGGCTTTATTGCTGGCTGCTTTGGCAATTGGTATCACTTCATTGTGGTATACGAACCATTTAGTGGAGAAGCTGTCGGAGCAGGAAAAGAAGAATGTTAAACTTTGGGCCGGTGCTGTACGTCAACTTTCAGAAGTTACAGTTGAACAAGGTGATGTAAGTTTTGCTTTGGAGGTGCTTCGCAGCAACAATACTATTCCCATGATCTTAACCGATGCTCATGGAAATATAAACTCCTTTCGAAATCTGGATTCTATAAAATCATTGGATGATGCTTGGATGGCTAACGAGATGAAAGAAATGAAATCGGAACAGGAACCTATTCAGATTGTGTTTGGTAAAGAGGAAGAAAAAAACTTTGTTTATTACCGCGACTCTATGTTGATAAGGCAACTCCGCTATTACCCTTATTTCCAATTGGCAGTAATCAGTTTGTTTCTCATCGTTTCCTATCTCGCTTTCAGCACATCGCGCAAAGCAGAACAAAATCAGGTTTGGGTAGGTATGGCTAAAGAAACGGCTCACCAGTTAGGGACACCGCTTTCTTCACTTATGGCATGGGTGGAATATCTCAAAATGCAAGATAAAAAAGACGAACATCTTGACGAAATTGAAAAAGATATTTCGCGACTCAATACTATCACCGAAAGGTTTTCGAAAATTGGTTCCGCACCTTCCTTAAAGAAAGAAAATGTAACCGAAGTGGTGCAAAATTCTATTAATTATATCCAAAGCCGTTCATCATCAAGAGTAAGTTTCACTCTCAAAGATGCTGTTAATCATGAAGTATTTGCACATATGAATATTCCCTTGTTCGAATGGGTGCTTGAAAATATTTTTAAGAATGCAGTGGATGCCATGACAGGTGAAGGTGCCATCACTGTTAATATTACCGATCAGCAACAATTTGTTTATATCGATATTGGTGATTCGGGAAAAGGTATTCAAAAATCAAAATTTAAAACTGTTTTTAAACCCGGCTATACATCTAAAAGTCGAGGCTGGGGACTTGGTCTTTCTCTTTCAAAACGAATTGTGGAAGAGTATCATGGTGGTCATATTTTTGTTAAAAGTTCTGAGTTGAATAAAGGTACTACTTTCAGAATTGTATTGCCGAAGTAGTTAAATTCGGTGGTTGAATTCAATGGTCAATTCAATGGCTTCGAATACTCCAACAGGATTACAATAAAACACTAAAGAAGATTTTAATATCAATTAAAAATAGAACCTCGTTCAATGCTAAGACAATCCTGTCGGGTTTCATGGTGGTTGATTCGGTGGTTGAATTAGAAAATCCCGAAAGGGTTTCAATCGAATACTAAATTAATTTTTGTTTTTATTGGAAAGTAAAACATTTTCGAAACTTGTAACAACCATGTCGGGGCATGCAATGGTGGTTGACCGGCTTGCTGCAGGCAGGCGTTCACCAAAGCCGATTCGAAATAAAAAACCATTCGTAATTCCCACTTCTAGAGTCGGACAGGAATAATTCATAACACCCATGTATATTCATATTCCCTTCTGCAGAAAAGCATGTTCTTATTGTGATTTTCACTTTTCGGTGAATCATGAGAAGGTTGATGAGGTGGTTGATGCTATCATCAAGGAAATTGAATTGCGTAAAAATTACCTTCAAACACATGTCCACAAACCGTTACTGAATACAATATATTTTGGTGGTGGGACTCCGTCATTGTTGAGTGATTCACAATTAAATAAAATATTTGATCAGATTGAGAAGTTTTACCAAATTGCTCCAAATGCTGAAATTACTCTTGAAGCAAATCCGGATGATCTTACTTCTCAAAAATTACAAGAACTTAAACAAACTCCTGTCAACAGACTCAGTATTGGAGTGCAATCGTTTTTTGAACAGGATTTAATTTTGATGAATAGGGCCCATACAGCAGAAATGGCAATTTCTTCGGTTGTAGCTGCTGCCGATGCAGGATTTAGTAACCTCACTATAGATTTAATTTACGGTGTACCGGGGATGAGTGATGAGAGATGGCGTAAAAATGTTG
The DNA here is from genome assembly GCA_963814475.1 of uncultured Bacteroidota bacterium. Lineage (GTDB taxonomy): Bacteria > Bacteroidota > Bacteroidia > AKYH767-A > OLB10 > JADKJB01. Next base: position 543,644 of record CAWFDA010000013.1, on the reverse strand, counting down.
AAAAGGCATTGTCTCTTCCGGTGAACCATTTATCATGTTACAACCTCACAGTTGAAAAACGCACTGCCCTTGATAAACTAATTCGTGAAGGAAACGTGAAACCTATAGATGAAGAACGATCTATCAGTCATTTTAAAATATTGATTGAAAAGGCAACTCAACATGGGTTTGATCATTACGAAATATCCAACTTTGGAAAACCTGGTTTTTATTCCCGGCACAATAGCAGCTATTGGAAAAACACTCCGTACATTGGCATTGGACCTTCAGCACATTCGTACAATGGTATTTCGCGCCAATGGAATATCTCAAGTAATGCCGCTTATGTGAAAGCTATTCAGCAAAATAAAATTCCAGCTGAAGTTGAAGAGTTGACTATTCAAAACCAATATAACGAGTACATTATGACCGGCCTTAGAACCCAATGGGGAGTGAGTGCCAATTACATCAAATCCCAATTCGGCGAAAATTATTTATCCGATTTTTTATTCCAGATTCATGAATATGTTGAATCGGGAGCTGTTGAAATACATGATGATAAATACTTGCTCACCTTGTCAGGAAAGCTAATTGCCGATCGCATCGCCGCAAAAGCTTTTGTGGTTTAATTCCCAGCTATTTTATAATTCAAAATTATTTTCTTACTTTTCCGTCATGATAGCGATAATTGAACATCAAGGAAAAAAGTATGAAGTTGACTTTTCCAAACCTATTGACATTTCAATTCCTTTAAAAGCAGGCGATAACAACGTAAATGCATGGTATTGTGAGCCGGTAAAAATTGAGCCGGTTGTAATGGGCGATTGGGTTGGGGATGTTAATCAAGGAGGAAGTGTTAATTTCAGAAATGTGTTTTTAAACCCGCATGGGAATGGCACGCATACTGAATCTGTAGGACATATTAGTAAGGAAAATTTTACACTCAACCAGAATCTGAAACAATTTATTTTTTTTGCTGAACTAGTTTCTGTAACTCCCGAAAAAATGGCTGGTGATGAAATAATAACAAAATCGCAATTGGAGTCACTTTGTAAATTCAATAATACTGACGCAATTATTATTCGAACCGTACCCAACCAAATCAATAAACTAACTTTTCATTATTCCAATACTAATCCCCCATATTTGCATCACGAAGCTGCTGAATGGTTAGTTAAAAGAGGCATAAAGCATTTGTTGTTGGATTTACCCTCTGTAGATCGTGAAAAAGATGACGGAAAATTGCTTTCACATCACACCTTTTGGAATTATCCATCTGCCCCACGCCTTGATTGTACTATAACTGAATTAATTTTTGTTGATGATAAAATTCAAGATGGACATTATCTTTTAAATATTCAAATAACATCACTTGAAAATGATGCCAGTCCTTCCAAGCCCGTGTTGTACAGTTTAAAAGTAAAATAAAAACTAATCTAAAATTTGCAAAAAATATGTTCCACTCTTTAAAATAATTTTCGTTAACCTAAAATGAACATCGAAGAAATACGTGGATATTGCCTCTCTAAGAAAGGAACTACTGAATCCTTTCCATTTGATGAAGATACATTAGTTTTTAAAGTGATGGGGAAAATGTTTTGCCTTACAAGTCTTAGTGAAGGCAACAGTATTAATCTTAAATGTGATCCTGAAAAAGCCATTGAACTCCGTGAGCAATATCCTTGTGTGCAACCCGGCTTTCACATGCACAAAAAAATGTGGAACACGGTTTTTATCGATGGCAGTGTTAGTAAAAAACTATTAAAAGAATGGATTGATCATTCTTATGATTTAGTGGTAGCCGGTTTAACAAAAAAATTAAAAACTGAACTTGATTTTTTATAATATTCGAACACAGCAACCTTCCCCTCTTACTTCCACTAACCCAACTCGCATTTTAACAAACCTACTCGCCCACTAACCCTTTTTTCTATTCACAAGTACATTTAAAATCTGTTTCCAAATCAATTACAGTAACTACTTTATCCTTAGGTTCACAATCTGCAACAACCACTCTGAGGAGCTGTCCATCTGAACTGCGTCCTTCGTATGCTATTGTAGGGCAGGGCTTGTCGTTATAATTCGATTTTTTGATATTAATTTTATTTCCTGAAATAATTTCAACAACTTCATTTCTCGATACTTCACGGCACTCCATTCTGCATTTAGCATGTTTGGTATAAACTAAATCTTGTGTGTTTATTGATGAGTTGAAAATTTCTTTACTTTCAGATTTTAAGGCCGACGGAGTGCCATTGCAGCCAATAAATAGTGCTAAAAACAGAAACGTATAAGTTATATTGAAACTTGAATTCATTAAACGCGAGAAATTATTTATAGTCAATTGCATTTTGAACAAAGTTAAAGATTCTTACTTTTATAAGTAACATTTCCTGCTTTCTACTAAACTTCAAATACCAACGTGCAATATCTTAGTCTCACTTAAGACAACTCTTTGGGGTTGCCATCAAACATATTCCATCTTTTCTAAAAGCCGGATAAGATCTAAAATTTTATTTTAATCGGTGGAAATCAGGGGTTTTGAAAAATAACTTGGTAAATTAAAATTTTTCGATTAATTTAGATCTAAATTTCTACAAGTCATCAAAACTAGATATCATGAAAAAGATTTTACTCATTACCGTCATTTTTCTTTCTTTCACAGAAGTAAAGGCACAAAATTATGTGCCTATGTTAGACAGCGTTTCAAATACATGGTATTATGTGTTTAATGTTATCCCTGTTCGACAACAAGCAGTCGTTCAGCCTAATTGCTTCTATGGGAATTTTTCGGGAATATCAAATAATCTATCAACTATAGGTGATACCGTTATAAATTCTGTAACATACAAGAAATTGCTTCAGCAGGATTACAACAATCCATTTAATGATTGCATGTTTGGATATTTAAGAGAGGATACCTTAACGAAGAAAGTATATTTTATGGATAATATTTTTTCTGCTGAAGCACTCATTTATGACTTTTCCATGGTTCCGGGCGATAGCATTTATCTTGATTTTGCTTTTAGCCCCGGGTATTATACTTCCGGCTATTTTCATCTCGACAGCATTTCAAATGTTCAGCTCAACTCTATTACTAGAAAAATATTCCATCTCAACAATTACAATTTTCCCTCCGCCAACTCCTTGCAGTGGATTGAGAGTATCGGTCATCCGGGACATTTGGTATATACTAAATCGGGAAACGCACAGGGAGGTTTGTTTATGTTTATTTGCAATGATAATATTGCACGCGACTTTTTTCAACAGCTTACCTGTTTTGAACACAATTCACAAAAAGTTTATCTCGATTCCTGTGCACACACCACAGCATTAAATAATGGAAGTTCATTTTTCTATCAGGACTCATGCACCTACTGGTATTTAGGTGGTTCGTTGGATGAAAAAAATAATGTAAATTCATTCAAACTCTCTCCAAACCCTTTGAGAAATGAAGGGGTATTAATAATTGAATCTTCCCGCGTTTCAGAAGCAGAGGTGTATATTTATTCGATGGATGGAAGACAATTGTATAAATCAGATATTATCAAAATTAACAGAGGTATCAATAAAATTCCAATTTTATCTTCTGAATACCGACACGGAACTTATATAGTGGAAGTGCGAAGCAAGGAAAGTTCGTTGTTTCAGAAGTTAGTTATATTGAGATAGAACTCGTTTTAATCTTATGTTAAAAATCTTAATTCAGTGTGCAATTTTTTATTGCATAACCATTAGTTCCTTCGCTCAACAAATCCATGCGCCACTTAAAATTTCCCATTTAAAAGAAAATTTTTATGTCTACACTACATGGCAAAATTATAATGACACGCCTTTTCCTGCAAATGGAATGTATGTTGTAACCGATGCAGGTGTGATATTAATTGATTCTCCCTGGGATTCTACTCAGGTGCTTCCATTACTGGATAGCATTCAAAAGCGCCATCAAAAAAATGTGGTGATGTGTATTGCTACACATTATCATGAAGATAGAACCGGAGGATTTGATATTTTGAATAAAGCAAGAATACCAACATGGACATCTGCACTTACCAATATTTATTGCATAAAACACAACGAGAAAAAAGCGACCAACATATTTTTAAAGGATACACTATTTGTTATTGGAGGAATTGCAATGGAAACATATTATCCCGGTCCCGGTCACACTTCCGATAACATAGTGATATGGTTTAAGGATACAAAAATTTTATATGGTGGATGTTTAATAAAAAGTACTGAAGCAAAAACACTTGGAAATCTTGCTGATGCTGATATGTTCAGCTGGAAAATATCTTTGAAAAATATCGACAAAAAATATCCTAAACCAGCCTTTATAATTCCAGGGCATCAGGAATGGAGTTCACCTCTTTCACTCAAACACACAATGTCACTTCTTCAATAAACATTGAGTTTAACAACTGAAATTCGTTCAAAACCCATTTTTAAGTCCCATATTTCACATTTCACTAGCTGATACAAATATTTGAATATCAATATTTTACAAATAGTTTTCCTTCATACTTTAGACTGATTTTTCAATTTGTCGATAAATGAATTCGTTAAATGTTTGGAAAACCACTGACATTAACTACTTTAGAGTAAGTTTATTCAGCATAAATCCTCAGCTCATGAAAAGAAAATTACTCACTTTCGCCATTCTACTTTACTTTTTAACTCCGGCACATTCACAACGATCATTTGAGATGGGAATCTCCGGAGGCATCACAAACTATTATGGTGATTTAGGAAATGAAACATGGATACAAACAGGATCCACACAACCGGGAGCAGCCATAACTTTCAGAAACTTTTTAGGTACATCAGGATATTCAGGAAATTTGTATCGCCCACTATCTGTAGAGGTTCGTTTTTCATGGAATCGATTACAGTATGATGAAACAAAACCAATTGGTGATAGAAGTGGATTTGAGTTGAAGAATTATGGACGAGGCATCAGTTTTAGGAATGATTTATTCGGAACTGCAGTTCATGCTACATATACTTTATTTTCCAATCCTCGCATACCTTTATACAAACAAAATGCGGCATTATTTATTTTTACCGGCGTAGGCGTATATTATGGTAAGCCAAAAGCAGATTTATTCCGTGGTGGTGCAGATATGAACAACCGTTATTACTATTGGCCGGATGGCACCATTCGCGATGCTGAATATGAAGGTCAGCAATCAGGTGGAAATATAATTGAAAAAGATGGCGAATATGAAACTGAACTAGCCGACTGGTACACTGAAGGTGTGAGTTACAAAGGAGAATCAGGAAATAAAGCGGCATACAAATTTGTGAATATTGGCATCCCAATGGGTATTGGAATTCGATATGGTATTTCAAAAAAGATAACCTTCTCCACTGAATTCGGCTATTACATGTTCTTTACCGATTTTTTGGATGATGTGAGCGATGCTTATCCTACTTATGCTCAAATTAATGAGAATTTTCCAGGAGATCCAATCAAACAAGAAATTGCACTTTATGCTTCTGACCCAACTGGATATGGTAACAGTGGATATCCCGGACCTGCGACAAGTCGTCGTGGTAATCCTTCTGAAAAAGATGCATACAGCTACATCAATTTTGAAATTGCTTATAAATTTGAATTCCGTAAAGGCGTACCTAAATTATGGGGTGCTAGATAATTTATTTTTAAAATTCGGTTGATTCGATAGTTGAATTCATTTGTTGCCTTTGAAAATCCCGACAGAGTTACAATTAGAACTTCAAAGAAACTGTTTTTTTCAACTAAAATTTATCTTTATTGAAAGCTAAGACAACCCTGCCGGGGCTCTCAAAGGTTAAATTCGATGGTTGAATTCAGTGATAGATTCGGTTGTAATTCAATGGTTGGTTCGATAATTAATTTAGTTGTTGTTTCGCCTGTTACTAAGGAGTTTAGTAAGTTGTTATTTTTTTTAGATTTTTTTTCAACTGCTTTAAACTTTTTAACAAAACAAAAGTCCATTTTTTATAAAATAGAGTGCCTTCACAGTTCAACTCCTTTTCACGCTTCTGCGGAAGCATAGTTTGCATTTTTTATTTTAGAATCAGTACTTTTACAAAAATTACCGGGTGCGAGTGAAAAACCTATTCATATCACTACTATTTCTGGGTCTAACTCTTCCTGTATTAGGCCAAAAAGACACGCTGCTTTTCAAAAATGGCACACTCATAATTGGCGAGATCAAAAAAATTCAATTAGGTGTCATCACCTTCGATCCCGACGATGCCAACGACATTACCGTTCAACTGAGGAAACTATCCAGTATATCGGCAGCGAACAGAGCTTTTCGAATTGAAACAGTTGATGATCTATTAATATTTGGTAGAATTTACAAAAACTCTCAAGCTGGATTTGTAACTGTTATTTATGAAGGTGACACTGTAAAACTTTCATTAAATAATATAGACAACCTCTACCCTATAGAAAAAAGTTTCAAGGAAAAAATTTCAGGAACTGCCGGCGGCGGATATAGTTATACACGATCAAGTGAACTTGGCAGGATAAATTTTGATTTAAACGCGAGGTACGTAACCAAAACAGTGGAATACTCTGTTAATATGACAGCAATAACAACTATCGACAGTGGATTTTATAGCCGCGATAATGAATATGCCGGTATAGGTTGCAATTACTATTTTAATTCAAGATGGTTTGCAGGCGGAGGCTTTAGCTATGAACGCAATGTTGAACTTGGTATAAAAACAAGATTTCAGGAGTTGGCAGGGATTGGTAACAAACTGTTCACTACACGATATGTGAGACTTCTAGTTTTTACCAGCTTTGTTGCGAATCAGGAATTGAGCCTTGAAGATGTTCACAGTGGTGTACTCACGGAATTAATGACCGGTTTCAAGTTTAATGTATTTCGTTTTGAGAAACCGGAACTTGATATTCAAACTACACAGTACGGATATTTTAGTTTATCGCAAGAAAGAATCCGATATGATGGTGATATAAGTGTTAGCTGGGAAATGGTTGAAGACTTCATGCTTAAGCTCACATTTTATTCCAATTACGACAGCAAACCACCGGGTGCATTGACAGCAAATGTAGATTACGGAACAGTAATAAGTATTGCGTTTGAGTTCTGAATTTGATTGAATTCTAATTGAACTAAATTCCATCTTTTAACACTTCAGTTTTTCCCTTCGTCCCAAATTAACACTTCGATAGCCGTCAACCTGAATTGAAAATTGAAAATTGAAAAGCTTGCCCGAACTACAAGTTGCGGGGTAAAATATAGCAGGTTTATTCCTCTTCAATTTTATCTTCGTCTCTAATTTACGATTCTATTATTTTCAACGCGAATATAAAACAGAAAGTTGAAAACCATATTGAAGAAAGTGAAGTTCTGAAATTCTAAAAAGGAGGGAATAAAGTTCTTTAAAAATTTTAGTAGAGTGTTATTCGCATCGAAGAAAAAGTACGTATTCTACAAAATGTTTGCGCACAATTTAAGAGACCTAAAAGGGTGCAATTAAATTGTGCGTAAAACGTTTAGTATATGAAAAGTAGGCGATTTCGAAACTCTAAACTTTCGATTAAGAACAAATTTTGATACGAGCCAAAAGTCTTGATTTTATTACTGTTCAGCCTATTTTTTATATACATTGTTAGCAAACGTTATTCATTCTTTATTCCTTTTATTACTTGACCATATTGCATTCCTAATCCACCAGAACCTATTGAAATGTTTAGTGTATCATTATTGATAAAATTTCCACTAAAAAACGATTGATTAGAACACCCTAAAACTTTGGGATATTTTAACACTCCAGCATCGTTGACATATGGTTCAATATGGGCACCAAAAACACTATCTGAACCACAGATTGTAGTTTGGCCTCCTGGTCGATATCTTATCTGGATAATGCTATCTGAGTCCTGAAACATAATTACTGTGCCATTATAATCTACGGTATCGGTATATGTTGTTGTTCCCATTGAAGATGTCCATCGATATGATATAAAATTAAAATAGCCAATATATTTTAACCTATAGTCAATAATATCAAATAATTTTATACCATTTGATTTATTACCACTTAAATCAATGGTACGAATTTCGAATAAATATTCTTTTCCACTTTCTAAGCCATAGAAAGTTTTATGTTCAATACCTTTTTTTACATAAACTATAGTATCTTCTAAGGTAATCTCAATTTTATCTAAATCTGAATCTTTAGGGTCATTCCAATTGATTGTTATACTTGAATCAGAATAATTAGACTGTAACAAATTAACTTCAGCAGATGGTGTTTTATCGACCATTTCATCATCTTTCTTATTGCAAGAATATCCAACTATGATTATTATCAAGAATAAATTTCTAAATGATTTCAAATCTCTTAATTTTATGTTTGCTAACAAGTTTGTTATAAAACCCCTAGAGGTGAAATAAATCCGATTGTAAATCTTCCTGTGGTGTAATCGCTGGCGCCAAAACGAGTTTTTGCATAATCGGAGTATTCATAAACCCTTCCAATATAATTTGCAAAAAATCTAAGGTTAAGATTTGCCCATGGGTAAAACTCTACCACTGGGATGAAACCATAAGCAGTTCTAATGTGTTTTTCGCCGGTAGTATTTTCAGGATCATTATTACTATTGTTCCAATCAGCAAAATCCACCATACCAAAAAGAGCTAAGTTAACTTTCGGAGAAACTCGATAATGCAAATGCGCCCAATGGCCGATATACAAAGTATTCGCAACAGAGAAAGCATAGATACTATCAGGTATTGTTTCACTTACAATTGTTGTTCTGTCTAATTCTTCATCACTCCATTTGAAATCATAAGCAACCACAAATTTACCAAGTGTAAGTTCAGTACCTAAAGCAACATAATTCATGTTTGCATTATCCGCTTCATTAAATAACGAATAAGACCATATGGTTTTAACTTTGTTATTAAACAAGCTTCCACGCCAGTTGGCCACGAAAGCCAAAGGTGTTTTAGATTCAGTGAAATTAGGCTGATCACCATACAACTCATTAAACGATTTCGTTCTTGAATCCAGTACCTGAATGGTAAATTGATTTTTTGAGCTGGGAGTAAATGTTGCCCCTACACCGGTGAGAAAGTTGTCGGCATATTCAATGATGTCGGAATATTCATAGATATCAATTGGATTATAATCAAATTCGAACGCGCCCCAATCGGCACACATTTTACCTGCCGAAAAGCTGAATTTTTTACTGATATCGAATCTAAGAAATGCAAGATCTACTGAACGGCTCAGGTTATCCACCGACTCAGAAGTTTGGGCTCTGGTGTAGCGATCTCTAAACCGGAAGTACACTTTTTCATGCACCTGTCCACGAATTTCCAACCTGAATTGTTCCATCTTAAATCTCGATTGAACATACTCATCATCAACAAATTCATTTCGGAATGCGAAATTCATGTTAGCGATTACACTTACATTTTTAAGCAATCCCTGCTTTGCTTCAGGAATAATTGTTGGATAGTACGTAGTGTCACCGACTTGCTGCTCCTGCTTTTGAGCCCATATTAATGTTGGTAAGCATAGAAGCGCTAATAATATGATTTGACTTTTAAATCTGCTCATAAGTATTTTTTGATTAATATTCTATAAATAGTTTTTGCAACTCATCTCTAGATCTTTTCTTCTGTAAGGCAAGCATGAGAAGAACTCTTGCTTTTTGAGGATTAAGTTCATCAGAAGAAACAGTACCATAATCGGCATCCACAATTTCTCCTTTAATTAGCACGGCACCAATTGGAACGCGTGATGCTCTCACAACAGGAATTCCTGCAGCGGTTGCTCTTTTAGCTGCTTCTAAAGTTGCTGCATGCATATTTCCATCACCTACTCCGGCAATCACAATACCTTTTGCTCCTGCTTTAACCATCAAATCAATCAAATCAGGTGACATATCTGCGCAAGCATAAACGATATCAACACGTGGCAATGAGGTAACACCATTCACAGAGAATTCACTGTTTGTAGTGTGGCGGCCACTTGGTTTGTGAAAAAATAATACGTCACCAAAAATGACTGTACCAATCATTCCTTCCTGTGGTGATTGAAAAGTTTGAACAGGGGTGGTGATCATTTTCTTTACATCTTTAGCAGCATGAATTTCGTCATTCATAACAACCATCACACCATAACCTTTAGCATCGGGATTTGCAGCAAGTGCAACTGCGTTGTAAAGATTAAGTGGACCCTCAGCACTAAGTGCAGTAGAAGGACGCATAGAGCCGGTTAAAACTACAGGCTTATCACTTTTTACTGTCAAATTAAGAAAATAAGCAGTCTCCTCCTGTGTATCTGTACCATGTGTGATCACAATTCCATCTACATCTTTAGTTGCTAAAAGTGTATTAATTCTGTTAGCCAAATCGAGCCAAACTTTAACATTCATATCTTGTGAGCCTACGTTTGCAAGCTGCTCGCCCTTCAAATTAGCTAAAGATCTAATATTGGGAACTGCATCAATCATAGCTTCAATTTTCACTTGTCCCGACGTATATGCAGAGCCGGTAGAACTTGCACCTGCACCCGCAATTGTTCCTCCGGTGGCAAGTATTACGATATTAGGGAGTTTTTTTTCTTGTGCATACCCAAGGGTGCTGACACTCAGAAATAATGCAATAAGCGCATTTTTGAAATAATAGGTTTTGGTTTTCATTGTTTAATATTATTTAATGTTGGTTGGAGTGAATTTATAATTTTATTGAGGACTGGTCATTTTTGCAGGGTCCATTAATTCTTTTATTTGTGGCTCAGTCAATAATTTTTTCTCACGAATTAACTCAAGAATACCTTTATTGGTTTCTAAAGCTTCTTTGGCAAGTTCCGTTGTTTTTTCGTAGCCTAAAATAGGATTAAGGGCAGTTACAATTCCGATGCTGCGCTCCATATTACGTTTTTGTATATCTTCATTAACGGTAATGCCATCAATACAGTTTGTGCGAAATAAAGGCATTGTTTTAAATAATAATGCTTGTGATTCAAAAATAGAAACAGCAACTACTGGTTCATATGCATTCAACTGAAGCAAACCGTCTTGTGAGGCCATTGTAACAGTTGCATCATTTCCCATCACTTTAAAACAAACTAAATTCATCACTTCAGGCATCACAGGATTCACTTTCCCCGGCATAATAGAAGAACCCGGTTGCATTGCAGGGAGATTGATTTCAAATATTCCTGCCCGAGGACCTGAAGCAAGAAAAATTAAATCGCTACTAATTTTTGATAACGCTATTGCAAAATTTTTAACTGCAGCAGAATACATCACAAAACCTTGCATACTTGAAGTAGCAGCTATTAGATTAGGAGCGAGTTTCATCGGTTTTCCGGTAATCTGTGCCAGATGAGCAGCACACTTCTCGGCATAACCGGGAGATGCAGTAATTCCGGTTCCGATAGCAGTAGCTCCCATATTTTCTTCATAGAGGTAGGCCTCAGTTTTAACAAGTACTTCTATTGCTGCATCCAATTGAGCTCCGAAGGCATGAAATTCCTGGCCTACTGTCATTGGTACTGCATCCTGACCTTCGGTACGTCCCATTTTGAGAACGTTAGCATATTGATCTCCTTTTTTATGAAATGCAGCCGCCAAAGCTTTAGCTTCTTTGACAAGTTTATCATTATGCAGCAAAATTGCCACGTGAATTGCTGTAGGATATACATCGTTAGTTGATTGACCCATGTTAAGATCATCGTGTGGCTCAATAAATTGGTATTCCCCCTTCTTTTTACCCATTTTTTCGAGAGCAATGTTTGCCAATACTTCATTGGCGTTCATGTTTGCTGAAGTTCCGGCGCCTCCCTGATAAAGATCAGTCAAAAATTGATCGTGAAATTTCCCGGCCATAACATCCAGGCATGCTTTTTCTATTGCATCGAACCTGTCCTTTTTCATTCTTCCTATATCGGTATTTGCTTTTGCAGCCGCCAATTTTACCATTGCGTATGCCCTTACATAATCAGGATAGAAATTCGTTTTTACACCACTTATAGGAAAGTTCTCGAGTGCACGTGCCGTTTGAACCCCATAATAGGCGTCGTTTGGAATCTGCTTTGGTCCCAACAGATCCTTTTCTGTCCTGAATTGAGCAAAGCTTACTTGCGTTGATAAAATCAAAGCGAATGAAAGCCCTGCTTTAATGATGAAATGTTGAATTAAATTGAATAGGCGTTTCTGTAGAATTGCGATTTTCATTTTGGTATGGATTAGTTAGTGATGTTTTAAATGCAAGATTATAAAAAAGAGGAGAATAAATTTATGATTGTTATCATGTGACTTATGAATAATTAATAACTACCAACAAAGATTCGATATGCTCTTAATGGTTCGTATGGTAATTAAACTTGTATTTTCGTACTGATATTTAAGACGATATTTCACTAAAAACTTTGATCGGTAAAGAGTTAATATGATTTAAAGATTTGTATTTTCTATGAGTTTTATTTTTGTGTGCCAAAAATCTACTATAAACATTAATACATCATTCAATTAACAATATAAAATCCTTAAATCAGAGTGAGTGCAATATTAATTGATAAATTTTAATTCTCCAAATCGAAAATCCTTCTTTTTTTTAAAAAATCCATACATGACTTTTAGCCTTTCAAAGTATCAAATTAAAATAATATAATTCATTGATTTTCTGCTGGTTAAATATTTGTTATTGAAATTTTCTGTAAGACCAAACTGCCGTTCCCGGCGAATACGAGTTCACAAACCACTTCGGTATAATCGATTTGCATTTTAAATTCAATATTATGAAGGTGGGTAAAAAACTATTACTTTTATCCAATGAACAATTTTTGATCACCTATTCCATGGAAGAAAAAGCTATTACCGGAAATCGCGAAAGAATACGTTCGTTAATTAAGTTTTTTCTTTGCCTGGGAGTCGCTGCCGGTTTGGTGTTTATTCTTAAGGTACCAGAATTTACTGTGTCTCAAATTTATGTATTGTTCATTCTTTTCTTTGCCATTGGCTTATGGGTAACAGAGGTAATTCCTCCTTTTGCTACCGGATTGTTGATTATAGCTTTTCTTGTTTTTTCGCTGGGAAATCCGAATTTCAATCCTGAAACACAAGATATAGCCAGATATGCAAATACATTTTCCAGCAGTGTAATATGGTTGATGTTGGGAGGTTTTTTCCTTGCTTCAGCAATGAGCAAAACTGCACTTGATGCCGCCTTGTTCCGATTTACCGTAAAATTATCCGGAACAAATCCCCGCAACATAGTTATCGGGCTTATGGCAACTGCAATGATTGCCTCCATGTTAATGTCGAACACAGCCTGCACGGCAATGATTATTGCATCTGTAATGCCTCTATTAACATCGCTCGGTCCAAAATCGGGACTTGGTAAAGCAGTGCTTCTTGGCGTACCAATTGCAGCTTCCACCGGGGGCATGGCAACAATGATTGGTTCACCACCCAATGTGATCGCGGCAGGGGCATTGGAAAATGCCGGACTTTCAATTAGTTTTTTAGAGTGGATGGTTTATGGCGCACCTGTAGCACTAGTGCTTACTGCTGTTTGTTGTACTGCGTTGATATTAGTTTATGTCAAAGACAAAACTCCAATTTCACTTGCTTTTCTTGAAACAGTCAAAGAGGATATGTCAGCAGAGATGAAAATACAACGCAAAATAGTTTTAGTAATTATTACAGTAACCGTTTCGATGTGGCTCACCGGTGAACTGCATGGCATTAGTGTTGCCGGTGTTTCTGCAATTCCAATAGTATTTTTAACACTAACGGGTATATTAACAGGGAAGGATGTGCGCACACTACCATGGGATACACTTTTCCTTGTTGCAGGAGGTTTATCTTTGGGGGTTGCTCTTCATCACAATGGACTTCTTAGTTACTATGCAGACAAAATGTCGAGTCTTAGTTTAAGTCAAATAACTTTTATGCTTTTCTTTGCTTATGCAACCATGGCATTTTCAAATATTATGAGTCATACTGCAACAGCTACTGTATTGATTCCTTTAAGTATGGCTATTATGCCGGGAGTAAAAATAGAAATTGCCATGATAATTGGACTTGCGGCCTCAAGTGCGATGTTACTTCCGGTTTCAACCCCACCAAATGCAATTGCTTTCAGCACAGGACTTCTCGCACTGAAAGATTTCAGACTTGGGGGTATAATTGCCGGATTACTTGGACCCTTATTAGTTGTTATTTGGGTTCTATTCATTAGTTAATTTCAATTCATATTTTGTTGACAAAATTTATTTTCAATCTTAAATAATTATACCTATGTTGTTTGCATTCCAACTTGTTTTTTTATTGATTTGCATCTTCATCGGAGCACGAATGTCAGGCATCGGACTCGGTGTAATGGGAATGATCGGATTGCTGATTATGATTTTTGCTTTTGGAATGAAGCCAGCCGATCCTCCTCTAGATGTAATGTTGATTATCCTTAGCGCAGTAACTTCAGCGGCTGCATTACAATCCGCAGGCGGAATGGATAATTTAGTGGGAATTGCAGCAGATTTATTAAGAAAAAACCCCAAGTAAATTACCATTTTAGGACCTTTTGTCACCTATCTCTTCACCTTATTTGCAGTTACTGCTCATATATCATATTCAATTTTACCAATTATTGCTGAAGTATCTACCAAAGCAAAAATTCGTCCCGAAAGGGCACTTAGCATGAGTGTAACGGCTGCGCACATGGGAATTACTGCCAGCCCTGTTTCAGCAGCATCGGCAGCATTACTAACTGTATTAGCAGCTTCAGGTGTGGGGCTCTCTGATATCTTATAGTTTGTATTCCTTCTACTCTTATAGATGTTTTGGTTGGAGTGCATTTTGTAATGAAAAAAGGAAAGGAACTCGAAGAAGATCCTGAATTTTTGGAAAAGATGAAAGACACTGCATTTGCTGCCGCGATAAATAGAGATGATAATAAAAAAGAAGTTACACATAAGAAAGGTGCCGTTAAGTCAGTACTATTTTTCGGGTTGGATGTTGCAGCCGTTGTGGCTATGGGTTCGTTTCCTGAAATTCTTCCCAGCTTTGGAGAACTGGAAAATTTTAAACCCAGCTTCGCAGTGAGTGCATCCGGTAAAGTTCAAATGCCTTCAATGATTATGATAGTGATGCTGGCTGTTGTAGGTTTAATTATGATGTTTGCAAACACAAAAGCAAGTGATGTTACCAAAGTGAGTTTGTTTAGTTCAGCCGGATCTGCTACCATTTCGGTGTTTAGTGTGGTGTGGATGAGTGGCACTTTTATGAATCATAATTTCGCGATCATTCAAGGAGCACTTGGCTCAGTTGTTTCATCGTACCCCTGGCTTTTTGCTCTTGCACTTTTTACATTAAGCATACTCTTATTCAGTCAGGCAGCTTCCGCTAAAGCATTAATGCCGCTTGGGTTGGCACTCGGATTATCACCCGAATACCTCATCGCTATCTTTCCCTCTGTAAACGGACACATTTTCATTCCGGGATATCCTACACTATTAACTGCCATTCCATTTGATCGTACCTGAACAACAAAAATTGGTAAGTATGTACTTAATCACAGCTTTATGCTTCCCGGAATTGTTACTGCCACAGCAGCAGTAATTGCCGGCTTGGCGATCAGTTCAATCGTGAAATAAATCACTTTATTAAAGTTATTTTTCTGAAATTTGCAATCCAAAATAGCCCATATGAAATATTTTTATTGTTTCTTAATTAGTTATGTCCTGATTGGCCCTTTCAATGCATTTTGTCAAGAGATAAAACAACCGGTTCCGGATGGAACACAAGGTGAGGTGTTTCGAGCAGAATCAATTGACTCAGTGGGTAATCCCACTCAAGGCATGAAACTTAATGAATGGGATGGCCCATTGAGCACCATGAAATTTGGTGGTGGTATTTTGTATGAGTATGCAGGTTTCTCTCAGGATGAAGTCAGCAAAGAACAAATCACAGCAGAATCGAATTTTAAACTACGTGATGCCCGATTTACCCTGTCGGGAAAATTTAAAACCAAACGCGAAATCACCTGGAAAATGGGAATTATGTACGATGGAAATGACAAGTCCTGGTACATGCGTGAAACAGGTGTGCTGTTCAATATTCCGGAAATCTCCGGACATGTTTTCATAGGTCGTACAAAAGAAGGTTATTCGCTCAGTAAAGTAATGGTCGGGTATGCCATTTGGAATACCGAAAGAATGGCAGCTATAGATATAATTCCCATTCTTGCCGATGGGATAAAATACATGGGATATCTTCCAAAACAACGGGTCTTATTGGAACGTTGGAGTATTCGCTGATTGGATATCGGAATCACAAAGTTTTTCAACCTTTAAATATCAAGGTAGTAGCTCGAGTAGCTTATTTACCTTTTTACAGTGGAGTTTACAAACCGGTATTGCACATAGGAGGCAATTATCGATATGGTAAAGTGAAGGATGGTGAAATCAGGGTCCGTTCAAAACCTGAAGTTTCAGGAGGTCCATATATTGTTGATTCTGATATTATGCCTGTGGATTATACCAATAGCGTGGGAGGAGAAATTTATTTCAGAACTGGTAAATTCTTATTGGGTTCCGAATATCATATTCACATGATGTATTCCCCTGAAAAAAATAATCCTGTTTTTAAAGGCGGAGAAGCATTCATAGCTTATAACTTCACTGGTGAAGTGAAACCTTACTATACTACCAGCGGTATTTTTGGATTCATCAAAGTCAAACGACCTGTTTTTGAAGGAGGTTACGGAGCTTGGGAAGGAATTATTCGATTCTCCAATTTGGATCTCCAGGATCAATTGGTCACTGGGGGCGACTTCTGGAGAATTACTCCGGCAGTGAATTGGTATCTTTCAAATAACGTTAAGCTTTTCTTATCATATGGTTATTGTGTACTCAATCGCTATGACAAAGAGGGTGTTACTAATATTTTTCAAACCAGATTGATGTTTAGCCTGTAGGATAGTTTCCGAATCTGTTCACATTCTGGCCTAAATATTAAATAGTGGATTTGAATTCTTCCAGTTAAACCAAATAGGGTTCAGCTAAAAAATGAATTGTAGCCTGCAATTTCCCAAGTTCTCATATATCTATCTTATCATTCCTACGCATTTCCACATCCACTCAATTTCCTCATACTCAAAACATCAAATCAGCACACTTCCCAATTACTTTATTCTCTAATCCACACCCTCCCATTTCTGCAATTTCCTCATTTTCAAATCATCACAATCTCGAAATCTGCATTCCTTTCATCATCAAATCATCACTTCAACACATCATCACTTCAACACATTCCTGTATCTTTGCACCTATGGCAACAAATAACGACGATCTCTTTAAAAATCTGGTTTCCCATTGTAAAGAGTATGGGTTTATATTTCAATCAAGTGAAATTTATGATGGATTAAGTGCTGTTTATGATTATGGTCAGTATGGTGTTGAACTAAAGAAAAATATTCGCGACTACTGGTGGAAATCGATGGTGCAGATGCATGAAAATATTGTAGGAATTGATTCTGCTATTTTTATGCATCCAACAACCTGGAAAGCATCCGGACACGTGGATGCATTTAATGATCCACTGATCGATAATAAAGATTCCAAAAAAAGATATCGTGCCGATGTTCTGATAGAAGATCATGTTGCAAAAATTGAAGCAAAAATAAATAAGGAAGTTAACAAAGCACGTGAACGTTTTGGTGATACATTTGATGAAAAACAATTTCGTTCAACAAATCCTCGTGTAGTTGAAAATCAAAAAAAGATTGATGCCATTAACGATCGATTTAAGAATGGGATGGATGCAGGCGACATGACTGCCATTCGTGAATTGATAATCGATCTTGGAAATTGTTTGTCCTGTTTCAGGCACTCGTAACTGGACGGATGTACGTCAATTTAATCTAATGTTTTCCACACAAATGGGATCGGTGAGTGAAGATGCGAGTACCTTTATCTACGTCCTGAAACGGCACAGGGGATTTTTGTGAATTTCCTTAATGTACAGAAAACAGGAAGGATGAAAATTCCTTTTGGTATTGCACAAACAGGAAAAGCTTTTCGTAATGAAATTGTTGCACGTCAATTCATTTTTCGTATGCGTGAATTTGAACAGATGGAAATGCAATTTTTTGTGAAGCCGGGAACAGAAATGGAATGGTATCATTACTGGAAAGAAGCGCGTTTGAAATGGCATCGTTCATTGGGTTTCCCCGATGAAAAACACCGTTTTCATGATCATGTAAAACTGGCTCATTATGCCAATGCAGCTTGCGATATTGAATTTGAATTTCCATTTGGATTTAAAGAACTGGAAGGAATTCATTCACGAACTGATTTTGATTTAAAGGCTCACGAAACATTTTCAGGTAAAAAATTACAATATTTTGATCCGGAACTAAACGAAAGTTATGTGCCTTATGTAGTTGAAACATCAATCGGACTAGATCGTATGTTCCTGGCCGTTATGTCACATGCTTATTACAGAAGAAAAACTTGAAGATGGTTCAGAACGTGTTGTTTTAAACATTCCTGCATTTCCTTGCTCCGGTTAAAGCAGCTGTTTTGCCTCTGGTTAAAAAAGATGGACTTCCTGAAAAGGCAAGAGAAATTATGAACGGACTAAAATTTGATATTTATGCCAGTATGATGAAAAAGATTCGATTGGCAAACGTTATCGCCGTCAAGATGCCATCGGAACTCCTTTTTGCATCACTGTTGATCATCAAACACTCGAAGATGAAACTGTAACCATTCGTTATCGTGATACTATGTTACAGGAGCGGATAAGTGTTGATGATGTGCGGAAAACGATTGAAGCTAAAGTAAATTATAGGGATTTGATGACTGCTGTTTAATATTGAAATAAAAAAAGCTCCAAAAATTTGGAGCTTTTTTTTAGTGTTGTATAGTTATTCGTTTCGTGATTAATTTTCCATCCATCTCAATTTTTACAAAATACAATCCACTTCTTTTGTCGATAAAATTCAGTCTGTACAATCCATTGTCATTACTATGTGCAATTACATTATTTATGCGGTTTCCCAGCAGATCATAAATTTCAATAGAAGTTGCCGATTTATTTTCAAGTAACTTAACAAAAACCATTCCTGATGAGGGTGAAGGATAAACTGATACACTAGCTACATCGGTGATCTGTTCAACTCCGGTGGTAAGTGAATAAATTTGAATATCATCAACTGCAAGATTTCCTCCTGCCGGTTGTTTAATGTACAATAATTTCAGGTACGGGTCTCCATTCAAATTAACACCAATCGTTGTTCCTGTTGTAGGTATTGAATCAATTGCAGCAACCAGATGTCCAGGAAATACTATCCTGACTTTGAAAAAACTGCAATTCATTGGCCGGAGCAAAAGGACTTCCATTTCCTCTAACAAATAGTGAAATGGAATCTTTAGCCATTGTAGTCCATGGAGCAACAACAAAAACGCTGTCGTTACCTAATTTATAAGAGGGTGCTGACAATCCATAATTTCCGGTGGAGGAATAAAAAGAGCTGGCGGTATTCCACGACATAAACCAACCAACCGGGACAGTTGCAACGGTACCGGCATAATTATCAAAGCCGGTAGAGAGAATAAGACTCTGAGCGTTGGACTTTATCAGAAACAAACAAATGAATGCGAGGGTGTAAATCTTTTTCATAGGAGCAATTTTACAGGTTTACGTTTCGATTATAGCAACAATCTTGCCATCACGTATTTCTCTAAATATAAAAATGAAATGGATTTATTCTTCTTTCGACTTGGTATTGAATTGATTCATGGCTAAAACCGGGCCAGCGGCAACAAATGTTCGAATGGCATCGGCTGCAAGTGCAATTTTTTCTTGAATCATTTTTTGTTCTTCTTCGGGCCAACTGCTCAAAACATAATCTGCTTGCTGGCCTTTGTGAAAATTGTTACCTACTCCAAACCTGAGTCGTGCATAATTAGTAGTATTCAATATTTCATTAATACTTTTTAATCCGTTGTGGCCACCATCACTTCCTTTTAAACGAATGCGAATGGTACCTGCAGGCAATGCAATGTCATCGGTAACAACCAAAATATTTTCAATAGGAATATGTTCAAACTGTTTCCAGTAATTAACAGCCTTTCCACTCAAATTCATAAAAGTGTTAGGTTTTAAAAAGATGACTTGCTTTCCTCTTATTTTAACACGAGCAATATCACCATATCTTTCTGCAGAAAAAAAAACTTCGGCATGGTTGACCAAATGATCAACCACGTCGAAGCCTATGTTATGCCTTGTGTGAGCGTATTCGGCTCCCGGGTTTCCTAACCCAACCACCAGGAATTTCAAGATTCAGTAAATTATTTTGCCGGTGTTTTAGCAGCAGCAGCAGCTTTAGCTGCTTCAGCAGGCGATTCAACAACATTTCTGGTAGTGCGAATTCCAACAATAATATTGCTGGCAGAATCGAAAAATTCAACACCTTCTAATTTAAGATCAGCAACGCGAACCGATTGCCCAATATGTCAAAGGAGTGATATCAATATCTACTGCATCAGGAAGATTTGACGGAAACGCTTTAATTTTCAGTTTTCTAACTTTATTAAGCAATTTTCCACCTTGTCTCTGTCCTTCAGAAGTTCCGGTAAGTTTAACAGGGACATCAATCACCACTTTTTTATCATCATTAATTTCAATGAAGTCGATATGCAAGTAGCTTATCGGAGATAGGATGGAATTGAATTTCCTGCATAATGGCAGTGTGAGTTTTACCATCAACACTAATTTTTACAGTATAAACATCAGGTGTATAAACTAAACTTCTGAAGGATAGAATGGGAGCAGAGAAATGAATGTTAGTTTCGCCACCATAAATAACACACGGTACCATACCGGCATCTCTAAGTTTTTTAGTGTCTTGTTTAGTGAGACCTTCTCTTTTGGTTCCCGATAATTCAAATGATTTCATGACAATAATTAAGTATTAAGCTTTAACAAATAATGGACTGATTGATTCGTACGCATACACTTTGTGAATTGCTTTTGCAAACAATTCAGCGGTTGGTAATGCAGTAATTTTTGGTGAATGTCTTTTTAAGTGGAATAGTATCACAAACGATAAGTTCCGTTAGAACTGATTCTTCAATTCGCTCATAAGCTCTTCCGGACAAAACCGGATGGGTACAAAATGCGCGTACACTTTTTGCACCTTTATCCATAATCAGTTTGTGCAGCTTTAGAAAGTGTACCTGCAGTGTCAACAATATCATCAACCAAGAATCACATTTTTACCTTCCACATCACCAATAACTGTCATGCTTTCAATTTCGTTGGCGCGTTTGCGATGCTTATCACAGATAACCATATCAACACTGAAATATTTGCATATTCTCTGGCTCGGTGCACACCACCCATATCAGGAGCAGCAATAATCAGATTTTCGAGATTCATACTTTTAATGTAAGGAACAAAAATGGTAGATGCATCCATGTGATCAACAGGAACATCAAAAAAGCCTTGAATTTGTGGAGCATGAAGATCCATAGTCATTACCCTGGTAACACCGGCAGCAGTAAGTAAGTTAGCAACCAATTTAGAAGCAATTGCCACTCTTGGTTTATCTTTTCGATCCGACCGTGCATATCCAAAATATGGAATAACAGCAGTAATATAATGTGCTGATGCCCTTTTCGCAGCATCAATCAACAATAACAATTCAAAAAGATTATCGACAGGAGCGAAAGAAGATTGAATGATAAATACGTCACATCCTCGAACACTCTCCTCGAAGTAAGGTGAAATTTCTCCATCACTAAACCGGCTAACAGTAACATCTCCTAAAGGCGAGCCATAACACTCGGCGATCTGTTCGGCCATGTATCGTGAAGTGGTTCCTGAGAAGATTTTTACTTGCCTTGCCATGATGGTTTTTCTAAAGGGCTGCAAAGTAACAAAATTTCCCCATCATCTCAAAACAGAATTCCTGAAAAAATGAAGGCATTTACAGGCGCTGTTGAAAAGGGATTTAGAAAGCTCTTTCGTATTATATATGCTTAATTTTCAGATGATTGTGAAATACTCAAAATATAACCTCCTGTACATCGCAAACACCGGCATGCGCCTTGATTTCGTCAACCAAAACCGAAAATTATAGTATCTATCTATTAATCAATAAATTACATTAGTCTAGCTCTACCAGTCGAATAAAGGAGGTTTCGAGATTAATAGTGATCCTTGCAAGGTACACGCCTTTCGACCAACCGTATTTTGCAGCCCCAAACTCATAAAGATAAGATCCGGCAGCAAGTCTTTGCTGCACCGGAATAGTGATTAATTGACCCACAGCGGACAGAATCTCAATGGTTACATCGGCATCATCGGAAAGGGTAACTGTTAAGTTTGTTGAATTGATATATGGATTTGGAAGAGCAACCAAAGAATAACCTTTGCCGGTCAACATAGCCATCACGGTTTCCGAAAACTCAAACCGACCATTATTATCAATTTGTTTTAGTCGGTAATAGTAAGGCACATTTATCTCAACATTAGAATCATTAAATTTATATTCTTGTGTAACATTTGTGGTACCGTTTCCGGGAACCCAACCTACAGATTCAAAATGTGGTGGATTTTCGCTTCGTTGAATTTCAAATCCTTTATTAATGGTTTCACTTGCAGTAGCCCATTGAACAAGTATAGATTTTTTTTGTGGAGTTGCGGTAAGAAACAACAATTCAACAGGAAGAGGAGTTAGGGACTGTGCTATGCCATATTGTGAAAATGGTCCCATTGTTGAAAGAGAAGAACGTTGAACTGCACCAATAATGGAAGCAGGCACACAACTTCCGGCGAGTCCCCAAGCCCCTACCGAGCTTTTGTACATGATGGTATAGCCTGTTTGAGGGTTTGTAAAACTATTGTTGTAAGCGGTTACAGTATATGGAGCTATTCCGGATGTGGGTATAGGTTCAGCTAGCCAATATCCATTATTTAGTGGAGTTTGATCATATAATGCACTAGTACATTCTGGTCCAAGGAATGGTACCGGTGTTGCCGGTGCGGTATTATTGAAAGATACAGTAGCGCTTAATCGATCGTTAGTACCTCCAAAATTAAAGTTGATTCGTTGGTATCCTTTTAACGTTGTTCCAACAGGAAAATCATAAGAACCGCCTGTTGATGCAAACGCACGTTTCAAATTTCCTTCTACAAAACTATTTATATTTCCGGTGGAAACCGCTGCCATAGAATTATTAATAACATTCACTCTGTTAGCTGCAGTGATAATTCGACCTTGATTCAAAGTAAGAGTTCCACCAACTAACATCCAGTCAACAGCACCACTATTTCCAAGTATAACGCCCGAGCCTGTGTGGTTCATTGTTACACCGGAAAGGATTCCACGATTAAAATAATTTTGAGGAGCAGTGCCATTAAATTCTAAAGTAGCGGCAGGGTTGTAAATTCCATAAGGTAAAGAAGAATAATGTACAGTAAAATTTCCTGCAACTTTTTGATATCTTCCTGTGGCATTAAATGTACCTCCCAGCCAAGGAGCACCGGAACAGACGACAAAATTACCGGCTACATCCAAATCATTAACGAGAGTAACAGTATTACCGCCGGCGGTATTGGATTTATTAATTGTAAGATTCCAAAGTTTACTGGCACCGGTTAATGCACCGGCCATATTTTGATTTTGAACTACTGAATCACTTTGCATAATGATGGTAGAATTCGATAATGCATTAATTGTACCGTTATTGATCAAATCTTTACAAACCTTCAATTGAGCATTTGGTTGCACAGTGAGTGTAGCCCCAACCGTTATATCAATACTTCCACACACAGCAGTGAGACCGGAAATAGATGGTTGATTTACCGCAGTTGATGGAATGGATACATTGAATATACAATTTGGCACTGCACATCCCCCCCAATTCTCAGGATTGTACCAATCAGTGCTGAGTGTTCCTGTCCACACCAGAGTACCTCCAGCAGGTGGAACTGTAGCAATTGGTGAACCTGCAGAAAAATTAAGTGCGAAACCGGAAGTACTATTGGTGAAATTACTAACATTCAATAAATATTCATCACCGGCAGCAACAGCAATTCGTTGTTGGAAAGCTGAGCCAAATCCCGGATAAGCCGCAGGAGCATTTCCGTTTGCAGCACTAAAACAACCCGTTACACCAAGAAAACTATAGTTGCATGAAATAGGAGCAACTGTTGCTAAATTAGAACAATTGGCAGGACCGGGAGTACCTGCGGTTTTCGTACGCCACACAGCAAAATCATAATCTGTTGCAGTGGTTGAAGGCGCACCGGCCCAATCGTTTGGAACAATACTAAATTCTAAAAATCCATTGGCAACAATATTGATTCTATACCAATAAGAGCCGCGCTCACCGGAGGCGAGGCAATTTGTGAACGACGAAAACTCGCAGTTAGAACCAACAGCTTGTGGGCCCGGGTTGGCAACATTGATATTAGTTTTACAAACCGGAAATGCGAGATCACAATCTTGACCGGGTGTAGGTGGAAGTGGAATAGAACATCCTGCTCCTGCATCCATCAGAAATATGGTAAAGGAGCCTGTCTGGCTTCCGTAACCATCCACCATAATGTAATACGTTGCACCAACCGACAAGCCCGTTAAGTTGAGTAACGAGGTGGGGTAAGTATTCAATCCGCATGGAGGCATATCCTGACTACAACCAACTAAAGACAATGTATTTCCTGCTCCGGAAGCTACGGCACCAATAACAGGACCATAAACAGCGATCTGAGTATTCGATAAAGTACCAAGTGTGGTTCTCATGCGTACACAACCGGATGGAGGAGCGACAAAAGAAAACCAAACTGTATTCATTTGATTAGTTCCTACGGGTTCAAAACATGCAGGTTGTAATGCCGGCTCATCAACACCTCCTGAGCAATTATTGTTTCCTGCAATAGGAATATTAAATGGAATGGCTTGCGCCTGATAAGGTCGATCGTTTGGTGCACCTGCACCGTACGAACTAACGGTAAGGCTATATGTTACAATGTTACTTGGACTTCGGGTATCGATAATAAGATAATAAGTTCCTGCTGCCGGTAAATTCACCGAACCTGAAAGCGTTCCTAATGTAGCGCCTCCGGCAAAGCCTACACAAATACCACCCGCACCCGGACAGCCGGCATACACCGAATAGCTTACATCGTTTGTGGTAGCTCCTGAAATTGAAATACCGATACATTGAAATGAGGCAACAGTAAATGAATACACTTTATCTTCGCCATAAGCATACACACCGTTACAAATGCCCGGTGTTAAATTAGTATAGTCATCGCCCATGCAAGCTGTTGTATGTCCTGATACATTGTATGGTAATGAAGGGATACTAACGGCTGTGGCACATGTGGCGCCCGCATTTCCTGTGACAACAGCAGAGATACTTACGTTGTTATAAGCATTACAAGCCGGTGAAGCGTATGAATCAAGCACGAGATAATAAGTTGTTCCTGCGGTTACATTTATGCACAATGCTTTATCACCTAAATAATCTTGTGCATACGCAATACAATTTCCTGCGCCGGGTCCACAAGATCCTACCGGACAACCTGTATAAACCATTAACGCTGTATAAGAAGCAGAGGGTGCACTCAAATTAATAGTTACCTGTCCGGATGTTGCAGGAGTAAAAATCCAAACCCGATCTTCGCCCGTCAAATAACTTGAACTGCCACATGTCGACATGTTTGTTGGTGTTAAATTATTTACTTGTCCGCAAGTAGTTCCCGCTCCTGAACTATAAGGAAGCGTTGCCACATTAGTCACACCGGTTCCCAACAACGTAGTGCATGAACTTCCGGCAACGGGTGTAATCGACAAATTTGAATAAGCATTACATGTGGGGGATGCATACGAATCCAAAACTAAATAGTACGTAACACCTGCAGTTAGGGTAGCACAAAATGATTTATCACCGGTATAATCTTGTGCATACGCAATACAAGTCGCAGCCGGTCCAGAACATCCCCCGACAGGGCAACCTGCATACAACATTAAACCGGTATAAGAAGCAGAAGGAGCACTTAACGCAAAACTAACTGCACCCGAAACGGCAGGAGTAAAAATCCAAACCTGGTCTTCGCCGGTAAGGTACGCAGTGCTTCCGCAGACGGGAGTATTGGATGCGATTAAATCATTTCCTTGCGAACAGGTGGTACCCGCACCCGAATTATAAGGGAGCGAAGCCACGTTAATAACACCGGTGCCGAGTAATGAATTGCAAGAAGAAGTAGTGTTTGAAATTAAAGAAATATTATCGACGGCAGCGGAAGGGTTAGTACCTACACTTCCATCATTGCGCCACGAAAAAACCAATCGCATAGTAGTTCCGGCAGCGGCGCATGGCATCGCCAACGTTGCATTTTGCCATGTGGATGAAAGATTGTAATCACCACCAACTTGTCCGGTAGCGAGCAATGTTCCTGCAACAGGAGTTGTAGTTGTAGGCACTAAATAAACTCTCATGTAATCGTAACTTCCTTCGCCATATCCTTTCCAACTAAAACTCAAAGTAATGTTAGGTTGTCCTGCGGGGAAAGTTACATCGCGGTAAAAATGTGAAACAGAAATCACATTTGCATCGTAGGTATTGTTTGTTGAAGCTGTACCAACATAAGCACATCGAGCGCCAGTAAAACCTGTTGCTGCAGTTCCGCAAAACCACTGATTAGTTTGAAGTGGAGGAGTGTTTACTTCGGTCCAACCGTTGAGTGCGAACGTTGCGCCGGTTTCAAAACCTCCTGCACCGGAAGCACTAATAATTGTTGTTTGTGAAAAAACATTTGTGGAGGAAGCCACAAGAAGAAAAAATAAATTAAGCGAGCAGGTAATTTTTCTTATCATACTAAAGTGGTTAAAAGGTGGGCAATGATAAACTGCAATTTCGCGCGTCTGAAACTCTGAATGTCTGAACTACTATGATCTCTTCAAATCTGTATCTTTTTGTTTGTTTAAAGATAAAACCTTTAAATGGTCAAAACAACTAGTTAATAACTTTCCGTGAAAAAACTTTTCAACCGATATGGTTCAAAAAACCGGTATCCTCAATTTCTCAAAACTGCTATTTGTTCCGGCAAAATAGTTTGCGATTTAGCCTTAAGTAGTACCTTAGCACACGCATCAAATTCAGCTTACTAATGTAAAAACCACTTGTTTCACCTCTTGCACCGGGTCAGGATTCGGAACTATTGTGGCTGATTAAATCCTTTAACGAAACCCTTAGATTTTGCCCTAATATCTTGCTAACCATGTAGATACTCCCAGCAATAGCAAATGCTTTCAACCACTTATACATGGCGGTAATGGAAAACAATGGGAGAGTTACGAGTTCCCTAAAGCGACTCATTGGGTATATTTAAAGTCTTTGTACTAGTTGCAGATATTGTTGGACGCCCACTGTAAGGGTTGCGGGAAGGTATGGAGCTGGGCTGAACCAAGTTGAAAGTATAGGGGCTACCCATCAGCTACAATTTAATCCTTATTTGTAAACCTCTGTTTTTATCGTATCTTCACAAAGAATTTGGGATAAAATCAAGGTTTCAACTACAGAAAGTTATAATTTTAAAAATGAGATCGATATATTCAATTTTAATCTTACTTGTTTTTTTTGGAAAAGTTAATGCTCAAGCTCCCAACTGGGCAATGGCTAATAGTAATGGAGGATTTGATTATGATTGGGGACAGGAAATAGCTTATGATTCGTATGGAAACATGGTCGTTGCAGGTGCGTTTTACAGTTCAACAATCACTTTTGGAAGTACGGTGTTAACAAATCCTAATGCAGGAAAATTTACTTCTTTTATTGTGCGGTATGATGTAAATGGAAATGTTATCTGGGCTAAGCAACCTATTCCAGTTGGCGGCACTCTTTATAACAGAGCCACTGGAGTTAGTATTGATAATTTTAATAATATTTACGTAACTGGAACATACTACTGTACAACTTTAACATTTGACACAATAACATTAACAAAAAACAACTCGGCAGCTGCATTTTATATTGTCAAATATGATCCTGTCGGCAATATTATTTGGGCAATCACCACAGCTGGCGTTCACGGTGGAGCAGTAGCCTATCCGCCGCAACCATACTTTGAGCCTTCTCCATTAAATAAAATAGCAATAGATAAAATTAGCGGCGACATATATCTGGCCGGTACATTTGATCTCCCAACTATGGTCGTTGATTCTACGGTTCTAATAAATGCAACAATCAACAATGGATATAATTTTAATCGCGATGCTTTTATTATAAAATTCAATTCATCAGGAAATTTTATATGGGCAAAAAGCATAGGCGGAACACATCAGGATTATGTTTCAGATATTTCAGTAAATAATTCTGCCATTTTTATAACGGGAAATTTCAATAGCCCTTCACTCAATATCGGATCAACAACTTTAATCAATTTAAATCCCACTACTTCATGGGAGAGATATTTACCATTTGCTGCTAAATTTGATACATCCGGTAATCCACTTTGGGCGAAACAAGGGGATGCGGTATTAACTGGACTCAAAAGTTCACGCGGGAAAAGTGTTGCAACCGATTTCACTGGAAATTGTTATATCACGGGAGAATTTGAGGGCCCTTCTATTGTTTTTGACAATCACACGTTGTACAATACGGACACAGTAATAGGCCCTTCAAAAATCTTTGTTGTTAAGTACAATCCAGCAGGTGTTGTAATTTGGTCAAAAACATTTGCTAATGGTAGTGGAAGCGATAGGGCGATGGATATTCAAACTGATGGACTAACAAATGTCTATGTTGGTGGTACCTTTACGGATTCGGTGTTGATTAACGGTCAAGTAATAACTTCCAGTAACAAAACATTTATTGCTAAATTTACCTCATCAGGGGCTTTATATTGGGTAAAAACTCCCGATGGAGGGGGAGGCATGTTCCTCATTGGACTTTCTATAAATTCCTTAGGAAATATATTTAGTACCGGGAGTTTTAATTCAAATTTATATTTTGGATCAGATACATTAATAAGTAATGGACAATCCGACATTTTTACGGCGATAACATTAAACTGCTCACCCGCTTTTTCTCCAATTACTGCGCAAGGTAATACAACATTTTGTCAAGGGGATAGCGTAACATTATCAGCATTGCCGGGAAATATCAGTTATCAATGGTACCGCCGTAATTTTGCTATCCCAGGGGAAACTTCCATGAATTATACTGCCAAAAACAGTGGAAATTATCGTTGTCAAAGCCAAAATGCAAGTTTATGCATAGACACATCAAATGTTATACTGGTGAATGTTCCTTGTATTCCAATTGGACCAAATCAATCACGGCCAATACAATTAAGTGAGTTCACAAACAACGACTTTAAAATATTCCCAAACCCGGGCAACGGATTATTTACAGTAACATCACCTCCGGGTCAACTTGAAATATTTAATCTAATTGGCGAATTAATTTATTCACTTGAGATAATAAATGAACTAACACCAATTGATATTTCAACTTTTAGTGAAGGCACATATATTGCGAAACTTAGAACGAAAAATTTCATCTTTAATAGTAAATTTACTTTAATACACTAAAAAGTTGTTAATTTTCAGGAATTTAATTTCCAGAAGTCATAAAACAAGCCGCCATTAATTATATTTGCAGTTCGACCTCAAAATAAATTCTAAAACATCAACATAAGAAGCATGGCAATTGAAATCCATAAGAGATAACATACAGATAGTGGTCATTATGACTATGATTAATTTGATTGTACTTTGGAATTTTGTATCTAGTGGACAGACGAAACATGGCATAGGATATTTAATTTTTTTCTATGTTGCTATACTAATAATTCACTTGCTCACTAAATTTTCTCCATCGAAAGTTAATATAGAAGTAAAAAATCCAAAAATAGAATTACCAATTGTAATTCTATTTTCAATATTTGGTTTACAATAAACAATGAATCGAGGCATCTCAATCGAAAAACCGCCAGAGAACCCATATCCCACGCCCCCACCAAAACACAATAAAGATTGCCCACTTAACTCCTCCAAAGAGCCTCAGTCCTTATAAACATCAACAAATAAACCTTTCAAAATTAAAATTTGGCATTCCGGTTTTAAATGAGTTATATTTGTGTTTCGGAGGAGGTTTTAAAAGGGACAGTTATTATAGGAAACCCAATCGGACGGTTTAATTCGAAAATAAAACAACTTATAACAAAATTACGTAAATATGAAAAAGGTATATTTTGTAATTTTATTTATTTTTCAGTTGAATTTGATGCAGGCTCAGATATTACAATATCAAAAGACTTTTAGTAATCCCAATTTCGCCATATCTCCTTCCTTTGGATCTAGCAGCATCGTACGAAATTCTTATGGTGAAATATATATTGCAGGCAATATAAACTCCTACTACGATTTCTATTTAATGAAATTGGATTCAAATTCGAATTTACTTTGGTTCAAAGTATATGATGGCTTGAAGCGAGAAAACTTACAAAGTATACATTTAACACCAAATAATAAAGTAATTTTAACTTGTGAACAGTATAGTAACAATCTTGATTCTGTTAACATCTTGGCTGTTAAAGTTGATTCAACCGGAACTGTTGAATGGTCAAAAGTTTATGGTTCTAAAAGAGATAAAAATCGGTACACAGCGGTTAATCAATTTGGAGACATTTATTTTGCAGGCTCCGGATTTGATACATTGTCACAAACAATAAAATTTTCTGTCATTAAAGTTGATGCCTTTGGGAATATTATTTGGGCTAATTTATATGGCGGAAATAATTATGATTTGTTAGTAAATGCCTCATTAACCAATGATGGGGCCATTATTTTATGTGGAACAACATGGAGCTACAAAGATTCAATAGGCAATTTTAATGCATATTTTGTTAAAGTTGACACTTCTGGTAATGTTGAATGGTCTAATGCAGTTCAATTTTTTGGAGGACATGTTTCTGAAGGACTCAGCATTATTCAAACTGCAGACGGAGAATATTTGAGTACTATTGAACCTGAAGTATTTACCGGTACAAATTCGGCTATTATTAAATTTGATGCGGCAGGAAATTATTTATGGAATAAATTTATTATTATAAATCAACAGACCAATCTGGGGTTATTGAGCATAAAACAATTGCCTGGAATCGATGGTTATTTTTTCTTGGATACTTATGGAAGTAATTCGATAAGCGTTCATGGTTCAGTGTATCTGTATAGTGATACCCTTTTGAATATCCTATCTACTAAGGGCTTCATTGATAATATTGATACTAACTATTTTCAAATCCAAGACATGGTAGCTGTTACAAACAATGAAATATTATGTGTTGGTGGTTTTAAATCATATCAAGCAACTGCAAATGATGTTAAATTGCTTCTTCAGAAAAGTAGAATTTATAATAGTCAACCTTTGTGCATGGAAGAAACTATTTCGCTTGCCTTTGACACTGCACATCTTGATATTATAAATGGTTGTAACATGATAAACTATGCAATATCAACACAACCTGTCAATATTCTTTCATACACCAATTCAATAATTGAATTCGATCTATGTGAAATAACTGGCATTGAAAAACCTCAAATCGATGATTGCAAAATTTATCCTAACCCGGTTACGAATGAACTCCAAATATTATTTCCGCATCGAGTCATAAATGATATAGAAATAAAAATAATTAACTTTTTGGGACAAACTATTTACATGAAAAAAGAAAATTACAATGGAAATGAATTTCAAAAATTGATAGACTTAAGTTTTCTTTCTAATGGAATATATTTAATAAGCATTGCAATAGACGGAAAACAAATAACTAGGAAGATAGCGAAGAATTAAATTGGCACAGAGATGTGTCAGATATCGGCTTCCGACAATCGAGTCTTACCCATCGAATACCGACTGCGAACCCGTATCCCACTCCCCCACCAAAACAAAATAAAGATTACCCACTATACTCCTTCCAAAGGCTTCAGTTCTCGTAAAATTCAACAAATAAATCGTCAAAATTTACATTTGCTAAATCGACTTAAAATGGCTTATATTTGTGAAAGGAAAGCGGCGTTTTTGGAAGTCGTGTCATAATCCTCTAGAATTTAATTACATGAAATTAGTTACAATCATATTATTCATCATCTGTGCTACTGATTGCATGGCCTGTGAGTGTGCAGAGCAAAAGCTTATTGATGCTCAACATAATGAATACGTAATTTCTGATCTCATTATTATTGGCAATGTAATTAAAATAAGTGATGATAAACAATTTTTGACACTTGTTATTAAAGAAATTTTTAAAGGTGATCAAACTGTGCAAGATACTATTATTTTTAAAAATAATTACTATTGTGAGCCCTATGTAGATTTTGGCGGAGACTGGCTTTTGTATGGGCAATTGACAAATGGAGTGTTCCGAATAAACGAATGTGGATTAAGTAGAAGTTTTATGACTCCGGAACGCAATCTCTTTTTTAGATTTCTTCCTCAACCCCCACCTGAAGCTAATGCAGATGATGAATCAATTTTGAAAGAGGAGATAAGGATTGATGAGGAAAAAGCCGGACAAACTGCACAAGACGAATTAAAAAACGAAATAGCTGAACTGAGATTTAAGAAAAAATAAAATGATTAAGTCATTAAAAACAATGGCCATTTTAAACTTTTGAACTACACTTACAAATCATGAAATTGAAATTTAAGTTTTTGACCGTATTAACTTTCTTCTTACTTTTTAGTATTGACCTATATTCTCAGAGTATAAAAAAAATAGTTCTAGATAAAAAAGATTTGTACAGCGGATATTATTTAGTTGTTGAACCCAAAAATATAGATACTATTTCAGGCGTGCTAGTCCTTTTAGCCGGCTTTGGACAAATTCCTGAAGATTCGCCACCGGAAACGAAATTACACCATGTAGCCTACGCAAATAATATTTTGACCATATTCTACGCAAGTGGAAATAAATTATATGCAGACTCAATATCATTACTAAATATAAATAAAATAATTTATGACGTTTTAACAAGGTACAAAGTGCCTAAAAACTCCTTTGTTATTGGTGGCTACTCAGCCGGTGGAATGATAGCCTTGAGATATGTGGAGCTTTGCAATGAATTTCCTGAAAGATTTCCAATCATACCCAAAGCAGTATTTACAGTTGACTCTCCTATCGACATTTTTACCATCTATGAGCAATTAGAGGACAATGCAAAAAATAATTACTCTGAATTGGCTGTTGAAGAAGCAACAAGAGCCATTGAACACATAAAAAATGACTATGGAATTCCAAGAGAAAATATTTCAACTTATGCAAAACTTACCGCTTTTAGCATGAACAAAGATTTTGGCCAAAATGAAATATTTTTGAAAAACACAGCTGTAAGGACCTATCACGACGTAGATATTGCCTGGCGAATTATAAATCGAAACCAAACTGTTCATAATTCGAATTATGAAGTTACCGCTGAACTTATTAATCGGTTAGTTTTAATGGGAAACAAAAAAGCAGAGTTTATGCAGTCCTTTCAAACAGGCATTCGAGCTAACGGACAGCGACACCCACATTCTTGGTCGATCGTAAATGAAGATGATTGCATCAACTGGATGAAAGAAGTGATAAAATAAAATTAATCCTATACCGATATTGACCTTGCTATAATCCAAAAAAACAAATAATTTTTCTTGATTCCCTAATTCAGCCGCACGATAATATAGCGGAATGAAATTTTAATTACGCATGATTCACATCAACCGAATTCAAATATATATTTCACAAGAATTCTCTATGATTTGTTGGAGAGCATCGCTTTGAAAATAAAAAAGGGTTTCAGCAATCTATAATTGAGCAAGAATAACCCGTTAAATTCGCATTGACGGCGAGAAGTCTTTTGGAAATCCCGTAACATTTTATTAGTTTTGACTGGGTCAATATCTTATATTTTATTGATCTTCAATATTATATATCCTCCTATGTCTCCAAAACCGTAACCCATCTTCCAATAGTTAGGGCTTTCGGATTCGTTAAAATAGTAAATTATAAAGTGATGGTGAAATTCTTCAGACAGGTAATCATTTTGTTTAGTTTTTATTTTATCTCATGCATTGGCAATGCACAAGATAATTCCGTGGAGAAGGATACTGTTTCACCTGCACAGGTAATAGAGTATGATCCAATTCCTATTACAAGTATTGTTCAGGAAATTGAAAATACAAATGAGGAGTTGAAAATAATGGAAAATAAGGCTAAACGGAAGTTGGCTGTAATTCAAATTGTCTCACATTTCCCACATTATTCAAATTTTATTAATGAACAAGCTAAGTACACACAGCAATTTATCAGATCAAATCCAAATCAGCAGAAAATCGACAATCTGATCGAGAAATGGAAAGGTTATCGAGATTATCTTGAAGTTTGGGAAAGTGAAATAAATCAAGATGCCAATAAGAAGATGGCATTATATGATATAATTGTTTCCAGCGAAAAGAGGTGGAATCAAACATATCTTAATATTAGCTCGCAAGTAGTTCCTGAAGAATTGCTTATAAATGTTAATGAAATACTCAAGGAGCATCTAAAGCTTAAAGAGCAAATTTTATTTGAGAACAGTTATTTATTGAAGCTTGAATCAAGAATTAATTCCAAAAAGAGTTCTACTGCTATTGCCATCGATGATTTAATGGCATTAAAAAATTCTGAAGTCTATAATTTGTTTTATTTGCGACATGATCCCCTTTGGAAATTTGCATCTGAATTTAACGGGAGTAATACTATTGACGGAAGAGTTGCTGAATCAATTTCAAATAACATTAAAGGTATGTTTGAATACCTTAAGGTTAAAGAGAATAACATATATTTGTATTTGATATTACTTTTATTGATTGCTCTTTCAATTCTATCCATAAGAAAGACATTCATTAATTTCCAAATGAATGACCGTGATAAATATCACATTTTTATAGGTAAGATATTTTTACAACGGCCTTTGCAAAGTTTTCTGTTTGCGTCTTTCCTGGTCACAAAATTGTTCTTTCCCGGTTCACCAAAAATATTTGAAGATTTGTTAGTACTTTTTATTCTAGTTACCGCGCTACCGTTAGCGCGTCCATTTCTACATAAACATTTCGCAAACATTTATCTAATTATAATTGTATTTTTTTTAATTGATTCCGTTAAAACATATTTTTGGTTTTCAACATTTCAATATAGAGTATACTTGTTAGGTGAAACTCTATTGGTGATTAGCACCATTTATTATTTTACAAATCCTTATCTAAAAACATTAAAACTACCTGTCAGTAAGCTAGGAATACTTTTGATCCGTTCGACTCCGTTGTTATACTTATTAAGCCTTGTTGCATTATTTTCCAATATACTCGGGTACACCAATCTTACCGATGTCGCTACTAAGATTTGTACACAGGGATCAGCTATCACATCCATATTTGTGGGTATATATATTCTTGCCAATGG
Source organism: uncultured Bacteroidota bacterium (assembly GCA_963814475.1). GTDB lineage: Bacteria > Bacteroidota > Bacteroidia > AKYH767-A > OLB10 > JADKJB01. Next base: position 508,177 of record CAWFDA010000013.1, on the reverse strand, counting down.
GTTTGGTTCCGGATATATTCACCAAAGGTATATCAGAAACAGGCAGCTTGATCAAGGTAACAGAGAAGGGAATCAGAAAAAAACTATACGTGTTATTTTTATAGCAACATTTTTGGCATGGTCATATTTTTTTCTAAACATGACAGATTTGCTGAGCCCATTTCGGTCTATTTAGGTGAAATGATGGCCGAACCATATAATATTGGTAAAATTTCGTTTACGTTTGGAGAGGTATTCACTTTTATATTTATTTTGTTGGTTGCTTTCTTAATCACTAGTTTTATTTCTGTAGTTTTTGATGAATCTAATTTTAGTAATAAAGCAACTTTTAAATTTCCGAAAGGAGTACCTGCAGCCATTTCTCTGGTAATACGGTATTTGATTATTGCATTTGGAATTATTCTTGCACTATCTTCATTAGGAATCGATTTAAGTCAATTTAATTTGATGGCCGGGGCCCTAGGTTTAGGAATTGGATTTGGACTACAAACTATTGTATCAAATTTTATTTCGGGGTTAATATTGGTATTTGAACGGCCTATTTTGATTGGCGATTCTGTGGAGGTGAATAATTTATTAGGAAGGGTTAGCAGAATTGGAGTGCGATCATCAAGTATCACAACATTTGATGGTGCGGAGGTTGTGGTTCCAAATAATAATTTGATCGCAAATGATTTAATTAATTGGACACTCTCCAGTAACATCAAGCGAGTAGAAATACATATAGGTGCAACTTATGATGCGGATCCAAATATAGTTCTAAAAATTTTAGCTGATGCTGCCATCGAAGGCCCGCATGTGCTCAAGAATCCGGCACCCGAAGCTTTGTTTAATGATTTTGGTGAAAGTTCGCTGAATTTTATTCTGCGATTTTGGGTGTATTATGAAAATGCACTTCAAGCAAAAAGCGCCGTTTCAATTATTGTTTATAATAACTTCAAAGCAGCAGGTATTGTTATTCCGTTTCCACAAAGAGATATTTACATCAAAGAACATACGATATCTCAAAAGGATAATGGTAAAACAAACGTTGATTCCACCGGAAACGATGAACCCAAATCAGATTCATAACTTAAAATGCTGATGATATTAAGTGATATGGTCAGGTATACATCTGTAAAATTGTATGCTCAAACTGATTATATAATGATTTTTAGAAAAAATGTGGCTATTTCAAATTGGATAGCTGGTGGTGCGAAATTTGCACCTAATACGCCCGTTGCAAATCAAAATGCTAAATTCATTTATGTACCTCTAATTGGAGAATGGTTTAGTTGGTTACATTGGAACTTTTAGCTACTTTTGGGAATTAAGCGAACTTTAGCATCATATTTCAGGAACTTAAAATCAGGAGAAATCCGGAATCTCATTTACGAAAGTAATTTAGCCCTTTAAATAACAAACAGCTTAAATAATTATAAGATCGAATGACCGCAACCATTATAATCACATTTTGCGTTTTAATGCTAATTGCATATATATTTGACCTAACTGCTTCAAAAACCAAAATACCTTCTGTTATTCTTTTATTATTGCTGGGATGGTCGATAAGGCAACTGGTTTATTATTTTGGCATTCCTTTACCCGGATTCAGAACAGTGTTACCTACACTTGGAACTGTAGGCTTGATTTTGATTGTATTGGAAGGATCATTGGAACTTGAATTTAATAAATCAAAATTACGATTTATCATAAGTTCCTTTTTGGGCGCGCTCATTCCCATGGTTTTGCTTGGTGGAATACTTACTTTCCTGTTCACCTATTATGGCAATTTCGGCATTAAACTCAGTTTATATAATGCAATTCCGCTTTGCATTATCAGCAGTGCTGTTGCCATTCCAAGTGTAAGATATCTTTCATCAAAACACAAGGAGTTTGTTACTTATGAGAGTAGCTTATCGGATATTATAGGAGTTTTGATTTTCAATTTTCTTGCTTTAAACGAAATAATAAATTTGTATTCCTTTCAGGAGTTCGGATTGCAGCTCCTAATAATTTTCATAATTTCATTTGTTGCCACCATCGGGCTGTCTTATTTACTCAACAAAATAGAGCACCATATTAAATTTGTGCCAATAATATTGATGGTTATTTTGATTTATGAAGTAGCAAAGGTTTATAATTTACCAGGACTTATATTTATATTGATGTTTGGTTTGTTCATAGGAAATTTGGGTGAACTCAAACATTTTAAGATATTGGAAAAATTTCATACCGACGAACTCAGCAAGGAAGTTCAGAAGTTTAAAGAACTCACAACTGAAGCTGCATTTTTAATTAGGGCACCTTTCTTTCTTATTTTCGGTTTTTTTATTGAAACGTCGGAAGTACTTAATCCGGATACATTGGTTTGGGCTGCTGCTATTGTGTTTATCATTTTAGTACTTCGAATGATTCAACTCAAACTGTCGGGACTGCCCCTGATGCCGTTATTGTTTATTGCGCCCCGTGGCTTGATTACAATTTTGCTCTTTTTATCAATTGAATCGAATCGCAAAATTTCAATCGTAGATAATTCACTGATAATACAAGTAATTATCCTAACCGGATTACTAATGATGTTCGGCTTGGTAACATCTAAATCAAATCGAAAAGAACCAACCCCGGCTAAAAAATCACTACAAGAAGATGGAATCGAATAAATTCCGATATTTGTTTAGAACTATCAGTGAACCGTTTAAAACCGGATGTGTAATTAATTTTTTATCTGTTTCAAATGAATTTTCTCGTTTAATGACCTTACCTCCAAGAAATAAATACCGGAAAGACTTTTTTGTAATTTAAATCTTTCCATTCAAACTTAAATAAACATTATAAAAATTATTTTGGGTATTTCACTGTAAATTATATTATAATTTTGAGGGATTAGAGAGCTTCTAGCAGTGCTTATGTCAGTAGTTATTGAGAAGAATATAAAAAATGACCAAGATAATCTTTTGATATACAAACATAAGAAACTCGCAAATAATTTGCAACAAATTTCACTTGTAATGATTGTCAGGACAAAAAGGATTTAATATGATTCAAAATAAGAATCTACCTTTGAAAATGGGACTAATTTATGGCACTGCTTTAGGTATGATAGTAGTTAGCATTGGAATCATGAGGTATAAAACAGGTATGATACTTAGAGATGACCAAAACGTTAAGTTATACGTACTGGGGAATTTTTACTATTTCGATACTTTATGCCGTGTTCCAACTTAAAAGACTGGATCCATTAGCATTTTAATATAATCGAACGATGCTTATTGGACTGTTTGCAGGACTTGTTAGCGGTGCAATTTATACCATCTATATTGTGCTACTCAATAATTATATTGATACAGAACATTCTTCCAAAATAATTCTGCATAAAGAACAGGCAAATAGTTTAACTGGATCAGAATTATCTTCACAAGATGTTTCCGATTTAACAAAAATTATGCTGATGAGTTCCGCCATGAGAGGTGCGATTTGCACTTTAGTATGCATGACTTTCGGAATCATTAATTCAATAGTTGAAACATTTATGGCGAAAAAAAATAATTATAAAGCGCAAAACTAACGAAACCATAAAACAAAGCATTCCTCCCTCTTAGTTCATCTAAATTTTTACATTTGGGAGGTAGATTTTTATCTAACAAGGCATTTAAAACGGGTGGGGCTATCCTTTAAAAAGCACTTAAACTTGCTACTCAAGTGATCCAATGGATATTTGAGCCCCGGTGTAAATTATTCAAGAGAGTAATAAATACATTCTGAATCAAACTTAAGTATGAAAAACACAGGTTTCTGTAAATTTTTGTGGCAGAATGGCAAAAGTTAATGTGGAAAATAGTAATTTCACTTATAATTACACAATTTATATATATTAACTCATCAAAATTATAAATGCGTTAATTTGAACACGGGAAATTCAACACACTAAATTGTTGATCATCAAAAATCATTTTGCATACCTAAAAATCAAATATAATGAAAAACCTGCTCCTTATCATTTGCATATATTTTTTTGGGATCACAAAGTCAACAGGTCAACAAACACTGTTGATTGAATGGCAAAAAACCATCGGTGCCGATACTTCGGATCAACTTAATTCAATTCAACAAACAAGTGATGGCGGGTATATCCTTGGTGGAAATTCAAACTCAAATATTTCAGGTGATAAAACTGAAAATAGTAATGGGGATTTTGATTTCTGGATTATTAAAACAGATTTAATTGGTAATATTCTCTGGCAAAACACAATTGGAGGGAGCAATCTTGATGTTCTTACGGATATGCAAAAAACTAATGATGGTGGATATATCCTTGGAGGATTTTCTGCTTCAAATATTTCAGGTGACAAAACTGAAAACAGTTTAGGAGGCAACGACTATTGGATTGTAAAAATTGACTCGATCGGTAATATTCAATGGCAAAATACCATCGGTGGAAATAATGACGATAGACTCTATTCCATTTCGACAACATATGATGGAGGGTATATTCTCGGTGGCTATTCAAGATCAAATATTTCTGGCGATAAACTCGAAAATTGTAGTGGATATTCAGATTATTGGGTAGTTAAAACCGATTCATTGGGGGGTATTCAGTGGCAAAATACAATTGGAGGAAGCAGCACAGATCAATTGATAACTGCAATTCCAACCACTGATGGAGGCTACATGTTAGGCGGTAGGTCAACATCTAATATATCGGGTGATAAAACAGAAGATAGTAATGGCGGATATGATTATTGGATTGTAAAAATTGATTCTGTCGGAAATATACAATGGCAAAATACTATTGGCGCAAATGATTTTGATTTACTCACTAACATTTTCCAAACCAATGATGATGGGTATATTATTTCCGGAAATTCAAATTCTCCTGCTTCTGGAGATAAAACCGAAAACACAAATGGCATAGAAGATTACTGGATTGTTAAGACAGATTTTCTTGGAAACATTCAATGGGAAAACACAATTGGAGGAAATAATACCGATGTCTTAAACTATACTGAACAAACCGTTGATGGAGGATATATACTGGGCGGGTGGTCCAGATCAGACAGTTCCGGCGATAAAACAGAAAACAGATGTTTTGGATCAAATGATTATTGGATAGTAAAAACAGATCCTGTTGGTAATATAATTTGGCAAAACACAATTGGAGGAGATCAATACGATCAACTTTATTCAGTAGATCAAACTAGTGATAATGGTTATATTCTTGGTGGCTATTCCTCCTCATCCATCGCTTGTGATAAAGATGAAAACAGCCATGGAAATTTTGATTACTGGCTGGTGAAATTATATCCGGATACGATTACCGGCATTTCTAATTTTCATGCTTCGTTGAATGACGGCATCAGTAAATTATATCCCAATCCTGGAATGAATACAATAAATATTATCCTCGATAAACATGAAGAAAATATAAAAATAATTAATCTGCTTGGCGAAACAATTATACAATATAAAGTAGTAATTGATGAATACAAAATTGTTAAATTGGATATTTCAACTCTGACTACCGGAATGTATTTTGTTAAAATCGGTAATGAAATTCAAAAGTTTTTGAAACAATAATTACGTTAAAGAAGAAATGTATTGAAGATCATTATTTAAATTGATATTAATCGATTATTATCCTTCAACTCCATTTGATAAACTGATACAAATCATTGAATGAATGAAATAATTTCATTAACTTCACCATTAATTAATTATAGTATTAAACAAATTCTATCGATATTTTTTTGCAATTTTAGTGCTCACTACAAATATGAACATCACATTTGCTACGCATTTTAGTGATGGAAAATCGGTTAAATCTTCGATTTATTTTGGTCATGATGAATTGAATTGTGGCATCAATAAAATGGATGACCAATCTTGCACAAAAGATAATCACAATCAAAGTGACGCAAAAAAAGATGCTGTGAAAATAAATACACAGCTTTATCAGACGATGACGTATATACTAACCCCGGTGTCATCTCTGCTAATAGCATTTTAAAATTTGTAACAGTTTTAAAAGTTTCTTTTCTAAACTATTACTGCATTAAACAAGAGGTTTTAAATTCTTTCATATCATTCTTCCCACCTCCGTTGAACAGGATAGGTCTGTCATGTTTCAAGTATTTCGCATTTAAGGCTGAATTATGAGAGTTGGCATGTTACAAAGTCCAAATGTCTATTTAGACCATTATTTTTCAACCCTTAATTTTAAATTTTTTCTCAATGGGCTTTTCAATAAAAAGATAAAGTAATATACTAAAAAGTGTTGTGAGAAATAAATTCCAAATAAGATTTTGCACAACATAATTATATAGAAACTTATGCCACCATCCATAATGAATTAGAAAAAAAACATAAGAACTGTTGCCAAGAAGTATAAATAATCGAGATGATAAAATCGTTGCCACAATAGTCTTTTCTTTTATCAATCCAATTAGCATAACCGCTATGCTTAATGGAAGCACAAAATTATGAACGATTATTCCCGAATATGAAAAAATGTCGACAATAAATGTCATTAGCACGATAACTAAAGCAACCATTACAATTCCCCAATAAGTATAATTGAATGGCATCATTAATATAGCTGCATTCCTTTTGAAAAATAACCCTATTTGAATACCCACCAAAAATTCAAAACAGCGTCCAAAAAATGTCAATACCATCATGTACGGAACATCGAACCAAAACCCTTCCAGATTTAAATTCTTGAATACAAAAGTTAAAAACAAACCTATTGAAACAAAAATCAGGGTCTGTATAATAATGCCAATTCTTTTCGAAAATAAAATAAATATTAGTGGAAGAAGCAAATAAAAAGTAACCTCAACAGTCAGCGACCAGGTATGTGGAAGAGGTTTGAAAACATATTCCGTAAAGAAACCATGCAGAAAAGTTATATTTAATATGGCAGTGATAAAGTCCAATTTCAACAAAATTATATTGCAGATACCAACAAGAAAATACATAGGGTAAATGCGAACGAATCGATTCCATAAGTACTTACGTATCGCTCCTTTAACAACATGAAATTTGTCGTAATATCTATGGCATAAAAGAAATCCACTTAAAACAAAAAAGATGGGAACACCTGCCTGGAGTTCCAAAAAAAATTGGTTCACAAAAGGAGTAAAATTTCGTGGTGCAAGGTGAGTAAAAAAAACCATGAGGGCTGCAATAAATCGCAATCCGGTTAAAGGTTTATAAATACTTAGGCTACGATTCGTTTGCTCCTTCATTGTTTGAAATCGCTTAAAAAATCAGGAATTGCAATTTAATACAATAATAACCAAAACTTGTGCTTAAACGAAGAGAAGTCTTTAAATGAGCAAAATCACTTTTAATCACGATACATTATTTCATCCACAAATCCACCTTTACCTGCCATTGGCGATTAACTTAAAATTGAGTGGATTCGATTACCAAGTATACCTGTTCACCCTTTAAGGAATACAGATTTCAAATAAACGACCTTTCGAAAAAGAGCGGATCATCATTTTTGAAAAAATTGCACCAAACAAAGCTCTTCAAAACAGGTCAATATTGAAATTACCTGAAAATGGGAGTTGATTCCATGCTGAGTGGATTCAGAGTAGCTGTCCCCTAAATAAAAAACCCTTCGTAAACATTTAATTTACAAAGGGTTTCATTTAATGTATGTACCCGGAGCCGGAGTCGAACCTGCCTGCCCTCGCCAAAGCAAGCTTGGCTTGAGCTTAGCAGGCAGGCCGGCATGCCAGTGAAGGCACAGGTGTTTGAACCAGCCTGCCTGCCCTCGCCAAAGCAAGCTTGGCTTGCGCCCGGCAGGCAGGCGCGCTACCAATTCCGCCATCCGGGCATTAAGGCATAAAAACATTAAAACAAACTTCTCCTTCACTCATGTCAAATTAGAGCAACTCGTGTTTATAAAAGTGTTCTCAAAAATCTTTTACCGGTGCTGGTTTTTAGATACTTTTCCTTTATTCGAGCAGATTTTCTATTGGTAAATTCCCAAGAGTTAATAAGTTCAAATGGTGCGTAAGGTCTTGTAGTTTTTTCCTGCCCGTTATTATGTTCATGAAACCGTCGGATTACATTATCGGTTTGACCTACATAAATATAGTTGTGATTAAGGCTGCTAAGAGCGTAAACAAAAATCATTTGAAAAATTTCTAAAAGAAACTGATAGAAAAGGTTTTCACCTTTTCTATCAGAACAGTACCCGGAGCCGGAGTCGAACCGGCATGCCAGTGAAGGCACAGGTGTTTGAGACCAGCGCGTCTACCAATTCCGCCATCCGGGCAATTATAATACTACTTATATTAAAGAACAATAATCAGAATTAAATCCAGTGAAGGCACAGGTGTTTGAGACCAGCCTGCCTGCCCTCACCAAAGCAAGCTTGGCTTGCGCCCGGCAGGTAGGCGCGCTACCAATTCCGCCATCCGGGCAATTATAATACTACTTATATTAAAGAACAATAATCAGAATTAAATCCAGTGAAGGCACAGGTGTTTGAGACCAGCCTGCCTGCCCTCACCAAAGCAAGCTTGGCTTGCGCCCGGCAGGCAGGCGCGTCTACCAATTCCGCCATCCGGGCAATTTTCCCATTCACAGCATAATACTAAGAAGGGGATGCAAAAGTATGAAAAAAGATGAATTTATACGATTTTGAGTAATTTTATGTTTTTAATTAAATCGATGACCAACCCTACCCAATTCTGGCACCTCCGCAACCATGACCTCTTCGAAATCCTTTCGGATGAGGACATCTCTGATTTATGTATCATTTCCAATTTTAAAAATGGCAAAAAGGGCGATCTAATTTTTTTTTCTGATTCTGAGATTAAAAGGCTGTACACAATTAAGGAAGGAACTCTTAAAATTTGCTACACTGATGATTCTGCCAAAGAAATTATTACTGAAATATTAACCACACATGATATATTTGGCCATTTAACATTTTCAGAAAATAAACCATCAGCCACTTCTGGTGAATATGCAAAAGTGCTAAGTGAATCTGCCAGAATTTGCAGTTTTGAAGTTGATAAATTTAAGCTGGTGCTCAGTCAACACCCCGAATTGTCGACGAAATACAATACTTACATGGGCGACAAACTGCTTTCGTTTAGAAACAAATATTCAGATCTTATTTTTAAAGATGTGAGAACACGCGTTGCCGATTTTTTTAAACGTTATGCCAAATATTCAGGAACCATAAAAGGTACCAAAGCTGAAATGGATATGCTTCTTACACACCAGGAAATTGCAGACTATATTGCGGCTTCCAGACAAACCGTTACAGAAACAATTAATTCGTTCGAAGCTAAAGGAAAAATTATTTATGAGGGAAGAAAACGAGTGGTTATTCCTGATTTAAGCAATCTATAAAACTCATAATATCCAATTCAGCCGATAAAAAACATCAATTACTCTTGCTCAATTTACTATTCTTTCTTCTTCAATTCCTTAAAAAGATCCTTATGAATAAACGTTCTCTTATATTGATGAGTTGTGTGAGCAATTTTATATCCGATTTTTAAAAGTTGATCTGCCGAACGTTTTATGTTCCACAAATATTTTGAATCCTTTGCGTGAAAAAACTCATCAAATTCAACACATATAATTTTAATATCCGGTTTGTCTTCAGCAATAGTATCTATAACGGTATATTCTGATCCTTCAATTTCAAGCTTGAGCAAATCAATTGATTTGTGTTTGTGTTCCTTCATAATGCTCACGAGACGGTCCACCGGAGCCTCTATATAGGTTTCTGTTGCTTGTAGATTTATGATTGAATGCCCTGCATAATTATCTTTTGCAGGGTCGTAAAACTTTACTATTTTCTTTTCATTCCAGATACCTGTTTCAAGATAGGTAATTTTATCGAAATCTTCTTTTTTTGATTTGTAGGTGTAAGCAAACTTGCCCTTATCAATTGTGAAATCGGTTCCCTTGTTGGTGAGCTCCATCAGTTTTTCATAATGCTCTCTGGCATAAGGCATAGGATCAATAATGAAAACCTTGGATCCAAACAGGCGAACCAACTCAACATCGAATGAAATATCTTCACCGGCTCCTACACAATAACAAACAGAATTACTATTTAAGAAATTATTTGGAATGTGGTATCCATGCTTAACCGAACCTACATACATGAGGTTGTTTAAAGGGGTAACACGCGAATAGGGATCTACCTGAAGGGTGCGTTTAATAAGATCTTTAATGATTTTCATAGAATAAGTTTATGTATGTATTGCTTCAGATACTCAGTTTATAATAGTTTTTTTTGTTGTTATAATAATCAAACAGTTAACACTTGTATGATTAAAAGCAGAACAATAGTTGCAAAATGAAATAACAATTACTATTAAAAGTTTTTTTATGCAAGTATAGTTTATAATTAATCAATCAATACACTGCTTTTCCAAAAGATTATGTTAAATTTTCACGGGCGTCCATCACCTTTCCTAACACTTTTCCGTAAGAATATAATATCGCCGATTTCATTGGTGTTGTGGTTTTAAAGAAGCGGTAGTAATCGGAAAGAAATAAATTCCAGTTATGCTTATTCAAATGTGAACTGCCATAAGTGATAGATGGTCCGGGCATGAGTGTAGTATGCCACCATCGGTTAGGAAAAAACAGTGTTTCTCCATGATTGAGCATTTCAACAACAGGAGTAGACTGGGTAAACAATGGAAATTTTTCAATATCCACTTTGAAAATATTACTTATTTGAGATCTTTTGAAATGGTTCACTTCAGGATACAAAAATTTCTCCTGCTCGGGAGGAAACATATAAAATTCTTTCCTTCCATAAATTTGAGTGATTTGAGTATGCATGAATAATTCGTCAAAATGCAAAGGGAATACCCCACCGCATCCACCAAAAAATAACTCATGTACCTGAGTCCGTTGAATAAGAGCCTTGGGCATCAATGAATTTAAAATTCTATCTGATTTGCCATAAACCAATCTGGGCAAAGTGTCACTGATCAATTCAGGAAAGGTATTTTCCATATTAAAATTATATGGATAAGGTGCAGGGTTTTCGGCGGTAGAATTAAACAACATCTCAATTTGATCAGCCATTTTAATTTTCTTACCGTTTACCGATCTCTCAATATGACCGTAATTAGTTTTAAAAAATTCCGGGGTCCACTTCTCGATGGCCTTCCATGGCAATGCAGCTTCCGTTAAAATTACAGGCTTCCCTTTCGAAACATATTCATTTATGAGTTCGCTTTGAGACAAATTTTTGTGCCTGTCTACTTTCATTACAGGTTCATTGGTGGGAATTTTCCTTTCCATGCATTCAAATGGTTTCTTTAATTTTATTGAAACTGTTATTTTACACCTTAGGTTACATCAAGAAGCGAATTTCAGTTAATTCTTAGTTTTTAGTAAATACTAATCCACCTACAAATTTTCATTTTTAGCTCATTATCAGAATTTTAAACAATAATTAACCTGAAACAGTTAACGAACAACAAACCGAGTTCGGTATTTAATCCCATTTTCCTCCACTTCAATAATATAAATTCCTGATTTTAAGTAGTTTACGTGCGAATATTGGAAAGTTGATTTCAGATCTTTTGTTTCGATTAATTTTCCAACAACATCAAAAATGGTCAATTGGCGATTGTCATCTGTGCTAAATAAAACTGTAAACCTTCCATCCGAAGGATTTGGATATAATTGAAATCCGCGTTGAGCTAATTCGTCTAATCCAACTCCAACATATACGAGTGTATCGGAACAATTTTCACATCCATTCACATCGGTAGCACAAAGTTGATAGGTTCCATTTGCTGTTGCCGTTATTGAATTTCCGGTTGCACCGGAAATTGTTGCACCGTTAAAATACCACTGCAAATTTAAACCTGTAACTCCTGTTGTAAAAACATTTCCAACAACAAAAAATGTTGGCTTAATTGGTAATGGATTTATGGTGACTGTTGTTGTTACTGAACTTGAAGTACATCCATCAGGCGAGGTAACAACAGCATAGTAAACGCCACTTGCAAGAGGCATATAAGAGATTGAATTTGCTCCTGCCAAAATCCCGGTAGTATCGTACCACTGCACTTGATTTACAGTGTCATCAATACTTAATACAATAGAATCGTTTTCGCAAATTGTTAATGGACCCGAAGCAGTAATTGAAGGAACTAACGGTGTTGCATAAACGTAAATGGTATCCGTTGCAACCAAAGGAACAACAGGTGTTTGAAAAATGGTATAGTCGACGGTTAATGTTCCTGATGCACCACTTACTGTTCCTGTTGCTGTTCCGGATACTCCGTTTCCGGCGAATGATATTTCACCCAAATCATCATCAGCACCAAACAAACCCCCATCTTCATCCCACACATGGAGCACATAATTTCCATCGATCAAAGGAATGTTTGGAGTTACCCATGAAACAGGGGGCTGAGTATTATTGATTGCAGGTCGTGAATCATACACCTCTACTCCCATTGAATCGTACAATAGAAAATACATATCCGGTGAATCAATGATGCCACCATAATTATCGGGTATTGATGATACAGTTACATTGGTAAGATACCATGATGGTGTTAAGTTGGGAGTGACTGTTTGAGTAACCACATACGTGCCTGGCAGCGTATAAGTTTGAGGAGGAGGATTTTCTAAAACACTCTGTGTCCCATTTCCAAAATCCCACAAATAGGAAAGTTGTCCCGGATTATTATTTGTGAAATCTACAGAGAGTGGAGCGCATCCCAACGAATTTTGCATACTAAACCCTGGATTAGAAACTGTGCCCGGATCCACGGTAAAAGGTACATCAAAATCGATACTCTGCTGGCCCACTAACTGCACATCGGCAATGACCGTCACCGTCATCACATAACTGCCCGGAATTACCGGAGTGCCGGTTAATGCAACACATCCATAAATTGAAACAGCGGGATCGTAATTACATCCATTAGCAAAATTATTACACTGCCATGAAATTCCAATTGGCAGCCCAACCACATTGGCTATTTGGTAATTGTTAATGGTGAGGCCAAGAGTATCGGTAAGCATCACAAATGTTACATCAACGGTGTAGGGTAAATTTGCTGTTGCCACCGGAAGCGTATCGGGATAAACTCCTGCAACAGTTTGTGTTGAATCGATAGCGCATTGTGCCAAAGATTTTGAATGAAATCCTAGAAATGCCAAAGCAATAACAATATTAGTAAGTGTTCTTTTCATCGTATTTTTTTTTACTAATGTAAATAACTTAATCGATACGGATTCCATTCCTGATTAAATATATTAACAAGTGTTTTAAACAGTACTGTTTTTACTACTACAAAGGAAATAGCATGTAAAAATAATTCTACATGTAATTGTTACTCAATATCATCCGAGTATGATTACCTTTGTGCAAACCAAAATAAAACATGAAATATTTAACATTTGCCTTACTAGTATTAACACAGCTTTCAGTATCGGCTCAATCGATAGGATACCAAATTAAAGTTGATTTTGGAGGATTTGAGTTGGCAGGAAATGTTCAACAAACAAGTGATAGTGGTTTAGTGGTATGTGGTTCAGCCTCATCACCTACTACCACCGATGCATTTATTGTGAAAATCGACAAAGCCGGTACCATTCAATGGAAAAAGAAATATGGCACACCTACACAAACCGAAACCGGAAACTTTGTTACACAAACGAGTGATGGCGGATATTTACTTACTGGATATATTGCAGTGAGTTCACAGAACCAAGATTTTTTTGTGGTAAAAACAGATGCCAACGGTGATACATCATGGGTACGTTCCTACGGAATTGCTACGAATGACTATGGGAACTCATGCATTGAATTACCGTCAGGAAATTTTCTAATCTCAGGAGTATCTGTAATTGGAAGCTCCAAGGCAGCGGTACTGCGTTTGAGCCCCTCAGGAATTTTACTCGGCGCTAGGTTTATGTCTCCGGTTTTTCCAAACACTTCCATGAAAGGAAAAATTGTTGGGCCTAATGAATTAATTGTGACCGGTGCAGTGGACATGATGTTGTATGCCGACTCAACAGGAATTTTTGTTGGGCAGTCTAATGTTCAATTGTCGGGTTCCGGAAATTCAATCGACGCCATTCGAACAGCCTCAGGATATAATGTGGCAACCGGAACGTCGGGAATTGGAGCACCTACCGGAACAGCAATAGCCATTTACAGCACACCTCCCTTTGGTGTTGCGGGAACGCCATGGATCAATCAATACACAAGCTCAGGAAACAGCCTTACAGCAACAGCCATTGCTGAAGGAGATGATTTTGGTTATGCAGTTGGAGGTTATACATCGAACTTGTCCGGATCCCAACAAGGATTGATGATAATGAAAACTGATTCTTCAGGAAATATGCAATGGGCAAAAAGATACACACCGGGTAACGGTTCGGAATATATGTCGGCCGGACTTACTAAAACATGGGATGGTGGTTATGCACTAACAGGGTATGTATTTTCAGGTTCTAGTGCTGATTTAGTCATTGTAAAAACCGACAGCGTAGGCGTGAGTGGTTGTAATGAAACTGCATTGGCTGTTACTTCTTCTCCAGCTATTACAACAGCTCCATCAGTCTTAGGCCCTGTAAATTCAGCGCTTTCAAATTCCGGAACATGGGTAGCTGCGGCAACTTCAACATCGGGAAGCAACAGTGTATTATGCATTACCGTTGGTTTGAATGAAGTAGAAAATACAACATCCGGCCACAGCCTTTACCCTAACCCATTTAATGAATCACTTTCCATTACTTCAACATTTACAACCACAACCTGGATAATAACCGATGTTGTTGGAAAAAGTATTTTACGCGAAGAAGTTCAGGGCACAACGAGTCCATTACTAAACCATCTTTCACCGGGAATTTATTTGGTAGAAGTTAAAAGTGGTCAATCAACTTTATTGAAAGAAAAAGTGGTGAAATTTTAATTGTAAAGTAATCATAAGAAATTAACATTTCCGAAAGAGGAATTAACTGTCGAGGTCAGTTGATTCCTCTTTTTTTATTCAACTATACCCTTAATCACACATGAATGTGTCGACTATGGATAAATAAAACTTTTTCGTTTCGTTTGCGTTATATTCTTTTCATTATCAGACTATTTACAAAACCAATGCACAATCTCAAATTGGTTGCTATCTTTGACCTCTTAAAATTATGAAAAGCCCATCATTCGACGATATTTATATGGAATTGGCACAAAAGCTGGCTCTTAAATCACATTGTATTAAAATTAAGGTAGGGGCTGTTCTTACCCAAGACACCCGCATTATTTCATTGGGGTATAATGGTCCTCCGGCCGGAACCCATAACTGTGATGAAGAATGGCCGGAACATGGATGTGCCCGCGATAGAAAAGGTGGCTGCTCTCTGGCGATCCATGCCGAAGAAAATGCTATTTTATATGCTGCCAAAAATAATTCGCTCATTGAAGGAGCTACGCTTTATGTGACTTTATCTCCATGTTTAGCATGTGCGAGAATAATTTTCACTACGGGCATCCGTAAAGTTCTGTTTTTTGAATCGTATGCAAAGTATAAAGGAATTGAAATTGATGAAGGCGTGGAATTTTTACGCCGTTTTAATGTTGATGTACAGCAATACCAACCTCAGCCTTGAGTTGTTAAGGGATAATTGATTATGGAAAACGAAAAACCGATTAAAAGAAATTATTACCTGCCACTGTTATTTGCAATTGTGTTGGCAATTGGATTATATCTGGGCAACATGCTCAATGTTCCATTCATTCGCGAACGATCCATCTTTGCACCTAACACCAATCAATTTAATAAATTCTCGGATGTATTGAGTTACATTCAACAAGAATATGTTGATACAGTTGACAGAAATGCGTTGGTGAATTTATCTATTGAAAAAATGTTGCAATCGCTCGATCCTCATTCTGCATACATTCCTGCCGAAGATTTAAAATCGGCAAACGAACCTCTAGAAGGGAATTTTGAAGGGATCGGTGTTGAATTTCATTTACAGTCGGATACTATTCTTGTTGTTTCCGCAATTTCCGGAGGCCCTTCCGAGAGTGTGGGAATTAAAGCAGGCGATAGAATTGTAGAGGTAGAAGATACCGTTGTAGCTGGAATAAATATTACCAACTCAGAGGTCATGCAGAAGTTGCGTGGGCCGGGGGGCACTAAAGTAGATGTAAAAATTTTGCGTCGTGGGGTTCCTAAACTTTTATCATTTACTATTACACGTGGAAAAATTCCTATTTATTCTCTCGATGCATCTTTCATGGTGAACGATAGCACAGGTTATTTTAAAATTAGTCGTTTTGCTGCTACAACATACGATGAATTTATGCAAGCTTCTGTTGCCTTGAAAAAGAAAGGCATGACTCAACTAATTATCGATCTCAGAGGAAATCCGGGAGGGTATTTGGATGCGGCTACTAAACTTGCGGATGAATTTTTAGCTGATAAAAAAACTGTTGTTTACACCGAAGGTAAATCACGACCAAGAACAAGTTATGAAGCAACTGATATAGGTGAATTTGAAAATTCAAAAGTAGTGGTGCTTATTGATGAGGGCTCGGCATCGGCATCTGAGATACTTGCAGGTGCTTTGCAGGATTGGGACCGCGCCACTATTGTGGGAAGAAGAAGTTTTGGGAAAGGGTTGGTGCAAGAACAAACTGTATTGCCGGATGGCTCGGCATTACGACTTACAATTGCCCGATATTATACACCTACCGGAAGGAGTATTCAAAAGCCCTACAAAGAAGGGTACGATGAATATAACAACGAACTCAATTCACGATTTGATCATAACGAATTACTAACGGCCGACTCTATACATTTTCCGGATTCATTAAAATTTAAAACTCCGGGAGGAAGAATTGTTTATGGCGGAGGTGGTATCATGCCCGATATTTTTGTTCCAATTGATACAACCGGTCGAAACAACACTTTCTTAATTGAAACCATCAACACCGGTCTCATTAGTGAATTCGCGTACAATTTTGTTGATGACCAACGTGCTGATTTATTAAAAGTTTATAAATCTTTCGCTGAATTTGCGAAAAATTTTAATGTTGATCGTGCTATGTACGAAACTTTTGTGAGAGCAGCGGTGGCAAAAAACATAAAGAAGAGTGAATCTGAAATTAATGATGCAGCACCGTACCTAAAAAATCAATTAAAAGCATTTATATCGCGTCAGCTATTTAAAAACGAGGGGTTTTATCCGATCCTGCTAAATGTCGACAAAACCTATTTAAAAGCTGTTGAAACAATAGGCGCAAAACCCTCCAGCTAATGAATATGCGACAGGAAAACAACAAGTCGTTGATTCTTGTTGCCCTGGTTATTTTTATTTCGAGAATCCCGTTTCTTTTTTCGGGTTATGGTTCTGAAGAAGATGCGTGGGGACTTATATTAGTAGCACGCAATATTTCTCTCACAGGAATTTATGAAGTCTCTCGATTACCGGGTCATCCTGTACAAGAATACTTGCTTTCGCTGGTGTGGAATTTTCCATCGTGGCTATTAAATCTATTTACAGCAATTATTTCTTCCATTGGCGTATTGTTTTTTATGTTCACCTTACGGTTATGGAACATACGAAATGTAATTCCTGCCGGTATTGCTTTGGCATTTGTTCCTGCATTTTACATTAACAGCACCAACATTATGGATTATACATGGGCGTTGTCATTAGTCCTGATGGCTTTGTATTTTGTTGTAAGTAGAAAAATTATTTTAGCAGCTATTATTTTAGGAGTCGCGTGCGGATTCAGGATCACTGTCGGCGCTATGGTAGTTCCTTTTGCAGTATTAATTTATTTTGAGCATAAGTCTTTACGGAATGCAATCATTCTTGGAGGAATAACAACAATAGTTGCACTCTTCTGTTTCTTTCCGGCATTGTATATCTACGGAACATCCTTCTTCACCTATTACGAATACTTTCCCTATCCCCCATTTTTAAAAAATATTTATAAGGGAACAGTTGGTGCTTGGGGGGTAATAGGTTTGGTGGCTGTGGCAGTTGCGGCAGCAGGCAGTTTTTTTGCATATATAAAACTGACAGTCAACGAGAAGAAAAAAGCACTTCCAATATTTCTATCAAGTGCACTAACTATACTTTTATACACCTACTCCTTCCTCAAAATTCCTCAAAAGTCGGCATTTGTTTTGCCAATGGTTCCTTTTATTATCATCATACTTTCAATTTTGCTTTCCCGAAAAGTGATGTGGAGTTTTGCTGGGGCGATGATTGTTTCAAGTTTTTTTTTAGGAATAAATTTAGATAACCCTTTGCGGGGAAGTAAAAATTCGGCGCTTGCCGTTCGAACAACAATTGGAGAAACTCCTGTTTCAATTGATCTTTTATCAGGACCGGTAATTGCTGATGATACCAAGAGAAAACAAAAAATAGACTATGCAAAAAGTGTTGTGAAAAATTTGGAATCTACAAAAGAAAAAACTGTAATCATTGCCGGATGGTGGCAGAATGAATTGAATTATTTTGCATTGGAAAACCCAAATCCAAACGTAACTTATCTTTATTATGCCGACGAAACCCAACTGCGTGATTCTATATTGACAGGCAATAGAATATACTACTTACCTGAACAAGATTTTTATAATGATTTACGGTTTAAGGGGGATTTTACGAAAACGGTTTCACAGACGTTTGATTATTAATTATAATTTTTACATTTCACTTGTAAGCATTCCCTGTGTCCCAGAAAAATTTTATTTAAATGAATGATTAATTCTTTGAGAATGTTTTCGGGGATTGGAAATCCCCTGTATTTATTTGGTGCGGAATTGCAAATTCCGCACGGCGGGTATTAAATTGGTACGGAATTGCAAATTTTGCACGACGGGATGCGGAAATCTCCGAAATTTATTTGGTGTGGAATTGCAAATTCCGCAAAGCGGGAACAGTGGGACGGCAAGAATTTATTTTTTTATAATTTTACTATCCCACTTTTGGACTTGTCACCTGCCTGCTTCGCCGTGGCAGGCAGTTGGTCACTAATCACTAATCACTGTATCTTTTTTGTGCTCTTTAAAAATTGCTGATTGAAAAAGAATGATCAATGCAACACCGGTGCTGATGGAAGCGTCCGCGATGTTGAAGACAGGGCGAAAGAACACAAAGTATTCGCCACCCCAAATTGGAAACCAGTCGGGGAAATATCCTTTCAAAACAGGAAAATAAAACATGTCCACAACTTTTCCGTGAAGCAAAGAAGAATAGCCTCCTGAAGAGGGGAAAAGTTGTGCCATTTGAAATTCGCTTGATGAAAATAGTACTCCATAAAAAGTACTATCGATTATATTACCCATTGCGCCTGCAAAAATTAATGCTATTGCTGAAACCAGCATGTGGTGCGCTTTCTGTTTCACTAATAAATGAAGGTACCATCCAATACCACACAAAGCAAGAATTCGAAACACACTCAGAAATAATTTACCAAACTCACCGGCAAACTCCATCCCGAATGCCATTCCATTATTTTCAGTAAAATGAATAATAAACCAATCGCCGGCAATAGCAAACTCCTGACCTAAATACATGTTGGTCTTGATCCAGAATTTGAGAATCTGATCAACAAGCAATACCAAAAATATTATAAGTATAGGCCTCTTCAAAATTAATTAGTTTCTTGGTTCATTAGTTTTTTAGTTTGCTTGACCTGAGCTTGTCGATAAGTTACTTTATTGGTTTATTAGTTTGTTGGTTTATTATTTTGATTATTGAAGTCAAATATTCCAGGAATAGTATTTACAAAGAAATTTTATTGACTTCAATTATTTGAAAAAAGCAAATGATTATTACTACAAGTAAATTAACCTAAACGCGACTGTAAGACTTGAACTAATGAACTAAAAAACCAAAGAACCAAGAACTGGTTTTTAGTCTTTATACTGTTGCAACTTAGCTTCCATACTTTGTGTAGTATGTGGAACTGCGCGTAAACGTTCTTTCGGGATCAACTTTCCGGTTACCCTACAAATTCCATAGGTTTTATTTTCAATACGGATAAGGGCGTTTTCTAGCTGCTCAATAAATTTTTTCTGACGCGCAGCCAATTGACCTGCTTCTTCTTTCGCAAGAGTATCTGAACCATCTTCCAAAACCTTAAAAGTACTCGCTGTATCATCGGTACCATGTTCGTTTGCGCTGTTCAAGGCAGACTGCAAATTGACGAGTTCCTTTCGCGCGTCATCTAATTTCTTTATGATAATTTTTTTGAATTCTTGTAATTCTTTGTCGCTGTAGTGACTTTTTTCTGATTTTTCAGCTGCCATGGGAAATTTTATTTATACTGGTTAATACTTGAATATTTTCATCAACATCTATCATAATGCTTCCCGACTCATCGAGGTCATCGACCAAATTGAGTGATGAAGCAAGTATCTCATTGCAAATATAGTTTAAATTGTTTGCGACAGGCTTCCGGATCAATTCGTGATTTTTAATTTTCACGGTAATTTTATCGGTCACCTCAAACCCTTTATCTTTGCGGATATTCTGGATTCTGTTAACTAATTCGCGGGCAATTCCCTCTTCTTTCAATTCAGTGGATAGTGTAACATCTAAGGCCACAGTTAGTTTACCTTCACTATTCACTTCCCATCCCGGTATATCCTCGGAAAGAATTTCTACATCTTCCAAAACAAGTTCAAACTGCTGATTGTCAATTGTAAGGATAAATTTCCCCAATAATTCCAGGGCTGCAATATCGTCCTGCGACATTTTTACAACTAGCTCCGACAATGCTTTCATAAGCGGTCCGGCCTTCTTACCTAACACCTTAAAATTGGGTCTAATTTTCTTTGTTAATATTCCAACGGTGTCATTAATATATTCAATTTCTTTAACGTTCACTTCCGATAAAATAAGGGATTTTACCGATTCAAGCTTCTCCACCAATCCGGCTTCTGTCGCCGGAATCATCATCCTTTGCAAGGGTTGTCTAACGCGAATATTTACTTTTTTACGAAGTGCCAGAACCATCGAAGAAACTTTTTGAGCAAGCTCCATTCGCTCTTCCAATGATTTGTCGATTAGTTTATCATTCGCAATAGGAAACTCAGAAAGATGTACAGAATCAACCGATTGTCTTTTAGTTATTGAATTTAAATCGTTGAATAATTGATCGGCATAAAATGGTGCAACAGGCGACATTAATTGAGCAACTACCTCCAAACACCGATAAAGAGTTTGATAAGCTGCAATTTTATCGGAGGAGTAATCACCCTTCCAAAAACGACGACGACATAAACGAACATACCAGTTACTCAAATGTTCATCAACAAAAGTTTGAATTGCACGAGTTGCTTTTGTCGGTTCGTAATCGGCATAGCACTCATCAACAAATTTAATAAGTGAGTTAAGTTCCGACAAAATCCAGCGATCTATTTCAGGACGTTTTGCAACTGTTATTTCTGGTTCTGTAAAATTAAATTTATCAATATTCGCATAAAGAACAAAGAAGGAATATGTATTATAAAGTGTTCCGAAAAACTTTCGTTGCACCTCTGTAATTCCATCCGCATTAAAGCGCAAATTATCCCATGGCTGAGCATTAGATATCAGATACCAACGCGTAGCATCGGCACCATATTTCTCAATTGTTTCAAAAGGATCGGCAGCATTACCTAATCGTTTCGACATTTTATTTCCATTTTTGTCGAGCACCAATCCGTTTGAAACTACATTTTTAAAAGCAACGGAATCAAATAACATTACGGCAATAGCATGCAAAGTAAAAAACCATCCACGAGTTTGATCCACACCTTCAGCAATAAAATCTGCAGGAAAAGATTTTTGAAATTCATCGAGATTTTCAAAAGGATAATGCCATTGCGCATAAGGCATAGCACCTGAATCGAACCATACATCAATGAGATCCGATTCTCTGTATAATTTTTTTCCAGTTGCGGAAACTAAAACAATATCATCAACATAAGGGCGGTGTAAATCGAAGTCTTCCGATTCAGTATCAAATTTATTTTCAACACCTGCTTCTTTTGCTTTCGCAAGATGATTGTGCAATTCTTGAACCGAGCCAATGCAAATTTGCTCAGAACGATCTTCTGATGTCCATACCGGTAGAGGTATGCCCCAAAAACGTGATCGACTTAAATTCCAGTCTACTAAATTTTCAAGCCAATTACCAAAACGTCCGGTGCCTGTAGATTCCGGTTTCCAATTGATGGTTTTATTAAGTTCAATGAGTCGATCTTTACAGGCAGTAGTTTTAATGAACCAGGAATCAAGCGGGTAATATAAAATCGGTTTGTCGGTTCTCCAGCAATGCGGATAGGAGTGTTCGTAACGCTCTACTTTAAATGCTTTGTTTTCGGTTTTTAATTTTATAGAAATGCGTTCATCAACCGAAAGGTATTTATCGCGGCCCTGTTTCTTTTTTTCTAGTTCTTTTTCAGCATCGGTGAGATACTCTTCTTTCACATACTCACCCGCGAAGTCGGTTACTTCTTTAACAAACTTACCTCTCTTGTCAACTAACGGTGTGAGCGTACCTGTTTCATCCTTAACCATTATGGAACTTATTCCATTGGCATTGGCAACTCTAAAGTCATCGGCACCAAATACTGAAGCGGTGTGAACGATACCTGTTCCATCTTCAGTAGTAACAAAATCACCTATGATAACAGTAAATGCTTTCCCATCGGGTTGCACATACGGCATTAGTTGCTCGTAGTTTACATTCTTTAATTCGCTTCCGCGGAATTCAGAAACTATTTGATAAGGAATTAATTTATCACCGGTTTTAAAATCATCAAAAGAAATTTCTTCCGCTTTAGCAGAAAAATATTTTGAAACTAAATCCTTTGCAAGTATAACTGTTACAGGCAATCCCGTATAAGGATTGAAAGTTTTTACAAGCACATAAGTTATCTTCTCACCAACAGCAAGTGCACAGTTAGCAGGCAGCGTCCAAGGAGTTGTAGTCCATGCAAGAAAATACAAATCAGTATCTACACCATTAAAAAGAAATTCAGAATTCGTTTCACGTTTGACTTTAAATTGTGCAACAACGGAAGTATCTTTTACATTTCTATAGGTGCCGGGTTGATTCAATTCGTGAGAACTCAAACCGGTTCCTGCAGCAGGTGAATAGGGTTGGATGGTGTAACCTTTGTAAAGCAAATCTTTTTCATAAAGTTGCTTCAATAAACTCCACACCGATTCAATATAATTATTTTCAAAAGTGATATAAGGATTATCAAGATCGACCCAGTATCCCATTTTACGAGTGAGGTCATCCCAAACTTCCTTATACTTCATCACTTCACGGCGACACGCTTTGTTATACTCTTCGATGGAAATTTTTTTTCCGATATCCTCTTTGGTAATGCCAAGTGTTTTTTCTACACTCAATTCGATAGGAAGACCGTGAGTATCCCAACCGCCCTTACGTGCCACTTGAAAACCTTTGAGTGTTTTATAACGACAAAAAATATCTTTGATCGCCCGAGCCATCACATGGTGGATTCCGGGTAAACCGTTAGCAGATGGCGGCCCCTCATAAAAAGTAAAAGCCGGTTTACCTTGGCGGGATGAAATGCTTTGGGTAAATACGTCCTCCTTCAGCCACTTTTCGAGTACCTGCTTCCCTATTTGAGGGAGATCGAGCTTTTTATATTCGGGATAATTCATCTTTTAAAAAGGAGGTGCGAAGGTAGTGAAAAATAGGAGATTTTTAGCGACTGACGCCGTTTTTGAAAGGCTTTAAACCCGAAATAAAAGTCATTACCTATTTTAGGTAACATACTTTATTGATCATATGGTATAAAATCAAAAATGATCAGATTTAATTTCTTGAACCAATATAACCAACTCATAATCAACAATTACCATTATGCTATTGAAATTCTACAATTTAAAAGCCGAAACATATAAGTTTAGGGAGAAAGTTTAGAAATAACATATTGATTTTCAATCCTTATTGAATATTTCTTTCGATACAACCCCTAATTTAAGGTACTTTTCTTGAAGTATTACCGGCAATTGATCGAAGCCCCTAATCAAATTCCGGCAGCCGTTACAACCACAATCACAGTCAAAAGTAATAGCATTCCCTATGAAAAGGGTTGAGTAATCGACAGTTATGATTTCACCTTGCTGGGAGGATTCAATTAAAACGAGTTCATTTTGAGTATTAAACCCGCAATTGGGATAACAAGAATGCAGAATACCTGCCTTAACAACATCATCTATATTCATAAAAATTCTTTTAAAAATTAAACCTAAAAAACAATTCGATTACAAAATTAGCATAATGTCAATATAATAAGCAAAATGACAATAAAATAAAATTCACTTTCGCATGTATCATGCATGTAGGAAAAAAAATCAGGCATTTCAGAGTAATCAAAGGTTGGACGCAACAGCACCTAGCTGACCTAATTCACAAAGCGCGGCCGTTAATCACTCATATTGAATCGACGGGAAAGGTGAATCATGATACTTTAATGAGTATTTGCAAGGCACTAAAAGTTTCTCCGGAAATGCTATCGTATGCATCAGATGAACCGGTTGGAGATTACAATTTAAATTCTTCTGAAGTGAAATTGCTTAAAGCAGAAATAGAAAAACTCACCACCGAAAACAAACTGAAGGATGAAATTATTGCAGTGTTGAAAAGTCATAATAAAGAACTTTCGGGAAGGAAGAAAAAATAAATTCTTTAAAGAAATCAATTGCAAAGTAGTTTCAATTATTAAAAATAATTATCGATAGCACAATTTGTTTTCTATTTTAACAATTGATTTTATATTTCAAACAAATTTAGCTTTTTCAGAAGCATTGATAAATTGCAGAAATGGTTTCCGGATGTAGTCAAAATATGACAGAGTAGTTTCGAATTATTGATTTAGCACTCTATCTCTCAACAGTTTACGTTTTCCCACGATAATAATCATTGATGAATTCGAAATTAATTGGTACTTTTAAATTAAATTAATTTGCAAGTCATGGGAACAAAATCTTTCAAAGACAAATTAGGAAAACTTATTACCAAAGCCGAAACAGAGCTTGATGAATTAAGAGTTAAGATTTCACTCGGCAAAATGAATGGTGCCGATCTTTTCGAGGATATGAAAAAAGAATTGCGCGAATCGTTTCATGAAATTTCAGGAGAGTTAAAATCGGAAACTAAAGAAGTGACCGAATCGGTTAAGCACAACATTGAAGAACTTCAACTTCAACTTGCCCTTGGAAAAGCCGAGGCGCTTGATGCTTATGAAGAACAAAAAGATAAAATTAACATTTGTATTAACAGTATCGAGCACGATATTCGAAACACCAAAAACGAATTATCTTATGATGCTCGCTTGAAAATTCAGAATGAACTTGAAAAATTCCGTCTTAAATTAGAGGTACTTCAAATCAGATACGAATTAGGTCGCCTCGATTTGAAAGATAATGTGGAATCAAAAAAACAAAAATTTAAAAAAGATTTTGATCAACTTTTAGATACCTTGAAAGAGGAAACTTCGGAGAAAGCAGAGGAGTATGGCGAAAATTTGAAGAATGCCTATGATGCTTTGCGCAAATCTCTTCAATCATAAATTCAATCGTTAATTCAGTTGTTAATTCAGTTGTTAATTCAGTTGTTAATTCAATTGTTAATTAAGTAGTTGATTAATTAGTTAATTCAATTGTTAGTTCAATTGTTAGTTCAATTGTTAATTAAGTAGTTGATTAATTAGTTAATTCAATTGTTAGTTCAATTGTTAGTTCAATTGTTAGTTCAATTGTTAATTAAGTAGTTGATTCAATAGTTTATCAATTTTGGATTTGGTTGTTTATTTCGATTGATTATTCTTTTGTGGATTCAGTTGTTTATTTCGATTGCATATTCAGTTGTGAATACGGTTGTTTTTTTAGTGTGTAATCCGGATTGAAAGAGGTAAGTGAGTCAAACGAGGGGTTAATTAGAAATTTTATCTATTAAAATTCTGTTCTAAAATGGATATCCAATAGCGATATTGAAAGTAAAATTAGAAACTGATTCCGAGAAATCTTTCACCCAATTTTGTGAGTCATTTTCATAAGGATACCTAACAGGAAATCCAAAATCACCTCGTAGAATAAAAAAGTCGAAATCAAATCTCAAACCCAATCCTGAACCTATTGCAAGTTGATCAGTAAAAGTGTTTAATAAAAATTCTGCTCCGGGGCGAAATTCATCCTCATTCAACAACCAAACGTTTCCTACATCGGTGAATGCTGCCAGATAAACAGTTTCAGACAGAGGAAAACGATATTCCACATTAAACTCTCCTTTTATATCACCGGTTTGATCGATGATCCCGTTGGAATCTTCGGACTGATAACTACCCGGACCTAATGAACGTGCAGGGAATGCGCGAATACTAGCCGATCCTCCACTATAAAATTGCTCTATGTATGGCATAACAATAGAATTGCCATATGAATATCCAATACCGGAATAAAATCTGAAAACGAAACCCTCCTTTAATGAACCGGTGTAATAACGAACATCAACAGATGTTTTGAGAAACTGTGAATAAACGTTTCCCAGAATTTTATATGGCCTCGAATTACCCAGCGCAAGATTAATCAAATTTGCTAAATTGCCGGAAGTACCAATAGTTCCCTGAAAATAAAAACCATTTTGTTTTAATAATGTATTATCATATATGTAGGAGTAAGTTAACCCTAAAATTGTCTGCTCTTCAAAACTTTTACTTACATATATATTACTATCTGCAATTTCATCAAATTCTTTTGTTGTTTCCAATAAATTTACAATATTAACTCTAAGTGGTGAAAAAATATGTGTAACTTTTGGTTTAAATTTCCACTGATAACTATAGGCTGTGTTAAAAGAAGTCATTCTATAGTACCGCACGTTATTGAGGAATTCGAATCCAAAGTCACAAATAGTTTTGGACAATAACAAATTAGGATTTGCTTCTAAATTAAATGGAAGAATAATTCTAGGAAAAACAAATGCTGAACTCATACCAACATTATAAGAATTAGTACCTAAATCATTTGCTGTTTCATTCCCCCATTGCCATTCAAATCCACCTGTTAATTTCAACTGAAGTTTGTTTGCAGATTTTCCAATATTCCCATGCGTTAAAGATGCTTCCATCCCCGGCCCTGCAAACCCTGTTGATTTAGCTTGCACAAACCCTTCTAGATTCATACTCACATTTTCCTTTGTTTCAAGTTCAATAACTAAATTAAGTGTATAATTTAATGTGTCACCTGGAACAAATTGCACTTTCACGTTTTTAAAAACTCCGTAATTGTTCAACTGCTTTATTGTTACTTGATGTTTGGAAGTAGCATACAAGTCACCCGATATAAATGGTATACAGCGACGGATTACCGGCGATTTTAAATAATCGTTTGCGCCAATTATAACAATCCCATCAAAATATATGGTATCAACACCAGTTTTAGTTAATGTATCATTAATCACATCCGAAAAAATCACTTTGATCTCTCCTATAGTGTATTTTTTCAAAACAGACACGGGAGTATTTCTGTCTCTAGAAATCATCATATCTATGCGATAAGGAGCTATAGTGGTATCTACATCAAATTCAAGATAATTTGTTCCGAAATAATAGTATCCCTTTTCAATAATTTGGGAAGATATTTTTTTCTTTTCTTCTTTAATAATATCTACATCAAAAACATCGCCCGGTTTAATGTTCATATTTTCAACATAACTATTGATGAAAATATCTACAGAGTCGACTGGTGGAGTTGTTAATACTTTATTAAAAATAAAAGGTTTGCCTAAATAAACAGTATACAAAATTTTTGCTTTTCGCGAATTATTCCGTTTTTCTATAAGTTTGAAAGTTGCATCAGAATTAAAATATCCCATTCCAAAAAGTGACGATTTTAATTGTTTCGTCCTTCCATCCGGGTTCACAGTTTCAATTAAAATAGGTTTCTTTTTAAAATTTCTGTACATCCATCCACCTTTTTTACCTTCTTTTTTTGGCTTTAAGTAATTATATGCCCACAATCCTGTTGGAGGTAAAATTCTTCTTTTCCCAAAAAGTGAATTGTTAGGTTTAAAAAATGTTATTTCTTGTATTTTCTCTTTTATTTGATTTAAATTTTGCACAGAATCTTTTCCCTCAATTTGCACAGCTGCATTACCTGTATAAAGCTTTTGGTCTCCTGTTAGAAAACGGGTATTGGAGCACGAGCTTAAAATGAAGAGCACAAAAACATATATCCACCATGGAGAATGGATTACATTTTGTCTCAAATGCAAATGCATGCTCATCTTAAATCTTTGCCTTTCTTTCTTCTCCAAATACTTTTAATATCAGGATACGTTTTTCTATAAATAAATCCTACGCCGGATTTTGTAACTTCTCCATCTAAAATATCTTCATAATCACGACGTGTGTATAATTTGAGAAATTTTCTATCCATTGTATCCAATTCATATTCGATACTAAAATTTTCCAAAAGGTTGCTGCCTTGATCTCCGGCTTCAGAATAATCATTCAATCTTCCTGAAACTTTAACTGAAGCTCTATCATGCAAAATCTTTCGTTCCATCTCGTAAGTAAGACTTGTTTTTTCTTCCGAGCCACCAGAAGCCGTTTCTTGCTGATATGTATCGATACCAAAAGAGAGATCCACTCCTTTGAACGAGGTTTTAGAAAGCGAATTGAGTTGCGATTCCCAGAAACTATTTATCTGAGAAGTCAAATAATTGGAATTACTTTCGATATTCGGTAGATTGATACTCTCAAAAATCAAAAGATTAATAGCTTGCCGCATTAGTTCATCTTCACTAAGTGAACTTAAAACACTACTGATATATTGATCCGGACTCTTTACGTCAAAAGTAATTTTTAGCTTCGAAACGAGATCCGATAATTTCATGGAGACGATAAAGTCAACTGTACGAGTTTTGTTATCTACCGGATTTACATAGGAACCTTTAACCTTGCTGGTAGCTTCCAAATTTACGTCGGGATCGGCCACATCACCATCCCATCGCATAGAACTGCCCTTTGAAATCAAAAAGTTCTTAATGGGCCATCCTGAGAATTTCAGTTTGGATGTACCCTCAGAAATTTCATATCTACCGGTAAGGCTCATTGTATTGTTTGGCAGAAGTGAATAATTTAACAGCCCACTTCCTAATATTGAAATGTGTATTTCGTATCCACTATAAATGTCAAAATTAAATCTACTTTTAGGATCAATTTCTATAGTTGTTTGCACAGAAGGCATATCTGAAATTTCTCTGATGCGAGTTAAGAGCTCCATAGAACTTGTTGTGTCGGAATACAAATTCACAAAATTTACAGTTTTTTGAGTTTCCTGAACTGTAACATCATCCACTTGTCGATAGGTAATATTGGTGCCATTTGATAAGGTCACATTTCCTTTAATATCCGGATGCGTTACCGGTCCATCAATACTGAGTTGAGATTTTATAATTACTTTGCCGAAAAACTCTTCATTATCTTTAACAGTTGTATTCATTACAAGCAGATTGTCCGTAGTGACTTTCAAATCAGCTTTAATTTCTTCCTCTTCCGTGAAGGCTAAATTTCCATTTACAAAAAGTTCTTTATTTAAACTATCATAAATTGCAAAATCATTAAAATACACATGACTATCGCTGACTTTAATTGTATCATCAGGAATGGAGAACCAGGAATTAAGTGGCACAACATTCATGGTTATTGATTCCATTATGAGTTTCCCTGACAAATCAGGCTTCTGAAAATCGTTAGAAACAAGAAATTCTCCACTCAATGCACCGTCCAGATTATTGACATAATCATGAATGAATGGTTCGCTTAATCGTGCCGGAATCTTTTTAAAAGTGGTTTTGAAGTTACTCTTCCCGGGATTTAAACCCGGCTCAATAGTTATTGAAACAGAAGAAGAGTCATCAAGTATAGCGAACATTTTGCTATTAATCACACCTAAAGTATCGGTATTGAAAAATCCGTTGGATTGCATTCTTTCAATGTTAATACCATTCCATTTAAAATCATCAACAGCAATATCAAAATCGAGATTCCGCTTTTCATTGTCAGAATAAACCAAATCAACATTTAAAATTCCATTTGGTAAATAAGAAATAAACTGTGGAGATATCAATTTATGGATTGGAACATTCTTTATGGACAATTTTAGACTGTCAGACAACCTTCCATTCAATTCAATTTTATAGTCATTGGTGTTTAAATTTAATCCCGCAACTAAATCATTAGGTACTAATTCCAAAGTTAAAAACTGAAGTGGTTCCAGTTTCCATGTTTCAGAATTTAATATCCATTCCGAACCGGAAGAAGTAAATGCAATTTTATTTTGAGCTTTCATTGCTTCTGCTCCTAGTCTATACAATGGAGTGTCACTACTGTCGTCGATAGTAATAGAACCTACCATCTTATCAGGCAACACATCCAATTTTAATTGAACTTTACCTGTTGAAACGCCACTAACATTGAGGCTATCAACATTAAGAACACCATTTAAACCATTCTCATTGGCTTGAAAGTCTAGCGTGGGCCGATAGCTACGCACACCAAAATAATTCAAACTATCAACAGAAAATTTCAAATCTACAATTTGCTTTGCATGAACCTTACTCATTTTAACGTTCATATTATCATAAGAAAAAACTGAATCGGGAAGCAGGAGCATAAAAATCGAATCATATTGAGCATCTACGGTGAAATTGAATTCAGGCACATTCTCCAAACTTTCCTTAGATATAAATGCTGTTGAATCCCAACTAAATAGTTTATTGAATTTTCCATTTATAATGGCATTTTGCAATTCCGTAAAGGAAGAAGAACTTTCGAAGTTCGCAGAAATAAAATCACTACGGAGTT
This sequence comes from uncultured Bacteroidota bacterium, assembly GCA_963814475.1. GTDB lineage: Bacteria > Bacteroidota > Bacteroidia > AKYH767-A > OLB10 > JADKJB01. The sequence goes on along the minus strand of CAWFDA010000013.1, from coordinate 477,311 downwards.
GAGAATTGACACTCTGCTGATCCATGTTCAGAATCCAAACAAGGCTATCAATCATAGATTCTGAATTTACATTACCGAATTCCAATCGGGATAATTCCAAAGAGGATTCAATATTTTCAGAAGCAAGGTTAAAAGATGCATCAATAAAACTATTTACTGAGATATTCCCGGGAATAAAATCATGGTGGTTGTTATTAATACCAAATTCTCCATTTAATTTCCCTCGATAATTAAGGCTATCTAAAAGAATTTCACCATTCAATGCGCAAGATAAGGCACTATCGTTTGCCAAAATCTTAAAATGAGAAAGACTGTTTTCAGCATCAAACAACAAATCAATTTCTCTGGCAACTGCATCCTTGAATTGCAACGAATCAATTCTTAATTCACCCTTTCCGTTCAAGTCATTCAAATTTCCAACAACACCATCCCACGAAAGTGAACAAAATATGTTGGTTGGATAACCTTCTCCCATCACCTCTTTCAATTTTAAATTGAGAACAGTTGCATCAAGTTTAGCGTAATTGGTATTCAAATTATAACTCCCGTTCAATCCTACTCTTCCCGTCTCACTATTGACTATTAAGTTGAAATTCGGGATTTTTAGAGTTTGGCTTACTTTTCCGGAAACACTTGCAGGACTAAATGCGGGCAATTGCAATTCAGGATTCACTATTGAGAGCCACCCTTGTAACTGATGCTGTGAGATTGGCGATGTTCTTACCAACAATTCGTAGTAGGTTTCAGAAATATTTTCTAAATTTTTCAAATATCCTTCCACAGCAATTTCCATCCCCGAAGACGATTTTATTTTAAACTCATCAATCATTACACTATTCAATGAGCCTGAAATATTCATGGACAAACCAACAGTATCTTTTTGAATATAGTGCAATGAATTTTCATAATCAACAGAGGCAAGTATATTTAATTTGATTTTTCCATTCAACAAAGTATCAGCACTAGCAACCAATTCGCCTGAGTGTACGAATGCTTTGTTGTTCAACGAAAACGCCAACTGTTTTAAGTTACATCCCATTTTATTGGAACTAAAAAGCAGGTTTTCGATTTTTGTATTAAACGCTTGCACCGGCATCCACTGAGTGAGTGTAGAATCTGTTGCTGCCGTACCGGGATCGTACAAAAAATAACCATTTGCAATATCAAGCAGATTGCATGCGAGCGTCCATGGCATATCGGTTTTCTCAGGTGTGTTCAGTGGTATAGAATCAACAACAACTTTCACGCTTTGCGAATCTTTGAATACGATATGTGGATTATTGAAACTCAATTTTGTGACAATCAAGTTTCTTTCATCTAAATCCAAAGTTTTAACTTCCACATCGGCTTTGTTCAATTTAAAAGTTGCCTGTTGAGCGGAAGTAGAATTTTTGTAATCAAACAAAATATTTGTCAATGCAATATTGCCTGCCGAAAATTTCCATGTGGGGGTGTTAGAATCTTCCATTACTGATTCCTTCTCTACATTCCACAAATCAATTGAACCGATTGCTTTATCAATTAAAATAGTATCAATATCAATCTGTTTATTCAAAATTGAAAATAAGTCGAAATTCAAATCGGCAACACCAAGAGCTTGATTAAAAACAATACCGTTAGTACTATCACTATAATAAAAGCGAACATTTTTTAAATGAGCTTCATCAACTTGAATTTCCCATGGTGTTGAAGTTGCGGATGAATCAGATTCGCTTTTAGTTGAAGCCGGAAACAAAGCCATAAGATTTAACTTACCTGAACTATCAACGATGAGACGTACATTAACATCCTCAACAGAAACCGAATTGACAATTAATCGTTTTGAAAACAACGGTAACATTTGAATATCAATTTGAATATCGCCGGCATAAATAATTGTGTCGGCAGTGTGGGGTATAATTTTAATTTCGTTCAATTCAACATTACCTAAAAGCGAAAGCGAAAGCGAGCCGACATGAATCGGCAAACCATTATCCTTAAAATAACTATTCGCTTGTTTAACGATAAAAGAATGAACAAAAGGAAGATTAATAGAGGTGATTAGTACCACCAACAAAACCACAACAATAAGAAAAGAATACTTAATTATTTGAAGAGACTTCCGTCCTAATTGCTGCACCGATATATTTTTTGAAAATATGCTTTAAAAGTACAAAATAAAAATGATGTCTGATTTAGTTGATTATCAACTTATTTCAATAAGTAGTTGACAAAGTTGAGTTTATTACATCGAAGAGAAGATGAAAATCGTATCATAAGGGAAGAATGATCTCAGATTGAGGGTTTTGGAACAAACAAAAAAAGGGACTCATTTCCGAATCCCTTGAGGTCGCTCCACCTAAGCTTAGGGTTCGGTGGATAAAAGAGCAGATTTGAATCAGTCAGATGACTGATAGGAAGTTTGCAGATTTTAGGAACAAAAAAAGGGACTCATTTCTGAATCCCTTCGAGGTCGCGAGCAGATTTGCTGGTATGGACTCTTGCATTATATTTATCTATGAATCAGCCTGTTAAATATATTTTACCTCCCAAGGTGAAGCAAAAGGTGAAATAATTTAGTTTTTTAAGTTAAAATTTAAGTTCCATACTGAAACTTATTCTTGAACGGGTTCTTCGGTAACTTCATTGATTCCTCTTAATATAGATTCCCATCTCGGATTGGGCTTTTTTACTAATATTCTTTTGATTCTTTCTAAAAGTTCAGTGGAACCAGCCAACATTGTTTTTATTTTTCTGCCAATAACATGCGATGATATTTTAGGTAAATAGAATTTTGTGTCATCAGTATCATATAAATCCATAATCTCAATATGATCTGAATATATCTCTTTAGAATTCCAATCAAAGTAAGCGTCAATAATATTATCAATATCTGAAACGTCATGCGTTCGTTGCGGCCTATCATCCCAACTTATGAGCTTAAGCATAATTAAACCTTCAATAGGACAGGTTTTTAGGATTAGAGTTCCGGATAATATTTCTTTAGTAAATGCCGCCGCTTCTACAAATCCTGGCATTTGTAAAGTAAAAGCAATTGGCTTTGTGAGTTTAACTTCTCGTTCATCATCTTCAATTTCTCCAAATGGAATTAAATCTACTTCAACAGCTTCTTTGTAATAAAGTTTGATGATTTCTTTTTCATCTCTTATAAATAATCCTGTTGACACTAAAGCATCAATTACTTCATTATATCGATCTTCATTATTAATACATACTGCAAGGTCAACATCATTTGTTCTCCTGAAATTTAGACTCTCTTGCTGGCTACTAAAATGTATATCTCTGGCAAAGGCTCCTACTAAAAAATAATCAATACCAAACTTGCTAAATACCGCTTGCATTTCTGTTAGCATGCTGATTATAATCGGCTCTAATTTAATTTCATTATTATCAGACATGATATTGGGATTTTATTTTTGCAGCAGTTTCTCGATTCCGGCTATCCATACTTGCATTAAGTTCTGTGTATGCTAATAATGGAGGAACTGTGTTAGGATATTGAGTTTGCATGTTACTATGTGTATTCCAAAATATTTTGAGCAATTCAATATTCCCATCGGGTGATGGAACTATGTGCAATTGTTTCATGACCTCTACTTTAGGAATATTACTATACAATGTGAATTTTTCGGGATACAGGTATTTTGTAAGTAATGCTCCTGCTGGCTCACCACCCCAATACACTTCATTTAATTGAACTTTACTCCAATTCTCGCGGTCTTTTTGAGTTGCAAATCGAAACCTTCCTTGAACTAATTTTGGTCTTAATATAGCAAAGTATGTTTCCATCCATGTATCAAGCAATTTCTCTCTGTTTTCCAAAGCAATTTTATTAGTACTTCTGTTAAAATACTCTTCCTTTTCAAGTTCATGCAATAGTTCACCAATTGCTCCCAAGCTTAATTTACTTTCTTTTGCAATGACCCTATATGGCTCATTTATTATATTTGGATTTAGCAATAAAGTAAAAATCAATCGTAATCCGGTTGGTTTCCAGAGCTTACCCGTATTTGATTTTCTTTGGGGAGCTACTTGCTTATCATTAATATATAATAACAAACCTCCATTTTGGATATAACAATTTCCTGAAGCATCCAGGTAGTTAATTCCTTCATTTTTAAGATATTGCCGATTCGCTTTACTAATATATTGGCATACTAAAAGCCAGTTTTCCTTGTCGGGAGACAGTTGTTGTATTAATTGTGGTAAATGCACTTGTCGAAGCTCATTTTTTATCAATGCCCAAAACTTATAGGAGTTGCTTTGAGTTTTCACTTCTATAGTTGTATCCCAATTTATGGAATTTATGATTTGACCTGGCATTACATTTATTTCATTCATTGTCAATCCAGTAGACTGACCGAAGTTATAAATAGCCGATTGTATTATTTGTCCTTCTTCCATTAAAGTTTACAATTTGTTCAATAATTTAAATTGTTCATGATTCATGAACATGCAAATATAATGAACAAAGTAATGAATAGCAAAATCTTTCATTTTGCTTTGATATTCAACTTGTTAAGGGTATTCTTTAAGCCCTTCAGATTGCCAAAATCAAAATTAGCTACAATACGACCAGATAAATCAGGGAATTGTCTTTTGAGAAAACCTCGATTCCGAGGAAATATAGTTATAATCGGGATATTAGGGAACTGATTCAAGATGGGAAGAGTGTGCTGTTTAAGGCAATGAGTAGCGGCCTGGCGTTTAAAAGTATTAGAGTCCAACAAATAAAGAGGGCAAAATGCGCAATCTAAAATCAAAATTTTATCTGATCTAAGATTCAAAATAAATTGTTCGTCAGTACATGATGAGTTATATAATTCTGTTTTCAGAATGAAACGCAAGCCCTTGTTGTGGTATTTTGTTTCAAGGTCATATATGTAACGGTCCTTCGGAAAAGATTCACAAAGAAAAATAACCCTGGGATGATTTACTAATTCTAATTGTTGAATGCGCAAAGAATACCAATGATTAATTTTTTGAAGTTGTAATTCATCGCGTAAAGATAAACTAAGGCAGCCCTCACAAGTAAGATTTAAAACGTGTCTTTTATCCCCCAATGCCTTTTCCATATTTAAACTAACAATTTAATTGAAATACTCGCGTTCAATTTTCCTTTAAGTCGGAGGTAAAATCGGTGAAGCCGTAAAACTCCTTTAATCAGCACTTACCGCTCCAGAAAAGGAGGAAAATAATGTATGATTGAATTAATACCCTATTAGATTGGGCCTATCCGGTTCTTTTGGCATTAATCGTGAAGCATTATAAATAAAAATTTCCATAGTTGTCGATAACATTTTATCCAAAGGACACTCACCAGATTTTTTACCAGTGTTATAAGGGCAATCCTTTCTATGATTGAATAAATAAGCCTCTGTGTATTTATAAGCAAACCCGTATAACTCTAATTCAGTTTCTGGATATTGATTTTTTAATTGAAGAACAACTTCAAGACAGTTATTAGCGGTTACATTTAATTGATTGTGGAAGGACTTGAAAACTTTGTCCAATCTGTTTTGTAGCTCATCAAGAATAAATTGCTGCACAATATTTAGTATTTGTATCAGCAAATATAACATATTAAACCTTATGTTTTTCACTTGACTGCCTTGAAATAAACTCTGTAAAAACTATGAAATATGCCATATGAATGTAATGCACCAATAAAAACAGCGAAAGGGAAAAGCTTTATCTTTACTAAAATTTAGAGGAAATGAAAGTATTTAGCAAACTCACCTTAGACCCAGAAATTAAATTAGTAAAACAGTACATGAAAGCAGAATCTAATAGGCAAGATTTTCTGTTGGCAATTGATATATTGGACGGGTTAAATAATGAATTATTAGGAAATTCATTTCATCTCCGAAGGGATGAAGTAGATAAAACTGAAAATAGATTTATAAGATTGCAATTACAATGTATGTACTATACATTCATAACCATATATTTTAAAACTTTTACTCCTTCAAATTTTAGGACAACAATTACGGTGGATGAAGCCAAAAACATCATAAATAATTCTGAACTTCAATCTTACCACGATCAAATAGCGCATTTACGGCATAATTTTATAAGTCATGGTTCAGCTTCTGAGGCTGAAACATTTAATATCTATTCAGTAATTTACAAGTTACAAGATAAAAACGAATCTGAATACAGAGTTTCAATTGAACCGATGGGTAGAAGAATATATGTACCACGACTGGAAGAGATTGAAAACTATAAAATATTAAGTAAATTATTTTTAGACTATTTTACACAAAGAGCAGACAAAGCATTAATAAAACTTCGTACCACTATTTCCCCAATTCATCTTGAATTATTTAAATTACGATTTAAAGAATTTAAATGGGAAGGTCGATTACAAACTGCCTTTGGACAATTGGTACCCGACGAAGAACATATATTAAACAGATTAAACATTAATAAAAACTTAACATATGCCAATAAGTAAAATTCCATTATCTAAGAAAGACCCATTAACAATCGACTTCTTAGGTTTACATTCAATTGAAAATGATATACAATTCTGTGAAGAGTATTTAAAGTTGTTGGTTAAAATGAAAAGTGATTTATCAAATACAGATAACACAAATGATTTTACCACTGAAAAATATTTGATTCAATCCGTATCATTTACTTTTGTTATTTTATATATGAAAATGTTTGCCGGAGGAACAAGAACTTTAAACTTCAATCCAGAAGAAGTTTATATAAATCATCCTGATTATTTAAGACTTCACAAACAATTGAGAGAATATCGAAGCCATTACATTGCACACAGTGTAAATTTTAAAGGAGAAGAATTGAGTGGAGTTTCTATGGTTTGCACTCATCAAGATGCAATCGAAGATGGATTTCATTACCAATGTAAGCCAGATAATAAAAGAGGATATAGTTTAAATGATGAATCAATTCCCTATTGTATAGAAATGTTAAATGTTTGCCGGGAGTATTGGCAAGTTAAACACGATGAAATTGTATTAAAGATACTACCAAAGTATCTCCCACAACATTTAGAGGAATTGAAACCATATTTACTGCCTCATGAACTAGAACAAATAAAACGAGAATTTTCTGCAAGTAATGTAAAAATTACTACTCAGTATAATACTTAATTCGTAAACTTCCTAATCAATTTAATAGTGTTTTTAATATCTAAAAAATACAAATAGATAAAATGTTGCTTATGGAAACACCTTGGTACCGGAAGAATTTTACTTTACTGCTGAATTGATAATTGAATATTATAAACAAGCTACAGAACCGGATGAGCGATACGCGTCGTGATTTTTAATCGTGATCTCAACAACAACCCAGTAGGTGAAACATGTTGGGGCAAATAAAGGGTTTTTGTCCAATTTCCAAAATAAAGAAACCCTGGCATTCAGAAAGATATCAGGGTTCTTATTTGGAAGCTTACCTTCCCGGAGGTGCCGAGCCTGCCTGCCACGCTGCGCTGAAGCTTCGCATGGCGCTGCAGGCAGGCAGATTTGAACTGCTGTAGGAGGTTTTGCACTTGGGACAAAACAAAAAAAAGGGATCCATTTCTGAATCCCTTCGAGGTCGCGAGCAGATTCCGGACAACCTTGCGTAATTAATTGATTTGACGCTTAATACATGGAATCGGGTATGATGGGTGAAACGCCAGGTGAAGCGAATCGCCCTGATGCGCTTTACCTCATATCCCAAAAATAATCGATATATGTTATTCGCTTTCAAACTTCATCAAATTCAAACTTGTCAAAATTACTATCAGCGTTACTCCTACATCTGCTGCTATTGCAAAGACCAAATTGCTGTAACCGATAAACGCAAGTAGTATGAAAACAAGTTTTACTGTTATTGCTCCGATGGTGTTGAATTTTATTCTGCTCACTGTTTTTCTGCTCAACCGAATGAGAAATGGAATGAGTGAAAGTTTGTCGTTCATCAATGCAATGTTTGCGGTTTCAATGGCAGTGTCGCTTCCTGCTGCTCCCATAGCTACTCCTACGGTGCTTTGTGCCAAAGCCGGTGCATCGTTTATGCCATCGCCTACCATTGCTACCTTGCCGTATTGCTGTAAAAGTTCTTTGATTTTTTCTGCTTTGTTTTCAGGAAGTAAGTCCCCGAATATTTTTCTTATCCCTACTTGTTCAGCAACATATCGGGCAGCTTTTTCATTGTCACCTGTAAGCATAACCGGTTCAATTTTCATGGCTTCTATTTCCTTTAATGCTTCGGCACTATCAGGTTTTATTTCGTCCATCAACCCGATAACTCCAGCTATTCCTTTGCCAAAACTTACTACTACACTTGTTTTGCCTTCTGATGAAAGTTGCTCCACTATCCTTTCTGCCTCTGTGTCTGTGGGTTGGCTTTCTTTGATAAATTCAAGTTTACCAACATAAATTGTTTCATCTTCACACACCAAACATTTTGCTGTTGCTCCTTTGCCCATAATACTTTTAAAATATTCCGCATCATGTGGCTCAAATCCTTCTTTTCTACTGGCATCAACTATGGCTTGTGCTAATGGATGTTCTGAAAATATTTCTGCCCCAGCTGTGCAAGCCAGAAGCTCTTCACGACTTGTTCCGTTCAAAGGAAATATATCTGACACGATTGGATTTCCGAAAGTGATGGTTCGTGTTTTATCTAACGCAATTGCTTTTATTGATGCTAATGCTTCAATGTATTTTCCACCTTTTATCAATGCCCCTTTTGCCGATGCGTTACCTATGGCAGCATAGATTGCAACAGGCGTTGAAATGACCAATGCACACGGACAAGCAATAACTAAAAGCGTAATGGCTTGCAGTAACCAATGGTTGAAATCTAATTGTAATACATATACCGGAAATACAAAAAGCAATACAGCCAACAAAATCATAGTAGGGGTATAATACTTTGAAAATTGCTGAATGAATTTCTGCGTTTCGCTTTTGTTGGTTGATGCTTCAAAGGTAAGGCGAATAATTTTTGAAAATGTGGTGTCAACAGAAAGCTTTGTAGTTTCTATTTCTATAAATCCACTCTGGTTCAGTGTCCCAGCAAAAAGAAGGTCGCCTTTGTGTTTATCTTTAGGTATAGGTTCGCCTGTGATGGCTGCTTCGTCAACTGTAGTTTCGCCTGAAATAATATTTCCGTCAAGTGGTATCATTTCACCGGGTTTAACCTGAATGATTGTTCCCACCGCAATTTTACTTATGATAACAAATTCGTTTTGCAATTTTACAAAAGCTGTTTTGGGGGCTTTGCTCACTAATTCATCTAACGCAGATTTTGAATTTTCTATACCAATATCTTCCAAGCGTTCGCCTAAAACATACAACACCACTAATACTGCGGCTTCGGGAAATTCTTTTAGATAGAATGCACCGATAACAGCAATGAGCATCAGCAAATTGATGTTGCTGAAATTAAGTTTGAAGAGTGCTTTAATGCCACTCCAAACAACTTTGTAACCAATGCCTAAAATAAAGGCTGCAAATACAAAAGGTGCGAGAGGCATTGGTATGTTAATACCTATGATGGATAAAACTTCTAATACTATCACTATTGCGATTGCGAAAAGAAGAAATAGAAATTTTTTGTCTTTGAATGGTAGTTTCATGATTTTAAAATTTAATGTGCATGCCCCTCGCCTTTGTTGTTCATTTTAGCAAGTATGAAAAACGCTCCACTAACCACCACCTTGCTATTGGCAGGAATTTCTTTAAGCAAAGTAATTTCGCTGTATCCTACATCGGTAGTGCCTTTGCGAACAGGAATTTTTTCAAATGTTGTTCCTTCTTCCTTGTGTTCGGGTTCTTCCTTTTCGCTGTGTTCATGTCCGTGTTCATCGTGTTTGTGTTCGGCTGTTGCTGCTTCTCCTTTTTCGTGATGTTCTACTTCGGAGTGTGCATCAGTAACTATGAAAATAAAATCCTGCCCTTCGTGATTTACAATGGCATTGACAGGGACTGCATCTAATGTTGCGTTTTCTAAACTTACTAATGCGGTGATGCTCATCCCATCAATCAAACCTTGTTTATTACCCTTTACAGTTGCATGAACTGCAATGGCTTTGGTGTTTTGCTCAAAAGTATTACTGATGGCGTATACATCGGCATCGTATTCTTTTCCTGGGTTGTTGGTTAAAGTGAAATGAATGGTTTGCCCTACTTTGATTTTTTGCAAATCTTTTTCATACACATACAAATCCAAATGCAATTGGCTGTTGTCCACTATTTCAGCAATGGGATTGTTGGCATCAACATAACCTCCAATGTTTACCATTATATTGCTGATTGCTCCACTTATAGGGCTTGTTATATTTATTATTGATTGAATATTTTCACTTGTCAATGAAATGGTGTTTATTTCAATTAATTCCAATTGCCTTTGCAAACTTGCTTTTCGGGCTTTGAGTGTTTTCAATTCCATCTCGGATGATTGCATATTCTTTAATGCTGTTGCATTGCCCTGTTGCAGCTCTTTTTGCCGGGTAAATTCTAATTGCGCCAAATCTGCTTTTGCAGATACGGTGATAAATTCTTCCTGCATTGCAATAAAGGAATTGTTAGCAATAGTAGCAATTACTTGACCTTTGCTAACGGTGTTTCCGATTTGCACCAAAATTGATTTGATTACACCACCCAGAAGCGCTGTTGCATTTGCTCGGTTGTTGTTTGGAACCTTTAATAATCCATTGGCTTTGAGTGAGGTGGTGAGTTGTTTTTTCTCAATATTGCCAAACTCAATTTTGATGGATTTTATTTGTTCAGCTGTCAGCGTGGCGGTGTTTTCATTTTCATTGTGCTCAGAATGTGCCACTTCGCCGTGACCTTCTTCTATGTTAGATTCAGATTTACTTCCGCACGACAAAAGCAACGTGGATGCTGTGAGTACTGATATGAAGATTATTATATTTTTCATGTTTCTGTAATTTTATTTGTTGATTAAAAAATTAATATTGATGATGGACTGGTTGATTTGATTAATGGATTGAAGATATTTTAGCTGCACATCTGCTGCTGTTTGTAGCGCATTAACGTACTCAATATATCCAATTTCGCCACTTCGAAAACCAAGCGTTGCGGTATTAATAATTGTCTCAGCATTTTTAGTTGATGATGTTTTGTACAGATTGTATTGTGACAAATAAAAAACGTATTGCTGAAAGGCATTTTGTAATTGGTTTTGCAATACTAATTTGCTATTGTCTGCCTCTTTCTGCAATGACTGCTGCTGCAATTTAAGCGCATTAATTTTTGCAGTGTTACTAAAAAATGTTAGTGGAATACTTAATCCAACATTGAACCCTGTAAACCTATCAGCCGAATCGAAGTAAACATCACTGTTGTTTACGTTTTGAAATCCAATGATGGATTGATTGAAATAACCCATTTTAATTTCTGGCAGTGTTTGAGCTGTTTCCAACTTTTTATTTTTCTCTGCAATTATTGCCTGTTGATACAAAATTTGCAAGGATGAATTTTGAAGAATAGCGGAAGTATCCAACTTTATTGTTAATGTTACAGGTTCAAATACAGTGCTAACTTCAAAATCATCGCTGCTGTTCATCAGTGTTTTTAATGTAGAATAAGTTGCTGCATAATCGGTTTCAGCTTGCTTATAAAGCAAGGTAATTTCATTGCGTTTAGTTTCGGCAGTTGTTTTTTCCAGCAGGTTTGTTTCGCCTGTATTGTACCGCAATGTTGCAACTTCTACAAAATCGTCATACAAACTATCCAACAGTTTCAGTTTTATTTTAGCATTTTGAAAATATTGCAATTGATAATAAAGAATTTGCACTTGTGACTTTATTTCATTTACTGTTGCTTGTTGTTTTAACTCACTGTTTTTATATTCAGCTTTATACAATCCTGAACGCGCACTGAAATAAGTGGGAAAAGGAATGTTTTGAGCAATTTGAAAACTGTTGTCCTTATTATTACTGTTGAACTGACCGTATTGGTAGTTAAGTTCAGTTTTAGGTAATTCAAAAAAGGAGTTTTTAAGTTTAGAGTACGATTGTACATTTAACTGTAAAGATTGAATTTGCAGATTGTTTTTGAGTGCTATACTTATTGCATCTTCGACTGTAATTTGTCTGGTGACGGTTTGCGAATTAGCATTGCTGAAAGAAAATAGCATTGTAATTATAACTACTGATGTTGCAATATTGGGTCTGCTTTTTCTTTTTTGTGAAAACAAAAGATAGAGCAGAGGCAATACAAACAGCGTAAGGAATGTTGCTGTAATTAATCCGCCTATTACAACTGTTGCTAAGGGTCTTTGCACTTCTGCCCCCGCACCATGCGAAAGAGCCATTGGCAAAAATCCGAATGATGCTACTGCTGCGGTCATTAATACAGGCCGTAAACGGATTTTTGTTCCTTTAATAACGCGTTCAATTATATCAACAACCCCGTCTTTTTCCAATTCGTTGAAAGTGCTTATTAACACAATTCCATTAAGCACAGCTACACCAAATAGAGCAATAAACCCAACTCCTGCCGAAATACTGAAAGGCATATCACGAAGCAATAGTGCGAATACTCCCCCAATAGCAGCCATAGGAATAGCTGTGAAAATAAGTGAGGCTTGTTTAACAGATGTGAATGCGAAATAAAGCAACAAGAAAATAAGAGCCAATGCCATCGGTACAGCAATCATCAATCGGGCAGATGCAGCTTTCAAGTTTTCAAAAGTGCCTCCATAAGTGTAATAATACCCTTCTGGTAGTTTTACATTTTTGGCTAATTGTTTTTCAATATCCACAACTACACTTTCTACATCCCTGCCTTTTACATTAAAACCAACTACAATTCTTCGTTTTCCATCTTCACGGCTTATTTGCGCAGGGCCTAATTCCAAATTTATATCGGCAACTTGTGATAATGGTATTTGTGTACCGTTTGTAGTTGGGATATACAAGTGGCTTACATCTTCAATATTATTGCGGTGAGCGCTGTCAAGGCGAACTACCAAATCAAATTTTCGTTCATTTTCAAAAACAACACCTGCTCCACCACCTGCAAAGGCGGTACTTACAATGTGGTTGATGTCTTCAATGTTTAATCCGTAATTGGCGATTTGAGTGCGGTTGTATTTAATGACGATTTGTGGTAGTCCGGCAACTCGTTCAACACTTGGTTCAGTTGCTCCTTCTATATTTTGCACAACGGCATTTACCTTGTTGGCATATAACAAAAGAGTATCCATGTTTTCTCCAAATATCTTTACAGCTACATCTTGTCTTATTCCCGTCATAAGTTCGTTAAAACGCATTTGAATGGGCTGGTTCTTTTCAAAGAAAACTCCCGGAATACTTTCCAGTTTTTCCAAAATCTCAGTTGCCAATTCATCATAGCTAATATCTCGTTTCCATTCATTCGGTTGTTTTAGAATTATCATCATATCAGAAGCTTCGGGTGGCATGGGGTCTGTGGGTACTTCGGCACTGCCCGTTTTGCCAACAATCATTTTTACCTCGTCAAATTCTTTGATAATGCGTGATGCTTGCATGGAAGTTTCGATGCTCTGTGATAGCGATGTGCCTTGCGGAAGGATGCAGTGAAAGGCAAAATCACCTTCAGCTAAAGTTGGAATAAATTCACCTCCCATTCTTGAAAAAATGAAAACAGTGAGGCAGAATATGGCTATTGTAATTCCTACTACATAACCTTTTGCTCTTATGGCTCTTTGTAAGAGTGGTTCATATACTCGCTGTAAGGAATTCATCATTCTGTCGGAAATATTCTTTTTGTGAACTACTTTTCTACTAAGAAATAAGGAAGATACCATTGGGATATAGGTGAGAGATAGAATAAGTGCTCCTATTATAGCAAATGATACGGTTTGTGCCATCGGACCAAACATTTTTCCTTCAATACCCACTAAAGAAAGGATTGGAAAATAAACTATAAGAATTATAATTTGCCCGAATGCTGCTGAGTTCATCATTCTCTTGGCACTTTCAAGAACTGTTTCGTCCATTTGTTCTCGTGAAAGTTTTGTTTCACCACCTTGCAACTTAGCAGTACTGATGCGGTGAAAAATACTTTCAACAATTATGACTGCGCCATCCACAATCAAACCAAAATCAATGGCACCTAAGCTCATCAGGTTGGCGCTTACACCAAATAAATTCATCATTCCCAATGCAAACAACATGGATAGAGGAATAGCAGAAGCCACGATAAGTCCTGCGCGAAAATTTCCGAGAAACAAAACCAAAACAAAAATCACTATCAAAGCACCTTCAATTAGGTTAGTTTCCACAGTGTTGATTGCCCGATTTACCAAATCAGTTCTGTCCAAATAGGGTTCTAATACTATATCGGATGGTAAAGACTTTTGAATGGTTAACATTTTATCTTTCACACGATTTACTACTTCAGCACTGTTTGCCCCTTTCAACATCATCACTACACCACCTACTGCATCCACTTCACCATTATAAGTAAGTGCCCCATATCGAACAGCACTTCCAAATTGAACAACAGCGACATCTTTTATAAGAATAGGAATGCCGTTTGGATTTGATTTGACAACAATGTTATTTATATCGTCAAACGAACTTATCAAACCTACTCCACGAATAAAATAAGCGTTTGGTTTTTTGTCAATGTATGCACCACCTGTGTTCTCGTTATTTTTTTCTAAGGCGGTAAAAATTTCAGGGATACTTATTCCCATCGCAATCAATCGGTCGGGATTTACGGAAACTTCATATTGTTTGAGTTGTCCGCCAAAGCTGTTGACTTCCGCAATACCCGGTGTGCCATAAAGTTGCCTGGCAACAATCCAGTCCTGCATGGTACGCAAGTCCATTGCAGTGTATTTACTTTCACTTCCTTTTTTCGGGTGAATAATGTATTGATAAATTTCACCTAAGCCGGTGCTGACCGGCGCTAATTCAGGTGTACCAATTCCCTTAGGAATTTTTTCTTGAGCTTCTTTTAATTTTTCGTTTATGAGTTGTCTTGCAAAGTATATGTCTACTTTGTCATTAAAAACAACTGTAATAACTGAGAGGCCGAAACGGGAAATGCTTCGCAACTCCTCTAAGTCGGGAAGATTCGCAATGCTTTGTTCAATGGGGTAGGTAACCAATTGTTCCACCTCTTGGCCTGCGAGTGTAGGGCAAAGGGTAATTATTTGTACCTGATTGTTTGTGATATCAGGCAACGCATCAATGGGGAGTTTGGATGCGCTCCAACCTCCCCAAATGATGAGAGCAAGGGTCATCAACCCAATGATGAATTTGTTTTTTATGCTGAATGCAATTATTTTGTCTAACATTAAATTAGTTGTTAAATAGATTTAATTAGAAAACCCGACAATGCATAACATTGACAGAGAAATTAAACAGTCCTAAAAAAGGACACCATGAAATCTATTAAACGAGTTTTGGCGGTTGCCAGATAGAAAAGTAAATCGAATGATGAAAAACTTGATTTAATGTTATAAAAGACCTTACCACTGAATTCTTGATAATTTCCAATGATTGAAAATGTGCAAATGTAATCTGTGAAGCACAGCATGAACAAGAACAAAAAGGAGAACATAAATCCGAATGTTCCTCATGATGTTCTTGAGCGGAATTAATGGAAGTTGTGACTTCATGCCCATCATCACAGACATCAGCACACGGAATTAAGGCCATGGCGAGCATGTAAAATGCAAAAACAAGTGTAAGGATGGATTTGATTTTATTCATCTCAGATAGACTACTATAACGTAATTTTGAAATAGTTGTTCTAACACGGTGAAATTATAAATTCTTTGTTAATGGTGAAACAAAAGGTGAAACATTTTGAGCCTTTTTCAAAAAGTTAAAAAATTTATAATTGATAATGAACTGATTAAAAAAATGGGGATTCGGGTTCAAAATCCTATTTTGACGACTCTTAAATGCTCTAAAATCAGATGTAACTCCCTTAGATTCAATTTCATAAAAAAAGAGCCGGCAAAATTGCCGGCTCTTTCGAGGTCGCGAGCAGATTTGAACTGCTGTAGGAGGTTTTGCAGACCTCTGCCTAACCGCTCGGCCACACGACCTTATTATGTTTATTATCGAATCTGCAATCGGTCTTTCGTGGAAATCACTAAATTTAACAATTTTAATCAAAGTAACATGCGTACTACATTTTTGATTTGTCCTTATTACGTTGTTTTACGCCTGCAAATTTATAGGGTTACAGAATTATACAAATTTCTTATTAAACCTTCCTCAATTGTGAAGAGTCGCATGGTCGAACATTTCCATTAACCGGAGGATTGAACTTAGTGATTTTCACCTCAATAGACTTTTTCTCCGGGAATTGAATCTGCCAAGCTTTGCAGAATTCGGCCACCAACATGTTCAATTAATTTGGAACGGATTGCCATTTCTCTCTTAACTATCTCATTTACAAGCAACATAATCGACTGTATCATTCAAATCATCGTTGAATCCAGACTTGCTCAACATCTTTATCAATATGAACATCAACCAGATACCGGCCTCCGATTCTTGCTTCCTCATCCAAGCAGCCATGAAAGGCATAACACTCAATCCCTTCAATAGAAATGGTCGTTAACATTCAACCTATATTTTAAACTTAATTCTTTTGTTCTTTAGCCCAAGTATCCTTTAAAGGTAACCGTCCGGTTAAAAATGAGTTTTCCGCCAGTTGAAGTCTTTGTCGACACAAAAATAACCTTTTCGCAGAAACTGGAATTTATCGCCGACAGTAGCTGTTTTTAAAGAGGGTTCTGCCAGTGCATTTGAGATAATTTCCAGACTATTTGGATTGATGTAATCTTTAAAATCACCCTCTTCAGAAGAGGGATCTTCAACCCTGAATAACCGTTCATACAATCTCACCTCAACAGGAATTGCATGATGTTGCTTCTACCCAATGAAGAGTTCCTTTAACACTTAATTCCACTAGTATCGCTACCACTTTTACTTTCGGGAAAATAGGTACAATGGATTTCTGTAATATTTCCTGAATGCATCTTTTTCAAATGATTCACATTTGATAATATATGCACTTTTTAATCGCACCATTAATCCGGGAGCCAATCGAAAATATTTTTTCTCGGCAACTTCTTTGAAGTCTTCATGCTCAATCCATAACTCCCTGCTAAAAGGCAAATCGCGTGAGCCTGTATTCTCTTGCTCGGGATTATTTTCACCTGTAAGCATTTCTGTTTTTCCTTCCGGATAATTATCAATAATTAATTTCAACAGGATCCATAACAACCATTGCACGAAGTGCAATTTTTATTCAGGTCTTCGCGAATACAAAATTCAAGCAATCCAACATCAATAATATTTTCGCGTCGGCAACACCAACTTTTTCTGCGAATGCTCTTATACTCTCCGGGGTATAACCACGTCTTCGTAATGCGCTAATAGTTGGCATACGAGGATCATCCCATCCATCAACATGTTTTTCGTTAACCAGTTGCAGCAATTTCCGTTTACTCATAACCGTGTAATTCAGATTCAATCGTGCAAATTCATACTGTCTTGACTTGGATAAATTTCCAGTTTTTGAATAAACCATTCATACAATGGACGATGTACTTCAAACTCCAATGTACAAATAGAATGCGTAATTTTTTCAATGGAATCCGATTGTCCGTGAGCAAAATCATACATTGGATAAATGCACCATTTATCACCTGTGCGGTGATGATGAGCATGCTTGATGCGATACATCAGTGGATCACGCAGATGCATATTTGGTGAAGCCATATCCACTTTTGCACGCAGTACTTTTTCACCATCTTTAAACTCACCATTACGCATACGAGTAAAAAGATCCAAGATTTTCTTCAACGCTTCTGCTTCTGTAAGGACTATCTTTACCGGGTTCTGTTGGTGTTCCTTTCATAGAAGCAATTTCTTCTGCAGAACTATCATCAACATAAGCCAAGCCTTTTTTAATTAATGTGCATGCAAAATCATAAAGCTGCTCAAAATAATCGGATGTATAAAACTCATTCGCCCATTCAAATCCCAGCCACTTAATATCTTCTTTAATACTGTCAACATATTCGGTATCTTCTGTAACAGGATTGGTATCATCAAATCGCAAATTAGTTTGTCCGCCAAATTGTTTTGCCAATCCGAAATTCAAGCAAATTGATTTTGAATGTCCGATGTGCAAATAACCATTGGGTTCAGGAGGGAAACGAGTGAGCACACGACCACCATGTTTACCGTTTTTCACATCTTCGGCAACTATTTCTTCTAAAAAATTCAAGACTTTTTTCCATATTTTAATTTTAAATTATCTATATTTTACTACCTGAAATCGTTTTATCACCATTTGTGATTCCAGTCTTGATAATAATTCTATAATTTACTAATTGCACAATGCTTTTTTTAATCTTCGATTAACTTCTTCTTTTCCCAATAATTCCATCATCCCTAACAAATCAACTCCAGCAGCCTTGTCCGCTTACAAATACTCGCAGCAGTTGCATAATTTCTCCGGGTTTAATTTGGTTAGTTGTAGCAGTGGCTTTTATAGTTGCATCAATGTCAGTCAATCAGAATTCAACTCTGTATAATCTTAAGTGTTAATCAATGAATTGAAAAATGAATCAATTCCGGTTTCCATTTTTTTGAAATAACCGGTTGATCGTATTCATCAGGAGCCTGAAAAAAATAACTTCCTTTTTCTATCAATTCCGATTCAAACTGTACACGATCTTTGAGCATGAACTACTTTTACTGCACAATGAGAAATTTATCACTTATGCGCTGATCATTAGGTCGAAATTAAATTGTTTTATCACAACATTTTTAATCGTGATGCAAGTTCGTCTACTGGTTGCTTTCGCAGATATTGTTCATTAAACCACTTCGTTTTTTCGGGATCAAAACGTGCTCCGCTTTTATGAACATGTTCAAATGAAAACGCATTGAATCAATTCATCCATCGAAAAAAGTTCCTGCTCCGTTCCCGGGTTCCATCCTAAAAATGCCAACATATTTACAAATGCTTCGGGATAATAACCTCGTTCACGATAACCCGACGATACTTCACCGTGTGACAGGATCGTTCCAATTTAATGGAAAAACCGGAAATCCTAAACGATCGCCATCCCGTTTGCTCAATTTTCCATTTCCATCGGGCTTCAGCAATAAAGGTAAGATGTGCATACTGGGGCATTTTATCTTCCCAACCCAAATACCTATAAATCATGATGTGTGCTGGTGCCGATGGTAACCACTCCTCACCCCGAATAGCATGGGTGATTTCCATCAAAACATCATCCACAATATGGGCCAGATGATAAGTTGGCATACCATCTGACTTGAGCAACACCTTATCATCAACCAAAGAAGAGTTTACAGTCACTTCACCACGAATAATATCCGTAAAGGTAACTTCTTCGCCAAGTGGCATTTTTAAACTGATCACAAACGGAACAGCGGCGGCTTTTTTGGATTCAACCTCATCCGCGCTAAGTGTCAATGAATTACTCATCGAATTACGTGAAGTCCCATTGTATTGTGGAGCCACTTCACCGGCACTGATCAACCGATTACGCATTTTCTCTAAATCTTCAGCAGTATCAAAAGCATAATATGCATGTCCCGAAGCGACCATTTGCTCTGCATATTTAATATAAATACCCAGTTCTTTTCGTTCCGACTGCCGATAGGGTCCATGAGGTCCCCCAACCGGAACCCCTTCATCGATTTCAATTCCGCACCAGCGTAAGGCTTCAATTATATACTCCTCAGCACCAGGGACATAACGATTCTGATCGGTATCTTCAATTCTTAACAAAAAATCTCCACGATGCTTTTTGGCAAATAGGTAAGCGAAATAGGGCTGTTCGCACTCCTCCCATGTGTAACGGCCCGGTAGGACTGGGCGCAAAACGTGTTCTGACTTTATTATTCATATAGACTTCTAAAATTCGGGATACAAAAGTAACGATTCCACACTCCACAGGGAAACATCGCCCGTTTTAGACTGTTTTATCGATAATTGGACGTCAAAAGTGTGTTTTGTAGAGAAGCAAATGGCTGACTTGTAGTACAATTACTACAAAATGGCTTTTAATTCGATTATTAAGATGTTTAAAAAATCCATTTACCCATCTGAGGTAACAGTACACAAAGTTGTTTGCAGTCTTCGCCAAATCCTAAAAGAATGATCGATAGTTCCACATACTTTTGTAATGTGATGACGATAACGGATGTAATATTTGATAAAAGTTTTTTAACTATTTATCATCAAACAGAGAGCAAACTTATTCATTTAAAATGGAAAGGTTATGCAACTTCTGAACAATTCAGAGAAGGGTTGAATGCAGCTTTGGAATTAGTAAAGGAGCACGACATACAACATTGGTTGGGGAATCTAAAAATGATGCAGGCAATTTTATCGAGTGATGAGGAGTGGTCTACCCAAGTTTGGTATCCTTTGATTGCAGAAACACATATCAGAAAAATGGCAATTGTTACTTCACTTGATTTTTTTAATAATTCTACAGTGAAAAGAATCGTCACAAAATCTGAATCGGTAACAAATTTTGAAACACGTTATTTTGTAGATATTACTGAAGCTGTAACTTGGCTCACCTCCTAAATTATATCTTTTTATTTTTAATTAACTTTTTTTGCTTGGCGCAGATGATTAAAGTCGCGAAAGTCTTTCGAGTAAAAAATACCTGAAAGTACTTTTAATTTCATCAGGTAAAAAAGCTTTTTCAATTAACTCAACTGCTAAAATTCTTCCTTCAGTAAATTTATTTAGAATTTTGTCGATACGATTAGGAAGCAAACCGATTCTTTCTCCGAAATCAGAAAATTCATTCCGTGTATAGTGACCATATTCACGAAACTCGGAAGTGTTGCGGTCGCCGATAAACAAACCACCGGGTGCTGAAATTTCAGGTCCGGGTTTATGAATTTGTGTACAAATCACATTCATCATTGGTGCCATAACAAAATCGGAACGATCGGTTTTAACTAAACCATAATTTTTCAAATGTGCCTCACCGTTAGAAACCAGCCATGTAAAAACTACTTGAGAAAAAAAACGTTCTTTGGCAATGGTAGATGCTGAAACTAATTTGTCGATTAAAACTGCCAGGTGTTGAAACGAATATTCACGTGTCATTCTACCTGACATCTCTTTGTAGGTAGTGTTCATTAATTCCACAAAATCAATATACCCTTCAAGATAATTGTTTTGAGGATACACGCTATTTAAATATTTACAAATCAAAGCAGGCTGTCCATCGGGAAAAAAGATGAGTGCATTAGGGACAGTTTCTAAATCAAATACCTGATTGGCCAACTGCAAACAAAGGTGTTCATTTGCTGCTTGCTCGAGTGGAAAATTTACATTGCCTTCACCTGAAAATACAGTTTTTAACATCCATCCTCCTTTAGGGTCAGGATGCAAAACATTTTTTTTGAGTGTCATTCTGAACCATTGTTGTCCGCCAAAATGTGGTTCATTCACAGCAGCATTATCCCATGCGATACCAATTGCAGGATCCGGCAAAACATGAAACACCCTCTTACCGTTGAACAACGACCTTATTGTCGACGGATTATAGGTGTCGAAATCATCCTTCAAAGTTCCCGGACATCTAGGAGCGGCATAGTTCGATTTGTTCATTTGCGTAGTTGAAATAACCATTCAATTCCAAGAACTGTCATTATTTTTTGCATCGTTTGTGCTGAAGGATTGGCGATGCCTTTTTCCATATCACGAATGGTGCGGAGAGCAACCTGCGTTATTTCCGAAAGATCTTCTTGCTTAATTTTCAACTCCTTACGGCGCATCTTAATCAGAGTGGCCATTTGATTTAACGGTGCATCCATTTTTTACAGGCTTTTAAATGCCTGTGGGATGTAAAATTAATTAAAAAAATAATTTATGAAGGAACCGATGTTAAAATGCAAAGTTTGAAAAATTGCCCAGAAATGAATGTACAAATTTTTGATTGTCAGGGTTTTGGCAAAGAATCCAGAAATTTACCAATTTCAGAAAACGCATTTTCATCTTTAAAAATATAGTTGTCGGCACCATTAGAAATAGTTTGAAGTGCTACTCCATATTTTTTTTGACCTGATAGAAATACGCAATGAGCCATAGGAGCGGTTTTCTTCAATTTTACCATGGTATCAATCCCATTCATTCCGTCGGCATTTAGATTATCCAAATGATAATCAATTATAACCGCTTCAGGTATTTGGTAAGCTTCACGGATGCAATCCTCGCCATTGGGAAAATAAGAGACTTCCCATTGAGGTTTGGTCTTGAGATAATCTTTAAGCATTTCAGCAAAAATTGGATCATCTTCCACTAAAAATAATTTCCGTTTGCTCATAAATTTGGGGCTGGGGGTTAGGATATCAGAAGTAAAGGTAGTAAAAGTGTACATTACAAATATATAATTTGAAAATTTTCTTCAAGGGTCAACTTGCTTTCTCCTCATTTTCAGATTAATTCATACGGGTAACAATTTAATTCCTACATTTATATTCTCAAATTCAAATCAACCTCACAACACATGAAAAAAAATTTACTCTTTTTGATTTTATTGATCACTTCACACATGGTAATGGGTCAAGCCGGAATCGATAAACCGCAATATCAAATCACCACAACAAGAGCAGGTAATCCGTTGGGATCTTTTAACATTGAATTGTTTCCGCTCATTGCACCACTGCACACTCAGAATTTCGATAGTCTGGTGAATGATCAATTTTTTGACAGCACGGCATTTCACAGAGTTGTTCCGGGATTTGTAATTCAGGGGGGTGATCCTAATTCTATCAGCGGCCCTATTTCAACATGGGGACAAGGTCAGCCTTGGCAAGTAACTGTACCGGCAGAATTTAGTGTGGTGCGTCACTTGCGTGGAAGAGTGGGTGCTGCGCGCGATAACAATCCGAATAGTGCTACTTCGCAATTTTATGTGTGTGCTGCGAATGCTACTTTTTTAGATGGCGATTATACCGTGTACGGACAAGTAACTTCCGGAATCAATATTGTCGATAGCATTGTAAGTTCTCCCAGAGATGCCAACGATGTACCATTGCAGAAAATTGAAATGTTTGTAACTTATACCGGTGTTAACGATAGTGTTCCTGATGCACCAACATTAACAGCGCCTGCTGATGGTGCAATCGGAATTTTAAATACACAATCATTTATTTGGTCCACAGTAAGTAGTGCTGTAATGTATACGGTGGAATTCAGCACCGACCCTGCCTTTTCAACAATCGATATTTCTCGCAATGCAGGAATTACATCTACTACCGTTCCAAATTTACTTGGTAACACTATGTACTACTGGCGTGTAAAATCCAATAATGGTGGACATGAAAGTGCATATTCGAATGTATATTCATTTAACTCTGCTTCAGCCGCAGCCACATTAATTACACCTGCAGATTCCTCAACAGGAATTGTAATAAATCCGATTTTTGAATGGTCTGCAGTACCCGGAGCCGATAATTACACATTACAGGTTTCAACAACAAGTACTTTTACGGTTGCATCGATGGTTTATAACACTGCAGGTTTGACAGGCACCACACAACAAGTAAGTGGATTGAACCCAAACACACTTTATTATTGGAGAGTTCGGAGCGCAACCGGAACAACTCAGGGATTTTATTCCGTTAAATTTACTTTCACAACCGGAACAAGCACAGGAATTGATGAAATTGCATCAGGAATATTTAATGTTTCCATTGCACCAAATCCTGCAAAAGATAATATAACGCTCTCCGCCTATACGAACTCAAAAGGTGTAATAAATATTTCAGTCTTTGATCAGCTTGGCAGAATTGTTTATGATAATATTTTAGAAAATAGCGTTGGAAATTTATCACACACTATCCCGGTTTCGCATTTGAAGTCAGGTGTTTATTATTTGCGTTTGGAAGTTAATGGGAATAGAGTGATGAGGAAAATTGCTGTTGGGGAGTGAGGGGGTGGGTGGTGAATAGTTATCGGCAAATTATTAAATGGAACAAATGGAATTTAAAAAAGCCGGGAATGTAATCAAGCCAATTTTTAAATATACTGGCAAAGATCCGTATGGACAAAGGATTTGAGCATAGTTATTATCACAAAAGCTCCTGCTTAAAGCATACAGTTGTTCGCAAGGGCAGGCCGATTCTTAAATCAAATTATTAAATTGGTGCCCGGCCTTTGCGAAAATCACATAAAAGTTAGATTAAGTTCAGCCAGCTTGGTTACAAATATCAGCTTTATAATTACTAGCCATGCAAAAAAACTTCTGCTGGAATACTGAAATAATTTTTAAGCTTCTGCGCCATTTTAAGAGTAAGTTCTCGCTTGCCTGAAAGAATTGCTGAAACGTGCCCTTTGCTTCCAATGATTGTTTCTAAATCCTTCGCCTTAAGTCCTTTTTCCTGCATTTTATATTTTATGACCTCCAACGCATCTAATTCAGGCAATTTATAGTGCTTGTCATCATAATCTTTCACCAAAACAAGTAACAAGTCTAGCTCATCACTTTCAATGGTGTTGGGCCTAGAATGAAATATTTCCATCAATCGAATGGAGGCTTTTTCGTAATCGTGTTTTGTTTTTAAAACTTTCCAGTTCATATTTTATCGTTTTTTGCCAGTTAGAATCGAAGTATCAAATACAACAGATTGAACATCTATTTTATTATATGCCTTGTGTGTTCCAAACCAAATGACATAACAAGCCGCTTGCAAAAAATTTATTGAAACGACCAATCGGAAATCATTCCCTTTAATGTTGAAAACAACTCGATCATTATTCACAATACTTGCATTCCCATAGACTTTCTTAAGTTCATTAAAATTGCTAAATTCATGTCTAGAAAATTCGCTATGCCAAATCAGCAGTTGTGTTTCAGCCATTGGAAACTTTTTGGTATAGTAAAGAATCGTTTTCTTGACGAGTATCTTCATACGACAAAAGTAAACAAAAGTTTTCAAATTGCAAACTACTTTCTAAAGCCTTTTAAATTAAGGCTCTACCGCTTTGTTTTCGTTACGCAAGATCTACAACAACCGCAGATCACCTCACTTCAACCGGCAACTGCCAACCGCCAACTTTTTTAACTATCTTAGCCTTTACACAAATGATAGTAATACAATCTTAAGATGGAATATGTTAAGGGCCGGGGGGCTCAGATCAATACTAAGAATAGATTTTCTTCTCAGGAATATGTGCTTGAGCATTTTGAAGGTATTGATGAGTTACCTGAAATGGATGGCAAAACGGAGGTGTTGATTGAAAATCCGAAATCTGTTTTAAACAAAGTCGACAGTCCGGATTTGCCTTTTATGTATTCCATTAATCCCTACCAGGGCTGCGAGCATGGATGCATTTATTGTTACGCAAGAAATGTTCATCAGTATTGGGGTTATAGTGCAGGCTTAGACTTTGAACAAAAAATTATTGCCAAGCCTAATGCTGCGAATATTTTGCGAAAGCA
This sequence comes from uncultured Bacteroidota bacterium, assembly GCA_963814475.1. Lineage (GTDB taxonomy): Bacteria > Bacteroidota > Bacteroidia > AKYH767-A > OLB10 > JADKJB01. The sequence goes on along the minus strand of CAWFDA010000013.1, from coordinate 451,853 downwards.
GTTCAATAATAAAAATTATGTAGCCGATTCAATAAGTTTATCGGGCAACACAGATTGTTATCAGCCAACAGAGCGAAAATTAAAAATCACAAGGTCATTACTCGAAGTCTTTTATGAGTACAAACATCCTGTAGGTATAATCACCAAAAATGGATTGATATTGAGAGATCTCGATATTCTTAGAGAGATGGCTAAAGAAAATTTGGTTCATGTGATGATATCAATAACATCGTTACGTGAAGACCTTCGATTAATGATGGAGCCGCGAACATCAACTGCGAAAAACAGACTAAAAGTAATTGAACAATTAAATGTGAATGGAATTCCTGCCGGAGTTATGACAGCACCAATAATTCCCGGACTCAATTCTGATGAAATTCCTGAATTAATTAAAGCTGCCGCCGAAAGTGGTGCTGTAGCTGCAGGATATACCATGGTGCGATTAAATGGTTCTGTAAAAGATTTGTTTCATGATTGGCTCTACAAAAATTTGCCTGATGCCGCGGATAAAATCTGGAATCAAATCACAGAAAGTCATGGTGGCCAAGTGAATGATAATCGCTTTGGAAAACGGATGAGAGGCGAAGGGAAAATTGCTGAGTCCATTAATCAACTTTTTAAATTGTCGGTGAAAAAATTTATGAATGGTCGAAAATTTCCTGATTATGATTATTCATTATTTAAAAGGCCGGGAGCAGTGAATCAGTTAAGGTTAGATTTGTGATTGTTTTGGTTTGACTGTTTGTGAGTTGGTGGAAATTCATAAAGTCAGTTACATAAAATAGTTTTACATTTGTAAATCCAATAGTCTTATCATGAGATCATTAATCATCCTAATTTTACTTTCCATAACCTTAAAAATGAATGCCCAATCACCCTCTCCTATAGGAATTTACTATCTGGAGGGTGTTATGGAAACAGCATCGGGATTTAAGCTGGATACTGATTCCACCTTCGAATTTTTCTTGTCGCAAGGAGCTCTTGATCGTACAGGAAAAGGTAGCTGGTCTCAGAATGGTGATATCATAACTATGCAATCACCGGGGCGGCCCGGACCGGGTTTTATTCTTCAAAAAAGTTCCAAAGAAAAACATTCCAAAAATGTGGTGATAATAAATGAATCCAACTCCATGTTGCTCTCATTTATTTATGTGAGACTTTATCAAGATGACAAATCGGAATTCATGAAGATGGGCACCGATGGCAAAATGGAACTGGAATCAGTCAAATTTACCAAAATAGAATTTCTGTTTGAATTATGCCCGGAAAGAATATACTCATTTGAAAAAACAAATGAACAAGATAATCACTTTGAGTTTACAATTGATACTGGAATAATGGAGGTGTATTTTGATAAAATAACCTATAAAATTGAAGGCAATTATTTAAAAGGTCGGCATCCACTTCTGCGTGGCGATGAATTTCTGTTCCTAAAAAACAAATGATAACTCTTATTTCTCGCAATTACTTATTTAAAATAATTGTTCTTTTTCATTTTAAAATATTGATTTAGGTGAGGTCCTGAAAAAATGCATTGCTTCACAATTGAATACCAATAAATTTTCTTTAATTTGTCATTCAGATGTAAATTATTCCTAATTCACACAACACTTTTCAATTCAGACATATCTTGTTAAAAATTTAAATTAAATTTGAACTTCAAAATAATACCAAATTATAAAACTTTCTTAATGCAATTGATTTGTTATAAATATTATCATGAATCATTTTTAAAAATTGTGATTTCTGCGTTCTTATTGCTTATTCTAACCATTCCATCCACTGCACAAAACACCTTTTACAGAACTCTTGGCCATGTTACAGAAGGAAGCGAAGGAAGAGCGGTGGCTGAGGCTGCTGATGGTGGTTATTTTTTGTCCTATTATGTTTATTATGCAAGTGATTTTATTGCTTGCATCACCAAAATGAATTGTGCCGGCACAAAGGAGTGGGAGGTGTTTTATGATGCAGGAAGTGTTACTCTTCCTACACACATACTCCCTCAACCAGATAATGGTTGCTTGATATCGCTTTCCATTCGAACTGACGTTGGTGAATGGGAACATGTGGTAACTCGATTGGATGAAGCAGGAAATACGAAATGGACGAGTAGATTAAAGATGCAAGTAGGACACACTACAGGTGGAATGGTTCAACATGATGATGGGAGCATTTTTGTGTGTGGAAGTGACACAATTGCACTCAATGGAAAAAGAGGAACCACAGTTGCACGATTAGATTCTTCAGGCAATTTGCTATGGCAAAAACATTTTGCCGATGGTCAGGATCATACCCCTTTAGGAATTACTATTACTTCGGATAACAAAATTGCACTATTCGGACAAGCCGGATTTGATGCTTTACCTTTCACCAATCTATTTGTATTTACTATTTCTACAAATGGTCAATTTATTAAAAGAAAAATATTTTCAACGTATTATGATGATGAACCCAAAGCAATTTGTTCCGATAATTCGGGAAATATTTACATTACAGGGAACAGTTATTTTTTAAATTCTCAATGGGATATTATGTTTTTGAAGTTAAATAGTGAGTTAAACATAATTGTGTCGAAATTTATTGATGGCTCGACTCCTCAAGGGGACTATGCACGTTACATGATTTATACCAATGATAATTCATTGGCTCTTTTTGGTGATGAGGGTGGTTTCAATGAAAGAAACCCCATGTTATTGAAACTGGCAAGTGATGGGAGTCAAATATGGTCGAAACGTTATACTATATCTCCACAATTTACCAATTATCTTTTTCATGGTGCCGAATGTAAAGATGGTGGTTTTTTGACTACAGGCGACGCACGTCCTATTTCTCAATTCAGAATTGCACCATTTATTAAAACTACAAAGGATGGTGAAATGAGTTGTATGACTTCCGATTTTCCTGTTACTGTTAGAGATGAAATAATGTTGGAGCTAGATACTATGCTGAATACCTATCCGGTAACGAATATTGTAGACCACACTCCATTACCACCTTATTCGCAACCTTTTCAAACTAGTAACACAGCATTTTGTCAACAGTTGATACCTTGCGGGAATTTTTCAATTACTCAAGATAGTATTTGTCCAATTAGCTGTTTCACCTTTGCCGACCAGAGCAAAAATTCGGGTAGTTGGAATTGGGTTTTCGAAAATGGTATTCCCTCCTCTTCCACCGATCAAAATCCACCACAAGTGTGCTTTCCCGAACCCGGCAATCATCAGGTAACACTTACCCTCACTAACCCAATTGGAACTGTCGTATATGCACAAACCGTTAGTGCTGCACCCGATTGCCCTATTTCAATTCCAAATATATTTACTCCCAATAGTGATGGTATTAATGAACTTTTTTATGCAAAAAATGTAACTGAAGAGTTTTCATTACAAATTTTTAATCGATGGGGACAAGAACTATTTAATCAGGATAATCCGGGAAAATGGTGGGATGGAACTTATAAAAGTGGTGAGCCTGCCACCGATGGGGTGTATTTTTATATTCTTCATTTAAAAAAAAGAGACAAATTTTTTAATGGAGTGGTGCATTTGCAGCGTTAGATTTTTATTTAGTTTCAGAAAATGCTTCTTAGCAGTGTTTCTGATTTTTTTCTAAAAGCGCTCATTCAAAGGGTATTGATTTTTATCATGACCTATAATAAATATCATTGTTACCTTTGTTGTAAGTTGGTTTCCAAAAGAATGCATTTATATTTGATTTAAAGAATTGTTTTATGAGGGGTAAACGATGGAGTGCTTTTTTTGAAGAGGTTGGAGGCATTGGCTCCTTTGCCGGTCGCTTTTTCAAAGAAGGTTTAAAACCAAGATATGAGTGGGAAGAACTCTTTAGGCAATGCTATATCATTGGTTATAAGTCTCTTCCGTTAGTTGGGATTACTGCGGCAATTATGGGAATGGTTCTAACAATTCAATCTCGCCCTACCCTCGAAGAATTTGGAGCTGAGTCGTGGTTGCCGGGAATGGTGGCCGTTTCGGTTATCAGAGAGATCGGCCCGGTGATTACAGCACTTATTTGTGCAGGTAAAATTGGATCTAGTATTGGAGCTGAATTAGGGTCGATGAAGGTAACGGAGCAGATTGATGCCATGGAGGTATCGGGAACTAACCCATTCAAATATTTGGTGGTGACGCGTGTTTTAGCTGCTACTTTGATGTTACCTGTTTTAGTGGTTATTGCTGACGTACTTGCACTGTATGCCTCCTATTTAGCTGTCAATATAAAAGACGTAGTTAGTTTTAAATTATATACCAATCAGGTGATCGAATATCTTGAGTATTCCGATGTTATACCTGCATTTATTAAATCCTACTTTTTTGGATTTGCTATTGGAATAGTTGGTTGTTATAAAGGATACAATTCCAAAAAAGGTACTGAAGGAGTTGGGCAATCGGCGAACTCTGCAGTTGTTGTAGCTTCGTTACTCATATTCATTATCGACTTAATTGCAGTACAAATTACTGATCTGCTAGGCTTCAATTAAAATGAGCAAACAAAATATACCACAGGAAGCGTACAAGGGCCCGCAGATAGAAATCTCGCATATACACAAATCGTTCGGGAGTAATAAAGTTTTGGTTGACTTCAGTTTGAATGTAAATAAAGGAGAAAATGCTGTTGTACTTGGCAAATCGGGATCCGGCAAATCGGTGTTGATAAAGTGTTTAGTAGGTTTACTTCGACAAGATGAGGGATCGATTAAGGTGTTGGGAAAAGAAATTACTGAATTGGGGAGAGAAGAACTTGATGAGATGCGCGTGAAGATTGGTTTTCTATTTCAAAACAGTGCCTTATACGATTCGATGACAGTTAAAGAGAATCTGGAATTTCCTATGAGACGACATTGGTTTCACAAAGAAAAAGAAGAGACCGATCAAATTATTAAAGAAGCGCTTGAAAATGTAGGATTACTCAATGCAATAAATATGATGCCGTCTGATCTCTCCGGAGGAATGCGAAAAAGAATAGGTTTAGCACGAACACTTATCCTTCGACCCGAAATTGTGTTATATGATGAACCCACAACAGGTTTGGATCCAATAACCGGAAAGGAAATAGTATTACTGATAATGGAATTACAAAAAAAATACAATACATCATCTATAATCATTAGTCATGATATGGCAGTTGCAAAAAAAACTGCCAACAAATTGATTATTCTTTACGAAGGCAGAAATTATGCGGAGGGTACATTTGACGAATTAAAAAAATCGGAAGATCCTAAAGTAAAACAATTCTTTGAAAGCGTATTATGAACAAAAACACACAGAACAATTTACGGCTTGGAATATTTATTTCCATTGCAACCATTTTAATTGTAATTGCATTGTACTTTATTGGAAGCAAGCGAAATATTTTCAGCAATACCATTAAAATTAGTAGTCAGTTTTTTAATGTAAACGGTCTCCGCCAAGGTAACAATGTGCGATATGCAGGTATTGACATTGGAACAGTTCACAAAATTGTAATCGAAAACGACTCCAGTGTTTCAGTGTACATGGTTATTGAAAAAGGCAACAGCGAATTCATCAAAAAGAATTCAATTGCTTCGGTTGGAACAGATGGTTTGATGGGAAATAAATTGGTGAATATAAATCCGGGACAAGGTGAATCGCAACGTGTTGAGGAAGGCGATATTATTCCATCATTACGACCGGTTGAGAGTGATGAAATGATACGAACACTCAATAAAACAAATGAAAATCTGGAGGGTATAACAGGCGACTTAAAAAAATTTACTTCAAAGATTAACAAAGACAAAGGAATTCTTAAACTAATTGAAGATTCGGTATCAGCTGAAAATATTCGATTAGCCCTAGAAGCCTTTAGAGATGCCGCCATAAATGCGAACAGAATCACTATTGATCTTAATAATATATCGGCAGGTTTAAACAATGGTGAAGGATTGGCCGGTGTATTACTTAAAGATACAACAGTAGCTAATGAGTTACGCGCTACTATTAATAATCTGGAGCAAGTTTCCGACAGTCTGAATCTCGTCACATCCGAACTTCGTAGTTTCTCAACCAATATCAATAATCCTGATGGTTTAATTTATACGGTGAGTAACGATACTGCACTAGCAACAAATGTAAAAATCGGGATGGAAAATCTGAAGGTCAGTACAGAGTTACTTAATGAAAATTTAAAAGCGATGCGAAAGAATTTCCTTTTCAAAAAATATTTTAAGGAGCAGGAAAAAGAAACGAAGAAAGCAGATCAATAATATTTCCGTAAAGTAATGATACTAATTTTCATTCAATGAGTGTCCACATTTTTTGCAGAAAGTTGCATCATCATCATGATATGAGAATCCACAATTTCTACACACCTGAGAATTTAAATTCACTTGTGGTTTCATAAACTCTGCCGAAATTATTCCGGTTGGTACAGCCAGAATTGCATAACCCAAAATCATCACAACAATGGACAAAAATTTTCCAGTATTTGTTACTGGAGTAATATCTCCAAATCCTACAGTTGTTAGCGTTGTTACTGCCCAATAAATACCCTGAGGTATACTTGAAAAATCCGGGTTGGATTCTGCTTCCACTACAAACATCAATGCACCTACAATAGTTACTATGATTACAATTGCCAACATAAACACCAGAATTTTAAATCTGCTGGCTTTTAAAGCTTTCAAAATTGTTTCTTGCCCACTTAAAAAATGAGTTAGTTTTAAGATTCTGAAAATTCTTAAAAATCTTAACAAACGAATGACTAAAAGATATTGTGAGCCAACAAAAATCAAACTCAAATAAGTAGGCAGCAATGCGAGTAAATCAATAATTCCAAAAAAAGAAAACAAGTAAGAAGCAGGTTTTTTTACGCAATAAATCCTCAAAACATATTCCAATGAAAACAGAATGGTAAAAAGCCACTCTATCATTATAAATTGCCTCAAGTAATTTGTATGAAAATGGGGAATAGTTTCCAAAACAACCACCACTACGCTTGAAAGTATCATTAATAAAAGCGCTACATCGAACCATTTTCCGGCCGGGGTATCCGATTCGAAAATAATTTGATGAATGCGGAACTTTAAATTGGAGTTTCCGGCATCCATTGAAGTGCTTTCTGAGCTTTTGGGAATTCTTTTATTCATTATAAATCAATTGAATAGAAATAAAAAGGGAAATTGATTAGTAAAAGATAAATTTAATCGATAGTGAACAAAACTACTCAATTTAAAGAAACCTCTGAATTATTATTCGTCTGGATTACATGATTAAATTATATTTAGTAATTTTGAATCAGTTTAACTTAAACATCTCCTCTCCCAATGAAAAAATCATTCTTTATAGTAGGTTGTCTTGCTTTTTCAATCCTCACCTCTTGTAATAACTCTGCTACTGAAACTGTTGAAACAACCACAGATTCTGTAGCTGCCCCAACATCTGATACGGTTGCCTTTCAAGAACAAGTTCCAAGTGAAATCACAGCAACTCCATCTGATGCTTCAACAGCAAGTGGCCCAGCTCCTGCCGATGGTCTCAATCCTGCACATGGAATGCCGGGACATCGTTGCGACATTAACGTTGGCGAACCATTATCTTCTGCACCTAATCCGGCACCTTCAGCAACACCTTCAGATAACTCAGGAATTCAAGGTGCAACAACTGTTCAAGTTCCACCCCCTTCTCAGCCAGTTCCAAGTTCTGAGAAATCACTTGGTTCTCCAACTGTTGGCGGTCCTTCTACAATTACCACAACTAAAACTGCTCCCGGAATGAACCCTCCACATGGCGAACCGGGACATGATTGTTCTGTTGCTGTTGGAGCGCCATTGAAAAAATAAAAATCTTTTTCGCATTCTTAAAACACCGACAATCTTAAAATAGTTGGTATCGATTCAAAGTCGGAATAGACATCAATGAAATGGGGTTTCATTTTTACAAATTTGTCACTCTTTTTTCTTCAATCAGTTAATTTTCAACTGCTTATAGATTAATTTTTGCGAATTAATACACGATTTTTGGGGTAATTGAAGATTCCGATCAACGAAAAACGAAAAATCACTACCTTGCGCCACCATTCAGCCACCCCCTGGTGATGCGTATTCAAAAATTAAATTATATTTCAAAAAAACGATTGCATGAGTTCCGAAATAAATAACGATCTGAATAAGAAATATTTGGAAAGTTACACAGAAGAAGCAAAAAAATACGATCAGCACAGATGGCAAAACCCAAAAGGACTTTTCGCAAAAGAACAAAGGAACCGTTTCTTTTTTGAAATTCTTAAGAAGTACAATTTAATTGCTCCCGAAAAAAAAATTATCGATGTGGCATCAGGAACCGGAAGAGTGGCTCTTGAGTTGGTAACTTTTGGATATCAAAAAGTGGTTGCAGTAGATCTAACCAATGCGATGTTGGATGTGAGCCGTTCGAAATTGCCTGAGCAGTACAAAAATAATTTGGAGTATCACATTGCGGATATGAAAAAATTACCATTCGAAACAAATACTTTTGATGGTGCTACTTTAGGAGCATTTTTATATCTCATTCCATTATCTGAGTACCCGGCTTATTTAGCAGATGTTAATAGAGTGATAAAGAAAGATGGAATACTTGTTTGTGAAGTAATGAATCAATTTCATCTTTTCAATCCAATAAAAATTATTGGCAAATTTTTTCATCGTCACATTAAAGGCAAGAAAATAAAAAGCCATGCTTATCCCTGGGAATTGAAAACAGTTTTTGCTCCCTTTGAAGTTGTTGAAGTTATCGGTACAGATTTTCCGGGATTTTTAAGAGTCTTTGGAGATGGGTTTATCGACTTTCTTTCCAAATCTTCACTTACAAAGTATTTCGGAGGCAGATATGTTGTTGGTTTAAAAAAATAAACCATGTACACTGGGGTGGATCCATTCGAACAGGCAATATTTCAACGATACCACCTTTCCGTTGAAGAAATCAAATCATCAAAAGATAACAGGCGGGTTTACCTTGTTCGAGACCTCAACGATCAATCATTAAAAATTCTTAAAATCAATCTTGCTTTTCCAAAAAAATTGGAGCGTGAATATCAATTTCTACAAACTGCCGCTTCATTTAATTTTAATTCACTAAAAACTCCAACTGTTTTCGCTTACGATACCTCATTTATTCTAATGGAATTTCTTGATTGTGTGAAGTACAATCGGGACACCATTCTTGAAAAAAATTGGACTGTCAATGAAGTGAATAAATTTCTACTCGCTCTTCAAGAATTTCAATCGATTCCCCAAAAATCGGATGGGTTTAGCTGGTATGAAAAACTAAAGGGGCAGCAATATCCGCTACTACGAGGTTTAGAAATGCACAAACAAATACGCAGCATTTTGTCATCCGTTCAGCTATTAAAATTAATTATTTTATTGAAAAAGTATTTTTTTACAAGAATGTTTTTTGGAAATGTCACTACACATTACGATTTTAATACCTTTAATTTTACCAATCAGGTTCAATCAGAAAAAATGACTCTCATTGATTTTGAAATGGGTGCATTTAAAGGTGATTCGTTATATGATTTACTTTATTACATTTCCCTTCCCACCACAGATTTAAATCAATGGACATTTCAAAACTCATTATTAAAAGGGTGGATAAAAGATAAATTTCAAGATAACACCTTCGTAAAAACAAGAGTGAGGGTTTTGTTGTGCATCATTTCTTTTCAAAGAATTAGAAGATTTGATGGTGAGCCCGAAAAGGCTGCGATTTACCACAAAAATTTGAAACTATTATTGAATTCTAACTCTTTTAATGATTGGTATTACACCATTCATTCTCCTAATTGATAGTATCTCAAAAACCTTAACAAGGAATGAAACATGTCGGAATTAAGAGATTTTATTTATAAAATAAGTAGCGAGGCTGAACATCGTTTTGATGATCTTAAATTACAGTTCAGAGAAAAAATGGGCTGGACAACGGTTGTTCATATATGTCCATACATCACGTTCGGCAACTCTGAATTTCTTTTTGTGAAGGGTCGTGTGCTGCATGATCGTGGAATACAAATCAGTAACCGTGATGAATTTTGGGATAACCTGGTGAATATGTACAAACGATTTAATAGTCACGAAATTAAAGGTGCCACTTTAAAGGCGACATTTCAGGAGATAACCACCGAATTTGTTACCGATGAAGATGGATACTTTGGTGTTTCGCTACCTGTTAAATATGCAAGCACCATAAAGGGCTTGTGGGCTTATCCTGAAATTGAATTGCTCTCGTCGCCGGTTCCATTTAATGCTCCGGTAAAAACTGTTGCCAGAGTGTTAGTTCCGGGAAAAAATACTCGATTTGGAGTAATAAGTGATATTGATGATACAATTTTAAAGACCAATGCACTTAGCCTTACAAAAATGATCTATCATACCTTTGCACACAATGCACATACCCGCATGGCTTATCCGGGAGTGGGTGCTTTTTATCGCGCACTGCAAGCCGGTATCACGGGTAACGACAACAATCCTATATTTTATGTTTCGAGTAGTCCGTGGAATTTGTATGATTTTATTGTTGAATTTATGGAAATAAACGGGATACCTGTTGGCCCAATATTTTTGAAAGATTATGGATTTTCACATAATAAACTATTTACTGAAGGACACAATCATCATAAACCAAAAAAGATTAAGAAGATTTTAGATGCTTATCCGGAGCTTAATTTTATTCTTATTGGCGACAGTGGCCAAGAGGATCCCGAAATATATTCTGAAATAATAAAAAATTATCCGGGTAGGATATTGGCAGTATATATTCGTGATGTAACAGATGATAAAAGAGATCATTCAGTAAAAGCAGTTTTTGAAAATCACGCAACTGAATTCGTATACTCCGAAAATTCATACCCTGCAGCTCAGCATGCCGCTTCAAAGGGTTTTATAGAAGCACGTTTTTTGCCGGAAATTCTTAAAGTCAAAGAAAAAGATGAGAACTTTGAGGAGTGAAACAGTTTGCTTCTCTACCAAACGCAATCATGGCATTCCTGTTGAATTTGTATATAAAGAGCTTACTTTGAATAATAAGTTTCATTTTAACTATTTCAATATTTTTTGATTGATCGTTTTCGAAACAGCTTCTCCAACAGAATTAACTTGCAATTTCTGGTACAATTTTTTAATGTGTGAATGAACAGTTTCGTAACTTATAGACAATTCATCGGCAATCATTTTGTAAGATTTACCTTTGACAAGTAAATGAAGAACATCTTGCTCACGTTTGCTCAAATTAAAAGCCTCAACATTTTTGGTGTCTGGTTGTACTCGCGCGAATTGAGAGAGTACCTTACGTGCAATCACAGGCGTCATGGGTGCACCACCTTGATACACTTCCAAAATTTGATTGATCAGTAAATTCATTTTGGTATTTTTCAAGATATAACCATTCGCTCCTGCACAGATACTTGAAAAGACTTTATCATCATCTTCAAAACCTGTAAGCATGAGAACAGGCAAGTCTGGGTATTGGCGCCTCAACATTCCTACACCCTCAATCCCGTTAATTCCAGGCATGTCTATATCCATCAACACCACATCCGGTTGACTATTTTTCACTGAATCGATAAGAGTACTGTATGAATCAAATGCGTCAACCAGTTCGAGTGTATTTGTAGTAGATAGCAATAACTTAATGGATTCTCTCACATTTACATTGTCATCAAAAATTATAACTCTTAGGGGTTTATCTAGAAGTTTATTCATTTTGCAATTGTAATAAAATATTTAAAGACAACCAATCCCCAAATATGGTTATAAATTATATTTAAGTAATACAGAGATGCTAGTACCGGAACCTGGTTGTGATGCAATACAAAATACACCACCAATTTCTTCCGCTCTCTTTTGCATGTTCATCACTCCATTGCCATTATAGGGCTTAACCAAATTAGCATCAAATCCATCGCCGTTATCAATAATAGTCATTTTGAATGATTTCCTTGATCCATCAAACTTAATAAATATTTTACTGCAGTTTGAATATTTCAGTATATTATGAATAACTTCTTTAAATATAAGAAACAAATTTTTTCTTGTCTCCATCTGCAATCGCATCTGTTTTAAGTTTTCTTCACAATAAATATCAAATGAAATATTTGCAACACCTAAAAGCGAAGCAGCATACGCCTCCATTCTATAAAGCAACGCTTCAAGACGATCATTATCAGGCTTTACTGCCCAAACAGTATCATTTGTTTTATCAATAATTTCCTGTGAACCGGATTCAATTCTTTCCATGATGGAAGAAATATCATTTAACTGATTTGATTTAATTTTTGTATTAGCTATTTGACTGTACCAGTGAATGCTTCCAAGAGTTGAACCGATATCGTCATGTAAATCACGAGCAATTTTGTTTCTTACTTCTTGTAATTTCATAAGTTGATTGATTCGAAATTTATAAAACCACCATGCAGAAGAAATTATTAAAGTGGTAATTAACAAATAAAAATACCAGGTCTTGTAAAACGGCGGTATTATTTCAATAAGGTATGATCCAACGGAGCTTTCCAAACCATTACTATTAGTAGCTTTGTACAACAAGCGATATTCGCCGGATGGCAAATTGGTGTATGTAATCAATGGATCATGCTGATTATTACGCCATTTTTCATCTATTCCCTCCAACTGGTAATGATAAGTAACTTGGTCATTATTTGTAAAGCAATTGGCAGAAATATAGAATCTTAAAAAATTTCTATTGTACTCTGTAATGAGTTTATTTTGTATAAAATTATCAGAAGGTTCATCCATTACCCAAATTTGAGTGAGGTGCACTTTTGGTTTTTCACGATCGGGTTTGATGCTATCAGGGTGAAACTCAATGTAACCTCTATCGAAGCCAACCACTAATTTGCCATTTTCACCCTGATAAAAATATCCGGTCAATCCTTGCGGTAGGCCATTAGACCAACCATATAATTTATAACGGTTTAAATCAGTATCAAATTGAAGTAGCCCGGATGAAGTAATTGCCCATAATTGATTTTTACTTAAAGCTAATCCTTGCATCGAATTTACCCCAATATCAATCCGTTTAAATATTTTATCTTTATTCTCAGGTGTGAAAAGTATCAATCCTGATCCCTGGGTAGATACCCAAAAGCTACCATCCGGATTCTCCAGCATATCATAAATATTTGCTGCGTTATCTTCACGTTTATTATCAGACCATTGAATCCATTTTCCATCAAAAAAGCCATTGTCATCATCATTAAAATATTGACGGAATTTATTTGGTTCCTCTAAAACAACTTGTTGAATACCTTTACTAACACCACAAAGCCAAATACGATTTTTTGAATCTGTAACTATTTTGCGAACTAAATTCTCCAAGAATGTGATATTTTTTGCCGTGTCCGGTAAGAGTATAGCTACTTGCAAAAAATTAGGATCAATGAGCATCAATAAATGCCCATAAACAGATGCAAGTATTAGGGTATCTCCCAAATGGTTACAGGTACTTAGGCTATTAAAATTTGAAGCAAATATCGACTCAAAGTTGAAAGTAGTACCTTTTTTAATTTTAGTTAATGGATGCAATTTCATCTCTTTAGTTTCTAATTCGAAAAGAGTTTTATTAGAACCAATTATAATTTTCCCATTAAACAATTTAATAATACTCGTTAAACGAAGTTCTTTGTTTTCGTAAATGTTTGAGGAAAATCGAAAAGTTGATTCATTTTTCAATTTGAAATATAACCCACAAGCAGTAATTACAACTTCAGTACCCTTATCGGTAAATATTCGTCCATTTACTTGACACGATTCCGACCTACCCTTAATAGGAAGATGTGTTATTTCAAATTGGTTTAACAAAGGATCGTAGAGATAAAGACCTGCATTGGCACAAACCCACATGCGGTTGTAGGAATCTTTGAAGATGAAATTAATTCTGGAAGTGATAGCAGGTGAACATTCTATATCTTCATTAATTTTTTTGGTTTTCAAATTAAATAAACGTAGACCACTGAACTTTGTCCCTAACCATAAAGTTGTATGATCATCTTCAGCTATAGTAAGGATTTCATCTCCGGAAGAATCTAATTTTTTATTACCATCAAATAAATAGCTCTGTTGCAATTCCGCTTTTGAGTTAAACTGATGAACAGCGTTGTCCCATGCGCCACACCATAAATTCCCATCGCTTCCAGTACAAATTGTATTTATAGTGTTTGCATAATATGAACGGGTTAATACTTTTTTACCAACATCCTGATATATTCGCAAGGAATTTCCTAGTGATCCAAAATAGGTAGATGAATCTTTAGTGCCAACACTGTAAAAGGTTCTTTTATTTTCGACCACTTTCAATTGCCGTGTTGAGAGATCAATCAAACAAAGTCCTTCATTGTTAATAGCAATCCATAATACATTTCTATATGCATCATATTTCAATGCATTAATGGATTCAGAAATAAGTAAAGAATTCTGCTTATTGTATCTGGTAAATTGCCCTGTCCGATGATTATATGAGCAAATTCCTGATGAAGTAGTCCCAATCCAAACAATTGAATCGTTATCAATGGCAAGAGATGAAATACTATTTCCGGATAGTGAGTTAGAATCAGTATCATTCTTTCTAAAAATATAAAATTTATGTCCATCAAATCTATTCAGCCCATCTTTGGTTCCAATCCACATGTAACCAAATGGATCACTAATAGCACAAGTTACCTGGTTATCAGAAAGTCCTTGTTCCGTTGTATAGGTTTGAAGCTGTAGAAATTTTTGTTGTGCATTTGAAGAAGAAGGTATTCCAAGAAAAACCGCAAACAACACGATATGGATTAGGAATCGTAAAAATAAATTGATCTTTTTTATTGGAGATGATTTCACCAGGCAGCTTATTTTTTGCTAAGATATAAAATATTGCAATACTTTTTATCGTATTTCCTATCTCTCTGCTTAAATATTTTAATACGTGATAATACAAGAAATAGTTTATTATTCGTTATCAGATCCAGACGCAAACATCTTCAATAGATTTTCTAATTAAATCAGGCACCCAACATTCCTCTGCAGGATAACCTACAGGAATTAACAAGAAAGGTTTTTCGTTTTCAGGGCGATTTAAGATTTTGGATAAAAAATTCATTGGACTTGGCGTGTGGGTCAAAGCTACCAATCCCGCATTATGAATTGCTGCAAGTAAAAAACCACATGCAATGCCACAACTTTCAGCAACATAATAATTTTGATGCTTAGTATTCGCATTTCCTACCTCGTAGCTTCTCTTAAATACAACAATAAGATAGGGAGCAATTTCTAAAAAAGGCTTTTGCCAATCAGTACCCATGGGTTGCAAATCTTTAAGCCATTCATCATTCATTCTGGTATCATAACTTTCTTTCTCTTCATCTTCAGCAGCAAGTCGTATTTGCCTTTTTATTTCAGGATTTTTTACCACACAGAACGTCCATGGTTGTTTATGTGCACCTGATGGCGCAGTAGATGCAGAAAGAATCAAATTTTCAATTACCTTTTCAGGGATGGGCTTGTCGGAAAAATCTCGAACGGTCCTTCGGGTATTCATCCATTCGTAATAATTTTGACAACGGCCTTCCATTTCACTATTATCATAGGTAGTTCTAGTGTAAGAAATAAAAGGGAAATTTTTGATCAGTTTTGTTTTCATATTGATTTAATGAATTTGACTTGCACTATGTATTCAAAAATATTAAAAATTCCAAAACAAAGGAACTGTAATCAGTATAACAATTAAAGCTATGAATGTGAGGATTCCTCCAACTTTTACGAAGTCCAAAATCTTGTATCTACCCGGAGCAAATACCAGGAGCGACGCAGGTTCAAATGGGGCGATCATTGAGATTGATGCAGACAGAATGACTGCAATTGCAATGGGTCTTGGATTTATTCCCATTTCAAAGGCAGATTGCATAGCAATAGGAAGCACCACTAAAACCGAGGCTGCATTTGACATTGGTTGCGTGAGCATAACTGTAATGAGCATAAAACCTGCCAATAACGCGTAGTTGCCAAATGGTGATAATAAATAAGTTACTTTTTCGGCAATATATTTGTCGCCACCCGTATTAGTTAGTGCAATGCCAAAGGCGCTCATCCCTCCAATTAAAATTAGCAACCGCCAATCGACACTTTTTACCAACGCATCTTGTGGAATTGCCTTTATTAAATACGCAGCCAATGCCACGAGCATAAATGCAATGCTGATAGGGATGATATTTAACGAACCTACTATAATTGCTCCAACAAATAACAATAAAATACCAAATCCCTTTTTGAGATTTATATTTTTAGATTTATCGTGATGGCTGATAATTTCGAAGTTTGAATTTTGTTGAATTCTTAGCAATTCTTGTTGGGTAGTCAATGCCATTAACATATCTCCAACATTTAACTTTACATCATCTAAATTACCTCTCAATGATTCACTTTTTCTATGTATGGCAACAATTGAAATATTACGTTGTTCCAACATTAGTATTTTGTTTGCTGCTTTGCCAATATAGTTTGAAGTTGGTAAAACCATAAGTTCCAGCATTTCCATTTCATTATTCAGATCGAATTTAGAATCAGCTGCAAGTCTAATAGAAAACTTTTGTGATTTTAAAAAAGGCAACAGTTTATGCTTATCCATTTGAAGCAACATTATGTCCCCGGATTCTATTTTAGTAGAATAGGTTGGAAAAATTATTTCACCATTTCTGATAAGTTTATCAAATTTTATATCCGGGAATTTTGAAAGATACTTCAAAAAATTCTCACCTATCACAGCAGAATCATCATTGACTATAATTTCACTTACATATTTTCTTAGGAATGCATCTGTTTGCATTTCTTCTCCTTGAAAATTAGGCAACATTTTTTTTCCGATGGTAGCCATAAATAGAATTCCGAGAATTGTAATGGGTAACGCAACCGGTAGCAACTCAAACATTCCGAGTGGCTCAAGGCCATTTTGTGAAAGAAAACTGCTGCCTGCAACGTTTGTTGATGTTCCAATCAATGTGCAGGTACCTCCCATAAGGGATGCAAATGCCATAGGCATTAATAATTTTGAAGGACTTACATTGAACTTTTTTGACAAACCTATTAGTGGAGCTAAAAAAACTGATGCGACAGCAGTATTATTCATGAAAGCAGATAAAAACGCACTTATTACCATGGTAATTACTATCAACCACATGAGACTAATATTGGGAAGTTTCTCAAATTTTTGAAGCAAATATTCAATAATGCCATTGTGTTTTAGAACACCGCCAATAATAAATATCGCAACCAACATAATAATAAAATCATTGCCAAAACCTTGAAATGCTTCGTTACTATTGATGGAGCCGCTAAATACCAAAAGACAAATTGCCAGCAAAACAATTATATCCGGAGATAGCCATTCTGTTGCGAATAAAATCATTACAAGAAGTAATAGTACAAGTACAAAAACCATTGTTTCTTCTATTTTTGTTTAAAGGTGAATAGTATTTGAATTCTCTGATTAGTTATTTTAATAAATTCAGGTTAATTTTAAAATAAAATTGAGTTATTAGTCTTTTTCTATTTTGACATTAAAAGAAGGAGACTTATAATCTTTACCCAAATAATCTAAAGGTATAGTGCTCATATTTCCATCTCTTTCTGCACGGTAATGTGGTGAAAGAATTTCTATACCGGCTTCATTGCAACAATCCTGTATGGACTGATGCAATTTAGAATAAATTTCAGCTTGCAAATTAGCCTCTCTTGTATAGGCATTGATTTGATAGGCAACATAGAAATCCTCTAAACTTGTTTGTAGTACAAACGGTTTGGGATCTTTCAAAATGAATTCTGTTCTTGTGGCAGCATTAATCAAAGCTTGATGCATGTCTTTCCAAGGAACATCATAACCAATTGTTACGGTAGTGTGAATGATTAAGCCTCTTTCTAAAGAATCACTGCTATAATTTATTGTATGGCTGCTCATTACATTGGAATTAGGAAGTGAAATGATTTCATTTTTAATTGTCCGAATTCGTGTTACAAGTAATGAAGTTTCAATAATATCACCGGTGATTTCGCCAATTTTTACCCGGTCACCAATTTTAAATGCTCTCATATACGTAAGCACTAATCCTGCGATAACATTACTCAATGATCCTGAAGAACCAAAAGTAAATAACACGCCTAGGAAAACAGATACCCCTTTAAAAACAGGGCTTTCGCTACCCGGAAGATATGGAAAAATTACGATGAACATGAATGCATAAAGTAGCACTTTGATAATTTGAAATGTAGGATTTGCCCAATCAGGGTAAAAAGAGGGTATTTGCAACGCGCCATTTTCAACTTCATTTTTCAAATAGCTAATTCCTCTAATAATATATCGGAACACAGTAACTATTACGATAATAGTAAATAAGTTTGGTAAATAATTCCATAATGCTCTTAAAATGTTTTTTAATGGATTTAAAACGTATGAAATTAAAGTAGTTGCAAAGCCCTTTGTCCATGGGAAAAAGCTAAACAAAAGTGGGAGCGTTAAATACACTACCATAATTATCACTAACCATTTCACAAAGGTATTAATGCGTAAAAAGAAATTGAGTTGACTCGCCGCTGTAAACAATTCATAATTACGGATTTTTATCCCGGTCAACAGCAAATCTTTCTGATTTTCAATTTTTGTTTTTGTATAGCGAAAAAATTTAATTATAAAATGCACTAACTTCCCTAATGCAAGCAGCACCAAAAGAGCAAAGCCAATTTGTTTTGCAAGTGTTTGCCAGCTGGTTGCTTGCTTAAAATTTGTTACCGATTGGCCAATAATTTCTTTGTATTGCCTTGCCAAATCTTGTTTGGATGTATTTTGCCATAGTGCATCATTTTCCGAAATACTCATTATAATTATTTCTCCATAAACAATATCAATGGTAGTTTCTGCCTCAACAAGTTGCAATGATTCAGACTTGAAAGAATAATCGTCAGCTATATTATTTATTTTTTGGGAGATCACCTCGGCTCTTTCCTTTGCCGTTAAACTACCCACCTTATTGAAGACCGAGAAGAGAGTATCCTTCATGAAAGGAATGACCGCATAACCTTTAACATAATTTCGTAAAGAGTCAATTTTTTGTTTCTTCACGGAGATACGTTCTGCATCTTTATTTTTGAGTTGTTCTAACTCATTAAGTAATTCTTGTTTTTTGGTATTTTCTGCCGTTGAAAGCGCTGAAATTTCCTTTTGCAATTCAGTTTTTTTTAATGAATCCTGCATTCGTGCCGATTCCATCTCTTGTAATTGCTTTGATTGAGAAATTAAAAAATCATTGTGTACTGAATCGGTAATAAGCACTGAACTGTCTTGCTGCGAAAAACATATATTACAAACAAAAAGAAGAGAAATAGCAAAAATTAAATTTTTTAATCTCATATACATGTTTTTTATTTTGTTTAATTGTTAGATGATGGATTTCATTCACCAAGTAACGGAACTGTAACGCCTAAATTTCGAAATTTTCTAATCCCCAACACCTAAAATATTCCTTCAAATTCAATAATTTGGTCTGAATTAGATTTTAGGTTTTCAGCTAATAAATCTGCAACTTTTATAATAGTTCAGCATTAAACCTTAGATTACTCTACAATAATAATGATTTTCTAACTATAGTTTCATAAATTCTTAATATTTAACCAATTAGGGGTGTTTTTAGCGGTTTCATCAGATATATATCCCTAAATTATTGAATGCTTTAAGTTCCGGCTGCCATGTTCGCTTAGACTTTGACTTTCGCCAATCTAATCAAGTAGCCTCAGCCATTCAAATTATTACAGATACAACCATTGATAACAAAAGAAAAGAAGATGCGCTTTTTACTGATGATTTAATTTTGGCTGCATAGGGTCGTTGCATGTTGACAATTGCTATCATAGCTGCTGATATTCATGGCTTTAGTATAAGTAGAACCAAAATTTCCATCACTAAAATAATGGCAAATCATCATAGGCGTGTTGCAGAAATGCAGTTCATACTGCATTTTGCTGAAATCAAATATATATAAAGTCAAAGGGTTTTTTGTTGAATGGTTAAATAATCCTGAAAAGATAAATTACTGAAAAACAATATGGTTAAAATATGATTTAAAAGTGATTCAAAGTCCATTCAAAGTCCATTCAAAAAAATTTTTGCAGGCAAAGGAAGGGAGTGTGCCTAGTCAACACTTAATGATTATTCGAATTCATGCACGGAGAAAATTCTACACTATTATTTATCCAAATAATTAGGGATATCATTGCATAATGTAAGTATAAAACTTTAAAATAAATTTCGGAAAATGAATGAAAACATAAAATAACGGATGGAATTTTCATTTCAACTTAGATTCCTAAAACACATCCAAATTTTCTCAATTCATCCCTGGCAACCTCGCTGCTACAACCATCCACCAATCATATTCATATCTCAGTTCGAAAGTTGCTTCTCCTTCATAGTGTATAGGTGTTCCATTAGCAAAAACATGTGCATCAAAACTAATAGTTGCTTTACGGATGCATTCTTTCGGCGCGACGTCAGCATCTACAAATTCGAATTTTACATTACTGAATTCCTCAAAAGCATTATGGAAATCACATAAGTCAACAATATTTTTAATTTTATCATAAGTTGAGTGGCTGATAAATTGATGGAAATTTGGCCCAAAAAAGAGGTATATAAATTCTTCGCATCTTTCACGTGAATCGTATTTGTGGTCCGGGTGAAAATCTTCATAAATGAAATTAGTTGTCATTCCCGGAACAGATTTATCTGAAACAGTTTGTTCAATTAATTCTTCCGTAAGAAATTTGTAGAGCAATCGATCTTCAACAGGACAAATATTAATACACACAATGTTATTTGAAAGTAACAAATCCGTAAACCGAGTCAATTCCTTTGTCAATTGCTCATCGTTCAAATCTTCTTCTTTAGGAAATTCAGGCCTGCCGATAAAATCATTTAGCAGCACTTCTTTTGAATTATGCATAGCTTCTTCAAACGCAATGACGTTATTCAAAAATGAATTTAAAATTTCGGGAGGAGTATCTCGATTACCATTCCCGTGTACTCCACCATATTGAGCTTGAATTTTTGCTTTCAGAAATTCATTTTCAAAGCGGAGCGCTTCGTCATCCTCATTAGTTAATTTTTTCATCGGTATAATTTTTATTATGTTTATTCCGGGATTAAAATTACTATGACAAAGAAACATTTCCAAATAGTTCCCTAATTTAGATGATACGTTGACTCAATGAAGGCGGGGTTGGGCGAATTGGAAAGGGGAAAGGGGAAATTGCTGGTGATTTTGAATTCGATTTGGAAATTTGATCGAATTGGCCTAAATTCACAAAAAAATTCTTCATGCAAAACAACTCTTCCCTTGTGAAAATCAAATTTTTCCTAATTTTCATATTTTACTTAATCTTCACAAATTTCACATACGCACAACCGGGCGCATTGGACCTGACATATGGCAGAGGTGGAATTGTTACTACAGGAAAAATTTCGGAGATAATTGTTGGAATTGCCGTACAAACTGACGGAAAAATCTTGGTTGGTGGATACAATACCGTCAATGGTGATTATACTAATACTGAATTCTGCCTTTCAAGGTACTTTCAAAACGGATTTATTGATACAACTTTTGGTTATCGAGGCATTGTTCAAACTGCATTTCCCGGAACTTTTGCTCGGGGATTTGCGGTGGTCATACAAACAGATGGAAAAATTATTTTAGCAGGACAGAACTACAGTGAATATGCCTTGGCCAGGTATAATTCTAACGGCAGTTTGGATTCAACTTTTGGTGTGAGCGGATTGGTCTCTGTTGACGTTGGTGGTCACCCAGATGAAGTACGATCAGTTGTGCTTCAACCGGATGGAAAGATTCTCGTATCCGGGCAAGGCAGAGTGAATTTAATGCGTGACTTTTCAATTGCACGATTTGAGAGCAATGGGGATTTTGATCTGACTTTTGGAAATCAGGGAAAGGTCATAGTTTCTATTGCACCTTCTGGACAGGAATATTGCGAAGGCATGGTATTGCAGCCTGATGGCAAAATTATTGCTGCAGGTAGTTATTTTAATGGAACAGACCAGGACTTTGCAGTAGTAAGGTATAACAGTAACGGATCTTTGGATACAACATTTGGAACTGGTGGAATCAGTACACTTCAAATTTCTAACACACCCGATTATTGTACATCTGTATTACTTCAATCGGATGGCAAAATTGTACTTGGTGGAATTACGGAGTATATGAATGACTCTACGAAAACTAGCTTTGCACGGTTGTTACCGAATGGAACAATTGATTCACTTTTCGGAAATGCGGGAATTTCTCATCCTGTCAATACAACTCAAGATTACGTATCCGGAATAAAATTTGACTCTAATGAAAGAATTGTTGTTTTGAATTATGGAAACTCTTTCAGATGTTTGAACGATGGCTCGCTGGATCTTAGTTATGGTATCTCAGGAATATCAACTCGTCCGTATGGTATATTCAATGATTTAGTTGTATTACCTGATGAAAAAATTATTTTTGCAGGCTATCGTTTAGCAGGATGGAATTGGAATGTCTTAATTACTAAGGTCGACTCTTCAGGAGCTATTGATTCAACATTTGGAGTGAATGGAACTACTGAGTATGATTTTGGAGTTCCTTTTAATTTGTATAGTTACGATATGGAGATTTTGGATGATGACAAAACAGTTATGATGGGTAGCTATATACCAACTTCTCTTAATGTTCAAGGAGTAGCAATTGCTCGTTATGACAGCATTGGACATTTAGATCGAACATTTGGAAATGGAGGCATTGCAATAACTCTAACCGATGCTGAGATGTATACATTTGAAGAACAAAGTGATGGCAAATTTATTGCAGGGGGCCGAAGTGCCCAATATAATTACGGATTGATGAGGTTTGAAACCGATGGGTCGCTCGATTCGACTTTTGGAATAAATGGTAGTGTTAATACCCCTCAGATACAGACTAATTCAAACTCAATAGGTATTAATTCACTGGTTTTGCAAAGTGATGAGAAAATAGTTGTTTCTGGTTTTGGATTAGCAGGCTTAGCAACTGTGAGATATCTTCAAGATGGGACATTGGATTCTACATTTTCAGGAGATGGAATTGTAATCGATAATTTTAGTGGACCAAACAATGCATCTTATGATTTAAAATTGCAATATGATGGTAAATTAGTAGTTGCGGGAGAATTTTATAACGGTAACAATAACTATGCAATGGGTATCCTTCGTTACAATACTGATGGCACTCCCGATTTAGGATTTGGAGTGAATGGTAAAGTTGAAATTACTCATCTGGATGGAATTCGTGCCAATGACCTTTTTATACTACCGGATCATAAAATTCTGATCACAGGTTCCACATTATTATTCAATAATTATGAAGTTATTTTGCTAAAATTAAACGAGGATGGATCGTTGGATACAACTTTTGCACCTGGAGGAATGATAACTACTAGTTTATCCTCTTTCAATGATTATGGAGTTGTAGTACTTGTGCAAAGTGATGGCAAAATTATTATTGGTGCAACTTTTTATGGTATCCATTTAATCAGGTATAATTCGGATGGAACTCTTGATCCAGGATTCGGAATTGGAGGCATAGTTACGATTGATATAGGTTCAGAAGTAGAATGCACTAGTGTTGCTTTTCAAAATGATGGGAAAATTATGTTTGGAGGCACGGTCAA
This sequence comes from uncultured Bacteroidota bacterium, assembly GCA_963814475.1. Lineage (GTDB taxonomy): Bacteria > Bacteroidota > Bacteroidia > AKYH767-A > OLB10 > JADKJB01. The sequence continues at coordinate 428,125 of CAWFDA010000013.1, read as the reverse complement.
CGAAGAGTTATTCATTCTCGCAAGGTTCGATTCTTCTGGAGTACTCAGCTCTATGAATGAATTTCCTCTTACTTACACAAACACGAATCATCTCTCCCCCAACCCATCTAACGGAGAATTTAATTTATTGAATGCAAGAAACAAAACTGTAAACATTGAAATATTTTCCACCGATGGAAAGCTCGTTTTCAAAAAACAAAAACATCCGGCTTCTCAAACATTAAGCACCAACTTGAATGCAGGATTTTATTTTGTTAAAGTTTTGGATGGAGGTAGAGAATGGTTTCAGAAGATTGTGATTGTAAAGAAGTAAATCCTTATAATGTTAATTTTTTCATTTTTCATAATTTACTCATTCTTCCCATCTCCTATTCTGCCACTCGGCTTGTTGCTTTTCATCTAAAAAAGTCCAAGCTATAATACGACTTATTTTATTGCCTTGCGACATTTCAATAATTCTTGCTTCGTAGGCATTTACAGAGTCAATTTTATCTGCCAATGCATGTATGTTTTCACTTTTCGACAACATAGAGGTGAACCACAAACATTGGTTTTGATAGGCAACACTTTCTGTAATCATGTTCGAAATAAATTGACGTTCGCCACCTTCACACCATAATTCGGTATGAACTCCACTGAAATTTCTTACAGCATGTTGAATATCCTTACCGGTAAGGTTACGTACTTTCTTCAAACCTACTTGTCTTACCTCTTCAGCACTTGCATGAAAAGGAGGATTGCACATCACAAAATCAAATTTTTCATTGGACTTTATAATATTTTTAAAAATAAGAGAAGTAAAAGATTGATTTCTCAATATAACATTTTCTATTAATTGTTTGTTGCCTGAAACGATTTCCTGAGCAGCTTCCAGAGCAGTTTTATCAATATCACTTCCAACAAAACTCCACCCATAAATAGCATTTCCAAGAATGGGATAAATACAATTAGCACCAACTCCAATGTCTAAGCCCTTAATTTTACTGCCTGTTGGAATTGTGTCGTAATTGACTTCAGCAAGTAAATCGGCAACATAATGAATGTAATCGGCACGACCGGGAATGGGAGGACACAAATAATCATCGGGGATTTCCCAAAAATTAATTTTATAAAAATGTTTCAGCAACGCTTTATTCAACGCTTTCACAGCAGCCGGGTTAGCAAAATCAATGGATTCATCCCGATACTGGTTAATTCCTACGAATGGCCGAAGTGCAGGAAATGTTTTAATAAGTGCTTGAAAATCATACCTGCTCCGATGAGCATTTCTCGGATGCAAATTATTTTTTTTCATCTCATTCACTTTTTCCTTTTTTTGCATCGCTACAGTTTTGAAATCAAAATTAAATTATCTTCCACCTCTTCGTCCACCCGATTTATTGCCTGAATTTTTTCTTGAGCTCCGACCTTTGTTATTCCTGTTTCCACCATCCGGTTTACCATATTTTTGAGGTGCCGAATTGCTAGTATTTGATTTACGACCAGGCGAAGAATTTTTTTGAGGAGGTTTTTCAGAAGAATTTGAACCTGAATGATTTTTATTTGAAGATTTCCCATTCATCTTTTTAACATCTCCGGAGGATGAATCTTCGATCATACTATAAATAATTTTCATTTCACTCTCAGTCAGATCTCTCCAATCGCCCAATGGCAAACCTTTCAAACTAATGTTCATAATGCGAACACGCTCTAATTTAGTTACCTCGTATCCAAAGTGCTCGCACATTCGGCGCACCTGGCGATTAAGTCCCTGAACAAGAATTATCCGGAATGTATTTGCACTTTCCTTCGTCACTTTACATTTTTTGGTAGTGACCCCAAGCATAGGAACACCGTTGGCCATCCCTTCAATGACAGCATCCGTAAGAGGTTTATTGACAGTAACAACATACTCCTTCTCATGCTTGTTTCCGGCACGCAAGATCTTGTTAACCATATCACCGTTATTGGTTAAAAAAATAAGTCCCTGCGAATCTTTATCCAGGCGCCCGATTGGAAAAATCCTTTTGGAGTAATTTACAAATTGCACAATATTATCACGAACAGCTGCTTCGGTGGTGGAGGTAATTCCAACCGGTTTGTTAAGAGCAATAAAAACAATTTCCTCCCCTTCTCTTGGTTCCAATTCGTGACCATTTACCCGAACCCGATCGCCAACATTCACCTGAACACCAATAGCGGCGCGTTTCCCATTTATAAACACATTACCCTGCTCAATAAACCGGTCTGCCTCACGACGGGAACACAAGCCACTTTCACTGATAAATTTATTAAGACGAATGGCTCCTTGATCGGACATTAAATAAAATTTTTATGCAAGATATGAAATGATTTTGGAAATGGTTGAGGAAGAGCTGAATTAATGAATTGTTTTGTAAATTGGTTGGGCATAATGTCTTTTAAAAAGATGGTATTTATTTGCAGAATAAATGATAACTAAATTATTTAGGTAACTTCAGTGCAGTATTAAAAACTTGCTGAATTCGTCAATTAAGAAAAAAGTTTTTATCGCTCTTATATTATTTGAGGTGAAAATTAGAATACAAAAAATCGCTGGTTGGAATTAACAATATACAATTTATGTGGATTTACCATATTATGTAAGATGCTACGATTTAGGTTGTAGGAAATGCAATGATTTTGGAAAAATGTAAAATGCATCGATTTTGGCTATAGGGAAACAATGCCTTGTGTCTCTATCAACAATCAAAAATCACTTCATGAATTATCCACTTAACTTCATGTAAAAAGTTCTTGATGTGATAATTATTGCAATTAATAAGTTAAGTTTTGCTGACCTTTGCAGTCTAAATAAACAGCTGTCTTAAAAGAAGTATGTTGCGAAATGTTTTTATTGAACCTACTAACTAATCTTCCAATTCTTCTTCCCACGCATTGTAAAGTTCATTGAGATATAAGTTTTCACGCTTCGAAATAGATTTGTCGGCAACGACTAAACGTGTGGCCATATCCAAAAAATGATTTCTGTCGGCTTGGGAGGAATGAAGATAAAACTGATTCATTGCATTATTGAAATGAACAGGATAATCTTCATCTGCCAAAGCACTAATGATCGACATCTCAACATCCAAATTTTTGAGGCTTCCGTAATTTTCTTCAATAAAATTTTTAATGATTCTATCTTCTTTTCCATTTAACTTTCCGTCAACAGCCGATAAAATCATTAACATATGGTAACCTGCAATTGCTTTGCTCATGGTTGGATTCATAATTTTCCTCTTCAAATTTGCGACTAAGTTAATAAAAGAGCCGTTTCTATCTGAACTTATATTATAAATTATTGAATATGAAATAATTATCATTTTACCGGCACTTTATATATGCTTATACCGGAAAAGTTATTAGACTGATTTTTAATGCCATCCGGCCAACTCTCCACCAATTAACAGCTTTTCACTTTTTTATCGTCGAATTGTAACCGTTTCCCTGCAATCCGTACAAAGGAGAGCATTTGTCAATTAATAGGCAAATTGTCAATTGATTGCTGCCTATGAAAAGGATATTTAGTGTGTTGATCGTGTTGTGTGTTTTGCGCAGTTTACCTACGCAAGGACAAGCATTGGTACAAGACACAACTGCTTCAACACAAAACTTTTATGACATGACCCTCGAAGATTTGATGGGTGTTGAAGTGAACGTGGCTTCTATGCATGCAATAACTGTGAGAGAGTCTCCCGGAATCGTAACACTCATCACAGAAGAGGAAATTAAAACGTCGGGGGCACGAGATCTCACCGATGTATTAAAATTGGTTCCTGGGTTTGATTTTGGTGTGGATGTGGAAGGTGTAGTTGGCATAGCGGTACGCGGAAATTGGGCCCATGAGGGGAAGGCATTGTTGCTGATTGATGGTATAGAAATGAATGAGAATTTATTTTCCACCATGCAATTTGGAAATCACTATCCGATAAGCGACATTAAAAAGATCGAAATCATCCGCGGACCAGGATCGGCAATTTATGGAGGAAATGCTGAGTATGCAGTAATAAATATTATCACAAAAACTCCTTCTGAATTAACCGGTTCAGAAGTAAAAGTTTCGTATGGTATTTTGAATGATTCTGAAGCCGGGAAATCGCTCAACGTTTCTTCCGGAAAGCAATTTGGAAGGTTAGGCTATTCATTAAGTTATACAGCAAGCTCAGCAATACGTAGCAATCAACAATACAATGATTTTTATGATGGCAGCTATAACATGACAACGAATTCCGACCTGCTATTGCATTTTTTAAATATCAATTTAAGCTATAACAAACTTCAATTTCGGGCAATTATTGATAAGTATTCAGTTGAATCACGCGACAATTATGATGTGATTACATCTAGAAGTTATGTGGTAAAATTTGATTCATATATAGGTGAGTTGAAAAGAGAAATTCAAGTGCTTAAAAATTTGTCTATCACTCCCCGATTAAATTTGAAATTGCAGTTGCCTTGGAATTATAATGGTGAAGTTGTTAATGAAGAAATTACACTTTTCAACATTTCTTCAACACGATATACTGCTGGAGTAATGAGTTCATACGATCCTTCACATATAGTGAACATTTCAGGAGGTATTGAATACTTCTATGATAAGGCCACACAGCAAGGAGATGAAATATTTATTTCTACCAAGAGCAAAAATCTTTCTTATAATAATACAGCCATTTTCGCGCAAGCATCTCTAAAGACAAAAATCGCCAATTTTACAGCAGGAGCAAGGTATAATCAAAATGAGTGGTTTGAATCATCTTTCGTTCCTCGTTTGTCCATTACTCGTGTTATCAATCGGGTACACTTTAAATTATTGTACAGTGAGGCTTACCGTACACCCAATACTCAAAACATGGATTTAAATCCATCTATTCAGCCTGAAAAAACTACAGTAATGGAATTTGAGTCCGGCGTAAAAATCGGAAAAAGTTTTTATCTCACAGGTAATTTATTTGATATCACAACAAAAGATCCTATTGTTTTTTATTATGATAAGGAAACTGTTCAAGATTTGTACGAAAATTCCAATGAAACCGGTACCCAAGGAGTTGAAATTGATTTTCAATGGAAATTTCCAAAAGGGTATTTTAATTTAGGTTATGGGTACTATTCTGCTGTAAATAAAAATCGTCTCAACGAATACAAAGTTCCAGATGAACCACATTCTCTTCTAGGTTTGTCTAATCAAAAACTTTCCATGAGTACTCTAGTAAAAATTTCCAGCCAATGGAGTGTAAGCCCAACCCTTGTAATGTCTGGTGTGAAATATGGAACAGTTGCTATTAATGATCAAGATGAAGCAGTGATTGGAAAATACGATCCAACTCTTTTGTTAAATATTGCCTTACGAACTGAAGATCTTCTAACCAGAGGACTTTCAATGAGTATTGCATTACATAATATTCTTGACGATAACGAAAAATATTTGCAACCCTATAATGGTGGTCATGCACCACTTCCCGGAACTTCCAGGCAGGTTTCGTTAAGTGTTTCCTATAAATTTTTATATAAGTAAGAGTGAAGCGAACGAGAAGTATAATGCATGTACGAGTGATTTTAATGGTGCTAGTGCCATTGATGATGTTTTTTTCTGCTTTTCGGTACACAACTTCTAGCGATGCAAACGCTGTAAAAGCAATGTTCATTTACAATTTTACAAAGTATTTTAATTGGACAGAAAAAAACACAAATAACGAATTTGTAATTGCTGTATATGGAAATTCAAATGTTACAAATTTTTTGCATGAAATCGCTAAAAGGAAAGAGGTGAATGGGAAAACAATAGTTATTAGGGTTATAAAAACAGAGCAAGAAGCAATTGGTTCCAACATGATTTTTGTGTCTGAGCAATCAAGTGGAATGCTGCATGCTTTATCAATTAATCAAAAGCTGAAATCTGTTTTATTGATATCTGAAGAATCAGGTTCAATAAAACAAGGTGCACATATCAATCTCATAAATATTAATGGTAAAATGAGATTTGAAATAAATGAAACATTGTTAAAACAAAATGGGATACTCTTTTCAAAGGAGATTTCATTGTTAGCAGTTAAAATATATTAAAATTTGTAGTTATGAGTTTTTTAAATAGAAATGTATTTAAACTTGACAAACGAATTTACTTCGTATTTGCTTTGGTAGTGGCTATTGCTATAGCCAATGCATTGTTGAGTACCATGAAAATCAGGAATAATAAGAATACTATTTTCGAAATTACACAGTATACCAACCCTACACTTGAGAGCCTTGAAGAATTTAACTTGTTAGTTACTCGTTCCAGGATGTTCATTTCAAACTGGGTTTATCTTCCCAATAATAATAATGACAAGAACAGTCTTATTCAACTCAATAGCGTTTCCTATCCCGGTTTAAAATCAAAACTTACTTCCTTAACAAATGGCTGGAGAACAGAAGCGAATGTGGTTCAAATAAATAAATTGTTTTTGGAGTATGAAAATATAATTCGGGAACAAGAAAAAATAATGAAAAGTCTGAATGATTTTGAGGACTATCAGGATCCGATGAGGAAATTTCTTGCCGAAGAACAGTTGGAAAGTGAAATTATTCCGAGCACCAATAAAATGATAGTCAAGCTTAGGGAATTAATCTCCATAAAAAAGCTGGAGGCAAAATCAATGCAAGATCAAATGCTTCAAGATAATGTTCATCTTCTAATGTTTGTATTTATTATGGCTATCATGGTTATTTTTTCGGTGATGGCCGCCGGATTTTATTTAATGAAAAAAGTGATTCTTCCCATCATTAATGTTCGTGAAATAATGCTAAAAATGAGTCAAGGGGAACTCCCCGAAGTGGATATCGAACCAGGCAAAAGTGCTCTTGTAGAAATGAAATCCGCACTATTACATTTAAGGGAGGGTTTGCAACGTACTTCTTCTTTTGCTGCTGAAATTGGAAAGTCAAATTTCGACGCGCATTTTCAGCCCCTTAGTGAAAATGATGTTTTGGGTAGTACCTTATTGGAGATGCGCGATAAATTGAAACACGCTTATGAACAAGATGCTATTCGAAACTGGACATCAGAAGGCTTTGCACAAGTTAGTACCGTGTTGCATAGAAGTACTGAGGATATTAAACAGCTGTCGGATGAAATTATTACCGGTCTGGTGATGTATATTGAAGCTCAGCAAGGAGTTGTTTACCTAGTGAATGATCAATTTGAGAAGGATTCCTTTATAGAACCTATTTCATTTTTTGCGCCAGATAAACAATGTTTAAACATTCAGCGTATTGAAATGAATGAGGGAATGATTGGACAAGTGATCTGTTCGAATCAGCACATTTATTTACAGAACGTTAATGACAATGACTTATCTATTAACACAGGGATTTCAAAAATTTCAGTTTGTGATGTCTTTATAATGCCGCTATTTGCCGGAGGAAAAGTAGTTGGTGCACTTGAAATTAAATCTGTGTTCCCACTTTCGCGGAAAAAGCAAGAATTTATTGAACGAATTTCAGAACCTGTTGCTTCTAATATTCTTAACCTCAAAGCTAACCTTCTTACAAGGAGATTGCTCGAAGAGTCTCAGTTAAAAACCAGGGAACTTGCTCAACAGGATGAGGATCTCAGACAAATTAATAATGAATTAGTGAATCAATCGGAAAGATTGAAGCACTCAGAATCGGAATTGAGAAACCAGCAGGAAACTCTTCAAAGAGTAAATGCTGAGCTGGAGAATAAAGCTATTTTGCTCGAGGATAAAAACAAGGCTATTGAAGATGCCCACAAAGCCCTTGCTTTTAAAGCTGAACAGTTAGAGAAAAGCAGTAAATACAAATCGGATTTCTTAGCCAACATGTCACATGAGTTAAGAACACCTTTGAACAGTGTTCTAATTTTGGCTAAACTATTATCCGAAAATAAAGCTGACAATATGACTCCCAAGCAGGTTGAACATGCCAGAGTCATTCATAAATCAGGAAGCGATCTATTGATAATTATTAATGATATATTGGATCTTTCAAAAATTGAAGCCGGAAAACTTGAGCTGATTAAAGAGCCGACTTCAGTGAATGAAATTTGCGATAACATGGATCAACTGTTCAAAGAGGTGTCCAAAGAAAAACATATTGCCTTTTCAACTAGCATTCATGCAACTGTTCCTAAATTTATTCATACCGATAGAGTAAGAATTGAGCAGGTATTAAAAAATTTATTATCGAATGCATTCAAATTCACTCCTCCAAATGGTACGGTAAAAGTGGAAGTTTTAACAGTTCCTCTCGGAAACGATTATCAAAATGAAAAATTAAAAAATGCTAAACAAGTTGTTTGCTTTTCGGTGGTGGATACAGGCATTGGCATTGCAGTAGTAAAACAGAAACTTGTGTTTGAAGCCTTTAACCAAGCCGACAGTTCAACAACACGTAAGTACGGCGGTACAGGTTTAGGTTTAACCATCTGCCGGCAGCTCGCCACACTTTTAGGTGGTGATATTTTAGTTGAAAGTGCTGAAGGAAAGGGTTCTGTGTTTAAGTTGTTTTTACCCGTGGGTGAAATACGCCATACTGCAACAGTAACACCAAAAGCTCATGATAATGAAATGAAATCTGTTTCATTATCAGACTCTCGAAATAATACCCGCCATGTTTTCGTAATAAGTAAAGAAACGGAATCAATCAATAATTGGGTTCAACCTTTTGCATTGGAGAATTATGGAGTTAGTGGATCCAGTGATTTCAGTATAGAGAATATAATCACACAACCCGATATAATAATTATTGATGCAACATTGTCGGACAAGGAATATATTGAAAGGGTGTTTGACTTTAAACAAAATCCATTTACCTCGGCAGCTTATATTGTTTGTCGATCTGTCTCTGAGTATATTCCAAAGGAAATTAGCAATATGATTTGTTTGCACACAACTTCTTCCAATAACTCCCAAATAGTTTCTGAAATATTAACACAAATTCATTCACCGGAACTAATTATTTCGACGAACGAAAAGAGTGAGAGACCCCGTGCCCATGCAATAAGAAATTCTTTTATGCCATCAAGCTCCAATAGATTGGCAGGAAAAAAGGTGCTTGTCGCCGATGATGATATCAGAAATATTTATTCAATGACAACCATCTTTGAGAATGAGGGCGCAGAAGTGATTTGTGCTATGGATGGAATTGAAGCTATTGAAAGACTCAGAGTCTCCAAAGATATAGATATAATTCTGATGGATATCATGATGCCAAACATGGATGGATTACAGGCAATACAAGAAATTCGAAAGGGGCTCTTGAAAACAGTTCCAATAATTGCAGTAACAGCTAAGGCAATGAGAGGAGATAAAGAAATTTGTTTGCAGGCAGGTGCTAGCGATTATATCACAAAACCTGTGAATGTGGAGATGTTATTGTCTCAGGTTTTCGAATTACTCAATATTAATGAGTAAACTGCAATTGACTAAAATAAATAGAATTGATTAAGTAGAATAATAATATGGAAACATTCGCCGGAATACATCAAAAAAGTTTACGTCATCAAACTATGAATATACTGATTGTTGACGATCGACCCGAAAATCTGCTTACACTTGAAAGTATTATCGAAAAAGATGGAAGAAATATTATTAAAGCATCAGGCGGAAACGAAGCTTTACGACTGGCAATTAAAGAAAATATTGGACTTATTTTACTCGATATTCAAATGCCCGATATTGATGGTATAGAAGTTGCCGGCTTGCTTCGTTCAAATAGTAAAACCAGACATATTCCCATTATTTTTGTTTCGGCGGTAAGTAAATCGGAACGCCCTATACTAAATCAATTTGAAGAGGGAACTATTGATTGCTTGAATAAGCCTCTGGATTTGGAAGAAACGAAAATGAAGGTTTCTTTCTATGAACGCCTTTATCACCTTTCATCTCAAAAAAAGGAAGCAGAGTTATTTGCGGAGAGCATTTCTAAACAAATGGAACACTTTGTTTATATTGTTTCGCATGACTTGAAAGCGCCGTTACGTGCCATAGAAAATCTAACAAATTGGATTTCTGATGATATGGGCAATTGCGCGGATCCTAATACGAACGAAAATCTGATATTACTTCGAAGTCGAGTCAATAGAATGAGTGCTTTGCTCGAAGGCATTTTGGAGTATTCAAGGTGCGGGCGATTAACGGAAGATTATGTTTCAGTAGATACAAATCAAATGATTCAAGCAATTTTTGAATCCCTGGAAGCTCCCACTAATTTTAATATAACCACAGATTCACTTCCTGTCATTAGAACAGAAAGAACACGGATTTATAAAATATTTTATAGCCTTATTAAAGAATTCTATTGATCATTATAACAAATCCGAAAATGGAATTCTTAAAATTTCCTGTCAGAGTATAGATACCGGATTCCTATTTATGGTTAACGACAATGGTCCGGGAATTAAGCCTCAGTATCTGGATCAGGTTTTTGAATTGTTTTGTACCATAAAATCCAAAGATGAAAAAGAAACTACCGGTGTTGGATTGGCAATTGCAAAAAAATTGATCGATGACATCTCAGGTAAAATATGGATTGAAAGCAGAGAAGGTGAAGGGACAACAGTAAAGTTTCATTATCCACATTCTAGATGACAATTATACTTTATGAAGGGCGTTTTTGAACTCTTATTAAGAAAACATTTATATCTTTTGATTCCTGAGTCTGAACCTGTCTCACGACAGCGGTTTGCACTTTTTAGGATATTTTCAATTATTGGCGCTCTTATTTGTGTAGGAACGGCATCCAAAATGGTGTTGACCATTGAAAATGCCGGATCGCTTCCATTTTTCATCTATGCTCTAGGTGTTATAATGCTATTAAATTATTTTTTTGTGAATAAAGTAGAATCTCTAAAGAGGTCCTATCTAATCATGCTAACTGCAGCTGTTGTGCTACTTCATATTGTTTCCTATTCATGTGGAGGAATTAGAACAGCTGGAACCTTGTACTTCGGAGTAATTATTTTATATGCCTACATGCTTTTGGGAAGGAAATCAGGCAAATGGTTTACCATATTTGTGATGGCACATGTTGCCTATCTATATCTTATTTCTACTTATACCAACTGGACGTCGTTCAGCATGTTTAAAGAAGATGTTTTTCTTATTAATGAAGATTTTCTAGTGAATGCGCTTTTGTCTTTTATTTTGATTGCTTTTCAAGGAAGCTATCTTCAAAGTAATAAGAACGAAGTGATTCAGGAACTTGAAAAACAAAAATGGCAATTGCAGGAAAAGAACGAAACTCTTGAACACAAAAATAGTTTGCTGAACAGTTATGCAACAGACCTCGAAAAGACCAACTCAGAATTACGCAAATTTGCCTCTGTAGCATCTCACGATTTGAAAGCACCATTGAGAGCAATTGGAAGCTTAGCAGGTTTTATTGAGGATGAGGAAGAGGGTTGTTTGAAGCCAAAATCTATTGAGTTTTTTGATCTGCTCAAAGGACGCGTTTCAAGAATGGACCGATTATTAAATGCATTACTGGAATATTCCGCAGTCATAGAATCCTCAAAGCCCATCGAAGAAGTTGATCTTGCCAAAGTTATCAATAAAGTAGTCGTCAAATTTGCCGGAAATGAATTCATTCAGATTGGTATCTCAGGTAGTTTTCCGAAACTCTCAATAAGTGAATCCTTGGTAGAAAAAATATTTTTTAATTTAATCGATAATGCCATTCGGTTCAACCGAAAACAAAATAAAGAAGTTTCCATTCATGGCTTTAAAGAAGGAGATCGATTTTGGTTTACAGTAAAAGATAATGGTCCGGGTATTGATCATGTTTTTCATGAAAAAATATTTGTGATTTTTCAAACACTCAACGCAAGGGATGAAATTGAAACTATGGGGATTGGGCTGCCAGTAGTTAAAAAGATTGTAGAACATTGGAACGGAAAAATTGAAGTAAATTCTGAAATTGACAAAGGTTCTATTTTTAAATTCTAGCATTCCGGATGCTTTTGAAAAATCTTTTCATCTAGCAAAGAATCATGTGAATAAGACTTCACAATTGATTTAACTTAGAACTTGAAGTATATAAAAGGGTTAAATCCAGTAGCTAAAAGTTCGCCCAGACATAAAACATAAAGTATAAGCATACCAGCCATCACAAGCATGTTATCAGAGTTTTTTGCACTTGCTTGCGTATAAAATAATGTCAATTTTTGTTGTAGCCAATCCGATTTAAATGAAAAATAAATTGCAATAAGCAGTATGATGTGAAATTTAGTATTTAAATTTTGAAGATAATCAGTATCAATTATCGGTAACGAATACATATTGCTTATAAAAACTATAGCAGAACTGAAATCCTCAGACCTAAATAACACCCAGCCAGTTGCTACCACCACACAGGTATAAAAGATTGCAAGCATTGGATGCACTTTCTTAAGTATCGTGTTGAACCCTAACCGTTCAATAACCAAAAACATTCCATGGAAAATCCCCCAAACAACAAAAGTCCAACTCGCTCCATGCCACAATCCTGAAAGAAAAAAAACTATCATCAAATTTATATACGTACTGTGTCCCCTGTTACCTCCTAATGGAATGTATAAATAATCCTTCATCCAGTTGCCCAAAGTCATGTGCCATCTTTTCCAGAATTCAGTAATGCTTTTTGATGAATAGGGAAAGTTGAAATTTTCGGGAAAGGTAAAGCCAAGCATTTTTCCCAGCCCAATGGCCATATCAGAATAACCTGAAAAATCGTAATAAATTTGAAAAGAATAAGCAATAATTCCTACCCAAGTAGTTGTAAATGTTTGTTCAGAAATAGGTAAATCAAAAATTAAATTTGCTTGTTCACCTAAAACATTTGCTAATAACACTTTTTTAGCCAGTCCTGTTATGAAACGAATCAATCCCTCATAAACCTGAACAGGATTAATGTTTTTGGATCTGTTCTCTATTTGTTCACTTACCTCCTTGTACCGCACAATAGGTCCGGCAATCTGGTGAGGAAATAACGTCACGAAAAGTAAATAATTCAAATAGCTTCGTTGGGCACCACTGTCTTTGCGGTATACATCAACCAGGTAGCTAATTTTTTCGAAGGTAAGAAACGAAATCCCAATAGGTAGAATCACATTTGCCCATGGAATTGACGACCCAAATAGTGATTGGGATATAAAATTAAAATTTTCAATAAAAAAGTTAGAGTATTTGAAGTACCCCAGAAGTGCTATGTTTGAAAGGATAGCAGCCACTAGCATTTTTTTGCCATACATCTTTTGAAATTGCCTGGTTGACCAATAATCAAACATGCTACTAATAACAAAAGCGAAAATAAACTTAGGAGCTCCCCAACTATAAAACAACAAGCTTGAAAATACCAACCAATGATTTTTGTATTTATATGGTATTAAAAAGTACACCATGAAAAACAATGGCATAAAATAGAGTAAAAATGTAATACTGCTGAAAACCATTATTTAATTATTAGTATTTTACCTACATTCAAATCGTTTTCAACCGTGTATTTGAAACCAAGTTCTTGAATCTCTGCCAGGATTACTTGTTCAGGTACAGTATTGTCATCCAAAAGAATAGCCTGTTTGTAGTTGTTGCTTTTTAAAAAGTTAAGAGCAATTTTTCGAGCACGTGGCGTTGTAATACCATATCTGAAACCGCTATTATTACACACATATTCTGATGTTCCTGAAAATAAATCGCCCCATACAATATCATACTGACATAAGGCTATATATCTTTGTTTGGATTCTTCGAATGATTGATGTGGCTTTTTAAAGTATCGCATTCCTCCAACAAGTATTAAGGTGATTATCCAAACAGTAAAACAACCTTTGTAATATGAATCAAACTTAGCATTGAGCTTTATTGTTGAAAAAATATTGAATATAAATCCTAAAAGAATAATTGCTGTAGCATAAGGGTAATAATCCATTTTAACAGTATGAAGTATGAAAAAGAGGTAATTTAAAATTGCAAATGAAGCTGTCGACAACAATTGCTTTAAGCTTAGTTTACCTATTAAATTTAGAATCAAAATAACTACCAAAACAATTAGGTGGATCCTAAGCCACAATTGGTCGAGATCAAAATAGAATTTAATATTATCAATGACTCCTATTCTTGAATTGTATGCTTGGTCGATTGAGCTGTAAGTTGTAGAAAAGGGGTTTCCCATTTCCATAGTATTATAAATAAATAATGGAAGTGTCGAAATAAAAGTGATAAGTCCGAATTTTATCAGAATCAAAAAATTGCTTTTAAAATTCTCTGATTTATAGAATATTTTAAATGGCAAAAACAGAATAATGGGGAAAAGCATCAGTGTATTAGCTATTCTAAAATTTATAGATAGTCCTACCATAAATGCCGCTGCCATTGGATTTTTGGATAGCAACATGCCCGCAGCAAGCAATAGTCCGAAAGTAGGTGCAAGTGAATTTATTCGAGATAATTCTGTTGTGAATGGAGCCGAAACCATCATCAAAAATAGAAAAGCAGGAAAAACTATATCAAATAAGTTGAAACTTTTATCTAATGATTTGCTTTGACTAAAAATTGTAAACAAACAGAGCATAAAAATGCAAATAAATGGAAAAACTATTTGTCTGAATTGAATTGGAAATATGGAAAGAATCAATGAAGTACCCGGCGGATACTGATTAATTATTTTGTTAGTATTTGGAATTACATGATACGCATGTGGCGTAATCATCCATGCAATTTCATATTCGGTTACCGACGAACTACGCAAGGTGTCCAATAATTGCAGTAGATATAATTTCTCTGATACCCCCTGCCCACTTATACTCTTCGCCAAATTCAGATAACCAAATTCATCGCAACCAATGGGCATTTTTTCATGTGATTGACTGAATTTCAAAGCCAACCCAAAGCTTCCGAAAAGAGTTAAAAGAATATATAAAGTGGCTTTATTCATGCCTTCGTAGCGTATTTAGTTGTTCAAAAAACTGAAACCCAAAATCTTTTAAACTCGGACCTGTAGCTATCAAAATAATTGCATCACGGTTTTGAATATCCGAAATTTCTATCTTCCCTGATAATGGACCCAAATTATTTTTATTGTTATCGAATATTGTTTTGTTGTAATACCACACTTTCGAATCGGAATTAAAACAGTTTTGCGCTATTTGCAAATCAAAAAGATTCCAGATAAAACTATCTGAAATAATTAATACATTCGGCTTCGTACCTTCTGCAAATTTTAGTTGAGGATATGCCATTGCAGGTGATTTCCATTTGATCATTAAATTTAGTGATGCTAAATAATCATCATCCGTAAACTTTGGTTTTTCCGAAATTAAAATATCCTCATAGGTAAATGAAGCTATCGGTGAATTGATAGTTGAAGATAACATTTTCAGCAATGTGTCTCCGGCAAAAGTAGCACCGTA
Organism: uncultured Bacteroidota bacterium; assembly: GCA_963814475.1. Taxonomy (GTDB): domain Bacteria; phylum Bacteroidota; class Bacteroidia; order AKYH767-A; family OLB10; genus JADKJB01. Next base: position 412,743 of record CAWFDA010000013.1, on the reverse strand, counting down.
CGTACTCCAGTGGGCGCCATATTTTGGAATTAATGGATAAGGAACAGAATTTTTTAGTGAAAGAAACCAGGTGTCCATATCAATTATTGTAACCTTTTCCTTCTCAAAAATAGTTTTGAAATACTCCTTGTGATAGTTTACTGAAGGAGATGTTGAGTCAGGCAAATATTCAGGATAGAAATTAGCTTTGTTAGGTGCAAAACAAATTATGAGTGGAATGTTAAGCTGTCGGAGTACTTTTGTAGCAGTAATAATGGAACTGGTTTTTGAAATCAGAACAGAGTCAGGTAGTCTATCTGCTCCGGTTCGTGCTGTAATATAGTTCGGATCAAAAATGTAATTTTCTTTCCCTAATGTTAAAATGGTATTGATGTTTCCAAAACAGGAATAGTCTAATTGATTTCTTAAGCGAACCATTTCTCCATTAAAACCGGTATTATTTTTAAGAAAATAATCAGCTTTCTGCTGATAATCTCCTTCCAGCCATGCTGAAACCTTTATAACGGGTGGTGTGCCTTTATCAAAAGCTCCTTGTAATCCTGCAAGTTTGAAGGGGTGAAAAACATGTTGAATGAGGGGAAGCAGCGACAAAATGCCGAACAATATCAAAAAGCCTGAAGCCAACTGTTTTTTCATCCTCTACAAATATCATAATTGTTTTTGTATTTTCAGCCCATGAATTGGAAATGGGATGCCATAAAGGTTTATTTGGTCGGTTTATTACTTCTTCTGACTTTTGTTTGCGGCCGTTATTTGAATGGGGGCAAAGATTTTTCTTATTTCTTTGTTGCCGGAACCGATTTTGTTGACAACACCCAAACTCCTACCCCTGTTATCGTTCAGCCTGGTCAAGGCTACGATGGTCAATTTTTTTATCGCTATGCACTAAATCCAATCGATTTTTCAAAAACCAATTATGGAGTCACAGTTGATTTTGTATCGTACAGAATACAACGAATAGGCTATCCAACATTGGTGTGGATATTTTCATTTGGCGGCAATCCTGAGATAGTACCATTTGCTTTGGTGTTTGTAAATATTTTGGCCTTTTTAGGGATCTTGGTTTTTGTTCAAAAGTTTATTCTGATGGCTCAATGTTCATTAAATAATTTGTTGTTGCCTCTCTTTCTTTTCGGTATATATATGTCGGTGGCAAAAGACTTATCAGAAGTAACAGAATTGTTTTTCTACATAGGCGCATTATGGTATTATTTTAATAAATCATTTATAAACTTTTCATTATTTGCACTCTTTGCTTTGCTTTGTCGCGAAACTTCATTAATTGCTTTTGTTCCGCTGATAGGTTACGAATTATTTGCCGCGATGAGATCAAAAAAGTTAGAAGTGAAGTTAATTTGGATGGCATTGCCTTTAATCTGTTTTGCATTTTGGAAGGGCTATATCATAAACAACACACCGGCCGATTCCACCTTCGACGGTTCCGGAAATATTGGCTGGCCTTTTCTTGGAATTATTGAAGGGTTACGGGGTAATCTGGATATCTCAACCACGAAAAACATTTTTCAACTTACATTTTGGATCTTATATTTTGTGTGGCAGTTATGGCTTATCAAAATGGTGGTTTCGTTTCTACTTAAAAATGAGATCAAGCAATCGGATCAACTTCTTCAACTTTCGTGGATATATGTTTCATGGCTTTTATTTTCAATAATTCTTTCAGCAGCCATTTATGTGGATGACTGGTCGTTTGTAAGAGTCTTTAGTTTATGGAATCTTACGGGAATGCTCATCCTGATATTGGGTCGGAGAAATCTCTCCAATTCCTTTCAGTTTTATTCTTGGGTAGTGCTCATTTTAACACTTAGTAGGTTGATTATCAAGCCTTGAGATAATTATATACTCCTGTTGATCTTTCGATTCCTGATTTAAATTAAGCCCAAAATTCCTCATAATTAACTGTATATTTGCCTCCTCAATCCTGACTTCTGTTAAGTGCCTGCCACTTTAGGAGACAGCTTTTAAATAAAAGTTTAGTGACATCAAAACTATAAATTCCGACTTGTGGCTTTTAATTCCTTCCATTATTTAATTTATTTACCATTAGTCACTCTTTTATATTACTTGTTACCGTCACGTTTCCGGTGGATTTTATTATTAATAGCCAGTTTTTATTTTTATATGGTATGGGAACCAATTTATATATTGTTGGTTATTTTTTCCATCCTGGTCGATTATTTTACAGGAGTAAAGATGGGAAACCTTGCCACAAAACAAGAAAGGAAACCCTACATGTATATCAGCATAATTTGTAATCTTGGTAACCTGGTCATATTTAAATATTTTGATTTTTTCGCCGGTTCCGCTAATGATCTTTTCAGTGCATTAAACATGGATTATATGATTCCATTGGCTCATCTTATTTTGCCATTGGGGATATCATTCTATTCTTTTCAGGCGATGAGTTACACTCTTGATGTTTATAAAGGCAAAACAGAACCTGAACGCCATTTAGGAATATTTTCACTCTATGTCACTTTTTTTCCACAACTTGTTGCCGGACCAATAGAAAGAGCAAAAAGCTTGCTTTCACAATTTCATTTTAAATATGCATTCGATTGGAAAAATATTTCTTCAGGATTAAGATTAATTCTTTTAGGGTTGTTTAAGAAAATAGTAATTGCCGATCAACTGAGCACAATGGTTTCTCATGTATTCAATAATCCACAAGATGCTCAAGGTCCTGCAATTTATCTTGGATCACTATTTTTTGCTCAGCAAGTGTATTGCGATTTCTCCGGCTACTCAGATATTGCCAGAGGTTCAGCCCGTTTGCTTGGAATTGAATTGATGGAGAACTTTAAGTTGCCATTTTTCGCTAAAAACTTCTCTAACTTTTGGGCGCAGTGGCATATTTCTTTAATGAATTGGTTCAGAGATTATATCATGTTCCCTCTTGTAAAAGCTCGATGGAAATGGCCTTATGTTTTTATATTGGTATTTTTTATTAGTGGTGTCTGGCATGGTGCTAACTGGACCTTTATTATTTGGGGATTAATTAATGGTATTCTTGTAATTATTACCAAAGCCAGCTTAAAATACCGCTCGAATTTGTTGGATAAAATGGGATTTGCCAAGTTCACAAATTTGCGTCATATTATACAATCATTTTGTGTTGTGAACCTATTTGCAATGACAACAGTGTTCTTTAGAGCTAGAAATTTAACAGATTCGATGACATTGATCAGAAATTTCTTTACGGATTTTTCTACTCCATTGAAATTAATTATCAGCAATGAAAATAATGCACGTCAAGATTTATTGTATCTCGGTTTAGACTCCATTTCCTTTTATACAATTATCATGTTCGTTGTTATATTGGAAGTTTTTCAATGGAATATCAGAAATAAAACATTAGATCAATTCATAAACAGTTTTAAGCCTCCAATACGGTACGTATTATATACTGCCACCATCATAGCAATCATTCTGATGTCAAATATACCGGAAGTACCATTTATATATTTCCAGTTTTAAAATCATGAAGAACCGATTATTACATATTCTTCTCTTTTTAGTCATCTTGATTATCACTGATCAGTTGGTTGGAACTGCTATTTCTTACTTAGCTCAAAAACAAATTCGCGACAATAGAATTGGACTTCTGTTAGATGGGAAAATAAATTCTGATATTATAATCGTTGGTTCATCAAGAGCTTTAAATAATTACGACCCTGAAATCATAAGTGATGTTACCGGAAGGAGCTGTTATAATTTCGGACTAAGTGGATCAAATATTCTATACCACGAAGCAATTATCAGTCTAATGATTCATCAACACAAGAAACCATCATTGATTATTTATTCTGTCGATGATCATGCCACATTTTATGAGATCCCCAACATCATTTTTAGGAAAGATGTCTTATATCCTTATGTAAACAATGATGAAGTTAATAAAATCGTCTCCTCCCAGTTGAAAAAAAATATTCTTGCTACAAAATTTTCCAAGACCTATCGAGAAAACATGAATTTTGTGAATGCCCTCAAATTTCCAATATATGGGCAAGAGATTGTAGATTATAAAACCAATCATCTCGATAAAAATGGTGCTAATTTGCTAATTATGCGTAGGGAAGATCCACCTGCCACATTCAGAAACCACAAAATGAATGTTGACAATTTACATATCAGTCTGGAATATTGGGCCTCTTTTAGAAGAATTCAAGAAACATGCCACAATAACAATATCAAAATAATTTTCGTACTTCCACCTGTTTATATCTTCGGGTATCCGGGATTTAAAGCAATTTTAGATGCTGCGGTGTTATATGATTTTCCTGTTTATGACTACACGAATACAATATCCGATTCCACAATGTTTTTTAATGGGGATCATTTAAATAACAAAGGAGCTGAGTGGTTTACACAAAAACTTGCTCCGCATCTTAAAGAAAATAAACAATAAGATGGTATTCAGTTCACCAATCTTTCTTTTTCTGTTTTTGCCGGTAACATTGTTACTAACGCTTCTGACGTATAAATACAAATTCAGAAATCTAACCTTACTTATTCTGAGTATGTTTTTTTATGCTTTTGGTGAAGGTGAATTAATCTTGTTGATGTTTGGTTCTATTACCATCAATTATTTTATAGGATTGTGGATTGGAAGAGTCCCAGGTAAATTTCCCTTAGTTGTTGGGGTAATAATCAATATTGGAGCACTTGTAATTTATAAGTATCTTGGTTTTATTATTTACAATTTGAACGAATTACTTGCATTATTTGTTCAGTACCAACTTCCACATGTAAAAATCAAACTGCCTGTTGGTATTTCGTTTTACACCTTTCAGATTTTATCATATCTTATTGATGTTTACAGGAGAAAGAACGAACCTCAGAAATCTTATATTGATCTGGCACTTTACATAAGTTTATTCCCTCAATTGATTGCCGGACCTATCGTGAGATATAAAGATGTGGCCATGCAAATAGTGCACCGAAAATTAAACTCACATTTATTTCAAATTGGAATTGAACGTTTTATTATTGGTCTTGGCAAAAAAATGATCATAGCAAATGTAATGGCAATGGCTGCTGATAGTGCATTTGGAGTGCAGCCATCACTTTTGTCGGCACCAGCCGCATGGTTTGGTATAATTTGCTATTCCCTTCAGTTGTATTTTGATTTTTCAGGCTATTCTGATATGGCCATCGGGTTAGGAAAAATGCTTGGATTTGACTTCCTTGAGAATTTTAGATTTCCTTACACCTCATGCTCTATTCGTGAATTTTGGCAACGTTGGCATATTTCTCTTTCTAACTGGTTTCGCGATTATCTTTACATTCCGCTTGGAGGTAATCAAAAGGGTAAAGGAAGAGTTTTTTTAAACTTATATATCGTTTTCTTTTTAACAGGGTTATGGCATGGAGCTAGTTGGAATTTCGTAATATGGGGATTAGCACATGGAACACTAATGGTATTTGAGCGAGTTGGCTTTGGAAAACTACTTTTAAAAATACCACGCTTTTTTCAGCATGCCTATATGCTACTTTCGGTGGTTCTGCTTTGGGTATTTTTTAGAGCTGAAAACCTTCCTGATGCAATTGGTTATTTTATAGCTATGTTCAATCCTAAAGAAAGCGCACCTTATACATTTGCAATCATTTCGGATAACGAAATTATAACATTCTTTATTATAGGTTTAATACTTTCTGTGAATGGTTTCAACCGAACTATCAAAAAAATATATATGATAGCCGTAAGAAATAAATCCAACAGAGCTCCCATCCGAAGCATATTTAGAATGAGTAGAACAATCTTTCTGTTGATGGTGCTATTTTATTCCGGTATGATAATAGCAACCGGAAGTTATAATCCCTTTATTTATTTCAGATTCTAATGAAAACGAAAATAAGCATATTTTTATTTTTTGTATTTTTATTCATTATGAGCAATGCTATTGTTGAACAGTTTCAATTATCAATCATATGGAATTATTCCATATCTATTGTAGCATCTATAATTGGAATTTTTCTTTTTAAAGAAAAAATTAAAGATTTTAGTTTGAATAAATCACTGTTGATCTTTACCTTCCTCATTTTTATTTTCGTGCCATTGGTTGGGAAAAAGCAAACAACTAGTCTTGAAAACAGGACCCTTGCACCTTTTCCGGAATGGCGCTGGAGTAACATTTGGAAATTTTTATTTCAATATCAGACCTATTTTGAAGATAGATTCGCATATCGAAATGAAATGATTGCCGGTATTAACAGATTGAAAATAAACATCTTTCACAAATCAGCAACACCTGATTTAGTAGCTATTGGCAGCAATGGGTGGCTTTTTACATCTAAGAAGGATTACATAGCGGCAACTTCGGCGATTTACTCTGAAGCACAGCTTGACACAATAGTTTTCAATCTTGAAATAATTACACAGTATTTTGCTTCGAAAAATATAAAGTACTATTTTATGATGTTGCCTGTAAAAACAAGGATTTATCCGGAAAATATGGTCCGTTTGCAATTGTTGGAAATGGCAAATTCCAAAAGGGATCAGATTTATGAACGCTTGAAAAACAATCAAATTATCACAAGTATCGATTGTAAACATGAGTTAATTGATGGGAAAAAAGTAAAAGATACATATTATAAAAGCGACACTCATTGGAATATGTTTGGAGCATTTTTAGGATACAAAAAACTTATGCCTATACTTCAATCAGATTTTCCACAATTAACTGCTTACAACGAAAATGATTTTGTGATTGATTCTATTGTTGATTATGATGGCAACCTTCAAAAAATGCTTGGTATAACCAACATGTTTCAAATGAAACACTATTCCTATACTTTTAAGAATGGATACGAACCAATTACGAACACATTAAAGAGTTCGGAATATCCGAATCTAAATATTACTAAAAGTAAAATGCTTCATAGTGGAAACAATTTGAAACTTTTTCTTGTCAGAGATAGTTTTTCAGAACATTTGAAAATATTTTTAATCCCGAACTTTAGTACTTCGGTTCTGGCATGGACGCCTATAATACCTGTAAATGCAGTCCTTAATGAGTCCCCCGATCTTGTAGTACACGAAATGTTGGAATTGTTTTCAGATAATTTACTGAAATTGCCGCCCGAAATTTTGGCCGATCAGGATTTTATTAATGAATACTTGCGTACCCATAAGAAATAGCAATACATAATTTTCGAAAAGTCTCTGACAAAATTAATACACTTTGATGTAATCTGATTTTATGAAGATTTTTATTTTCATTAAAAGTTAATTTCAATCGTTAACACGTAACCTGAAATCATTATAAATTTTTGATAAGTGTGGATTGTAACAAGGATCGTAATCAATATAACGCTGCCATCTTGATTTAAACAACTCTATATCATGAATGTGTTGCTTGTAAGATTCTTTTGTTTTATGCGGATGTCCTCTTGAAATGGATTCATAATGATACAGCGAAACGTAAGGTAAGTACACGTTCCTGTAGCCTTTTTCAATCAGCTTCAAACAAAAATCAATATCATTATATTCCACAGGTAGAGATTCATCAAAACCTCCAACTGTATCAAAAACATTTTTATGTACCATCATACATGCAGCTGTAACTGCAGAATAGTTGTTGATGCATTTGAGGTAATTGAAGTAGCCATTTTCATCTTTGTCAGCGGCGGCAAAAACATGTTCTGCGATACCTCCTAATCCAATTACCACACCTGCATGTTGAATGGTATCATCCGGGAACAATAGCCTCACACCTACAGCTCCAATGAAATCTTGCTGGGCATAAGCTGCCATATTTGTTAACCAGTCAGGCTGAATAACTTTAATGTCATTATTTAATAAAAGCAGGTATTCACCTTTAGCAGCTGCCGCACCTTTATTGATCAGCCTGGAGAAATTAAACCCGCCGTGATCATCAATGCACTGAAACCGATCACCTAGTTTTGATTTCCATTCTTTTACCATTTCAAAAAATCCCGGCTCATCACTATTGTTGTTGATGAGTATGATTTCATAGTCTGCATATTCTGTCAGTTCAGTGATGGAAGATAAGGCTACCTGGCACAGGTCCTGTTTGTTCTTAGAAGGAATGAGAATACTTATTTTTCCGGGGTGCTCTAACTTGTAGCGCACACTATAATATCCTGCCATTCCGGATTCTGATTCAACTGTAGCTTCCATTCCTCGTCTCTGTAAGGCATCTTCAAGTGCTTTTTTTCCCGAAACATAAGCATACGGCTTTGCATCTTCTAAGTTAGAAGTTGAGCCGGGATGAATTCTCCAATGATACAATATTTTTGAAATATGCTCTATGCGTGAGGTCAATTCAGTCACTCTAAGGAATAAATCATAATCCTGACTTCCCTCTAAACCTTTACGAAAACCGCCAACCTTATCAATAAGAATTTTTCGGATGACCACGAAATGACAAATATAATTTCTTGAAAGAAAATTCTCAGGACACCAGTCCGGCTTAAAATGAGGTTCCTGGAAAAGGTTGTTTTCATCAATCTTGTCCTCATCGGAGTAAATGAAATCAATGGTAGGATCTGCATTCAGGAGTTTAATGTTTTCAAACAAAGCCTCCGGTGCCAGTAAATCATCATGATCCAACAGTGAAACAAACTCACCTGTTGCAAGCTCCAGTGCCGAGTTGGAGTTTAGTGAAATGTGCCCATTTTCTTTCCTGAATACAATTTTGATACGAGCATCAATTTCAGCATAAGAGTTCAGTACAGGCTTTATCTCAATATTAGAAGAATTATCATCGGAAATGCAAAGCTCCCAGTTTCCGTATATTTGATTTTGTACCGACTCAATGGCCGCTTTAAGGTAATGTACCGGAGTATTAAAAACCGGAAAAATAATACTGATTTTTGGCCGGTAAGCAAATTGCTCCATTTCTTCTTTGAATTTATTCAACTGAATTGGCCCTGGCGTGTTGATTTGCAGCCATTTTTTATAATCTCTATGTGTATTAATTTTAATATGAAAAGTTTTAGCTAAGAAGAATCCAAATAATTTGTACATGAAATTAATCACTCTCTTGCGACCCCTTTTTGTACTAATAAGCAGCCAAACTCTATGAAAACTAAGGTTCTCACTTCGGAGCTTTCGCTTTATCTTTTTCTTTATGATTTTTGTGTTTTCTTTAATGGATTCCAGCATTACAATAACAATTATATTTTATCAGAATGTTCATGATTTAATGGCTCAACTTTTCCCGGATCATTTTTCCCGGGAACAATATCTGCAAATATTACCCAAATGTTTGGGCTGGAACAAGGATCGTAATCGATGTATCTCTGCCAAATGTTTTTGAAGAATGCAACATCTGCTAAATGCTGTTGATACGACTTTTGGGTTTTGAGAGGATGTCCCCGCGATATAGATTCATAATGGTACAACACCACATGTGGAAGATAAATATTGTTGTACCCTTTGTCTTTAAGTTTCAAGCAAAAATCAACATCATTAAATTCAACTGCAAGTTTTTCCTCAAATCCACCCACTTCATCAAAACACTCTTTTCTAACCATTAAACAGGCAGCAGTAACCGCCGAATAATTATTGATGCACTGCAAGTAATGGAAATATCCGGGAGCATCTTTATCCATTCCAACAAAGGTATGCCCTGCAATTCCTCCTAATCCTATTATTACTCCAGCATGTTGAATAGTGTTGTTAGGATAAAGCAATTTGGCACCAACAGCTCCTGTTTTTTTAAACTGACATTGCTCTGCCATTGCCGTAAGCCAATCGGCATGTGTTACTTCAGTATCGTTGTTAAGCAATACCAAATATTTACCAGTAGCCGATGCTGCACCACAATTCATGAGTCTTGAAAAATTAAAATCTCCTGTATCACGAATACATTTGAACTTGAGCGGCTCTTTTTGTTCCCATCTCTTTACAAATTCAAAAAAATCTTCTTCATCACTGTTGTTATCAACAAGAATCACCTCATAATCGGAGTACTCTGTAATGTTGAAAATCGAATTGAATAAAACTTCACATAAATCGTGTTTGTTTTTTGTGGGAATAATTATACTCACTTTTCCGGGATGGATAAGTTTATATCGTATAGAATAAATTCCGGAAAGTTTATCTATCAAATTAACAGTACCTTCAATATTTCTTCTTAACAATGTCTCCTCAAGTGCTCTTCCTCCTGCATAAAAGGAATTTGAATTACTGTTTGATATTAGAGATGTAGAAGCATCGTACTTCCTCTGATGATATAAAACTAAAGGGACATGGTAAATAGCAGATGTGTGTTCGGTTATTCTCAAAAGTAAATCATAGTAATGACTACTTTCGAATCCTATTCGGAAACCGCCAATCAAATCCATCAACGATTTACGAATTATCACCAAATGTCCTAGATAATTTTGTGATAAAAAACTATCCGGACACCAATCGGGCTTGAAATGAGGGTAGCTATGCTTTCCGTTCTCATCTATTTTATCTTCATCCGAATAAATGAGATCTAAATGCTTATTGTTGTTTAAAGCTCTAGCAACATGTAATAATGCATCGACAGACAAAAGGTCATCTTGATCGAGAGATGCAACAAATTCACCTGTTGCCAAATCCAATGCCGAATTAGAACTCACAGAAATTTGTCCGTTTTCTGTTCTGTAAACAGCTTTAATTCTCGAATCAGAATTTACATAATTCTTGATTACATTTTTAACCATTTCGTCACTGGAATGGTCATCGGAAATACAAAGTTCCCAATTTTGATACACCTGTTTGAGTACTGATTCAATTGCTGAATTTAGGAAATCTATGTTGGTATTGAATACAGGAAGCAAAATGCTTATTTTGGGTTTGTGTTGAAATTCTACGACCTCCTTTTTATACCGTTGCAGCTTTTCATCGTCTACAAAATTTTCCTTCATCCATAAATCATAGCCTTCAATTTTAACATGTTTAACTCCAAATATTTTCCTGAAAATATAACGAAATACTTTCCAAATAAAAGTCCATATCTTTTTTTGTCCTTCATAAGAAGTGATAAAAACCATAAATCGATAGAAACTCCAACTATCATTAGCCCACATATGGCTGGATGAATTTATAACATGGTCGTATTTTTCTTTGAGTTCCTTTAGCATTTTCTTTTGTTGATAGAAAATATTATTTAAAAAATAGGTTTGCTGAAAGCAAGCACGAAAGTATTTGATTACTCATAAGAGAAAAAATATTCATAGGACTATTTTATAACGATTCAAAAATATAATACAATTAGTTATTTCAAAGGTTTAAGAAATCCGACTTTTTTAGCATATTTTATCAGTCTCGAGCTTTCAACTATTGTTTTAAATTTTCTGCACTCTTTTAACTCATCTATCATATCTAAAAAACCTGCAAAATAGGTGTTTAAGATCTGTTGTGTTTCTTGTACAATAATATCTCTCCCTTCAACCGAAGTACTTAATCCGTCAAGATAAAACCTTGATAGGGTTTGAGATAGATGTTTATACGTTGCATCCATTTTGAACAAAGCTAGCATAAAAAACTTCCAATCAGAGCATACTTTTAAGTTTTCATCAAACCCGCCGGCATCATCTAACAATTTCTTGGTAATAAATGTCGCCGGATGAGGAAGTGAATCGTTCAGAAAATATTGAAATGTAAGTTTATCGGGATAAAATTTCAGGACCTCCGACTCATTTGAAATCAACATTAGATTTCCAAAAATTATATTTGTACCATCAAGAAACGGTAACGCATTTGAAATTGCGTCAACATCATTCAATTCATCGCCACTGTTTATGAATAATAAATACGAACCGGATGCCTTGGAAATGCCCTTATTCATTGCGTGGTAAATGCCATTATCAGATTCCGAAATCAAAATTTGAATTTTTGATTCATACTTTTTAATTATTTCTTTGCTACCATCGGTGGAATCGCCATCAATTACAATATATTCAAATTCACAATTACTTTGAGCAAGCACACTTTTAAAGGTTCTCTCTAAACCAACAGCATTGTTGTAGTTAATAGTTATTACTGAAAGAAACGTAGAGCTCATTTTATTGAAGTAATCCTAATTTAATTAATTTGTTTCTTGTTGAAGAATTGTACTGGCAACTTCCACTATTGCTTCCACAGAAATCTTAGAAATATCGTCTGATGACTTGACACGGTTCTGTTCAACATTAGCAGCAAATTGATCAGGGTTAAAAAAAATATTATTAGAATAAATGGTTTTAATATTATTTCGGAGTTTGCTTGGGTATGGATTAAATCTACCAAACATATTTCCGTTTGAAATACAAACCGCAGGAATATTTAAAGCTGCAGCGATATGTACAGCACTACTTTCATTAGATATCACCAAACTTGATTGATTAACCAATTTCGCATATTGAATCAAAGAAAGTTTACCACACATATTTTGAATGTTTTCATTCGTTGTCAGAGATAATATTTGATCACCCAATTCAGTATCGGCACTTGACCCACAAATATAGAAAAAAGCTCCACGATATGTAATGTGTAATTGAACTATTAATGCCGCAAATTTTTCAACAGGCCAACGGCGGCTCAAATGCCCAGCACCGGGTGAAATTACAATATTGATAGTACTTTTATCACTTTTGCCCAAATCAATTTTCAATTTAAAATCATCAGATTTGATCTTTGTTAAATTTGAAATAAACTCGGCATTTCTATAGAATTCAAAATTTGAATGGTCAGGAACCTCAATTAGTTCAGTATAAAGTTGGTCGGCTATTGCTTTTTCACCTTGTTTGTAATTGGTTTCATCTCCATTGCTGCCAATAAGTACAGGAGCTTTAATATTAGAAAGAAAAATGTCGATATCTAGCATCCTTGAATGGACAGGATGTATGATGGTTGAAAATCTCATGAGTTTTAGTTTGAATAGAAATAAAAATTGAAAAGTAGAGAGCGCCGAATGATTCAACAATATTTTAGGGTCGATCCAAATAAACTCATCAACGATGTTTTTATCGAGATTCTCAGCAAGTACTTTCCATAATCGGTTTCCAAGCAAAGTGATTTTACAACCGCCAAAACGTTTACTATTTTTTAATTCAGCTAACATATTTCGAAAAAGGATATAATCACCAATAGCATCTAGCCTAACCACAAGCAAGTTTTTGCCATTAGAAGGTAAAGATACCTTACGAAGAATGGCAAACGCTTCTTTCTTGAACCGATTGACAACTCTACTTACAAAATGGTTGTAGTAGATCCCGATACTTTTCAAATGTGTTCTGTTTTAATTCGAATAATCTGTTTTTTTCTTTTGCTGAATTGTCTATGCAACTATTGATTGTGGAAATTAGTTCATCTACAAAAGCGTTTTTCACGTAAAATATAGGCAAACCTAGTAGATCCAGCATTAGTAATCGGGTATCGGTGCAAACCGAAATGGAAGGAATTCCAAAACTAGCCATCGCAACAGAAGCATGCATACGATTATTGATTCCGGCTTTGGCATTTTTAATACATTCCATATATTCAGCACTATTTTTAGGGAAATGTATTTTGATTTCAGGATTTAGTGCGAATGCAAGGTCAAATTCCTTTTGATTATGACAAATAAAACGAACTTCATGGTGCTTGTTAAGAGCTAAAATCACCTCCTTCATGGAACTTTCCCACACCTTGGCATCAATATTCTGTTTCCAATCGAAGTGGCCACCGGCATGCATGTAATTTATTAAAATATACTTTCCTGTTTCTGTATTTTTGAATTCAGGATTCACCAAAAAAGCACTACATGGAATCAGATGACTCTTTGTTTCGGCTTCATTAAATAATTGATGGGCAAGTTTATCACGGACTGTAGTGAGTGTGCTAAAGCTGCCAATATCTTTTGCAAATTGTAATTCTCTCTCATCCAAAAAACCTTTTTGATTTTCCCAAGGATAGCAGGAACCGGCTGCTAAATTTAAAACCGGTATTTGGTTGTGAAGTTTGCCCGCTGTTTCATACCAGAATGGCATATTCCATTCGCTGTTAAAACAGTTGGGCCATAACACCGGAGCACCACTTTGTATAATCAGTTCTTGCTTTTTGAAAATATTGAATGAATGATTAAACTTGCTATAAAACAAATTTATAAGTCGTTGCTTTCCTTTAAATGACGGCAGTCTGGAGAGGATTTGAAAAATCTCCGTTGGAGTAATTATCGATTCAGGGTGATGTTTATTAACATGCGTGAATTGAGTGCCCTTTTCACGACGAATTGAATTTATAACGTTCTCAATTCCAATACGGATAAAATCGTCTCCAATATTTGTATTTATAGTGGTTAAAATTCCAATTTTCATCTTTTGTTGGGACTGTGTATGAAGGTCAAGTTTTGAGATGATATCAATACTTGAGTGTATACCTGTTTAAACTGTTTTGAATGCACTTGTTTTAACTACGAGTTTAATAAAAAATGAAATTATCTTCCACGTAATATATCTATCTTTTTTTTAAGCTTCCAGTAAAAACTATTTTCATAATAATCAATTTTGGCTGACAATTGATTTTCTGCATTTTTTAATTTTTGAAATAATTCCATTTTATTTTCGGTAGTAGCCACTTCCTCCAATCGCGAAATGTCCAGCTCCATGGTGGAAATAGCGCCATGGAGGTTTGAAATTACTTGGGGAATGTATTTACTATAAAAATCAATATGTTTCAAACTCACATATTCTACTATTTTTGAGCGTATTGCAGGGTTCTGACACTTTGAGTTTCTTGAAAAAGACTTTCGTCTGTAACTAAAAAGCACCTCATTTAAATGAATAAATTTAGCTCCTTGTGCAGAGCAATTTATCCAAAACTCCCAATCCTCATAACATTCCATTGAAACATCAAAACCTCCTGTTTTAGTCCAAATTTCTTTTGTGAAGGCGCTGCAACTTGCAATAAAATTTCCTGTCAACAATAAAGATTCTGAAAATTCCGGAGCAATGCGAATAGAATTAATTACACCAAAATTCTTTACGTTGCAATACACAACCGAAAAACCATTCTCCAATTGTTGCATAGCCTTTTCAATATAAGTTTCCTGAATGAAGTCGTCGGCATCTACAGTGAGAATATAGGATGCAGTAGCGTGCTGAATTCCAATGTTTCTAGAATCGCCTACACCCTTATTGCTATTCTTTTTCAAAACCTTATTGCCTGATGCTTCCAGATCATTGAGGATTGAAATTGTTGTGAGATCGGTAGAACAATCATCCACAATAATTATTTCAACATTTTTATAAGTAGATGCTACTACACTATCAATGCATTCTTTCAAAAATAAACCATCATTAAAACACGTAACAATTACGGAAATAAGTGAATTTTTATTAACAATGGATGCATTCATGTTGGTGATCTTTTTTTAATGGTGAAGTAAAGATCAATTATTAAAATTTAAGAAGCAGCAATAATAGGCGGTGCAACTTTTGGCTTCAAATGCTTTTCATAATAGTTGCATACAGAAAGCACATCTCCCTCCAATGTTATTTTGCCATCTTCCATGAAAATTGCCCGGGTACAAATATTTTTAATTTCTTCCAGGTGATGTGAAACATAAATGATAGTGCTTCCGGAACTTTTAATTTCGTTGATACGTTTAGCACATTTTTTTCTGAATCCTAAATCGCCAACTGCCAGTGCTTCATCAATAATTAATATTTCGTGCTCTGTAGCTACCGCTATTGAAAATGCAAGCCGGGCCATCATTCCCGATGAATATCTCTTGGTTTGCATATCAATTTCATCAGTAGTCAGTTCGGAAAAATCGATAATGGAATCCAATGAATTTTTTAATTCCTTTTTAGATAACCCCATTAATGTACTCACCAATTTAATGTTTTCCATTCCCGATAATTCAGGCTCCAGTCCAACTCCTAAGGCCATTAAAGGAGCAACATTCCCATTAACTTTCAAAGTACCTGTATCGGGTCTCATAACTCCGGCAATAGTTCTTAGCAACGTACTTTTCCCACAACCATTTCTTCCCATCACTCCAACACACTCGCCTTTGTAAATGGTGAGATCCAAATTTTTTAACACCTGTTTTTTTTCAAAGGGGCTTTTCACGCCCATAGTAATAATAAAATCTTTAATATTATTTATGCCATGTCGTTGAATTAAAAAACTCACCGACAACCCTCTTGCTTCTATTGCTATTTCTTTATTTTGTATCATTTCGCAGATTAATATTGTGAAACGAAGCCTCTTTCGAGTCTCATGAAAATTAGAATTCCAACAAACAGGGTACTTAAACCAATTCCACCAATTATTAAAAATGTTGTTAATGAAGGAATATGATTGTAGTATAATATTTCTCTCAATGCACCAATATAATGATACAAAGGATTTAATTTAATTACCCAAAGAAATTTTTCAGGAATCAAACTTGATGTATAAGCTATCGGAGTTGAATAAAAAATTGCCGGCATAAATGATGACCACGCCATTTGAACATCTCTGAAATATACATTAAATGAAGTTAATATTATCGAAACCCCAAATGTGAAACACGAAAATAAAATTACTACCGGAAAAAATAACAAACTCTCCCACCCTAATTTTAATCCAAACAACATCATTAAAATAAAAAATGGAATTAAAGAAAGGAATAAACTAATAAGCGATGCTAACTGAGCGGCTAGAGGAAATGCTATTGTAGGAACATTAATCGATTTCAATACTCCCGAACTGTTAATAATAGATTCAATGACTTGAACAGTAGTGGTTGAAAAATAAATCCAAAACACTAAACCTGTTAAAGCATAAAGAGGGTAACGATCAATTTCTGAAAACACCTTTCCGAAAACAAAAGTGAAAATCATTAAATAAATCATCGGATTCATCATGCTCCACAAAAAACCAAAAATGGAATTCTTGTACCTTAGCTTGATGGTCTTCATCCCTAAAGTAACAACTAACCCTAAAAATTTTGATGGATTTGCAAATTGTGTCATGAAGCCCGGTTCAACCCTTGCAAAAGTAGCAATTTTGAGTCGATTTAAAGCATTGTGAATGGAATAATAAGTTAATTCCCAACTGTTAGTGAGAGTTAGAAAGTATTGATAAAATGGCTTTAAAGTGCATATGCTCTACCAACTAAAAAAGAAGGTAAACTAATTAGGTTTGAGAATACTCACCACTGTATTTACAATGATTTTCATGTCAAAATAGAAAGTCCAGTTATTCATGTAAAAAAGATCTAGCTTTACGCGGTTTTTCTTCTTTTCAAATTCATCAGTCTCTCCCCTATAGCCCATCGACTGTGCCAATCCGGTAATGCCGGGTTTAATTTTGTGGCGAGTCATAAATTTATCAACTTCCACCGAAAAATCTTGTGTGTGCTTGAGCATGTGTGGCCTTGGCCCAACAACAGACATATCGCCAATAAGCACATTAAAAAACTGAGGCATCTCATCCAAACTCGAACTCCTCAAAAACTTTCCTAGGGGTGTTATTCTCTCATCGTTTTCAGTAGCTTGCAGTTCATCGCTCTGATCGTTCACATACATAGTTCTTAATTTGAAGCACCAGAACCATTTGTTGTCGCGGCCTGTTCTACGTTGTCTAAAAAAGGCAGGGCCTTTTGAATCTATTTTAATTAAGATGGCTAAAATAGGAAGCAACCAACTCAATAGGGTTACTATGATTATAGAAGAAAAAGCAATATCGAAAATTCGTTTAATAAGCTGCTTGTCCCAGTCATCTAATGGTGTCGTGTGCACTTTCATCACCGGTACATCCCCAATACGTTCCATCTCGAGATCTCTGAATGTCACCCACTTGAAATCGGCTATCAAGCGCATACGAATTAAATTCTCTTCTGCAAAATTCATGAGCTCTGCAAGCGATTCGTAATTTACTGCGGACATAGAATAAAAAATTTCATGTATCCCATTTTCAATACAATAAGATTTAATTTCATTCATGAAATTTTCGTTCTCAGGATGATTGGTATCCATAACTCTTTTAACCCTGTATCCATATTCAGGATGCGAAGAGAGAAAATTTTGCAATTGAATAGGATTATCATTTTGAGAAACGATCACTACATTACGATAATTCATCCCATTTTTTCGTGCAAATTTTATGGCATAATGAAAAAGTAGTTTATACAAAAAAATGAATATGAAAAGGTTTGTGTACATCAATAACAATAGTTCCCTGGAATAACGATGCGCTTGTTCAAAAACATAATAGGCACAAACAAGTAGTACATGCACAGCCAATACAAATAAAGAAGATCGAAGGACTCTGTAAAAGGAGGAAGTTCTTGAAATATCATAGGGCTTTACCATTGAAGTAGCAAAGAACCAAGCGAAATTGATATAAAAAAGCATGAAGAGAAATGGTGGATGAAATGCACCAAATTTGTAATAAAATACCGCAATGTACACACTGTTGAGAATCAAAAGATCACTTACTATGTTGATCCTCTTTATATATTGTGAATATCGGGTCAAGGGAATTATATTTTAGAAGGGCTAGATCCGTTCTAGTCAGTTTGAACCGCAAAATTACAAAAAAAATCTATCTCCTAATATCTATTTTAAGCCATATCTTCTGATCATCAATATGTTAGAAGGTTAATGCTTTGGGCAGGTTGGGGTTCATTCTGCTGTAAATAGTACCTTTATAAAGGTTAAATGTCTATATATCAATTAAATACACTTCCTTTCGGTGCGAAATGTGAAGAAATATAAGCTGATGAAATAAGCAAAAGGAACAATTCCATTTTGACGGGTCAAAAGGTTTTCGGTTAATAGTGCAAAAAGAAACAAAATCACTAAAGATGAAACAAGGTATCTATTGAGTCTAAAATTCTTGTAGGAGGCATATCCTAATATCATTAATAAAGAGAAAGGGCCTAAAATGCCCAAGCCTGCCCAATAGTCAAGAAATTGATTATGAGTATTGTAATTTTTGTTCTCGTAGGATTCTTTTGATAAATTACCATAGCATTCGTTCAAAACAGCTTGTACCTTTCCTGGTCCAATACCCCAAATCCAATTCTCGGAAATAATTTCCATGCTGCACTTGTAAATACCGGTTCGAAGATTAAAGGAATTTTCATGGTTTGCGGTTGGTAAATTTGTATTGGATAATGAAACTTCTTTAAATCGCAACGACATGGATGGAACAGCAAAAATTAATACCACTGTAATGGCAACGATACCGGCAATCGCATAAAGTGCATAAATTTTCTTTTTCAAGTGCATGAAAAATAATATAAGACCTGAAACCATTGTGGCCAAAAAAGGAGTTCGTGAAGCAAGAATACCTAAAAATACCAATGCAAGAAAAATTGAAAAATAATAGAGTAGTTTTTGTGTTTGAGTAAGAATTTTAAATTTTCTTAACACTTTATCTAATAATATCAAAACAGAAATTCCCAGAAAAATGGAAGCGTAAGTTGGATGAATAGAAACCACCCTTTCAAATTCTGTTCTCACTAAAAATGCGTATGATGGATCATTGAACATTTGGGAACTCGATTTCCAAAATTTTTCGGGTCCAATATTTGCCAATATTTTTAACAGCACTTTGATCATTCCATACAACATTATTGAAAAAGTTGAAAGCACAAATAAAATATTTAATATTCCTTTTTTTCTGCTTGTTATTTGAATAGGTGTGAAAAAAAATGCAATCGGGAAGGCAAGTAGACTCATAGAAACTTCCAGATAGAACAAAGCTTCCGGAGATCGATCGGTAAAGAATGTTCGTAGTGCAATTAATGAAAAGGGAAGTAATAACAAAGCCAATTCTCCGGTTCGCGTTTTATCGAGGGTGTTTCGATTCCAAATTAATCCGGCAAGAAATGATGAACAAGTGAAAATAATAATGAAAATAACAGTCATTTTCATGCTGAACAAAGGAAAGCAGGCCACCAAACAAAGTATACCAAAAATAAGATTACTAACTCTTTCTTTCAAAATATTCATTAATGCAGTTATTAATATTTCTTCTGAAATTTTCTATTGAAAATTGTGCAACATGATCTAAAAAATCCTCTTTTTTAAATACAACATTCGATTTTTCAAATTGATTAATAGCTTCGGTTAAACTTTCAACTGTTTGCCGATCAAAGAAAATTCCGGTTTTATTTTCGATTACCGTTTCTAAATATCCTCCTTTACGGTAGGCAATAACAGGAGTGCAGCAACTTTGAGCTTCAACACTTGTTATCCCAAAATCTTCCTCTGCAGCAAGTACAAACGCTTTTGCATTTTGCATGTGCTCTATCAGCTTGTCACGGTTAACAAACCCGGTGAATTCAATATTACTTTTTGCAATTGCTTTTATTTTATCCAATTCAGGCCCATCACCCGAAACAATTAATTTCTTATCAGGTAAGCCATTAAATGTTTCAACAATCAAATCCAATTTTTTATATGGAACAACTCGCATTGATGTGAAATAATAATTTTCTTTATTTTCAACAGGCTTAAAACTGGAAATATCAACCGGGGGATAGATAACTACTGATTCTCTTTTGTAAATTCTCTTTATTCGTTCTGCAACATTCTTGGAATTAGCAATAAAAAGATCTACTCTGTTTGTCGTTCCCTGATCCCAGTTACGGATATACTCAAGAACCGGTTTTGAAATTTGTTTTTTAATCCATGAAAGTTGAGAAAGGTATTCGTTTTTTAAATCCCATGCATATCTCACCGGTGAATGACAATAGCAAATATGAACTTGCCCCGGCAATTTGCTAATTCCTTTGGCAACTGCGTAGGATGATGATATGATGAGATCAAAACCTGCGAAATTTAAACTTTCAATCGCTCGAGGGAAAAGTGGAAGATAATTTCTGTAATGACTAGATGCCAATGGAAAGTTTTGAAGAAATGAGGTTGTTGCTCTTTTGCCACCAAGAATAAATTTTCGATCTTCATCCGTTAAAAAATCTACCAGTGAAAAAATTTGTACATCAGGATACAGATGTACAATTTCACGTACCACTTTTTCGGCACCGCCATTAACAACAAACCAGTCTTGGACCAGGGCGACTTTCATTTTGATAATATATTCATAATAATAGAGGACCTGTTTTTGGATTGTAACTCTTCAAAGATAACTTTTCCCTTCGAAATACCCTCATTAACCCGGTCATAGTTTTCAATATAGTTTTCAAGAGTGGTTTTAAGTGATTCGTTTGAAAGTGGATTAAAATACCATGCTGCATCTCGACATACCTCCTTAAAAACCGGAAGATCAGAACAGATTACCCCGCAGTTTTGAGAAAACGCTTCAATGTTTGGAATCCCAAATCCTTCATAAAGAGAGGGATTGATTAAGCCACAAGCATTTTGATAAAGCCATTTTAATTCAGAATCATTTACATACCCGGTTCTTATTATAGAAGTAGAGGAAGACTCATCGAAAGCAGTAGTTCTGAAATTTATATTATTCCCTCCGGCAAAAACTAGTTTTTTTCCTCGAAATTCATCTTTGAAAAGTGGTATGACCTGAGCAAAGTTTTTGCGTGGGTCGTTGGTTCCAACCAATAAAAAATAGTCGTCCTTTTTACAGTGGAAATTCGCCGGAGCAACAGGAACAGCATTCAGAAATTTGCTGCTTACTTTATTCGTTATAACAGTTATTTTCTGATCTGCAATTCTGAGGTATTCGATTAATTCGGATTTTATAGTTTCTGAAACCGTGAAAACAGCTTTGCTATTTCTGCAAATTTTGGGTATGAGGAATTTGTAGTAGGTGCTGAATTCCCACCTAAACCACTCGGGGTGATGAAGAAATGCCAAATCATGAATGGTGACTATCTGATTGCGAAGATTTAGCGGACTTGTATTGCATAAATTCAGCAAGATAGATTCCGGGTGTTGCCTCATGAAAGAAGGCAAATCCAATTGTTCCCAAAAATGACCCTTAAAAACTCCGAATCGGATAATAGAATTCGAAAACTCCTCATCTACCAACTTTACGCCCTCAGGAACCACTATTTTCAGTTGAGTAACTTCGCTCAATTCCATGCAAATAGATCTTGCAAACGCCTGAACACCCGACACTTGTTGGGTCAGAAATCGTCCATTGATTATTAATGGTGGGATTGCATCTTTCGCACTGTTCATAGAAGTGCCAAAATTAAGCAAAGGACTGCTTATTATATCTAATCTTAATTTTGATCATTCAATTCTACCTTCCACTTACCCAAGAACATTGAACCTGGCATCAATCAGTCTCGCAAATCTTCACCCTTTTTTTCCCTATCTTAGCATCTTGTAAAAAAATATGATGCTATGAAAACAATATTTACCCTTATCTTTTCTATAATTTCATTCCTTTCGGTTGGCCAATCGCTCCCGCATATCATGACCCCGGCGGAAAGAATTGCAATGCCCGGATATATTCAGTCACGAAGTGCTTCATCAACAGCCATCATTTCACCACCTTCATCACCTGTTCGGACAATAGGCGAATGGGAAGAATTGCAAGGTTTTACAATTACCTGGACATCTTACCAAAGCATCCTTAAAGAAATTGTGCGATATGCTAAATTGGAAACAAGAGTTTATATAGTTTGTAGTAACGCAAATACAGTTATTAGTTATTTGGCTTCTAATAATATTGATACCGTGAATGTTACTTTTATGCAGATTCCCTACAATAGTGTTTGGAGCCGCGATTATGGATTGTGGAGTGCGTACACCAACGATGTTGATTCATTACTTACTATCGATTGGATTTACAATAGGCCCAGACCGTTAGATGATGCAATTCCCGGTCTTATCGCAGCACAAATTAACACTCCATTTTATGAAACTACTACCTTCCCTTATGATCTTGTTCATACCGGTGGTAATTTTATGACTGATGGGTTCGGAACAGGATTTTCTTCTAAGTTAATTACCGATGAAAATCCTAGTAAAACTGAAGCAGAAATTGATACCATCATGAACCGTTTTATGGGTATTAATAGATACATCAAAATGGACAAACTCCCTTATGATGTAATTCACCATATTGATATGCATATGAAACTTTTGGATGAAGAAACTCTTCTCATGGGACAGTATCCTGCAGGTGTTGCCGA
The DNA here is from genome assembly GCA_963814475.1 of uncultured Bacteroidota bacterium. Classification (GTDB taxonomy): domain Bacteria; phylum Bacteroidota; class Bacteroidia; order AKYH767-A; family OLB10; genus JADKJB01. The sequence goes on along the minus strand of CAWFDA010000013.1, from coordinate 389,701 downwards.
TGGGCCACAAATTGAAGCTAACCTTTTATATGTGTTGAATAATTACAATTCAATTTTTGGCACTCCCTACAAAATTATTAGAATTCCTATGCCCCCCGATAACGGCCAATATCCAAATACTACAGGCGATTATTTTACCTATACCAACTCCTCCTTTATTAATAAAACTATCATTGTTCCTACATACAATATTCCTCAAGATACTACAGCGTTAAGAATTTACCGAGATGCTTTGCCGGGATATAATGTAGTAGGAATAAATTCTACCGCAAGTATCGGTGCATTAGGTGCGCTTCATTGTATCACCAAAGAAATTGGAACCGATGATCCATTGCTCATCAGCCATCAGCCACTTACCGATACATATGATGATGTGAACCCTTATTCTGTTTCAGCATTTATGAAGCACAGATCAGGAATTTCAGTTGCCACTATGTATTATAGAACAGACACACTGCAACCCTATCAATCGGTAACTATGTCACAAGGATTCAATCCCGTTTACTGGTTGGCCGATATTCCGGCCCAGGCTGTTGGAACTACTATCTATTATTATGTCGAAGCGCATTCGGTTTCTGGCAAGCAGCAAGTGAGACCGATGCCGGCTCCCTCAGGATATTGGAAATTTAATGTTCTAGGTAGCACCGGCCTGAGCCAGAATTCTGGTTTACCCGAACTCCTTCCCGTGTTTCCAAATCCATCTAAAGGTATTACGTGTATTCCGATTAACACTGAAAGCAAACAGTTGATTACCATTAACTTAAAAGATATGTTAGGCAAACAATTAGCCACTATTTTTAGTGGTTCTACCTATACAGGAGAAAATCGTTATTTTATTGATACACAATTAATTCCGGCAGGATTATATATAATTGAAGTGGAATCAGGTGCCGGAATTTCCCGACAGAAGCTGATTATTAAATAGATACAAGTAAAAAACAATCCTTTTAAAAGGGTATATTATTGATATTTACATAGAAATTAATAATATATGGCGTTTATTGCTTAAGAATTTCTCCAATTCCACACTTTTACCTACCTTTGCCCACTTTCTCTGAGCACAAAATAATACACCGGAAGGATGGATCGGCACGCAAAATATTCGATTCCATTTGCTGGAATGGCAAAGGGAGATCATCGGTTTGAATACGAAATTGATAACGCGTTCTTTAAAACATTTGAAAATTCAGTGATTGAAAAAGCACAAGTACATGTGGTACTTGATTTCCAGAAAGCTGAAACAGTGCTAACATTATCGTTTCATTTTAAAGGTGAAATTGAACAAACATGTGACCGCTGTCTGGAAGAGTTTAAAATTCCAATCGACAAAACACAAATTCTGTTAGTGCGTTTTGGCGAAGCAGGTGCTGGTGAAACAGATGACATTATTGTGATTAGTCACAATGATCATCATTTAAGTGTTGCACAGCACATTTATGATTATCTGAGTTTGTCGATACCAATTCGGGTAGTACATCCCGATGATGAGGATGGAAATCCAACTTGCAATCCTGAGTTTTTGAAAAAATTTTCAGCGATTGTGGAGGAAGAAAAAATCGACAAGGATGTTGATCCCCGATGGGAAGTTTTGAAGAATCTGAGTAAAAGAAAAAATTGAATTGTTATATTAATCATTATAAAAGAGTACTAAAATGCCAAATCCTAAACACAAACATTCCAAATCGAGGAGTGCAAAAAGGAGAACCCACTACAAAGCAACAGCTCCTACAGTTGCTATTTGTTCCACTACCGGCGAAGCACATTTATTCCACCGTGCTTACTGGCATGAGGGCAAAATGTACTATAAAGGTAAAGTGGTGATGGAACAACCTGTTGCATAATGCACTTGTTGGAGCACGTTCATTTAAATTAAACTTATAATCAGCCGTTGATGAGAATTGGCATTGATATGATGGGCGGGGATTTCGCTCCTCTGGAAACTACCTTAGGTGCTATCCAGGCAAGAAAAGAGCTTAGTTCCGAATATACGCTTGTTCTTATAGGTAATGAATCCGAAATCCGCGATATTTTGATCCAAAATGGAGCAAATGTTTCGGATTTTGTTTTCGTGAATACTACCGAGGTAATTGGAATGGCCGACAATCCAACGAAAGCATTTTCTCAAAAACCTAATTCCAGCATTTCAGTTGGATTTCATCTGCTGAAAGAGAAAAAAATTGATGCTTTTGCCAGTGCCGGAAATACCGGAGCGATGATGGTTGGTTCTATGATTTCGGCGAAACCTATTCATGGTATTATTCGCCCCGCCATCTCTTCTATTATTCCTAAAGAAGATGGTAGCATGGGTATAATTCTCGACGTTGGAATTAATGCCGATTGTAAACCTGAAATGCTTCAGCAGTTTGCTGTATTGGGATCCATTTTTATTGAAAACGTTTACCATACTAAAAATCCTAAAGTTGGCTTGATTAGTATTGGTGAAGAAGATGAAAAAGGAAATATCCTGACTAAAGAAACCAACCAGTTACTGCGTACAACTCCACATATTAATTTTGTAGGAAATCTTGAAGGACGTGACATGTTTAATAGCAAAGCAGATGTTTTAGTTGCTGATGGATTCACAGGTAATGTAATGCTCAAACTTGCCGAATCGTTGCACACACTTCTTGTTAAAAGAAATATTCACGATGAGTATTTCGATCGATTCGATTTTGAAAATTATGGAGGCACTCCGGTTTTAGGTGTTAACTCAACAGTAATAATTGCTCATGGTATTTCGAATGCCAAAGCAATAAAAAATATGATCTTATTAACACGTGGAGTGGTAGAAGCCGGTCTCACCGAAAAAATTTCCAGGGCACTGAGTGACTTGCCGGTCAGTGAGCAGTTGCCTAAATAACCTGCTTATGGGAAAAATTAGAGCATCAATTACAGCAGTGAACGGATATGTTCCTGACTATATACTTTCGAATAAGGAACTGGAAAAAATAGTAGATACCACAGATGAGTGGATCACATCCAGAACAGGAATCAAAGAACGTCGTATTTTAAAAGGTGAAGGAAAAGGTTCTTCCGAAATGGCTTCAAAAGCTGTTGAAGGTCTTTTGAAAAAACGTGGCATTGGTCCCGAAGAAATTGAATTGGTAATTTGTGCAACAACAACTCCCGATTTACAATTTCCCGCTACTGCAAATATTGTTAGTGATATTGTAGGAATGAAAAATGCATTTGGATTCGACCTCAATGCTGCTTGTTCCGGATTTTTATATGCGCTCGTTACCGGATCAAAATTTATTGAATCAGGACAATACACTAAAGTGGTTGTTATTGGTGTCGACAAAATGTCTTCTATTATCGATTATACCGATCGTGCCACTTGTGTGATTTTTGGTGATGGTGGTGGTGCAGTTTTGCTGGAACCCGATGCATCCGGAAACGGAATTATTGATTCTATCCTACACAGCGATGGTGCCGGTCGTGTGCATTTACATCAAAAAGCGGGTGGAAGTGCTTATCCGGCATCGCACGACACTGTAGATGCCCGTCAGCATTTTGTTTACCAAGAAGGACAAGCCGTTTTTAAATTTGCCGTTACCAAAATGGCCGATGTATCAGCCGAAATTATGGACCGTAATAACCTTAAAGCTGAGGATATTGCATGGCTGGTTCCCCATCAGGCAAACAAAAGAATTATTGACGCAACCGCCCGCAGAATGGGGCTTGGACAATGAAAAAGTGATGCTGAATATTCAGAAATTTGGCAATACCACCAATGGTACCATTCCCCTTTGTTTGTGGGAATGGGAAAATCAGTTACATAAAGGTGATATCCTTATTCTTGCTGCCTTTGGAGGTGGATTTACCTGGGGATCCGTTTATATTAAATGGGCCTATGGCAATTAAATGTAATTATTTCATATATTTGTTTTAAAAAACTTCACCCTGATGAACAAGAAAGAAATCGAAGAACTTATAAAGTTCGTTTCAAAAGCCGGAGTTAGTGAGGTCAGCTTAGAGCAGAAAGATTTTAAGATTACAATAAAAAATTCTGTTAAACAGGTTGAATATGTAGCAGCTGCGCCTCCTGTCATGCACGCCGCACCGTTAGCTGCCGCCCCCGCTCCACTGCCTACCCCGGTTGCACCAATTGCTGCTCCTACTACCGAAGACACGTCTAAGTACCACACTGTTAAATCGCCTATGATTGGCACTTTTTATAGGTCTTCAAGTCCTGACAAACCAAATTTCATCAATGTTGGTGATGAGGTGAAACAAGGACAAGTGATTTGTATTATCGAAGCTATGAAACTCTTCAATGAAATTGAATGTGATATCACAGGCCGCATTGTAAAAGTGTTGGTTGATAATTCATCTCCTGTAGAATACGATCAGCCATTGTTCCTGGTTGATCCTTCTTAATTTTAGCTTTCATTTCTTTTAATCGCTCAATTTATGTTTAAGAAAATTCTTATTGCAAACAGAGGTGAAATTGCTTTGCGAATTATCCGCACCTGCAAGGAAATGGGAATTAGAACTGTTGCAGTTTATTCTACCGCCGACAAAGAAAGTCTTCATGTGCGTTTTGCAGATGAAGCCGTTTGTATAGGTCCTCCTCCCAGCAGAGATTCCTATCTTCATATCGCTAATATTATTTCTGCTGCCGAAATTACCAATGCCGATGCCATTCATCCCGGTTATGGTTTTCTGTCAGAGAATGCAAAGTTTTCAAGCATCTGCGATAAGCATCATATAAAATTTATTGGTGCTTCACCCGAAATGATTGACATGATGGGTGATAAATCAAATGCGAAAGATACTATGAAAAAAGCCGGTGTTCCTACCATTCCGGGTTCTGATGGGTTGTTGAGTAGTGTTGCTGAAGGACAAAAAATTGCAAAGAAAATTGGTTATCCTGTTATTCTTAAAGCTACTGCCGGTGGTGGTGGTAGAGGAATGCGTATTGTTTGGAAAACTGAAGAGTTTGAAGCTGCATGGGATTCCGCACGTCAAGAAGCAGGTGCTGCTTTTGGTAATGATGGCATGTACCTTGAAAAATATATTGAAGAACCTCGTCATATTGAAATTCAAATTGCCGGTGATCAGTATGGAAAAGCGTGTCATCTTTCAGAACGTGATTGTTCCATTCAACGACGTCATCAAAAATTGATTGAAGAAACTCCATCACCTTTTATGACGCATGAGTTGCGTGAACGGATGGGTGAAGCAGCTATTAAAGCTGCACTGGCTGTTAGTTATGAAGGTGTTGGTACAGTAGAGTTTCTTGTTGATAAACACCGCAATTTTTATTTTATGGAGATGAATACCCGTATTCAGGTTGAACATCCAATCACTGAAGAAGTTATTAATTACGATCTTATTAAAGAACAGATAAAAATTGCTGCAGGAATTGGAATTTCAGGTTCCAATTATTATCCCGCTTTACATGCTATTGAATGCCGTATCAATGCCGAAGATCCATACAATAATTTTCGCCCTTGTCCGGGAAAAATTACCAACCTGCACGTACCGGGTGGTCATGGTGTAAGTGTTGATTCGCATGTTTATGCAGGGTACACCATTCCCTCTAATTACGACTCCATGATTTCGAAACTTATTACCATTGCTCAAACTCGTGAAGAAGCAATTAATACCATGGAAAGAGCATTGAGCGAGTATGTAATTGAAGGCGTGAAAACTACCATCCCTTTTCATGTTCAACTGATGCAAAATCCCGACTTCCGTAAAGGTAATTATACTACCAAATTTATGGAAACTTTTAAATTACTTTAGTAGACTTAAGTTTAGCTTGTATTCTTTTATTGATGTGTTTCGAATAATAAAGTACAACAATATTTCATCATGAACTTTAAAGATATACTTACCGTTTCAATGATTCTTTTTGCGGTGATCGATATTATTGGCTCCATTCCTGTGATCATTCAAATTCGCCAACGCACCGGAAGTATTCATGCTGAAAAGGCAACATTTTTTTCATTTTTAATCATGTTGTTGTTTCTTTTTCTAGGGGAAAATCTTCTGAACTTTTTAGGTTTGGATGTTTCCTCATTCGCAATTGCAGGAGCACTAGTTTTGTTTTTTCTTGCATTGGAAATGATTCTTGGAATAAAGATTCATAAAGATGAAATGCCTGAAACAGCTACCGTTGTTCCAATTGCTTTTCCATTAATTGCAGGTGCCGGAACAATGACAACACTATTATCACTTCGAGCAGAATATGAAGTAGTGACTATCATTATTGGAATTGTACTGAATTTACTTGTAGTTTATTTGTGTCTTAAAAATCTTAAGTTTCTCGAAAAACTGCTTGGACCAATTGGTATAGGTGTGGTGAGAAAAGTTTTTGGATTTATTTTGTTGGCCATTGCAGTGAAACTGTTTCGTTCCAATATAGGTTTGTAATCGTAAATTGTAACATGATGTTTTCTAGAATAGTATTACAATGTAATTTCATTAATCGAATTTTGTATTCATGATTAATATTTACACTGATGGTTCATCACGAGGAAATCCAGGTCCGGGAGGATATGGCACCATACTCATTTCAGGACCACACCGCAAAGAACTATCACAGGGCTTTAGGAAAACTACCAATAACAGAATGGAGTTGCTTGGTGTAATTATCGGATTGGAATCTCTAAAGAAAAAAGGGGAACAGGTTGTAGTATATTCTGATAGTAAATATGTAGTCGATTCCGTTGAAAAAGGTTGGGTGTTTGGTTGGGAAAAGAAAAATTTTCATGGAAAAAAGAATGCCGATTTGTGGAAACGTTTTTTGTTAATCTATCCCGATCATCAAGTGAAATTTCGCTGGATTAAAGGGCACAATAATCACCCCGAAAATGAACGCTGCGATCAATTGGCTGTGGCGGCCTCATCAGGAGATTTGCACGTGGATGCAGGTTTTGAATCAGGTCTTCATAATTAATTTGAAGTTCTTTAGATAGTAAAATCCCGACCATTTTTATTAGTAAATAGCTGATTTTGATTATATTAAGTATTTCCTTCAGCTAATATTCACCTTCAATTCGTATCTTTGAAAAAATTTAAAAGTTGATGATGCGACTTAAGGGCTTGATAGGTGTTTTAGTTTTATTGATTGCAGTCTGCATTCCTTTTCACGTAATCAATGGTAAAATGTTATTCATCACTACTCCCGGTGATTCGCATTTAGTCGAAGATCTTTTCAATCTACTCCATCTCGAAGAGGCCGGACTTGATTTCAAAGTGTTCAACACAGCCATGATGGGTCATCAAAAATTAGTTCATGATAATAAAATTTCTGCATCAAACATCATCACAATTGTTGACCTCTCTCAACCTTCCACAAATAAACGTTTATACATAATAGATTTAGCAACACAAAAAATTCTTTTTCATACTTACGTTTCGCACGGAAAAAATTCCGGTGAATTGTATGCAACAAATTTTTCTAACACCCCTAGTTCCCTTCAGAGTAGTTTAGGTTTTTATGTTACCGGAACTGTTTACAATGGTAAGCATGGCTTGTCCTTGAAACTTTTCGGTCAGGAACCGGGCTTTAATGATGAAGCTCTCCATAGAGCCATTGTTTTACATGGAGCTGATTATGTGAGTGAAGCTTTTATAAAAAATACAGGAAGGTTAGGTCGGAGTTTTGGCTGCCCTGCAGTTGCATCCGAGTTGGCAACACCCATCATCAACACTATTCAAAACGGATCTTGTCTTTTTGTTTATCACCCTGATCCAACCTATCTAAAAAAATCACTTTTAGCAAGTAGGACGAGTTACAATTAATGATTTCAAAGATTTTTTTAAAGAAAGATATTTTAATGTTTCTTCGGATCAAGTTTCTAATGCAATAGCGATATTAGTTTCGTAATTCAACTATATATCACTCATAAAAATACTAAAATCAATTCCATTGAAATTATGCATTCACTGCATACATCTCTTCTCTCAATGCTTTTACTTTCTCATCTTGATAATATTCATCAAAAGTCATGCGTTTATCAATAACTCCGCCGGGGGTGATTTCAATAACACGATTTGCCACAGTTTCCATGAACTGGTGATCGTGTGACGTGAAGATGGCAACATGTTTCCAATCTTTCAACGCATCGTTAAAAGCAGTGATCGATTCCAAATCCAAGTGATTGGTAGGCTCATCGAGCAGCAAACAATTTGCATTGGTAAGCATCATGCGTGAAATCATGCAACGAACTTTTTCTCCTCCCGATAATACATTTGATTGCTTGAAAGTTTCATCTCCTGAGAACAACATCTTTCCAAGAAAACCACGAATATATGTTTCGTTTTTATCTGCCGAAAATTGACGCAACCAGTCGATCAGATTTTCATCATTATTAAAAAATTCTGAATTATCATTTGGCAGATACGAAGTTGTGATTGTACTTCCCCAACTATACGTTCCGGTATTGGCTACATCATTTCCGGTAATGATTTGGAAGAAAGTAGTAAGCGCAATATGTTCATTGGATAACAAAGCAACTTTATCGCCTTTACTCAACGTAAAAGTAATATCCGAAAACATAGCAGTGCCATCAGGAAATGATTTTGATAAATGTTCTACAGCAAGAATCTGATCACCACAATCGCGTTCAGCTTTAAAAATGATACCGGGATATTTACGATTGCTGGGTTGAATATCATCCACAACCAACTTCTCCAATAATTTTTTACGACTGGTAGCTTGTTTCGATTTAGATGCATTCGCACTAAATCGTTCAATAAATTCCTGCAACTCTTTTCGTTTATCCTCTACCTTTTTATTCTGATCGGAACGTTGACGAAGTGCAAGCTGACTCGATTCATACCAGAAAGAATAATTACCGGTGTATGTGTTAATTTTTCCAAAGTCGATATCAGAAACGTGTGTACACACTGCATCCAAGAAGTGTCGATCGTGAGAAACAACGATAACTATATTTTGAAAATCGGCGAGGAAATTTTCTAACCAAGAGATGGTTTCAACATCCAAATCGTTGGTAGGCTCATCGAGCAAAAGAATATCGGGATTTCCAAACAAAGCTTGCGCAAGAAGTACTCTCACTTTTTCTTTACCGTTCAACTCCTTCATAAATTTAGTATGAAGCGATTCAGGAACATGCAAACCACTCAATAATTCAGCTGCATTACTTTCGGCATTCCATCCATCCATTTCAGCAAAATGAGTTTCCAATTCACCAACTCTTTCACCATCGGCTTCACTAAAATCAGGTTTGGCATATAAGGTTTCCTTTTCGGAGATGACATCCCATAATTTTTTATTTCCCCTCAACACTGTTTGAAGCACTTGCATTTCATCAAAGGCAAAGTGATCCTGCGACAACACACTCATTCGTTCACCGGGAGTAATAAACACCTGCCCGGTAGAAGGATCAATTTGTCCGGATAAAATTTTCAGAAATGTAGATTTACCTGCCCCGTTGGCACCGATAATTCCATAGCAATTTCCTGCGGTAAATTTGATGTTAACGTCCTCAAATAAAACGCGTTTGCCGTAGCGTAGGGAGAGGTTTGAAGTAGATATCATGTTGATTGAACTGTATTTGCGGCTGCAAAGGTACGAAAAATAAGGGCTTCACCGACTTCAGAGGTTAAAATAGCCTTCAACACACACATTCTCAAGGAGAGAGGTTCGCACAAAAGAAGAGAGTTTCTAAATTAAGCAGGTTTTTGCAGGACTTTATTGCTATTTTTAAAAATTGGTTTTAGGATTAGAAATATCCAAATTTTTCTTATACTTTTGGATACAAAGAAGTTTTATTTACTTTAAACAACATTTCAATGATACGTTCGGTAGCTGTTTTACTTGGAATTTTAAACTTATTTTTTTCCGTTTCATCTTTTGCGCAACAATTTGAAAAAGTAGGCTCCGGCTTGCGTGTAACCGGAGATATTTTGAGTATGGAAAAAGATTCTGTCGGAGGAAGATTGTTTGTTGCCGGAGAATTTACAACTATTGACAACCTTAACACCGAACAAATTGCATACAAAGATGCGACAGGTTGGCATGCTATGGCAACGACCTTTGATCATTATGTAAGAGCGATGAAATATGTTGATGACCGATTGTATGTTGGAGGAAATATTGAAACGATTGATGGAGACACCATCAACAACATTTGTTATTATGACAGTACCGGATGGCATAAAATGGGACAAGGTTTAAATGGACTTGTTACTTCAATTGAATATTACGATTCAACTTTGTATGTTTCCGGTTATTTTACAGTTGCTGATAATAATTTAATAGTGAATGGTATTGCTAAATGGGATGGAAACAGCTGGTCGGCAGTAGGAACAGGAGCAGATGTTGCCAGTGTAGATATTCAGGTACTAAATGACACTTTATATGCATACGGTACTTTTAATACTTTTAATGGTATGGCAAGTAGGAACCTTGTGAAGTTTGATGGAAATATCTGGACTCCTATGCCTATTGATACAACGTTTCGATTATTTAATATAACTTACTGCAATGGTAGTTTATTCGGCTATCTTTATAACGATACAAATAATAATACTGCATTGTATAAAAAATCGGGAACGAACTGGATCGCCACATCTGCAACTATTTATTTAAGTTACGGTTTTTACCCCTTAGTCACCTATCATGATACTATTTATTCATTTCAAAGAAGTTCGCTTTCCTCCGGCCCATTGATGATCGTTCAATACAATTTTAACGGAACATTTATTGGAGGTATCAATTCTATTGGAAAAACTGTAAATAACAGTTATTGGTACTTTGCAAAAGTGATTGATGATACATTATTCTTTGGGGGAGATTTTCGAAAAATAAACAATGAGCTTGCAGCCGGAGTATCTTGTTTAAAAAATGCCACCTACAGCAGTCCGTTTTTTCCAACTTTAGGGTATAAGTCGGGTTATTATGCTCACGGTTATGGAATATATTTTGATTCAACCTGGAATAAATTATTAGTAGGTGGACGTTTTGAATTTGCAGGAGATTCAGTAGCAAACAGTGTTGCAACATGGGACGGAACAAATTGGGAGCCGGTTGGAAGTGGAGTTGATGCGATGGACTTAGGATCAGGATTTCGAGTGCGAAATTTTATACGGTATAACAACCAATTGTATATGGGTGGGAATTTCAGTATGGCCGGAAATAAATCAACAGGTGGTTTTGCTGTATGGAATGGGACTGATTGGGATTCCGTTGGCTCAGGTAAACCGGAACTGATCAGGGATATGGTAACTTTTAAAAACAAATTATTTGTAGCCGGCACCATTACTGAAATTGCCGATCTTAATAATGTTCATGGAGTTGCAAAATTTGATGGAACCACATGGAGTAAACTACCACAGCTTACGGTGAATAATGATTATGTTGCAAGCCTTTGCGTCTTCAATAATATGCTATATGCTTCTGGCAAATTTGGTTCTTTCCCTAATTACTATTATTTCTCCCGTTCATCTAACGGAAATATTTGGGACAGTCTTGCGATCCCCGGAAATCAAATTGTTACTCAAATGCTGGTTGTAAATAATAAATTATATCTGGCTTCCACAGCTGCAATCTATCGATATGATGGAGCTACATGGGATACCGTGGTGACTTCGGCTATGAATTGGATGGGAGGTTTTAGATTGGGTAACATTGGCAATAATCTTATATTTGGAAACCTTGATAATGAGGACACCTATATTCTAAATGATCAGGATAGTGTGATGCATCTTTTTCAGTACACAATGTACAATTCGCATTCTATTGATTCATCAACTGCTTTTTTAACAGGATTTATCCCGTATGCTTACTATAGAATTGATCCAATGAATCATATTATAAAAATCAATCGTGAATTGCCTTCAACATCCTTTATTTATAATCCTGACTCCATTTGCGATCATGAATATGTTCATTTTGGATTTGATACTTTATCTCATATCACCCAATTTTACGAGTGGCAATTCCCGGGCGGCTTGCCTAATTTATCTTCTGTTGCATATACCGATGTTAAGTATTCAAATCCCGGGTTGTATGACGTTAGACTTAAATTAAGCAATGGGTTTGGTTCAGATTCGATTTATATGCCAAATCTAATCTATGTTGCAAATTGCTCCACCGGCGAATCCGAATTCCAGGAAAGCAACCTTAAAATTTATCCAAACCCTAGCAGTGGACAATTGAATATTGAACATCCAGCAAATTTAGGCTTCTTCTACTCTACTACAATCTACGACTTTATGGGACGAGTCGTTTTTTCGACAAATAATGAGGATTCAAAAACACAAGGCGCTAACCCTCTTGATATTTCCTTCTTGCCTTCAGGAATGTATACAATAAAGGTGTACACAGACAAATACTCGCTGTTCAATACTTTTATTAAATTGTAGTTCTGCTAATCTGTGGATATATGAAAATCATGAAAAATCACAAACTATTTTTACTGTTGTTGACCTTCTTTTATTTAAACATACAACCGACTTTTTCACAGAAGTATGACAATACATGGCTTATGGGATATTATTATAGCTCCTTTACAAATGTAACCGGCCTTGATTTTTATTTTGGCAATCCGGTAAGTGTTGGCTTTGCGCCTCCCTTTAATTTTCTTTCAACAGGTGGTGCATGCATGTCAGATGCAAATGGCGATCTGCTTTTTTATACTAATGGGTGTCAAGTAGCAAATTTTAATAACCAACTTTTACCCAATTCAAATTTATTTAATAATTATGCTCCACAAAATTATACTTCAGTTTGTGATCTGTGGCAAAGCGTAATTTCATTGCCATATCCTGATCAGCCGGGAAAATTTATATTGATGCATTATAACTATTATACCGGCTCCGCACCTTACGGTGTGAGTAGACTATTTTATAGTGTTGTAGATATGAACGCAAATGGCGGAACCGGGGAAATGACGACAAAAAACATGCAGGTATTTCAAGACAGTCTGATTGATTCTTTTTTGCATGCCACAAAACATGCTAACGGTCGCGATTGGTGGGTAATTACGCATCAAAGATCTACGAATGCTTTCCATCTTACATTAGTTACCCCCGCAGGTCCGACGCAGCATTTTATGCAGAACACCGGCCCTGCAGTTCCTCGATTTGATATTGGAGAAGGACAAGCTGAATTTTCTCCCGATGGTTCAATGTTTGGCTTTGTTCATAATAGATTTAATTCATTTTACCTTTTTGATTTTGACAGATGCTCGGGGACGATTTCATTTCGCGACTCTGTTCATATTACCCAAAGTAATCCGAATGAATGGCCGCTATGGGGAGGTACTTTTTCACCCAATAGCCAATATTTTTATGCCAACACGCAACAACGAATTCTTCAATACGATTTGCTAGCGCCCTCACTGGCAGCCAGTGAAAAATTAGTTGGTGTTGATAATGGAGCAGGCAACGCGATATTCAGACCCAGGCCAGGGCCAAATGGTAAAATTTATTACATCGGTTGGGGAGGTGAAAATGATTTGAGCGTGATTAATAATCCTGATTTGGCTGATACCTTGTGTGATTTTCAACAGCACTCTGTTCAATTAACATCCTATCACGGAACCAGCATTCCCGACTTTCCTAATTATCGTCTCGGACCATTGACTGGAAGTTCTTGCGATACATTGACCTCAATCAACGAATTCTTGGATGAATCCTATTATGATATTTCCATTTCTCCAAATCCTAATAATGGGATTTTCACAATATCATATGGTTTGCAAGCTGATCGATCCGGAAAACTTCGTGTACTGGATATTAATGGGAAAGAGGTTTACTTGAGATCACTACCGATTTATTCCATATCTCAACAGCTGGAGCTTGACTTTTTGGCAAATGGAATATATTACCTACAGATTGTTTCCGGCAAAAATTCTGAAAGTAAAAAATTCGTTGTGGTTCGCGAGGATTAAAAAAATCGGCTATTTATTATTCGGATTAACACCATACCAGATAATTAGCCCGATGCTATAGTTTCGCACCTCAGCCATGAATATTAAAGTTGTTCAAATATAGAATCCCTTGAAAAATAGAAATTGAGTAGGAACTATTGATTTTTATTCTACTTTAGCATAAATTAAACAAACAATGAAATCTTCAAAATCAACCTTCTTTTTAGTGCTTTTTATGCTATCAACCAACTGCGTTTTTGCACAAATCGATTTGCAATGGAATTTTACAAATTACGGAGCAGACAATGGGTCTATTGGAAGTAATATGTACAGTTATCCGAATGGTGATGTTTTCGTTTCAGGTGCCAATGATGGGGGAGATCTTGATCCGGGACCCGGATTTAATAATTCAGGAACACCTGACGGAAATTATTTTTTTGCCAGGTACACCCCCACAGGTGATTTAGTTTATGCACGTCCCAGATATTACAGCGGACCTCCAGGATTCAGTTATGCGTCACGTGATGCAATGGATGCTGATGGTAATTTTTATTTTATTTTTTCCGGACCAGCCGGTACTTTTGATTTTGATACAACTCAAGGTCCTGGATTTGGAGAACTGACTTTAACAAATCAATCGCATGGTTTAGTTAAGCTAGATGCAAACGGTGATTATAGCGGAGGAATAACTATGTCGGATGATGTTCAAATGGAACATGTTAAAATACTATCAGATAAAAGTATATTAATTGCAGGAATACTTGATGGAGGAGGAGGAGACGTGGATCCCGGACCGGGTGTAGTTAATATTAATCCATCTAGTGGGTCTAAGCATATTTTTATGTTGAAGCTCGATTCATCATTTAATTTTATTGATGTTAAGATTATAGAGAGTTTGGATACTCTCTGGCTTTATACACCTTTAAATTTAATAAATTTTAATGTGGATGAAATGGGTAATATTTATGTTTTAGGGCTATATATTGGAAATGTAGATTTTGATCCCGGGCCAGGTCAATATTTGCAAAATTTTTTACCTCCCGGCGGACCGCCATATGACCTTTATAGTCAAGGAATGCGATTTGTTCTGAAATTAAATAGTGCCATGGAATTTGAAAAAATTTCAATGTATTCTAAAGATTTGCAATTTAGTTCGGTAACAGATCCCATTAACAATTTTTATTTATATGGAGAGAGTAAGGGCAATGTTGATATGGATCCCGGGCCTGGGGTAACTTTGGTAAACAATACCGACCAGCAATAAAGTATTTTATATTGCAAAGTACGATTCGTTGTATAACTTCTTGTGGGTAAAATCAACTCAAAATGATATTGTCAGTCCTTCAACCTTAGGTATGGGAAGAACAATTCTTTAAATTTAGTTGTTATTTAATTGATACATTAGGATCTAATGGTTTTGGAATACAACAGTATGCTGCAATTACAGTAATGGTCCAATACAATATACTTTTTATATTAATTTTGATACTTCAGGCATTGCAAAACAATGTATCAATCTTGGTATCTCAAATTCATTAGGCTCGACTGATTGTGTTTATGGCTCTGCGAATAATTTTTATATGTCGGGAAGAATTAGTGAAGTAACCGATATCGAGGCTGGTCCTGGTATAACCTTTAATGGGTGCATTTCCTGATAGTTCATATAATTTCTTTCTCAGCTATTACAGCACCGACCCATACATCAGCCAAATCAGAGGAAATGCCTTTATTGATCAAAATGGTAACAACATTAAAGATGTTAATGAAAGCGGTGCGCAAGGCTTGATTGTAGCAATAGATCCGGGAAATTATTTCGTCAGCACCGGAAGTTCGGGTGATTTTGGAACTTACCTGACACCTAACAATTATAACATCACCATTCCAACTTACCCTCTCTATTATTTACCCCCAATTCCCGCTGTTCATTCTGCTAATTTTACTACGGGCAATCAATTAGACACGGCAAATAATTTTGCCATACAATTGGATCTTTCACGACAAGATTTACGAGTGACCTTGACAAATATTGCTGGTACCCGACCCGGATTCCCATTGAATTACAACCTCACAGTCAAAAACATTGGAGCAAATGCACAATCAGGATCTGTGACAGTGGATCTTGATAATAAACTAACATTTCTTTCTGCTTCCACAGGGCCCGACAGTCTAACCGGAGATACTCTTACCTGGAATTTTGTCAATTTAATGCCTCTACAATCGTTGAGCTATGATTTGTTGACCCGGGTAGATTCACTAGCAGTGCTTGGTAATACAGTTGTGAGTACCACACAGGTGCTTCCTATTATTGGAGATGCTGATACCACTAATAATTTGGATGAATCATTAAGTATAATAACAGGCAGCTATGATCCAAATGAAAAAGCATCTAAACCGAGTAATGCGGTGCCACTTTCATTCGTTCAAAATGGGCAATTTATTGAATACACAATTAGATTTCAAAATCTTGGAAATGATACAGCATTTAATGTCATAATTCTTGACACACTTTCCAGCCTGTTGGATATTGGTTCACTGGAAATAGTTGCATGCAGTCACGATTATTATTTTAATCTTTATCCTTCACGATTACTTGAAATCAGAATGGAAAATATTCTGCTTCCGGATTCCGGTATCAACGAAGTAAAATCAAATGGATTTATAAAATATAAAATACGAATTAAGAATAATTTAAACTTAGGAGATATTGTCAATAATACCGCACACATTTATTTCGACTATAACCAACCGGTTGCAACAAATACCACTGCCCTCGAAGTAGTCCAATTTACCGATTTGAATGAAATGGTTGATGCAACCAATGAAATTATTGTTTACCCGAATCCATCCTCAGGTATAACCACCATTCTATTTAATAATCAGGACAAGATTTCCGGAAAAATTGAAGTAATCGATATAAGTGGCAGAGTAGTAATGAATATTCCTTCTTTTACAGGACACAAGATTCAACTAAATCTTAACCATTTGGGATCAGGAATTTATCTTTTAAAATCAGAATTAACTACAGGAAAGAAATATTTTGCTAAAATTATTTTAACTAACGAAGAAGACTAGTTCTCGATCAATACAGTAAAAAAAGTTGGGAATCCAATTTCGAAAGCTATTCGAAATTGGATTCCCAACTTTTACTTTGAAGAATTAATATCTTCTAAACTTAATAAGGTCGGGAAAAATAATTCGACTATTTTTCATTCGACTTAACATCATACCAGTTAATCCTCCGCGACAAATACATAACTATTGCAAGCACCATAAACAATCCGATGCTTCCCATCAATAATGCATAATCTTCCATTTGAATAATGGAATAAATAAAAATGTAGAGGATAGTTAATATCAAACAAATGAGCAATGTGAGTCGTTTGTTTTTGATGATTGTTTTTGCATAGAGAGTAATCAATCCAATTATTGCCACACTTGAAATGATGTAACTCAATTGAAACGAAATGTGTTCTGAAAGTGCGATGAGCAAGGTGTAGAAAACACATAGTCCGAGTCCGACAAAAATGTATTGAATCGGATGTATTCTCACGCCATTCATTATTTGAACAAAGAAGAAGATCAAAAAGGTAAGTGTAATGAACAGTGCGGCATATTTTGCCGAGCGCATACTTTTCTGATATTCATCAACGGGCACAATGAGATTTACTCCAAAGGCCGATTCCTGCACTCCTTGTAGTGGACCTGTAAACTTTTGCGGATAGGGCCGGTTTAGGTGCAACACTTTCCAGTCGGCACTGAATCCTTCCGCATTCACAGTTCTGTTATCCGGTAAAAATGCACCATCAAATTTTGGATTCTTCCAATCAGAATTAATTTTTACTTCTGTTACCTTTCCCAACGGAATAAAATTAATTCCTGAACTTCCATTAATATTTAGATCAACATCAAATTGATATTTCTCCGCAAAGGCAATTGAATCATTCATCAACAACCTCGCACTAATTCCATTCTCAATTACATCTTTCGATTCAGTACCGGGATTAAAATTAATTGATTGATCATCCCATTTCAAAACGATATTTTCTTGTATGCTTCTGAGATCCGATAAGCCCATAGAAACAGTAGCATCATTCCACAAAATGTTCTCCTTGTCGATGTTCCACTCTGAAAAATCGGGTTTCAAAAAATTCCCTGTAACTTTCAATTTCGAATTGTAAACGATCACTTCATAAATTCCTCTGTATCTTTTTTCAGGAAATACGGTTCCGGAAATACTTAATTGATCGGGTAAAAAATGTGCAAATTCAATTGATTCAATTAATTTAAATTTATCAGCTTGATCACCATCATACACTTTTGTATATGTTTTAAAAGGTATTGTTAAAACTAAGCCTGTGAGCGTTTGGTGCTCGCCCCATTTAGAGCTCACCTCACGAATAGCCTCTTCTTGTCTTGCTTCTCGTTCACGTATCAAACTCTCAATCATCGAAACCGGAATCAGCAAAAGAAGGATAAGTATACCGATAGTGATTAACCGAATAGAAACAGATTGACGAATCCAATTGTTGGCTTTTTCAAAAAAAGAGGGACCTTGAGTGTTCATGCGCGAATAGAATAAATTTAAAAATAAAGTATTACCAAAGAAGGATCATAAAAATCCCTCCTACGTAACATCAAAATTATGATTTAATTGTGTTTCCGCAAATATTTTATAGCAAGAATCAAACTAACCATTGTCAGCAATGCTCCCAACAAAAAGGGTGCTCCTGCAAATAGGATAGGAGCTTTGGCAGAAGTGAAATAGGCAAATAATCCCGTCATTAGTGGTGGGCCAATGATTGAGGTAATGCTCACCATACTTGCAAAACCTCCTTGCAATTCACCTTGCTCCGTATCCGGAACTTGGTTCGACATAATTCCCTGAATGGCAGGCCCCGTTATTCCGCCAAGACAATAAGGAACCAGAAAGGCGAACATCATCCACCCCTGCCAGGCGAAGGCAAAAAGAGTAAGGCCGATAAAATATAGCACCATGCCCGTGTACACAGATTTGTTGGGTCCCAGCCATGGATTGATGACTCGAATGAGCAAGCCTTGCACTATACCAACGAGTAAACCTGCGGTGCCAAGCGAATAACCAACCATAGATTCACTCCATTTAAAACGTTCAATGGTAAAAAACGACCAGGTGCTTTGTACGGCATGTGAGGCGATGTACACGAAGAAAAGTGAAAACAGCAACCCGGCAAGTAACGGATATCTTCGAAGTTGTTTGATGGAACCAAATGGATTGGCCCGCTTCCATTCGAATTTTCTACGTTTATCCACAGATAGTGACTCAGGTAAAATAAAATATCCGTAAAGCCAATTCAATAATGTTAGTGCAGCGGCTGCATAAAAAGGTATTCTCGGACCGTATTCTCCAAGCAATCCGCCTATAACAGGACCAACAATAAATCCAATGCCAAAGGCAGCGCCCACCATTCCAAAATTCGCAGCTTTTTTCTCAGGAGTGCTTATATCTGCAATGTAGGCCATACCGGTAGTAATGCTTGCTCCACAGATGCCGGCAATAATTCTTCCGGCAAAAAGCCATCCGATAGTTGGAGCCATTGCCATTAAAAGATAATCTAATCCAAACCCAAATAATGCTGTGAGAAGAACAGGTCGTCGCCCATAACGATCACTTAGGTTTCCTAGGATAGGTGAAAATATGAATTGCATAATTGCAAACGCAAACAACATCCAACCTGCGTATTTGGCCGCTTCACCAATAGTTTCACCTGTTAGCTGTTGAATCAAAGCCGGCATCACAGGAATTATTATCCCCAATCCGGTAATGTCGATAACCAATGTTAAGAAAATAAATCCTATTGCGGGTGCTTGTTTGATAGACACTTTTTAGTTGGTGTATTTGATTCCTTCGGCAGGGCGGCGGCAGCAGTAGCGGCGGCGGTATGTAGTCAATATATATTGTAAATAGCCCTTGCGGAAATTCATTTCAAATTAACCAGGGACAATTATTTATCCGATACCGGTTAGCAACTCGCCACTTGACACTTCTCACTTTACACTTTTACTCTGCAAAGATAAAGATTTTATGCAGTCGAAATATTTCATTTGTGGGATAAAATCTGTTTTGTGAAAAGTATGAAAAAAGTACTAATTGCATTTATACACTTGACAAACAATAAAAATAATGCGTATAATTGTAGTATAAACTTTTAATAAATAATTCTATTGTGAAAAATGCATCTCAATAATTAAGTTTATGAACGCCTTTCCTTTTGTACCACGACAATATTGGTTCAGGATTTTAAGAGTCCTCTTAGGGATGTTCATGGCAGCAAATGGATTTTATAGAATTTTCGAAATTGGAATGGCTAATTTTGGAGAGTTCCTCGCCATTCAAGGTTTTCCACAAAGTTTTTTGTTAGCTTGGCTCATAACAATTTTTGAAATTGCCGGCGGAATAACCCTAGTGCTTTCTTATTATAGAAGAGTGCTTTGTGCCGCTTTTATTTTTGAACTTCTCATTGGCATAATGCTCGTAAACACTACAGGAGGATGGATCGCTGAAGAACTATCAACCGGAAGCGCTGAGTACAACACTCTCCTAATTGTTTGCTTTTCATTGATTGCTTCCGATGATTAATTCCATATTCGCTTTCTAACCCGCCTCCTTACCTTCTCGATCACCAAGGTTTAGTCAATTACTAACTCACTCACTTTTCTTATATTTTCTTCTAATACTTTTGACTGATATTGCTATGAGTATACACCTTATATAAGCGATTTTGATTCCAAGCTTATCGAAAGACTTCTTTTTGCAATAATTAATTATCGTTCTCGTTTACGGAAATGAACTCAAAATAAGCATTCATGAGAACCATACAAAAATTAAAATTAGTACTGCTCAGTATCAGTTTAACTCTTTTTATTTTTTCTTGTAAAGATGATGATGACAAAACTCCCACTCCGGTTGTGTATGATAACTACACACAATTAAAAGTTGGCAACTATTGGATCTATCAGCGTTTTGACATTGATAGTTCCGGCACAGCAACACCTACCGCAGAGTACGATAGTTGTTACATCGAAAAAGATACACTTATTGCAGGATTTACTTATTACAAAATGGTTCGGCCATCTCCATTTTTTTCTACACAATCTGTTTATTATTTAAAAGATTCGCTACACTATTTAGTTGAAGCCGGTGGCAATATATTATTTTCATCAATTGATTTCACAACTGTTTTTGATGTTTCATACATAATGGCCAGTGCTCCGAATGATACTGTTTGCAGAATTGAAAGAAAAATGACCGAACAGAATTTATTTGCTTCTACACCAAATGGCACATTCCAAACATCCAATTATCAATCAAAATATTTTATGTATCCTAACTGGACTTCAGCAGGAGCACAACGGTATATGAATACACGTTATGCCAAAGATGTTGGGATCGTTATTGAAACACTTCCATTTTTTGCTTCAACTCCTAATTCTGTCGAAAGACGATTGGTGAGTTATCATCTCAATTAATTTTTCTATATAGTGCTTTTCAAACAGATTGTTTTCAAAGTGGTGTCTTGAAAACAATCTGTTTATTTACTTGTTAAAGTACAACATGAAAAGGTTTAAATTCGCATTCTGTAATATCTCAATCATTCTTGTTGGACTTACGGCATCCTGCCAAAGTCCCCAAAATAATAGTGCCACAAACACCACCATGGAACAATCAACTTCATCTAAAAATCCATATTATTCTCGAACCGATACAACTAAATTAAATGTCTCGGATGCCGAATGGCAAAAAGTACTTCCAGATAGCATTTATGAAATTGCCAGAAACAAAGGAACCGAGCGTGCCTTCACAGGCAAATATTGGGATGCTGAGGGATTAGGAATGTATTATTGTGCTGCCTGCGGAAATGCTCTTTTTAAGTCCGATTCTAAATTTGGCAGCTCGTGTGGATGGCCTAGCTTTTATGAAGCGATTCGGCCTAATAGTGTACTTTACCATACCGATAACTCATTCGGGATGAGCAGAGTAGAGGTAGTTTGCGGTCGTTGCGATGGGCATTTGGGACACATATTTGATGATGGCCCTCCTCCCACCGGTAAAAGGTTCTGTATGAACTCTTTGATGCTTGATTTTGAGGAACAAAAGTGATATCCCGGAAGCAGGCAAGGATGTGGAAGCATGAAAAGTTATGCTCCTTGTTTTGGGACTTTGGAGATCGATTTTAAAAATTAATAATTTCTTTACTATTTGGTCGGCTGGCCGACCAAATAGTTTTTTAGGATTAATTAATTTTACGATAGAAATTTGATAAATTTCATGAGATACATCCTGCCAATTTTAATCTTTCAATTTGCATTTACCAAAATTTACGCACAAGGTTGCAGTGATGCCGGTTTTTGCAGCATTGGAGATCTTAAATCATCAACATCTTCTGCACCCACTCAATTTAACAACAGCATATCTGTAGGAGTAAGTTATGGAATGGGATTAGAATCCACACAAACTATCAACCCCTATATTGAATATCAGCATAAATTATCAGGCAAATTTTTGCTTCAAGGTAAAATAACTGCCGCCTATGCAACAGGTGATCTTGGAGATAATTTTGGTGCAGGCGATATTTATCTTTCCGGTAGTTATACACTTCTGCAAAAAGAAAAATTTAAACTTTCGGCATTGGCAGGAATAAAAATTCCATTAAATAATTCGAATAATAAAAATGAGGATGATCTTCCGCTTCCTCTCGATTACCAATCGAGTTTAGCAACTTACGATGCAATTGTTGGAACACGAATAGGTATTCGCAATTTTGAATTTAATATTGGTTTGCAAATGCCTTTTGAACAACAAAATGAAAATACTTTTTTTCCAACATTGTATGACGATTCCTTAGCTTATAAATATTCCGCAACTAATCAATTTGAAAGAAAGGGCGATGTTTTATTAAGAGCGGGATATCAATTTAATTTTAAGGAAAATAATTTTTCTTTTAAACCAAATCTGCTTGCAATTTATCATTTAGGAAATGATACTTATGAGGACCAATCAGGTAAACGAATCACTATTGAAGACTCACAAGGACTCACATTAAACGCCGGGTTGGTTGCAGCAAAACAATTTAAAAATAATCATGAACTTGAAGCATTAGTTGCTTTTCCTTTAGTTGTTCGTGAAGTTCGTCCGGATGGATTGACACGATCGCTGGTAATAAATTTACAATATAAAATCCCATTTTAAATGAAATACATTTTAGCAATTATCTGCATACTTAGTTTCGGTACTCATTCGCTTTCGCAAGATTTTAATGCCGAAAAACGACACAAACAATTTAATCTAACAGATGATATAGCAATTGATGGATATGATCCGGTGAGTTATTTTACTGAAGGCAAAGCGGTGAAAGGAAACAAAATGTATATAGCAAAAACAGAAGGTATAGTATACTATTTCTCTTCCGAAAAAAATAAAAAAGCATTCTTACAAGATTACAAAAAATACGAACCTATGTACGGTGGGTGGTGTGCTTACGCGATGGGCAGCTCCGGCGAAAAAGTCGAAATCGATCCCGAAACATTTAAAATAATTGATGGTAAGTTATTTTTGTTTTACAATGCTTACCTCAACAATACTTTAAAAAGCTGGAACAAAGACGAAGTTAATCTCAAGAAAAAAGCAGACACGAACTGGAAACTTATTAATCAAAAGTAACATTCGGCAGCGGCGGCGGTAGCGGCGGTAGCGGCGGCAACGGCGGCAGCGGCGGTAGCGGCGGCAGCGGCGGCAGCAGCGGGAGTAGCGGGAGTAGCGGGAGTAGTTTATAGTGGAGGAAATCATCATCTGTACCTTATCAAATCGACACATTACCAAATCACCTCATCACCAAATCACCTCATCATCACAAGGCCCACAGGTCGGGCAGGCCCGCCCTTCAACACACAGGCCATCCCAGGTCGGGCAGGCCCGCCCTTCAACACACAGGCCATCCCAGGTCGGGCAGGCCCGCCCTTCAACACACAGGCCATCCCAGGTCGGGCAGGCATCAATAAATTACCAAATCCACAAATCACCAAATCACCACATCACCACATCAACATCAAATGCGTAAATACCTCCTTTGGATCTTAAGAATCATTCCTGCCTTTATCCTCCTTCAAACCTTATTCTTTAAGTTCACGGGAAATGAGGAATCAGTTTACATATTTAGCAAATTAGGTGTGGAGCCATGGGGACGGATAGCCTCGGGAGTAATGGAGTTAATTGCCGGCATCCTTTTGCTCATTCCTCGTACAACAGTCTGGGGAGCACTTATTGGGTTTGGAGTTATGGTAGGTGCCATTCTTTCTCATTTGTTTGTTTTAGGTATAGTGGTCATGGATGATGGCGGTCAACTCTTCATTTATGCACTTATTACATTGATTTGTTGCGGAATACTTGTAATACATGACAAAAAACATTTACTTTTGCTAAATAAGCACCAAAATACATGATTTTATTACGAAATATCGAAATTACCCTGAATGAACTGGCGAAGGTGATTTCTAGAATTCATGCAGATGATTATACCCGCCCTTGTAGTAGCCTAAGCAATTCAACAATAGGACAGCATACCCGGCATGTTATTGAGCTTTTTCAATGTTTACAAAATCAATATGAAACAGGAACTATTAATTACGACCTCCGTGAACGGAATAAGGTTATTGAAAATGATGTAACTTTTGCTTGTCTTTGTATAGAAGGCATCAAAAGTAGGTTGGATATGCCGGACAAAGATTTAATTCTTGATGGTGAACAAGGAGGCTTTAATACAAATTATTTTCGTGAGCTATTGTACAATTTAGAACACTGTATTCATCATCAGGCATTGCTAAAAGTTGCTCTCAATGAATTTAAGTGTTATGAAGTCTCTGAAGAGTTTGGAGTAGCTCCATCAACTTTAAAGTACCGCCAACAAAGTTCTTAACATTTTTCATATTATGTGTACAGTTACATTTGTTAGAAGTGGAGATAAGTACATCATCACTTCTAATCGTGATGAGAGTCCTTTGCGTCCAGCTTCACTTAAGCCTAAACTGTATTCAATTCAACAAAAAAAAATATATTTTCCTAAAGACCCACTCGCCGGTGGAACTTGGTTTGCCGTTGATGAAAAATCAAATGTTTTGGTGTTACTGAATGGAGCTTTTACAAAACATCTTATTCCTCCACCATTTGCAAAAAGTCGAGGTTTAGTAGCACTCGATATCATTGGTTCTGTTTCTCCTTTGAAAGGATGGGAAATGGCCAATCTATCCGGTATCGAACCTTTTACATTAGTCATTCTCGAAAATGAAAATCTCTATCATTTGGTATGGGATTACTCAAGTAAGCACACCTTCCAACTCGATATTTCACAAAATTATATTTGGTCGTCGGTAACACTCTATAGTGTGGAAACCATAAAATCCCGTGAAGAATGGTTTCTGCAATTTTTGGAGGAAAAACCTACTCCAAACGAAAAGGATATGATTAATTTTCATATGAACACAGGTAGTCACGATAAACAAAATGGTCTCATTATGAACCGGGATAATATTGTAAAAACTCAAAGTGTCACACAGGCAGTAATTGAAGAAAACAAAACTGATATAATTTATCATGACATCCTCACCAATGAAAATTTTTCAAACTCTTTCTATATAACATAACTTCTACCTAGTGGTTAATTTCAAACTGGCATTTCACAAACTTCTTAATTGGGAATATTGGCCTTTTGATGTAGTCTATTTTCCTATATTTTTTTACTGGTTGTACCTTGCGGTGAAGTCTCGGGAGGTATTCTATGGAACTGCTGCCAACCCACAAATAGAAAATGGAGGCTTTTTAATGGAGTCGAAAAAAATAATTTACGATTCGCTTCCCGAAGGGACTTATCCGGTTACACTTAAATTTGTTCCTAACGATTCCCTCACTTTCATTTTGGAGCAATTTCACAAAGCAAAACTTGCTTACCCAATTATAGCAAAACCTGATATTGGAATGCGTGGATTGGCGATACAAAAAATTGAAAATGATCAAGGATTAATAAACTATGTTTCAAAAGTAGATTTTGATTTTTTGCTTCAAGAATATATCGATTACCCTGAAGAGGCAGGAATTTTTTATGTAAGGATGCCGGGAGAACCATTCGGGAAAATTACAGGAATTGTATGGAAGGAATTTGTTATTGTTGAAGGTGATGGCAGTTCTACTATCAGGCAATTGATTGAAAGAAATCCTAGATTTTCTTTACAGATGAAGGCGTTAGAACAGGAATATTCAGATTTTCTAAATACAGTACCGCCAAGAAATAAGAAAATAAATCTGGTTCCTTATGGTAATCATGCTAGAGGATCTAAATTTACAGATGCAACTTTCAGGGTAAACGAAAAACTAACCATAACTATCAACAATATCTGCACGAAAGTGCCCGAATTTTATTTTGGACGATTAGATATAAAATTTAAATCGTTTGAGGACTTAGAAATAGGAAAAAACATTTCAATAATAGAACTTAACGGAGCAGGAAGCGATCCCACACACATTTATGACCCGAAACATTCCATCTTTTTTGCATGGAAAGAGATTATTCGTCATTTAAATTTATTGTATAAAGTGAGTAGGGTTAATTTGAAATCCGGAAAGAAATGCCTGACTTTCAAAGAAGGAATGACTATGCTAAAATCAAATCGCTTACAAGTGAAAAAACTAAAAGCGTTTTCAACAAAATGAGGCAGCTCAAAAATTTCTTTGCGGGAATAGTAGTCAGTTTTGTCGGATCTCTTCCATTAGGATATTTGAATATTATAGGTTTAAATATTTATATTGCTGATGGAGGTACCCATTTGCTATTTTACTTGTTGGGAATAATTGTCATTGAATTCGTTGTAATAGCTATCACATTGTATTTTGCAAAGTGGTTAATTCAACAGAAGAAATTAATTTTTTGGTTGGAGCTGATTACAGTAGTGTTTCTGATTTTTCTTGCAGGCAATTTTTACTTTGCAACCGGGTCATTAGAACAAACTAATTTGATAACACCTGTAGGGAAAACATTGCCGGAAATTTTTATTTTTGGTGTGGTGTTGAGCGCACTCAATGTGGTGCAGTTACCATTTTGGGCAGGGTGGAACATTTATTTGTTAGATAATAAATACATTCAAGCAGGGAAATTATCAACCGCCTTCTATCTCATTGGAGCATTGGCGGGCACTTTGTCAGGAATGATATTTTTCGCAATTGTGGCAAGTCAAGCATTACAATTCGCCCCACAATTTTTGGAAGGGAAAACACATTTATTGATTCCCATTTTATTTTTATCATTGGCAGCATTGCAAGTTTTTAAAATGGTGAAAAAATTCAGACAAAATTAACTCCGATTTGTTGATGCAGTTCTGTCAAGGCTATTTCAACACATTACCTTACCAACTCATCAAACTAAAATCCAACCGTGTACCGTGTCCTACTTCCTACTGTCAAAATATATTTTCCGTTTGCCTGCTGACACAGCCATTTTATGTCAGCAGGTTGTTTATTTAGGTTGTATTATTCACCATTATTCATTCATCATTCAAGCTCGGAAATGTAACTTTTTTAATATTCCAATACTTTGAATCAAGAGAAAGATCAAGTGTAATTATTTCTGAAAATTTTAGCATTATAGAAGAACCTTCGATGCTACCGGTGAAATCAGCTTTATAAATTGCTGTTGCGCTATACTCCTTGATCTCAACAGATTTCAATTTAAGTTCAGCTATTTCAAAACATCTATACGAATCACGAAAATTATGGAGTTCTTTTGCATTAATGATGGGCTCATCAAATTCCTCAAATTCAAATTTTTCATTATTCTTCAGAAACGACAACATAAAATCGTAGGACATTTCTCCAATTGCTGCTTCATGATTCGGATGATAATCTTCATAAAAGAAATGAGCAATAAAACCAGGAACATTTATATCTTCCATCATTTCTTCCCTTAACTCTTCGGTAATAAAAGAATAAAACTTTCGATTATCAACACCATAGATTGAATCACAAAAAATTTGGTTTTGGTACAAAATTTCATGAACATTTTTGAGCTCAATTTCAAGTTCTTCATCCCCTAAAGAGTCGGCTTTCTTAAATTCCGGTCGACCAATTAAATCATACATTTTAATTTTTTTAGCCTCACTCAAAGCTTTTTCTACTCGCTCAACATTGTCGAGAAACATTTTTTCAATGTGAGGTGGTAGTTGTAAATCAGGATTGAAGTTTCCGAATTTTGCACCATGTTTTAATTCTAATTTCAATTTCCTGACTTGATTTTCGATGCGAAGTGCCTCGTCATCTTGTTGTTTGTTGGATTTGCTTTCCATAATATAAAAGTTTATGCCAATATAAAAATGGCTGATTAAAAATAGTTTTGTTGGTACAAATATAAAACCAAAATCGTTAAAACAACTATTTTTCTAAATTACATAATTTTTCAAAATGCCTTTCCCTCTTGAGAAAATGCTTTCAAAAGGCTAAAATTTATCGTAATTTTGCCGTTTACTCAACCATGGAATACATAAACAGTCATTCAGCACCCGAACACGAAATCGTTGAAAAAGTAGTGGAAGTTCCACTGCATGACGTCGAAGAAAAGGGCATTGTGATAGTTCACTGTAACTTTATTGGCGAAGGGGCTATTCGAATTTGGCGATCTACTTATTTAGTGGATCGCTTGAATAATTGTAAAAGTAAGTTGCTGCATGTAGAAAATATTTCAATGGCTCCACAATGGACATTGGTTGATCCGGCAAAAGGAATTAATTTTACTCTGTATTTTGAAGGTCTTAAAAAGTCGTGTAGAGTTTTTGATTTACAAGAAATCATTCCTCAACCGGGTGGATTTTTTATTCCCTCCATTGTTAGAAATCAGGAGGATGTTTACAGAGTAGGAATTGTTTAATATTTTAACCGTGATAAACTCGTGATGCAACAATCAGCCCATCAATAATTTCCAAAACTTCTGCAACATTAATATTTTCTTCGCCGGGAACTAATCGTGTGTACTCCATAAAAACTCTTTCGTCATTTGCAGTAATAGACACTTCACGATATTCGAGTTGAGGCAAACGGTCAAAAGCATCGTGCCACCATGTTCGTAATGCTGCTTTACCCTTGATCAATCCATTGGTCTCCGGATGACGAACTTTTAATTTAGGACTAAAATGAATCGCGTCTACATGATATAATTTCAAAAGGCCTTCCAGATCGTGAGCATTAAATGCTGAAAGCCAGGATTTGGCGATGGTGTGGAGGTTAGGAGAAAGATTCATGAACTTAGGCGGTTTAAGTTCAAAGTTAAGAAAAAAGTTAATATTGCGAGTAGATAAGTCGAAAATGGGTTCACAGGGTGTATGTAGGCGAAATTTAAAAGGGGAAATGGGACAGACCTACCTTCATCAGTCAGGTGAGAATGAAAACCAGGGGAAACAGGCAGTTTGGCCCTTGGACCTAATTACCTAACTAACTAAAGAACCAACAAACTAAAGAACCAACAAACTAAAGAACCAACAAACTAAAGAACCAACAAACTAAAGAACCAACAAACTAAAGAACCAACAAAATAAAGAACTAACAAACTAACTCGCCAAACTCGCCCTTTTTTCACTACCTTTAGGATTCATAAAATACAGAGGTGGCTGGTTATGAATGCGAAACTTTCAGATTCTAAAAAATCGTTTGAGCCTTTTGAAGTTCTTGATGCTGTTGAGCGCAAAAAACTCAATAAGCAGTTTAAGAGTTTTGTGTTTAACAAAAAAGAAATTATTCATCGTGAAGGTTTTACTCCAACCGGATTATTTATTATTAAAAAAGGAAAAGTTAAAATTTATAAAATCTCTGATTCATCGAAGGAAGTTATTATTCACATATCCGGAGAAGGTGAAATGTTGGGTTACAGTGCCCTGATGCGAAAGTCGGAATATCATTTCTGGGCGGAAGCAATTGAAAAGACAGAATTAAGTTTTCTTCCTAAAAAGTATTTTTTCGAATTAATTGAAACACACCCGATTTTTTCAGCAGAACTAATGTCAATTTTTGCTCGTCAATTTGATGCAGTGATGGATAAAATGGTGGATATTTTGTCGGATCAAGTTCGAAAAAGAACTGTGAAAACACTGTTGTGGTTGAAAGATGAACATGGGTTTGATGAAGATAATAAAACCATTAAAATAGCACTATCTAGAAACGATTTGGCCCACCTCGTGGCAACCAACACCGAAACATTAGTCCGTGCCCTTACAGAATTGCGTAAAGAAAAGGCAATTGATTTTAAAAGAAAGAAAATCGTAATTTTAGATTTGAAAAAATTAAATGAAATTGCTAGAGTGGGTTAAAACAATTATTGACGGCTGTCAACTTTTTTATTGAATAATTTCAATCAATTTACTGATAATAGACATTGACCACGCCTCCTAGATTGAGTAACTTTGTATTGTTCAAATATATTATTAATCAGTTTTAAAAAGGAGGATAAAATGAATGATTCAAAAAAAATTGTTACCGATGTTTTCACATCTTTGTCTAATGGCAATGTTGCCCAAGCCGAA
This sequence comes from uncultured Bacteroidota bacterium, assembly GCA_963814475.1. Classification (GTDB taxonomy): domain Bacteria; phylum Bacteroidota; class Bacteroidia; order AKYH767-A; family OLB10; genus JADKJB01. The sequence goes on along the minus strand of CAWFDA010000013.1, from coordinate 359,267 downwards.
ATGAATTTAAGTGACGATTTTCGAACTACAGTAATGAATAAGTCGGTTGATAGAAAAGAGTATATCAACGCGATTTCTACTCTCAAGCAAGGAATTCCTGATCTGCAGATCAATTTGCACGATGTTGAGGAAAAAGGAAATAAAGTACATGCATTTGTGAATTTGCGCGGAACACACTCCAAAGAAATTCCATCAACAATCCCCGGTTTCAAAACGCTCACGCCTTCCGGAAAGCAAATCAAAGCTCATGATGTGGAAGTTGAAATATTATTAAAAGATCACAAGATTCAGGAAATTAAAAGTGTTCAGTCAGGAAAAGAAATTTTTAAAGATTTGTATGCTCAATTGAGCAACTAATTAGCAAAAATTATCAGAGTCGACATGAATCAAAAAAATCGAATGCTTCACATAAAATGAGCATCGAGTCAAATTTAAAATTCGTTCATGATCGCTGGCTCTACACGACAGGGGATTTGCAGAAAATTCAACCCATCTTCAAACAACAGTACGTTTGTTGATAACAATACCAGTCAGTATTCTGCGATCCCCTGTTTAAAAAAGCACTTTCATAATAATGGTAATGTTATCAAAGAATTGGTAACCTGGATAGAGAAATCTAATTGGGTTATCGATTCTTTGTTTTATATTTGAGATTCCAAATAATTTGCGGATTCAAATATTGACAACCGGCTTTATATGCCCGACCACAAATCACAACTTCCTGTTCATTCGCTTTCTCAGATTGAGTCACCGGTACAAGTGCGGCGGATTGAACACAAGAACCCTTACGATTTTACCCGCGAACATCGGCACGATTATTTTGAGGTTTTCTTTTTTGAATCGGGTGGCGGAAGTCAGCTCATCGATTTTCATGAGTATCCTGTTCGTGAACACAGCAGTTACATTGTTTTCCCTCAGCAAATTCATCTGTTAATCAGAGCTCCGGAAGCAAAAGGAATGCTCATTCAATTTCGTGAAGAAGTTATTCCTTCGTCACAAATTAGAATGTTACTTCAGCAAACATCATATGGCGAACAAGCTGCGATTTTTTTCGAACAAGATTCTCAAAAATTACTTCATCTTTCCTCAATTCTAGAACTTATAAAAGGTGCTGCAGATAAACAGACAGAGATCAGTCGAAACATGTGTCTTCATTATTTGCAGGCCCTTTTATTACAACTTCTGGAGTTTAGTGTGAAAGAACCCTCAATAATTCTTCCGGAAGACCGCCAACTATTGTTTGATTATAGGTATCTAATTGATATTGAACATTGTAGTAATCATTCCGTGAATAAATACGCCACTTCTTTAAACACCACCGAGAAAAAGCTTTCAGCAGCGACTAAAAAATATTTAGGGTTGAGCCCTCTGCAGGTCATCCACAACCGTTTATTGCTCGAGGCGAAACGGATGTTGCTGTTCGAAAACACCTCTCATAAGGAGATCGCATTTCACCTTGGGTTTGACAGTCCTGCCAGTTTTAGCCTCTTTATAAAGAACAAAACCGGGTTCAGTCCGTCGGAGCTTAACAAGGAGCTGGTGCAAATTCATAAGTAATAGGCGGAAATTCGTAACAGTGTTTTATATTTGATGATCTAGTTTTGTTGTTGAAATTAAAAGTTCACTCCAAAAAAACGCACTTGCCATGAAAACAACACTACTTCGCAACACTATTATATTAATGTTTGCATTCGCACCTTCTTTACTGATGGCTTCTTGGAATCCCGTTCGATTCGATCAATTCAATTACTTCACAACCAATTTCACAGCAACTCCACAAACATCTTTTACAAGTGGTATGAATCAAACCGGAACAGGTTCTTTCTTGTTGCGCACAAATGATGGTGGCACTACCTGGGACTCCATTAACTTTATCCCGAGTTTAACATCGGTGTATGTAAACAAAATATTTTTTACGGATGTGAACAATGGTTTTGCCGGAGGATCGAATAATAGTTTTCAGTCGTTACTTTCTACAACCGACAATGGAACAACATGGAACGACATCACTCCTGATCCAACATCCACTATACATACTACTTCCATTTCGTTTATTGATCCGTTACAAGGATACATGAGTGGGTTAACTGTCCTTTACAAAACATTTGATGGCGGCCAAACATGGACTAACATTCCAATCACTTTTGAAATTGCATCTATTCACTTTACGGATATGAATAACGGTTTTGTTTGTGGAACGGAAAATAATGCAGCAGCAGTTCTAAAAACAACAGATGGAGGACAAACTTGGAGCAATGTGTTAAGTGTAATCAATCCATTTATGTTTGTTAGCGCCATGCAAAAAGTACAAATCATCAATTCCAACGTTGTTTATACATCCATACAATATTCCAATCAAATTTTCAAAACGAACGATGGTGGGGCTACATGGGACACCATTACACTAGCTCAAATAACTTCAATTCAAGATTACGATTTCATCGATGCAAACGAGGGACATTTAGTTTCCACAATGGGAGAAATATTCAGAACCACTGATGGCGGTACCACATGGACTCTTGAATATTCAGTTGCCGGTGGAGTTTATGGTCCGAGTGTTTATTTAAATTCCCTTTCTTTTTCAGGAACAACAGGATATGTGTGCGGCTCGAACGGATTGATAAAAAAATATACCCTTGAAATAACAGGCATTAATGAATCGCAACCACCAACAAACGTTTCACTTTTTCCAAATCCGGTAATAAGTGGTGATGCAATTATTATAGCAGGAATGGATGGCGAATTCACACTTGAATTAATTAACAACATCGGGCAGGTAGTATTTTTTCAACAAGGTTCAACGTATGGAGAAACACATCAGCTCCAATTGGCAAATAACATAATCGAAGGAATTTACTTCATAAACATCCGCAATAAAAATAAATCTGTTCAGAAAAAGATAGTTGTTTGCAAATAGGTAGGAATTCGCATTTGTGATTCCAAAAAAATCCTCGAGGCTATGCCTCGGGGATTTTTTTGGAATATTTTTATAGTACAACTCCAATTGGTGGATATCCTTTATACTGAAAGCACGATTAGATAGAAACGGCAAAAAAGATTAGTTCGCAACCCCATTAAGTAGATTTTACTTAAATTTGCTGAAATCAAACTCGAAATGGATAACTACTTACAATTGGGGCTTTTATTAATTATGTGAACAATTACAGATTTTGCATTCCACCTTCATAATCATATTCAACTTGTACAAAGTGATGAGCCAACAAATTTACATGATACTAATTTTATTAGTACTTCAACTTTAAAAATAATGGCAGGTCTAATTTCGATTATTTCTGTAAAATCTTTATCAAATATTTTGGTTAAAGAAAGGGAATAATTTTACTTTATCACATCCTACCAACCCAATGAAACAAAAAATAGCAGTCACAGGAGCTAGCGGACACATTGGCAATGTGATTTGCCGGTTGTTAGTAGAAAAAGGGTTTCATGTAAAAGCGTTGTACTATTCCGATTTTAGAAGTTTGGATGTTTTAGATGTTGAAAAAGTAAAAGGAAATGTGCTGATAGAAAATGACTTGGATAAACTTATTAATGGTTGTGAAATTGTGATTAACTGCGCAGCCATTGTTTCTATTTATGGTGATCCAACAGGGTTGATTTTTAAAACCAATACCATCGGTGCAAAAAATGTTCTCGAAACCTGCATCCGTAAAGGTGTAAAAAGGTTAATTCATTTTAGTAGTGTGCACGCCGTTGTTGAATCAATGCAAGATCTTCCATTCACAGAAAATTTACCTTATAAAACAAAAGACAACGATGCTTATGATTACTCAAAGGCTGTTGGAGAACAGTTGCTACTGAATCGACAACCGGCTCATCCTGTAGAAATTGTCATTCTGAGACCAAGTGCTGTGGTAGGCCCCTTCGATTTTAAGCCATCGCCTATGGGAAAAGCACTGCTCGATTTTTACAATCAAAAAATTCCGGTTCTTGCCGAAGGTGGATTTGATTTTGTGGATGTTGAGGATGTTGCTAAAACTGCTATTTCAGCAATTGAAAAAGGCCGGAGTGGAGAAATATATTTGCTATCAGGAAAATATTATTCACTTCGTGAGTTGACCAAAATAATAAATAAAATTACCGGCAAAAACGTACCCAAACTTGTAATTCCTTATGTATTATTGAAAATATTGCTTCCATTAATTTCATTTCTCGGTAAAATTACAGGTAAACCACCTTTGTTTACAAAAACTTCGATTGATGCATTAAAGTCAGGTCATAAAAATATGGATAGTTCCAAAGCAAAAAGAGATCTCGCACATACCAACAAGCCACTAGAGGAATCTGTAAGAAATTTTTATGAGTGGTGCAAATTAAACAAAAGATATTAGTAGGAAATGGAATTAACTACGCTTAACACAATTGCCTATTGTTGGCTCGCATTGGCGCTGGTGGTGCATGTGACTATGTTTTATGTAAAGGCTCCTTTCGGCAGGCATACTTCTGAGAAGTGGGGGATTTCCATAAATAACAAATTAGGATGGGTGATTATGGAATTACCGTCTTTGGCAATCATGTTATACTTTTTAATATTTGGCGCCAACTCTTTTCAATCATTTGCATGGATATTATTTTCAATCTGGATTTTTCATTATACCAACAGAACATTTATATATCCTTTACGGATAAAATCAACACCTAAAAAAATGCCTTTATTTATAGTTGTAAATGCTATTCTATTTAATGTAGTCAATGCAGGACTGAATGGCTATTATTTGGCATTTTTAGCTTCGCCAACGGATTACGATTTTAGCTGGCTCACAAATACAACTACCATAGTAGGATTTGTACTTTTCATATCAGGAATGATTATAAACATGAAAGCTGATTCCATTTTGATTAATCTTCGAAAACCCGGTGAATCGGGATATAAAATTCCGCAGGGATTTTTATTCAAATATATTTCATCGCCAAACCTCTTTGGAGAAATAATTGAATGGACCGGTTTTGCACTCATGGCGTGGAATTTGCCTGCCTTAACATTTATGATTTGGACGTTTGCAAATTTAGTTCCCAGAGCTAAAAATCATCACGATTGGTATAAAAAGAATTTCCCTGAGTACCCTAAAGAACGCAAGGTGGTGTTTCCCTTTGTGTATTGAAATGATATTCTTCGACACTTAAATATTTACAAATTCTCACATCTTAACAAATCGCAAATTTTTCGAACCTTTTTCTGTTTCAAGTTTCAAAATATACATATCAGGTTTTATTGATTCAATTATAATTTCATTATTGTATATAAATCCTGATTTAACGAGTGCACCAATCAAATTATAGATAGTATACTTTATCTTTTTTGTCGAATTGAAGGAGTTAATGACAACCAACATATCAGTTGCAGGATTCGGGTGAATTGAAATATTGTCAACCTCATTCAGACTTTCATTTAAACCAACATTGTAAACCAAGCACGAAGGAAAGTTATCGGTATCAAACCAATATTGAATTCTTTGTAAATCTTCAATATTTCGAGCAATGGAAGTAGTAAGTCCATTGGGATTTAATGAATCTCTGGTAAATACATAAGCAAAATCAAGAGTAGCAGTGTCACCTGCATTGAGAGTAAATGAACCGCTGGTAAGCAACATTCTTCTATCTTCCGGTGGATTGCCTGCCGTGAGCTCTGTCCATCCCCCTGCCGAATAGGGTTTGCCTGAAAACATAAAATTGGTTAGAGGAGCCAACAAATCTCTACCATCCCCACCATAAGAAACATGCTGTCCATCGAGCCAAACACTTTTCATATAATTATAAAATCCAAGTGCCGAACCCGGATTTCCATTAGGAGAATTATTTACGCTATTATAAAATTGAAAATGATTCATGGTAGTTCTTTCGCCGGGCTCATCAATACTTCCATCCAAATCGTTATCGGAGCCATCAAACGGATCGGCCAAAGTTCCTCGTAAAAATTTTACATTTTGCATGGGTGGATTGAATCCGTAACCTGTCGTTCCACCATCATCATTATCGCCATTATAAGTAAAACCTGCTGCAAGAGATGAATCACAACCGACATAATCATCTGACGCATTTCCTAAATCACAATCTACAAAAAGTCCAATATAAACACTGTCATAATCCGTTTGAGATTTATTAATAATTTGATAATTATAAAAAGTAGTCCTATTAATCACTTTATTACTATCCACAATGCCCGGACAATAAAATGAATAGGCTGACGCATGTACTTCAACACCCAATTTATTTCCATCAGTTTCAGTGTGTGTAGAGAGTGAGTCATTAAAAACATAATATAACATTTGATCCCCTTTGATAAGTGGATAATCTCCTAAAAAAGCATCATAGCTTCCGTTACCATCAAAATCCACATAAGGAGCAAGTTCGTCTAAAACATAAGAATTTAGATTTCCTTTAGCAGGCCATGAACTAATTTCTGTTGGAATTTTGTAGGATCCATTCGTCACATTTCCAGCTAAAAATTCATTCTTAAATTCTTCAATCCTCCATTTATCCATTTTCCAGATCTGATCAAATTTTATACACGATGTGCTATCAAAAGGAATCGTCATGCCATTTATTGGGCCAGGCCAAAACTCATTTCCTGTTTGGCGATATGTTTGAGCAGCTGTGTGTAGTTCTCCCCCCTGATCAATACCACCTATCCAAAAGGCAGATGAAAAGACTGAATTTATTCCGGAATTTTTAGGCACTTCATACTTCGCATTATTCAAATTCCAATGCATATCACCACTTACATTTAATCCGGCTGAAACATCATTGATATCTAATTTTCTAAAGTTTTTAATTGATATATTGCCGACATCTGTTATATATCCAGTGAAATCCAATGAATAAAAATAAAATCCTCGATGAGGCAAAACCCACAATATGCCATTTATATCGGATATAATATTCAGACCAAAAATAGTCGTTCCGTAACTCGGTAGTGAAAAATTAAAACACTCTAAATTATTGTCAGTTATTTTTAATAACCCTCTTCCGGTTACACTGAAATTAGCCTGAAAAATAATGGTATTCCCATACTCTTTCGTAATTTCAATAGCATTGGAGAAGGTAAATTCTAAATCATATGAATAGAAATCATTTCTAAAGCTCTTAATTTGGTTCGCTTCAAGATAATAAATTTCATTATCATAAACGGCTTGCAAAGCATTAATCTGCCCACTCGAAATCCACAATCTTCCTACATTATCTTTTTCAAGATCGTATACATATTTGTTTATGATAGAGTTTGTGCTTGTGTAATTTGTCCAAGTAGTTCCGGAAAGATTGCATAATCCATTTCGTGTTCCAACATAAATATCTCCATTAAAACCATCAATAATTTTTGTAATAGAATCATTTGCAATTCCTGAATTTGATGTATTGTAAACTGTCCAGTTATTCCCATCAAATTTTACCAACCCCTGGTGAGTACCAAAATAGGTAATTCCGTTAGCATCAAAAACAGTTGTAATATTGTTGGAAGGCAGTCCTGAATTGGATATGTTATAAACAGTCCAATTGCTACCTGACTTTAAAACAGCTCCTGCTTTAGTGGCAATCCATGCATCCGTCAGATTTAGAATGAAAGAACCATTTATAGAATCTGTTGGCAACCCTGAATTGACAGTATTGTAAATTGTCCACGCATTTCCATTGTAAATTCCTAATCCAAAAGAATCAAATGAAAGCCACTTATCATTATTGCTGGTGTCAACTTGAATGTCATTGGTTCTAGTACTGGAAATTGTTATACCGGAAGGGCCTGCATGGGTAGTGTAGGGTATTTGAGCACTGGCTGCTGTGGTAAAAAGTAGGCAGGCTAGCATGTAGAAAATTGTTTTCATTACGGGAGTCTTTGTTTATGAGTAAAGGTAACTAATTTTGGGATTAAATCTTCAAAAAATATGATATTGGTGATTAATTAGCACAACAATGAAATGACTAATTTTTTCTGTCATACTGAAATCCGGTTCCCATTTTCTCCCTATTAAAAGTTAGTTAAATGCAAGTATGTAAACTACTTGCAAAAGAAGATTTACTAATTAAAATCCATCCTATCCCTCAGACTCTGTGTTAAATAGTTTCTCCACTACTCCTAACTAAATTTAATTAACAAATTTTCCGGCGACAATGCTTTCACCCGATTCAAAAGAGTAGATCAACATTCCATTTGCAAATTCCGATAAAGTAACCTCAAACTGATCGCCACCTTTCACTTTTTCTTTTTTATAAAGCAATTTACCTTGACAATTTGAAATTTTAAAATTCGTAGAAGTTAACCCATCACGCACTTTAATTACCAAATTATCATTCAATTTAATAATTTTAAAATCAGTTGAAGAAATTTCAGAAATTGATGTTGTTGAACAAAACTGTTCCATTTGAAATATAACACTTACTTCAGCAGGTGTAAGTTCACGATCATACAATCTGATATCATCAATAACACCATCAAAATAAAATGGTGCATTCGCTGCATCAAACCCACCACCAATCCACAAATTACGTTGGCGATTTATGCAAGCCGAACTTGTTGCCTGAGTTAAATTGAGTACACCATCTTTATACACATTCATTCCTGTTGCAGGATTAATAGTATAAACATAATGTTGCCACACATTTGAAAAATTAGTTCCCATAAACATTAATCGACCTCCTCCGGTGCAATCGCCAAAATCCCAAATGGTAGACGACACCCCATTATGATTATAATAAGCCATGGCATTAAAGCGATCATTAAAATCGTCGGGGATAGCCATCAATATTGTTTGCAATTTTACCTGATTCGGTTTTATCCAAACACTGATAGAAAATGATGTCGATTGTGTAAATGTGGATAGTGCACCGATGTTAATATAATCATTCACTCCATCATACAAATAAGCAGCATTAGAAATACCGAATCTGTCTGCTGTCAGCACCGGACCAAGCACAGTGCCGTGATGACCATTTCCACTTTCATCGTTTGCGCTTCCTGTAAAAGGATAACAGGCTAATAAACCTGAGTTCAAATTTACTTGCGAAAACAAATCCGGTGTTGTACAAAACACCATGAGTACTAGTATCCATTTTTTCATACCTTTTTTTATAAAAATTACCTATTTTACAAATGATGATAGGTCGGATAAAGATGTTATTCCAGTATGAGGAACCCCATATTGCAGCAAAAACCAATTGTTAAAAATAGAAAGAATTGATTAAACCACCAAATAATGTTTAAAATCCCTATTTCTTTGTTAGCTTGAGTTAGGTTAATTCTCTATTTTTGCAGATAAATAACTTCCATCCTATGAAAAAATATTGCCTTGCTCTAATTCTTCCGGCCCTCCTATTAGCTTCTTGTGGCGCTGATAAACAACAAGTTACGAATTCGGCTCCCGATTTCCTGGCCACTAATATTGATACCACCATCCGTCCGGGTGATGACTTTTTTCTATATGCAAACAACGGTTGGTTTAAGAACAATCCTATTCCGGCTAGTGAGCAGGGGAATGGTTTATGGCAGTTGATCAGAGATACCATCAACGCCCAGGTGAAGCAGATTTGTGAAAATGCGGCGGCTATCAAAGATTCAGAAAAAGGAAGTAATAAGCAAAAAATCGGCGATTTCTTTTATTCGGGAATGGACAGTGTAACAATTAATACTGCAGCATTATCCAATCTAAAACCTGAAATGGATATGATAGATGGAATTAAAGATGCCGCCGGTTTAGCGAACGCAACTGCAATGGTTCATAATCTTTCCGGTTCTCCAATGTTTGGTTTTTATGTTGGTCAAGATGATAAAATAAGTGATAAGTATGCCATATTTATTTCACAGGGGGGATTAAGTTTACCTGATAGAAGTTTTTATGTTGATACAGACGAGAGAGCAAAAGGCATTCGTGAAAAATTCACTCCTTATGTAGTGAACATGTTTACCATTATGGGTTATGATGCAACAAAAGCAAAAAGTGCTGCTGAAAATTTAATCAAACTAGAATCAGATATTGCAAAAGTTTCACGCAAGCGTGAAGACACTCGTGACCCACATGAGAATTACAACAAAATGGATGTTGCATCTCTAAAAAAATCAACTCCTAATTTCGACTGGACAACTTTTATGGGTACTGTTGGTTTACAAAATCCGGATTCTGTAATTATTGGTCAACCTGAAGTTTTGAAAGCATGGAATGCCTATTTGAAATCGGTTCCATTAGATGTTTGGAAAGACTATCTCAAATTTCATTTGGTACGTGGTTTAGCTTCGTACCTCGATGACAAGACTTATGCAGAGCATTTTAATTTTTACAGTAAAGGAATTCGTGGAATACAAGAGCCAAAACCAAGATGGAAGCGCGTTACAGATCAAACTAATAATTCGCTAGGAGAATTAATTGGGCAGGTGTATGTTGATGAATATCTGCCAAAAGGTACTAAAGAAAAATTGACAGAGATTGGAAACTCTATAAAAGTAGTTTATGCAGAACGTATTAAACAACTGGATTGGATGAGTGATGCTACCAAAGAAAAAGCTTTGGTGAAATTGAATTCGATAGTGATGAAAGTGGGTTATCCTGATAAGTGGAAAGATTTGAGTACACTTCAAACGGATCGCACTTCGTATGTACGAAACGTTATGAATGCAAATGCGTGGGAAATGAAGGATATGATTGCGAAATTTGGCAAGCCGGTCGATCGCACCCTTTGGGAGATGACACCACAGACTTACAACGCATATTACAATCCTTCTAATAACGAAATTGTTGTACCTGGTGCAAATATTATTGTGCCGGGTTATGAAAGAGTTTTAGCTGATGATGCAATTCTTTATTCTATCATTGGTGGCTCTACATTCGGACACGAAATTACTCATGGTTTCGATGATCAGGGAAGCCAATATGATGATCAGGGTAATTTGAATAATTGGTGGACTAGCGAAGACAGCACACAATTTTTTGCTAAAACTAAAATGGTAGTTGACCAATTTAACAGTTATGTTGTTGTAGATAGTCTTACCATCAATGGAGAAATGACACAAGGTGAAAATATTGCTGATATTGGAGGAATCATGATGGGATATGAGGCATTCAAAAAAACTAAACAGTACACCGAAAAACAAATGATCGGAGGATTATCTCCTGATCAACGTTTCTTCCTTGGCTATGCACTTGCATGGATGATTAACGATCGTCCTGAGGCACTTGCAGCTCAAGTTAAAAGTGATGTGCATTCACCCGCTAAATATCGTGTGATTGGTCCGTTAGCAAATATGCCGGAGTTCTATGCTACTTTCGATATTAAAGAAGGCGATAAGATGTATAGAAGCGAAGCGGATAGAGTGAAAATTTGGTAATTTGGTGATGCTTGCCCGACCATGGTGGCCTGTGTGTTGAAGGGCGGGTGGTGATATGTTGATGTGCGGATGTGCGGATGTGCTGCAGGCAGGAAGGGTAATTTGCTGAAGTTGCCGCCGTGCGGAATTTGCAATTCCGCACTAACCTAATACAGGGGATCTCTGATCCCCGAAACATGCTGATGAGGATAAACACGGAATTAAATAGTGTTTCATTGAAGAAAAAGTGATCATTAGATGTAGTATAATTTTAAATGTTAAAAATGAAATCAAAAAATATAATTGTGTCGTTGGTGTTGTTTGTAGGATTGCTGGTCTTCCAAACTATCACTCCTGAAATAACAATCACATCAGCACTTGCCGATACCACCGATATGAATCCAAATGGATCGAGTGAGTTATCGAAACTGATGAGGGATATGCAGAAATACACTTCTGATGCAAAGGCGGATATTAAGGCGGATAAGTCTCCAGCTCCTTATCCTGTAGCATTTGACAAAGTGCACACTGCAAAAATATCTGATGGCGTGAGCAAAAGTGAGTATTACAAACAATTCGCTGATTTGTATGTGATGGCGGTTAAAAATTATGCCACCTCCACTCCCGCTACACGTGTTGAAACTTACAATAACATGGTTTCTTCTTGTCTAGCTTGTCATTCACAACATTGCCCCGGGCCAGTGCCGGCAATACGAAAAATGACTATTAAAGAGTAGGCGGTTACCTTCACTAGTCATCATTCGTATTCACTCACCATTATTAACTATCACTCGCCTTCACTAACCATTACTAACCTTCACTCGTCTACTCGCCTTTCACAAACCCACTTGCAATTTTTATGTCTGACACAACGATTCAACTTTTGCAACTTTACGAATTAGAGAAGGCTGCATTTCTCTTTGATCAGTACCGCATATTTTACGGTGAGGAATCAGATTATACCGGTTCATTAGAATTTTTAGGTGAACGAATGCATGAGAACGAATCAATAATTTTTGTAGCTGTAGAGCCGAACGGACATTTTTCAGGATTTGTACAACTCTATCCAATTTTTTCATCAGTAAAATTAAAAAGACAATGGTTGTTGAACGATTTATTTGTTGCTGAAGATTTTCGTAAAAATGGCATAGGCAAAAAACTCATTGATGCCTGCAAAAACTTTTGTCAAGAAACCAATTCAGGAGGATTACTTTTAGAAACCGCCAAAACAAATATTGGTGCGAACAACTTGTATTTGAATGAGGGATTTAATGTGATGTATGCTCAGAATTTTTATTTCTGGGAGTGTGTTTGATGACCACTTGGTGGAGCGAAAGGTATCAGAGCCCAGTGTACTAATTCCTGTGTTATTATTGAAATCTGTTTTAAACGAAATAAATGTTAATAACTAAAAGGCCTCATGTTGCATGAATGAAAAGAGTACTACTTTGGATGTTCACGCTTACTACTTTGTCAGCATTAGGTCAATCCAATCAATCAATAATGAACAACTCAAATAAAGTTCCGGAGGGATCAGAAGAAATCATAATTAAAGAGGTTATTGAGAAATTTCTCAGCGATATTGGCAGTTATAACATAGACTCTTTGCCAACCATGTTTGCAGACAACGCAAATATTTCCGGATCATCATTAAATGAGGGTCTATGGAGTAGTTATACAATGACTATTGAGGAATTTTTAACTACTTTGCGATCTTCAACAAATCCTGCTAAGTACTCTGAGCCTGTAAATAATTGGACTATACTTATCGAAGGTGGACGACTTGCCTTTGTGAGAGCTGATGCCACATTGATTAAAATCGGAAATGCCCCACGTCATAACATTGACTATTTCACTCTTATCAAAGACAATAATCAATGGAAAATATTAAATGGATCGTATGTATCTCAGCCAATGTGATCGGAAATGAAGTGAACTATTAAATTAACATAAACGATATTGCTCAATAACTCCAACGAAATTAAAAAATAGAGGGCGTTAACAACTTAATTGCCCCTTAATTTTATACCGCTATGAATAAACTCGTATTCATTATTGCAATGTTATTCACCAGTGGAGTTTGCTATGCACAAAATATTGTTCCAAACGGGGATTTTGAACAACATTCGACATGTCCGACTTCCGGAGGCCAGATTAATTTAGCATTAGATTGGATAAAACCCACAACAGGCACTTCCGATTATTTTAATTCGTGTGCTACAAGTTCAAATTGGTCAGTTCCGGATAACCTTTATGGCTACCAAAATGCACACAGTGGGAATGCTTACAGCGGAGTTGTTTTGTGGTTTGGGAATCTACCTAATTATCGTGAATATATCGAAATACCCTTGGCATCTCCTCTTGTTGCCAATATTTGTTATCAATTTGAGATGTTTGTGAGCTTAGCGGATACTTGCACACATTCAAGTACTGATATTGGTGTATATTTTTCAGACACTCTGGTAAGTGGAATTGCGAACTTTAATCCGCTACCGTTTTTACCACAAATTCAAAATACCAACGGAGTGCTTCCTGATACAATAAACTGGGTAATAGTAACCGGTATTTATACTGCTATTGGAGGCGAGAGTCACATGATAATCGGAAATTTTAAAGATGATGCTAATACCAATGCTGTGATTGTTACTGGAGTAGGTTATGATGCAACAGAGTTATATATTGACGATGTTTCCCTCACTCCCTGTACAGCTATTGAAGAACATAATGAAATGTTTGAAGTAATTATTTCTCCCAATCCTTTTTCTGACAAATTGAAAATTGCCACAAGCAACGATGAACTTTCCGAAATTATTCTTTATGATATTGCTTCAAGAAAATTGTTTCAGCAAAAATTTACAAATTCTATCATTATAAACACCCAGGAATTTGCAAAAGGTATTTATATTTTTGAAGTGCGAAATAATAGTAGTGTAATTAAGATGGGTAAGGTTTTGAAGGGTTGGGATTGATTGTTCCTATTTTCATTTTGAAGATGATTGCTCTCACTGGGGAATTAGAATGAATGATGATGTATTAAATTCCAAATAAATGTTTATTTTCGCAAATTAAACATACACGAACGAACTAAAAACCAATTTCATGCGCTTCATCCTACTTTCCCTTGCTTTATATTTGTTCATTGCGGATACACAAATCCTCGCTCAACCATCTCAAATTACTATTTCTAAACCGATCACTGATGTTCGATTCACAAGTGAGTTCGTTTGTCAGGATTCCACCACTCTTTACACTATTCGTATTGTAAAAGGTTCAAAAGGTAATGAGGGAGTGATGGATGTGTGGCAACGTGCAGACCTGAAATTTATAAAATCGTTTCCTTTGGTGCTGCCTATTGAAAATGTGGCGACATATAATTTATTAGGTGGAATGATGGCGGAAAGTGATCCTGTTGTATTTGTGTATTATTATAAGAAAGATGACGATACAAGATCGATTTCCATGATTCAGCTGGATGGAAATACCGGAGCTATAAAAAAGCAATCCACCATTCTTGCGGTGCCAGGGAAAAAACTTAAAAGTGAAGCGGAAATGGCCAATGAGGTGCAATTTGCTTTCGACACCTTTACCGGTCGCGTGGCGCTGACTCTGCAAGAGATCAACTATAATGAAATGAAAGCGAAGCGGGAAGTTAAGATTGCGGTACTTGATCGTGATGCAAAACTCCTGGGTACCAAGGAAGTTGAAATGCCGATAAAAAGATGGTTGAGTATACAAAATATGGCTCTTTCCGGAAACGGACAAGTGGTGATGCAGGCCACACAGACTGATGCCTCATCCAACAAGTATTCAAAATTTATATCAATTGTAGATGTGGTGCAGGGAACTTTCACCACCCATGAAAATTTAGATGGAATCGCTCAAGGTGGAGTCATTGATTATTCAAAGAATGATATTATGCAAAGTCAGCCCGATGGCAGTGTTGTTTTCTTCCAGCCATTCACGAAAAAGGGAGTTCCTAATTATGGGCTATCTGCAATACTAGCTCACAAATTAGATCCCTCAGGACAAAATTTTAAATCTACTTTAATGGAATTCAAGGAACGCGACATCGTAAAACACAATGCTAAAGTGGTTCCTTATCTTGTAGATATGCATCTATCATACCAGTGGACAGCAAAAGATGGTACTTGGATGTTTATTTTATACAGAAAAGAGGGATTAATGGATGGAATAACTAACATGGCTGTTGTTTCTGCAGAACCCCAAGGTTCCATTTTAAAAATAAACTACTTTCCAATGTTGGAGAGTCAAAGTCGTTTTCTAGGTTTTATTCCCGATGACAAATCTTGTTGGCTTCTTGTTGGTGAAATTCCCTCTAACATAGGAAAGGCACCCGGCTCCTTTGAGGTTTCGACTACAAGCAGTAAATGGAAAACAGAATTGGTACCATGTCTGCTACGTTTCGAAGGTGATAAATTTGGTAACCTGCAAGCTTTCCCTGGAATGAATGAAAATTATCTTATTTCAGGCACCTTGAATTTAGATAATCGTACCGGGAAAAATTTAACTAAATGGTTTTTTGTGGATGATAAAGTTGTGTTGACGGAAATTGGAAAGTAGAATTCGACAGTCTTCATAGATTGATTTTTGTTATTAATTAATACTTAGCTTTTAATGTGTTTTAATGACTAGTAATCACTGCCTCGGCATGAGAGTTGTAATAAATATAGTTTTGACATTGATGGGTGTTTTAGTGACTAGTAACCAGTGTAAAGTTGGCAAAGTTGATCAAATATCGATGTTACCGGTTTATATTTCATGACAAAGAATTTCAACAAAAAGGTTCATAACTACATGATTAAAGCAGATTCTATAATATCCTAAAATAAAAGGATAGTTGCATAGCCTTTTATCCCAAAGTAGGAAAGCTTATGGTTTTTTAATAATTTCACAGTTTCAAGCTAAATTGCCTGAACCACCAATTCAATGAAATATATTGTAACTTCTGTATTATTTGTTGTTGCTATTAATTTTTCAGCCGCCCAGCTCACATTTCAAAAATTAATTACAACAGCAAGTGGTGCAACAGCCAGAGCAGGCTGCTACACGTCTGATGGAAATTATGTTTTCGTGGGAGCATCCTATACATCCGGCGAATATGGTTTTAACTTAATCAAAATAAATGTGAGTGGAGACACTCTATGGACAAAAAAATTCAACTATGGAAATTGGGTTTGCGCACCAACATCAATTTGTGAAGGGATTGATGGGAAATTATTTATTTCAGGCACTGTTTTCCTTCAAAGTTACAGTGATGCCTATTTTTTACATACCGATTCAATTGGTAATTTGATCTGGGTAAAAAGGATGCACGCATGGGGCAATGCATATGGTCAAGATGCAATATCTACAATTGATAGTGGAGTTGTTTTTATTGGAACAAGTTCAACAACTTTGTCATTTGGAATATTAGACAGTTATGCAATTAAAATCGATAAGTTTGGAAATGTTGTTTGGAAAAAATTATATCAACATACTGACCTCCTGGAATTGTTCAGCATAAATCGCACAACTGATGGAGGATTTATTGTGAGTGGTGGCTATCAAGATCCTGGAGGAATCCCTCCAAAAATTCTATTAATAAAACTTGAGTCCAATGGGATTGTTGTGTGGTCCAAAAGATATGATGACGGTAAAGCCAGAGAAACAATACAAACAGATGATGGAGGCTATTTAATTACAGGTCAAAACCCGTCAACATCCAATTGGGTTTTTCTCATAAAAACTGATTCGCTTGGAAATCCGATTTGGCAAAAACAATACGATTCTGCTCAAAATACATATGTTCAATTATTGATTCAAACGAATGATAATGGCTTTTTGATGGCCGGTGGCAATGGAAATATAAGTATCTCTGATTTATTTCTAATTAAAACAAATAGCATAGGCGATACACTTTGGACGCGCTATTATGGAACTGCTTCAAATGAAATTGCATACTTAGCACATGAAACTACTGATGATGGATATATAGTAGTGGGGAGTTCCGGTAATTCGACTTATATTATTAAAACAGATAGCTTAGGCAATAGTGGGTGTAACGTGTTAAATATTCCATTTAGTGTTAATTCCGCATTTACCAATAATTTCATTGCTCCTGTTTTGCAATCTACTGCTATTACTCCGGCTGCAACGCCATTGCCTCTGACAAGTTCCGGAGGGATAATGTCTACTCTTTGTACTACACTTGGTCAAGTTGAACCAGAGAAAGGTACTTCTTTTTTTATTTTCCCGAATCCATCCAGCGGGAGCTTCAATATTCAAATGAATAGCGTTGTTCATTTGGGAAGAATTGAAATATTTAATCTCTACGGACAGTTGATCTTTGCAGAACAATTCATGCAGGCTTTAACAAAAAGGATAGAACTTGAAAATATTTCGAATGGAATCTATTTTGTTCATGTATTTGATGGTAATAATACCAATTGTAAGAAAATTATTGTTGACCAAAATTGATTGAATCCATTTTCAGCAAGTAAATTTCAAATATTTTGCAAATACCATTTGGAGCGCATTCCATTTTTTAATACCTTTCGATATCCTATCCATTCTCTCTTATGAAAAGACTGATAATCAGCGTTATGTGCTTTTTTGCATTCATTTCCGGCTCTTTTGCACAAATCAATGGCTGCACCGATCCGCAATCTACTAATTACAATCCGGCAGCCACAGTAAACGATGGATCCTGTTCTTACAATGCTACCAGTATTACGTTGACAGATAAAACCAATCTCAGCGCTCCACTACTAAATGAATCTTCTGGGTTGACATTTATCAATGGCAAATTATGGACGTTTAATGACTCAGGAAATGCTAATGATATTTATCGTGTTGACACATCTACAAACACAGTCAACCAAACTGTTGATATCAGCAATGCCACCAATACCGATTGGGAAGATATGACTTCCAATAACGATTATTTGTTTATTGGTGATTTCGGAAATAATAATGGTAACAGACAAAATTTAAAAATTTATCGAATAAACAAAGCTGATCTAACCACAAATGCAACATCTGTTACTGCATCCATAATTAATTTTTCTTACTCCGATCAAACATCGTTTCCATCACTCCCCACCAACAATAATTTTGATTGTGAAGCAATGATTTTTTTTAATGATTCTATTCATCTCTTCAGTAAAAATTGGGTAGATTTTCAAACAAAACATTATGTACTTCCTAATGTGCCGGGCACCCAAGTAGCGCAGTATCGTGAAACCTACAATACCGGTTTTTTGGTTACAAGTGCATCGATTCAACAATTTGGTGTAATTGCCTTATTAGGTTACATTAAAACCGGGACCCAAGCCGTTTCCATGTGCATGATTTATGATTACAAAAATAATTTATTCTTCAATGGGAACAAAAGAAAATTTGATCTGTCAACACAATTAGTACAAGGACAAACGGAGGGGATAGAATTTTTTAACAGCTCGCGAGCTTTTGTCACCAACGAACTTTTTACTAACGGTGCAACGGTTCCGGCTAAACTTAGAGTTTTTGACATCGCATCCTATTTGCCTGCAAAATATTTATATCCTAAACCAACAGCAAATTTTTCAGGGAATAATTTAACTATTTGCGCCAATGCTACAGTTAATTTCACTAATCAAAGTATTAATGCACCTACTTCATTGCAATGGACATTCCCCGGCGGAAATCCAGCTACATCTACCACACAAAATCCACAAGTTATATACACTACGCCGGGAAATTATTCAGTTACATTAATTGCTTCAAATGATGCAGGAAGTGATACTGTTATTAAAACAAATTATATTTCTGTAACTTCTGCACCGATATCTCCAAATTCACCAACCGGAATATCGCTTGTTTGCGCCAACACTACCAACCTTTCCTATTCTGTACCTTTGGTTAATGGAACAACTTCTTATTTATGGACTGTACCTGCAGGAGTAACAATTGCATCCGCTCAAGGGACCAATTCTATCAATGTTAATTTTACGAACTTGGCGATGAATGGAAACATTTGCGTGGCTGCTTCTAATAGCTGCGGTAGTAGTGTGCCTGTTTGTAAAGCAATAACTGTTGTTGATTCTGTTCCTGCCAAACCAGCAAGTATTTCCGGAAATATTGTTCAGTGCGCCGGTAGTTCCGGAGTAGTTTTCTCTTGTCCCTTAGATGGTAATGCATCAAGCTATAGTTGGACAATCCCAGCGTCTGCAACTCTAGTTAGCGGACAAGGGACAAATTCCATCACGGTAAACTTTCTTGCATCGTTTACTTCAGGAACAATAAATGTTGTAGCATCGAATTGTCTAGGAAGCAGTTTATCAAAGAAATTAACAGTCATAGCAAAACCATCAAAACCTAAATTAGTCACCGGACTAACGGAGGGTGTATGTGCAGGAACCTCAAATGTAATTTATACTATTCCTTCAGTTTATTCCGCGGCTTCTTACAATTGGACAGTTCCGGCAAATGCAACAATTGTTAGTGGGCAGGGCACTACTTCGCTGACTGTAAATTATGGTGCTTCCTTTTCGTCGGGATGGTTGGAAGTTTCTGCTATAAATAGTTGTGGAACCAGTAATGCACGCAAGACTTATATTCGCAGCTCGCCTATAAAACCAAGTGCCATTTCCGGATCTCCTACTATTTGTGCCAATCAATCCGGAGTGACCTATTCCATTGCAGCAGTACCGGGAGCAACAAGTTACAAATGGATCGTTCCTGCGGGAGCCACAATTGTTTTAGGACAAAACACCGGATCAATCACTGTCAATTATGGAATCGGTGGAGGAACTGTGAAGGTGAGATCAGAAAATAGCTGTGGAAATAGTGGATTTCAAACTTTAACAGTTTCTGTAACCTGCAGAGAATCTTTTGATAACATCAATAACGATTTTGAAGTATCTATTTTTCCAAACCCAAGTCAAACTAATTTTACTCTGCAAGTTAATACTCATGCAAATATAATTATACGAGATGTTGCCGGAAGAGAAATTGATTCGTACGAAAATATTCCAACGACAAATAGTTTTGAGTTTGGTTTAGATTTGAGTGTTGGCACTTATTTTGTTGAAGTAAATTCAGGAGACAGGAAGAAAATATTTCGGTTGGTGAAACAGGAATAAGAAATTTCAATTGAAATACCTTAAATCTGTGAATAATATAACATAATCCGAAAATACTACAACAATTGGCAATTCGGAAATTTCGACCTTTGATGCCTGATCTCCTGTCATTTACATTGGATTACAATTCAAAATTGGATACTTCTGTGATTGACAATTTTTCTTCAGGAATTATTCGGATCACAAATATTAACAGCAAATTTTTGAGAATTAGACTAAAGATAAAATTAGAAAACTGTGG
Organism: uncultured Bacteroidota bacterium; assembly: GCA_963814475.1. GTDB lineage: Bacteria > Bacteroidota > Bacteroidia > AKYH767-A > OLB10 > JADKJB01. The sequence continues at coordinate 338,596 of CAWFDA010000013.1, read as the reverse complement.
AAAATAATACCCAACCCAAGAAGTATTTATTTTCCAAAGGCCTTGATCAATATTTTCTTGATGTACACAGATCCTGGAAATTCAATATGCGCTTTTTTAAAGAAGTATTCAAATCACCTGTACATTGGAAAGAAATAATTAATCAATGCTTTGAAGTCGGCTATAAATCTCTAGCACTTATAACAGTAACCGGTTTTATTACCGGAATTGTATTTACAAAACAATCGCGCCCTTCATTGGAAGATTTTGGAGCACAATCTTGGCTTCCTTCCTTAATCGGAATTGCAATTATAAAAGCCTTAGGGCCGTTAGTGACCGCACTTATATGCGCAGGAAAAGTTGGCTCAAGTATTGGTGCCGAACTTGGTTCAATGAAAGTTACCGAGCAAATAGATGCCATGGAAGTTTCAGCAATAAACCCATTCAAATATTTGGTGGTTACCAGAGTTTGTGCTACTACACTATCTATTCCCATTTTAGCACTTTATTGCAGTGCAGTAGCACTTATGGGTTCATTCATAAATATTTATTTTGAAGAAGCTACCAGCTTCCTTAGCTTTGCCCAGAAGCACATTTAAGACGCTAACATTTATAGATATTTTTTCTGCAGTAGGTAAATCAATTGTTTTTGGATATACTATTGGCATTGTTGGTTGTTATAAAGGTTTTCATGCAATGCAGGGAACAAGAGGTGTTGGCAAAGCTGCTAATCAAGCGGTAGTACTTGCGATGTTTCTGATTTTTATTGAAGAAATTATAATTGTGCAAATTGCTAATTGGATAAGACTATATTGATGTTATGGAAGAAGTAATAGGACATACCATTGATAAATCAGAATCCGTAATTTCCATTAAAGGATTATATAAATCTTTTGGTGATTTACATGTATTAAAAGGAATCGATTTTAATGTTTTAAAGGGCGAGAATGTAGCAGTCCTTGGTAAATCAGGAACAGGCAAATCGGTATTGATAAAAATTATTGCCGGATTACTAAAACCCGACAAAGGCGAAGTATTCGTCTTAGGAAAACAAGTAGACAAACTGACCGCTAAAGAACTTGATGCATTACGTCTTCATATTGGATTTTCTTTTCAGAGCAGCGCCTTGTATGACAGCATGAATGTGTACCAGAATCTTGCATTTCCGTTAAAAATGAATGTAAAAAATCTTAGCAAAAAAGAGGTTGATGAAGCAGTGAAAGAAACTTTGGATGCAGTTGGTTTGATAGACAAAATAAATCAAATGCCAGCTGATTTGTCTGGAGGTCAAAGAAAAAGAATAGGAATTGCACGAACCTTAATTTTAAAACCGGAAATAATGTTATACGATGAACCCACTTCCGGCTTAGATCCTGAAACAAGTGCCGAAATAAATGAGCTAATCAACAAAGTACAACAACAATATAATACAAGTTCTGTAATTATCACACACGATCTCACTTGTGCAAAATCAACAAGTAACAGGATAGCAATGTTGTTTGAGGGAAGATTTTTAAAGATGGGGCCGTTTGAAGAAGTATTTGAAACAGATAATGAACAAATAAAGAGTTTTTTTAATTACAATTTTATTAAATAAATTATGAATGAATCATCAAATAAACGCACAGTAATAGTTGGTACTTTTATCTTTGTTGGATTAATATTTCTGGTTGCAGGAATTCTGATGGTAGGAAACCTGCGCAATACCTTCAAAAAGAAAATGCCTATTGTTGCTCATTTTGAAGATGTTGGTGGGTTACAATCCGGCAATAATGTTTGGTTTTCCGGAGTTAAAATTGGAATCGTAACAGATTTGCATTTTTATGGAACTTCTCAAGTAGAAGTCACTATGAAAATTGAAACCAAAGCACAGCAATATATCCGTAAAGATGCCAAAATTAAGTTGAGTACTGATGGATTGATAGGCAATAAGATTCTGGTTATATATGGAGGTACATCAGCTGCCATGGAAATTCAGGAAGGAGATACACTTGAAGTTGAAAAAACATTTTCTTCTGAAGATATGATTAATACCCTCCAAGATAATAATAAAAATTTATTAGCAATTACAGCTGATTTTAAAACAATCAGTAAGAAAATTGCAAATGGAGAAGGAACGATAGGCAAGCTGTTGGATGATGATGCTATTTATGAAAACATCAATGCAACAACTGCTTCTCTGCAAAACGCATCTGCGAAAGCTAACCAACTGATGAACTCACTAGCTACATTCGGTGAAGGATTGAATACAAAAGGAACACTGGCGAATGAGTTAACTACCGATACAGTTGTTTTTAATTCACTAAAAGAAACAGTTATGCAGTTGCAACAAATTGCAGATACGGCTACAGTCTTTATTTCAACGTTGAATGAAGCCGGTAGCAACCCAAATACTGCAATCGGAGTTTTGATGCATGATGAAGCTGCAGGAGCCAATGTCAAGGAAACATTAAAGAACCTGGAAACAAGTTCTAAGAAATTGGATGAAGATTTGGAAGCACTCCAGCACAATTTTTTATTGCGTGGATTTTTTAAAGATCGTGATAAAGCAGCAAAAAAAGATTCAATAAAAACTAGTAAAGGTCGTAATTAAATTTATTTGAAATTGTTTATCTGAAAAATGAAATGAAGATATCCACTACCGGTATATTCATAAGTAATTCTCATTCCTACAATGTGTGAATCATTAGCGATGCCGCTGCAAATTAAAATTGGAAGAAATAAAACGAGTAATTTTGTTTTCATAAGCAGTGCTTTATAATTCATAGTAAAAGTATTTATCTTAAAATTGATGACCTTAGATCAAAAGCACTAAATTGATACATAAATAGCAGAAATACAATCTATTAGCAACCAACTATAAAGCATTTTTCTTGCTTTTATCCTAATCCTAAGAAAATCCTGCAAAATTTAACTACATGGCAACTCTAAAATTCGCCAAAGAATTTGCTTTAAAATTTGAAGAAACTGATGAAGCTCCTCATATGGAAGTAATTTCTGTGCGTGTGAAGAAAAAAATATTCATCACTTTAAATGCAACGAAAAATAGAGTATGTGTAAGACTGAACCCAATCGACCAGGATGTGTTTTGCTCGTTTGATTCATCAATAATTTACAAAGTACCAAATGCGTGGGGCAAGTATGGCTGGACGTTAATTGAATTGAAGAAAATTAAAAAGGAAATGTTAAAGGATGCTATTACTTGTGCTTATTGTGCAGTGGCTCCTAAAAAATTAGCTGCGAAGTATTTATCGGAATAAGATCTTCTTTTCAATTTGGATCAAAACAATTTATAAAATTACTTTACAAAAACCAATTTGGAATCTTTGATATCATCAAAAACCATATTGATCACATAGGTCCCTGTTGAAATATTTTCAATTTTAAATTCGGCAGTTGATTTTCCGGATGCGATTTGTATTTCTTGCGATTTGCAAATTCTTCCGTACAAATCAACTAGTTGGATGTTCAGGGTCGCTTCACTCGCCGATTCCACTTCTAAGTAAAATAAACCATCTGTTTCAGTAAAATTATTTACTAAATTAACATTAGAATTACTCGAACCCTTAAAATGCACTTTCGCTAGTTTGAAATGTGTTTCTGTACCATTAAAATCAGTTTGTTTTAATCTGTAGTATGAATCTCCGGGATAAGGATTCAAATCAACATCATCATAACTATTAACGACACTACTTGTTCCCGCTCCATTCTTATTCAGCAGAAAAGTAAAATCGGTACCGTTTTTGGATTTTTCGATAGTAAAATAATCACAATTAATTTCTGAAGCAGTTTTCCAATTTAAATCTACTTGGTTTTCTTTTGGGATAGCATCAAACGAAATTAAAGACACAGGCAATGGCCCTGTTGAAAGATTTCCACTGCCTAAAGTATAATATCCATCAGAAGTCAAGTTAATACTGTTAAAAATTACTCTATCTCCACTAACTGAAGTCGCAGTAGATAATACAGTCCAATTCCCGGATTGACCTGTTCTATACAACAATGAATAATCACCGGGAGTTCCGGCAGTTACTATTCCCATGCCGGCATCTCCTAAATCAAATTCAATTGTATTATTTAAGGTGGCTCCAGTATTCGTAATATCAATATACCAAATTCTATCCAAACGTGCACGATCAGGACCGGTTAGCCCGCCAATATCATAAGTGTTCAGCGAATTTACTTTACAAGCATGTCCTGCAAAAATGTAGTCGTTGTTATTAAGTCCACTGTTATTTGCGATTTTTAATCCCGCACATATGGAAGATTCAAATGAGGTAGTATTTCCGGAACTGTCTTGACCCAATCCGGCTACATCAAAGTCATAGTTTCCATTTATCCCATTATCACCTGCATAATAATCATTAGCAGCGAGTGAAATATTATATTTTGCTGATAAGTAATTGTTAATAATAATTCTTGATGCATTGTTAAGGTTTGTTCGAAATATAATCACTTCACTAATAAATCCTGCAAACGCACGATTGTCGGCGCTGTGTGTAGCACCAATCAACAGTGGCGATGGTTTGTCGGGCACAAAAGAACTGGATTCCGAACCGGTTTTACGAAGTGTCTCACCCTCATAAATTTTGCTACGTGATGCTGCAGGAAGTGTTCCATCATAAAATGCATCAATAATATAATTGTTATTGTTAGAATAAGTGACTGAGCCGGTATTAAATCTATTTCCAAGTCCATCAATATCCAAATAACAATAATTGGAGGTCCAGTAAAATAACATAAATGCCTCATCGATATCGATAGTATTTCGTTTTGAAACAATACAACGGGCCAAACTGCCATCTAAATTCTTCATCCTGGTAACGGTAAAGAAACTGTATCCATTTGTGTTGTCCAGCAACGCATTATCAGGTGCAATTAAGTAATCGTTTTGTCCTGCAGTATTCACATTATCAAATTCAATGGACGGAAAACCATTCATAATTGATGATCGATACCTTGGTCGTTGGATAGCTGTTGACTGAGATACATTAATATTATTTCCCGATTGATCGCTCCATAAATTAATGGCAGCACTGTCTATACTAGAGGACGTTCCGGCATCTGCTTTGAGCCACAAAACATTATTGACTGACGACCCTACTCCTGCAGGCCCGGTTTGAGCGACACAATTGAAATTGTCGATGTAAATAACAATTAGAAATAATAAGAAAACTCCCGGTTTCATTAATAAATAACATTATAAAATTTTTTTTACGCCGTTAGTATAAAAATGTTTCGGAAGTCATAAAATTGTATATAGAAAGTGATAATTAAAATTTATTTAATACTGTCACTTTGTGGCTATACGAAACTAGATTTGAGACGAATAAATAATAGCTATTTATTATTTTGTGTACATTTAATGAAGCTAATGGAAATACACATCTTCGAAAATAATTAACATATTAAAACTAAAGATGTTAAAAATCAAATCACTGAAAGTCAACTATTTAAAAGTATTTCCATCATTAATATTACCACTTTTAAACCCTTTCTTAAACCAAAACATACGTTGTTCACTAGTACCATGGGTAAAAGATTCAGGAACTACGTAACCTTGAGCTTCCATTTGAAGTCGGTCGTCACCAATTGCATTGGCTGCATTTAGTGCTTCTTCAATATCACCATCATCCAAAATGTTGTTCATAGATTGAGCATGATACGCCCAAAGTCCCGCATAAAAATCGGCTTGCAATTCCAACATCACCGATGCTTTGTTATATTCTTCCTCACTAACGGTTCCGCGTAGCTGCTGAACTTTATTTGATGTTCCTAACAAATTTTGAACATGGTGACCAATTTCGTGTGCGATTACATAAGCCATTGCAAAATCACCCGGAGCATTGAAACGATTTTTTAGTTCAGAATAAAAACTTAAATCGATATAGGCTTTATAATCGGCCGGACAATAAAAAGGTCCGCTAGCAGAAGAGGCATAACCACAAGCCGACTGAACTTCTCCGGTAAAGAGAACCAGTTTTGGTTGTTCATATTGAGCATTTAGTTGCTCCATGAAAACTTTTTCCCAAACCACTTCAGTTTCTTTAAGCACAACTGAAACAAATTGAGATGCTTCATCATTCAATTCACCGGCCGGTGCAGCTTGCTCTGATGGTTGACCAACATTCACCTGATTGAGAAGTTGTGAAGGATCTGAGCCGGTTAATAAAGCGATTATAATGACCACCACCGTTCCAACAAGTCCCAATCCGGCACCCATTTTACCACTCATCCCTCTACGATCCTCTACGTTCCCACTACCTTGTCTGTTTTTCCATTTCATAGATGATGCGATTTATAATAACAAACATACTACTTAACCTTTGAAAAAACAAAAATCCTTAAAATACCAATTTTCGTTTCATAGAATTTAATCCATCATTAACTTCCAAAATATAAATTCCATGATGCAATAAAGCATTATTAAATTCATATTTTGTTCCGGATAAAACAGTTTGCACTTCCCAAACAACTTTCCCGGACATATCAAAAATTCTTGCATAGTTTGAAGAGTTTAAATTTCCGGAAATAAAAAATTCACACGCTCCGGAGCCATTATTTGAAATAATAGTTACTGAATTTTCAGAGACTAATTCCGGGAATACGGTAACACCTGGAACATAAACAGTAACAGGTTCATTAATGATATTGTGGCCGCTGTTTGGTCCAGTGTTTCCGGTTTGAACGGTTCCATAATAGGCCGTTCCGATTACATAGGGAAAAAGTGGAACTTCATTCGCATCAATAGTAACGAAATAGGCATAAATACCATTTGGATATTCGGGCGTTATGCAAAATCGTCCGTTGTGTTCATCTAAGTCACCTGACCCAGGTACGAAAATATAATCTTCCAGAAATGCACCTAATGGATACTGCCCACCAATTGCTGGTCCATACTCATTAGCGGCAAGCAAGGTTCCATCGGGAAGAGTAGTTCGATTGCTGATATTTCGTAGCTGATAACCGGTTTGCATTTTCCTGAAAATACCAGTACCGTTAGGATTGTCATATCCATAAGCCCCATAAATCGGAAAGCCATCGAAAGCATAACCTATTATTGGAGCGTGAACTGAGTTGTCGGTATCATCATACAAACAAGTAGGATTTACATGTGTGTGATATTCACCATTTGGAGCAGGGTGACCTAAACAATTATCAAAACTGATACCTTCAAATACATACGCATCACGAAACCAAAAACCTTGGTTGTTATAGCTGATTCCATCTTTGGCGTTAAAAACTGACACTCCATTGGACCAAACCCCAATGTGTCCCATTGGTGTGTTAACTAATGTACCGGAATTTTGAACAGGATTGCGGGTAATTTTGAACAGGAAATTTTGATTCACAGGAATGTTGGGATTGGCTGTCCATGGGCCAATTGAATAATCAGGAATGCAGGAGGCAGTTATATAAACATTATTTGTAGAATACTGAACTTGCTGAACATTTGTGAGGATGCCGGCATATCCAACTTGGCCTGTGGTATTAATTTTCCACGATGCAATTTCAGGACTTTGTGCAGCCAAAAATAGTGGGAATGCAAATAAAATATGTAGTGCTTTTTTCATTGGGGTTGGATGAGCAAATAATGATAAAGTTTAGAAGAGGTTGAAATTAAAAAGATTTATTTCCATTTATACTGATTTTCAATTATTTAAATATACCGAATTTATTCATTCAAATAAACTTTTTTTGTTTTTAGTGGTTTATTATCTTTAAATAGGCCGTTAAGCCTCGCTACTCACTAATAAATAAACACAAAATTATTTAAAATCTATGAAAAAACCATTGTTAGTTTTATTGTTAATTCCGGCAATAGCTGCCGTTGCTGTACCTGCACGAATATTACTTCATTCCGAAGTTTTTAAAGTTGATACTAAAGCTTCAACAATTGAATGGACGGGCGAAAAAGTAACCGGAAAACATACCGGCACAATTGCAATTTCTTCAGGTGAAATAGTCAATAATCACGGAAATTTGGGTGGAAAATTTGTGATAGATATGACATCAATTACTGTGACGGACTTGAAGGATGAGAAAAAAGGAAAGTTAGAAGGTCATTTGAAATCGGATGATTTTTTTGGAGTTCAGAAATTCCCTACCAGCACATTTGAAATTACTGCTGTAAATCCAAAAACGGGTGTTACTGAAGGAGCGCCAAACTTCGACATAAAAGGAAATCTAACTATCAAAGGTATTACGAAAGAAATTACTTTCCCGGCTAAAATAAAATTTGGTGATGGAAAAATGATGACTGAAGGCGAATTAAAAGTTGACCGTTCTAAATTTGATGTGCGTTATGGATCTAAATCATTTTTTGAAGATATTGGCGACAAAGCAATTTATGATGAGTTTACATTGAAGCTAAATGTTGTTGCGAGTATGTAACCGGTAAAATTAATTTCAGTATAAGATTTGAATTAAACCGGGGTAATTTTATCCCGGTTTTTTTATGTAATTGAAATTATTTTCAAGAGTAAATTTGATTACTTGTATTAAAATTACGCTTTATGTTTGTGGTTAAAATTAAGTTTGGATTGATGCTTTCCCTTCCAAATTGTTATTGTAAATCAGTTGAATTTTGCTTTCGTGAAAAATATTTTTTAACCGACTTTTCGCCGAATGTATAAAATACCACGGGTGTCACAATCATATCCAACAACGTACTACTGATAAGTCCGCCTAAGATAACGGTCGCAACAGGATATAGAATTTCCTTTCCGGAGGCTTGTGGATCCAAAGTAAGAGGGATAAGTGCTAAAGCTGCGACTAATGCAGTCATAAGTACAGGAACCAATCTTTCCAATGAACCGCGAATAATCATTTGTTTGCTGAACACTTCGCCTTCATGTTCCATGAGGTGGATGTAGTGTGAAATCATCATGATGCCATTGCGGGAAGCAATGCCGGTGAGTGTGATGAAGCCCACCAAAGTTGCTACAGAAAACGTTCCTCCGGTGAGCAACACTGTTATCACACTTCCAATCAAAGCCAAAGGGATGTTGAACATAATTTGCAATACAATTTGCGGTGATTTAAAATGGGAATACAGAACAAGAAAGATTCCTGCAAGTGAAAAGATACTCAAAAAGAGAATGAGTTTCGATGCGGATTTTTGACTTTCAAACTGGCCTCCATATTGCACAAAATATCCAAGAGGCAGTTTCACTTTTTGTCCGATTTCTTTTTGAATTTCCTGAACAGTTGTTCCTAAATCTCTGCCTTGAACGTTGCAGCTAATTGCGATTTTTCGCTGGGTGTTTTCGTGCATTATGGAATTAATGGTTGTAGTATTTTCAATGCTAGCAATTTGTTGAAGAGGAATTAGATTTCCATTTGGTGCATCAATTAGGGTGTTCCGAATAGCCTCAATGTTTGTACGTTCTTCGTCAGTAGTTCGCAATAGAATGTCAAATGTTTTATTGCCATCAATTATTTGTCCGGTAATTTTTCCATTGTAAAATATCTCAAGATCCTTGGCTACTTTACCTGCTTGCAAACCGTATCTTTGCAGGGCTTCTCGATTTACTTTTATTAAAAGTTGCGGCACCATTACTTGTTTTTCAATTTGAACATCTACCACTCCAGGAATAGCTTTAATAGTTTCAGATATTTGATTGGCATTGGTACGTAAATCTGTAAGATCTGCACCAAAAAGTTTTATTGCAACTTGCGCTCTCACTCCTGAAAGAAGGTGGTCAAGGCGGTGAGAAATTGGCTGCCCCACATTGACTGTCACTCCTTTAAGAATATCTAATTTGGTTCTAAGGTCGGCGAGAATTGCATCGCGGGAGCGGGATGAATTTTGTTTCAGCAACACATCAATTTCAGAATTTGAAACGGGTTCAACATGTTCGTCTAATTCTGCTCTACCGGTTCTACGGCTTACAAATTCTACTTCAGGAACCTGCAACATAAGCTCCTCTGCCATAGTACCTATTTTGTTGCTCTCTTCTAAAGATGTTCCTGCAGGAGTTGAGAGATTGATGGTGAATGAACCCTCATTAAACGGTGGTAAAAACTCAGTTCCGAAAAAAGGAACTATGCTGCACGAGGTAATAATTAAAAAGATGGCTGCTCCAATAATCATTTTCGGACGTTGTAAGCCCCACTTTAAAAGTTGTGTATCATACTTTTTTAAGAATTGCACGAGCCAACTCTCTTTCTCGCTGTATTCCTTTTTAGTATTTAGCAAATAACTACATAATACAGGGGTAACAGTGAGCGAAACTAGCAGTGACGCAACAATTGAAGTGATGTATGCAATGCCTAGAGGAGCAAATATTTTTCCTTCAATTCCTTGCATGTAGAATAATGGAATAAATACCAATACAACAATAATTGTTGCATAAACTATTGAGTTACGGACTTCACTACTAGCTTCATAGACTATTCTTAAAATTGGTTTCGGATTTTTTGCGTGTCTGTTTTCTTTGAGGCGTCTAAATACATTTTCTACATCAACAATTGCATCATCCACCAACTCGCCAATAGCTATTGCCAAGCCACCAAGTGTAAGCGTGTTAATTGAAATGTCGAACATTTTAAAAATGATTGCAGTGATTACCAGTGACAGTGGAATTGCAGTAAGTGTAATAACAGTAGTACGGAAATTCATTAAGAATAAAAATAAAATAATAACTACAAGTATAAACCCATCGCGCAATGCTTCTTCAACATTCGTAAGTGCGGTAACAATGAAATTTTTTTGCTGAAAAATATTGGCATTCAGTTTTACATCTGCAGGTAAAGAAGGTTGTAATTCAGTCAATGCCTTTTCCACCTCATCGGTTAAATCAATCGTGCTGAAGGTGGGTTGCTTTTCAACAGTAAGGATAACGGCTGCTTTACCATTAATACTGGCATCGCCACGTTTAATGGCGGCTCCGAATTTTACCTCAGCAACTTGCGAAAGTAAAACAGGTAATTCAGAACGGTTTGCAACAACAGTGTTTTTTAAATCATCTAATGAATAAGCTCTTCCAACATTTCTAATTAAAACTTCCGAACCATATTGATTGTAAAAACCACCTGAGCTATTTTGATTTGTGAGTGCTAATGCCTTATCTATATCATCAATACTAAGGTTGAACTGTTTCAGTTTTGATGAAGAAATCAATACCTGATATTGCAAGCGCTCTCCTCCAATTGAAATGACTTGGGAAATACCTTTTATACTCATCAATCTTCTACGAATGGTGAAGTCGGCAAGGGTGCGAAGATTTGTAGGTGAAGTGCTATCTGCAGAAAGTCCAATCATCATTATTTGCCCCATCACAGAACTTATAGGACCCATCACAGGTGTTATGTCATCAGGCAATTGCACAGTTTGAAGTTTCTCTGCAACCAATTGTCTGGCACGAAATATATCGGTATTCCAATCAAATTCAACAAATACCATCCCAATTCCGATTGCTGAACTGCTTCGAACTGTTTCAACACCGGGGGCTCCATTCAACGCTGATTCCACAGGTAAACTAATCTGTGTTTCAATTTCTTCGGGTGCCATGCCGTTTGCCTCCAAAAAAATAGTTACACGCGGCCTATTGAGATCCGGCAAAACATCTACCGGTAAATTAATGACAGTGAAAACACCATAGACCAAAAGCAATGCTGCTAAAGCAACTACAAAAAGGCGGTTTTGGAGTGAGAATTTTATGAGTTTGTTCAGCATTTGTTTTAAATAGTAAATGGAAGTTGCAAGTGAGCTTTCTGGAAAGAACCTAAATTATAATTCGTTTTTTGATCTAAAAACATTTTTCTAATGCTTTTAGATTAATGACCACGGCTTTAATAACTATTTTCTGAATTGTTGTGACTATTTACAGTTTGATCGGTAGTGTCACCCTGTTCAACCCTTATCACGAAATCTAGGGTATATAATTCCCCTTCATCCATAAATTGAAGCCAAATCCTATAGACTCCCGCCTTTTCAAATGTTGTATGGAAGTGAAGAATAGTTCCCTCTACTTCAGGGTGCAGATGCATATATTCTTTTGTATCGGTATTGATCGCAACCATGTGACCTTTAGCACCGAGGTAATTTTGCAAGTTGTTTACATCAAATGATTCTCCATTTTTTGTAAATACCCCATCAAAGTGAATGGCCTTGTTTGAAATAAAACTTGCATCATCCGGCTTAAGAGTAACCGAATAGATTTTATCATTAGCAGTACTTTTTATTTGAGTAAAAGGTCTTGGAGCAATTGCGTTTCCTGAAACAGAAACATTAATCTTATTGAGCTGATGAGTACTTCCACTTGGTTTGTAATCTGCGTACAAAAAATAGTTTCCTCCATTGGGAAAAGTTTCAGGTACAGTATAAGATCCGTCAACCTGATATTCCGGATGAATATGGTTGAACCACGATAAATCTTCACTAACCACGATCAGATGAATCTTTTTTTCGTGTTCTACATCCAATGGAATAGACAACGAACTGTTATCTTTGTTTTTGGGTTTGAATGAAAGAATAGCTTCTTTCCCTGCTTCAATATTTTCAGGTATTGAATGGAATTCCATTTGATAATTACCCGAAACCGGCATGTCGTCCATATGCTCTAAAGCCATTCCACATTTAGAACATTTTTCACCTTCAAGGCCCACAACTTCGGGATGCATAGGACATGCAAAAATGTGATCATGCGGTTCGCTCTCCATATTTTCATGCTCGTGGGTGTTTTCCGATTTTTGATTGTTGCTAGTACAACCAGTCAAGTATAGCGAAGTTGCTGTTAGACAAATTGCTACTACCACTTTTCTGTTTATTCCTTTTATGTTGAATTTCATTATTGATAATTTATTGATTGAGATAAATCATTTTGAGTTGATAACTTCCATTTATAATTACTCGTTCACCTTCTTCAATACCTTTAAGAATACTGGTGTAACTTCCATTGTTTTCTCCTAACTGAACATAACTGACAGCAAATTTTTCGGCCGCGTCTTTAATAAAAACAACCGGCTTTCCGTTTATTTCAGAAATAGCGGCATTTGGCAAAGCTATTTGTTGCGAATTTTGCGAAGCAAAAACTCGAATATTTACAAATTCACCAATTTTAAAATCGGTATCCGGATTATTTAATTCAAACAACACCCTTTGTGATTGGTTGGTAGCATTTATTTCCTGCGCCATCGAAAGCAACTTTACTTCGCTGGTTTTGTGGTTGTCGTTAGCACAATCTATTGTAAATTTTGCTCCTTGCAAAATTTTATTCGCATCCTTATCGAATACCTGAGCTTCAGTATAAACAACTGCCAAGTTGGTAATAGTAAAAAGTGATTGCCCTGCGTTGACTGTTGATCCTTTGGATATGTTGAAATTTGCAACAATACCACTGATTGGAGACTTCAGCACAATGTTTTTCCCTGAATTGCCGGAAAACAGTTGAAGATTTACTTCGGCCTTTTGCAAACGAGCTGTAGCTTCATCCAAATCACGCTTGGCAACAATGTCTTTTATCGAATTAAGTCGGTCAAATTCTTTTTTCGCTACTTGATACTCAGCTGTAAGATTATTCTTCTCCGCTAAAAAATTTACTTGCGTTCCAGCGTCAATATTTTGCTCAATAACAGCTAATTGTTGCCCTGCATTAACCTGTTGTCCCACTTGCACGTTTAATGAAATAATGCTTCCGTTTTGTGGAGTAGTCACAACTGCTTGTCCGTTACTACTGGGAATTACAGTTCCAAAAAGTTTAGTGCTTTCAGTAAAGCTGCCCTTTTGAATGGATTTGGTAAATACATCAAATAAAAACTGAGTTTCTTTAGGAATATCAAATGTATTTGAAAAATTATTTCCAGAGTTCTTTGCTCCATGATCGTCATCGCCATGTGCATTGATTTGTGAAACCGGCAACAGACAATATATAACAAGCATCAAGCAAGAAATAATTTGACGTCCTTTAGAATTGTTCCTTTTTTGTATCAATATTCCAAAACCTAATCCCACAAATAGTGTAACACTAAGCAATAACCACATTTTCCAATTCCCAATTTCAAATTGCTCCTGGGCGATTTCGGCATGTTGCAATTCTTTACCTACTTCTATATTCTGCAGCAATATTAAATCTGCTCCAAGTTCACTATTGATGCTAATTGCCAAAGAATACTTTTTCTTTTCAGGAAAAACTGCTGTAATTGAGTATGTTCCATTGCTTGTTTGTTTTACAGTGAAAGTTATTTTGTTATCTTCCTGTGCTGAAATTTTCATTTCGGCTTTCCCAACGGGTTTGTTGGTAGCAAATTCGCTGATGAACAATGTAAGTTGAGCCGGTTCGCTAATATGAATCGGTTCGTAACGCAATAGCATTTCATATTTGTCGGAAATTGCTTCGGTAGAAAAGTATTTCTGTTGCAATACTGCTATTGCAGGACTTTCATCACCATGTGTGTGGTCATCACCACCTGAAGCAAAAACCAATTGACAATTAGCAAGAAGCAAAAGGCAGAAAACAAATAATTTTAGTTGATTGAAGTTTTTCATTATTGACCGTTTAAGTAGTTAATATTAATGATTGACTGATTGAAATTTTTGAGTGTTTCAAAATACTTGATGCGAATATTGTATGCATCGGCAAGTGTTCGTAAATACGAAATATAATCGCTTTGACCTGCCGAAAACATTCTGGTGGATGCAGAAATTAAATCATCTGCTTGCTTCAATCCATTTTTTTCATAATAAGAAAGTGATTCAAAATATTTTAATGCATCGCCTTTGAGCTGTTGCAATTGAGATGCAAGATTTTGTTGTTGTGCTAATTTGTTTTGCTCTGTGATTTGAACGTTTGTTTTTGCGGCTTTTATAGCTGCACTATATTGCCAAAACCACAAAGGAATGTTGATGCCGGTACGAAGCCTCAATGGTAGTTCGCTGTTTTTAGCTCCCTGATTCATGTATCCAAATGAAAAGCCCGGGAATGCTTTGTTTCTTTCCAGTTGCAAGGATTTTTGAGAGACGATTTTTGATTGATTGTAATATTGTATTAAAGGAGTGGTGATTAAAGATGCGCTGTCGGTTACTATTGATGTAAAAAGTGAACTGCTATTTTTAATAAAAGGAACAGTTGTGATACTGTCTGTGATACCTGTTAAAAGTTGTAGTTGATGTGATGCAACAGATGCTTCGTAGTGAGCTTGAACAAATTGATTATGAATTTCACCATACTGAGCAGCTGCAAATGTTTGGGTAACAAAATCTATTTGGCCGGCTTCAAATTGATGGCCGGCAGCATCAGAAATTTTATAATAAATGCTATCTTGTTTTTGAAGTTGTTGTAAAACAGTGATTGCAAATTGTAAATTGAGATATGCTGTTTTTACCCTTTGTTTTATTTCCGCTTCGGTAATTACTTTTCCCTTTTCTGCTAATGCAGTTTTCATTTTAGCTAATTGTCCCTGCTTAATATATACCGTAGGGAACTCAAATGACTGCAACACCCCCACAGTCATAAATTCACCGGTCGGGCTCTCTATAATAATGTCAGGGTTATCCAAATTAAAACTAGTTCCCTCCAATTGCTTTTGTTGCAGCATCTGCAAAGAGGCCACATTTAATGAGGGGCTATTTCTTAATCCTGCATCGATAGCACCTTGTTCTGTCAAAAGTGTTTGGGCATGGGTAGAACCCATAAACACTGCTGATGATACAATTAATAGTATTTTTTTGATGTTTTCCATTTCATTTCAAGTTGCGATAAAAATTAGCAAAAGGCATTTGCATTTAGCAACTACCAAAAGGCAATCAGCAACAAGAAAATACTTGTGCTATGCCTATGAAATAGAAATCGGGGAGCCCCTTAAACTGTTAGGAGAAGATGTACAAATAAGATTGGGCGGAGGTATATCAAAATACCATGGAATATCAGATGAAAATTTCTCCAAAGGAAAAGAAATATCCAATATACAAGTATAGAGCACGTCAACTGAAAATTCAGTTGAATCTGTAAGATTTAACGAAGGTGCAAAAACACCATTTCCGAAATCGGATGAGTGGACAAAGTGAGGCGTATGATCATGTCCTTCACTATTTCTATCATGGTGATGATGATCGCCTTGTTCTTGCTGATGATGCTCAGCTGCCTCCAGTAGACTTTCATGATGATGATGCGGAATAATAGAATGCGCCAACATCAACAAATAGGCTGATAGCAAACTTAAAAATATCAAACTTTTCTTATGCATCGTTTGCAAATATATGGTTTTAAATTAATTAACCCCATCAGATCTGCTTTTTTTTGGTTAGGTGGAAATTAATAAATGAGAAATAATACACATAAAGATTTGAACTTCAATATAATACGATAATATTCATCAATAGTATTGAAAACTGGAATTGCATTCTTCGAAGTTCATTGAAGTATTTGAAAATAGTGGTAGCATTTGTTTGAACTGAAGAGGTTATTCGATTAACAGAACCTTTTCCTTGTAAACAATTAGTCCATTCTGTTCCACCATCAGCAAATAAAGTCCTTTTGGAAAATTAATGGTAGATAATTTTAAATTTCCGCTACTCATTTCGGTGCTAATGTAAATTTTTTGACCATTACAATTTAATAAAGTAACTATAGTATTCGCTTGTTGATTTGTTTCAATATTTAAAATGGTACTTGCAGGATTTGGATATACCTTTACAAATGTTTGATTGGTGAATGTGGTAGTAATAATTTTTGATAGGGAAGAATTCCCATTATAATCTGTTTGTTTCAATCTGTAATAAGAAACACCACGCAATGGATTTTTATCAGTATCAAGATAAGTCAAAGGTGATGTAGAATTTCCGGCTCCATCAATATGCTTAACTATTTCCCATTCAATTCCATCTACAGAGCGAAGGATAGTGAAGTAATCATTATTAATTTCGGTTGCAGTAATCCATTTTAAATCTACCCAATCATTAGATGCTTTTGCAGAAAATTCTATTAGCTGAATAGGTAGTGTTCCTCCACCGGGATCTGCAAACCCAAAACCCATACCAGTTGCAGAACCTGAAGACCCCGGGCCGAAATTTCCCGAAAGGCAATTAATAAATGGAATAGGGCAACAGCCTGAACTAATGAATCCACTATAGGGCGCACCAAAACCATCTCCTGAAATAAATACATCCACATTAGTAAGAAGCGGATCATTAGAGACAGGAATTATATCGAAGCAAAATTCATAAGCCAAACAGGTATTTGGGAAACCTAAAAAATCGCCTTTGCCAATTCCAATTAAATCATCGAATGCATAATTCCATATTAACCCGGCACCTGAAGGCACCCAATCACCCAAATTGTAATTGCCGGGCAGTGTTGGTGGTGTTGTGACACTTGCATAACCTGCTCCATTAAATTTGAATTGGAATTTTTTTACACCCTCTATTCCGGAAGTGTTTTTAAAAAATGCTTTAATGCACATAGTGCCTGTTGTGAAAAGTGGCGCAAGTGTCATTGGGTTAGTTTGTGGAATTGTGTTATAGGTAACCTGATAAAATGGTTTGTTATTATCGAATACAGGTGTTGCACAGAAGCTACTGTCGAACTGTAAATTACCTTGTATATTGGGAAGGGAGATCCATACACTTCCGGTATCAGCACCAAAAGAAATATCATAAGTGATTGTTGAAGATGCATCGACCCATAAAAACAAAGTAGTTATAGTATTTGGATTGGAAACGCTTAATGTTAAATTGGAATTTCCTGCAGGGATACTTGTTGAGCTACACAATCCTGTTCCACAAACCATTTCTTCCAACAAAAGCTTCATAGGCCCTGTTGAATTAACTATAGAAACATACAATTGACGAGCGCCATTGGGTGCTGAAATTTGATACAAAACATCTTCGCCTGCCATATTACATGGCGCAGGTGCATCATCTCCCATTCCTGCATTTGTTTCACCAATCAAAAGTACACTCGGGCAAATATTTATAAAAGTTGGATTGCTACAATTAGATTGCGCCCACAACGATTGATAAATCGGGATTAAACAGGCGAAAATTAGAAGGTGCGTTTTCATACCATGCAATTTAAAAGTGAAATGATTAGTCCATGAGTGTAATGCTAATTGAATTATTTCTAATTGAAAAATACATCCGACACGATATGAACAAAATCAGTCCTAAATTAAGTCCAAGGTATTAGGAGCAAGTAATACTTTTTGAAACAATTACTCTTAATTCGAAAATTACCATGCTATTAAAAACACAAGAGCCTTTGTCAAAATGGACAAAGGCTTTTGCATTGTAAAAATCTATAAAAACTCTACTTTCTATCCAGCAACAATTTTTTATTCACATTAAAATCTTTTCCAGATACATTCAGCATATAATTTCCTGAACTCAAGTTGCTGAGATCAATTTTTCGAGAAGTGATACCCTTTAGTTGCTTGAACTCTTCCGTGTAAACTACCTGTCCGATGTTATTCATAACCTTCAACAAACTTGTTTCAGAGGACGCAGCATCAAATTTAATATTGAATATACCTGATGATGGATTCGGAGTTATCTCCAAATAATTATTGTCGGCTAATTCATTTATTCCAACGGCACAGGTATCGAATCCTGTTACAGGAGCTCGGGCAGTATTGCATGTAATTTCGGAATATACCCAATTATAGAAAAAATAATAGTATCCCGGAATACTTGCATTAGTTCCTGTGATATTGATACTTGAACTGGTATAAGGAAACACGGCTCCAGATGAATTTCTGTAAAGATCAACATTACCACGGCACTTAATAAAATAATCGGTGCCCGGATAAAGAGCAAAATCCAAGTTAATAGTTTGCGCTGTCGTTCCACTCGCGGTCATAAAAATGGTAGTATCAACAATAGTATTTCCTTGACTGTCGATAATTTCAATTGTTCTATTGCCGGCAGAACCTGCAAATACATCAACAGAATTTAAAATTACGGGTGAGAGGACATCAAAATAATTTCCTCTAATATCGTTGGCAGTAAAAAACGCACCTGCACCCATATTAATATCAAAGGCACCTGTGAAATCGATTAGTCCGGAAGCGAATTCCTCATCAACATAATACGTTGTAGTACCATTGATAAAAGGAGAATAGGAACTTCCGGAAGCAACTTGATTACCCCCTCCCGGAGCATCCCACCAGCGCAGTAAGCCCAAACCGGAACCTGTTGCAGCAAGAGTCACTGTACCCGGTCCACATCGCTCAGCACCGGTAGTGCTCGGAGTGGCTTGTGTACTAGCAGTGATTGTAATATAGTTAGATACTGTTGTTGCATCATTTCCAACTCCGTTAGTTACAGTTAAAGTGACCGGGTATGTTCCCGGGATGTTATAAGCTACAATCGGGTTTTGCTGTGTTGAAGTTGAAGGATTTCCTCCCGGAAAATCCCAGCTCCAAGATGTTGGTGAACCTGTTGAGTAATCGATAAACTGCATTGCTGAACCGGGACAACCAATTGTTGTATTAACAGTAAATGAAGCATTGGGGGCATAACTTCCGGGAACAAATAAATCTGATTGCCATACGCCTCTTCCATAAGTAGATGCTCTTAATTTTCCGGTTGGATAAAAAATTTCGAGTTGTGTTACAATTACATTTGGAAGGCCATCAAAGAAAGGTTCCCAAACACTTATCGTAGCATCTTTATAAAATACACCAAGATCTGTTCCGATATAAATCGCATCATTAGAATTATTTACATAGGTAACACAATTTACAGGGATGTTAGGTATGGATGCTGAAATATTTGTCCAGGTTACACCCATATCATTAGTTTGAAAAACTTTATTGGTATTTGAATATCCTGAGTAAGAAATCCATGCTCTTCCTGCATCAGTATTACTGCATGCAATTCCAGTGATGGTTCCTGAAGGTACATTGGAGATTGTTGTCCAGGTACCACCCCCGTTAGAAGTCATATACAATCCGGTTGCTTTAGCAGCCCAAATAACCTGATTGTTGGCAGGAGAAACGGCAAGTGTATTTACAGTTTGCGTATTTGAAAACGCACTAATCTTTGTCCATGTTCCACCGCCGGTTGTGCTTTTCCATACATTAATAAATCCGGCGTACACTGTATTAGCATCAATAGGATCCTGCAACCAAGGTGTAACCCACCCGCCTGTTTCATTAATATTTCCTACTACAGAAGAAAAATTGCCTCCACCATTAGTAGACCTAGACAACCCACCGTTTTGTGTTTCAGCCCATATCCTCTGGTCGTTAGTACGATCAATAAAACAAATCATCCCATCTCCGCCAAGGATATGTGACCAACTGAAACCATTAAATTTATTAGTTCCATTATCCTGCCATCCCTGCACAAGCAAATTTTCGGTAGTAGCCGACTGACCTAAACCATACATCTGTGCAATTGCTAGTCCGCTGCTAAGGTTGGTCCAGTTGGTACCGTTGTTGTTGGTAACGTATACGCCACCATCGTTAGACATATATGCCTGATTGCCTGTTGTCCAAATAACATCATGATAATCAACATGCGTTCCTCCGCCACTTTGTCCAAACGATACACCACCATTCATTGATCTCAGAAAATCCGTTTGTCCGCCAAGAAAAATTTCATTCTTATTGGTAGGATTCACAGCAATGCACAAGTCATACCACTGTTGAGTACCTAAGCCGGGGGTACTTGGATTTGTCCATGATGTTCCGCTGTTAGTGGATTTATAAAACCCTTCGGTACCATAATTTGGTGCAGGCAATCCAACAATCATATAAAGATATTCAGGATCGTCGGGGGTAACGGCAATGGCCATACGACTAACATTTGCAACAGCCGGAAGTCCGCTAGTAATTTGATTCCAGGTTTGACCTGCATCCGTTGAGCGGAAAAATTCTCCTCCACAAACATAAACGGTATTGGGATCACCCGGTTTGAATTCCATATCTTTAAATGCACCACTCTGAACAGAAGAAAAAGTTGCACCTGCATCAGTACTTCTGTAAACACCACCACTGGTAGCCACAAGAACTATATTTCCATTAGAAGGATTCACCAACACTTTACTCATTTGGCGATAATTTGCTGCGAAAAAAGAAAGACCGGTTGTATTCCAAGTTGCTCCTGCATCGGTTGATTTTAACAAACCTACAGTATACGTATCCCCTGCATCACCATCACCAGTTGCCAGATACATAATATCGGGGTTCACCGGATCGAATGCCAAATCGGTACATCCAATTACATGAGCAAGTTGATCGGTATTGGTTGTCCAGGAACCGCCGGCATCGTCCGACTTCCATAATCCACCTGCAGGCGAACCAACATAAACAATGTCGGGATTAGTTGGATGAATACGAACAAAATTTAAACGACCTGCTCCACCACCACCTGTTGGCACTGTTTCAGGACCCATAGCCGTCCAGTTACCTGCATTAAAAGTGCCTATTTGCTGACGATACTTTACGCTTTCTTTCCATACAGCTGCAGGATTAAAACGAGTGCCATCGGAGCTGACACGCTGAGCCATAAAATGCTCCCAACGTTTAAATTGTTTGTACCCGGGCACACGAGCAGGATCTGTTCCATTTTGTTGCCTGTAAGTAGCTACATAATCGTTGTAGTACTGGTAAAAAGTTGTTTGAACTTCAAAAAAGTTCACATTGGGGTTTTGCATTTTGCTCACCCAGTCCTGCCCATTCATCATGAATGGAAAAGAGAGAATGGTGATAAGAAGGAGTAATTTCTTAAATGGTGAATACATAATTGATAATTTTTAGGATTTTTCTAAGATGTGGGTTGAGGGATGATGTAATGTACAAATATAACTAAATTATGATATCGGAAGCTGTGCAGGCAATATTATCGGATAAACTCTCATTTTAATGATGGAATGCTAAGATGAAAACTTAGATTTTGCCTATACCTACATAAATTAACTATCATAGTTAAAATATCAGGTTTCATCTATCTTAATGGAAATGAAACATCATTTATAACAATACTTTTATTGAAAAAGTAGTTTTTGGGGTTTTAAAAAGAAAGGATTGGCCTTTAATAAAGATGCTGAAGGCATGCCGATTCAAAATTTGAATACAGTTTCAATAGTTTTGGTGAAATGTTAAAATAGTCTTTGAAGAGTAAATTTATCCAACATACACCTTCACATATCCCACCGGCTTTCCCTTCTCATCCACAATAGCACCTTTTTTGGTGACAAAAAAACTGGAGTTGGTGCCTTTTAAAATAAATGGATAATCTGATTCGTAACTGGGTCGAATAGTTCCTACAATATAAAATTTATGATCGTAATAACGAACTAAATTATTTTGTTCAGTAAGGTAATACACTGTTTTAGGTTGTGAATTTAAACGCACCACGTACCGAATATAATTTTTGCTGACAACAGGTTTTGTAGCAGCTACTTTTTTGACCGGCTCCTTATACTTTGTTGTTGTTGTGCTAACTATTGCCGGTTGTTTTTCAATAACACTTTCGTGGGATGCGTTTGATGCAGTAAGATTATCTTGTCCATTTGCATTCGTCCACCCTCTTGCAACAGCTACCATACGTTTGTCGCGTGCGGGATGTGTGTGTGAGTCTTTTGTGCTTGCCATTTTTTTTATGGCTTGTTGTGATTCATCGAGCGAAGCTCCCATCCTCTTCAACACAAATCCGGAAAATTCATCTGCTTCAAGTTCAATTTGAGGCGAGATACTTCCACCGGCTAGGGTATGGCCGTTTAAATGATGACCAATTTCGTGTGCGAGAATACTTATCGACGACCATTCACTTCCGGTAACTTCATTTAGTTTATCAAAAAAATCAGGGTTGTAAAAAATATACCTCTTCCCGTTTAAAACGGTAGCTGCAGCACTGTAATTTTCCGATTGTTGCACTTCGAAATTAGGGTGAAGTCCAACAGTAGAAATGATGCGATTGATAATGGCTTCAGCTTTTGAGTCGGGGAATTTCTCAACTTTTTGCTGTGCATTAACACTCAGATTGGCGACAAACAACAATACTATTGCTAAAGGGAATCTCATGTTGATGAGGGTTGTGTTGGGAATAACAGAAAATGGTGGTTTTTTATTGTGGAGAAGCATTGTTTCAATCCACCACTTGAAGAACGGTGAGCTGAATACCATAAAAATCACCCTATTCAAATCCCAAAATAAAATTATCTTTGCACCACCATGCTTCTACTCACCCCTGCCATTTTTCCCGATTACGAACTTATTGATTGTGGAGATTTTGAAAAATTGGAGCGTTTTGGAAAATATATCACCATTCGTCCGGAACCACAAGCTGTATGGGCCAAGCAAATAGCTGCCAAGGAGTGGGAGAAGATGGCCCATGTAAAATTTCTTTCCAAATCAAGTTCATCCGGTACTTGGAAAAAATTGAAAGAGATGCCCGATCAATGGCGGATGGGATATGATTTGAAAGATGATACCGGCAACATTACTCGAATCAATTTCCGACTCGGGCTTACTTCATTTAAACACGTTGGGATTTTCCCGGAACAAGCGGTCAATTGGGATTACATCTACAACAGTGTAAAAAAACTCAAAACACCTCAACCAAAAGTGCTTAATTTGTTTGCTTACACCGGTGGATCAACATTAGCAGCAAAAGCAGGTGGAGCTGATACCACACATCTTGATTCTATAAAACAAGTTGTTACTTGGGCTAAAGAAAATATGGAGTTGAGTAATCTCGATAATATTAGATGGATGGTGGAGGATGCAATGACATATGTGAGACGAGAAGTGAAGCGAGGGAAAAAATACAATGGAATAATTCTTGATCCCCCAGCGTATGGTCATGGAGTGAATGGTGAAAAATGGCACCTCGAAGAAATGATTTTAGAAATGACGCACCACGTCACCTCACTTCTCGACCCTGAAGATCATTTTATTTTGATGAACACTTATTCGCTTGGATTTTCTTCCATCATTATTGAAAACCTTCTCAATCAAACATTCTTAAAAGATCATTTCGAAACAGGCGAAATATTTCTGACAGCAACGAGTGGTGTAAAACTACCGCTCGGTGTTTTTGGAAGGACCAAGTAAAAAAGTCATTAGTCATTAGCCATTGAGAAGGTCATTGATCACTTTAAATATGACTAATGCCTTTTCTTCAATCCCGAAAGCCCGTCAATACTTTCTAAATTCTTTTCATTTTGATATTCAACTACCCCGGCTTCGCCTTTGTGCTCTGCCCACTTAATCATTTGGTCACGGTCGCTAACAAAATCGTAATGAGGAACACCGTAACCACAAGAATCGGCAATGCGAGTGAGGTCAACTGAAATGTAGGAACGAATTCCTTGTCGAGCAGGAAAGTGCTCATGGATCAAGTGAAACTTTTCGTCACCGGGCAAAACAACTTCTCCCTTGCCATACAATCTATAAATTTTAGGAGGCCCGTCAAATGCACAAAACATCAAAGTAATTCTTCTGTTTTCCCGAAGGTGTGCGATGGTTTCAATTCCACTTCCGGTTAAATCCTGGTAGGCAACGCGTGTTGGTGAAAGCACCCTAAAACAATCGAGTCCTTTAGGAGAACAATTTACATGTCCACTTGATGATAATGGTGCTGTTGAAACAAAAAACATCTTTTGTTTTTCAATCCACTCTTGAATATCAGGAGTAATTTCGGTAAATAATTTGCCCATAATTTAATATTTAATGATCTTTTGATTTGAGCTGCCTAATTTATTTTGAACATTCAAAAAATAAACTCCTTGTGACCAATTATCTGTTTGAAAGATATTTGTGCCGAAGTTGAGTTTTCCATTAATAATAATTTTGCCTGACACATCAGTCACTATAATATTGGATTCCTGTGCATTAGAATTAATTACTAAATTATTCATGAATGGATTTTGTAAAATTGAAAAAGTTGTTGGCTCTAATGATGAAACATCAAGTATGATAATAAATAAAGTATTAGATACTGCCGAACATCCGTTACTATCGATTACCATCACAGAATAATATCCAGTATGTATGGGTACATAAGTTGAATCATTTGCACCTGGTATCGAGTTTCCTGAGTTAAGCCACTGGTAGAATATAGCATTTGTAGTGGCATGTATTGAATCACCCCAAAATACAATAGTCGGGATTACCGGTTGATGAACATCTACAACAGTATACACTTCAGGACTATTCATGCAACCGCCCACACTGCTTACAAAAACTGTAACTTGAACGGCATTGGAATCAACCACTACTACCACCGTATCATTATTCACAGATCCGATAGGCGTAAATCCGGGAGTGAACTCCCATAAATATTGAGGGCCTCCGGAGCTAACAGATAATGTAACGGTATCGCCTATACAAATGGCCGGAATATTGATTGTCCCCGGAGAAGCGGCATAGGTATCACAAAGGTGCATTCTTAACAAATACCAACTGGTATTAACAGTATCGCCTTGCAGTGGATAAATTTGAGGGCCCGGATCAAAATCGAACAACCCATAAAAACCACCGGCTAAATAAATATCATTATTTTTTATTCGCATTCGCACTTGCTCCACGCTAAATGCGGAACGGAAGTTTCCTGCAGTATCAAAACTTGAGACATAAGATGCGTTTATGTTTCCAAAAACTGCTGTATCTACTCCGGGATTAATATCCATCATAGGATTGTAATTTCCTGCTACGTAAATATTGTTTGCTGTATCAACACCAACATATCTTATTGCATTAAATGAATTAACATCGCCATAGGCATGTGCCCATCTGAAATTTCCAATGCTGTCATACGCAGCAACAAAGGCCTGGTCATTCCATCCTTCACCAACCAAAGTTGAATCAACTCCCGGATCGGCATCCATTATTCCTGCACATGAACCTGTGACAATTATATTCTCTTCGCCATCAATAAGTGTTGCAATTGGTGAAGCTGATGTTCCTGCAGTAAGTTGTTTGGCAAATAAAAATTGTCCCGAGCTGTCGTACGAAGCAAAATACCCCTCTTGCGTTGAACTTATTTGAGTCATGTTAAATACTCCGGGACCGGGATCAAAGTCAATAGTGTTACGAAAGCTCCCAAGCACAATAATTCTTCCTGAAGGGTGTACATACAATCCTTGTGAATATTCGGTTTCGGTGCTTCCTAATCGATGAGCCCAAATTAAATTTAATTGGGAATCGAATTTTGCAAAGTAATTATCAGACAATCCGGAAACAGGCAGTGTGACTCCCGGACCTAGTGTTAGAGATGTTCCATAAAATCCACTCATATACACATTGCCATTATCATCACAACCCAACCCCGATTGTCCATCCTGACTTGATGGTAAATTCCCAACAGCATTCCCCACATTTTTAGCAGCAATAAAATTTCCATTCGGATCATACTTTGCTAAAAATCTGGAACGTGAACTATTGTTGCTCGACACATTAAAAATGTTGCCCGGATCGGGATCAAAATCGATGGTGCCATTCCACATTCCCGTAATAAAAATATTCCCTGCGGTATCAATAGCTACACGATCACACTCATCATAAAAAAATCCGGTACCAAAACTATGCGACCACAAATAAGTTCCTACACTATCATATTTTGCGACAAAAATATCTTCTCCATTCGATGCTGCAGTCATATTCATCACTCCGGGTCCCGGATCAAAATCTACAGTGCCGCTAAATTGCCCAACAACAATAAGGTTATTGTCATTATCTGCTTGTATATCAAAAATATTATCGTTGAAATAAACATCCAACACTCCACCCCAATGGACATTCTGAGCGGATAACGTGAAATTAGCAAGGAGAAGCGAGCAAATAAAGACAAACTGTTTCATGGGCCAGAAATGTTGATTGAATGTAAAGTTACGGCATAAATGTCTGAAATCAAAAACCCGGATGAAGCTCACAAATTTTTCAATTCATGAATCTACATCCGGGTTCCTCAAACCTGCAAGCAGGGAATTTTATTTCACCAACAAATTATTTTTGACCATATCGTCAACAACAATTTTCGCAAAAGTCTCATACAATTTAGTAGTTGGTTCAGTGGTATAACTTTTAGATTGTCCAAACCATAATAATTCCGGACTTTCCACTCGGAATAATTTACTTTCCAAAATTACAGTAACATCAATGTAAGTGTATCCCGGAGTTTCTCTAGTTTCATAAACTGTCGCGTAGTTGTAAGTATTATAATAACCGTAAAAATCGTTACTGTTGTTGTAGTAATAATTGTTTTCGCTATAGTAAGGATTATATGGAGTTGCATAAGTTCCAACAGGTACTCTTTCGGTGGTTCCGGGTACATAAGTTTCCTTTTCAGAAACCTCAACAACTGCGGTAGTGAACAGCATATCCACATTGTTTTGCTTCAACAAAGCAACCATACTTGCAGAATCATATTGCTGTGCTTCCGGTTTAAAAACATCCAATGCAGCTTTAGCATTGTAACCTCTATTCATGAGTTCATTAACAATATACCCTTCAGCATACTGACGATTTGTGAGATTTTTGCCAAGTACCATTACCATTACCAAAGGAGCATTTTTCACTTTGGCCTGTTTGTTACTCCATGAAGAGGTAAGTTCAATTGGCGGAGCACATGAGGTAAAAGCGAACAAAATAATTGATAATAAGCCAATTAAAGGCGTGTTTTTGTTGAATTTTGTTTTCATTAGAGTAGTAATTTATTGAATTTTCACCAAAGATAAATTTTATTCAGTCTTTAAACACCTGAAAGAGAATTTTTAATTTTCCTCAAAAGTTTATACTGATTGGATTTCAAACATTAAATGTCACTTTGAACTCCTATTTTTCACTGTGTTGGCAGTTGATTTGAAAGGTATTAATCAAGCATCGATATATGGAGTATTAAAAAATTGTTTTCTAAACCATAATTCAAAAACAGGATCGGAAATTTCGTAACCTGCTTCAGTTTCCAAAATCAAATCCTTTTCGATTAATAATTTTTTATTTTTACTTACATTGTTTGGCGTTCCAAGCTCATAATTTATCATCACCGCAGTACTGGTGAGTTGCGTTTCATTTTTTGCGATGGCTTTTAAAACATTTACCTGAGTGGTGCTTAGCGATTCAATTTCATTTTGAAACAACGGAATGTTTGCTGCTATTACTTCAAGAAGTGCTTTGTTGAATTCAACCATTGTTGCTTTCGATTTAGTTAAATTCCAAATGTAATGAGACAATTGCTGAACATACCAAGAATGATTCTTCATGGCATCAGGAATTAGCAGCGCGATTTCAGGATCAATAATTTTTCCAGTTTTCTTGAAAGAATTTACAATAAAATCAATCCATTTACCGGTTGTGATTTTTGGAAGTATCATAATTTCTCCAAATTTGTAAAATGGTTTTGATGAGTTATTAAATATCTCCTCCATCATGTGACGCTTGCTCCCATACAAACAATATGTGACATGCTTTTGCCTTTGCCATAATGCTCTCATCTTTTTTTCGAGCATCTCATATTCAGGGAAAGAGCTCAAATTTTGAAACTCATCCAGACAAATAATTATTTTGATTCCTTTATTAATGGCTAATTTTTCAGGAAGATTTAGTATTTCATCACTGTGCTTTTTCAACTCTTCTAAATCGAAACTAATACTGAATTCACTAAATGGATCAGCGCTCAAACTAATTTTAGGAATCAATGCATTAAATAATTCTTTCGCATTACGAACCCTCTCCTCCCATTTATCCGAAACTGCTTTTAGAACCTCACGAGCAAATAATTCAAGAAAATCTTTTTCTGTTCCAACAGTAAAAAGGTCTATCACTACTGTTCTGTGGTTTTTGTTCTTTTTATTGATTGTAGCTACCACTTTTTCTACTAATGATGATTTACCCCACCGTCGGGGAGATAAAATCATGGTATGCACCCCTTGCACCAGATTTGAGTGCAATTTTGCCATTTCCTGTTCTCTATTAGTAAATGATTGATTATTAACTATTTTGCCGTATGTAAAGGGGGATATTGTCATTTTTTTTACTGTTTCGTATTATACCAATTGGTAATATACTCAAAGGTATAAAATATAATAAGTAATAGCAACTTAATCAAGAAAATCATACTCATTGCCTTATTAACAAAAAGGATATTGAGCATACTTAACAAAATCGAATTGGAGTCAAAACTCACAAATTCACCCAATGTTGTAACATTTTACTTGAACCGGTATCCAAAACCTATAATTAAAACAACAGCCCTATGAAAAAGTATCTCTATCCTATTATTTTGATTTTCTTCTGTATGTTATGCCTGAATGTATTTGCAGAAACACCCTACTTGTTTAAGTATGAAAAATCAGGTCATGGTAAAAAATCTATTATTTTTATCCCGGGATTTGCGTGTTCGGGAGATGTTTGGATGGAAACAAGGTTAGCGTTTGAAGAAAATTACACGTGTTATACCTTAACAATGGCCGGTTTTGCCGGAATTGCTCCTCAGCAAGCGAGCAGCTTTCAAAATTGGAGTAAATCAATTGCAGAATTCATTAGTGCCAACAAAATAGTGAGACCGGTATTGATAGGTCACAGTTTAGGTGGAGCCCTGGCAATGGATTTAGCATCAAAATACCCCGATCTCATTGATCGAATTGTAGTGGTGGATGCATTACCTTGTCTTGCTACTACGTGAATCCTGAATTCAAATCGAAAACAGATCCGGATTGTTCAGAGATCCATAAACAAATGATGATATCGGATGAGGATTTCTATAAATCACAAAAACGATTTATTTCTTCGATGGTAGCTGATACAACTAAGCACGAAACAATAATTGATTGGAGCATGAAATCGGATCGTAAAACGTGTGCTGAAATTTATTGCGACTTTTCAAATATGATTTAAGAGAAACGATTAAAACAATTTCATGTCCTTCGCTCATTCTGCTGGAGTCGTACTTCATTAATTTTAAAGATGTAATTCAGAAGCAATATGTAAATTTGGAAAATGTACAATTTCAATACGCTTAATAAAGGGCTACATTTTATAATGTTTGATGATACAAAATGGTATATGAATCAGTTACAATCTTTCATACAATAAAATATGTTTGAGGACATTTATAAAGAACATTGGTCGCGCATATATAGGTTATGCAAAGGCTATAGTAAACGACCCGGATCTGGCAAAAGATTTGGCCCAAGATACCTTCATAACAGTATGGGAACAACTTCCAAAATTTCGAGGTGAAGCAGCAATAGGCTCGTGGATATTCCGAATTGCAGTTAACAAATGTTTAAAAAATTTGGAAAAGGAAAAAAGATTTCACAAAGTAGAATTACCCGAACAGCTTCAAGAAAATACAACAGAAGATAACGAACCACAATTAAAATTACTTCAACAATTTATTTCAGAACTTTCCGAGTCAGACAGGATCATCATCCTACTCGAATTGGAAGATCTTCCTCAGGTCGAAATTGCAGGAATAGTAGGATTGACTGAATCAAATATTAGAGTAAAAATCCATCGCATCAAACAAAAATTAACTCAAAAATTTAAAGATCATGGAAACTAACCAGGATTTCAAAAATATGTGGCAGAAGCAAAATGCTCAAGCCCCAAATATGAATGAAATAAACTCAAAAGTTACAAAAATGCGGAGAAGTCAATTGCGTCGCATACTCCTGACCAATTTAACACTTGCAGGAACTACTATCTTTATTATTTTTATTTGGATACACTACCAACCGGAAATGATTACCACTAAACTGGGTATAATCTTAATGGTACTTGCAATGGGAATTTTTGCAGTGCTAAACGGACAATTACGTCCTGTAATTAAAAATCTCGATGATTCTAAAAATGCTCATGATTATATTCAGAATCTGCTTGAGCTAAAAAAGAAACAGCAATATATCCAAACTACTGTTATGAATGCCTATTTCATTTTGCTCTCATTAGGTATAGGATTATACATGATTGAATATGCAGGACAACTTCCCTTGTGGGGGACAATTACTTGCTACTTAGTAACAGGATTATGGATAGCATATAGTTGGTTTTATTTGCGCCCAAGAACAATTCGTAAGCAACAATCAAAAATTGACGAATTGATACAACATTTTCAATCTATAAAAGAACAGTTCGGAGAGTAAATGCCAAGTTGAATTCATAATTGAATCTAAAACCATATTTTAATTCCTGATTGTAATTTATTTATATTCAATCAATTAAAAAATATATTTAGTATTTCTCGGTATTTTTAGTAGCTTTGAAACACACCAATGATCGGATTTTATTTGCCACATGATTTTCTCTTAAGTTAGTTAAGAAGAAATTAATAAAACGAGTGTGTGGATTTAATTTATATCAGGACACGGGTATAATTCTAAAATTTTATTTAATACAAATATAAAACGCCTAACCATGAAAAAGGTATTCTTCGCAATTCTAGTAATGTCTTTAATTTTTAACCTACCGTTGATTGCACAAAAGGAAATCGTTGTAACTCCGGTAACCAAGCAAATGAGTCGTGGTAACCAGCCAGGTTTTATGGTAAACATTCCGGAGGCGAAATTAGAATCTGTCGCAAATGCTTATAGAAAGCGATTAGAAGAGAAGACAAAAACTAATTCCAAAGAAATCGAGGGTGAATTAATAAATTATGGGGTGGTAAATACTAATGTATCACAAACACCATTTATAGTTTATGCAAAACTTATTGAGACATTAGAGGGAGTTGAAATGACTGCCTATTTTACAATGGATAGCATTAATTTTATAAGTGAAAATAGTGATCCGGATAAAATGGCCGTCATTAAAAAAACATTGCATGAATTTGCTGCCTCTGAATACCAAAAGGTAGCAACAAAGCAATTAGAAGTTGAAAAGGATAAACTAAGTGAATTAAAAAAGACACTTGATAAACAAATGAGCGACGAAAAAAGTAACACAAAAGAAATATCTTCCAAGCAACGAGAAATAGAAAAATACAAAACGAATATCACTGAAAACAAGGCGGAGCAAACTGCCAAAATAGAGCTGATTGGCAAACAGCAAAAGATGATAGAAAATATCAACGATAAGAATTCCGCAGAGCATGATTTAGCTACCAAAAATTTAAAGAAATATGAGGGGGAGAAAAAAGATCTGATCAAATCGGAAGAGAAGTTGAATCGAAATATCGACGATAATACTGCTGAAATAAAAGAACTTGAACAGGATAATGAAGAGCTCAAAAAACAACAAGAAGATTCTAAACAAAAAATAGATGCTCAGCAAACTATCGTAAATGCTGCTGATGCTAAATTGAAAGGGATTAAGTAAACAGCAGGGTATTGAAATAGCTGATTTATAGTTATTAAAGTAAATAAGCTTATTTCTATTCACCAAATATACTGATAAATTGGTGATTATGTTCACCAAATATTACAATAAATTGGTGAATTGGAGCGATACTTTGATGTTATTCGTATAAAAAATCATTGCAAAAAACCGATTCGTGACTTAAAAAAATCAGAAAAAAAACTCTTTACAACTTTTTCTTTACTGAATCTTCAATCATTTCTTTTAACACCTTCAAATCGACATCTTCCAACTTATTAATATAAAGGCAACCAACACCGGTTTTATGTTTCCCCAATTTTTTTAGTGCTGCTTCATGCTCTTTAATTCCAATGCTGATGTACAAGGAAAGATTTGCCTTGCGAGGTGAGAATCCTATTTGTAACCAATCTACTTCTCTACCGGTGGCGGGGCTTTTGTAACGTTTTATTCCAAACCCAATAATAGAACTACTCCATAAAACAGGCTCTTGTTTGGAAGCTTTTTTCATCATTTCTAAAAGGACATAACAATCTTTTCGTTTTTGTTCATCATCAACTTTATTAATAAAATCTTCCACACTTGCAGTGGTAGGTTTTGTTTTTATTTCTACGAGTTTAGATTTTTTCTCAGCCATGACTAGGTGGTTTTAGAATGATTTTGGCTTATGAGTTTGGATATTGCTTGTTGTGAGTACTACTACATTTCAAGATGCCGGTACATACTCAACAACAGCAAAAAACAATAAAAATAAAAATGGAGTCTGTATGAACAGTTGAATCAAATTTGAAGTGTAATTGCGGTTCAGCAAGTGCAAACTTAATTGCCTATTTGATCACCATCTTTTGCTTTTTTCTTAACTTCAGACAAATAGCTAGTGAGTTTCTCATTGTTTACGCTTCCAACCAACCCTATCCCTTTGGCATAGTACATATGATATTCCTTACTTTTTTCTTTATCTCTATTGGTTAACTGAATGCACTCAATTACAATACAATCTTTAAACTTTTTCGAAGGTGTATCAAGTTTATTACTGACTCCAATTATTTCATACGACCAACTACTGTCCGCTTCGAGCCATTGTTGTCCTAAAGTAACCATTTTTGGAAGCACGACAGATTCTGCATTTCGTTTAGGATGATAGCTGTAATAAAATTTATCATCTTCTCTAAAATAGGCAGTATCACTGTCACCCCAAGAGTAGGTTCTTATTCTTGCATAGTATTCAATGTCGTCAAACTTAACTTTTTCAAAAAGAAAATAATCAACATAGGACCTACTGCCCATTTTGTAATATCTGGCGGAATTTGATTCATCAAAAAAAATTATATAATTATTGGCACTTTTTGATTGGCCGAGGCTTAACCCTGATGCAAAAATAAAAATTGATACTATGATTATGTGCTTCATGGCTATGCAGACTCTTTAATTGAATTATTTCGACTTTACCATTTTCAATTTTTGTACAATCGAATGCTCATTACTCAATTCCATAATATAAACTCCTGATGCTTGAGTACTCAAATCAATATCAAAAGTGTGATTGCCCATATTTGCAGACCAAGAATCGGTGAAAATACTTCTCCCATAAATATCATAAATAATAATACTTAATCGAGAATCCTTAATCATAGTTGCATGCAGATCAAAAAAACCATCTTCACTTGGATTCGGCAGGATGGAACAATCAGTTACATAATCATTTTCCGTCAAGCCTAACGTGATTAAAAGCGTATCCGGTAGAATAATTACCTTGTCCATCAGGCGCAATCGCAAGAATATGATAAGTTCCATTTAGTGTTGGTGTATAGGAAGAAGCAGATGCTCCTGGGATTGCAAACCGATTATAATACCATTGATAAGTGTAGGTGCTTCCCCATGTACATTCTAAAACACCTCCATTATTAACAATAGGAGGTTGCGGAATTGCAGGTAAAACAGTAATAGAAAAAATTCGAGAGCTGCTTGCATTTGCCGGGCAATAATTATCACTAACTTTATTTAAAAAGTAATGAGTATTTGAAAACTGAACACATGAAAGGCTGTAGCCCAAATGAGCGGGCGAAGTTACCCATTGAAAATCCTGAGTCATTGAAATATATCCGGAAATTGGTGATGGTGGCGAAAGAGTTGCACATGGAGGATTGAGACAGCCGGAGAGTTGGTTCGTAAAGTTAGAACCATATTGCTGACCGAATGAATTAATGGTTATTGTTTGGGCACTACTATTTAAAAATAAATCAAAATCACTAACTATAATAGATGCATTAACAGTGTCACCTGCTATAACTGTATCAGCATAGGATGTAAATAATGATGTTATAGGATCCACAAAGGGAGCCGAAACAACAGGTGCTACATTCTGGCCTGTTAAAACAGGTGGACAATTATTTGAAATCAATACATTTATTTCACGGCGGATTTCTGAAACCAAAATACCACATTTATAGGAAGACACCGCAATAACCATGGCATAATACCCTCCAATAGTACTAATGAACGAGCACTCCCCGGTTGCAGAATTTAAAATCACAGGATCGGGTAATGGATTTTGGGTGGAGAACCCGGGACCGAAAGGAATCGCTATTCCGGCATCATCAAGCGGGTCATCAAATTCATATACGAGTGAATCCATTTCAGCGTCGACTGCAAATTGTTGATATACTATTGGTAGTCCGGTACAAATAATTGAGTTTGGCTTTTCTGCAAACCGTGGTGATGAATCAAAGCATGGATCAGCATTTTGTCCGTTGTAAGAAAACATTTTGGCTTGTAAACTAAA
The DNA here is from genome assembly GCA_963814475.1 of uncultured Bacteroidota bacterium. Classification (GTDB taxonomy): domain Bacteria; phylum Bacteroidota; class Bacteroidia; order AKYH767-A; family OLB10; genus JADKJB01. The sequence goes on along the minus strand of CAWFDA010000013.1, from coordinate 303,636 downwards.
TCCTATCCCCCCTGCTCCTATGATATTTGTTAAATCAGCACTTCTGCAACATGTTCCCCATGAAAAAGTCCATCCTGCGGCCGGTGGAATTCCATTTAATGTTATGGGTGCCGATTCAAAAATAAACTCTTCCACCAAACCAAAAATTGGTGATGGTGAGTTTCCTTGTGCACAGGTAGGGCAACTATTAATTCCATTAGCACTAAATCCGGTTGGACTGATATCTGTTTGAGAGACTATGGTAGCCGGGATTGAAGGAAGACCCGGAACAGTAGTGTTTATAATAACTGACGCTGGCCCATTTACTCCATTGCAATCGCGATAAAATTTTAATTGAAAAATATATTGTCCATTACCCAAGCATTCCCAAGTCAGTTCACCTCCGGTACCATGCGAAGCAACTGCATTATTTATATTCAATATCGAAATTAAAAAAAAAGATAATAAGATTAGATAGAGTTTTTTCATTTGATTATTTTATTGAATAGAATAAATCTTTAATAAAGGTAAATGTACACAAAAAATCTTAAACCACAGAAAATAAATTTCTCTTAAGAAATCCAATTAATAGATTGTTATTCAATTAATTAATTGGCAGTAATTTAATCATTTCAGAGCTAATATCTCAATTTCCAATTATTTCAATTAGCCGCCATAGCCAGCACCTGGGCTTCGCTTTCCTTAGTTTCAAGCTTAACCACTCCTTCCACTTGTTTATTGATATTTAAAAACTGCATCAGAAACCATGCAACAGACATCATAATGGCAAAGGAAAGCAGTGCGATTTGCCAATCAAAATTAGATGTGATGGGTCCGATTAGAGCGGCTAATGCGATTCGACCGAGATTGGCGAGAGTCATGTAAAGGGTGAACTGACTGGCAGAAACTTTTTTCCAACAACATTGCATTGCCATTGCGAAAATTCCAATGCATGTAAATGTATAAATTATATTATAAGTGATCATAAACCCATAAATGAAATTCGGATTTCCCCAATACGTTTTTGAGAAGGCGAATACAGTAGTTATCAAGGCCAGTGATAAAAAATAAATGTTCATCATTTTTTTCTTACCAAATTTATCTATCAAAATGCCCCCTATAACCATTCCTAAAAGCCCGCCGATTAGTTTGGCCATGGAATAATATTGCGAATACGTAATATTAGTCCAATCTAATTCTTTAACGGTAAAAATTGGAAGTAGCGTACCCATATAATTGAATGCGCCTTGAGAAATAAATAATATCACCGCGAGCAGTACTGAATTTTTCAAACTAAAAACGCTGTATAAGGATTTAAAAATTGTTTTCCATTCGGTAAGTTGAAACTGCTGTGTTTCCGGTGAGGCAACTCCATTCGTCCAAGGTAAAAGCTTTTCACCGATACGCTCCCTGCTGAATAGAGGCACCAGCATAATCAATGCAATCATCAGCGAAAGCACGAGAATTGAAGTTGTAAAACTATATTGATTGAGCATCCAGCTTCCAAGGGCGAGTGAAGCAGAGATTCCAACCAATTTTGATCCCCACATCAATCCATTAGCACGTGCTTGTTGATCAATAGGAACAATATCCACAGCCATTCCATCGGTAGCTACGTCCTGAAAAGATCCAAAAAAGGCTACCATAAAACCGGCAAGCATAAACTGGTTTAGGTTGTTTAACGGATCGGGCACATATGCTAAAAAAATACAACTGGCAATTAAACCCAATTGTCCAAATAGCACCCAAGGTCGTTTCCTACCCATTGCCAGAAATGTATAGCGATCCATTAATGGCGCTACAATAAACTTAAAGCTCCATGGCAGACCACATGCAATTGCGAATGAAGCAATTTCGCCCGGTGTATTTCCATTCATCGCCATCCACGCAGGTATGCCAAACAACAACATGCCTTCGGGAATACCTTGAGCGAAATATAGAGCGACGAAGTTAAAATATCTTAAAAATTGATTCTCAGAGAGTGATGGCAAACTTTTGTAGGCCGACATAAAGGTGATGTTGTTTATGACTATTTACTATCAAAATCAGAATTGAATTTAAAGTGAGTAAATTTAAAGAAAAAATCTTCTGTAAAACAAGCGACGGTTAAATCTCTGTCATTTTTTCCACCTTCTGCGTCAAATTTTCATTCCCCTGTGCAGTAACAAGAATAGTATCTTCAATTCTCACTCCTATCTACAAATTCATTTCCAAAAATAGAGTTAAATCAAGTTGTAATTTGGGAGAGTTTGGGTTCGAAATTTGTATTTTTAACCTAGGTGAGTCTAAGTATATAGACCATATTGCTTTCTAATTCTGAAAATAAAAATTAATTCTATTTTGATAAAATAGCATCAATGAACCAATTTGGTAAATCATCTTCTGAAACATTTATGTGTAGTACTCCATCTCTGTTTAATCGAGCCACCTCTATCATTTGGTTAGAGTTATCGAACAAATAACCTTTGTAGCATACTTTTAAAACATCAAATAATAAAGCAAGGGTTCTAATATATCTTTCCTTGATCTTTATTTCCGGAACGGCATGTCCGCCTTCAATGACTCATGTTTTTACTCTTTCAATATTGACCAAGACATCATCAATGCAAATAAAGTACAGATAGACATGATATCCTTATTTGTTTGCCTTTTTAATGAAGCTCAATTTGTCTTTGTGACTCATTACTGTTTCAAAAGAAAAATCATTACCAACTGCCAGGTTTCTCTCCCTGAGAAACTCGGCAATAATTGCAGTGCTGTACTTTGGCGGAAGATCGGTTGAGGGATTAAAAAATAATGTACTCTCTGAAATGCTAAAGTTACTTATTAGTGCATTTTGATCAGATTTTTTACTGACAAAAGATGATGAATTGAAAAATTTATAAAGTTGTTTATTATTCGCTTTTACTCCAAAATCTATCAGACTTATATTGTGTCCGGTAGTGAGCAGTTTTTCTATTTTGTCGGCATTAATGTAATAGCCTATAGGGACTGCAGAAACTATTCTATCCAACAAAGAAGATTTTCCAGATCCGTTTGGTCCGGCAAATATTCGTAGTCTCTTTTGTGACACTATCGTATTTTTATTGTTTTACTAATAGTAGAGGGTCTTTTACGTTTAGTCACCTTCCCTAATTTAGTAATGCTGCCGGATGCGGATTTTTTTAAAATCACACCTTCTTTAATAATGGTATAAGAAGCACCGTGGTAAGCAGCCCGTTTACGTGCATTTATAGATACTCTTGCAATTATTTTACTTACGATTTGTTCTTCCTTACTATCTGTAAACTTATCCTCAACTTTAGAAACCGATTTTTTAGAAGGCACTGATTTAGTAGATTTTAAAAGCTTTTTCTTCGCCATAGGACTCCATTTTCAAGTCAAATTTACTATATTAAATCGCAAAAAGCAAATATTTTAAAAAATAAGGAAGTTCTCTCTTTTCTCAATTTCATCCACTTTATTCCCAATACCTCTGAAAGCTATTTTTAATACTTATTGTTACGAGTAGTTATTTGACATAATACACCTACTCAAATCTCTGTCATTTTTTCCACCTTCTGCGTCAAATTTTCATTCCCCTGTGCAGTAACAAGAATATTATCTTCAATTCTCACTCCCCCAATGTGCATCCATTTTGCGAGTTCATTCCAATTTATGTAATCGTTAAATCGAGAACGTGTATCAGTTGCTTCCAGAAGTGCTTTAATAAAATAAACACCCGGTTCAACTGTGATAAGGTGATCTTCTTCGAGTTGAATATCGACACGCAACCTGGCACCGAAATAAGTTTTGGGGTTGATATTTTCTTCATGTCCTGTGTCTCTAACTCTTATACCTACTAAGTGACCAAGTCCGTGTGGGAAGAAAACTGAAATGACCTCTTTCTCGATTAAATCGGAAAGGTTACCTTTAAGGATGCCCATATTTAAAAGTCCTTCGGTAAAGAGGGTAGCAGCTTTTGAGTGAACATCACGCCAATAATTTCCGGTTTTTGTTAGTTCGATACATTCTTTTTGTACTGAATACACTAATTGGTAAAGAGCTTTATGTTGCGATGACATATTTTTTGAAGAACCGAAAGTACGTGTGATATCCACACAATAATCAAACACATCGACACCGGCATCCACCAAAACAAATTCATTTTCGTTAATGATTCGTGGCGTAGGAAGAGCATGCAAAATAGCAGCATTAGTTCCTGCTCCAACAATAGAATCGTATGGAACAGTTTGTGCTCCTCTTCGAAAAATTTCAGATTCAAAAACAACTTGAACTTCCTTTTCGGATATTCCGGGGCGGAGTGCCTTTTTTATTGCATCATAACCATGAACTGCAATATCGGCAAGTTGTTGTATGAACTTAACCTCCGCAGCATCTTTTTTGCGCCGAGTTTGATCAAGGGCAGTACGAAGATCGAAAGTTTTTCCCGGAACAACTACATTTCCTGATTGCCCTAAATGATATTGTTGTGAAAATTTATTTTTCTTTAAAAAATCTTCCAGAGTATTTACATCAAGCCCTTTGTCATCAACCAAAAGATCGTGCATGTTTCCCTCCCATACTAACTGATCGCGCGTATAGGCTTTTTGAAATTCGAGCCATCCTGTCTCTTTGCTGTAAAGTGCTATCTCTCCCTCTCTACGTCTGCCGGTAAGCCAGAAATAGGCAGGGTGCGGTAAAAATGGATAGTTCTGGTCCAATCCGCCGGGCTTTTGGATTGGCGTGCCTGAATGGATTAAAACTACTTCGTCATTTGCTAAAATTGATTGCCAGGCAGATGCTAAACGCTGTTTGCGCAGTTGAATGTCGGAGGTGGTGAAGATCATAACGTAACGAATTATGAATCCCTTCGGGAACGAATCTACGAATTCGGGGATTTTGATTTGCAGACTATTTCTGAGAAGGTATTCTTTTAAAAATTAATTTAGTTTTACAATTTTAATTAGGGGACGAATTTACAATTAATTTTACTGTAAGGAATTAGATTTGCCGATATTTAATATGAATTTTCCACATAAATATAGAAATGAAGAAACAAACTACAATTCTTCTACACTTTTCCCTGCAACAGAATCAATTTTTTAATCAAAACAATTTGGCCTAAATGATAGTGCGTGTGTTCATTCAAGCCTAACAAGTTTCGGTAGTAAATGCCGTACTTTTCGTTTACAAACAACTCCCACAACTTTTCATCAGACATTTGTTCCAGCAAATCGGCGAATAGTTCAGCATCGGCCCATAACTTATTAACTAACTCTTCCCAATCACTCTGATTATTAATTGGCGGATGTTCGAAACTCAATTTATCACTTGAGTTCAATTCGCCGCCCTGCAACACTTTTAAAATTGCAGCAACATAATAATTAATGTGAAAGGTTAAAGTTGCAATGGTATTTAACGCATGCAATTTAGTTGTTGCTTGTTCCCAGGTTACTTCCGACAAGTGTACTTTGAGATTAGAACAAGTCCAGTTGCCTCCAAAATGGACTTCTCTAAAATGTTTTGCTATTTGTTGGGTGTTAGTCATAACATTCAAGTAAATTTACAATAGATTCAAACTTGATGATTTCAATTTCTTTTATTGTCGGCATCAGAAAATAATAAAGTTGATACAGTCAATTTTATCTCATTCCAAACCTGCCACCGATGTAAGCCATAGGTAAATATGCCAGAGTTAAATCGACAATACTAAACCAAACCGGAGAGGGAAGCATGTAAACCATAGTAATTCCTCCGATAAGAAAAAGAAATCCCATTGACATTGCAAATTTCATTTTGTGGGCTGAGGCTATTAGTGCGGCCAATATGGCTCCGGCAAACGTTCCTAAAGCATGAGCAAGAAAAGGCATGATAAAATGTTTTGGTTCAAAGAGATGCATCGAGGCGGTGAGGCCTTCGGTCGTAGTAACATCAGCACCGATGGGAGGTGGAATCACCGAGCCACTGATCATAATAATGCTCATGTTAATTATATTACCACCGATAATACCTGCAAGGACAGCTAAAACATTTTTTAATACTGGATTCATAAGGGGGTTGGGTTTATGAAGCGGTCAACTAATACATGATCGGTTTAATACATTTACAGGATGACAAATTTAAAAAAATCATTTCAAACTAAAAAATTAATTCAGTTATTAAATATGAAACAATGAACCTCAACTTCAACAATACAAGTTTTCGTTTTATAGATTACAATTGTTTAAGAATGACTAACTCTCTAAATATTTGGTTAATGAAATTTTGATGATAGAATCCCAACCTTCAACAAAATTTGAGGAATCAAAATCCGGGTTGCTTTGCGGAAAGGTTTCTAAGCCTGTGTGAGTGAGTTTAAGTAATGTTTTGAAGCCTTGAGGGAGGAGTTCGAAGGTTACGTATGAAATTCCTTCGTACCCTTGATATTTCCAGCTATAGGTAAGTGTTGATCCCGGAACTACTTCAGTTACCTCACATAAATGAACATATTGTTTTTCAGGGGACGGTCCTCCGGTAAATTCAAATTTGAATCCAACTTCAGGTTTGAATTCTTTAAGATCGAAATACCAATTTTTCATTTCATTGCTATTGGTGATGGCGCTCCAAATTTTTTCGGAGGGAGTGCTATATAAATGTTCAACGATTAAAGGGGAATTATACATATAATTGTCATTTATGAAGTTTGTTTTTGGTTGGAGCGTTTGTAAGAGTTGTTAAGGTAAGCAGAAGTTTTCCATCAAAATTTTAATTATTTCAAAATATAAGCTCCTTGTCAACCCGCTGACCTTTTAATATTTCAATTGTAAATTCCTGAGGCTTTCTATCCTTAAAATCACCCAATGGTGCGACTTTCACCTTATATTTTCCCGGGGTTAACAAAAACTCCTTTTCTCTATTGTATGTTCTGCCGGCTGCAACATTTGTTCCTGAAATCAAATCGTTAATATTCACAACACTATCAATTAATTTACCATCAGCCTTAACATTTAGAGCAAATTTTCCAGAATAAAATGCATAAGAAACAGGAGTAATCTCAGCTGAATTAACTACAACCTTATCCAGCTCTGCATATGTTTCCATTCCTTTCAGTTCCACTAGTGCCTGGATGGATATTTTATAGGTTCCTGGATTTACTTCAACTTCCTTCGGCTCTTGATACATCCGTAGAGAAGCGGCAACCTTGCCCTCCTGATCTATAATTTTTACAATACAATCCCAGTTTTCACCATTGTTGGTGGTTACTAATTTAATTTTACCCCCATCAAAGCTAACATTTTGATGCACAATTTTATCTTCAAAACTTTGGATGCCTGCAACAGTTACCTTTTTTACATCACTTCCCTCTAAAGGTGTAACCTCAAAATTATATTTGCTTGGTGGCAAATAAAAATATGCTGTATCTTGATAAGTCCTCACGCTGATGGGTTCCCTTTTAGCAAGAACATCGTACGCTTTAACCCAGGCATCAATTGGAATTCCATTTTTAAAGGCAAAGACTGAAACATTTCCTTTGGGCTTGTCAACCGATTGAGAGGTTGCTTCATCTAGCACTTCACTCAAACCGACAGCACCAGTTGCGTCATAGTAATTCCCATCTCCGGCCTTTGCCGCGCACTTCAACTGCTCTGTTTCAGCGGCCTTCAATCCAAAACCGATAATATGTAATTTGAAATCAATTCCTTCCTTCTTTGCACCTTGAATTACATCACATATGTTCCCACCACAAGATTCAATTCCATCTGTGATCAGAATGATAGTTGCTTTTAATTTTGATTGACGGAGTTTATCAATTACCAGCAAAGCCGAATATGCTAAAGGAGTTTTCCCTAAAGGGTTAATGTTGTTTAATGAAGAAATTACCTCAGACTTTTTTCCATTTTCAGTCTGTACTAAAAATTCAACATCTTTACAATCACCCTCCTTGCGATGTCCATAGGCCACAAATCCTATTTTTTGATTATCGGGTAGCTTGTTTACCACCGAAGATAAAACTTCTGATGCAATAGCCATTTTAGTTTTACCATCCATTTTTCCCCACATCGATCCGCTGGCATCATAAATAAAAATTATTGGGGAAGGCGTGATTTTGCTTTGAGCAAAAATTGTGATTGAGAATAACCAACAAATTAATAGAATAGATACCTTTTTCATAGCATTAACTTTAAAATTATTTTACATAAAGCATGAGTTGAGCATAAGTTGACGGCACTAGGCGATGATTATTTATCAGTGCTATTCATCCATATCTCTATGGAGGTAATTATTTTGAATTTAGCATACCAATTAGTAAAAATACTAATTTTAGAATAAATATACAAAATAAATTACACTTCATATTCAGCATATGATACTGATGCACAATGTCTTTGATACACAGTGAGCGGGATCAAGTAAAATTAAAGAATGCTAATTTGATCCAATTCAATCACATTAAGTATATTGAGAAGGTAGAATTTAGATTGATCCTAAAATCAGTTTTTGAAAACGATCTAATTTATTAATGCAACTGGCACATAAAATTAAACAACAATATGAATAAGAAAGTTGAACTTAAACAAGTTTGAATTTGAAAAATGTTCGGCTTTCCATTTGCAATTCAAATCATAAGCTCCGTTCATTAGAAATCAAACTCCTTATCCTTTTTTCCACAATATTTAACGGTGAGGCCAAAGCATTTACAAATTGAAAATTCCCTTCTCTGCTATTATTGATTGAAAGTTGCAGCGGACAGGCTTCGCTTTGAATGGCGTTAGCTTTAAACGTTCCACTATTTTCATCATAAAAAACATAGGGAGCACCGGAGGAACCAAAACGGAAATATCCTTTGATAAGGTATCGCAAACCTTCGAAAGTATAATTACCTCCAAAGCGATCGCCGAAGGTGCCATGATGATCGAGGTAGCCTTCAATTTGTGCTTTGTTAATGAGTCTGCCTAAAAATCCTCCCGGAGAACTTTGCAAACAATAATAATTTTGTTGCTGATCGCTTAATAATGAAAAATCAATTTCGATGGAAGGAATTTTATTTATGATTTCATCAGAAGTATTTATAATTTTATAGAGGGCAATATCATCACTATAAAATCCTTCCACCAATTCTACTTCAATCAAAAAAGTATGCCTGCTTAAAGAGGGTTCTGCAAAATTTGAATTTGCATCAAATTGTTTGCTCAATTCGGTATCCTGATAAAACAAAGGGTCTTTAAATTGCACTATTAAATGAGGTTTGCATATATTTTTTTCGGTGAGTGATAACCATCTGGTATCGAAGTTAATTTGTCGGAAAGCAGTTACTACATTTTGAAAATCTGCCGGATTCGCAGTATGTAAATGTCTGGTGTTTGAAACTTGATCGTGAAAATAACATCGGCTAAATAAGAGTACTTGCTCGGCAGTTAAATGAGGAAGGATATTTTCACGATATACCGTTTCGGTAAATGATTTTAAAAGCTGTGCTTCTGCTTTAATATTGTGTGCAACCGACAAAATATATCCGTTACCAATATGAAATGCACAAATATTATTTTCGAATTGTCTACGAGTTGGTTCAGTGGCATTATAAATCCACATGATGCGAAACAATGGTGAAGTTTGTTCGTTAGTGAGTTCGAGTTGTGCTTTTAACATACATCTAAACTAATAAATAATTTTAAAATTCGAATAGTAATAATTAATTACATTTTGATAATTCTTTCCGTAAATGAGGATCTCCCTTTAACAAATATCACATAAACGCCAACCTTCAATTCACTGACGTCGAATTTCATATTCCATTCATCAATATCAACTTTGTCAGAAAATAATTCCCGGATAAATTGTCCGTAAATATTATAAATAGTAATTGTGGTCAATTGTGATTGTGCATTTATCAATTCAATGGCAACTTCATTTTTTACAGGACTTGGAAACATCCTGAAATTTACCACCACTTGCTGTTCCATTTCACCTGTGCACAGATCTACTGTGAGATACGTGGAATCGGAATTTTCGCATTGATTTGAATCCATGAAAGAATAGTAAATTGTATAATTTCCGGGAGCCACAATTCCTGGATCAAAAGTTGACCCTGATATTCCTGAACCTGAATAAGTGCCACCGACAGGTGTGGCTGCGGGAAGTGCTATTGGAGGAGAATTAATACAAATTGTATCTGCAACAAAAGCATCTAAATGCACAATTGGAAGGCTATCCACTGTTAATGAAGTAACTATTACACTGTCGCAAACATTTCCTGTTGGGAAAACACTGGTGTGCAATGTTTGAGATAGTATGTTTTGAACAGTTACTCCATCGGGAAAAGTATAGTCACTGCCAGAGCATATATGATCGCTTTGTATAATACACGAACATCCGGAGAATTTTTGAACATATATACCTTGTTGGTTGTCGGCAGTAAATAAAATGGTGTCTGGTCCCGGGTCAAGGTCAATGGAATCCTGACAATAACCGTAGGCATATACGTACCCATAAGAATCCTGAATCAAAGTGATATACTCATCATTAATTAAACCACCTGTAGCTAAGGCCCAAATCAAATCACCATTTGGAGTGTATTTCCCAAAAAAACCTTCACGAAAACTGCTGCTAACCAATAGCGTTCCAGTGCCAGGATCAAGATCCAATGTGCCCCCGAACATGCCATTGAGGTAAACAGATCCGGCACAATCAATGGTTATCCCCACACCTCTTGAATAATAGGAGTCGGGTAAACTGCGCACCCATTGTAGTAATCCATTTGAGTCGAGTTTTCCAAAAAATACACTTTCTGAGGTTGGAGAGCTCAAGGTATTAATACCCGGACCAAAATCAAAATCAACCACCCCTCTGAAAGATCCTGTAATATATACAAAATTTGAATTATCAAAAGCGATAGCAGATATTTGATCAACGGCAAATTGTGCATTGCCGCCATAAGATTGTGCCCAAATGAAATTTCCTGATGAATCGAGTTTCCATAAAAAAGCATCACTATAACCGGCTCCAACCATGTAATTTTCTGCAGTTCCGGGATCAAAATCGACAGAATCTCTAAACCAGCCGGCCACATAAATAGATCCCTGAGAATCCAGTTTCAAATCATTTGGTCTCACATAGGAATTGTAAATGCCAGAGGTGGTTTTTACCCAAACAAAATTTCCGGAGCTATCAAGTTTCATGACATATATCTGATTGGAAGTGTCGGCAATAATTGTATAAACACCAGGTCCGGGATCTACATCACCCTGGAAAACAAAATTTCCGAGAACAAAAATTTCATTCAGATCATTAGTTACGATAGAAGCTCCCCAACCCATAGGTAATGAAGGTTCCGAAATCCGATACCAAATTAAATCACCCTCAGGGGTAAGTTTTACCAATGCAAATCGTTTTGCATTAGAAACGGTTTCAATGGCAGTAGCGGGTCCAGGATCGAAATCGATATCATAAATAAAACGACCTGTTAGAAGTAAATTCCCCTGATGATCAAATATAAGTTCGTCGGGCTCCAGAGATCCGGAACCTGTAAATGTTTTCACCCACACAAAGTTTCCTGAGGCATTCAGTTTGACTATGAAAGCATCACTCCCTTGTGGAGCCATTAAAGTAACACCCGGACCTGGATCAAAGTCAACACTATCAATATATAAACCTGTTATATATACATTCCCACTATCATCAACTGCCACAAAATCGCCGGCAATGTTGAGACCGAAATTTTGATAGGAAGATCCGTAACCAACTGCCCATTCTAAACTCTGGCCATTTGATTTTGAAAAGAGCGTACACAGTAAAAATACAATTTTGAAACAATGATACGAGATGATTGAATTCCCTTTCATTTTATATAAATATGATGTTTATGATTTTATAATTTATCCGGAGCACTAAAAGTAGGTAAAAATAGATTACTTAACAAACAAAATCAGGCTCCTTCATGGGCTTACCAGAACATCAAATTTTGCGGCAGGGATAGAAGCGGCACCCCCTTGCTTTGAACAGAAGAATTTTTCATTTTAAAAGATTATAAGGGTTGCATGCATTTCAAATGTAAAAATACAAGCAAGGGAGTACAGCGGATAGCCCGCCCGGCCGCCCAGAAAACGATTGGTTGGAGAAGTATCTATTTGAAGGATTTCAGTAATTCATCTTCGATGGCACTCTTCATGTTCACGATGGTATCCATCTTTGAATTTGGAATAGTCATGGATAAAACATACTGTTTAATTTTCCATTCACCATGTTCCTTAACCAGTACACCGGAGCCTCTGCATATTTTCATTTGAGTATTTAGCAGTTCGTCGAACCATGCCAGCTCATTCGATTTATCAAAATAAATATGACGCTCGAGTGAAGTAAAACTCCAGGCTTTGCCTTTATCAAAGTAAGGTTTTGCCCATACCATAAAATCTTTTTTATTCCAATTCTCAGTGGCATCGGTGCCTATAAAAACACCATCTTCTGCGATGAGATTAAAATACATTTTATAATCAGCCTTCGCAGCGGCGGCATGCCAGGAATTCAATGTGGAATCAATATTGATAATTTCAGCTTCTCTATCTGGTGATTTTTGAGAACATCCTGAAATAAATGCAATAATGGATAAAAGAAATAAAGTTCGCATGAGATCAATACGTACCGGAACCTCTACAGGGGATTTCAAATCTTTCATGATTTCCACTGCACACCTCACTGCATTTAAGGAATTTTTAAAAACACTTAAAGCAACATCTCCCAGGTGTTTTATAATTTCACCATGGTAAGAATTATGATGTTTCTGTAAAACTTCTCTAAAGCGATTCCGTTTCTTTAATCCATCAGTTTCATCCTTCTGCATCATCGCTGTATAGCCGGCAATATCAGTAAACATTATAGTTGCCGTTCTCCTTTGATTGTCTGATTGCATGATGGATTTGTCGTGAAAGGTTAAAGTTCTTTATTTGATTCAGGTAAGTCGAAATCTAGTCCTAAGGTAGAATATATTGCAATTGAAAATACCAAATAGAAGAAAATAATGAAAATACTATTAATTCAGATCCGCAAAATGGCTAAAAAAAGCGGAAACTCTCTATGATAACCTGACGGAATTCCTCATTCAGTTCAGTTCCGGATGTATAAATCTTTATAATACTGTATTTGCCGTCATAAAAATAGATACTCTCACAAATATCTCCCTGTGAATCCCGCCTGCTATTCCGGAGTTGACCACAAAGCGATAAATGCACATATCCACGCCATCCTTTTCCTTCAATCGGGTTTGCAACAAATGCATCATTCAAATTTTTCGAGTTTATGAATTGAGTTCCATAAGTGTAATAGCTTGAATCAGTTCCGGAAAATCCTTCGTTTCGCAAAAATACAGAATCACATTTAACAGGGCTGAATGTTTCTATTTTGAAAAATCCATTTTCCACAAAATCCATGTAATTGGAATCCACCTTTGCAGGAACAGCCATATCATCCAACTCACCTTCACTATCCTGAACGATGTTCCATTCCTTCGGAATCTGAAAAGAAAACCTTTGCGTTTTATCTTTATACAATTTGTATTTACCACTTACATTCGGAACAACATTTCCGTTCTTTGAAATGTGATAAAAACCTCCGCTTTGGTTGAATTTTAACAATCCACCTGGTGTAAGTTTATACTTTACATTAAAGGGTATAACAACATTTGAAGAAATGTTCTCATTACATATATTACAATTTCCGGATTGCACGAAACTAATTTCATTTTTCCAGATTGTAGGAATAAAATTATAACAGTCAGAAATTACTTTTGAATTTTGCTCAGTCAACCGGCTACTGGTATAATTCTGAAAGAGTGCCAGCATTTCAACGGAATCCAGATTCCAAATGGAGAGCCATTGCTCACAATAATCAGCAGAACTATTTTCAGACTGCTTTTTCTCCTGGTGGTTGATCAACAACAGTTCTTTACTTCCTTTTCCATCGAAATCAATCCGGCTAATTATAAATTTCGAACCGGCTGCCCAGTTTCCCATTGGATAAACCGTAAAGGAATTCCCGTTTTTCGCAGCAAAATATAAGTCCACATCCCGTTTTGAAGATGAAGTTTGCAACAGGTAGCCATCGGGATTGTAGAGTGTATCGATGATCTGATCATTAATTCCCTCTAGTGAACCAATGTCTTTACCTATTTCTTTTCCGGCTTTGATGCTGTCGGGGAAAATGGAGTTGATATGATAAGCGAATTCAGTTGCGTTTTGGCCAAGAGCATGATTTGAAAATAAAAGATTCAAAATAAGAATTTTAAATAAAATCCTTTTCACTAATAATTTATTTAATAAATGTTTTAAATCTGTCATATGCAAATATTCAAATAGGTTTATTCTTTATCAGAATCCAAAATTCCTCCACAATTCACCGGTTTTATTTTCAGCCAGTAACATGGGAAGATTTTTACCGATAAGCTTTTTTGGAGATAAAATTTCTATTCTGAATATCATAAATCAATTTTTAACTTACCTCCATCAACTTGTTCCCGTATAAACATCCTCAACTCTTCGTTATCAATTACAATATCTTTTTCAAAAACAAATCCCAATCTTTCAATTAATTTAATTGACGACACATTATCTGGAAGAGTGATCGCAAGAATCTGTTTGTACTCGGGATTTTTTTTAAGTTCTTTCAATACTTCTGCAGCAGCTTCAAATGCATAGCCCTGTTTTCCATATTCCGGCAAAAAAGCAAATCCATAATCGTAATGAGAAAGATAACTGCGAAGCATGAACGTGATTATTCCAATTGGCAAAGAATTATGTTTTAAGCGAACCACCCAATAATGTGCCTCATCATTATCCAATATTTTTTGAATATAGGCTTTCGATGCATACTCTGAATGAATATCACGATCGCCAATAAATTTTATCCATCCGGGGGAATTGACTAGTTGTTGAATAAATTCATAATCATTTAAAGATATCGGATCAATCGAAAGTCGCTTACTGGTTGAACTAAAATACATAAGATAGTTTCTTTTTGAGACTTTTGATCAAAAGAGTGCTTACGGCAAAACTACAAAATGTATATTTGTGTGACTTTAAAAAGCAACGGTCAACAGATTTAATTCTGCCTTAATAAAAACTCCTTAAATGCAGGAATTTACAAACTGAAAGAAAGTTATCGCTGAATAGCGCTTCATTGAATTTGCATACCATTGATTATCAGTCATTTATTAAATAAATTTAGAAAATAGGGTGATTTGTAATATCTTGAGGGGATATTTTAAACTATTGACTAGGTTGCGTATAAAAGGATTCGGCCAAAATTTTTGAAGTTTTTAGCTGATTTATAGAGGGCAATAAAAAATATTCGTAAAAAATTAAACTATCTTCAACAATATTGATCAAAATGCCCTTGTTAAGCCAACCTTAAATCCCAAACTATATGAACAAACTTAATTACCTGCGTTTTACACTTGTTTTTTCTTTTTTTGTTTCCTCCTTCGCAAATGCCCAGCAATGGGGAGATTACACTTTGTACAGCACCATGAATGGAACCACTACTTATTTAATAGATACAAACGGAACAAATTTTCATACCTGGTCACACACTACAGCCACAAAAACAGGTTATTCATCATATCTATTGCCCGGAGGAACATTATTACGATCGGTTTCAAAAGGGGGGAATTCATTTACAGGCGGACCAATTTGCGGGCAGGTACAAAAAGTGGACTATAATGGAAATGTCATTTGGGATTATGTTTACTCTACAACTCAATACTGCACCCATCATGATATTTGTCCGATGCCAAATGGAAATGTATTGCTTATTTCGTATGAGAGAAAGACAGCGACAGAGGTTTCCGCAGCAGGATCAACAGTTAATATTGAAATGTGGCCTGATAAAATTATTGAAGTTGAACCTGTTGGCATGAACGGTGGGAATATAGTTTGGGAATGGCATGCGTGGGACCACTTAGTTCAAAATGTGTATCCTGCAAAAGACAATTATCAAACATCCATTGTAGATCATCCTGAGTTACTCAACATCAATTACAACACACAAAAAGACTGGATGCACATGAATGGGGTTTCATTTAATCCGATGCTTAATCAGATTGCATTTAGTTGTCATAACCTGAACGAAATTTATGTTATTGACCATAGTACAACTACTGCCGAAGCAGCTTCTCACAGTGGAGGAAATTCAGGTAAAGGTGGCGATATTCTTTATAGATGGGGCAATCCGGCTGCTTATGGTGCTACAGGAACCCAAATTTTAAAAATCGTTCACGATGCACATTGGAATCCTGAAAATGTTCCGAATCCCGGATATCTGGTCGGTTATAACAACCAGGGCATATCCAATAATGCGTCCTGTGCCGATCAGGTTGATCCTCCTTATGATGGATACAATTACTCAATCACTCCGGGAAGTGCCTATACACCTGCATCGTATACCCTTCGTCAGGCCAGTGGTGGTTACAATAGTAACATGGGAAATTTTCAAGTATTACCAAATGGAAACAAGTTACTCTGTATAGCAACCGCGGGTGTGATAAAAGAATTTGATCCATCAGGAGCATTGTTATGGTCTAAGACAGCCAGTGGATCGGTACCCAAAGCATTCCGTTACGATAGTTGCTACGTGTTCAATACACCTCCGGCCATACCGGTTGTTTCGTTAAGTAACGACACGCTGTTTTCAACTCCGGCAACTACTTATCAATGGTATTTTAACGGGTACCAGATTGCGGGTGCTACCGATGCATTTTATGTTCCAACTCAATCAGGAAATTACCTCGTGCGTATAACTGATGCAAACGGATGTGTGTTACGATATTCCATCGACTATATTTACACAATTCCAACGGGAGTTCAAACGCTGAATTTGAATGATGCAATAAGTATATATCCAAATCCAACAACAGGACTTGTTCAAATAAAAAATACTTCAATAACAAATGAATTTGATGTTTTAATCAGCGACCAAATTGGAAATGTTTTGGTGAAAGAAAGAAACCTGCATTCAATAGATCTTTCAGGATACGCCAATGGAATATATTTCATCACCATCCGAAATGATGAAATCGGAAATGTTACCAAAAAAATTACTCTTAACCATTAATCATTTATTCTCAATACGATTTAAAAGCTACTCATGAAAAAAACAGTAATTCTTCTTCTAATAGTTATATTGACACATAGTGCCTTCGCAAAAAAAGTAAAGTTTTCTTGTGATATGACAGGCATTCCTGTGCTGGCTACAGGCATGCATGTATCAGGCGACTTTCAAGATGTTGCGGGTTTTCCGGGAGGTGATTGGAATTCTGCTTCCACCCCTTTAACCCAAGAAGGAACTAGTGAAATTTATAGCATAATAATTGATATTCCGGCCTTCACAAAATATGAATATAAATTTGTGAATGGAGATCAGTTTTACGAAGCCGAATTTGTCCCGGAACCTTCAAGAGTTGGCTATAACTTTAATGATAACCGCTGGTTATATGTTGATTCATTAGCTGATGATACCACTTTTGTTGGAGCTATTTTGTTTGGACAAAATGCTCCTGCGGGATTAACATTGGTTAGATTTTTTGTAGATATGCAATTCGAAACAGCCTCTTCAAATGGTGTGCATGTGGCAGGAAATTTTCAGGGATGGGATCCACAGTCTACCATTTTATACAGTTTTGGTTCTAATGTTTATGAGATAATTTCCTATGTAACTGCAGGAACATATGAGTACAAATTTTATAATGGAAATGCTCTAGGCACCGAAGAAACTATTCCGGGGATTTGTTCCGTAAACAGCAGCCGTGAAATAACTATATCAAGTGATTCACTGTTAACGATGGTTTGTTTTGGTTCTTGCGGACCCTGCTTAACTGGAATTTATGAAACTGCATCAATTCAAAAAGTAACTGTTTATCCAAATCCCTCAGCCGATTACTCCATATTAAAATGGAACGATACAAGTGATATTAATTCTGTATCCCTTATAGATGTAACCGGTCGTTTGATAAAGGAATTTCAAAATTGCACCGGAAACCAATTGCGTATTGCAAAAGGAGAGCTTGAATCCGGAGTTTATTTTATTAAAATCAACAATGGGAAAACTAGTATTGCTTCGGCGAAGTTGATTTTTGAATAACGTTTAAATAACATAGCCCGAGAGAATGAAATGCAAAAGGTACTAATTAGAAAAGTAGAGACGTCAAATATGGCGTCTCTACTTTTTAACACCGGTTATTAAATCCTTAATTATTCAATATAGATTCAATTCCTAAAATCAAAAACAATGCTTAATTTCAATAAATTTCTGTTGAGTGTTTCAATATTTCTATTTTTAGCACAAATTTCGTGGTCACAGGGTACATTTTACGACTTAAATACCATTCAAACAATAGAAATATTTTTTTCACAACCGAATTGGGATTATCAGATGGACACAGCCAAATATGGTTCTGATGGCTACCTTACTTCAGACTGGGTGAAAGTAAATGGCCTACAATTCAATAGTGCCGGAGTAAAGTATAAAGGAAACAGTTCTTATGATTCTTCCTACATCAAAAATCCAATCCATATTGAACTTGACAATATCATTCCGCAATCGTATCAAGGTATTGCCGACATAAAACTGGGGAATGGCTATGCCGATCCGAGCATGATTCGGGAAGTACTTTCTTACGACATTTTACAGAGGTATATGGATTGCCCGAGATCAAATTTCGCACAATTATATATAAATGGGACTTATATTGGTGTGTATTCAAATGATGAAAGCATAAACAAAGACTTTCTCTCCAATCATTTCAATTCTTCATCGAAAACTTTTTTCAAATGCAACCCAATTGTTACGCCCGGCCCAACTACAAAAAGTAGCCTTCGCTACATTCCACTTGCAGATAGCTCTTCCTATTATAATTATTACGAACTAAAATCCACCTATGGCTGGAATGAGCTGGTTCAACTATGTGATACGGTTACTAATTATCCTTCAAGTTTAAGTAACAGTATGGATCTTGACAGAGTGCTGTGGATGCTTGCTTTCAATTCAGTTCTTGTTAACCTGGATAGTTACACGGGTGTATTTTGTCAGAACTATTATTTATACAAAGACAAAACCGATCGTTTCAACCCGATTGTATGGGATCTAAATATGTCATTGGGTGGATTTCCATATGTGGGAAGTGGGAATACAAGCATGGGAAGTTTGAGCATTTTGAACATGCAACAGTTGGATCCAACATTCCACGCAAGTGATCCATACTGGCCTTTGATTAATGCAGTGATGAATGATGCTTCATTAAAAAAACAATATTTCGCTCATGTGAGAACTATAACTAATGAAAATTTTACGAATAGTGCATATTTAACAACTGCTTCTCAACTACATTCTATAATCGATACAGCAGTTCAATCCGATAACAATAAATTTTTTACCTATACACAATTTCAGGGGGGATTAAATACCGACTATCCTGTTGGAAGTTATATGGTACCCGGAATCAGCAATTTGATGGGCGCAAGAGTAGCTTATCTGCAAAGTAATTCCGACTTTCAATATATTCCTCCGGTTATTTCAAATGTAACTTCCAGCAACAATAATCCGGCATTAAATGATGTGGTGTCCATTACTGCCACTGTTACCAATACAAACAGCAGCTCTGTTTATTTAGGCTTCCGAATGGATACAGATGACAAATTTATCCGTTGGCAAATGTTTGATGATGGAGCACACAATGATGGAGCCGCCGGTGACAATGTATATGGCAATTCTTTCACAATTAATTCCTTCATTACTCAATATTACATTTATGCAGAAAATAATGATGCAGGCATGTTTTCACCCGAAAGAGCAGAGCATGAATTCTATACCATTATGACACAATCAAATACCGTTATAGCCGGACAAGTGGTCATAAATGAGTTTTTAGCAAGTAATGCCAGTGGACAAATAAATGAATTATTTGAGTATGAAGACTGGATTGAATTATATAATAACACATCAACACCTCTTTCGCTTTATGGTTTGTACTTAACTGATGACATCACCAATCCAACTAAATTCACATTCCCGTCAAATGCTACAATTCCTGCAAATGGATTTCTTATGATTTGGGCAGATGAAGGAAATACTACCCCCAGTTATTTGCATTGTAATTTTAAACTTTCAGCAAATGGCGAATTTCTGATGTTAACAAAGGGCAACAATGTTGTTCTAGACAGCATCTCATATGGTCCTCAGTTGGATGACATTTCTGTTGGGAGATGTCCGAATGGATATGGGAATTATGTCACTTTGCAAATTCCCTCTTTCAATAATTACAACTGCTCCACTTCATTGAATGAAATTGATTCTAATGATATCATCAGTATATATCCCAATCCTGCAAATACTGAATTCTCAGTTACTATGAAAAACAATTCCTTATACGATCAATTAATAATAACCGATTGTTTAGGTAAAATTGTAATTAAAAATTTGATACAACCAAATACTACTGTAGATATTAAATCACTGGATTCTGGAATATATTTTGTAAGTTTCGTTAACACAGATAATGGGAAACATCACGTTGAAAAAATTGTGAAGTTGTAAAAGATCCACCTTATTGGTCAACATAAGCATACCTTTGATTTGTTAAATAATTGAATTGCCGGTATTTTTATATATTAGGAGCAACATCGCATAGTAACTATTGTAGTAAACATTCTACTAAAGCACTTGTGTTTTTTGAACCAAAATCTTAAGAAACAAGTACTTTTGCATACTATTCTAAACCTTGACTATTTTGAAAAATATTTATCTATCATTAGCATTCCTGTTGGCTATCCATACAAACAACATTAATGCTCAGTCTGCCGGTTCGCTTGATACCTCCTTTAACGGTACCGGAATATTTATCCACGATTACGGCTTTACTGATAATATTACAGATGTTAAAATCCAACCGGCTGATCAAAAGATTGTTTTGTCAGGTACCGCATTCACATCCTCCTTTTCAGGAAAATTACTTATTGCACGGCTACTACCATCTGGATCATTTGACAGCACCTTCAATTCAACCGGATCTTTGATAATACCCATTTTCAATGAATCATATGCTTATGAGACCTGCATAAAGAGTGATGGTAAAATACTTGTAGGAGGAGCTGCTGCAGACCCTGCTTTTCAGTTTTCAATGCTGGTGATTCGACTTAATGAAGATGGATCTATTGATTCTACTTTTGGTACAAATGGAATGGTGACACCGGAAATTAGTACCGGTGATGATTTTGCTTATGCAATGGTAGAACAACCCGATCACAAAATAATTTTGGCCGGCACAGCCCTTGATTCAAATTTTAATAATGCACCGGTAGTTGTTCGTTTGAATGAAAATGGATCCATTGATTCCACTTTTGGTACCAATGGGGTTGCAACAATAACTCCTATTTCGATTGATAACGAACTAACAAGCGTAGTACTGCAACCGGATGGTAAAATAGTGGTAAGCGGTCACCTGGATCAAGGTCTTACTCCGGGTGGACAATTTAGTTTTGAAATTGTGGTAGCACGATTCAACACTGATGGAACACCTGATAGTACTTTTGGCGGCGATGGTGTAGTAACAAGTTCTATTGGCGGTCTTGTTGATGATGCTTATGGATTGCAAGTGACTCCTGATGGGAATATTTTGGTATCTGGATTTACAACCTTACCAAATTTTGGATTTGATGCTTTGTTATTGCAATACGATAGCCTTGGTGTATTAGATGCAAATTTTGGTAACGGAGGAGTTGTGCAATACCATTATGGCGACATGAATGTTGCTTTTGATGTAGAAGTTCAAAGCGACGGAAAAATTTTAATTGCCGGTAATGGAGGACAATTTCCTCCTAATGATAATAATTTTATGATAGCGAGATATACATCAAACGGTCAGCCTGATAATACGTTTGGTACAAATGGTGTAACCATTACTCCTATTACACCCAATTATGAAGAAGCTGAAGCAATGGCGTTGCAGGCAGATGGGAAAATAGTAATTGCCGGCAAAAGTAATAATGGATTGCATAATGATATTACAGCAGTAAGATATCATAATGATCTTACTTCTTCCGACATTGAACTTGCTTCAGAAATAAATTTATCGGTTTATCCTAATCCTGTTTCGAAAAACAGTTCCATCTATATTAATATTAACTCCGAGCAAACCGGCACATTAACAGTTGAATTATTTGATGTTGTTGGCAATCGTGTTGTAGCAGTTGATTATGCATATTGATCAGGCTGGAAATCATCAAAAAGATTTTGAGAATACCTTCTCAAATTGCATCAGGGATGTATATTTTAAAAGTTACTTCAGCTGATAAAATTCCTGTTTCTCGTAAATTGATTGTGAATTAATCAACCGTTTTCGCAGAACTACTTTTTAGCACTGCATGGTGTTTATACGAGAAGGTCCAATAACGAATATCCAATGTCCAATACAATTTGAAGTTTAATTTTTATATTGGCTATTGGAAATTTTTCATTCTCGTTTTTTTTTGCCGGAGGAAAATGTCGGTTTCAGAGCTCTTATAGAATTTTTAGAAAACTTTTATAGTTCATTATCAATATTTTATAAAATAATTCATACCTATTTGTATAATGCATAATATTCTTATGTATCATTGCGTTATCAAATTAAATAATTAACCATGATCTACTCTTCCGAACTCATAAAAGGCACGTTAAAAACCATCGTGTTGAAATTGCTCTCCAATAACAACCGCATGTATGGATACGAAATCACACAAAAGGTAAAAGAACTCACGTTTGATAAAATTCAAATAACTGAAGGAGCACTCTATCCAACGCTTCACGCATTGGAGGACGATGGTTTAGTTACAGTAGAAACAGAATTCATAGGAAAACGTGTGAGAAAATACTATAGTTTAAGTCTTACAGGAAAAACCAAGACTACAGAAAAGGTAAATGAACTTGCGGACTTTATGAATACAATGAAATTTCTGCTTGATATACC
This sequence comes from uncultured Bacteroidota bacterium, assembly GCA_963814475.1. Classification (GTDB taxonomy): domain Bacteria; phylum Bacteroidota; class Bacteroidia; order AKYH767-A; family OLB10; genus JADKJB01. The sequence goes on along the minus strand of CAWFDA010000013.1, from coordinate 280,712 downwards.
CGAAATAAGTACCAGATGATTTTTGAATAAAGCAAATGCATCACTTTGATCGGTGTTTTAGTGACAAGTATCAAGTGACAAGTGTCAAGTGACAAGTGTCAAGTGACAAGTGCAAAGTGACAAGTGACAAGTGACAAGTGACAAGTGACAAGTGATAAGTGACAAGTGACAAGTGACAAGTGATAAGTGACAAGTGACAAGTGATAAGTGACAAGTGACAAGTGACAAGTGCAAAGTGTAAAGTGTAAAGTGTAAAGTGTAAAGACGCTCTTTAAAATATCAGAAATAATATAAATTTTACTTAGAGCTTCGGAGGACTCAGTAAATTTACAAACTAACAAACTATAAAACTAACAAACTATAAAACTAACAAACTATAAAACTATAAAACCATAAAACTATAAAACTATAAAACCAACAACTATAAAACCATAAAACCATAAAACCAAAATGTATCATCTCAGTGACCAACAAATAAACCACATCCTCAACGACATTCGCGCGCGTGGAGTTGAGATGGAGAGCCTGCAAAATGATTTGCTGGATCATGTTTGTTGCATCATTGAAAATAAGCTTGAAGAAAGTGGAGACTTCGAGCGCTTCTATGAATCGATAATCAAAACTTTTTACAAAAAGGAATTGAAAGAGATTGAAGAAGAAACCATCACTCTGCTTAACAATAAACACTATTATGCTATGAAAAAAATAATGATTGGAAGCGGAATTATTTCTGCTGTATTACTCTCGATGGGTATTGCGTTAAAATTTATGCACATGCCCGGTGCTTCAGCAGGAATATTTACCGGTGTTGTTACATTCAGTTTCATTTTTCTTCCTCTAATGTTTGTTCTTAAACTAAAAGAAAAAGAAAGCAACAGAGATAAAATTCTCTTAGGTTTAGGCTCGTTGGTTACCATCCTCATTAGTATGGCCATTCTGTTTAAAATTATGCATTGGCCCTATGCAAATATGATGGGACTTGTTTCTGTAGGAATACTAATTCTGCTCTATTTACCTATCAATTTGGTAACAGGTATTCGCAATCCTAGTACAAAAATAAATACCATAGTTTCATCTGTGCTGCTTGTCGCAGGATGTGGATTATTTTTGTCACTTGCCCGATCGCCTCAAGGATCAAAAATCCAGTACATAAAAACTACCGATTATTTTATTCGCAATAATAAATTAGTAGAAAACGAAATGCAACTTCTGGATAAATCCTCAAGCTCTACTACTTCTGCGCAAAGCAAAAAAATAGTAGCACTTTGTGAAGAATTAAAATCGTATTTGCTCGAAAACGAAACAGGTTTTAAAAAACTCGATTCCGACTTCGTTAACAAACAAGCGTGGATTGGTGAAACTTTTGCCTCACAATATTTCGAACCGGAATCGGAAGAGTATAAAAAACTATCGTCGCTGAAAGATATGATCAAACAATATAATGCATCTACAAAATCAGCAAAATCTATTCCCGAATTTTCAGTTTTATCAGACCAATATAATGATCGGGTGATTGATGTTTTGAATAATTTGGTGCAACTGGAATTGTTTGTTTTGCAAAGTGAAATGGCGTTAAATTGAGGAGTTTTCAATTGAAAACAAAAGAGCCCATGTAAAAGTGGGCTCTTTTTTTATATTACTATTTGAGTTCCAATTTATTCTTCTTCAAAAAATTCATGTGCAGTTCCTTCGTTAATATGTTGTTGAAGTTGTTTTACAATTTGGTTAGCTCGGTTTCCATGATGATGGATTTTTTGTAAGTTTTCGGATAATAAATTCAATGTCTCTTTTTGATCGGTCGATAACTCTTCTGAGCTTAATTCCTTCACCAATTCATCAGACATTTCAGAAAAATTATTTACAAAATTTAATGGGTTTTGAATTTCATGGGCCACACGCGAGGCAAGTGTTCCGAAGGCAGCCATTTTTTCACTTTTTACTAATTGATTTTGTGCGTTTTTAAGATCGATGTAGGCAGCTTGGAGTTCGAGGTTCATCTTTTTTCTCTTTTTACTTTGGTTAAAAAACCCGACTGTTACAATGAACAAAAACACAAAAGCGCCGGCAAGTCCGTAGCTTATTGCTCTACTTCGTTGTGCAGTAAGTCTCTCCACTTCATTCTGGCTTTTTAAAAGTGCAATTTCTTTTTGCTTTAAATCCTCTTCTCTATCTTTTTCAAGTTGCGCAATTTTCCGTTCATTATTATCGTTGTAAAGTGAATTGCGATAGGCCACTTGTTGTTTAAAACTTAAAAGAGCTTCTTTATAATTTTTTGAAAAAAGTTGAAGATCGCTTAGGTATCCATACAATTCCTGAAGACTATTCAGATCATTTATTTCTTTAAATATTGTAATAGAATTATTCAGATATTTTTCAGCCTTTATTGCAGCGGTTTGTTTTTTTAGACTATCGGGATAGTGTTGAAATTTAGTTGCATCAGGCTCTGCATAAATTCCAAGATATGCTGCACCAATATTACCCAAATTCATAGCTTTTAAAATAGTGTTGCCCAATGCTTCATTCATTTGCAACGCCTTGTAATTATAACTAAGTGCTTTATCAAAAATATTTTGTTGCTGATACACGAAACCTATATTTCCAAGATTTCTGGCAACACCATTTTGATCATTCAACTTTTCGTAAAGGTGTAGAGCATCTGAATAATATTTTAAAGAATTAATAAAATTACCTTGAGCATCATACACAATTCCAATATTCCCCAAATTTCTGGCAATGCCGGACGTATCATTAAGTTCTTGATTCATTTTCAAAGCACGGAAATGATAATCAAGCGCCTTCGGATAATTTCGTTGGCTTTCATAAGTCAGGCCGATGTTTCCAAGTACTATTGCTTGCTCTTGTTTAAAGCCGGATTCCTCTCCTAACTTAAGAGCTCTAAAATGATATTCCAGTGACTTCGGATATTCCGACTTCGCCCAATAATTTAATCCGATTCTATTTTGAGCCATCACAATGCCTTTGTTCCACGAAAGTTTTTGTGAAAGTTGTAATGCCTCTTCTCCAAATAAAATTCCCTTATCGGGATTACTTTTATGATTCTCAAATGAAAGTTCAATCAACAAATTAATTCTCGTCGTATCCACTTTTTCTCCTTTGGCAGGAATTGTTTGAAGAACTTTTTCTAATGAATCGATTCGGGAATATGGTTGACCATATGAACATTTGATCATCAATAAAAATTGAAAGAACAATAGAATAGTAATTCTGAAAATCATATTCTTCCGAATCTTAATAATTGCTCCCATTTGAAATAATGACCCGTAAAAATAGAAAAATTTTAAGAAGTCAAAACATGTAGTTAATTGTAATCAGAAAGTCATTTATTCTCTGGGTTTGGAATCTATTATTACTTATAATACGAACGGCGCACAACTGATTGATTCGAAAGCTGGTTTATAAATAGTATCTATAGTGTTAATTATCAATTAAATACCTTCGTATTCACAAGTCTTACGAGCTTGAAATTACCTTTTCCAATTTCAAATTAAACAGCATTTCTACTAAAACAAACTTCTGTGAAAACTTCCTTTAAATATAACTCCTTTTATCATTCTGCGTTATTAACTTTGTAAGGAACAAAAATGGCCGGAAATTACGATATACTCATTGGGAAGCTGGATGAATTCATTCGGAAGTACTATAAGAATCAACTGATTCGAGGAGGAATTTATGTATTTACTGCGTTAGGACTCGCTTGGTTGGCCTTTACCAGCCTGGAATATTTTGGGCATTTTGGAACTACCATTCGAACCATTTTATTCTGGAGCTTCATTCTGGCCGCCGGAATTTCCACTTGGAGACTTATCTTTATTCCTTTGTCGGGTTTATACAAATTGGGAAAGATAATTTCTCATGAACAAGCGGCTTCTATCATAGGAATTCACTTTTCAAATGTTCAGGATAAGTTACTCAATACTTTGCAGCTCAAGGCTGAAGCCGATAAGTCGGGAAGTCAAAACGAGTTGTTGTTGGCGGGAATTAATCAGAAAATTGAAGAATTAAAACCTGTTCCATTTGCAGCTGCAATTGATTTGAATAAGAACAGGAAGTATTTTAGATATGCTGCTATACCTATGGTAATTTTGGTGGTAGTGTTATTTGCCGCTCCAAGTTTATTATTTGATGGATCGGAACGACTTTTCAAACACAGCACTCATTTTGAAACTCCTGCTCCATTTACATTTACTGTGGAGAACAAAGATTTAAAAGCAATTCAAAGTGAAGATTTTAATTTGGTTGTGGGTGTTGATGGCAAAACTGTTCCCAATGAAGTGTATATTGAAATAGATGGGAATCAGTTTAAGCTGGATAAAGAGAGCCTTGTAAAATTCAATTATACGTTTCGTAATATTCAAAAGTCGACACGTTTTCACTTATTCGCAGAGGGTTATACATCAAAAGAATATGAACTGGATGCGATTCCAAATCCTTCGGTACTAAATTTTAATGTATCGCTCACCTATCCTTCATACATAGGAAAGCCTGCTGAAAAATTGACTAACACCGGCGATCTCAACATTCCGGCGGGCACAAAAGTGAAATGGGAATTTAATTCCAGGAATGCTACCAATATGAAGTTGGAGTTTACAGATACTACGTATGCGTTGAATGCTGAAGGAACTGTTTTCACATACGCACGACCGTTTGTAAAAAGTACGGGGTATGTTGTGAGACCTTCCAACGAATTTATGGAAGCAAAAGAACCGATGGAATACAGCATTAACGTTGTTCCCGATTTATATCCCACTATTCAGTCGGAGCAGCAGCAGGATTCGCTTAGCTCTCAACTATTTTATTTTAAAGGGATGATTCGCGACGATTATGGTTTCAGCAAATTAGCCTTCAATTACAAATTCATTAAAACCAGTGAAGAAAATTTACGCAGCCGCGATCAGGTATCACAAATAATACCGATCAACAAAGGAGTAAATCAAGATCAATTTTTTCATTCGTGGAACATGAAACCATTGATGATTGAACCCGGTGAAGAGATTGAATATTATTTTGAAGTTTGGGATAATGATGGTGTTAGTGGTGCTAAATCGTCGCGCACGCAATCGATGCTGTTCAGAGCCCCGACCCTAAAAGAACTTGCTGAAAATGCAGACAAGAATTCTGATAAAATGAAATCGGAATTAGAGAAAAGCATTGATCAAAGTAAAAAGTTGCAAAAAGAGATGGCGGAAATTTCAAGAGAGATGCTTGAAAAGAAAAATCTAAATTACGATGATCGCAAAAAAATTGAAGATTTGCTAAAGCAACAAAAAGAACTGGAGAAGCAGGTAGAAAATCTTAAAAAAGAGAATAAACAAAACAACGCGAAGGAAAATGAATATCAGCGCAACAGTGAGCAGCTGAGAGAGAAAAAAACACAACTCGAAGAACTCTTTGAAAAATTGATGAGTGAAGAGATGAAGAAGATGATGCGTGAGCTCGAGAAAATGCTGAGCGAACTCAACAAAGATGAGGTGAAGAAAATGGTCGACGAAATGAAACTCGACAACAAAGATCTCGAAAAAGAATTGGATCGTACTCTTGAGCTATTTAAACAACTTGAGGTAGAACAAAAACTTCAAGAAGCTATTGATAAATTAGATGAGCTTTCGAAAGAACAAAAAGATCTTGCCCAAAAATCGGAACAAGATAAATCGGACAATAAAGAACTTCAGCAAAAGCAAAACGAATTGAATAAAGAGTTTGAAGAGTTGAAAGATGATGTAAAAAAACTAGAAGAAAAAAATAAAGAGCTGGAGTTTCCTCAGGAGTTAGGTGAGAATAAAGAGGAGATGGAGGAGATTAGCAAAGACATGGAGGAGAGCGAGGAGCAACTTGCAGGAGATAAAAAGCAACAGAAAAAAGCATCGCAATCGCAAAAAAGTGCTGCTGAAAAAATGGATCAGCTTTCGCAGAAGATGAAGCAACAGCAACAAGATGCAGAGCAAGAGCAGGCAGAAGAAGATATGAATGCGTTGCGTGCGCTGCTTGAAAACCTCATCCGTTTTTCGTTGAATCAGGAAGGGTTGATGGAGGAATTAAAAACGATGGATGTAAATAATCCGCGATACACAAAACTGTCACAAAGGCAGCGTGAATTAAAAGATGATGCTAAAGTTTTAGAAGATTCATTGTTTGCATTGAGTAAAAGAGTGGTGCAAATTTCGAGTGTGGTGAATACAGAAATTGCTGCTATCAACGATAACATTTCAAAATCGATTGCACATTTGCAAGACCGTATTGTTCCGCAAGCGCGATCTGAACAACAGTATGTAATGACATCAACAAATAACTTAGCATTACTTTTAACCGAAGCACTTGAACAGATGCAGCAACAAATGCAGCAGATGAAAAGTCAGAAACCGGGAAGCGGCAGTTGCAAAAAACCGGGAAGTGGAAAACCTTCTCCATCGGCACAAAAAATGCGACAGATGCAAGAGAAGTTGAACGAGCAGATGAAAGCAATGAAGAAAAAAATGGAGGGGCAGCAAAAAGGTGATGGGAAAGATGGAAAGAAAAGCGGCGAAGGAAGTGGCATGAGTGAAGAGCTTGCGCGGATGGCGGCTCAACAGGAGGCACTTCGTAACGAACTTCAACAACTAAGCAACCAGGAAAATAAAGACGGTCAGGGCTCATTGGGAAACCTCGATAAACTCGCCAAAGAGATGGAGGAAACCGAAAAAGACCTGGTGAACCGGAAAATTACTGCAGAAACACTCCGTCGCCAGGAGGAAATTTTGACCCGTTTATTGGAGTCGGAAAATGCCGAAAGGGAGCGCGAACAGGACGAAAAACGCCAGTCAAACGAGGCCAACGACAACATGGTGCGAAGTCCCGGACAATTTGAAGAATACAAAAAGCTGAAAATGAAGGAAGTAGAATTATTGAAAACGATTCCTCCCGGATTAAATGCATTTTATAAAAACCTAGTAAATTACTACTTTCAGACTCTCGAAAATTAAGAACCCATGACCGCAACAACAAAATTCTCCAACACCCTGCAAATTGTATCGCAGCCACAAAGCATCAACATTATTGAAAAGGTAATTGATGACTTAAAAAACGAGTATGATATCCACGAAGATTCTTATGGAAATATACTTGTTGCGGTAACAGAAGCGGTTAATAACGCAATTTTACACGGTAACGAATGTGATCCGGCTAAGCAAGTGAAGGTAAGCTATGAAGTAGATGGTGATCGCGTAATGTTCACTGTGGTGGATGAGGGAAAAGGATTTGATTATTACAACCTACCCGATCCAACAGCTCCCGAAAATTTAGAAAAGCCAACAGGTCGTGGTGTATTTTTAATGAAGCATTTAGCCGATCAGGTTATTTTTTCTGAGAACGGAAAAGTGGTGGAGTTGTATTTTAAAACGCATAATGATACGTTAGGATAAAAAAATTAGTTTGTTAGTTTGTTACGTTAGTGAGTGTGGGCGAGTGGTTAGTGAGTTAGTGAGTTTGTTTGCTGATGTTGATTACTCTCTGATAAATGTTTGGATTGAGAAATTATTTTAAAACTTTTGTCGTAGTCTAAAAGATTTTTTCGCTCATGAACAAAATCAATTTCTTTTCGGAGAACATACCATTTACACTTTCTAAAAAGACACTCATCAGATCCTGGCTCTTAAAATGTGCCAAAAGCGAGAAGCAAACTATCTCCGAACTGAACTACATTTTTTGCAGCGACAACTACCTAAAAAAAATAAACAAACAATTTTTAAATCACAATTACTTTACGGATGTCATTACTTTTCCAACATCCACTCCCAACGATAAAACCATCAGCGGCGATATTTTCATCAGCATCGACCGCGTTCGCGATAACGCAAAAACTTATGGTGTAAAAATCAACGACGAGCTTCATCGTGTAATGGTGCATGGCCTTTTGCATTTGTGTGGGTATGGAGATAAGACGAGCTGCGGAGGAGAAGATTATGCGGGGGAAAGAGGGTTTTTATTTGGGGCGGCGGCAGTAGGCGGCGGCGGTCGGCGGTAGGCGGCGGCGGTAGGCGGCGGCGGCGTTGGCGGCGGCGGTTGGCGGCGGTTGGCGGTTGCGCGGCGGCGGTAGGCGGCGGCGGCGGCGGCGGCGGTTGGCGGCGGCGGCGGTGTCTTCAGTCTGCAAGTTTGTTATATATTACTGTTATTTTGTTTTTAGGATGGAAGTTTAGAGGAATTGACGGAATTGGTAAGTTCGAAGAAACCTTTTATCTTTCAAACTCCTAATTGCTGTCGGATTTACCTGACGTTTATTGCATACGAAAAGGGCTCTGCATTTGAAAAATAGATATACGCAATTGGCGGAGATTTGGAATAGGGTGGGATTTAACTTGGTTGGGTTTGAAGGGGAGTGGTGGGTGTTGCGTGTGATAAATGTTAACAGTAAACTTATGATAAAGAAACATTTTGTATTTCTTATAATTTTCTTATCGGTGTTGACCTCTTTCACCAAAACGAAAGAATTTCCTGCAATTAATTATCAAACAATTGACGGAAAAATGATAACAAATTCCTTTTTCAATGGCAAGAGAACCTTAGTTATTATGGCTCACTTAGGATGTCCTCCAGCAATGTTGCTAATTAAAGACCTCCAGACATTAACAACCGAGAAATTCCAAACAATAATAATTTTAGAAAATACAAATCAACAAATAAAAGATTTTAATTCAGATGAAAAGAATGATTGGTCTAGCATCAGACAATATTTTCATTTGGAGCCAATAACGATTAATATTGTTGCTGAGTGTGAAAACTCAAGTACAAAGAGTGGTGACGGTAATACTATAATTGATTCACAATGTAGAAAACTTGCTAAAAAAATTAAAACAAAAGATTCCCCAACTTTGGTTTTTGTTGACGAAAAAGGCACGATTACCAATATAATTAAAGGTTATTTTGGTGACAAAGAGAGAGACGAAAGACTAGGAAAATTGCTGGAAGTGCACTAAGTCTGCTGCACCCACACAATTGGCCAAAAAAAAAGCGGTTTCATCGGTTAAAAATATTTACACACCCTCTGTTAGGTTTAATTCAAATTTACTCAAAATCCCGATACTTTTTTAAAATAATTATCAAAATTAATTAACAATCAATAGAGGAAATTAGTATTTTCACAGTCTGACGTTATCAGCCATTTTATCGCTCCGAACAAACAGTGTTGCTAATTAAAACTACAAACAATGAGAACATTAATACTTATAATCTTAATGACAATTGCACTTGTAACGGAGGCACAAGTTCTCTGTATTCAATGCTATGATCAAAACGCACCTGTCTTGATCAACACCAATAATCTTATTTTAAATGGTGGCTTTGAAAACACAACATGTATTCCTGATGTTTCACATAGTCATTCTTTCTGTCCGAATTCAGCTGTTTACGATTGTGATTTTGCTAATTGGACATGCACCGGTGGTGGACACAACACTTATGCAAGCCTTTTAGATTCTGCAATTGCTGCTAATAATAATGTATCAATCATTGTAGAAGGGGATAATGCTGCTTATTTTGGAAATAATTTTTGTAATGCTTGTTCTACAACATTAAGCGATACATCTTGCATTACTAATATAGATTGTGAAGCAACAGGTATTCCTACTGGATATCCAGTTAATGATGCCAGCTATGGCGGAGCAACAGGATTGAGCTTAGAACAAACTGTAAACGGATTGACAACAGGAGTTATTTATGCATTAGAATTTTGGGCTGGCGGAGAATGGCAAAATGTTTTCCAAAATAGCGGTTTATTCGCTGTTGATTTAGGGTTTGGAAATATATTATTACGAGACCCACCTACTCCACCCATTACAGGTATTGGCAAAAGATATGTCATTGTATTTGCAGCTACTTCTACCACTCATACCATTAAGTTTACAAACTGGGGGCATATTGGTGGCAATTCACCGTACAATTGTTCGGAACTTATTCTGGACGATGTTCGGCTGTTTGATATTATTACAAGCCCCTGCCCTCTGGCAATAAATGAACTAAGTGAGATTTCTGATATAATTGTTTACCCCAATCCAGTCTTTGATAAATTAAATGTTAGCAAAAATAATAGCGAGTCCTCTACTATTCTCCTTTACGATATTCTTTCCAGAAAACTTTTGCAGCAAACATTTACAAAATCAACGACCTTAAACACCGAACAACTTGCAAAAGGTATTTATCTATACGAAGTGAGAAACAAAGATGGTTCGTGCAAGAAAGGAAAATTGGTGAAAAATTGAGGCGACTCATCTTCACGGCAAAATAAAAACGGCTGATAGCAGTAAGATTAAAAGAAATAAAAAAAGAAAGGCTCTCTCTGCATGGCGGGACAAGTTTTGATTGGTAAACAAAGAGTTGAGCTTCTAACAAACGGTGCAGGTAAACGAACTGTAGTGCTTACTTCGACTTCGCTCAGCACAAGCCTAAACCCTTCTTTTTTTCTTTTTTAATTCCTTTCCTGTTATAGGCAACCTTGTTTGGCGACAGAGATTACATAAGACGAATGACGAAATTTCTATTAATACTGCTTACACTCACAATCACTTATCTAAGTGTAAGTGGACAGGATTTTGCTTCATTACTTAGAACCAATGCAATCAAAATTGACAAGTTAGACAGCTTGGACAATAGCATTTATGATTTGTTGCACAACAAAAAACTAATTATGATTGGCGAAATGCACGGGACGAATGAACCTGCGAAATTTGTCAAAGGCTTGACAGAACTTTTTACTGCTAATGGCGACAGCGTGCAAGTTGGCTTTGAAATTCCTTCTGAACTAATGACATCATTTTTGAATTTTAAAACTGACAGTAGTATTTATCAATCTGACTTTTTCTTAAAAAGTTCAACTGACGGTAGAGCTTCGGCAGCTTGGGCTTCGACAATTTTAAGGTTAAATAGAAATCCGAAAGTGATAATTTTCTTTTTTGATCTAAATAATGGAGAAAGCAAAAATATTGACGATAGGGACAGTTTAATGTATGCCAAAATAAAGAAACAATTAATTAAACATCCAACTTGGACGACAATCACATTAAGCGGAAACATTCACAATATGCGATTGCCTTACAAACAGAAATATAAGACCGGTGCTTATTTAGCAAATGATATAGACCTAAATATTTCAGACAAGTTTTGTTCTTTTAATCACCATTATCAAAGTGGGACAATGCTCAATAACATTGGCAAGGGTTTAGAATTACAACTAGTGGAAAATATTAATTCCGACTACTCGAAGCTTGTGGACTACGATAATTATATATTTTTATTTCCGGTTAGTCAGACAAACACTTATGATGGAATGTTTTTTACGAGGACAGTAACAGCAGCAGAATTAGCCAACAAAAAATAGTATGATAACAAACCAGCCAGGCGGAACAAAGGCATCCGAGAATCGATCTACTGTCCTAAAAATCAAACATACTTCTACTTATTTTTCATACCGCAGAAAGTGATTTTCGGGAAATTCGTTGTACGGAAGTTCATTTTGAGTATTGCCGGTTTTTATCGGAACTATTTTTATTTCATCTTGTTCAACAGTGGTCCCTTCGGAGCCAAGCAGAAAGAGAGGATTTGGCTCATTATTTCCGGACTTTCTTTTATTTTCGGGATCAAAGGCAAAGTTCAAAAAATTCCTGAGTGAACTTTGCCGATTACTTTTCGGAATTTTCAGCCTATCGAAAACCATAAATTTCAAAATCCGAGGTTTACTATTTTCAAACCTAAACACTCCCAACTTCAAAATTAACATTTGGTAAACCGATTTAAAATGAGTTATATTTGTGAAGTGAAGGGAGTTTTTAGAGGTACTGACGTTACCACCGATTGCCAGATTGAATTTCCTTTTGTAATTTAGTGGCATGAATTATACACAATATATTTCGATAGATCCTAATATTCGATTCGGAAAGCCTTGCATAAATGGCTCAAGAATAAGTGTTTACGATGTTTTAGGTTGGCTAGCTTCCGGATTATCTGTTGACCAGGTATTGATTGATTATCCGGAGTTAAAAGAAGTTGAAATCCGGGCTTGCCTTGCTTTTGCTGCAGACAGAGAACACAGAATCAGAATAGCTTCATGAAACTTCTTTTCGATCAGAATATTTCATTTCGAATCATAAAGAAAATTGAAGACATTTTTCAGGATTCAGAACAAACAAAGCGACTAAATTTAGACAAGGCTTCAGATTTCGAAATATGGAAATATGCTAAGAACAACAATTTTTGCATAGTCACATTTGATTCTGATTTCATCGACATTTCCGTTTTAAAAGGAACTCCACCAAAGATCATTTGGCTCAGAGTAGGAAATACTTCGACAAATTCAATTGCAGAAATTTTTCAGACAAATCAAGAAATCATTAAGGAATTTTTAACAAGTGTTGAAGTTGCATATTTAGAATTAGCAGAAGCATCTGGTGATAACATTTAGCCTAGTAGACGAAAAAGCCCTAAGCAAAAGCCCCGTGTGAATGCGGGGCTTTTTCGTTCTTTTCGGTGCCTGCATTGAGCAACGTCGAAGTGTTGACTTATACCCGACTGCTAGGGTACAAAGTAGACCGGAAATTATTTCAGTAATTTGATAGCAATATGGGTTGCTCTTTAAAAATAACTTAGGTTGAAAAGATGGGCGAATTTCGGCCTAAATTTCTTCAACAATCCCAACTCTACCAATTTCAATATATATTTACAAAGGCATTCTAGAAACGAACGGTATCGTGAACCGAATTTTGCTTTTCCTGTGAGCCCAAAAGGGTTGGGGCAGCTCTAAGATGGAAAACCAACTACCATCATTATCCTTTTAACTGCGAATTTCACAACCAGTTTTTTTGAGAACTCTATAGGACTTGAATTAATAAAACGGTATTATTTTTGTTCTCTTTTGGTTTTATTCATCATTAGTAATCTAAAAATTATTCATATGGAAAATCAAATTTTTGAACTCGAAAAAAAATATTGGAGCGCGATGGAAAGCCGCGATTTCGACACCGTTAAAAGCCTTACTCGGTTCCCTTGCATAGTAGCCGGTCAAGAGGGTGTGCGAAGTGTAGATGAAGCCTCTTTTAAAAAAATGTTTGATTCCGGGGAAGGGAACCAAATAAAAGTTTTAAATATTGACAATGAGGAAGTACAAGTTATGAACGACAACGCCGTCATTGCATATCTTATCGAACTAGAGTATACTGTCGATGGTAAAAAGTCTTCGAATAAATGTGCGTGTGCTTCAGCTTGGATAAAAGAAAACAGTAATTGGGTTTGCAGTCTGCATACTGAATCTCAGCTCAAAAAGTAGTCGCATTCACAAGGTACATTCCTGCAACATAGGTATTGCTGAAACCTGGGTTGGACGTTGTTAGGTGAATAACGTTTTGCGTCGGATGTTAAAGAGTGAAATAGTAGGAGTCATCTCCGATAAGAGTTTTTATAAGAAAATTAGGCATACGGGTAATATCTTCCACACTTTACTTACTTTTAACCGTTATTCAGGAACAATAAGTATCTTTCATATATTTACTCCGTCATTTGACAGACTTTCAGTCAACATCCTCATCAAAATGAAAAAACCACAAATCAGAAGAAAGAAAGCCCAATCCGTTTTCCAGACCATTTACCTTCTCGCCTTAGCGATAGTTGTGTTAAATACAACTAGTTTTGCTCAGACTCCTGTCTGGAACTGGGCCAAAGCCGGTTCTGGTGCCTTCAACGACAATTCAAGCAGAACCGTAACCGATAACAGCGGAAACGTATATGTAGTCGGTTCCTTTGCGAGCACAACCATTGCTTTTGGTGCTATAACACTCACGAATGCAAGTGGCGGCATCGCCGATCTCTTCATTGTAAAATATGACCCCAATGGAAATGTGATATGGGCAAAAAGTGCCGGAGGGACATATACTGATTACGCATCTGCTATTGCGATTGACAACAACAACAATGTATGTATTGCCGGATCCTTTTAATCAGCTTCTCTCACATTCGGATCGATATCCATCACCAACAATACAAGTTGGGTCCAGTGATATTTTTCTGGCAAAATTTGATTCACTCGGGAATATCATCTGGGCAAAAAGAGCTGGTGGTACTATCTCCGACTTTTGCAATGGGATAGCGACAGTTGGAAATGGCAATATTTTAATTACAGGATCATACGCATCACCTAGTATTTCATTTGGTTCAACGGTTTTCACAAATCACGGGTTCAATGGATCTTTACGTTGCAAAATACGACCAAAACGGAAATGTTATTTGGGCAAAGAGCCATGGAGGCAGCGGTTGGGATACCGGTCTGGGCATTAAATCAGACATCTCCGGCAACGTCTTTGTCACCGGTTATTTCAAAAGCAGCGCTATAAATTTTGGTTCCATATCCTTAACAAACTCATCCGGTGGTAGTTTTTCAGATCTGTTCATCGTTAAATACGACAGTAATGGAAATGTGCAGTGGGCTAAAAATCCACAAGGCGTGTTGAATGAATCAGGAAATGATATTGCAACAGATGTTAACGGCAATGTATATATAACAGGATATTACCAAAGTGCAACGCTGGATTTCGGCACAATTACAGTTTCCAATAATTCCCCTTCCTATTACGATTCGTTTACGGCTAAATATGACAACAATGGCAATGTTACCTGGGCCAACTCCACAGGCGGTGCATTTTCTGATGTTGGCAATGGAATTTCAGTGAATACCAATGGAGAGGTATTTGTTGTCGGCTATTTTGAAGGCCCGTCAATTTCATTTGGCAACAACACACTTGTCAACTCAGGGAGCTCCGATATATTCATTCTAAAATTTGGTAGCAATGGAACTCCTCAGTGGGGAATCAGCACAGGAGGACCGTCCCAGGATTGGGGAAATCATCTTGCAATCAGTAATTCAGGAGAAATTTATCTGACAGGTTATTTCCAAAGCCCTACCGTCACTTTTGGATCCACCACATTGACCAACGCCGGTCTCCTTTGATGTGTGGACTGCTAAACTCAGCGAGCTTACCGGAATTCATGAACACAACCATCCGGCAACTTTTCTTCTCTCTCCGAATCCGGCAAGTAATCAATTCAGCATAAACCTAAATGGAAGTTTTGAAAAATCAGAAATTCAAATTACAGATATTTCCGGAAAAGAAGTTTATCGTCACACTTTTTTTGAGAACAATGCGCTCACTATAAACACTACCGACCTTGCTGATGGTCTGTACACGGTTAAAATAACATCAAGAGAATTTACCGGGAGCAGCACATTGATAATTCAAAAAAAATAACCCCCCACTACCCCCCTAAAATAATTCACCGAGAGTTCCGTCGAATTCCTCCACACCAAATCAATCTTATACTTTTGAGCCGAAGCAAATGAGTGTGGCGGTTATCAACTATGTGGCGAAAAAGTTCAACGGCAATTTTAAAATTGGCTACGGAGTGGAGTTTGCAATTCTCAAAACATTCGCTGGTGCGAAGCTACTCTCAATGGCCGGTGATTGAAAGGCAGTCAGTTCAGCTATCTATCCATACTTATAGCTGCCTCCGTTACTGAAAATCAATTCTCCCCTCAAGGCTGAACAGAGAACTATTATATCCATTACCACGCAAAAAAGGCTGCGATTAATTGGTTTTCTCAAGCAAACTTAAGCAAGAAGTGAAGCTATAATAGCAGTAGAGAGGTTTATTCAGGATTGGGATTTAACTGTATAATGTGGTCTAAATATTACTAATGATACATTATGCTATAGCGCCAAACTCACTAATTTCATATTGTTTGAGTATATTTGTAGTGATTATAAATTAGTTAGCTGCAATACCAGGGGACAGTGCTAACCTAAACATCCCTGTATAAAACGAACAGACAAAACCACAATGACAAGAACCAATAAATATCTTGCGGACACTTTTAAGTTTATGATCACAACACACTAACACAAAAGTTTAATGTGAAAGTTGGACGAACTAAGAACCATGCTTTCAACAACAGAGAATTAACCTTTTCAAAAAACAACGACACGTATTCATTTAGTATAACAACCTTAATTAGAAAGGGAGTTCAGACCGACAAAGAATTAGAAGTTAATCGTGAAACACAAGTTGAGTTGAGCAATAGTGAAACGAACAATTTTCACAAAAAAGGGAAAAACATAATTCCCTCAAGTATTTCATACCCAGACTTTGACAATTTATCTTTAGAAAAACTAACTGAAGGTGAAATTACCTCCATCTCTACAAAACATTTAATTTTTATAATAAGCACAGACGTTACAGGATTATCCTTCCATTAAATCGTGAAGTGCGACTAAGAGGCAGTTTTACAGGTTGGCATCATACTGTTGACGGTAAGCCAATGTTTGAAACTCTAATCAAACTTGTAATTAACAAAAAGGAACTTCACTTTTTTTCATACACAGCAAGCAATAAACAGAGTTACTTTATTATTGACTCAATGAGTAAACACTCGCTTGAAGATTTCCAAAAGACGGCAAATTCAATTCTTCTTGCTTATGCTTTCCTAAAAGGCGACTATCATGGTAATGAGGCTTTCCTTTTTACATACAACTCCACTAACTTCATAACTCCTTCAAGTATGCTATCGGTTATTTTAGGAGGTGGTATTTACAATGGCTTTGCTGTTCATTCAGCAAGTCCACACAGTTTAGTGAGTATTAAAAAAAGAACGAAATACAAAAAAGACAAGACAGGAAAAATAATTGGAATCGATGACAGCGACCTAAAAAAATATATGGTTGAATTTCCACACGAATCTTTATCAAAACTTTGTGAACTAATTTGCAACAAAGGTGGTGTTTTAAGAGCAGTTATTCTATTTGTAAGTAATCATTCAGCGACATTAGAATTAAAAATTCCAACTTTGTTTGTTGCTTTAGAAAATGTAACCAAAGTTTTAATTGGAGGAGATGTTTCAATTCCAAAACTAATCGAAGATGAAAAAATAATTAAAGAGATAAAGACGGTTTTGAAAACTACTGTAAAGCAGATTGGAGAAGTCCAACGAAATAATAAACTATCGACTTTAAGTCCTGACGAACTAAAAGAATATAATGCAACATTTGCAAGAATTCTTGGTAAGTTTCATGACTTCAATAAAGGAACAAACAACAAAAAGCTAATCGAACCTTTTACAAAGTTCGGTTATGTTCTTTCACAAGAAGAAGACGATTTGATTTTCAAACAGAGAAATAAATTTCTGCATGGTGACGACACATGTCGTTAGGTGCAGATTATGAGTTTGCGTTTAAAGAATTATTTCACATGAGTATGCGACTGCAAGAGCTTATAGCTGTTCTGCTTTTGAAAGCATCAGACTATTCAGGCTACATTCTGAATGATGCGAAAAATCTACGACTATATTTCAGAGAGAACAATTAAAGAAGATGTTTTTGTCAAGATATGAGAAACGAACATTTAATAAATATTTGTGCAAACTTCTTGCGGACGTACTCCGCAACGAACAGAGGCACATGCAGCTAACAGCACATTTGCAAACCGTTACTAACAATATTAAACGACAATGACAGCAGAAGAATATATAAAAAAAGTAAACGGACAAATTCAGGGACTGTTCGACTCCTCCTTAGTAAAAAATAAGGATGTAATTAATAATGGAATTGATTTTTCAAAGTCTCTTCAGACATGGCTAGAGATAATACCTGAAGACAATTATAAAATATCTGTTTGACTAATAGTATTCAATCCTTAGAACTTTCAATAATTTCGCAGACTTACTGCTTAAATAGAAATGCTTTTAGCTCCTTAAGGCTATCAATGGAAATGTTATTTGGTGGCGTGTACTTTAGCACAGCAACACTTGACTTCATTGAATGGACGAAAGTCATCCAAGGACTTAAATTGGAGCACAATAAATGACTTGAACAATGGTGTACTTTCTCATCGTTTTTGCAATGCTTTTTTTCTGAACTTAAAGAAAATAATGAAGAATACTTTACCAAGGCGAAAGAACTATACAGAGACCTTTCTGAATACGTTCACGGGAATCATCATACATGGATTACTGGTGGTGAAGCTTTAAAAATTGATGAAAAGGAAATTGAACTATTCAATAAATCATTAAAGTCATTTTTTGAAATTGCAAATTTCGCCCTCTGCTTAAGATACTTGAAAGGTCTAAAAAAGGCTCAATTAGAGCAAGTAGAGCCAATTATTATGCAGACACTAAATCATGTCGCTCCAATTCTTCAACATTTAACTTCATCAAAATAATATGGCAGAAATATACTTTAGAACCGAGAATATTCGTCCGAAGAATTACCAAATTTAATAGTAAAATCAAATATAGAGAACGAAATAATTGAATCTCTGAAATCAAATGCAAATTTGATAGTCGAAGGTAGCAGGGGAACTGGGAAATCTTTCTTAATGAAATATGCGTGTTATCAATTGGAACAAAGTTTCACAACTAATAAAATACTTCCCGTATATGTTACTTTTATGGCAAGCACATTAATCCACACTACTGACACTTTTCAATTTCGTAATTCGATGGTAGCTCGTTCATTGCGTGAACTAATAAAAAGTAGCCTCAAAAGAGGATTGGTATTTTCCAAATATGCTTCAACATTATTAAATACTGAAACGACTTCTGAAATAAATAGTCTTGATACAATAATAAAAGCATACGAAGATTCATATAAGAATCCAGGCACATCAATTGATTCAGCCTCACTTCCCGAACTAAACGACATTATTGATGCTTTAAATAATTTATGTGAAGAAAATCAATTAATGGGGATTTACTTTTTCTTTGACGAAGCTGCTCACATTTTCCGACCCGAGCAGCAAAGACAATTTTTTACATTGTTTCGTGACTTTCCGATCACCTTATGTTTCCTCTAAAGCGGCAGTGTATCCAGGAATAACTCATTTTGGTGACACATTTGAAGCAATCCACGATTCAGTATATAAAAATTAGACAGGAACATACAAGATTCAGGCTACTTGAATTTTATGAATTCTATGGTCGAAAAGCAAGTTGATACTGGAAAACTTGCTATGATTAATCAAAATAAGGAATTATACAACACGGTTATCTTTTGCTCAAATGGTAATCCTCGAATTTTATTAAAAACAACAGAAAGGCTTCAAAGAATTAATATCAGTGAAATTGACAACTTAATTCGTAGTTTCTATCGAAATGAAATATGGGCTGAACATACTTTATTAGGAGATAAATTTAAGGGGCATAAATTGCTTGTGGATTGGGGCAGAAAATTCCTAGAAGACACAGTTATACCAAGTCTAATCAAGAAAAATTTTAACGAAGACGGCACTATCAAAACCGAAACGACTATTTACTTTTGGATACACAAAGACTCTCCAATCCAAGTTCGCGAAGCACTCCGACTTTTAACCTATACCGGAATAATTAGGAAAATAGATGACGGAGTAAAAGGGACAAGATCTTTGATTGGTACTCGCTACGAAGTAAATTACGGTGTACTTCTTTCTCAGGTAAATAATCCAACAAAAAATTCTAGAGAACTAATTAGCAAACTACAAGTCAATAATTTTTCCGAATATGGTCATAATCACTCTGCATACAACGACTTAATCGACAAAAATATAATTTTAGAGAACGATGAAATGCTTGTTGCTTCAATCAATAGCATTTTGGACAAACCTATTTCGACCCTTGACTTAACCGAATGGCAAAGAAATAAATTGGTAAATGAGGCTGGACTTTCAACAATAAAGGAATTAATTAACACGAGCGAGCAGGACTTAATCAATAAACTAGAGCAAGTTGGCGTAGTTCGTTCAAGACAAATGAAAAATGCTGCGTTTGCAGAATTACTCGAATATATATCCGGTTAATAATACTGCTAGTAAAAGCTCCTACAAGAAATTGGCGGTTCAATGGTTAAATGAAGCTTTTGTGCTTCGTATCAAGTTCAGGAGTGGCAGACAGTTTATTATTTGAGCAATCTCGTGGCGGCTTTTCTTCTCCTTCTCATTTTACTCCTGCGGATCAGTTGTCGATTGTGAAGTTGCTGAGGAAGAAGGGTGGTAATGAGTTGGCGTTTTCTTCTGAGATAAAGAGAAGTTTTTAAGGGCGGTGAAGGGGTTTGTGTTGTGGTGGGATTTGGGGTGAGGGGGTATATGCTTTTTGCAAGCGATTTATTTTGTTGTTTTTCAGATGTTTAGAATGATTCTCAAAATTAGTTTTTCGTTTTTTTGAAAGTAGGTTAAAAACTTAAAACTTTAAAACTTAGGGTGCTGTCTGTTTTGGGGGGCGTTTGTTGTTGGAGGGAATTGTTTCCGGGTGTGGGTGTTTTGCGAATTGGATAGATTTCGTTCGTATATAAAATTATTATAGTAGTAATTCTCAACGGACTCATTCGCTCTTACTGTATCGCAATGCAAATTATATTGACGCAATTGTATTTGTTTTATAAATTGCTGAATATAAATATATTAGTGAATAAAACGAAATGGGGAACCGCGTACAATAATTGTTACAACACATACTGAAAAGCCCACCGCACATTTCATCAAATTTGTTTTTTCCAACGCTATTTCCGACCTCAAACAAAAGAGCTGAAATTTTCCCATCGCACTTGACCCTAAATTGACAAATTATATTTATCTTTACCCAAAATAGGTCAAACTATAATGAGTAAAACCCTAAATATGAAAAGTTTTGGCAATTTCATTAAAATGGAGCGAGAGAAAAGAGAATGGACTCAAACTGAATTTGGTGCAAAAATCGGAATCAATTCAAGTGCTATTAGTCGAATTGAAAATGGAACAAAAAAATTCAGCGTTTCCAAACTGAACCTACTTTCGGATATTTTACAGATTAACAATCAAAAAATCAATGATTTATTTTTTGCAGATAAGTTTGCTCGTGAAGCATATAAATACAAATGTTCTGACAATGTATTTACAGTAGCAGAAGTAACAGCAACATATCTAAGAAGTATTAACACAAAACAAGGAAAAATAAACTTTGACAATGAGTAGAAAATTAACAGCTATAGATTTATTCTCAGGTTGTGGTGGCTTTTCATATGGCTTTCAGCAAGCAGGTTTTCACGTAGTTTTGGGTGTTGACAATACTGCAATTGCTCTAAAAACATTTGAGAAGAATCACAATAATTCAAAAGCACTTTTACTTGATTTACACAAAGAAAGTGCAATAGATACAATAGTTAATGAAACAAAAAATAAAGAAATAGATGTCATAATTGCTGGACCTCCTTGCCAGGGATTTTCTCTTACAGGAACACGCAACGAAAATGACGAAAGAAATTCACTTTTCTACTCTGTTTTTAGACTTGCAGAGCGACTCAATCCTAAAGCAATAATTATTGAGAACGTACCGGGATTACTAAATCTATATGGCGGAAAGGCAAAAAAAGAAATAATTCGACTTTGTAACGAAATGGGTTACAATTGCAACCCAAAATTACTTTTTGCACCCGATTATGGTGTACCTCAAATTCGAAAGCGTGTATTCTTTGTTGCAATAAAGAAGGAATTTGGAACATTTGAATTTCCAGAACCAATTCTTAAAGAAGAAGAGTATATTGGTTGTGGTGATGCTATTGGTGATTTACCAGATTTAGTTGTCGACTTGGGCAGTGAACAATTAAAGTATGATAAAAAACCATATAGTAATTATCAAAAAATAATGCGGAATGGAAACAAGGTTTTAAAAAATCATTTAGGTACCCAACATACCGAACACGTTATAAATGTAATTTCTCAAGTTCCTGAAGGTGGTAATCATAAAGATTTACCTCAAGGTGTTGGTGACTCAAGAAAATTTAATGAAGCATGGACAAGATATCATAGTCAAAAACCGTCAAAAACAATAGATACAGGCCACAGAAATCATTTTCATTATAAATGGAACAGAGTTCCAAGTGTAAGAGAAAATGCAAGATTACAATCGTTTCCAGATGACTTTGAATTTTTGGGAAACAAAACAGAACAGTATAGACAGGTTGGAAATGCTGTACCGCCTCTATTGGGTAAAATACTTGGAGAACAACTTTTAAAACATCTGAATTATGAAGTTTAATGTTATTGATTTATTTGTTGGTTGTGGTGGTTTGACAGATGGTTTTCTTCAAACAGGCAGATTTAACACTTTAGCTGCTGTTGATTGGGAATACCCGACAGTTCAGACATTAAAAAAACGACTGATTACAAAATGGAATTATGACTTTGATAATGTCAATGTTTTACATTTTGATATCCAACGCACAAACGAACTTATAAATGGATATAATGACCCTGTTTTTGGAACTAGCGAAGGTGTTGATTCCTTAGTTGAGAATAAATCTGTAGACTTAATTTTAGGTGGTCCGCCTTGTCAGGCATATTCTATTGCAGGTCGAGTTCGTGATGAAAACGGAATGCAGGACGATTACAGAAACTATCTTTTTGAAAGTTATGTAAAAATGGTTCAGCATTATCAACCTAAGGCTTTTGTTTTTGAAAATGTAGAAGGTATTCTATCTGCAAAACCAGGCGGTATTCAAATTGTTGACAGGATAAAAATTGCATTTGAAGAAATTGGGTATGAAATAACAGACAATTTAAGGTCAAACGCACTTTTTGATACATCTTACTACAACGTTCCACAAAAAAGAAAACGTGTAATAATTTTTGGTGTTCAGAAATCCGAACATAGTACTCAAACAGTAAGAAATTTTTATGCTCGAATAAAAAGCAAAGCAAGTAAAAGTCCTATGAATTCTAAAATAGCTTTTGACAACCTACCAAAAATATTTCCTTGTCAAAATAGCACAAAATATTCACATACTGTAAAACTCAATGGTGTCCCATTACCAAAAAATCACGAACCCAGAATTCACAGTTGCAGAGACATTGAAATTTTCAACCTATTGGCGAATGATATTAGAACAGGAGTTGAAAAGTACACATCTAGTCAAGCATTAATACAATTATATAAAGAAAAAACTGGTAAAGATTCAAACTTCCACAAATACCACGTAATTCGTGAAGACAAACCAAGTAACACAATTCCTGCTCATTTATACAAGGATGGATTAAGACATATTCATCCGGACCCCGAACAAGCACGCTCTATTACGGCAAGAGAAGCAGCAAGACTACAGTCTTTTGATGATGACTTTGAATTTTTAGGGTCAAAAGGTGACCAGTATAAAATGATTGGGAATGCAGTGCCGCCAAGATTCGCAAAAATCATTGCTGAAACAATCTTAGATATATTTGAAAATGAAACAGAAGACCTAACAATTAAAACAGGACTCTTTAAAGAACAAACTCATACTCAATAGATCATGCTTTATTACCAAAATTTAGAGGAATTAATTTTCCAAAGACACGAAATATTAGAAACAGATGAATTAATTGTTCTTTCAGGTTACTTAGGTCCAAGTCCAGTTGCAAGATTGGAGGAATTACCCTTTAACTCAAGAGTCATTTATGGTATGTATGGCTCTGAGGGTATTCAAACAAGTTTGCATAACTCTTTGACCCATATACAAGGTTCAGTAGACAATTTAAACATCTTTTATTCTCAAATTCCTGTTCATTCGAAATGCTATGCTTGGAGAAGAAATGGACAAATAATTCACGCATTAATTGGCTCCGCTAACTTTTCTACAAATGGTCTAACGACTCCTTATAGAGAAATTTTAGCGGAAACTACCCGAGATACTTTTAATCCACTAAATGAATACATATCCCATATTTTTAATAATTCTATTTCTTGTCTTGAAATAGGTTTGCGAGGTGTTCAAGAGATAATAAGGGAAGGAGCTATTTGTAATATGTCTTTTTTGATGGACAACGGTGAAACCCACAACGCAAGTGGATTAAACTGGGGATTTATGGCAAATGGCTTACCTTCTCCCAAAAGAGGTATTGATGATGCTTGTATACCAATTAGCATAAACCACATTAGACAATTCCCTGATTTATTCCCTCCCAAGTTGACCGAAAGAGAGCTTGTTGATGTTAGAGGAAGAAGACAACGGTCGAATGAGGCAATTGAACTTATTTGGGATGATGGAATTACTATGGAAGGTTTATTGGAAGGAACCAATAATGTTGATGGTATTGAGTATCCTAAACAGATAAGTTCTTTTCCTGCTAAAAATCAAATGGGAGAGTATTTAAGAACAAGAATTGGTGTTCCTTTGGGGCAACCTGTAAGAAGACACCATTTAGAAAGATATGGAAGAACGGACGTTTCTGTTTCTTTAATTGGAGATGGAATATACAGAATGTGACTTTTCAATATGACTACCCAAAAAGCCATACACATTGGCAAGTCGCACAAGCCGACACACAAGCCAAAACTTGCCAATGAATATGTCTTTACCTACGCTGACAAACTCGAACGAAGAAGAAGTACATGTGGTAATCGAGTAGCCCGCCCTGTTGGAAAATTCCCACAAGGAGAGGCTCTCACATTCAGGCGCTGAAATGAAATAAAGGTAGGCCACCGTACGTGTGTTTCTCGCATACGGCTCCGCCTGTCATGTAAAAAACAAATTGAGTCGTGCAGGGTTTCGCAAAGTGATGGGTTGAGTTCGCAGTAAACACCTAAGAGCGCCATATAGCCACGATGTTTCAAATGGGCAACGGTAATTGTTGTAAGTAGAATAATTCCTTCAACCTGCCCAGTTTCGATTTGAAACTCCAACTAAAAAGCTCCAGCTCTTCATCCACAAAAGCATCAAGAAACCGAACAGGGTCATTAACAGAAATAGCCCCTTCTAGGGATCCAAAAGTGATTTGGCTACGATCGGCAGGGATTATCTGATTCATATTCCAATGTTTGAATCAAATTTAAGCAGTTAAGTATATGGTTTTTATAAATTTTGTTAGAAGAAATTAACAATTTGATGGAGAAATTAGTATTTTCACAGTCCAAGGTTAGCAGCTAGTTTCAGTTAAATCCACT
Source organism: uncultured Bacteroidota bacterium (assembly GCA_963814475.1). Lineage (GTDB taxonomy): Bacteria > Bacteroidota > Bacteroidia > AKYH767-A > OLB10 > JADKJB01. The sequence continues at coordinate 255,772 of CAWFDA010000013.1, read as the reverse complement.
TGCCAAAAATATGCAAAATATTTATACCATTTTTTCGACCAGAGAAATAGCATTAATCATTTGGGGAATTATTGCATTTATCTTAATGATGACAGGTCCCAAAATAAGAATTGCATTTTATAGAGTAATTCAAGTTGCTTTTTTTGGTAAACTGTTTATTTCATTTACCTGTATGATTATTTACATTGCAATTATTGTTTATTTACTTTATTGTATTGATGTATGGAATACTTCACTGCTAAAAGACACTATTATTTGGACCTTTTTCTTTGCATCTACAACATTTTTTAATCTGAATAAAGTTGTCGACACAAAATATTTTAAGAAATTACTAACGGACAGTTTGAAGTGGACTTTACTGATTGAATATTTGATTAATTTTCATACCTTTAGCTTAATTATAGAATTAATAATATTACCTTTTATGCTATTCATTGTAGCGATGCAAGTATCTTCAGAAATAGATAAACAATATGAAGTAGTCAATAAATTATTTACTGGAATATTATCAATGTTTGGCATTTCAATTTTTTTATACTCCTTAATTCAAACAATTTACAAATCAAATGAATTATTTACATTCAGTAATTTTCATGAATTTTTACTTCCATTATATATGACCATTTTGCTTATGCCCTTTCTTTATTTGATTGCTCTATTTATACAATATGAATCTCTTTTTGTTCGTGTGCGTTTTATGACATCTTGATAAGGTGATATATAGAACTGTAAAACATCAAATTTATATACATGCTTTATACAACTTAAATAATTTAAAATTAATTAGTGACCATATTAATGCATTCGATTTAAAGCGGGCTCAAAATATTAATTTATACTTGCGGAAATTACTTGAGCAGAAAACCAGACGCTAACAGCCACTTACCGTAAAGCTAATGTTTTGACATGATGAAAGTGATTTTAGCTTCGTTTGGAGCGTAAAGGGGAAAACTGTAACTTTAGTGCTACGAATGCACCCTGCGATAACTGATGGAACGTCAGCTACAATGCTTGAGGGCACTGATAACTTTGAACATTTGAACATTGAACGGAAAGACAGAAAAAATAATTTAAACACAAACCGATAGAATTAGTAATGGCAAGTAAAATTGAATACGAAGAAATACAAGGTGCTCCTAAACTTGGATATGAATATCTGAAAAATTGACGGAGCAGAATTTGAAATACAAAGTAGTGACGAATTTGAAGACTACAATGAAGTGTATGTTCCCAAATCATATTTGAAAGATTTCCCTATGCAAAATCTTATTGATAATTTAGTGATAAAGGTATGCGACAGAATAGGTGACAATTTTGATTCAAGTCTACCCGCTAGACCACTTGACATAATAGCTTATACAGATGGAATTCCTTATTCGTTAAAAAAGATTTCAGACAATAAACTTTCTATTTCTTTTGAAGATAGTGGCAGAAGAAAATTTTGGGATGGTGAGGTTGGATTTAAAATTTACATGGAAGCAAAGAAAAAAGCAATCGAAGAAAGAGCAATAGAAGTTTGCGATATAAAGCTTGATCATTATAATGATGATGGCGATTACATCATTATGAATTTCTCTTGTGAATTTGAAACTTACAATCTTGCAAATGCAGTAGAATTTGCTGAACAAATTATCTCGCAGATTGAAACAGCCACGGACTATACATTAAACGATAAATTAAAAAAATGGTTGAACCCAAAAGTGAAACGGTCACAGTGTCAGGAAGGCAATTTAGCAGCCATGCGTTTAGCAATTGATAATGGAAAATTGTCTGTCTCAGAGGAAGGAAAATTAAGCCCCAAAGTTGGTGCATCAATTATTAAGGATGGAAAGCTTTTGGGATTTTCTTACAGAGGGCAAAAAGGAGACGGAGACCATGCGGAATATACTTTGTTTGAAAAAATTCTTGATGGACTGGACGTGTCAGGTGCAACATTATTCACAACACTTGAACCTTGTACTCACAGAAACAAAAACAAACCATGTTCCGATTGGATAATTGAGAAAGGAATTAAGCATGTTGTAATTGGTTACCTTGACCCTAATCCAAAAATTTACAACAACGGCTGTAAGAAACTTAGAGCGGCTGGTATTGAGCTTAGCTATTTTCCAAAGGAACTACGTGAAGAAATAATGAAAGACAATGAAAAGTCTCATTGAGCAATTTAACGCTAATCCAAATTTATTCGGGACTGCAACATTTGACTATACGAATAACAATGGACTTTTCAGCATAGGTAACAACGAAATGATTTTTGAAACCAAGTGGTCTAGTGCTGGCGATGGTAGCATACATGCTTACAAAGACCCTGGCACAATTAAAACAATTGCAATTGCTGACGGTAATAAAGAAATTGCTGACATCAAAGACGGTAGTATATATAACTCAAGCTCAAGGACACGAAAAGTATGCACAGGAGAAATTTTAGTTATCGAAAACATTAACGGTTACTTTTCTGCAATAAAAATTCTTGATGTAAAATATAAACGAGGAGTAGGAACAATAAATGAATTGACTTTTGAATACCGAATACTTGATGACAAAACTTCTAATTTCCATGCTCTCAAAAATGATTTAGTGTAATGTTCTATCATAGATTCATAACCACCTTTTTGTAAACACTTCATAGTAATCTGTGAAACCACATAAATCTACAGAAAGGTGTTGCTCCTTCTCCAAAAACTAATTAAACTTACGTTTTCAAATAAGATTTTGGAATCACTGAAGAATACTTCATGGCAAATCAGTATTTTCGAAGTGTAGAAATTTACTAACACCTCCAATGATCACCGGCAAACACCTCATCGCCCTAGGCTACAAATCAAGCAAATGGTTCAAAGACGTTATTGACTATGCCAATAAAAATCAGCTTAGTGGTGAGAGTCTGAGAGAGTATGTGGAGGTGGTTCGGCCCAGGTATATTGTGCCTCATGCGGAGCCTGTTGATTTTTATAAAAATATAAGGCCGGAGACAGAGGAAGAGATCTCTAATGTGGAGAGTGTGTTGTCTACCATGACTGAGTTGATGAAGACACCGACTTTGGTAGGTGGTGCGGTGATGCCGGATGCTTGTCCTACCGGAGAGGGGCAAATTCCGGTTGGAGGGGTGGTGATTGCTAAGAATGCTATTCATCCTTCCATGCATAGTGCCGATATTTGTTGTTCGGTGATGATGACGAATTTTGGGATGCTTTCTCCTAAGAGTGTTTTGGATATGGCTCATTCTGTCACACATTTTGGAGGTGGCGGGCGACCCGAGTTCTCCATCCTGCCAAAGGAGTTTGAAGATAAAATGGCCGGGAACAGATTCTTAAACACTGAAAAAAGCCTCACTTTCGCCAGAACACATATGGCTACACAAGGTGACGGTAATCATTTTCTGTTTGTGGGAATTTCAAAAAAGACCGGAGAAACGATGATGGTTACACATCATGGAAGTCGTGGGTTGGGAGCAAATTTGTATATTCAAGGAATGAAGTTAGCGGAACATTTCAGAAAAGAAATATCGCCAAAGACTGCCGCCAAAAACGCCTGGATACCATTCGACACCAATGAAGGAAAAGCATATTGGGAAGCGTTGCAGTTAGTCAGAGAATGGACAAAATTAAATCATACCACCATCCACGACGCAACCATCCGCAAACTAAACACAGACCCACTGGATAGATTTTGGAACGAACATAATTTTGTGTTTAAGGAGAATGATTTGTTCTATCACGCCAAGGGTGCAACACCATTGGACGACAAATTTGTTCCCGATAGCAAAGACGGGTTACGTCTTATTCCATTGAACATGAGTGAACCCATTTTAATTGTCAAAGGCAAAACAACCGCAAGCAATTTAGGCTTCGCACCACATGGAGCCGGTCGGAATATTAGTCGCGGACGACATAAGAAAAATAATTCTCACAAGACGATTGATCAAATATTTCATGAAGAAACCAAAGGCCTAGACATTAGATTTTTCTCCAACCACATTGACATTTCAGAATTACCGAGTGCCTACAAAAACGCGGATATGGTAAAGCGACAAATGCAGGAATTTGGGTTGGGTGAAGTGCTCGACCAGATCATGCCATACGGCTGCATCATGGCCGGAGACTGGACAACGGATGCTCCGTGGATGATTAAGAAAAGAGAGAAATTTAAAAATAAGCAAGAGAGTGGGGCGAGAGGGAAATTTTAGTTGTGGCATAATCACATGCAGGGCCTGGTGAATAATTGTCAACTCGGCGGCCATATTTGTATTAAAATGGGTTTGCGTGCAACAGATTTTTTAGTTACTTTTGGAAGTAGGAAGCTACTGTAGCACTATTCGACCCATAGTTAGATCAGGAACTTCAGACTGAACTCAAAATTACTATTATGAAAAAACTTATACTTATTTCGATAATTATTTTCTTTATAACTTTTGTTCATGGACAAAAACAAGGAAATACTTGGTATTTTGGTGATTTAGCAGGTGTTGATTTCAGCACAGGAAGTCCGATCGCTTTGACAAATGGACAACTCACCATGCCCGCTGGAGAAAATCACAGTGAGGGAACTTCTGCAATATCCGACAGTTCAGGGTCAATATTATTTTACTCTGATGGGATGACTGTTTGGAATAAGAACCATCAAATAATGCAAAATGGAAGCGGAATATTGGGAAATTTTTCTTCAACTCAATCTTCTATTATTGTTCCTAATCCAGCAAATTTAAATAGATATTATTATCTTTTTTCTGTAAGCAGTGGTTTTTGTTGTGGTGGAAATATTAGTGATGGTTTAAGGTATTCAAAAGTTGATATGTGTCTGGACAATTCACGGGGAGCAATAATAGCAACAGAAAAAAACATAAAACTTGTAGATACCGTAGCAGAGAAAATTGCAGTAACGCGACATGCAAATGGGACTGACTATTGGATACTAACACATAGATCTAATTCGAATGAATTTTGGGCATTACAATTAAATGCCAATGGAATTATTGATACTGTTATCACAGCGATAGGCTCCTCTCATTCCGGTAATATTGCAGGCACACAAGGACAATTAAAATTTTCGCCGAACGGTCAAAGGATTGCACTGGCAGCAAGTAACGGTCTTAATTTATTAGAGATTTTTAATTTTGATAATACAACAGGAATTGTTTCGAATTTTTTATCACTTAACAAACCCAATAATAATCAAGCAAGCATTTACGGTGTGGAATTTTCATCCGATAATTCAAAACTGTATGCAAGCGGTGTGAGTGCATCGGGGTTGATGTATGCTTTTCTGGCTCAATATGATTTAAGTGCAGGTGGGGGTAGTTTACCTGCGATAAATGCTTCAATGACTGAAATTTATCACAATACAACCGGTTACATTGCAGGGAAAGGACTACAGATTGGACCAGATAATAAGATTTATTGGATTAGTTTAAACATCAATAACCCACATGGGACTTTAGCTGTTGTAAATAACCCAAATGTTTTAGGCATGGGTTGTAATTATCAAGATCAAATCATTTCATTAGGTGGCAGACAAGGCTCCTATTCTCTTCCAAGTTTTATAGCAGGTTTTGATTATTCCAATGAATTAGTTCAATGCAATTCAACCAACATCGATGAAAATCCGAAGAAAATATTTTCTTCCATTTACCCAAACCCATTTTCGACATCCACTACACTGCAAACCGACCAATTATTCAAAAACGCAACTCTCAGCGTTTACAATTCTTTCGGACAATTAGTGAAGCAATTAGATAATATTTACGGGCCGTCTGTGGATCTCACACGGGATAATCTTGACTTTGGATTGTATTTTATACGGCTGACGGAGGAGAATAAAATAATTGCAACAGGGAGGATAGAAATTGCCGATTTATAGGATTCGAATAAGGACAATGCCGAATTCTACGCCCAATACCAACGAAGGGAAAACTTATTGGGAAACATTGCAGTTATTCAGGAAATGGACAAAATTGAATCATACCAACCTCACAAAACGATTGATCAAATATTTCATGAAGAAACCAAAGGCTTAGACATTAGATTTTTCTCCAACCACATTGACATTTCAGAATTACCGAGTGCCTACAAAAACGCGGATATGGTAAAACGACAAATGCAGGAATTTGGATTGGGTGAAGTGAGCTCGACCAAGATCATGCCATACGGCTGCATCATGGCCGGAGACTGGACCACTAATGCTCCCTGGATGATTAAGAAAAGGGGAAAGTTGAAGAATAGACGAGAGGATTTGTAGGAGTGTTCAGAAAGTTCCTGAAAAACCTTTACCTATCATTTTTCGAAATTTTCGGCTCATTGAATGGCGTATGCTTTAAAAAAAGACGTTTACCATTTCCAGGCCTAAAACATCCAACTTCAATATTACCTCTTGGTAAATCGACTTAAAATGAGTTATATTTGTGAAGTGAAGGGAATTTTTAGACGAAATGCCTTCCTACTCTAGCAGCCAAACATACTGGTGTTTCGGATGAATATCCTGACATTGGAGAGGTAAGTGAATTATTAAAATGATTGGGATATTGAAAAATAGTTGTATCTTTAAAAATTGAAGCAGAGTCGTTTTATGAAAACTCGTATCGTTTTATTCCTTGCGTCATTTTTTGCATTTGCAAGCTTCATTAGTGGCACAACCTAACAACAATAACTTTTGGAAAAATTACTCTTGTGGTAGATGGGTTTTTGATATCAAATTTGATGGTGCAGTTATTTGGATTGCAAACACTGGAGGAATTACGGAAATTAATCAATCCACCGGCCAAACTTATTTTTACAATGCCTCCAATTCCGGCTTGCATAATAATTTGATTAATAAAATAGTTATTGATCAATATCATGTAAAGTGGATTGGTGCTGGTGATGGTCTTTATACTTTTGATGGAACTATTTGGAAATATTTTAACACAGGACACGTTACGGATTTAGAAATAGATATAAATAATGATATTTGGTTTTTAGGCAACAATCCAATTACAGGAGTACAGGGTCTTATTCAATATGATGGAAACACATTTAATACGGTAAATTCAGCTTTACCTAATAACGATCTTTCAGATCTAACAACTGACAATAATAAAAATCTTTATTTAATAGCAGGATATCTTATTATGAAGTATGATGGACAAACCTGGCAAATTTTCAATAATACAAACCCTTTACTTGATCAAATTAATAAGCAGTCACTAACTATTGATGCAAATGACCGGATTTGGATTGGGTCAACTTATGCTATTCATGTTTTTGATGGAACTAATTGGTCAATTCTGGATACGATTAATTCTCCATTGTTACAGTATGCTGCCATTGATGGAATTGCTGCAGATGATTCAGGAAATGTATATATCAGTAATGGAAAGCAAATGATAAAGACAGATGCTACTAATTATTTTATTTTTAACAACACAAATTCTCCTGCTGCCGAGCACAGATTTTTCCGAACCGTGTTTGATCAATACAACCAAATTTGGGTCGGCACTGCCGGTAACGGTATTTATAATTATGATTATTTACAATGGACAAATTACAATACATCCGGATCGGGGTTACAATCCTATATTACAACAGGCCTTGAAGTTGGGAAAAAGGATGAAATTTGGTTAAATATGGGGAGTTATATTTCTTTAAAAAAGGACACTGTTTGGTCATTGATTGACACATTACCTCCAAATATAAGCCAAATAGGAAAAATGGCAATTGATACAGGTAACATTTTTTGGGCAGGGTTAGTTTATGGAGGCCCTGGCTCCACAGGTCCTTTGGCTACATATTTTGATGGATCGATGTGGTCCTTTACAACATTCAACAATAATGTTTGCTATGAAGTTGCTGTTGATAAACAAAACACGAAATGGTTTGCAACAAATATTGGATTAGTGAAATTTGATAATACAGCATGGAATGTGTATTCAATGTCAAACAGTCCATTGGTAAGTAATAATGTATATCATGTTTACGCAGATTGGAATGATAATATTTGGGTTGTAGCAAACCAAACTCTGCAAAAATTTGACGGAATTAATTGGCAAACTTTCGATCTTCAAGCATTTGGATTTCCTCCCGGTTCAATCGCCAAAATTACCAGTGATTTGGGTGGAAATATATATATAGTTACCACAACAAATACAGGGCTCATGAACATTGGAAAATATGATGGTGCGACCTGGACTCTGATGAATCAATTACCGGGAGATCAAATTACAGCCATTGCTTTTGATAAGAATAATGACTTGTGGGTGGCTTTTTATTTGTTGGGCTTAGGAAAATATGAGGCTGGAACATGGACGGTTTACAATCCTTTTAATTCAGGTTTACCAGGCCATTTAATTTCAAGTATTAAGGCTGACAGATACAATAATATTTGGGTTTCATGTTCGGAGAATGGTGTTGCTGTTTTTAATGACCGAGAAATTCAATTTACTAATCTGGCATCAAATCAAGTTTTGGTTAGTGGGAAATGTTATTTTGACAGTAACACTAATGGAATAAAGGATGCAACTGAACAGTATTTGAATGCACAAAAGTTTAATTTGACACCAATAAATACTCATAGTATGTCAAATTCTTTTGGCGACTTCAATTTTTATTTGCCTATGGGAAATTATTCATTAAGTCCGGAATTGCATTCCGGATGGTATGTGTCCAGCGATTCATCAACTTACCAAATAGAAGTTGATTCCTCAAATCTTTCCGGGTTTGATTTCGGAATTTATGCCCCTCCATTTAGTGAATGTAATTTAAATATGTATTCAGCTATTAACAGATGCGGGTTTGCGGTGCCAAACTGGATTCATTTTTCAAACACAGGTAGTTATTCTGACTCTGGTTATGTAGAATTGATTATTGATACCACTTGTACGTTCATAAGTGCATATCCTGCTCCTGATTTAATAACAGGAAATGTTTTGCGATGGAACTTTTCACCATTAGTACCATTTAGGGATAATTACATAAGATTTGAATTATTGATACCAAATAATCCCGGAGATTCAATTCTTCACACATCAAAATTACATTATTATAATACAGGAGTACCAACACTATGCAATCAAATTGTTCTTATTGATCAAATAGTTTGTGCTTTTGATCCTAATGACAAAACCGTTATGCCTGTTGGACTTCAACAGCAACATTTTACGCTGAAAACAGATACATTAATCTACACAATTCGGTTTCAAAACATAGGTAATGATACAGCGTTTTTTGTAAAGGTAATTGACACATTGGATGTCAATTTGGATGCACAATCAGTGCAAGTGATCTCAGCAAGCCATATTTATCAGATGATAAATGATAATGGAGTACTTACTTTCAATTTTCCGACTTGTAATCTCCCTCCTGAATCCTTGGATTATTCCGGTAGTTGTGGGTATATTTCTTTTAAAGTTAAGCCAAATTCAAATTTAAGTAATAATACCATAGTGAATAACAAAGCAAGTATTCTTTTCAATTTCAATGAATCCATTAGTACCAATGAAGTCTTTAATACTTTTGTTGATAACCTAACAGAAGTTAATCAGATCACACATGTTAATCAGAAATTAAAAATCATACCTAATCCATTTAGTGTTGAATCAAATATTTATATTCCAAATTCTAGTCAAGAAATGTTTTCTATTTCAATCAAAAACATGCTGGGTAAAGAAATTTATAGTTTGAAAACTTTTGAAAACAATTTTACAATTTCCAGGGAATATTTAAAGCCGGGATTATTTATACTTGAAATTTCAACTTCTGATAAGTTGTATATTGAAAAAATAGTGGTTCAATAATAGTATTGTGTTTTAAATATTGAAATTAAGTCATTTCAATGCAAATAAGAGTATATGGATCTGTCCGGAAAGACACTCACCAATCGGCTATAAAAATTTGCTCATTGAAATGTTTTAAACACCAGGCACAAAGTAGTAAGGAGAATGATTTGTTCTATCACGCAAAGGGTGCAACCCCATTGAACGACGGAATATTAGTCGCGGACGACATAAGAAAAACAATTCTCACAAGACGATTGATCAAATATTTCATGAAGAAACCAAAGGCCTAGACATTAGATTTTTCTCCAACCACATTGACATTTCAGAATTACCGAGTGCCTACAAAAATGCGGATATGGTCAAACGACAAATGCAGGAATTTGGATTGGGTGAGGTGCTCGACGAAATCATGCCATACGGCTGCATCATGGCCGGAGACTGGACCACTGATGCTCCATGGCAGATTAAGAAAAGGGAAAAGGTTAAGAATAGACAAGAAAGTGGGGAAAGAGGGAAGAATTAAATTGATTGTATTGAAATTCAATATTAACATAATGAACAATAGCTAGTTGAAAAGAGGAACAATTTTGGTAAATAGCCTTTCATAAAAACCTTACCTTTGCATTATGTTTTACAGAAGAAAAGTAATATTGGCTTTACTGCAACTATTTGATGGACAATTAGATAAAATTCGCTTGCAAAAACTGCTTTTCCTTTTTACAAACAAACAAACAAAAGCCGAATATAATTTTATTCCTTACAAGTTCGGTTGTTACTCCTATTCCGCCAATGCGGATATGACGGCAATGGTAGCAAGGGGATTTTTAAATGAAGATGAAAAAACCTTTGGAAAAAAAGATTCTTCCGACTACCTGAAACAACTAAAACCTACCGACCTAAAAATTTTAGAAGAAGTAAAATCCAACTACGGAAAAATGAGTGCAACTGCATTAATGAAACATACTTACCTTAACTTTCCGTTTTATGCCACCAGAAGCGAAGTAGCCGAAAATATTTTAAACAAAGAAGAATTAGAGAAAGTAAGCAAAGCCAAACCGCAAGGAAACAAAACCGTTCTTTTTACTATTGGTTACGAAGGTATCTCTCTGGAAGAATATCTGGTTCGGTTGCTTAAAAATGATGTGAAGGTTTTGGTGGATGTTAGAAACAACCCAATGAGCATGAAATTCGGATTCAGCAAAAGCCAATTGAAAAAATATTGTGCAAGTCTAGGCATTGAGTATATACATATTCCTGAAGTAGGTGTACAACGCGACCAACGCCAGGAATTGCACATTCAAAGCGATTACGATAAGTTGTTTGCCGTTTATCGCAAAAATAATCTGAGTAAAACAATCACTTCGCAAAATGAAATTGTGAAATTGCTTAAACAATACAAACGTATTGCATTAACTTGTTTTGAGGCAAACATATGTCAATGCCATCGTAAGCATTTAGCCGAGGCAATTGAATCTTTAACTGACTTTAAATATAAAGTAATGCACATCTAACTTATGGCGTTAACGAAAGTATTAATTACGGTTAAAACCTATCCGACACTTTCCGCCAAGTATGATGAGCTTGTTTGTACTGCAGGTTTTAAAGAAGATGGGACATGGATTCGCCTTTATCCTGTTCCCTTCCGTAAAAAATCATACAACGAGCAATATAAAAAATACGACTGGATAGAGCTTGATTTGGTTAAGAACAAAAGCGATTTCAGACCCGATAGTTATAGACCAAAAAGTATTGATACCGAAATAAAAGTTATTGGACATATAGGCACCACTAACAATTGGGAGGAACGCAAGAAATTTTGTTTAAGTAAAATCCATTACAACCTAACAGAACTAATTGCAGAAGCTAAGAACAAGGACATCTGCACATCGTTAGCCGTTTTTAAACCAACAGAGATTATAGATTTTTATTTTGAACCAGTTGAACGAAATTGGGATAAAGACAAATTGGAAAAACTAAACCAACTCAATTTATTCGAAAGTGAAAAAGATGGAAAATTTGAAGTAGTTCAAAAACTTCCTTACAAATTCAAATTCCATTTAAAAGACAAACAAGGTATTGAAAGCAGAATGATGATTGAAGATTGGGAAACAGGACAACTTTTCTGGAACTGCCTTGCCCGTCACGAAGGAGACGAAAAGAAAGCCATTGCAGACGTTCGAAAAAAATACTTTGACGACTTTGCAAAGACTAAAGATTTGCATTTTTTCTTAGGCACTACACAGGCGCATCATCATGTTTCTTTAAACCCGTTTATCATCATCGGGACATTTCAACCCAAGATAGAATTACAAATGAAATTATTTTAGCCTATCCATGAATCAGACACATTGCCAGTTTGTACCATCATTGCGGATATGGTAAAACGACAAATGCAGGAATTTGGATTGGGTGAAGTGCTCGACGAGATCATGCCGTATGGCTGCATCATGGCCGGAGACTGGACAACTGATGCTCCCTGGATGTTTAAGAAAAGGGAAAAATTAAAATATAGACAAAAGAATTTGTAGTAGTGTTCAAAAAGCTCTAGAGAGGTCTTTGCCTATTATTTTCGAAATTTTCGATACTTCAAGAGCTATATGCTTCAAAAAAAAGACGTTTACCATTTCCCGGCCTAAACATCCAACTTCCATATTAACTCCTGGTAAATCGACTTAAAATGAGTTATATTTGTGTTTTGAGAGAAGTTTTTAAACGGACTATTGTCTTGCTTTGAAAACAGTTAATTGCAAAACTAACAGCCATCTATTATAGAGCACTATGCAAAATAATATTCGCAATAATATTGAAGCCAAAATAAATCAAAAACTGACCACTGAGGAATTTGAAAAACTAAGTGATTGGTTTGTGCCTATTCAATTAGAAAATAAAAGCCAATTTGTAAACGAAGGTATGGTTAGCCGAAATTTATACTTTGTTGATACCGGTGTTACTCACACTTTTATCATTGACAAAAAAGGCCAAACACATACCGTTCAATTTGGTTTTGATGGCTACTGGATCGGTGATATGTACAGTTTTTTTAGTGGCAAGCCTGCAATTTTTAATGTTGAAACATTAGAGCCCACAAGTCTTTTTGCGATGAAACATGCCGATTTTGAAAAAGCTTGTGAGCAAATTCCAAAATTTGAACTATTTTTTAGAATTCTGGTTCAAAATGGATATTTGAGCTCACTGCAAAGGATAGCGAAAAGTTTTAGCGAAGATGCCGAACAGCGGTATTTATCTCTTATTAAAAGCCATCCTAACCTTCCGCAAAGGGTTCCTCAATACTTAGTGGCATCGTATTTAGGTATCAAACCGCAATCTTTGAGTCGAATCAGGCAAAACCTTGTAAAGAAAAAAAAGGCTTGATATGTTCTTAACCTATGTGAACGAAAATTCACTGCCTTATCTCGATATTTGCAATATCAATAAGTTGTTATTGTGAGTCAAAAATCAAAATGGTTAATGCAATGGAACGATTACATTTCTTAAAAACATTGGCTTCAATTCCACTAATTGGAGCAAGTATGAAACTAAATGCGTTTGAAAATATTAGTAACGGTTTTTCAAGCAGTAAAAAAACACCTTTAATATTTATTGGGCATGGACACCCTATAAATGCACTGCTTGACAATGGCTTTACGCAAACTCTGGAGAAGCTTGGGACTAGTATGGAAAAACCCAACGCCATAATGATAATTTCGGCGCATTGGACAACAAAAGGAACTTTTGTTTCAGTTAATTCACATCCTAAAGCAATTTATGATTTTGGAAATATAGATGACCGGTTACTACAAATCAAATACGAACCCAAAGGGCATCCACAACTTGCAAGGAAGGTAATTGAAGAAGCAGCAAACTTCAATATTCAAAAAGACCAAGAAATGGGACTCGATCACGGAGCATGGACCGTTTTAAAACATTTGTATCCTAACGCCGATGTGCCGGTTTTTGAATTAAGTATTGACGAATCACAACCAATAAGCTATCATTTTCAATTGGCGAATTCTTTGAAAAAAATGAGAGAAAAGGGTGTCCTGATTATTGCCAGCGGAAACATAGTTCACAACCTAAAAGTTATAGATTGGAATAACATTAATGCAAAACCTTTAGACTGGGCAATTGAATTTGATGAGATGGTTAAATCAAAACTAAACAATCAGGATTATAAAGCACTTGTAGATTATGAACAACTGGGAAATATATTTCAATTAGCACACCCAACTAATGAGCATTATTTACCAATGCTTTACACTCTTGGACTTGCTGACAAAACAGAAGAAGTTAAATTTCTGTTTGAAGGGTTTCAATTTGGTAGTGCAAGTATGAGGTGCTTTCAAATTTCGTAACCAATATTTTCTTACAGATTTAATAGTAGCTCGCACAACAACAACGACTCAGTAATTGTGTAGATTCAATTCTATACATACATCGTTGCGGCTATGGGAAGCCCGGTACTCGGAATAAATATTTAGGATAAAAGCCCTCCCCAAAAAATCTGCAAGTTGTCTAAAAATTAACATCTATTTAATTTTTACTTTTCAAAACTAATTTACACTATTTACAGCAGTGTTTTTATCTTTTGTCATGCAATTTATTCAAGGAAAAAACCGAAGTCAAAGCGTTCTGTTTCCAGAGTCTTAAACTCAGATTGTTGAATAGGATAGCGAAGGGAAAGCATATTGGGAAGCATTGCAATTAGTGAGGGAATGGACAAAATTGAATCATACCACCATCCACGACGCAACCATCCGCAAACTAAACACAGACCCACTGGATAGATTTTGGAACGAACATAATTTTGTGTTTAAGGAGAATGATTTGTTCTATCACGCCAAGGGTGCAACTCCATTGGATGACAAATTTGTCCCCGATAGCAAAGACGGATTACGTTTGATCCCATTGAACATGAGTGAACCCATTTTAATTGTAAAAGGCAAAACTACCTCCAGCAATTTAGGCTTCGCACCACATGGAGCCGGTCGGAATATTAGTCGCGGACGACATAAGAAAAACAATTCTCACAAGACCATTGATCAAATATTTCATGAAGAAACCAAAGGCCTAGACATTAGATTTTTCTCCAACCACATTGACATTTCAGAATTACCGAGTGCCTACAAAAACGCAGAAATGGTAAAACGACAAATGCAAGAATTTGGATTGGGTGAAGTGCTCGACGAGATCATGCCATACGGCTGCATCATGGCCGGAGACTGGACAACTGATGCTCCGTGGATGATTAAGAAAAGGGAAAAAATGAAGAATAGATGAGAGAATGGACAAAGGAATGAGACTAATGAGACAGGGCTATATTATTGTTTTTACCTAAAATCTTACTATATTTGTAAAAGAAACCTATTATCATGACAACATTAGCAATTCAAAAAAGAATAATTTCTAAACTGAAAGAGACAAAAGACAAGGCTCTACTAGAAAGTATTTATAAACTTTTGTACTTATCCGAAGAAGCCGATGAAGTACTGACATTATCAACAATTCAAAAATCTGGAATTCGCAAAGGATTGAAAGATATAGAAGAAGGAAGGACAATGTCTCATTCCAAAGCTAAAAAAGAAATTGCAAAATGGCTTTCAAAATAATTTGGACTGCTAAAGCTCAGAAAGACAGAGTAGAAATTTTAGAATATTGGATCAACAAAAATAAGTCAACGATTTTTGCCACTAAACTCAATGAAATTTTTAATGTGCGAGCAGAACTTATAGCTCAATATCCGAATCTTGGAATTAAAACGGAAATGAAACATGTAAGAGCTCACATAGTTAGGAATTATTTTATTTTTTATAAGATAATTGAGAAAACGATATTTATTGTTTCAATTTTTGACACAAGACAAAATCCAAGAAAGCGAAGAAGAATTGGCCTGAAAACCCGTTGAATGTTCTTGGTCTATTGAAAAATCGATAAAAATTTTGAGTGCCATTCTTACCATCTACAAAATACATTAACAGCATATTTTTTTTGAAATTACCAAGCCAAACAGGTCATGCTGAAGTAAACTACTACCCTTTCCGGACCAAACATGCATCATGTCCGGAGACTGGACCATTGATGCTCCATGGCAGATTAAGAAAAGGGAAAAACTAAAGAATAGACAAAAGAATTTGTAGTAGTGTTCAGAAAGCTCTAGAGAGGTCTTTACCTATTATTTTCGAAATTTTCCACTCATTAAAAGTCATCAGATTCAAAAAAAAAACGTTAACCATTTCCCGGCCTAAACATCCAACTTCCATAATAACTTTTGGTAAATCACTTAAAATGAGATATATTTGTGAGGTGGCAGGAGTTTTTTTTTAAGGACTGCCGTTATCCACCAGGTTAAAACAGCAGAGAACAAACGAAATTGACAGAATAAATTGTAAATTTGTAGTAGACATTAAAATCTTAGTACATGTATAGCACAATAGAAATCGACAGAAGCAACCTAACTATTATGGGGGTAAAATTTTCAGACTTGAAAACTTTAGAAAGCACTGCAAATGCATTGGGAAGTAATATGTTTGAGGGTTTTAAGCCAACACCAAAAGGAATTGAAATTATAAGGGACTATGTGACAGGAAAAATTTCTTTAAATGAATTGGTGAATTTTGCCAAACAAAAAGCCTATGTCTAATACCTATAAATACATTGACCCGTTTTAGCGTATACAAGATCCATAATGCAATTAAAATAATATCGTGAAAAATAAAATGAAGAAAAAGATTCATCGGGATAAAAATGGACGAGAATTTATTCAAGAGTCCTGTTTTGTCGGTGGGAAAATGAAATTCCGTAAAATTTATGTGATTGAAGGAATTTCTGCAAATGAATTTTACGAGAAAAATGCAACAGAATTGGATTTTTATATGAATGAAGACCATGAATTAATGAATATCGAAAAAGATTCTACACCTCATGGCGAAGTATAAATCTAAAACGAATTTGATTTTGAAATGAAAAGGTTAATAATTATCGTCTCTATTCTAGTTTTGATTATCGGTGGAATTTATTTGTTATACGAAAAATCGGACTTTTGGGAAATTGACAAATGTTTAGATTCTGGTGGCTCATGGAATTATGAAAAAAAGGAATGTATAAAATGTGAGAGTGGTTTTATTCAACCAAAGTAATGAAAAGACTATTCGGCCAGATACACCCGCCCTTTCAACAAATTCCCACAAAGAGCGCCTCTAACTTTTACCTGATGAAATGAAATGAAGGAAAATTACTATAAAATGATGCTTCCTCACCTGCCCTTTCAGCCGGAAAGGCACCCTCTGGAATTTAACATACGTTTGCCAAATAAATAAATTTGATTTTCTCATCTTTATCTTTTATCTTTCGGAATTGTGGGTCATGCTCATGCGGGGTGGATATATGGTTATTGCGCAAGGCCAGATTAATGTTTTTTATTTTTATGAGCTTGATAGATCGGTCCTGCGCAAAACAACAAACCGCTATTTAATAACATAATATAATTGCCATATGAAAAAGACCTATAGTTTTTTGATTTTATTTTTCAGCTATTTTACGATCAATGCTGATTCATGGATTGCCAAAGATACTAGTTGGGCATTGAGTGGTGTAAATACAACACGGGCTTTTACCATTAATAATAAAGCATATATCCTGAATAGAATTTTTGGATTTAATCCACCCAATAATGCTCTGTTTGAATATGATCCTGTGCTGGATACCTGGACTCAGAAGGCAACTTACCCGGAAGTCACTTATGGTGGAAATGCGGCGGTATCAATAGGAACAAATGCATACATAGGACTAGGATCTAACCCCGGTGGCCTTGTGAATCGTTTTTACGAATACAACTCGGTAACAAACTTATGGACTCAAAAAGCAAATTTTCCTGGGACAGCAACCACACATCCTTTTTCTGCCAGTATATCAGGAGAAGTGATTTTAGGATCGGCTGGTGATAACTTTGGAATAGCATCAAGCGAAGTTTGGAAATATTCACCAATTACAAATTCATGGTCTCAAATAGCGAATTTTCCAAGATTAGGCAATTTTTTACAAGCAGAATCCTATAATAATGAGGTTTATGTACCTTTTGCCGATACTCTCTCTGTGACAACTGAAATTTGGAAGTATAATTCAACGTTGAATTCGTGGTCACAATTGAATAGTTGCCCACAATTTATGTATCAATATAACACATTCCTGATCAATGATGATATTTATGTGGGAATGGGAATAACTAATTTTCCATTTTATACTTTTAATACTGATTTTTGGAAATATAGCATTCCAAATGATGCATGGCAGCAAGTTTTGTCATATCCAGCGTTACCAAAAGTGTTACCTAGTTCATTTACTGTAAATCATTTTGGTTATGTATCATTTGGTGAAGATAATGGAGTTCCTTCACCGGAAGTTTATCAATACATTCCAGATTCGACTACAAATATTGAAGAAATTAGTTATACTAATGAATTTTCTTTATTTCCAACTGTAGCAAAAACCAATATTATTTTGAATACTTCTCAGATTAATAAATTTAAAATTTGTGACATGGAAGGAAAAATTATATATAGCCCGGCACTTAATAGTAAAAATGAAAATTCAATTAGCATCGATATTTCTTCATTCAAATCGGGTGTTTATTTTATTGTTAGTGACAATAATATTTTGCGGTTTGTTAAGATAGATTAACCAGAAACACTAATCAATGTATTCAATGAAAAAACAAATACTTCTATTCGCAATATTTAGTGCGGCTTTCTCTTCTGTAGATGGTCAAAGCTGGACTAATTTTAATGAAAGTAATTCTGGAATCTATAGCAACGGAACTTACGGAATTGCAGAAGATATTTATAATAATATATGGATTGGTTTGGGCACAGGATCATTACAAGGCAACGGACTTGATAAATTTGATGGAATAAACTGGACTCATTATGATACAATAAATAGCAGTTTGCCACAAAATATGGTTCGAGCTATTAAAGGAGATGCATATGGTAATATCTGGCTAAATTACTGGGGTGGCGCTTCTGGAACGTATGTAGGCTTAACAAAATTTGACGGAGCAAATTGGACTGTATATGATACCACATATTCACCTTTGCTCATGAATCAAACAATTGATATTCAATCGGATAAAGAAAATAATATTTGGGTATCTTGTTTAGGAGGTCTCGTGAAATATGATGGGACGACATTTACAAATTACTTTCAATCCCATTGGGGGTTCTTGGCAGTACAGGACTCAGCAAACATTTGGAGAGGTGCTAATTTAGGGCTTGATCATTTGAACCCACTAACAGGAGTTTGGACACATTATGATCCTAGTAATTCAAACATTCCCAGTTACGGTGTTGCCGGATTAGCCTTAGATACAAACGGATTACTTTGGATGAGTTTTTCATGGTATTTTGATACAGGATCGGGAATTACTAATGGCGGAATTGCAACTTTTGATGGAACAACATTCACTCCAATATGGCCATTTCAAAATGCTTCCACTTATTCGGGTGATTTAATTGTGGATAATAACAATAATGTTTGGGTAATGACCAGCGGGGAGGGTATTTATAAATTTGATGGAATAACCTGGACACAAGTAAATGGTACTCCGGCAGGTTATGGAAAACTCTTTGCAGATCATCAAAACAATATTTGGGCAAGTACTTTTTATAACGGGATTTGGACAAACCGTCAAACTGTTGGAATTTCACAACCAGTAGTTATTAATGAAGAAAAACTCTTTCCAAACCCTGCCAGTAATATTGTTACAATAAGTTTACTCAATTCGAGAAATGTTAAAGTTCTAAATTTACATGGAGAAATTGTCATTGAAAATAATTTTTCATCTAATTCAATCGGGAGAGTAGAACTGGATGTTTCTTTTCTTTCATCAGGAATGTATTTCATTCACGTAGGAAGCGAAGTGCAAAAGTTTGTGAAAGAATGAAAATTTCAATTTTTTTCGATGAAATGATATTTCAATATCGGAGTAAGTAGTATTAAAGGAAAGCGGTAATGGGCTAAGGCGGTGCGGTGTTGATGCAAGGATGCCTTCCCCACAGGAGAGTGGCAAATTCCGATTGGCGGCAACTCTTCCTTGAGTCACTTTAGTGGAAAGGTAACTTCCCGGCCAGTCCAGTCATTCGGGAAGCCCCCCTTTGGAATTCAACCATCCGATAGCAAAAGAAACAAATTTGATTCTCTCATCTTTATCCTTTATCTTTCGGACTTGCGAGTCATGTTCCGGCGGGACGAACAGAATGGGTTTGCGATAGCAGGGGTTCCGATCTTCGCAGAGACATTTGTACTAGGCGGAAGTTCAATACTCAGAACATAGTTTAGTACTGAAATCACCGCAATCGCAAATCCACAAACCGTTATGGCTCACAATTGGGCGACCTGCTAACTTAGAACTGACTTCAAAAAATTGAACTTGACAAATCCGATATTTGCAACATGATAAAAATTAAATTCTGCTTTACTCTCCTTTTTTTACTTTTCGTATTTCATTCAAATGCACAGCAAACTCCTATTGACAGTCTGAAACAACAACTGGCAGCAGCAAATGCTGACAGTGTAAAAGTTGGATTGGCTTATCAAATCAGCATGGCATATTCAAACACCAATCTTGATTCAATGGTGTTTTATTCCAGGAAAACAATCCATTTATTACATCATGCCTTAGCAACAGAAACCGCAGACAGTGTTAAACTGCAAATCTTATGGTACATAAGTGATATGTATCAATATGTGAGCAATGATTCAATGGTATTTTATTCACAGCAAGCTTTTCTGCTTTGTATAAAAAACAGAAACAGTTTCTCTGCCGGCAGTGAAGCACAGGCATTAAACCATCTTGCGGGTTCTTTGTGGTGGGCAGGAAATTATCCTGATGCGAAAGAAACCTATTTTAAAGCATTGGCAATAGCTGAACCGCTTGCCGACACCATGCTTATTGGCGGTATTTACAACGGTATTGCGATGGTAAACAGAAATACAGGCAATTATCGGGAGGCAATAAACTATTATACAAAAGCGGAAAATTTAACGAGGTCTATTCCGGACAATCATGTATTGAATTCGCTTTTGGTAGATAAGGGGAAATCCTATGAACAACTAGGCATTCTGGATTCTGCATACACGTATGTTCAGGAAGGTCTTTCTATGTATTTCAGAAGATTTCAAGGTAAAAATGTTTGGGGAGGAGGAATACATTCAGCAATGGGAGTTATTTATTCCAAGATGGGTAAGGAACAACTTGCCGTTGAATTTTTCAGACAATCATTTCAATTAAATTCGGAAGTAAATAACATACGGCTACTGGCCCGTGGTTATTGCGAATTTGCCGAACATTTTGACCGCTTCAATCAACGGGATTCAGCCATCTATTATGCTTCTAAAGGTTTATTGATTGACCAACAATTTAATTTGATGGTTCAGCAACTTCAAGCTAGTACCTTATTGACAAAACTCTACAAACAAGAAAACAAAATTGACAGCGCATTCAAGTATCAACAACTTATGATCGATACTCGAGACAATATTTTCAGCAATGAAAAAATTAATCGGCTCCAAACACTTGAGTTTAATGAACAATTTCGGCAACAAGAGTTAGCAATGGAAAATGCAAAGTCTGAAGCAGAACGAAAACAAAATATTCAGTATGCCCTGATTGCAATAGGACTTGTTACTCTTATTATCTTATTCCTCTTTCTTAGCCAAAGTTTCATTACCAACACCAAGCTGATTTCTTTTTTTGGAGTGATAGGATTGCTGCTTGTTTTTGAATTTCTCAATTTATTGCTGCATCCGTTCTTAGAAAGAATTACTCATCACTCACCTGTATTAATGCTACTCGGTTTAGTATGTATTGCAGCTTTGCTTGTGCCTTTGCACCACAAATTAGAAAAGTGGACAACAGTAAAACTAGTGGAGAAAAACAAAGCGACAAGATTGGCAAATGCAAAGAAGACGATTGAGAAGTTACAAGATAAGATAAATGAGACGAATGAAAATAGCACGAACGCCTAATCGAATAGCCCGCTCCACTCGAGAATGCGTGGGAGAGGCACTCACATTTTCACGCCAAAAAATGAAGGAGAAATACTGTACAATGGTGCACTCCCCACCTGCCCTTTCAGCCGGGTAGACACCCTCTGGAATTCAACCATCCATAGCCAAATAACTAAATTTAATTTTCTCAACTTTAACTTTTACCTTTCCAACTCGTGCGTAATGCATAGCGCATACACATAGCATCGGAACAACTAACAATACCTGTAGTTAAGGTTATTCTAAAAACCAAACAAAAATTCAAATTATTAATCTTATCGAAAAAGAAATAAAATTATGAGCAAAATTATTTTTGACAGCGGAATATCACTCGACGGCTTCTTCGCAGGCGATAACAGAGGACCAAACAACCCAATGGGTGGAGTTTCAGACAAAATTCATTTGTGGATGTTTAATCAAAAAGCTTTCTGGGAATATTTAGGGTTAGAAGGTGGCAAAGAAGATGGACCCGATGGTGAATTTATTAGAGAGACCATTACAAGAACAGGTGCATTCATTATGGGAAAACGTATGTTTGAGGAAGGTGAAGTAGTTTGGCCGGAAGACTTATACAAAGCAGATGTTTATGTGTTGACACACGAAAAACGGGAGCCGTGGGTTCAAAAAGGGACAACAACTTTTTACTTCATTAATGATGGACTACAAAGTGCATTAGAAAAAGCAAAACAATCAGCCAAAGGAAAAGACATCAGAATTCAAGGGGGTGCAAATACTATTCAACAATTTCTTAATGCAGGACTTGTGGACGAATTTTTTATACACATTTCACCTGTTTTTTTAGGCAGTGGTATCCGTCTGTTTGATGGCATAAACAAAGACAAATATGATATTCAAATTGTAGATGTAACAACATCAAATTTGACAACCCACATGAAATATAAACTTACAAAGAAGAAAGAATAACTTTCGACAATCGATCTTGTACTTCTCTTTTATTTCAACCGCTGACAAAGATTGCCGCATCATCCTTTCGGCTCATTTTGCGAAATATATATTGTTATTTCTTATAAGTTTAATATATTTGTATACCATATGAAATATCAAACCACATGAAAATAAAATTTCAAACTTGCTTGATCAGAGTATCAGTTTTTTGTATTGGGATATTGATGTGCTGTATCAATACAGGTGTTTTTGCACAAGCCAATCAATGGGCAAAGAATATTGGAGGTGTGGGAAAGGATTTTTGCAATGATGTGGGCGTCGATTTTGCGGGAAACGTTTATTCTACAGGATATTTTTCTGATACTGTAGATTTTGATCCGGGCCCCGGAGTATTTAATTTAATTGCTTCCGGGAACACCGATATTTTCGTACTGAAACTCGATCCTTTAGGTAATTTTTTGTGGGCTCACCGTTTTGGTGGTGACCGCACCGGTCCGGGCAATGTAGGTACAGATGTGGGAAATTCACTTGCCGTGGAAGCATCTGGAAATGTGGTGATCACGGGTGTTTTTCATGATACTGCCGATTTCGATCCCGGTCCTGCTATCTTTCTACTTGGTGAAGAAATACCGGTGAATAATCCTACGATGTCTGCAGGTGATATATCTCTATTAAAATTGGATGCATCAGGCAATTTTATGTGGGCAAATAAAATGGGTAACTGGGCTGCGGATAAAGGTGAATCTCTGGCCTTCGACAACTTAGGAAATATTTTAGTTGCCGGTGAAGGAACTGATTCTGTTGATTTTGATCCGGGTCCCGGTACAGCATGGCTTTATCAACCTGGCTTAATGATTTATATGTTTGCATGTAAATATACAGCAGCCGGTGGTTTGGTTTGGGCAAGGATAACCGGGGGAACCACTATCGGAGGAATACCCTCAGGACAATTATTTAACAAAGCTATTGCTGTAGATCCTTTAAACAACCTTATTACCACAGCAGTGTATAGTGGTACTATTGATCTCGATCCCGGACCCTCCATTGATACAGTTCAAGGTACTTCCAATTGGAATTCTCTGGTTTCAAAAATCAATTCATCGGGTAATTATATTTGGGGTAAGGCTTTTATTGGTCCCGGAGAAACCGGTATTGGAACTCCTGCTATCGATGCAAACGGCAATGTGTTTCTTACCGGGGGCTTTATTGATTCGATTGATTTTGATCCGAACGCGGGAGTGCAAATGTTAACCAATCTCGTTGCCGGAGTAGGTGATATTTATGTAATCAAACTTACTGCAGCAGGAAACCTATCGTGGGTAAAACAAATTGGACCGAGCATTAATGCAACATTTCCCGGCGGATCTGCGGGTCGTTGTGCTGTAGTGGATGGTGCAGGGAATTTGTGCATGGGTGGTATGTTTCAGGGTAAAGTTGATTTCGATCCCGGTCCGGGTGTTTACGATCTTGATCAACTCAGTAATTACGACGGATACATGTTGAAGCTGGATGGTGCCGGCAACTTTATAATGGCTGCGGGATTTGGTGGTGGCTTTGAAGACGATGTGCGTGCAATTGCAGTGGATGGCTCCAACAATATCATTCTTGGAGGATATTTCAGATCCGCTATCGCAGATTTCTACAGACCTCTGGGAAGAAAGCTTACAAAATAATTTGTATAAGGTTACTTTTCCCAATACAAATCTTGCTGATCTCAACATCAACACAATCGGATACAGTTTGTGGTTTTTATGTTTCACCCAGTGGAAATTTTACCTGGTCCACCAGTGGTACCTATTATGATCTACTACCCTCATCTGCCGGCTGCGATAGCATTTTAACCATAAACTTAACGGTGCAGCCTTCTCCGGTGGTAGTGGTCACTGCATCGGGACCGACATCATTTTGTCAGGGCGACAGTGTAGTGCTATCAGCATCGACACCACTCAGTGGCTGGCAATGGGTCCGTAGTGGTATGGAACTGATTTCCCAATCCAATCCCACATTTAAAGCATGGGCAACAGGAAACTATTTGCTTAGGCAACGAGTCTTTAGGATGTCGATAGGGGTAATAGGCGGACAAATTCCCTCAAACAAAAAATCGATGGAATATTCAACATACTGGTCAATTCTCGACTCTCCTTCTCACACTAATAAATCAAATTCAATTTGTAAATTAATGTCAATGGCCAGATTTACTTTACGGAGCACACGGCTCTTTCAGCAGAGGTGCATGCAACCATTGCCGCTATTTTAAACACTTCGAAAATTATATTGCTGATTATCAACAATATAGGATAAATTATTTTCCTATTCAATAAAATATGATTGAATAAAGGCATATATATATTGATAAACAATAAATTATTTATATCTTTGCGGCATCAAATTAAAACTTAAACATGATGTCAAAAACAAATAACTTCGTTTTTATAGTCTTGCTCATTGTAGCCTGGCTCATTTTTGTCGGCTTATGTATTGAAGCCGGAGGTTTTCTGGTAAATTTCTTTTTCAGCCTGTACAAGCCTGAATTTGTTCCAAATCTTTATCAAAAGTTGGACTTAAGTGAAATGTATAAAGTAAGTGAGCGGGCTTTTTTCGGGATCTACAGTTTTATTCTTTCCATTGCAATTTTAAAAGCCTTCCTATTTTACATAGTCATCAAACTAATGCACAAAATGGATTTATCAAAACCGTTCAACACTTTTGTTTCGAACCAAATTTCACAAATGAGTTATTTCACCCTTTCAATTGGACTATTAAGTTATGTCGCCAATCAGTATTCAATAAATTTAATGCATAAGGGTTTTGCTACCGACAACTTAAACCAATTTTGGACAGACAGTCAGGCATTTATTTTAATGGGGGCAGTGATTTATATTATTGCTACCATTTTCAAAAAGGGAGTAGCGATTCAAAACGAAAACGATTTAACAGTATAAGCTATGCCAATTATTGTAAACTTAGATGTAATGATGGCAAAGCGAAAAATGTCGCTTAATGAACTATCAGAAAAAGTGGAACTTACACTCTCTAATCTTTCCATCTTAAAAACTGGAAAAGCCAAAGCTATACGTTTTAGCACTCTGGAAGCAATTTGTAAAGCGCTAAATTGTCAGCCCGCTGATATACTTGAATATGTAGATGAAACTCAAAGCTAAGGTATGAAAATGATTCTTCATCGTAGGTTGTATGGATGTGCAACTTTTATGTAAATATTCAAATTTACGAATGAAATTCCATAGGAAAACGGAAAGAATTAATTTCGTAAAATTCCAATGTGCTCACTTTGATGATGAAAAACCAAACCAAAACCCACTCACGTAAGTCAGTCACGACTGCATTGTATAAGGAGTTGGAGTCATCATTATCCACAAGTACAGGATATCATCGAAAAAAATGGGCGACAACAATTATAGAAAAGGATATCGAAATAAGAGACCTTTCCGGATTATTAAAATGCGATCAGAAAATAGCCACCCGGTTTCTTTGGATGTTAAGTGATGTGGGAATATTAGAACCCAAAAAGTTATTGCATGAACTTCCTTTTTTATTGAATTTATGTGAAGATCTCAACCCAAATTACACAACTTCCTTTGCTTCATTTTGGCTCTATACAGGTGTTCCCTCCGAAAATGAGGGTAAAGCAATCAACTTACTGTTTAGTTGGATTTTATCGACCGATACAAATGTCACCATCAAGTCAAGGTCGTTGCTCGTACTGTTCCAACTCACCAAAAAATATCCCGACTTGAAAAGTGAATTAATAATTTGTATAAAAGACCAGATGGGAAAATATTCAAATGACTTTGAAAAAAGGGCAAAGAGGATATTAGTGGAATTGGAACAATGAGCGATATTCATATAAATCGAATTTATGAAAATTTAGTTTTGAGATGAGTTGATTAATAGCTAAAAAAGTGCAAATGAAAGCAGCTCAACAACAATTATCCAGTGAAAACAATTTGAAAATCTAAAGTTATATCATCCATTGATTATTAGGAACATTTAATTTCATTTACTATATTTGAGACGAAAATGGTGAAATAATTCAAGTTGTATCATCATTGCAAAATTAAAATATTGCAACTCAAATACTACTGGGTTTAAACATGGCAATTGAAACGGATAACTTAATACTAGTTAAGTGCGACATTGATATTCTACAATCGGCGATCGCTGGCGACGACCATCTTGCAAAAAAATTGAATGTTACAGTTCAAGATAATTGGACTGAATTTGGTGTGAGTGCATTACAATATTCACTTGAAAGACTTTTAGAAAATCAAGAAGAAAATGGCTGGTGGACATATTTTCCTGTTTTTAAACGGGAAAACATCCTTATTGGAAGTGGTGGCTACAAAGGTAAACCCAAAGGAAGCGGTACGGTTGAACTTGGGTATGAAATCGCACCAAATTTCCGTAACCGTGGACTTGCTACTGAAATGACTAAGGGACTTATTGAAAATGCATTTACTGATGAAAGAGTAAAATCAGTAATTGCTCACACACTTGGTCATGCAAATCCTTCAACTAAAGTTTTACAAAAATGTGGTTTTGAGAAAGTAGCAGTAATAGAAGACCCGGACGATGGACTCATTTGGAAATGGGAACTTATGAAGTAATTGAATGAGTTGCAAGAATCCTTAGAAGTTTTCTGAAATGAAAAGTCAGAAACAGACCTTAGACAACAAATAAATAGGAACATATGAGAAAGTTAATTTCATTTATGCACATTTCATTGGATGGTTTTGTAGCCGGGCAGAATGGTGAAATGAACTGGATTAAAGCTTGATGAAGAATTATTTAATTTTGTTGGTAAACGAATAGTCGAAGGAGACACGGCAATGTATGGACGAGTGACTTTTGAAATGATGGAAAATTACTGGCCTACCGCCGGTGACAAACCAACAGCAACTAAGCACGATATTGAACATTCGAAATGGTATAGCAAAGTTCACAAAATTGTTTTGTCAAAAACAATGAGTCCCGATCGGAAATCGGGTTTGTCTAACACAAAAATTATTAGCGAGAACCTTTCCGACAGAATTAATGAAATAAAGCACCAGGCAGGCGAAGATATTTTGCTTTTTGGTAGCCCGACTGCTACCCATTCACTTATGCAGCATGACTTAATTGATGGCTATTGGCTATTTGTTAATCCAATTATTCTTGGACAAGGCATTCCATTGTTTGTTGACAACAAAGACAAAATTAAACTGAAACTATTGACTACCCACCAATTTACTTCCGGGGTAATTGAACTGAATTATACAGTGGATAGATAATCACTAATAAATGAAAATTTGGCTTCCTAAAATATGATAACAATCTTATGCTGCTTATAACTGCATACTGATAGCCGGAAGTGGAGTATTAGCAACTCAACAGTTATTTACCCGAATTGTATCAAGCCAACCAAAAAAAATGACGATTACAGGAATCAAATACGAATTCATCAGTCAACCCTGGCGCTATAATGGTCCGGGTGGTTGGATCTTTATCTCACTTCCCGAAGTGATGGCCAGTGAAATTCGAGCGCTGTTTAAAAACGAAGAAGAAGGGTGGGGACGATTGAAAGCAACTGCGAAAATTGGAACTACAGAATGGAAGACGGTTATTTGGTTTGATACAAAATTGAAAACATATTTATTGCCACTCAAAGCAGAAATCAGACAAAAGGAAAAAATTGAAATGGATAGTGAATTGAATACTACTTTATGGATTTAATTTTCAAATATAAAATAAATTTAAACTTCATTAAAACCTACAATTATGAAAAATGCAATCAATTGGTTTGAAATTCCTGTAGTGGATTTCGCAAGAGCAAAAAAATTCTATGAAACTCTTTTTGATGCTGAAATTATGGAAATGCCATTCCCTGACGGAAAGTATGGCATGTTACTTTGTGATATGCAAGAAGGAGTTGGCGGAGGAATTGTACAAGGGCAGGGATTTGCACCTTCCGATAAAGGAACAGTGGTTTATCTCAATGGAGGAGATGATTTAAGCATTCCTCTTGCAAGAATAGAAAAGGCCGGTGCAACTATTTTACTTCCTAAAACCGCCATAGGGCAAAACGGTTTTATGGCGCATTTTATAGATACCGAAGGAAACAGAGTCGCTCTGCATTCAATGAAATAATAAAAATGGCCTACAACGAAAAATTAGCCAATCGAATTCGCACCAGGCTGTCCTCGCTCCCGAATGTAGTTGAAAAAACCATGATGGGTGGACTCACTTTTATGTACAACGACAAAATGTGTGTTGGAATCATCAAAGATGACCTAATGTGCCGCATTGACCCTGCAATACACGAGCAAAGTGTAGAGAAATTAGGTTGCAGAACAATGGATTTCACCAATCGACCCATGAAAGGATATGTTCTTATTGAAGAAATCGGCATGAAATCACAAAAAGATTTCGACTATTGGATAAACCTTGCACTGGATTTTAACAAACATGCAAAATCTTCTAAGAAAAAGTCTAGGTGAATTTATAATTTGCTATGCTAAACATTTGCGGAAGTAAACTAAAATGGCTTACAACGAAGATGCCATGATGATTATTTAATGGACGTTTGATTAATGAGTAATTTATTGATTGTAGTTAAATCTAAATGGTTAGGACATTACTGTTGAAACGCAACAGACTCTTTTCCGAAATCAACGTTTGATTGCTAGATGTATCTGTTGTTCTTAATGAATTTAATTTTAGGAAAAGCGATAAGGGTGAATTGTTTACCGAAATTGGAAATTGCGTATAATAATTGTTTATACGCAACTGCTTTGTAGTTCCGATTAAACATTCTGCTAATCCGAAAGTATACACTTCCGAAAGTCGGCAAAACCGTTTGGCTATCCCTTCGCAAAATAAAAAGAGAGGCAGCGCAACCGCACAGAAAACCAAAAGCAAAGTTACCTCACATTTTATTTTGCCAAACTACACAAAATAAATATTCCATCACATTTGCACTTCACAGTGGGTTTGCTTTGCTTTACTTTAACAACTCTAATTTAATTCTACTTTTCAGATTTTTAAAATTGAAATCATGAAAGAAATTAAAAAACTGCTCTCTTCTGTTCTTTTTATTCTGCTAAGTTTTACAACAATAAGCCAAACTTATCCTCTTCCGTCACCACTTGTGGCAATTTCATAAATAATTGAATATTAATTTTTTGCGTTTTTATTTTTGGGTGTCTTGGGTGTCCCAGAAGAATTTTTGTAGCTTTATTTAATGTTTATCCGGCAAAAGAGAAATAACAGCGGTAAGGTCTCAGTACAAATTATTGATAAGAGTTCTGGAAGATATAAAGTGGTTCACACTCTAGGCAATTCTTCTTCCGAAATTGAAATCAAGGAGCTGGTTTTAAAGGCCAGGCAATGGATGATTGATCATGGCAGACAAATCAATTTAGATTTCGATGGAGAAAAGTTACATGCCGAAAAATTACTTGACAATATTACCGCTCACAAACAAGTTGGTTTAGAGTTAACGATTGGAAAAATATTTGATTCGATTGGATTTGGAGTTATTGAAGATGAAATTTTTAAATGGTTAGTTTTGTATCGTTTAATGTATCCTAAAAGCAAACTAAAGACCACTGAATATTTACAACGTTATCATGGTATTGTGTATGATGAAAATCAAGTATACCGGTACTTAGACAAACTAAATACAGAACAAAAGGAGATAGTTCAGCAGATTAGCTTTGAACATACCAAACAAATACTGGATGGTGAAATCAGTATTGTTTTTTACGATGTAACGACTATTTATTTTGAAATAGAAAAAGAAGATGAGTTACGTAAGACAGGGTTTTCAAAAGATGGCAAGCATCAAAATCCACAAATAGTTTTAGGCTTACTGGTAGCCAATAATGGATATCCGTTAGCCTATGAAATTTTCAATGGTAGTCAGTTTGAAGGGCATACCATGTTACCAGTTTTAGAATTATTTAAACGAAAGTATCAATTAGAACGCTTAGTGGTTGTAGCTAATTCAGGACTTCTCTCCAAGCCCAATGTGAAACTGTTAAAAGAACAAAACTATGAGTTCATTATTGGAGCTAGAATAAAAGCAGAATCTTCCAGCATCAAGAAAAAAATACTGGACTTGCGTTTATCTAACTTGGAAACAGCCATCATCATAAAAGAAGATCTGAAACTCATAATTAGCTTTTCGGAAAAACGAGCAAAGAAAGATTGTCATAATAGAGAAAGAGGCCTCGCTCGATTGGAAAAGAAAATTAAGAAAGGTAAATTAAAAAAAGAACACATCAACAACAAAGGATATAATAAATATCTCCAAATTGACAACGAAATAGAGGTGCATATTGATTACGATAAGTTCCGTGAAGATGCAAAATGGGACGGATTGAAAGGATATTTAACAAATAGTCCGCTTAAAGCAAATGCCATAATAGAAAATTATAGTCATCTATGGCAAATCGAAACTGCCTTTAGAGTATCGAAAACAGATTTAAAAGTCAGGCCTATATATCATCGATTACAAAAGCGGATAGAGGCTCACATTTGCCTGAATTTTGTAGCCTATAAGGTCTATAAAGAACTTGAAAGAATATTGAAACAGAAAAAATCTAGGCTAACTCCGACTAAAGTAATAGAGATTGCTGCAAATTTGTTTGAGATAGAATTAACGTTGCCGGACAGCAAAGAAAGCATTAAGAAAAAACTGATTCTAACTGAGGAACATAGAGAAATATATGATCCCTTAACAAATGTATGGATACAGAAAGCAAATTTTGCAGGAGGTATGAGATATCTTCCTGCAGGGTTTTCAATTGGCAATATGGGATACATCGGAACAGGGGCAGATAGTGGTAATCCTAATCAACCAAATTGTTATGACGATTTATGGCAATACAATCCCGCAGCTGATACGTGGATACAAAAAACAAGCTTGCCGGGAGATGCAAGATACTGTGCAAATTCTTTTGTACTCGGTAACAACGGATACATAGTAGGAGGATCTACAAATGGTAGTGCCATGAAGAAAGACTTATGGCAATATAACAGCATTTCTGATTCCTGGTCACAGAAAGCCAATTTTCCTTTTAATCGATGTGTTGGGGCTTCCTTTTCTATTTGTGATATGGGTTATTTTGGAGCGGGTTCGATTCCACCCAATCCTTTTTATATTGATGATTGGTGGCAGTATAATCCTGCAACAAATTCGTGGGTTCAAAAAACAGATGTTCCGGGTTTGATTCGTGGCGCTACCCCAGCTTGTTTTGTTATTGGAACTAAAGGATATGTCGGGTTAGGAGGGAGAAACGGATTTGCTGAATATTATAAAGACCTCTGGGAATACACTCCCGATAGCGTATGTGCAACAGGCATTGACGATCTACCAACTTCCCATTTAGAATTAACTATTTCACCCAATCCGGTAAAAGATTTATTATTTCTTACTTATTCGCTATTAGGAAAGGGAAAAATTAATTTAACAATAACAGATGTTAATGGAAAAAAAGTTTACTCACAGCAATATGAAAATTCAAACACTTCTGTCGCCGTTCAACCGGAGAAAGCTCAAATTGCAATTTCTTTAAACGGTTTTTCAAAGGGAATTTATTTTGTTGAAGCAAGTGATGGAAAACAAAAAGCGGTGAGAAAGTTTGTGAAAGAGTGAAAACTCAATCGTGTGAGAGGTATGGGTATAATGATAACACTAAGATTAAAAGAAATAAAAAAAGAAGGGCTTTGAGACCTGCCCGACTGAGTCATTCAGGCGGGGGTAAACAAACAGTTGATCTTCTAATAAACAGTGCAGGTAAACGAACAGTTGTGGTTTGAATCAATGAGTTGGTAACGTTAGTCATAATTCTAAATTCATAAAATTTAAATGGAAATGTATAACTACAACTTGGCAACTTATCTATTTGAAGAAGAATCAAAATTAAACTTCAAAAATTGTTTTATTTGAAGAAAATGGAATTAAAAATTAACTTTATCGGGCGATGAAAAATTATCTACTTACATGTTTCGTGATTATTTCAACAACTTTCATTGGGAAAGCTCAAAACCTGGTGCAAAATGGTGATTTTGAACAGCATTCCTCATGCCCTTCAAACTATTCACAAATCAATTTTGCCACATCGTGGATCAATCCCTGCTCGCCTCCTTACGGATATACCGGTACCGCAAGCGGCTCTTCCGATTATTATAATGCCTGTGCCACAACTTTTAGCTGTGATGTGCCAGTCAATAACATGGGTTATCAGCCTGCAAAATCAGGAAATGGTTATGCCGGAATTTTACTTTATTA
Organism: uncultured Bacteroidota bacterium; assembly: GCA_963814475.1. Lineage (GTDB taxonomy): Bacteria > Bacteroidota > Bacteroidia > AKYH767-A > OLB10 > JADKJB01. Next base: position 222,791 of record CAWFDA010000013.1, on the reverse strand, counting down.
CACTATTGACTTTCGAGAATACGTTGAAGTATCCCTTTCCAATCCGCTTGTTGCCAATCAATGTTATCAACTAACCCTATATGCCAGTTTATCAAACAAAAGTCGTTATGCTGTTGACTCCCTCGGTGTATATTTTTCAGATACACTGATTAGCGGCTTGCATTCGCATGAACCATTGCCATATACTCCTCAATTGCAACTTCATCCAGGTTTTATTTCTGATACCTTAAACTGGATGTTTATCAGCACCACCTTCACCGCAACCGGGGGCGAAAATTATATGATTATCGGAAATTTTAACAATGATGCAAATACCAATCTCCTGCAGGTAGTTCAATCAATGGACGTTCAATCTTACATATATATTGATGATGTTTGCCTTGTGCCCTGTGGCAATTCCTGTACCACGGGTATTGAAGAACAAAAAGACGGTGATATAACAGTTTATCCTAATCCTGTGGTGGATATTTTAAAAATTAAAAATACAAAATTAAAAATTAGAAAAATAAAGATTTATGATGTATTAGGGAAAGAAATATTTAACCAAACTCCTGAATTAACTGAAACTTGGAATTTGAACATTGAATATTTTAATTCCGGCATTTATTTTATTGAAATAAGTGATGGAATAAATGTGACCCGGAAAATGTTTATGAAACAATAATATGATTAAGAAAAGATTAAATTTTATTTGGTTCTTGCCTTAATTTTCGCTGTTCAATATTTGGTTTAGGATATCCTTTCCGCTGAAAAAATTATCGCCCATAACAACAGTGACCGTTGCCCACCAATACAATCGGACAGGTACATCGGATCAAAAAATATCAAAATCAAAATTTTATAGGGTTTAAAAATGTATATTTCAATGAAACTTTTGGAATTAATATTTTAAGCACTGTTCAAGAGGATGTTTCATTTGGAATATCAGTCAATACAATTGTTGATAATTTTTTGCAAATTAACATTCTCCATAATCCTCATCAATTTGACATGGAGTTATATAATTTAAATGGCAAACTCATCTTTAAAAGCAGCCTTGAAACCGGTTCAAATAGTATCAATGTAACCTTGTTAAATCAAGGAATGTATTTACTCCGCATATATTCCGGAAATAAATTAGCTAATCCAAATAAGAGTTATTGATAAAATAGCTCAAAATTTTTCAGTTTGAAATGGTGAGGTATGAGAATGGAAAGGGGCTTTTGACTTAGATTATTTCTGTATCATTCTGCTTAAATAATAAAACACAATACATTGGTATTAAAGCTTTTACATTCCTGAATTTAAAATTCCTGTAACTAGTTTTGTCTGGCCACAAAATACTGCTATCTTTATTTCTTCAGACAAATATCAATTTGAATGGCGTGTATTTTTAAAGTATAATTTTTTTAGAAATGTGCCTAGTTCTTTTGATGTAAAATATGAGGAAGAGGTTTGCGGAAATAATCGATCAATTAGACAGGTTCTATTTCACTTTCTGAAAATTAAAATTGGTAATACGGTAAATCATCTCTGCTTGAAAGCAAAAATTATTTTAATCACGCTTCTTTTTTTATTCCGATTTAACGCTGACGCATTTAGTCAGGAACAACATGCAATTGAAGACAGTTTACAAGCCGCCTTTTTAAATGCGAACAGCGATTCTTCAAAAATAAATGCGTTGCATGATTTGTTGTATTTATATCAAATAGAGGATATAAGAGGAGGAAAGGAAATTGTGGACCGGATCCAACTCCTGATAGAAAAGAAAGATCCTAAACTTAGCTATTACATACTCTTGTTACGGGTCCAATATCTTCATACTGCTGACAGCATTTTGGAATCAAGGAAACTACTGAATGAATTTATAAGTGAAGCAAAAAATCATAATGACGGCAAGGGATATACACATGGAATTTTGCTGATGTCGTATGCTGAATTGATGGTAGGAAATATGGATGCCAGACTCAAACATATCTTACATGCTTTGAACTATGTTCGTGATACATTGCACAATAATGAAATGCTAAGTCTGGCCTACCATGCACTTGGCAATTTTTATTATGATCAAAAAGATTTTACAGAAGCAATTATCCATCTTAAAAGATCTCTGGAAACCTATTCAAAACCTATTGATCTCGCCCACTGCTGCAATGTTGTCGGCATGGCATATAATGACATGGGACAGTATGATAGCGCTAAGGTTTATTACAATTTGGCAATACAATATTTTAAGGAAGCGAAAATGGGGCAAATACTGTATCCGGTAGTGAGTCTGTCTGAGCTTTTTCGGCTTACTCATGAATACGACAGTGCCCTTTATTATGGTCGTTGGTCCATTGAGGAAGCCATCAGAACCAATTCGCAGGACATATCCATTGTGTATTATTTTGTTGCACTTACTTTTCGTGAGCAAAACCTTCCCGACAGCGCCCTAAAATATTTTGAGTTGGCAGGTGATCTCATACATAAGACACATGCCACACACATGTTACCTCTATTTTATACTGATATCGCGGCATTTTATGCATCACAAGGCAAATACAAACTGGCTTATGATTACCAGTTGAAAACATCCACATTTAATGATTCACTCTTTAAAACAGATAATAATAAAGTGGTGAAAGAAATGGATGCGAAATTCAGAACGAGTGAGAAAGAAAAAGAAATATTAAATCAGAATGAGCGATTAAAACAGCAACGCATGATTAATCTTATATCGATCATAAGTGCTGCTGTGCTTCTTTTATTCATGGGAATTGTTTTTACTACTACATTCAAAAAAGAAAATCCAATAAAGAACTAATAATTGCCAAGGAACGTGCCGAACAATCTGAAAAATTTAAACAGCAATTTCTTGCAAATATGAGTCATGAAATAAGAACTCCGATGAATGCGGTAATGGGGATGACGAATCTGCTGATCGATAAAAATCCTCGAAATGACCAGCAACATTATCTGGATGGCATAAAAAATTCATCAGCGACTCTTCTGCATATCATAAACGACATTCTTGATATTTCTAAAATTGAAGCAGGAAAGATTGAATTGGAACAAATTGATTTTTCTATATCAGAAGTGGTGGAACAGGTGAAGCAAACATTGCATCACAAGGCTGAGGAAGGTGGAATACAATTAATGGTTGACATTGACAGTAAAATTCATTCAGTGGTAGTTGGTGATCCTGTACGATTAAATCAGGTATTGATGAATCTCACAGGTAATGCTATCAAGTTTACGGAAAAGGGAAGTGTTACTATTGAGGTCACACAAACAGAAACGGGAATAAAGTTCTCGATTATCGATACAGGAGTGGGTATCCCGGCAGATAAGCTTCAGAGTGTCTTTGAAAGTTTCACCCAGGCCCATTCATCGGATACACGCCGGTTTGGCGGCACGGGTTTAGGACTGACTATCAGCAGGCAATTGGTAGAACTGATGGGAGGACAAATTAGTGTCGTAAGCGAAGCCGGTGCAGGCAGTATTTTTTCATTTGAAATAAATTATCCAACTGGCTCAGCAGACAGAATGCTTGAACAGCAAGCCTCTGAACAAATTGACGGAAGCATTTTGGATGGATTAAAAATTCTACTCACCGATGATAATGAATACAATCGCATTGTGGCCCGAGATACATTAATGTCAAAAGCCAATGTAGAAATTACTGAAGCAGTAAATGGAGAAGATGCCCTTGAAAAATTGAGACAACAAGAGTTTGATATAGTATTAATGGATGTGCAAATGCCGGTGATGGATGGTTTCGAAGCAACCCGCAACATCCGTAAAATATTTACCGCTCCAAAGAATCAAATCCCCGTAATTGCTCTAACGGCCAGTGTTATACGCAGCGACCTCGATAAGTGCAGGCAGGCCGGGATGAATGATTATGTTCCCAAACCATTTAAGCCGTCACTATTAATAATGGCTATTGCAAAGGCTACCGGAAGAGAAATCAGGTTTATTGAAACGAAAAGCATTATAGTGGTTAATAATGTGGAAGCAAACCAGGGGATTACGGATCTCAGTTACCTTGAGGAATTTTGCGAAGGCGATGCATTACGCATTAAGAAATACATCCATATATTTTTGGAATCCGCTATTGTCCTGGAAAAGAAATTAAGTGAAGCTTTGAAAGAAAACAATTTTGAGGAAATAGCTAATCAGATTCACGGTTTTAAAACTAAATGGATCATGATGGGAATGGATGAAGCCAAAGAGCTTGCAGTCAGGATTGAACAACAGTGCCGTAAAGAAAATCCTGATCATGGTCAGGTAAATTCACAAACCTTGAGACTAATTACATTAGTGCAGCAAGCTTCTCTTGAACTAAATAATAAAATCATCAATGTATAAAACTGTAATTGTAGAGGATGATGCATTTGCACGCGAAATGTTAAGCGATTTGCTTGCCGAACATTCCGATAAATTTATAGTGACTGCCTTTTTTGATTCCGTTAAATCAGCAGTTAAATCAATACCCGGACTCGCTCCCGATCTTGTTTTTCTGGATATGGAGTTAACCGATGGAAAGGGATTTGATGTTCTGGAAAAATTGGTTAAAATAAATTTTGAAGTTATCGTCACCACCATGCACGACTCTTATATGATGCAGGCAATTAAACACAGTGCCCTCGATTATTTGCTCAAACCCGTAAGTAAAGCACAACTTAAAGAAGCAATTAAACGATTTGAAATTAAATCTGAGGGATCAAAGCCGAATTATAAACCAGTGCATATTAACAAAATCATTCTTCCCATGAATGAGGGTCTCACACTGCTTAATATTTCTGAAATTGTTCGACTGGAGTCGGATGGATCATACACGACTTTTCATACTATAGATGGGAAAAAATACCTGACCAGCCGAACGCTCTCTACTTACGAAGAACAGCTTATACCCCAATCGTTTTTCAGGGTTCACCATAGTCACCTGATCAATATGAACCACATCAGTAAATATGTGAAGGGCGAAGGCGGCCATGTTGTTATGGCAGACAATTCTACCGTGGATGTTTCCAGACGTAGGAAAGAGGATTTTTTGACTGCCCTCCGCCACTAACCGCCACTTACCAAACCAAGGCTGCCACTTATTAAATGCAGGTAGGAGAGTTAATTTATGGTTACTAGGTTTGTGCTTTATTCTTATTGCAAAATCCTTAAAGCAAAAAAGAATTTCAAACCTTTAACTATTAAACACCTACATTATGAGCTACGGAAAACTTAAGAAGATTTTTATTGTAGATGATGATACCATGCTTACTGAAGCACTGGAGGATATTCTCACACGCAAGATCCCTCACAAGGTGACCTCATTTCATACAGGCGAAGAATGCTTAAAGCATCTTTCGGAAGCACCTGACGTTATTATCCTCGACTATTACCTCAATACTGTACTGAAAGATGCAGCCAATGGTATGGAGATACTAAAAACCATTAAAAAAATGTATCCCAGGATACATATCATAATGCTCTCCAGCCAGGAGCGATATGCAGTTGCCATGCAAACCATTCAAAAAGGAGCTGAACAGTATGTGATAAAAGACGAAAGTGCCTTTGAGAAAATAGGCAATATGATAAATGAGATGGATTAAATTGTTATGCAATATTTCCTATGAATGGAATGTACCATATTGGATTTTTCGGTCTTTCCACTTTTGATATTTCTTTAAAAAGAGTATTTTAACAGCGGACCAGTCCTTTTAATTTTATTAAATTCCACTATCTTCGCAATTAGAAACTCTGGCTAACGTATGAAATAATCCCTCCCTCACAGGCCAACCGAACATTAAGGTAATTATAAACCTCGACTTAATATTTCTGAATACCATCAAATTCCTTTGTGTACTGCTTTTATTTCCGACGTTTATTTTTTCCTAAGAATGCAGTTGTTCTCCCCGCCCCCCCCATTTGTATTGGCAATCCCAATGAAATAAATATGAGGATTTGTAAACCGAAATCGAGGAATTTGATACTAAAGAAAATCACAGCATCGACAAGCGATTCTCATCATGTTTTCGGGAATTCCGATTTACGATTATTTTAGTGTTCTCTTAAATTTACAGGTCACTGAATACTGGATATTGGTCACCTGCCTGCTTCGCCGCGGCAGGAAGGTTGGTCATTGGTTACCCATTACCGGCACACAACTAAATCCGAAGCATCAATCACCAATTATGGTGAATTCATTTTACTTGCCCTGGAATTGATTTCAAAATTTGGGGGAAGGAGCTAATTTGTTAAATGCGTGTTAGTGGCTGAAAATCAGCCTCAAAATGGGTTTCGAAGAAAGATTTTTCAAAACATTTGCTTTATTTTTTGGTAGATTGTCGGTAATGGTTTATTTTTCGAGGACTTAACACTCATCCATGAAAAAGAATCTTCTACCCATTCTTCTGGCTGTTGTCGGAATTATCCTTCTCGCATTCCATTTTACAGGTGGAATAGGCAGCGGTGATCTTGACATTAAAATCAGCAACACCCCTGTTATTATGCCGGCAGCGCATAAAGTTTATGCAAACAATGAAGCCGGTAATGGTCGCTATTATTTGTTCAAAATGTTGCTCACCAATAACGGCTCAGGCACTATGAATAATGTAGTTGTGTCGTATCAGGTGCCGGGTTTTATTGATTGGACAGAAATTAAAAAAATTAAATCACTCGCTCCCGGACAATCAACAGTGGTTACCTGCTATCCAAAATTTAAGGATGATATTGTTTCAAAGAATTCTTCATCAAAAGAAAAAACAGATATCAAAATTGAGTACGGTGGACTGCTTGGAAAAAATACTTTAGAAGAGGAGTTTGCTTTTGAAATGACCGGAAGAAATGACATGGTTTATTCTTGTGTTCCTAAAGATGAAATTCGTTCATACAAAGATATGTTTGAAAACGATGAACTTATTTGTTGTTTCGTTACACCCGAAGATCCTATCATTAAATATTACACACAACAAATTCAGGAGAAGGTGATGAAAGGTGAAGCGGCTTCTGTTACAGGAAAGCCTGAAGATGCCGTAAAATTTCTTGCAGGAATTTATGATGCCACTTTTATGAGTCACATGGTGTACAGCGGAACATCCGGGGTGCCTAAAAGTTTTGATGATGTAAATTCTATCACTCAACATATACGCCTACCCCGTGAGTTGGTAACAGGAAATACCGGTTTGTGTATTGAACTTTCTGCTCTCTATGCTTCGGTGATGTTGGCTGCAGGACTAGAGCCTGTTATTTTCTTCATTCCGGGGCATGCGTATCCCGGTGTAAAAATTCAAGGACAATATTTTGCTATTGAAGCAACTGCCATTGGTGGCGAAGGAATGGGTGGTAGAGGATCTGCTCAAGAAGCACTCGAAAAAGGTATGAAGAACCTCAACGAATTTGTGAAAGCTGCGCAAGCAGGTGATGAGCGTTACACTGTTGTGGATGTTAATGAAGTGATGAAGTCGGGAATATTACCGATGGAGTTAAAAGATGATCAGTTCCTTCGTCAAAAAATAGATAACATTGCTCAAAGCTTTAATCCCGGTCAACAAATTGATTATAATCAGGGACAACAATTAGCCGGTGGTGGAAATGATAATTCCGGTGGCGGCGGTGGTGGCAACGACAATGGTGGCGGCGGTGGCGGTGGAAGAGCATTTCAAGGAGCCGGTGTTTCGTTTTCATATCCGCCGAGTTGGTATGCACAACGTTCTCCCTATGCCGAGTATCCTTTTGTACACTCAGTAATTACATCACCCGATCAGGCTGCTTATGCAGAAGTTTATAATTTCAATGGAGCAGGATCTATTAATAATGCACTCACTTATTTGGAACAGCAACTTTCGAATGCAGGAATTATGATTCGATATACTGCCGCCGGAAGTGCCGGAGGTTTTCAAGTTTACAACGGTCAATCATCCTCCTCAACAGGGAACCTTGTATGGACTGCCTACTTCAAAAATAATGGTGGCAATGTGAGTGGTGTGGTGATTGGTGGATATAGTCAGTCCATAAATGCATATCAAAATCAGTTGATGGGAATTGCAAATACATTAAGATAACAAAATCAAAAACGAAAAAAATGAACTACCTAAATAAATTACTATTCGTATTTGCACTCCTGCTCGCAACAAATTCGGCACAAAGCCAACAAGGTGATGTAATGAAACAGAGCATGAATTTTATTATTGATGAAAATGGTAACAGCGTTATCGAAATTAGCATGAAACTGAATGCTGCTATGTGGGACAATTTCAAACGATCAATGGGATCCAATGTTTCCATTTTAAAACGCGAAATGGAACGCGCCCTTCCCGGTTATTTTCTTACAGATTTCGATTATAAAGAACAAGAAATGGACCGCACCTATACATTAAGTATGAAAGCTCTCGGCGTGTGTGAAGTTGATAAAAAAGGGAAATGGGTTTTAGCTATGGAAGAAAAAAATCCGGATGTAACAAAAGCCTCCGATAACATTTACATTCTTACCAATACACTAAATGAAAATGGAATGGTAATGCAACAAAATGTGAAAGTAACGTTCCCTGAATCAGCAAGCAATATCGATATTGATAAAGATTCATTTGGCAAAGCGAAATTCACCTTTGAAATGCCCTCAGGTAGAGTTGGTGGAATGCCTGTGTATTTGGTTTCCGGAATTTTACTGCTTGCAGGCGGTTTGTTTATGCTTTATCGCGTAAACGCGGGTCGCGCCTAAGCGGTTGCCTCGAAAATATTCCCCGACTGCTTCATAAAATTTCTTATGTTAATACAAAGCACCGGGATTTGAGCTTCGTTGGCTACTATTTTCTGCTCCTCAACACCCATTATGTAATTGGCAACATCCATTGCAGGATCGATGGCTGTAACAATTAAATCGGAGTTGAGAGAAACTGCTTGTTTAAGAATTCCTTTGTAACGACTATCGTATGAAAATTCGTTTTCGGTCATTTCAAATTTACAACCATCCGATTCTAATACACTTTTGAAATAACTTAAATTATTATCAATTTTATTTTTAATGAACTCGTCTTTGCTATGGCTTTGGCGGATCAGTTGTAAATTGGCATTGAATACTTTTGCAAGGGAAATTAAGAAAGGTAATATTTGTTTGCTTTCTCGTGTGAAATCGACCGGTACTAAGATGTTTTTTATTTCGTTATACGGCTTATTCTGTACAACAATATAAGGCGTTTGGGAATTGGTAATCACTTTCATGGCTTTACTTCCGACAATGTGCTGCATGCCTTTTACGCCGTGAGTTCCCATTACAATGAGATCCGATTTTTCAGCGATAGCGGCTTCTCCAATATTATCAAAAATATTACCGATGTTCACAAGCAAAGTTAATTCACCTTTGAATTTTGGTGTATATTTCTCAATTAATGTTTTCAATTTTGCTTCTGCAGATGCTACATCTTTCGCGGCATTCACTACATGAAAAAGCACTACCTTTTTGCATGGTGATAGTTGAATAGCATAATGCAATGCATTTTCGGTTACAGGGGTAAAATCTATTGGGACAAGGATTTTCATATGTGAATTATTTTTTGTTATTAAATGCAGGATGCCACAAATAAGTGGCATCTGTTAAAACCTGTTTTTCTATTAGCCTCGATCTTAGATAGGATCAACGAAGAACATGTCGATAGTACCTTTATTTTTAGCTTCAATTTTTCCTCTGGGCACAAAATTAAACTTATTTTTAACTAGTTCATAAGTGGCGCCGGATATATTTACTTTACCAGCTTCGCCGGAGCTTTCCATACGAGATGCCACATTAACGGTGTCGCCCCATACGTCGTACGCGAATTTCTTTGTCCCCACTACCCCTGCTACCAATGGTCCGGAATGAATTCCAATGCGAATTTGAAAACTCACTTCATTTTTCAGCGCACGGGTTTCATAAAGTTCCTGAATAAATTTTCTGATATCCAGAGCTGCATTTATCATATCGGGCGCATGTTGTTTGTTTTCACGAGGTAGATTTGCCACACACATGTAGGCATCTCCAATAGTTTTAATTTTTTCGATATTGTACTTCGAAATTATTTGATCAAATTCCTTAAAACAAAAATCAATTTCAGAAACCAATTCTTGCGGAGTGAGTTTTTCGGCGATAGTGGTAAATCCTACAAAATCGGTAAACATAACGGTGCAATTTTCATAGGATCGTGCTGTAGTTTTACCTTTAGATTTTAACTCTTCAGCGGTTTCTGCAGGTAAAATGTTGAGCAGCAAATTATCGGACCGATCTTTCTCGGTCTGTATAATAACGTTTGCCTTTTTCTTTTGAAGATAACTCCTAAAAGCAAGAAATGAAATTATTGCGAAAGCACCAATTCCTCCATAAAGCAAATTCATTTGAGATTGCTTTTGTTTGATCTCGGTATCTTGTTTGAGAATTTCCTGTTCCTTTTCAAGAGTCTCATACTTGGTTTGCATTTCGGTGATCTCCTTATCAAAAGTGCTTTTCAATTCCTGCGTCTTAAAAATGTTTGCCGAATCAAAATAGGCTAACGCTTCAGTAACATTACCATTATAATTTAATGCTTCGCAATAGGTGAGGTAAATACCGGCACGACTACCAAAATCTAGGATTGTCCCGTACCACTTCAAGTGCATCACCGGCATATTTCAAAGCTAATGCAGGATCCTGTTTAAGTTTGATAAGAGTGTTGGAAAGATCAGATTTACAATACACCAATCCTATTTCATTGTTCATGATAGTATTTACTTCCAGCGATTTTTCAAGGGCAATCTTTCTGTTAGTATAATCCTCAATAACATTGTAGTAATTCGCTAAATTGTAATAGGCTGTTCCCAGGAAACCCATGTTATTTATTTGTTCTGAATACTCAACAGTTCGATTCAGATAAAAAACGATGTTGGTATCGGGTTGTGGATTTTCGGAGTTCTGAAGTCGTGTTATTTCGGTTAGTGCAAGGTTATTATAGCTGTTTGCCAGATACAGGAACTTGTCATTTTCCTTTTTATCGGCTAGCTCCAATGTTTTTAAATCAATTTCTTGAATAGTAGAAACATTACTTTTTTGAAGCTCGGCTGACTTTTCAAATTGTTGTGTATCTTTAAATAAATTAGAAAGATCGCTTTGAATATTTATGAGAAAAAATTTATTGTAGGCAGATTTTTTTGAATCCTTTTCTGTTTGATCACCATCCACCAACGACTTCTTTGCGAGCAGCGCATTTTCAATGGCTTCTTTAAGTTTGCTTTGAGCTTTATAGGATTGTGATTTAATTCTGTAAAAACAAAAACTTAGAAAATAATCGTTTCTATTAAAATTTTCAGATTCTAACAGATCGCATATTCGAAGCGCTTCATCGGCATCACCAATACGACTTCTTTGAAAACCGTAATCGAGCAGTAAACGGTGATGAAGTCCTTTTAGGTCGTTGGCAACCAAAAAACTATCGCATTGCAAATAAAGTATTTGAGCTGAATCGAGATCGGAACTATTATACGATTGAGCAAGTTTTACCTGATCAAAATACGATTCGTACAATTGTTTGGCATCAGCCTTACCTTCAAACTGCTTCTCCGCAAGGGTTAATTCATACCCACTAATGGATTGACAGTGGCAATTAAAATTAAAGAATAAACTTATTCCTAGAATGCAGCAAAGAATTTTTCCAACCATAAGTGACCGTTACAAACAACAGGATGAAAAACAAAAATAATAGAAAAATTGAAGAAACGGCAATTATTTTTTCATATTCTGCTCCAGATCTTCAATTCGTACCTTAAGACTCTCCAGAAGCTTCTGCAATTCATCATTTTGAGCTTGCAAAGCTTTATTCTTCTCGTTGAGTTCTTGAACCGATTTTACCAATGGAACTACGAGAGTACCATAGGCAATTCCCCAGGTATCATCTTCATCTTCCGGTTTTGAAACAGCATCAAACGCAATATATCCTGATTCCTGAACGGCTTTATCCATTTCCTGTGCTATAAAACCAGATTGTCTGATGGTGCTTTGACGGATAAGTTCATCACTTAATTCCACAGACACTTCTGAGTTTTTCTTATTCACGAATTTTGTATAGGCTACTTTATCGAAGGTGTACGAAACAGGTTTGAGTTTCAAAATAAAATCAAGTCCGACCACATCGTCTTTAAGATCCTTTTTAAATCGTCCATCCGACAAACCGGTATAATTCAGTGGCTGACCTTCAATAACTGTTACAGCAGCATTTCCTAAACGGATTTTATTGCTGGCGGTAACCAGAGAGAAGTATCCATAGGCAGCAGAATTATTTCTGTTTGCATTGGCATCTGCCACCCAACCTACAAATGTATTTTCATCGCCTGTAGTAATTGCATTTCCTGCTGCAGCTCCAATATAAGTATTTCCAAATCCGGTATTGTTAGAAATACCTGCGAGACTACCAAAAACAGAGTTCGTAGTACCTGTAGTAATATTTTGTCCTGCCCACCATCCCATAATAGTATTTCCAAAACCGGTAGTATTATCTTCACCTGCACGCCATCCGATAAAATTATTATAGTTTCCTGTAGTATTAGCTCGACCTGCTTTTTCACCAATAAACACATTGTTTGATCCACCGTTGTTACTAAAGCCGGCTTCAGTTCCAATAAAAACATTTTCTGCTGAAGTTGCATTAGAATAACCTGCTTCGGTTCCGATAAAAACATTATTATATCCTGTGGTATTGCTTCGTCCTGCTTGAGTTCCAACAAAAACGTTATCGGTACCATTCACCATACTTAACCCTGCATAATAACCTACACCCACATTTCGTGAAGCATCAAACGCCGTAGACAATCCTCGTAATGCATAATAACCTATTCCAACATTTTGATCCCATTGATTTCCATAATACATACTTTGAACACCAATAGCAACATTGGATGTTGGTAAAGTATCATAATACAGGGAAACATATCCAATTGAAACGTTGTTGTTTGCTCCTGCATTTCTTGCGCTGTACATTGCATAAGGTGCGGCTGCAAAGTTATTATCGCCTGAAGTAATTCCATATCCGGAGAAATATCCTAATCCAACATTTCTCAAACCTGCAGTATTGTTAAACAATGCAGAAACTCCAATACCAACATTAGTTCCTCCTGTAGTATTTGTAAACATGGCATCAGTACCAATACCAACATTATCATTGCCGGTGGTGTTGTTGTAAAGTGCCCGATACCCCATACCTACATTTCGGGTTCCTCTGTTGGCAAACAATACTTTATTTCCAATAGCCACGTTGTAATTTCCAACATTAGTAGTAGTACCAAAGAGTACGCTATCACCCACACCAACGTTTTCCAATCCAAATAGATTATTATAAATTGAATACCTACCTATGCTTGTATTTCCGTATGCAGTTGTATTGTTATACCCTGAACGTTCACCAACGGCAGTGTTCCCATAGCCGGTAGTATTATTACGTAGTGATTCGATACCAACACCGGTATTTTCTGAACCGGAGGTATTGTTAAGAAGCGCAAAAGAACCAAGAGCAGAGTTCCCCGAACCGGTTGTATTATTTTGCAACGAACCTAAACCAAATCCTGCATTATTGGAACCGGTTGTAGTAACTGATCCGGCTAACCCTCCCATATAAATATTACTCGCACCGGCACCTTGATTGGAAGTGTAAAATAGTCCGTTTGCTTTTATTCTGAACCGCTCAATACCGTTGGTTCTGAAAACAAGATCGGTACTGTCGGTTGTTCCTAAATAATTGATGACAGGATTTGTAGCAGTGTTCCCTAACAATTGCCAGTATAAACCACTTCCGTTACTACGGGAAACAATAGTATCCCATCGCAAAGAGAGTGCATTCCACGACATAAAATTTTTCAGATTGGTATCGTACAGAAGCATTCCATCACGTGTTGCATCCAGTGCACTTCCATTTGCAATAAGCGCCAATCTCTGAGCAGTGGTCATTCGCGGAAGTAAAACTCCTCTGTTGATAGAAGTAATTTGAAATGCTGCTTTTGCATCAATTGCCGGAGTGTTTATTCCCACATCTCCGGTTTGATTAATTCTCATACGTTCAACACCTACTGTACGGAAAACAAGGTCGGCATTATCAGTAGTTCCCAAATAGTTTATTGCTGAATTAGTTCCTGCATTTCCAAGAATATCCCAACCAACAAAATTGCTCAACAAACCGGTCCACGACACACCATTATAAAACATAAATCGAGATAAGGTAATATCGTAAACAATTAATCCTGTTGCAGGGGCTGGTATTAAGTTTCTATCAATAGAGCTCATACGCGGAATAAGCAAACCTTGAGTGGTGCTTGTTAAATCCAATATTGCAGACGGATCAGGCGTAGGATTATTGATTCCAATATTCTGGGTATACGCACTGAACGTTGTACCCAATAAAAGGGCAATTATTAAAGTGGTTTTTAACATCATTTTAGGCAATGGGCAATGTACCATATTTGACTTCATACTAAATTTTGATTGAACAGTTTCAATTGTACTTATATAAGTGTCTAAATTTCAGACCTTTTAAACAAGCTTTCAATACCTAATTGTAGTGAGAAATTCAGGGAAAGGATTTCACTTTTTGACTGGAAATTAAATACTTAGGGCTTTTCATTCGATTCCTATTTTCATTTTTAACTAAATCACCAAATACAAAGTTATTTTAAGTTCCGGCAAATGAAACTACCAAAAGTGGTAATTTAGGGCGTGCATGGATGATAAATTAAAGTAAAGAAAACAGCCCGTTTAAAAATTTAATTCAAAGAAAAAAGTGGCCCAATTGTATCCAAAAGGGCCACTATTTCACACTATCTAAAAAACTTTACTCTACTGCAAGTCTGATTTCTTTTGATCGGTTTTTACCATCAGTTATTTTAACGATATAAATTCCTTTTGCCAATTTCTCGACCGAAAGTTGTTCTATTGATACACCTTTAACCACCTTGAAGGATTGTGTTTTTAGTATTCTTCCAACCAGATCTAAAACTTCTATGGAATAAATACCGTTTTCAATAGATTTGATTTCAATATTTACCATAGTACTAACTGGGTTAGGATATATGTTAATCTCTGATCCAGGCATTGCATTTCCTGAAATTCGACAAGTAATGCCAACAGCCATTGTTCGTGTACCCGAATTACCACAGGTGCCTGGAACAGTAACGGTTATTACACCTCCAGTACTTCCCCAATCAACAACTAAGGTATTTGTTCCTTGTCCGGCAATAATGACTACTCCGGCAGGGACTGTCCAATTATAAGAGGTTGCACCAAATACCGGACTCACCGAATAAACCAATCCTGCCTCGAAAGCACAAACCGAATTAGCTCCTAAAATTGGGCCGGGAGTGGTGGGAGCACCTTTTACATTTATGCATCTCAAATTACTTGGACCACAAGTATTGTTTGCTGTCACGCACAATTGGCCGGTATTAAAATTGTTTGCAAAAGTAACATCCACAGTATTATTTCCATTAACGTTACCAAAGGTTGCACCTGATGGAAGTATCCAGTTATAATCAGTTATTCCAAGAACCGCTGGAACGGAATAAGTAATTGTCTGATTACATATACCACCAATGATTCCGCTTATATTTCCCGGTGTAGCTGGTATCGTACTGGAAATTGTTTTGCATCGAATGGCAGAATTTACACCACAAAACGAAGTTGCAACAACGCAAATATTGCCTACATTAAAACCACTATTTACATTCACAGTTACAGAATTTGTGCCTTGTCCACTTGCAACCACAACGCCTGTCGGGGTAGTCCATGTGTACGTTGCTGCTCCGGCAGTTGGAGGTATGGAATACACCAATCCACTTTGTCCAGGGCAAACCGCAAACACACCGGCGATAGCACCTAACGTTGGCGTGGAATTAACAATGTTCAAACATCTTGAATTCGATTGATAACCACAATTTAGTAGTGCTCGCACGCAAATGGAACCATTGGTAAATCCTGCAGGAAAATTTGCAACGACCGATGTACCGCTTCCTGTAAAAGTAATTCCGTTTGTTCCACTCCATAAATAACCTTCAACTCCGCCAATAGGTGCTATTGAATAATTACCTGATGTTGATTGGCACGCTACCGATGAACCTGTGATTGACAATGGTGTACTTAAGGCTCCACGAATCCAGGCACATCTGGTGTTTGTTTGTCCACATGGATTGGAAGCAAAAACACAAATTTGCCAGCCCGAAGAATTTGCCGGGAGAGCACCCAACGTGATGGTTGCATTTGGCACTGATGTAGTAACAGGGCTGGGTAACCCGTTTATAAGTGTTCCCGCTGGTGCTGACCATGTATACAATTCGGCCATTGCCACATTATTGGTAGTTACTGACAACACATTACCGACACAAGCTGATGATTGCAAGGGATTAATTGCAAGAGTTTGAGTTGGCGGACTATTCACAATGGTGATTAGCGCATTCCCGTTCATTAGTGATTCGCAAAAAATTCCTGCAGATGCTTCAATTGTATAAGTGCCGGCAAGGAGTTGAAATCCAAAACTAATCGGCAAACCGGTACCCTGCACAATCATTCCTGTAGAAATTCCATTTAACAAGAGTTCATAAGTTACACTTAAATCAGAACCCGATAAACCAATAATAACTCCGGCACCACCACTACAATACGATCCCCCACCATCAACAGTGAATAAAGTAATATTTAAATTTTCATCAATAAACCCATCGCAATCATCATCTATACCATTGCAAATCTCAATTGCACCCGGATTCACAGCACTATTTACATCATTGCAATCACCGGCAACTGCTATTAACTCAGTAGTAACAAATCCATATAATGGCCGAGCACATTGGATAATTTGTACTCCTGAACTATAAGCATCGCCATCTTCATCAATATACCATGTTTGTCCCGGAAACTCAAGTGAATCGCTATCGTTGCAATCGGTAAAATCTATAACATACCCTAATGGCTGAACGCATGAAACTATAGAGTCATTAACATTACCAAAACCATCCCCATCAGTATCGGCAAACCAAGTTGCTCCTCCGGTTACAGTAATGGTAAAAGAACAAGAAGAAGAATTGCCGTGAATGTCTGTTGCAGAATAGTTGACTGTTGTAACTCCATAAACAAATGTATCACCACTGTTGTGGGATGAGATGAATGTTTGAATGGCACAATTATCAGTTGCTGTTGGTGTTGTCCATGTTACAATTGCATCACAATTTAAATTGTTTGATGTTACATTTATATTAGTTGGACAATTTGCAATCACCGGATTTTCATTATCAGTTACAACTACATCAAAGGAACAAGTACTAGAGTTTCCATGAATATCAGTTGCAGTATATGTAACTGTGGTTGTTCCTACAATAAATGCATCACCACTGTTGTGGGATGAGGTGAAAGTTTGAATCGCACAATTATCGGTTGCAGTTGGTGCTGTCCAGGTTACTATGGCTGAGCAATTTCCTAAATCGTTATTCACAGAACTATTCGAAGGACAATTTGCGATCACCGGATTTTCATTATCTGTCACGGTTATATCAAAAGAACAAGTACTGGAGTTTCCATGAATATCGGTTGCAGTATATGTAACCGTTGTTGTACCAACTATAAATGCATCGCCACTGTTATGGGATGAAACGAATGTTTGAATGGCACAATTGTCGGATGCGGTTGGTGCCGTCCAGGTCACTACTGCAGAGCAATTTCCTAAATCACTGTTTACAGAAATATTCGAAGGACAATTTGCGATCACCGGATTTTCATTATCTGTCACGGTTATATCAAAAGAACAAGTATTGGAGTTTCCATGAATATCAGTTGCAGTATATGTAACTGTGGTTGTTCCACCAACAAACGTATCACCACTATTGTGGGATGAGGTGAATGTTTGAATGGCGCAATTATCGGTTGCTGTTGGTGCCGTCCAGGTTACTACTGCAGAGCAATTTTCGGCATCGTTGTTTACAGAAATGTTTGCGGGGCAATTGCTGATGATCGGATCTTCATTATCAGTAACTAATACTGTAAACATACAATTTGAAGAACCACATAAATTGGATGCAGTTGCAGTAACGATAGTTGTCCCTATAGGGAAAAACGAACCTGGAGCGTCCGAATAATTTACGGTCAAAGGTATTGTCCCCGTTGTGGGAACAGAAAATGATACAATGGCTCCACATTGGCCGGAGTCATTGTTTACAGAAATATTTGACAAGGAACAGTCGATTGTCGGGGATATACAAGCTGGTATTCCTGTACCCTGAACCATAAAAGTATAAATTGCTTCATCACAATCATCATTTAAAATTGTAATTTCTGATGAATGAAGACCTGTTGAAGCAGGAGAAAAAGTCAATGTAAAAGTGGCTGAATTATTTACTCCAACAGGACCCGGGGGAGTAACTGATCCTACCACAAATAAACCCGAACTTGAACTAATTCCGCTGATATTTAATGGTATGGTTCCTGTGTTTTGAATAGTAAAAGTGTGAATGAGAATGCTGCCAATCATTAAACTTCCAAATTCAGTATTATCTATAACATCAGGAGTGATATCTCCATCAATTATGGACACTAAAGGGGAGCCTCCTTGGATGTCGATATCAGGTGTTGTTACCCCTTCATCAATCATTCCATCGCAATCATCATCCAAACCGTTACAAATTTCTGAAATTGGCGTTACTTGTCCTGAACATGCGGTCCATGTTCCATTGACCTGGCAAGTTTGAGTTCCGCTTTGGCAAGATCCGACATTATTGGTTCCTGCGGGGCCGGAATAACACGACTTTGATATTCCCGGATAAATTAAAGGATTTGTGTCATCGCAATCGCCACCTTGCAAAACATATCCTGCAACCATCGCACAATTCATGATGATAGTGTCGGAATTTCCATACAGGTCATTGTCGGAATCCTGATAAAGAGTTAATAAAGGAGTCGGAGTAATATTTAATGTGTTGGAACTGTAAACAAAATCATAAAAAAGTGTTTGTGTACAACCCACACAACATTGATTCTGACCAAATGCGCCACAGCTAACAGTATAACAACAACCATTATATACTTGTCTACTGTAATGAAGTGAAACCGTTACAGAATAACTACCAGGTACATTTGTACTGTAAGTTAATCCTCCTCCCGTTTGAAGTATTCCATTTCTATACCAACGAAAATAGTTATACCCAAGAAAGTTATATCCTGAAGCATAAAAAGTATTGACATTTGCATATAAAGTAATGTTTCCATTACAGGGAATTTGATTTGATGCAGTACTAGAGGATATAGTAACTCCTGCGGCCTTGATTTCTCCGTTTATCATTGCAAACAGGAGAAAAAATAGAAACTTTAAGTAAATCTTTTTCATTTGTTGGTGGGGGGGGGGTTAGGTTGATTTAGAAATTAATATGGTCTAGTTTGTTTATTTGCTTTAATCAAATTTCATCTCGTATATTATGTACTGCCTCACATCCCCACAAGGGTATTTTCACCCCCCCTATAATGCGGTAGGAGTTTGACAATAAAATTATAAAAACAAATTTTTGCCTACTAAAATAAAGGTGATATTTTAATTCTTGAATGGAGAAATGATCAGCAACTTATTAATGTTTAAAGATGAATTTGATTCAATGCATAATTGGGCTTTCCTTTTAAATAATCACTTATCATTTCCAGCCATCAGTTAAACATTACAACATGAACTTTCAGTTTAAATTCGTTCTGGTTCATTTTTCAAAATTGCAGAAACTCGTCGAACAGCATTCGGGCAATTATACCTCCCTACAACCCGTATTTTTCACAGGGGTAATGGATCACAGACAAAGCCATTCACTGTCGAAATATTTTTATTGGATCATCAAAGCTGTTTGTATTTCATCTTATGAAATCAAATGCAAATAATTATAATATCCTGTAAATCAAAGTGTAACACAAAGCAATTCTTTTGGGGTTTACGAATTTTTGATTATCCAATACAAAAGATTATTAAAAATAAATTTTTCAGGTTGTCACCAATTTGAAATTTCCAAATTAATTTGTTATGTTTTAACTTTGCTAGCAATTAATAAGAAATATCATAACCTGACAATAACAACCTATTTCAGTTTCTCATCAAATAACCAATAAACGCATTGTTCTTACTGTTAAATAAAAAATCAATAAATATATGAAAAACACTTTACCCATTTTATCATTATTAACTGCATTGATTTCACCTACAACAGGCGTAAGTCAAACTTCCAGGATTTCCGATGAAACTATTCTTGTTCCAACAACAAGTTATCAAAGTACGAACCCAACACCACCCTCGCCGGCAGTATTAAGCAATTTTAATTTTACACCTTCAGAATGCATTTCGGGGGAATTAAAAAAAGAAGTGATGGCCGAAAACGAACGTAACAAAACAGTGCTTCGACACTCACAACCTCATCAATTCGAAAGCAATTCAGCTGTTCCTCCAACTTTCATCTGGCCCACCCAACCCAAAGCAGGATTCAACGACTATGGTTATTATACAGTCAATTATTTAGTCGACCAAAATCTCTCAAATCCAAACCAATTGCTCGATTATAACTGTGGTGGACGCACTTATGACTGGAGTGGTGGAAATCACGAAGGAACAGACATAATTTTGTGGCCTTATGGATGGAAATATATGGATGAGAATGTGATGGAAGTAGTTGCAGCTGCTCCAGGCGTAATTATCAATAAAAGAAATAGTTATTTCGACAGAATGTGCGTGAATGCCGGAAATCCAAATTGGAACGGAATTATCTTAGAACATGCCGACGGTTCTCAAACATGGTACTGGCACTTTCAAACAGGCAGTGCCACTACAAAAAACATAGGCGATACCGTTATAGCAGGTGAATATCTTGGCAGAGCAGGAAGTTCGGGAAGCTCGACTTATCCTCATCTTCATTTTCAAGTTATGGATTCGCTAGGCGCAACTATTGATCCATGGCAAGGAACCTGCAACAGTATGAATTCAAACAGCTGGTGGCAAAATCAACAACCCTATAATGTTCCCTCCATAAATCATATTTGCACCAAGAAAACTGAAGTTGAATGGTATAATTGTCCTGACCCGGAAATTACTTATGAAGCCGATACCTTTGCATTAGGTGATTCTCTTTGGATGTGGGCATATACCAGAGATCTGGAAATGAATTCTCAAATGCAATTAAATATATATAATCCTTTAGGAACAAATGTGCTAAACTGGCAATTTGTTGTGCCATGGGCAACCGTGGCTACTAGTTATGTAAGATGGTTTTATGTTATTGATCCGTGGTGGGTTGATGGAACATGGACATTTGAATCAGTTTATGGTGGCGTTACCTACCAGCATCAATTTGTGATTGATAATTCAACAAGTGTAAATGAAAATCAAACTTTTAATGCCTGTTTCTTAAAACCAAATCCTACCAAAGATAATATTACTATCTCCATTCCTGGTCAACAAACTATTTTGGAAGTGAATGTATTTGATCAACTTGGAAAACTGGTTTTTGAAAAGAGTGCCGATGATTTTATCGGCAATTTGAATTTCATAGTTGACTGCTCACAATTTCCATCCGGAATTTATTTTGTGAAAGCAAGAGGCGCTGATGGAAATTACATTTCTAAATTTGTGAAGGAGTAGAAAATAGGTTATTGGAAAAGGTTAGTACGCGAGTGGGTTAGTGAAAAATGCGGGTAGGAAGTAAACTAATAAACCTGCCTGCCATCGTCAAGCAAAAGCTTGAATTTGGCTTGGCAGGCAGGCCTGCCTGCCATCGTCAAGCAAAAGCTTGTCTTTGGCTTAGCAGGCAGGCTAATAAACCAATAAACTATTAAACTATTAAACTATTAAACTATTAAACCAATAAACTAAAAAACTAAAAAACCAATAAACTAAAAAAAGCCCCCATCGTTTGATGGGGGCTTTTTTGTTAAGAATAATTAATTATTGCTCTTATTCCACAACAACTCTGATTTGTTTTGCAAATCCTTCGTTATTTTTAACACTTAATGTATAAACGCCTTTTGCAAATTTTGCAACATCGATTGATGTTGTATTAACACCTTCAATAGCATTTAAAACATCAGTAGAAATTACACGGCCTGCAAGATCAGTTATTTCAATTGAATAACTTCCTGAATTAATTGCATTCAATTCGATATTCAACATTGTACTTACAGGATTAGGATATGCACTTATTGCGGCACCGGGAATTTCAGTTCCTGACACTCTGCAATTCATTGCAACATTAAGTGTTCTAGTTCCGGAAACACCACAACCACCTGATGCAGTTACACCTATGGTTCCACCGTTAGTACCCCAATCAATAGTAAGTGAAGTAGTACCTTGACCGGAAACAATTGAGGTTCCGGATGGAGTTGTCCAAACATAACCTGTTGCACCAAACACAGGAGCAATTGAATACAATATACCTGCATCGTTAGCACAAACACTCGTTAGACCTGAAATCACACCAGGATTTGATGGAGTACCTTTCATCAGTACACAACGAGGTGTGCTAGATCCACAACCGTTATCTGCAGTTACACAAAGATTGCCGGTAGTAAAGCTATTGTTGTAAGTTACGTCTACAGTATTAGTACCTTGTCCGCTCACCACAGAAGCACCTGAAGGAGCAGTCCAGGTATAACCTGTTGCACCACTAACCGAAGGGATAGAGTAGGTTATTGTTTGATTACAAATACCAGTTGCAGCTCCAACAATATTGCCAGGAGTTCCAGGTTTATTTGAGCCAACAGTTTTACATCTTGGCATAGAAGTAATTCCGCATACAGACTGAGCCGTTACACAAACATTTCCATTGGTATAAGCGGCACCGAAATTTACATAAATTGAATTAGTTCCTGCTCCGGAAGCAATTGTTGCGCCCGCAGGTAAAGTCCAATTGTAAGAATTAGCACCGGCAGAAGGAGGAACAGTATAGTTCACATTAGTCGCACCGGGGCACACGGTAAATGTTCCTGTCATAACGCCTAAAAGTGGAGTGCCATTAGAAACGGTAATGCAACGTGTTGGTCCGGTATAACCACATGGTAATTGACCAGCAACACAAATATTTCCGGAAGTAAATCCTACAGGGAAGTTAGCAGTAATTGTTAATCCTGATCCTGAGAAAGTAATTCCGTTGGTACCTGTCCACACATAACCACTTGCACCGCCAACAGCTGTTGTTGAATAAATTCCATCGGTAGAAGGGCAAGCAACAGCACTTCCGCTAATTGGAGAAGGCATGCTCAAAGCGCCACGAATATATTTACAATTGGTATTGGTAATTCCACAACCATTTGAAGCAAATGCACAGATCAACCAACTAGATGCATTAACCGGCAATGTACCAAGTGTTATGTTTACAGTATTAGAAACAGTAGTTTGTGGACTTGGCAAACCATTAATTAAAGTTCCTGCAGGAGCTGACCAAGTATAGCCTGTAGCACCTGGAACCACGTTTGTTGAAACCGACACCGTGTTTCCAACACAAGCATCAAATGGTAAAGAAGTAATTGTACAACTTGATGCCGGAGGAGCAGAACTGATTGTTCCAATGGTAACACCTATAGAAGACTCGCAAGAATTACCATCTGTAACTTGCACGATATAGCTTCCTGCAGCATAACTAGTAAATATTCCGTCGAAGTTAATGTTTCCGTTTTCGTCAAAAAGATAGAAACCTGCTCCGTTGGTAACTTCAATGGTAAAGGCACCATCGCTACCACCTAAACAAGCTACATCATTCTGACTAAGAATATTTAATGCAGGTAATGGAATCACATCCACCATTGTAGTAGCAGAAGCAGTACATCCTGATTGATTGGTAACGGTTAATGTATACGTGCCATTTGCTGAAGCACTAGCATTAGGGATGGTAGGGTTTTGAAATATGTCATTGAACCCGTTTGGTCCGCTCCATAAATAAGCGTTGCCGATAGTTTGATTTGGATCTGTATTGTTTCCAAACAAAGCTAAAGTAGATCCTGCACAAATAGGACTGTTACTGGTTGCTGAAGGAACCGGTAAATCAACCACAGTAAAGCTCCATACAACAGGAGTTGTACAAGGAATTCCTGCATAATAGGTAACCACCTTCCAGTAATAAGTACCGGCAGTAAGAGTTCCCGCAGAATAAGTAGTTCCGGATTGATTGGCCGACACCAAAGTTGTAGGTGGGTTGTTAGTATCAAAATATACATCATAACCGGAAGCGGCTGGATTTAATGGCCATGATAAAGGGCTAAGATCTCCAAAACATTTTATTCCATTATTTAAAGGTGATGTTGGTAAAGGCAAACAAAGACTTTCACAGCTGATATTCGCTTCCCATCCGGCACCGTTACTTCCACCTCCATCAGAAAGAAATTTAATCGTTAAACATCCACTTGCATCGGATGATGTAAATGATGTTCCGGGAAGAATCGCGCTAAACCCATAATATCCACCTGCCGGGAATCCGGAAACTGTTGCAGATGCCCCTGACGAAAGCAATGGAGATGCCGTGCTATTTCCATTATAAATATAAAGTGCATCTTCTCCACCTAATAAAGAAGAGGTTGAAAAAGAAGTGAATGTTACTTTTGTTGAAAGCCCTATAGTAGGACAAATTGTAGTAACACTATTTTCACCTGATAAATATTGACCTCCAGAACCACCACTATCGTAGAAATTACCTGAACAAACACCGGTTGCATCGCTACCTATTATAATATCTGTTGTTGCTGTGAAAGATAAAATAGTACAACCTACTGAAGCACCAATGGCATTTCTTGCATCTATTCTCCAATAATAAACAGAACCATTCACTAAAGGACCGGTAAAATATGTTGTACCGCCTTGATTAGATGAAACAAGGGCAGCAGGTGCTCCACTGATAACATCTGATTGTACTGTACTAAAATACACATCGTAACCGGTTGCTCCAAAAACAGAGTTCCAAGTAAGTGTTGGGCCACCCACATAGGCTAAAGTACCAAGAGGTGAAACAACTGTCGGACACGGAGGGCCTGACTCAAACACACAAACATCAAAATTACCACTTCCTGCACCTGAACCTACATGGTAAACACGAATGAAATAAGTGTTCCCAACAATCATAACGTTAGGTACAATTGTTGCCGTTTCAGTTACTCCTGCTAGATAGTTGTTAACACATATTACTGATGATAGAATTCCGTTACAGGTATTATCAGAAGAGCTAAGAACTTGTATCGCTGCATCAAATCCCGGAGAACCGGCAACTTGAATTGAAGTAGTGAGTGCTGTTGCAACAAAAGAAAAGAACACATCGTCGTCAGCACCTGCAGCACAACTTGGAATACCACCCGAGGCAGTAGCACCAAATGTTGTTCCTGATGTTGGAACACAAGACCCGGTATTCACAGTCAGTGGTGTTGCGTTACAAATTATATCGTTTGCAGGAGGAGGCGAATTTGCATAAACAGCAATTGCAAAATCTCCTGTTAGTCCTGCGGAAGGAGGATCAATGGTAATGGTTGGAGCAGAAGTATAACCGGTACCGATTGAAGAAATTACTATATTGGAAATTCCCGCGGGTGTTCCATTGTTACCTGCAGTTTGAGCCAATAACACTCCGTTAGTACCTCCACCTCCTGAAACACGAATTCGAGGAGTACCATTGGAACCGCTTGAAGTAAGAGCATAACCACTTCCGGGATCGGTAATAGTAACCGTAGAAATACCACCATCTACTACAGTAGCAGTTGCAGTTGCTTGTGTTCCACCCAACTTATGATATACACGAACATAATATTGATTCGAAATAGTTAATCCTGAAATTTTGGCAATTTCCACTCTTCCGTCATTTGAAGTATCTTGACAAACAACAGGAGCCAGTGGATTTAATGATGCGTCAAAAACCTGAATAACGGCATCATATCCCGCAGATGAAACAACCTTAATTGCTGTTGAAGGATCATTCGCGATAAATTTAAACCAAACATCATCATCTGCAATTCCAACACATGCAGCTGGCGAAAGAGTTGCGGTTGCACCGTATGAAGAATAAATAGCCCCACAATAATCTGATGGTGGACTTGAAAGTGCAGTTAAAACAATTGCACCAGCAGGTTCATCGTTAACAGGAATTATTGAGCCTTGTACATATGGAATTTGAACTCCTGGTGTAAAAATATAACTCGAATAACATTCAGGAAGTGTATGAAGAATATTAGTTCCGGCATTTGCAACCTGCGCTTTTTCATTGCTGAAATTAGTAGTATTTTCATCGTGTTCCTGTAAGGCAAGTAGTTGTCCCGGAGCAGGAAATGCCTGTACAAATGAACCATTCAAACCACAAGCATAACTCCAGGATGTTTGAGAGGAGCCATCAAATCCTTGCATCAAACCATAATTAAATTCTATATGATTATCCGATTCAAATAACTTGATTTGGAAATTTAAATCCGATCCTTGATTTTGTGCAGGATTTTGAGACCCGGTCATGTGAATCCACTCAATGGTAATAATTGCAGAGCCGCTGCCCAATGTTCCATCAATTTTATATTTGATAGAGGCATCACGTGAAGCAGCGGTGAAATCATTGGGACTACAACCAAGGTTAGCCCAAAATGCTGCCAAAGCTGATGTAATTGGTGAAAATTGTGACGCTCCTAATTGAACCGTGCTTACGTTAGAAGCAAATGCAGTGTTAAAAGTAAAATAACCATCAATACCTAAAATAAATCCTGTAACCGGAACACCTTGATATTGGAAAGTGGTACCACTCAATGAAGTAAAATTTGAGCGTTGTGTTTCCGTACTTACTGATCCAGCCCAAGAGGGAATGCTTGAGCCTGTGGAAGCAATCGAATTATAGGTGTTTCCTGTTGTACGGGTAATTACATAATTTAATGCCGCTGGCGGATTAAAATTAGTTGCAAACGTAAAAAAATCGTTTGCATTATAAGTTATAGGACCCGGACTTAAAACCGGTGCTGTTGCTTTGCTTCCAATAATTGGAAGAACTCCTGCAGTGCCGGGAACACTTTTTACAGTCCAGGAACCTGAAGTTGAAGTTGCCTGCGCTATATGAATAGTTGAATTATCACTTGCTAAGTTATCCTCAACACCCCAAAACAATGTTGCTGTTGGGCCGGTTCCATATTGAGTACCGTTTTTAACAACATTATAAGTTCTTATTCCGGTAAACGTATAAGACCCTGTAGTGAATGAACCTGTAGGAGCAACATCAGTTTGTGCCGTCATAGAAGTAATGTCGCATCCTCCGGTTGGTCCAAATGCACCGGTACCTGTTCCTGCTACAATTTGAACACCTCTTCCAACCGGGAATGATCTGGTAGCAGTTCCTCCAGGAGTAGTTAATGTAACAATACCATTTACAAAACCCGGTAACGTTGCTGATGATGATGATGTTGTTCCTGCATATAAAGGATTAGTGCAAGTTATTGTTTTATTCGCACCACTAAAACTAATGATACCGTTTGAAGTTCCAAGTGCCGATGAAGATGCAGTTAATTCCAAATTATTATTGAGCGTAAGGTGCTTGGGGTTAGTTATACTCAAGGAGTTTAACTTTCTGTTAGCAGGGATTTCAGGCCCTTCAGTAGTTGCATTGACAGCAATTGTATATCCTACTGGAGCAGCCACTCCGGTAGGAGCTTGAGTTATTGAATAATTTACATTGTACAAACCTATTCGGCAAGTCGGCGCTGCTGCTACAGTCGTAAACCCGCCTCCTGCTAAAGCTACAGCCGGTGCGGTTATATAATCTGATCCGGAATTGGTAATATTAAATCCGGTAACCATTCCATTGGCTATATTAGCTGTTGCCACCGGAATGTTAAGATTTGCAACTGTTGCCTGAGTTGTGTTAGCACCATTTATGGTAACATTAACAGTACCATCTCCACCGACATAAACTCCACCATTTGTAATATTTATTGACGTTACTTTACCATTCACAACCATTGCAGTAGCTGTTGCCGGTGTTGTAACGGTACCACTAGGGTATGAAAAAGAAACCGTTGCTGTAGTATATCCTGAACCTTGGTCGGTACAAAGAATAGTTCGTACCGGCAATCCAAATCCTACTGTAGGTGCTGAACTGTAGCCTACATTGTTTGTTGCTGTATTGGTTATGCTGATACCACCAACACTTTGACTATTATTTATTGTTAAGCCACCGGTAATAGTAGTGCCTCCATTTTTATATGTTGTCACACCAGCTGCATTTCCCGGTATCGATTGCAAAACAACTGCAGTAGCTGCAGCACCCGAACCTCCACCCGAAGTAATAGCAACAGTTGCATTTGCTCTATATCCTGAACCGGGATCAGTGATTGTAATACTTCGTACCGTTTGAGAAACGGCGTCCCAATTAGCCACAGCTGTTGCTGCTGTTCCGGCACCACTAGGAGATGTTATTGTAACAGTTGGTTGAGAGGTATAGCCGGATCCCATGTTATTCACCACAACAGTATATACTTGTTGATTATATGCATTGTCGTAAGACTGAGCCGTATTATTCAAAGTTAAATTACCATTTGTATTGAAGAGTTCCTGCATAATGCCCAAATACCTCGGTCACAATCATAGGTGTATTCAAGGTAATAGTAGTTGGATTTGAAACTTTAAAAACTCGAACAAGTCCCCCCAGAAAAACACCGGGACCATTAATACTTTGAGGTGACGTACCATTCATATTTAATATTGAAGATGCATTTCCTATTGTCATCACTGCACCTGCATTGAGATTAATGTTACCTGCAACGTTTAATTGTATGCCACCACCTGTCGGAGATGCTGTTTGCATGAATCCATTAAATTGTCCTCCATTATTTACAGTTACATTTCCGGTTACTGTTAAAGCATTAAATGATGTTGT
This sequence comes from uncultured Bacteroidota bacterium, assembly GCA_963814475.1. Lineage (GTDB taxonomy): Bacteria > Bacteroidota > Bacteroidia > AKYH767-A > OLB10 > JADKJB01. The sequence continues at coordinate 193,973 of CAWFDA010000013.1, read as the reverse complement.
AAAATTCAAAATACCCGAAGTTCCTTGTCCAATTACAATGTTTCGACAAGTTTGAGATGCATTAACAGTAATAGAAGTACCATCAGGAATTAAAACATCATCCCCGGCACTTGGCATTAAACCTCCGGTCCATGAATTAGGATCAGACCAAAAACCACCATTAACAGTTGGTGTACAAACAATAGGAGGTTCAGCAGTTAAAGAAACATTATCAAAAGCCATTGGAGGATCCAAAGCTATATTGGCATCATTTTGCCACCCGAATATGATACGCCTTGTTGTTCCGGCAAAACTTCCAGGGAGCAAATAAGTTGTATTTGCCGACCAATTTCCACCGGTTGATGCCCATGAATTATAATTGCCGGATACAGCAGTGGCATATTGTGGTGGTGTTGAAGACATAAAGTCATTGATGACCGGAGTATTCGCAGGGTCGGTATAACAAACAAACCCGCGATCTAGAAATGGTTCGCCATTTACAAACCAGTTTAGAGATAAAACAATTCGCGTTTTACCTACAGGGAAAGTGATGTCCCTATAAAAATATACTGTAGAAGCCGAAGCGCCGTTATAGGTATACGATGATCCATTTCCGGTTTGTGAAATATAAGCGCAACTGCTTCCTGAATGAGGAACAGCACTGTTTCCAATAAACCATTGATTGTTGGCTACACCTGCAGCCAGGGTCCATCCATTCGCACCAAAGGTTGCTCCATTTTCGAATCCTCCATCACCGGTAGGATCAATCAAGGTGACTAACTGCCCGCTTGAATTGTTGATGTTCGCTACCAGGAATGCCAGTAGAAACAACATGATTTTAATTTTTGCTTTCATTTTACAAGTTTTATTTTTAAAATTGGTTAGTAAACAAATTGATAAAATTTAGAAAGTGCTGACTAATCAAAAAATTCTCAATTCAATAAATTTTACAAAACGTAGATTGAATGAATAATTGACTTAGAAATACAAATTCTTTGTTCACAAATATAAGGTGCATATTCATTGCTATCAGGTTGGTCGATGCAATTCTACAAGTCTCCCAAAAATTGAGCGATTGCACTATAATAATCAGCTTTATATTAATTAATATTAGTGCCTATTCGTTATTATTTTTTGTAGAATTTGGTCTACAATGTAGGATTTACAGGCGTTTTGGAGGATTTTGTAGAAATGAAAAAAGGCCTCCGTTTGAATTCGGAAGCCTTTTTTAAATCGTCAATTTCTTTACTGAATTGAAACCTGAATTTGTTTTCTATATCCTTTGATATTTTGAATAGAAAGTAAATAAAATCCTTTAGAGAAAGTCGAAACATCTAAACTAATATTTTTCATTTCAGTTGAAATAAAATATTCTGACGAATAAACAATTCTTCCGGATACATCCAAAATACTCACAGTATAATTTTCTGCGACTTCCGATTTCATATCTATCTTCAAAAATGTATTCGCAGGATTAGGATAAGCATTAATAATTGTTCCGGAAATTTCAGCTGATGCAATTCTACAATTCATAGAAACACCTAATGTTCTGGTACCTGAAGCACCACAAACTCCTGTTGCTGTTACCCCAATTACCCCTCCTGAGCTTCCCCAATCAAGTGTAAGAGTGGTAGTCCCTTGTCCCGAAACAATAGTTGTTCCGACGGGTGTTGTCCAAACATATCCTGTTGCACCAAATACAGGAGCGATGGAATAAACAATACCTGCATCGTTAGCACAAACACTCACTGGGCCGGAAATAGTTCCGGGGTTTGATGGAGTTCCTTTTATGTTAATGCAACGTGCAGCACCACTTCCACATCCATTATCTGCAGTAACACAAAGTTGACCTGTGGTAAAGTTTGCAGGGTAACTAATATCAATGCTGTTGGTTCCATTTGCACTTGCTATTGAAGCTCCCGATGGTGCCGACCATGTATATCCGGTAGCGCCTGAAACATTTGGAATAGAATAGGAAATTGTTTGCCCGCAAATACCGGTCGTAACACCTACTATATTTCCGGGAGTACCGGGAGTATTACTTGAAATAGTTTTGCATCTCGGTAAAGAATTAACACCGCAAATTGATGTGGCAGTTACACAAATTGTTCCTCCTGAATAGCCCGGACCAAAATCAACAGTAATAGAATTAGTTCCTGCTCCTGATGCAACACTCGATCCTGATGGAACTACCCAGTTGTAGATGGCAGCGCCGGCAGACGGAGGAATCATATATGCAACACCGTTAGTGCCTGGACAAACAGTAAATGTTCCGCTCATAGCACCTAAAAGTGGTGTGCCGTTTGATATAGTCATACATCGTTGTGGCCCTAGATAACCACATGGAAGTAATGCTCTCACACAAAGGGAACCGGAAGTAAATGTTGGCCCGAAATTAACTGTCCCTGTTGTTCCTGTTCCGGATACAGTTGCATCTCCGGTGATCGACCAAGCATACGAACTTGCACCTCCAACAGGTAAGGTAGAATAAGAATCTGAAGTAGAAGGACAAGCAACCGTACTTCCACTAATGGCAGCAGGTAAACTCAGGGCGCCACGAATATATTTACAATTAGTGTTTGTAGGACCACAACTGTTAAAAGCGAAAGCACAAATTTGCCAACCTGATGAATTAGCTGCCAAAGTTCCTAACGTGAAAGTTGCCGAATTGCTCACTGTTGTCACAGGGCTTACTTGTCCGTCAATAAGTGTTCCTGCCGGTGCCGACCATGTATATCCTATAGCTCCTGCAACAACATTTGTGGTTACTACAACATTACTTCCCACACAACCACTTAAAGGTAAGGAAATAATAGTACAACTTCCGGCAGGAGGCGCTGTGTTTACCACAATGTTTGCAGATCCCGAAGAAACTCCGGTGCATGTTGCATTAGATAAACTTGTTACAGTATATAAAGTAGTGATAATCGGAGAAACAGAAACAATTTCAGGATTATTAGATGCCACAACAGAAGCTCCTCCATTAATTGAATAAGAAAAAGGACCTATACCCGTAAACGTTAGTGTGAGATCTGATGATCCTCCCACACAAATTGTTTCGCCACCTGATATTACAACAGATGGAACTAAAGGTGCATCAGTATTCAATAAAGTGGTTACACTTCTTCTCGTGTTAGTTGTAGTGTTTGCACCTGAAGGCCAAACACCATCGTCATCGGTTGAATAATTTGCTATAGAATTGTCTGCATTTCTCGACTCAATTCGTCGAACCCCATTTGCGTTATTTGCACCAATAGGAACAACAGCAACAAAGTCTCCGGCAAGCACACCCACTTGCTGATAAAAACTATTTATCGCTGCAGGATGTTGTGAACCATTTGAAGCCGATTGTGCAAGACTAGTAGCTGCAGCAGGATACGCATATAATGGATCGCCCGTTCCGGATTCATTATCATACACCAAAATATATTGCCCGCTGTTACAACCATCGGCTGACCCATAAATATAGGCACCATCATCGGTAGTACTAACGGTTCGGGCTGTGGTCGCAATATCGAGTGCAGTTAAAATTTTACTTCCTGCAAGTTTCACTGTGTTGTTAAGTGTATTTCCAGTGGGCACATAATTTAATCGTACTGTATGTGTTTGTCCTGCGTCGAAACGGGTTCCGTTTCCTGTTGGTTGAATATGAATCCAAAATGGGCCACTTGAGCCATTAATATCAGTTGTAAAGGCTCCCGGTACATCTTGCAAATTAAAAGCACTACCGTTCCAAATGTTACCTGCACCAAGAACTGTGTTTGCTTCTGAAGCTAAGGCAAGTGCTGCTCTCACATCATAAGTTGCCAGAGGAATTAGATTATCAATTTGAAGACACATTGAAACAGGCGTGCGCGTGTCGTTAGCCGAAGCTGATGATTTAGAACCAAAATATTGTGGCACTACTAATTCTGTCAAAACAGCCACTCCGGTAATGAAAACCGTACTACTGAATGCGGAAGGAATTGCCCCGTCATCTGCTTGAATAGTATAGGCCCCTAATTGATCGAATTGAATATCGTTAAAAGTTGCTGAACCAAAATTTGCCATTTTTGTAAGAGTGCCGGTCATATTACCGGGACCACTTCCTTTCGAAATAGTAATTGATCCTGTATAATTAATATCAATGGTGTTATCCGGTCTTCGTGCCTGCACTGTAAATGAAGTGAGCGTTGTATTTACCACTGCTGTTGCAGGAACATTATTATAAGTAAACATTTGCGCTGTATCCAACACATTAAAAGGATTTGTTGATGCAGGAGAAAGTACATCTCCTGAAATTGCTGTTGCATCTAAAACAACGCCTGTTTCACCGGTACCGTAAGTAATTCCTGCAATAGATAATGAGTTGGTTCCTGCAGTGATGGTACCCCCAATTGTTCCCCCAATAGGGCCGGATCCTAAATTAATACTTAATTGAACAAAAGTATTTGTGGCAACATTTTGTGGAATATCATTTATATCAACAGATTCTAATTCAACTGAAAAATTTTGATCTACTAAAACAGGACTCCCGTTGTTCACCGACACTACTCTTAATTTTGTAGGTACCACTGCTGCAATGCCCGTTCCACTTACAGGTACAATCATTGTAGTTGCCAATGCCGAAGCATTTGTTATATCACCACCTTGCACACCGGGCGCAGCAGGAGTAAAACGTACATCGATTGTGGTTTGTGCAACTGTTCCTGAGGCTGGAACAAGATTAATTGCTGCTGTTGAAAATGCATTTACACCGGTACGTATTTCAAATCCCCCCGCAGGAGGAGTAATAACAATGTTTCCTGTAAGATTTACCCCTTCTACAATATATGAATCAGACGCAGAAGAATTACCAACTACAACATTTCCAAATGCACCATTAAAACTACCGGGCGTAACAATCACCGATGGAGTTGTTGGAGTTCCAAAAACTGTAACATTATCAAATCGCCACGTCCCCCCCGTTGCTACATTGGCAACATTTCCAACCTGACGAAACTGGCCCGTTGCCTGATAATGTGCAGCAACAACACGCACTCCGAAATTTGCATTGTTGTTTGCGGCGGTAATAGAGGAAAGATCTACTCTGATGCGACGAAATTGATCGGCAGTGGTATTTGTTTCAAACCTTCCATTGTTCAAAGCACCTAAACAAAAAGTGGTGTTTAGTGCATCCATTGTAAAATTATTCCAGGTTGATCCATCAGTGGTGTATTGTAAACGAAGTGTATTTGCTGCTGTACTAGACCAACGGTGTTCCCATTGAAAAATAATATTAGTGTGACCAACAGTGCTTACATTAAACTGGCCACCACTCGATTCATTTGTTGCACCCGGATTAGCTGTTCCTATAGCCCAAGCCGTAGTTCCGGAAGTTTGACTACCGCATCCCGAAACAGTATTCATTCCTGTTGCTGTACTTACGCCGGTCATTGAACCAACAATTCCTGAAGAACCTGATCCGGTATTAGGTGTTGGATTAGCATTGGTATTTTGCACCGGCTCGTAAGTCCACAATGAAATTGTTGCTTGTGCATTTACTTGTTTCGAAATAGATAAACAAAGCAATAAGGTGACTAAACAAATTGTTAATGCATAGTTGAATGCTGTTTGAAGAAATCGGATGCTTTTCATGAAATTAATTTTTTGAGGGTTGGGGTATATTGTTTAAGGCATAAATTGCAGTGCAACATTAACATTTAAGGATGAGCCAAATGTTAACTCACTATTAAAATAAAGCGATATAATTTCGTTAACATGAATTTCAAATTTTTAAATTCATATTATGAAGTGCTCTATCTCATAGAGGATAGTCAAATGTAAAAAGATCAAGCCGAAATATCTAAATTTTATATTGTTGATTTTCAGCTTTTTAATGAAGAAGTTTTCAACCAACTCACCTTAATGTGCACAGATCTTGTTGCAAAAATAAAAAGGCCACCAAATAATTTTGATGACCCTTTTACTTCGCAAAATTTAATCTAATTCTATAGCAATACAAAATTGTTTTGAATTTAATACAAATAAACACATTCAAAATTCAAACAAAATAATTTCAGAACAAAAAATACAATTTTAAAAACAAATACTAAAATTTGCTATATAAGATTTTGTTGACGCGCCATCTCTAACATAATTACAGTGTTATTGGCTTGCAATTTTTTGTTAATGTTTTTTCGATGCGTTACAACGGTGTGCACACTAATTGCCAACGACTGTGCAATTAAAGAATTTGTTTTCCCTGTAGCAACGTGTTTGATGATTTCAATTTCTCGAGGTGTCATGGTAGTGGGGTGTTTGGGTGATTAAAAGTATATAAAAAAATTACATCCCTAACATACGGTAATAAAAAATCATCCCTAATTATAGTGAAATTACTACTTTTAGTGATGGGTATTAGGGCGGCTGAACCGGGCTTTCCGCTGTACTCCCTTCCGGCCCACCGGCTCCCGCAAAGGGGGTGCCGCTGCAATCCCTGCCGCAAATATTTCCTAAATCATTGATAATCTATGTGTTTCAACCAAATAAAGCACTACGCTTTAGAATTAATTATCTTTATCCACTCAAATTTAATAGCTACACAATGAAATCAATTCTTTTATCTTCACTTCTGTTTATGTTCCTGCTTCTGCCTGCCAAAGCTCAAAAAATTAACAAGCCCGGTCAGTTTTCAGGAACAATCACTAATATAACTATCGACACAATTGCATTAGTTGATATATCTGATAATTCCATTCATAAAATAGGAGTTAATAAAACGGGTGAATTCAAAACTTCATTGAATTTAAAGCAAGGTTATTACAATCTTTCTTTTCAAAATGAATACACCCCTATGTATTTGAAACCCGGTTTCGATATAAAAATAATTTGCGACCTAAGTCAACTCGATAATAGTGTTGCTTATTCCGGTAAAGGTTCCATTGAAAATAATTATCTCGCAGCAAAAACTAATTTAGAACAAAATTTATTTCAAACAAATCCTGAATTAGCAGAAGCTGCATTAAGTGAAGAAGCCTTTCTGAAAAAAACAAACAGCATCTATGAACTTCGCAAAAAACTTTTATCCGAAACAAAAGAACTCGACGATCATTTTATTTTTCTCGAACAAAATAGTATTGAGTTGGAAAGACGTTTGGAACTTTTTAATTATCCAATGATGATACGTTATCAAATGGGTCAACCCAATTTTAAAGAATCGGCCAACTATCCCGATCCATTTAAAGAACTCGATCTTAACAATGAAAAATTTCTTGAAATCCCCATTTACCCACAGGTAGTACTCAATTATATTTTCACCATCAACAATGCAAAAATGATGGCTGGGAGTAAAAATGATATGGCTGTTGAATTTATGAACACACTCGATTCATTAATAAAAAATACTAAAGTAAAAGAGTTCATGGCTGCCAATGCCGGCAAACAGTTAGTGGAACACACCAAATCACCTGAAGAGTTTTATCAAAAATTTTCTTCTATGGTTAAAGATGAAAAACTTCGTAAACCAGTTGAAGATATTTACAACGCTTCTCAATCACTTCAAAAAGGAAAACCTTCTCCCGATTTTAATTTTGCTGATATGTCGGGAAAGTTTTTTTCACTTAAAGATTTTAAAGGAAAATATGTTTACATAGACGTTTGGGCAACCTGGTGCAGTCCTTGCAAAGTAGAAATTCCTCACCTAAAAAAATTGGAATCTGAATTGCACGAAAAAAATATTGCCTTCGTTAGCATTTGCACTTTCGATGAACAAGTTAAATGGGAGGCAATGGTGAAAGCTCAAGAATTGTCAGGAACACAACTCTTTGCTCCTAGAGATAATGAGTTTACCAAAAAGTACAACATTCAAGGCATACCACGCTTTTTGCTCATCGATAAAGAGGGAAATATTATCGACTCCAACGCTAAGCGCCCTTCCGACCCAACACTAAAAGATGATCTTTTGGCTTTGCCCTAAATCCTTCTTTGTTTTTGAATGGTTTCCTCAGTTAGCGATTTAGGCAAAGGGTTAAATTTAATGGGTGAACGGACGAAATTTGTAGGTGAATGTTACTCATCCAAACCATTTATGAAATTTTTTGTGCTCATAATCAACTAGTTGCAAATTATATTTTTCTAATGCTTTGATTTTCAGCATCAACGCAGTATATTTAGACCCTCATCCAGCTCCAAACTTTATTTAAACAGTGATCCTCATTAAATTGGTTCACTCGTATGCAATCAAAATCCCTATTCTCTACGATGGGGTTCATTTGGAATTACTATAATTAGTGTATAACAAAAACCAACCAACATGTTTAAACAAATCAACAAAAACAAAATCATTGTGTTAATGCTGTCGGGATTAGTGTTCCTTACAACAACATTATCTTCCGCTGCCGGGAATCAGCGTGTAGGAAAAGTGGCTGAAAGAGTAACGGCACTTGTCGATGCAAACACTGTATTTCAACCGGTAAATGTATTTTCACTATCGGCTGTGCAGAAAAAAGAACTTTTGTCGCAATCGTTAAAAAGTTATTCGCTAATTCAAATCAACACAAGTGCGTTGAATGTTCTGTTAACTCAAGCTCCAAATTACATTAGGGTTTCTGTTCCATCATCAACCGGAAATTCTTATAATCTCCTTCTTTATAAAACAGATATTTCAAAAAATGGATTCACTCTTGAAACCAGTGACGGGCAACGATTAACGGAGTTGAACAAAATTGTACACTATCGCGGTATGATTGAAAATGATCCTTATTCTGTTGTAGGCTTATCGTTTTCTAATGAAGAAATTGTTGGAATAATCAGCAACAATTATGGAAATAATGTACTGGGTAAAATTGAAAATACTACCTCAAATGAATATGTGTTTTATAACGACCATGAAATTCTTGCTCCTTTCAATTTTGCATGTGGCGCAAATACTCTTAACATGGTGCAAGAATATAAAAACAACATACAAAACAATAACACACCATCAGTTCAATCAACAAAATGTGTAGATTGGTATTACGAAATCGATTACGATATATTTGTTGGCAAAGGAAGCCTGGCAAATGTAAACAGTTACATTCAAGGAGTTTTTAATCAAGTTTCTACTTTGTACGACAACGATGGGGTTTCCATAACACTTCAAACACTTTATGTGTGGACAGCAACCGATCCTTACACAGGGCCAACAACTAGTAATTACTTGAGTCAATTTGGAGCATATCGAACTTCGTTTGTTGGTGACTTAGCAAATTTAATAGGATATGCAGGTAGTGGGGGAATTGCGTATGTAAACGGGTTGTGTTCATCAAGCAATTCCTATAAAATGGGATATACCGGTATCAGCTCGTCGTACAACACAGTACCCACGTATTCATGGACTGTTGAAGTAGTTACCCACGAAGATGGTCACTTACTGGGCTCTCGTCATACACACGACTGTGTATGGAATGGAAACAGCACTGCGATAGATGGATGTGGTGATGCGGCAGGGTATCCCGGAAATGGAAGCTGTGCTGATGGACCCATTCCTGTTGATGGAACCATAATGAGTTACTGCCATTTAATAAGTGCAGGTATAAATTTTAGTTTAGGATTTGGTCCGCAACCACTTGCGATCATTTTAAATAATGTGAATAATGCAAGTTGTCTTTCAGCATGTTCAACTTGTCAAACACCATCACAGCCTGGAACGATTTCAGGCGCAACATCTTTTTGTCAAAGTTCTTCTCAAACCTATTCGGTTGCAGCAGTCGCAGGAGCTACAGGCTACACCTGGACACTTCCATCAGGATGGAGTGGAACATCTACCACCAACAGCATTACTGCAAACACAACATCTACAGGCGGTACTATTTCAGTTACAGCTAACAATTCCTGCGGAAGCAGTAATGCACGTACGCTGAGCGTTAGTAGCAGCGCAACGCCCTCTACTCCCGGGAATTTATCGGGAAGTACTTCTGTTTGTGAAGGAACATCTCAAACCTATTCGGTGAGTACGGTGGCGGGAGCAACATCATACATTTGGACATTACCATCAGGCTGGACAGGCACATCAACAACGAACAGCATAGTTGCAACAACAGGAGTATCTGGCGGAACAATTTCAGTAATCGCAAGTAATAGTTGCGGAAACAGTTCGGCGCGAACTATAACGGTATCCACAAACGCTCTTCCGGTTCAACCGGGTAGTATTTCCGGTGCTACTTCAATATGTCCGACTTCGACGCAAACTTATTCTATCACTGCGGTGCCGGGTGCAACATCTTATTCATGGTCGCTGCCGGGAGGCTGGGTAGGAACATCTACAACAACCAGCATTTCGGTGACAGCAAATTACTCAGGTGGAAACATTAAAGTAAGTGCAAATAATAGCTGTGGTAATGGCACAAACAGAAAATTAAATGTTTCAATCGGCGGAAACATTCCGGCTAAACCGGCAGCAATTACAGCAAATGGTGGCAACACAAAAGTTTGTCCCGGAGATGTCAAAACATATTCTTCCGCAACAGTTCCCGGAGCAACGTCATACACCTGGATTGCACCATCAGGATCGACCATTACGTCGGGTCAAGGTACCAATACAGTTACGGTACAGTATCAGGCAGGATTTAATGCAAATGGAAATCTCGAAGTAAAAACAAATAGCGCTTGCGGTTCCAGTGCAACCAGAAAACTCCTCATCATTCCAAACTACCCTCAAAAACCCGGGACCATTTCAGGGTCGGTTAATAGCGTGTGTAATTCTAATAAGACCTATGTAGTTCCAAATGTAATTGGAATAACTTATAACTGGTATTTCGATTCGCCGGGAGCTACAATCACTACCGGACAGGGAACAAATACTATTGTGGCAAATTTCAATCCGAATTACAGTTCCGGAAAATTAAATGTAACTGCTACCAATGGCTGTGGAACAAGTGGTGCTAAAAAGTTAATTGTGACACCGCTTTTACCTGCCTCCTCTTCGCTATCAGGAAATCCATCTCCTTGTGCAAATCAAGTGGGTGTTCCCTATTCGGTAACTCCCGTTACTGGCGCTACATCTTATACATGGACAGCACCATCAGGCTCAAGAATAAATGACGGCACGGTAACTTCAACAACGGCGAGTTTAACTACCTCCTCAACCAGCGTAACTATTAATTTCAAAAGTACGGCGGGCAACATAAGAGTGACTGCGAACAATGCTTGTGGAACAGGGGAAAGTAAAGTTCTTCCTATTGTATTTGCTTGTCGTGAAGCCGGAACAGCTGATGATGAAGCATTACAAGTAACTACATTCCCTAACCCTGCATCAGATGAGTTGAATTTAACAATACAATCACTAATTAACGGAAATTACAGTATACAATTTTCTGATATGACAGGGAAGTCGATGATTCAAAAAAATGGAGTCGTAACGGAAGGTGCCAATACTATTTCTATTGATGTATCAGAACTAGCAGCCGGAATTTACATTTTAGAAGTGACAACTGAATTCGGAAAAAATGTTTCAAAAATTTCAGTACAATAAAATATTTAGTTTAGGGTGACATTTAGTGAAAAAGTGGCGGAAATCATCCCGCCACTTTTTCTATTTCATTGATTATAATTTTATAATTCTTTTAACTGTTCCATTCACATTTACAAAATACATTCCTCGTGATTGAGTAGAGAGATCAATAACTTTAGAATCGTTTATTTTTCCCCAATTATTCGAAAGTTCCCAAACTATTTTTCCTGTCACATCGAAAACAAAAATATTCGCTTTAAAGAAATCGTTGTCTGCATAAAACAATTGATACACTCCCTCCACAGAGGCTGTTGGAAAAACTTGAAACACATCGGCAGAAGAATTGCTTGACAGTCCTACTGTACTATCAACAACAGTGATAGAAACGACACGTGCTTTTGATCCGTTTACCGGACAATAATTATCAGATGCTCTGAGCAGAAAATAATAGGTTTTAGCAGGGTTCCATCCAATTGTATTCAAATGAGCGGGGGATGTTTGCCAATTAAATGTAAAAGTTTGAGCAAACATAAATGAAGAAGGCACAGTGATATCAATAGTTGCGCAGGGGGGATAAGGACAGCCCGTACTATCGGAACTAAAATTCGTTCCGAACTGACTACCGGCAGCAGAAAAATACCCTTGTTGATAATTTCCATTCCCAAATTGTTGAAATTCGAGCAATCCTTTCGTGAAATTAACTACATCACCGGCAAAAACTGTGTCTTCATAAATTGTGTAAGTTAATGAGGTAGAATCCAGAAATGGCCCTTCCCAAACAGGAGGTAAATTAACTGAGTTTCCGAAAATTGGATAACAGTTACTAGAAATAACCAAGTCATAACTTCGTCTGGTTTCTGATACTTTTGTGGCACCTCTGTATGCAGTTACTTTCACGTTTAAAACAAATCTTCCATTCGTAAAACTATTCAATCGGACTTCACCATTAAACATATTCATAGTGGTAACAAAGTTATTCGGATCCTGAGTAACACTTGGCAAAGGTTGGCTTACCGTATAGCCGGGTTGCATGGGAAGCATTAGCCCGGAGTCGGCGAGAGCAGAAGTGAATTCATAAACCAAAAAATCGTCGTCAGCATCAATAGCCAAGTGCTGAAGTTCTTTGTTTATCCCGGTACAACTCATGAAAGATGGAGACTCCACAAAAACAGGTGAAGAGTCATCACAAATCCCGGCTGCCTGATTTCCGGTTGAGAACATACGAGTTTCTAATCTGATGTAACCGGGTTGGCCGGAATAATTTACATTATTTATTGTTCCATTCCGACAACAGTCCTCATACCAAAAAACCCATCCGCCGGGCGGAGGAATTCCCGGCAAAGTAATAGCCTGCGACTCAAAAGTCAATTTTTCTATTAATGATGCAGAACCCCAAGATGTTACGGTGGCGTTCACACAATTCCAACAAGTTGTATCTCCACTTGCCAAAAATCCATTAGGACTTATATCAACTTGTGCAATAATATATAGATTAATTGTAGGCGCTCCAATCACGGAATTTAACAGCTGAACAGTCATTGGAGCATTTTGTGCACTACAATCTCTGTAATAAATTAATTGAAATTTATACTGTCCGGAGCCCAAACACGTCCAGGTTATTTCTCCTCCCAAAAAATGACTTGCGTTTAACTTAGTTGGGTTTAAGAAAAATGCCAAAACAAGGACAATAATACTGTGTTTTAATGGTCTCATAATCAAAAATACTTGTGGTTTTCCAAATAAGACGCTGCAAAACAAGTTATGGTTGCTTCAGGGTTGTAGGGTCAGCTAACAACAAATTTCTTACTTTCGTTCTTTTAAAGCCTTAGTCTACCTTCGACAGGTTCATTATGGTGTACAAATTTTGAAAATATGAGAGCCCTTGCTATATCTATTCTAATGCTTTTCATAACCGGTTGCAGTTGCGATGAGCAATATTTATGTCCTCCGCTTTCACCTGAAGGAATTGAATGGATTAATAAAATGCATGCTTTTGGCGATACCATTGAATACCAAAATAACCTTGGAGAAACAATTCAATTCCAATTCGAAACAACTGAAATATCCTCATCCGAATTAAAGAATGCGTGTCATCAAGAAATATTTAGTTGCCATTGCGATCGTGAATGCTTTACATACGGCAATTTAATATACCAACCCGATTCCTCTGATCCCAAAAAGTTATATTTCAGATATGCGATAGATGAAATTATTTACAATGAAAGTGTATCATCAAAAAATTATTCATATACCATTTATGATTTAAGAGGTAATATTAATAATTATTTTTCGCCAAGTGAGACAGATTCATTTTATACTTCTATTGACATTGAGGGTATAATATACAACAATGTGTATGTTTTTTCTGTCGATACTAACCTATCCTATTATACCAATCAAAAAGTATGGAAATCTTACATTTCAATTGATGACGGCATCATTGCTTTTTGGAAACGCCCTTCAAATTTGATATTTGTTAGGCAATAAGTAATAGAATTTATAATAATGGTATTACCTAACGATCTCGATCCTGTTTACTTCGACCAAACATTTCGGTTGCAACCGGAATCGTGGAAAGATGCAGTACTGGAATTGTGTACTAAGCACCATCTGCCTCATCACGATTTTCATCCTTATATCGACGGAAGCAATCTTATTGCATCTATAGCAGATCTTTACATCGTTAAAATATTTCCACCATTTTTACACCATCAATGGGAGAGTGAATATAAGGTATTGAAACAACTCAACAATAAATTACACATACCGGTGCCTGAGTTGCTTGCTTTTGGAGAAACCGAAAACAATTGGACTTATGTGATTTTAACCAAACTTCCGGGTGATACCATGGAGAGTATTTGGGGCGAAATAACTATTGACGATAAAAAAAGATTGCTCAAACAAATGGGACAAATCATGAAACAAGTTCATTCGCTACCTGTAGATGAGCTTCATGATCTTCCTCCAAAATGGGATCCATTTTTGAGTGACCAAATACAAAAATGTAAGGAACGCCATTTAAGATTAAATGCTCCTGAATGGATAATAAATGAAATTGAAAACTACGTTCAGCAAAACATTCATTTAATTCCTAAACAATTTACTTCGGTAATTCTCACAGGCGAGTACACTCCATTTAATATACTTGTTCAAAAAGTTCAGGAGGATTGGAACATCTCTGCAATGATTGATTTTGGAGATGCGATGATTGGCTTTAGCGAATACGACTTACTCGGACCGTCGGTTTTCAGTTGTGAAGGAAATATTGAATTAGTTACGGCACTCTTCGATGGTTATGGAATCCTATACAAGGACGTCAACAGGGACTTCCGCAAACGCCTCCTAATTCTTATGCTCCTTCATCGCTACAGCGATTTGAATACGCAGATTTTCATTCCTGAATGGAGTACGAGGGTGAGTGGTTTGAAGGAGTTGGAGGAGTTGATTTGGCCATAAAAACCACAGCCGAAACCCTTTCGGATTTCAGCTGTGGCAGAAAAAACTCGCTGATCTTTACCTAAAACAAACTCGTTACTGAACTGCAACCTGAATATGTTTTGACACACCTTTTGAATTAAGTATTGTCAATTGATACATTCCTTTAGCAAATACTGAAACATCGATAGTGCTGATGTTTGTTCCTTCAAAAATATTCAAAAGTGATGAAGTAACAATTCTACCTGCTACATCAATTAGTACAATAGAATACATTTCGTTTGATTCCGATTGTATATTCAAATTCAATACGTCATTGGTAGGATTTGGATAAGCGCTAATGTTTAACACATCTGAACTATTTCCTGAAATTCTACAATTCATCGTAACATTCAAAGTTCTTGTTCCTGAATTACCGCATGGGCCTAAAGCAGTAACCCCTATTACCCCTCCGCTTGTTCCCCAGTCAACAATAATAGCATTTGTTCCTTGTCCGGAAACAATTGTGGAACCGGAAGGAGTTGTCCATTGATAACCTGTTGCACCAAAAACAGGGCTCACAGAATACGCATCAGCAAGATCATTAGCACACACTGATGCAGGACCAGAAATAACCCCCGGATTTGAGGATACTCCTTTTGCAGTTATACAACGTGGAGCACCTGATCCACATGCATTATTTGCTGTCACACACAAACTTCCAGTTGTAAAGTTAGAAGGATAAATAATTGACATCGTATTTGTTCCATTGGGACTTCCTAAAGTTGCGCCTGCAGGAGGAGTCCACGTATAGGATGTTGCACCTGAAACACTCGGAATGGTGTAGACAATTGTTTGTCCGCAAACACCTGTACTTGTTCCGGTGATGTTACCGGGAACTCCCGGAGTAATAGATGAAATAGTTTTACATCTTTGAAGCGAATTTTCTCCGCAAACAGAAACTGCAGTTACACAAATTGTTCCGCTGTTAAATCCAGCTCCAAAATCAACTGTAATTGCATTGGTATTTGTTCCTGTTGCAATTGTTGCGCCTGCTGGCAAAGTCCAGTTATAAGAAGCAGCACCAATCGAAGGAGAAACACTATAGGCAATACCGTTAGCTCCTGGACAAACACTAAATGTTCCACTCATCGCACTAAGTAATGGGGTAGAATTAGAAATAGTCATGCATCTTTGTGCACTTTGATATCCACATGTTAACAGAGCTTGCACACACAAAGTTCCGCTTGTAAAACTTGGTCCAAAAGATACTGATGCATTAATTCCTGTTCCGGTAACAGTTGCATCGCCGGTAATTGTCCACAAATAAGAGGAAGCTCCTCCTACTGCACTTGTAGAATAATTATCAACACCACTTGTATTTGGACAAGCAATAGTACTACCAATAATTGGAGCTGGTGTACTTAATGCGCCTCTTATGTAGGTGCAATTTGTGTTCGTTTGTCCGCAAGCGTTAGAAGCGAATGCACAAATTTTCCATCCTGAACTTCCGGAAGCTACCGGTCCCAATGTTAAATTTGCAGTATTTGAAAGAGTTGTTGCAGGACTAGGTAACCCATCTATTAAGGTTCCTGCAGGAGCAGACCAGGTGTATGAAGTAGCACCGGGAACAACAGAAGTAGAAACAACTACAACATTCCCTACACAACCTTCAAGTGGAGATGAGCTAATGGTACAGCTGCTTGCAGGTGGCGCATTAGTTACTGTAACTGTAGCAGATCCGCTAAAGAGACCGGTACACAATGCATCACTAAAAGAGGTGATTGTATACACTGTTGTGGAAGCAGAATTCACCATTACAGTTTCCGGATTGCTCGAAGTAGAAACAGGAGCACCTCCATTAATTGAATAAGTCCATGGTGCTAATCCTGTAAAATTAAGCGTTAAATTGGCGCTTCCTCCTGCACAGATTTCAGCATCACCAGAAATAGTTGCAACAGGATTTATACAATTGCTGAAAATGATATCTACATCATCTGTTGAAGCAGGACAAAAGGCACCCGAAATTGTCCATCGAAATGTATTTACACCTGCACTTAATCCATTTACAATCGTTCCCGGGTCAAGATCATTAACGAATATCCCGGTACCCGCAATTACTGACCATTGTCCATTACCTATCGAGGGAGTATTTCCTGCCAAAGTTGCCGAAGCACTTACAACACCTTGATCGGGACCGGCATTTGCAATTGATGGTCCGGCATTTACATTTAGTTGAAATTCATTAGAAAGGGCGGTGCCGGGTCCGCTGCATGAAGTTTGCATTACGTAATAATAAGTTCCGGTTGTAAGAGCATCTGTGGTGTATGAGGGTGTGGTTGCTCCTGTCCCCCCCGTAACATTTATATAAGGCCCTCCGGAAGTGCCGGAAACTTGCCATTGGTAGGTTGTTCCCGGCTCTGTACTGAAACCTGTTGATGCCATGTTATAGGTGCCATTATCACAAATAGTAGCTGTTGAAGGAGAAACCGTACCTCCAATTGGAGTACACACACCAAAATCATCGGATCCCATATCATGAGGTGCAGTGCGTACTTGGCAATCGATATCAGTTGTAAGATAAGCAGGAGGAGTTGTTGCTGCGCCATTTAATAATACAGATAATGCGGTTGCATGAAGATCATTGTTATTATCAACATAGAAAGGATTCGAAGAAATTGAATTAACATCGGTTCCCGGTTGAACAGTAATGGCTGCCTGCCAAGCGGCAAGTGTAGAATAATTTGTTGTAGCACCTAAGCCAACATGCCCAGATGTTCCCTGATCATTGGCAATATAAAAATCGTTATAATTGCTTTCGGAAAGTATGGAATACCCAATGCTATTTGTTGCAGAAGTGACAATTGCATAATGACTGGCGACACCTGTTTGAGCTGCAGTAAAATTGGCAAACACATTATTTTTTACCACATGTTCAACACTGGCAGCACTAGTAATTTCAAAACATGTATTTGATCCATTCAGGAAACTGCTTCCATCCATACTTACACTGTTATTCCAGATGTACATTTTTTGTTTGCCGATATTGCCTGAACCGACAATAGATATTCCAATAGCCTTTAATGTTGCAGTTGGAACACCTGAATAAGTAGATTTAATATTGGAAACACTATTATTAAACACCCTTAACTCTTTAATTTGATTTCCACCGCTGGTCAAACGAATTCCTGTCGCGGGATTTAGTGATACTCCATTTATTCTTGTTACATTTTTCACAATATTGTTGCTCACTTCGCAACTTTCATAAAAAGTAGAAATATATATTCCATCTACAGCTGCTATACTGTTGGTAGAAGTAACATTGCTTACATAATTATTTTTGACAACAAAACTCTCTTGTGCATGTAAATATATTCCATTAACATTGGAGTTACCACCACCGATATCACCCGCCACATTTGGGTCTCCAATTGAATTATAAGTTGAGCAGGAAGACGAAATAATTTGATTACCAAAATCGGGAGGTCCTGTTGCACTTCCAACACCCACTAAATGAATTCCTGCATAGCTATCGCGAATTGTAATATCACGATAAGTATTGTTAGAGTTTGTTCCTTGTGCTCCGCCCGGGGCGGTAAGATTTTTAGAGAATATTGCAATCGTATTCACATTTGTGCGGTCCATTGTAACTGAAATCTTATCAAACACATTATACCAGGCCCCGGTACTTCCGCCATAAGCTTCAAAAACCATTAAACCAACCTCAACATCATTTCCAGTTGTTCCAAGGAAACCAAGGTTGATATTACTGATGGTGGTATATCTTGAACAAACACCCATGATTGGTTCTTCACCATCACCAATTCCAGCTAATCCACCTGTACTTCCATAACCAAAACTTCCCTGCAAAACAGGTGAGCCACGGTAAGAGAATGTTGCAGGAGTGCCAATTTTAGAAATTGTTAAAGTGTTTACTGCACTGGTTCCTACAACAGGTCCTACAAAAATTGGAAAGATATGACTTCCATTGGCAACTGTTGTATCATAGTTTGCATCGGTTAAATTTAGAGTAACAGGACCGGAAATTCCCCTGTGATTTAAATCAGAAGTTGCTAATGTAAGGCTTGGGTAGGTTTGTCCGATACCAACATTATAAGTACCTGCTGCAACAGGTGTTGGAGCACCCGGGAGTTAAACGATAATTATAAGATGGCCATGCAACCAACGGACTCATCATTCCATGTGAAGTGGAGTTGGAACCGGTAACGAGATCAATAAAATTTCCAGGGCCACCAGTACCATATTCAATACCGATACACGCCCCTCCTGAAGCTGTTGGAGGGCCGGTTATTACTTTTGGACCATAATGGAATTCGATTACATTACTTCCCTCATAAAATATAACCTGATAATTTAAGCGAATATTAGTTCCAACTGCACCTGTGTAATGTGGATAATTAGTGTATTGAACGGTAAAAGTCTGACTTCCCGTTGTACCTTGAGTTTGATACAAAATTTCAGAAGAGGCATCATCCGCTGCGTCTGTCCACCATGCAGAAATAGATTGATTGGTTCCTCCGGTTGAATACATCCGGGAATTAAATGCTCCTTCAGCAGCAGAGGGTGCTACTGCATCGAACCACAATAATCCATTGGTATTTAATCCAACAGTAGTGTAATTTACTCCTGCATAAATAAATGTAAATCCTAACGGTATTGCTACCTGATTTACATCATTGCCGGTTGCTGTTGAAACCATTGCTCCGGTTCCTGTTGCAATTGGCACATAAGCTGAATTAAATGTTGTTCGTGTGTACAATTGTGCATCGGAAATGTTTGATAACATTACAAATACAAATAATGACAAGAGAAATAGCCACGATCGATTAAAACAATCATAACTTTTACTGAACGGGTTGGGGTTTTTCATGTTAAAAGGTATTTATGGTTAGCATAGATTAATTTCATTGAAATGATACTTTTTTTAGACACAACAAAATTCCCTCGAAAAGGCATATTAAGTCAATCACCAATTGTGGTGAAATAGCCTTGAAAATGTTTAATATCAACTGTTTTTGAGTAAAATCCCTTGAAAAAGTATTTCTATATTTTTAATTTAATCTTTTGCGCAGAAGATTAAATTCTTAACTTGGCTTCTCATTTCACATTTTAATATTTAAGTTTTATGCTCGCATTTAATTTTACTCCCTTCCCTGAACTTAAAACAAAAAATCTCATGCTCAGAGAAATCAAAGTGGAGGATGTTAATGAAATCTTTATGTTGAGAAGCGATCTCCAGGTGATGAAATACATTGCTAAAAAACCTGCAGAAAATATTGATGAAGCTTCAGAATTCATCAAAAGGATTTTAGCCGCAGAAGCCGAAAATCAATCCATTACCTGGGCTATAACCATCAAAGGAAATGACAAAATGATTGGAACAATTTGTCTTTGGAACCTTCAGCCCGGAAATTATCGTGGTGAAATTGGTTATGTGTTATCTCCCATACATCATGGCAAATCTATAATGACAGAAGCAATCAAAGCAGTTACTAATTATGGTTTTAGTGTCATGAATCTTCATTGTATCGAAGGCCATGTAAATCCTGATAACATTGCATCCGCAAAAGTGCTTGAAAAAAATAACTTTACAAGAGAAGCTGTCTTGCAAGAAAATCAATATTATGATGGAAGATTTTATGATACTGCCATATATACTTTGTTTAAACGCGATTGGAAAGGAGTAGCGAAACCATAAAAGAGCAGCAAAATCTATTTTGAACTGTTTTAATTAAATGAAGTTAATATTATAGGAAAAGCCGCCACCAATATATTTGATGACGGCTTTTTAAATTGACTTCCTTTATTCCTACTCTGTTTTTACAATATTGGAATAATAAATATGATTAGTAGTTCTTATTTCAACAACATAAACTCCTGAAGGAATATCTAATTCAATACTATTTTTAGTATCATTTATTACCACTGATTTAACAACTTGTCCAATTGCATTGATAATATTAATCGTTTTTGATCCGGTAATGATGGTACTAAAATCTAAATGAAGAATATTATTCACAGGATTCGGATAAATTGAAATTCCGGCTTCAGACAAACTTATCGAATTCAAGCCTGTATAAACAAAGGGAAGTGATTCAGCGCTGCAACCGGAAGGATCAAATACAGTTACCGTATAAGTACCTGATTGTGTTGGAATATATATTTGACTGGTTGCACCAAGGATAGGCGATCCGTTTAGATACCATTGGTTGCCTGAAGTTGCAGATGAAGATAACTGATTACCAAATGGAATAATCACCGGAATCGCCGGAGCATTCAACACAACACCGGTTACGGGAATACGACTGCTTGCACAACCTGCTGTAACTTCCCAATCATAAAAGAAATAATAAAATGTGCCTGCAGCGAAATTTGGATTAATTGATCCCGTTATAGTGATGGGGCTACCGATAATAGTGTAAGGATATGCTGTTCCCCAAGAGTTATAATAACAATTCGCGCTTCCACCAGCCATTTCTAACCGGTAACCTGTTCCCGGATTGACTGTGAATCCCAGATTTACAGGGACCAATCCTGCGGATCCATTTACGCTTGTAGTTATTGAATTCAATATAGGGCCTCCCAATGATGCCCGTAGATTAATGGTCACATTCCCTGAAACTGCGCCAGAAATATAAACCCTATCAATTGTAGACTGTTGACTAACATCAAATTGCAAACCCCAGTCGTTACCTGTTATATTAGATTGAAGTCCTAATGACGTAAGAGTCGGCCCTACTATATAATTCCCTCCGGCGGAAGCCTGCACATAATAGGTAGTTGTAGTAGTTAAGTTAGGTGAATAATTTCCTGTTGAATTTACGGGTGATCCACCAACAGGTGCCGTAAACCAGTTTAACAATCCTACCCCATTCGCTGATAAGTTTACAACTCCTGGGCCACAAATGGTATCATTAACGGTTGTTGGATCAACGATGTTTAATACAGTCAGATTTAAAGTACTCGTAGTTACAGATGCACAACCTCCACTGGTAACAACTGCCTGATATTGCGTAGTAACATTAGGCGATACTATGTAATAGCCGGATGTTGCACCGGAGCCTGTGGTACCTGTTTCGTCTATCCAAGTGCCGCTATCGTTATATTGCCACTGAATATTTCCAACCGATCCGGTTAGTAACAAAATTGCTGATGATCCTGCACAAATTGTGTCTGAGGAAATTGTTGCTAATCCTGCTACCGAGGCAGGACCAACCGACATAAAAACAGTATCAATTGCACCGCATGTTCCATCATCGGCAATTACTGTATAAGTAATAGGGGTTAACGGAGTTGCTGTTACACTGGCTCCGGTAGTTGAGCTCAATCCGGTAGCAGGAGACCAAGTGTATGTATAATTTGCATTCGGACTAGTAACTGAAATTACCGAAGATTGTCCTTCGCAAAGTGCGGGGGGGTTAGCAGTAATAGTTATTGGATCTGCCGCATTAACAGTTGCAACTGCAGCTGTCCTATTACTTTCACATCCGACTTCATAAGTAATTTCAACACGCGAAATATTTCCTCCCGGCTCTTGCCATAGCTGCGTTGGAGCAGTAGTGGACAAAGGAAATTGCATTCCCATACGCTCTAATGTTACCGGAAATCCATCGATATCTGTAACATAGGGGCCTACTGCATATGAGTTCTCATCATTAGAGCCTCTTGTGCCAAGGATACCTATGTAATCACCTGCAGTTATTTGAATGTTGACAGGAATAACACCAATGTTGGTATTTCCCTGAGTCAAAAATAATACAGTAAAATCGTTGGTAGTGGCAGCATAAACCGGAGGCGGTGCAGGAGTATTAAACCGGACCACAGCTATATTTTGAGTGGTGAGGGCATCGGGAACTTTTAATCCTGTGATGGTAAAAGTTAGCGGTGAACTAAACCAGTATCCACGAGCATTGGTAGTAAATGTAGTCACTTCAGGGGGCAAGGGGGTTGTTCCCGAACCACCACCGTTAGAAGAAGAAGATGCATAATAAGTGGTAGTTGACGAAACAATCGGAGAAAAGGTAGATCCTGTTCCAAGAGATGTACCTCCTGTTGGGACATCATACCATTTTATCACACCGGTTCCAACCGCATTTAAATTCACTTGACCATACCCGCAACGAGTATCGCCCGTTGTTGTTGGGGCCTGTATGTTGAAAGTAAAAACAGTTAAATTATTGGAGGTGTCGGGAGGGCAGCCCACATCGGAAACCACCGCCCTGAATTCTGTAGTACCGGTTGGGTATGCCCAATAACTAGTTGTTGTAGAGCCGCTTCCAGTAACATCAATCCAAACTGTCCCATTAAAACTTTGCCATTGATATGTTGTTCCGACCGACCCAGTTAGCGTTAAAACTGAGAGTCCGCCGGGGCAAACAGTATCTTGACTTGCCGTGGCCACTCCGGCATCAGAACATCCTGATCCTGAAGCATTTGACATGATTGCTTGGAAGAATATCGTTCCAATCAACATCACTAAAGCTCTTGTAAAATTTTTCATGTGGGGTTAAGATTTAGAGGTAAACAATTCACTTTGATTACAATTCAAAGGAAAGAAAATAAATTGATTTTACCGAATTTACAAAAATACTTTTGATAAAATTATATTTTACATCAATTTGTGCACCCTTTCAAACAGCTTATTTTATTTTTCAGGAAATTTCAAAAATCAATTTTCATGCGAACCATTGTAATATTCAAATGTGAACAATTCTCAAATCAAATAGCACAGTTTAATTTACACTCCCTGTCTAAGGTATTTGAAAATAATATTGCAGAAAAAAATCTGTAGAAATACCAATTCTCTTTATTCTATTTAATTAGTTCCTATTCAAACAATACAAGTTTGTACATTCGTTCATTAAGGTTGCGAATTCTAAGCCTTTGATCCGGGGTAAGTTTAACATCTTTATTCTGGCTTTCAACTTCAGCAACAATTGTTATTATTTCCTCTTTCATAATTTCTAATTCTTTGTAAGGTAATTCATGCGTGCCCTTTTTATTTTCCCATTTTAAAAGAACCGATTCATAATCATTTAAAACATTTTCCACCTCATTATTTTTACAACCAAATAAAATAACTAAGATTATTGCCATCCCTAATAATCCAATATTTCTTATCCTATTCATTGACCTTAAAATACGCATGTGACTTTTAATTTTCCTAAATTCATTTCAATTGGCTAATTATACTTATTCGCTTTTCCGGAGTGGATGGAGGATTAAAGTTTGTTTATAGTATTTGTTTTGATTGGGTCAAACGTATGAACAGCTTTCACAATAAGAAACCTCTATTTATTTCCTGCCGGGGACCATTTATTTTTTGCGAAAACAAAACACTTCTTAAACCAAATAGAGATTTAACTTCCACTATTCTACTTATTAATCATCAATTTTTATCAATTGAAATACAATTAGTTCGTGCATTCAAATACCTACTTATAGGGATAGTGCTTTCACTATATAAATTAAATTTTTGCACTGTTTCTATAAATTCCAAAGCCAAGGAAAGGCCGGTATTGCAAAGTATCAAGTGAATTTAGCACAAAAGAAACATCCCGTTTAAGCGGCTACTAATACCAGCCCGGCAAAACAATGAAAAATAGGCACCTTTGTTAAATTGGAGTACTTTCTATACATTTGCTCAAAGTCAAATTTTATTTAAAGCATTATGAGGCACCACTTTTGGTTGATCTTTTTACTGTGTACTACTTTTACAAAAGGACAGGATACAGATTCCTTAATTCAGGAATTAATCAACAACAAAAATGAAGATACTACCAAAGTAGTGCAATTCGCTTTGGTTTCTAGAAATTTCTCCTACTCTGATCCTGAATTGGGTTTAATTTATGCAGATAGTGCGTTGAAGCTTGCTAACAAAAATGCTAACAAAATAAAACTTGGGTCGGCATTTGCTGCTTTTGCTTACAACTATTCTGCAATGGGTTTAGATTCATTGGCTGTAATTTATAGTGAGCAAGCTTACCAACATTATCTGATTTCAAATCAATTAAATTTTGCAGCAAAGGCAAAACACAATCAAGGTCTAAATTTTTACAATTTATCCAATTATGCAGAGGCAATAGCTGCACATAAAACAGCTTTTGATTTATTCAAAAAAATCGACTTCAAACCAGGGCTTATTCAAACGCTAAACAGTCTTGGAATAAATTTCATGGAATTGGGTGACTACCCCAGATCACTTAGCTATCTGTTACAAAGCTTACAAATTAGTGAGGAGGAAAAGGATTCTATAAATGAATGTCAATCACTCATGAATATTGGACTTGTTTATGAAAAGTTTGATAAATTTCCCAAAGCGTTACAGAGCCATATGAAAGCTCTGCGGATAGCAATTTCACTTGATCAAAAAATCCTATTAGCAAGGATTTATAATAATTTAGGAAATGTGTACGATTTAATGAACGAAACAGGCCAAGCAATTTCACTATATAAAAGGGCATTAGCTATTAACGAAGAATACAAAAATGATTTCGGTATTGCCTCGAATTATTCTAATCTAGGAATTGTAGAATTAAAAATCGGTAATTATGATTCCGCTTATTTTATGTTTAATAAGGCGCTGAACTTGTTCAAAGAAATTGGTGATGAAAATAATATTGCAATGATGTTTAATGAAATCGGTGATTGGTTTATAAATGTTCCGGATGAGGCCATAACTAAGATTAACATCAAGTTATCTGATAGAATTCCATTAGCCTTTCGCAACAAACAAGAAGCATTATCTTTTCGAATGAAAATTAACGATCGATCGGGCATTGCGGATACACATGAAGGCTTGAGTGAATTATATCAAAAAACCAACCAACTAGATTCGGCATTGTTTCATTACAAGCTTTTCGTAATTTATAAAGACAGCATTTTTAATGACAAAGCCGAATTACAAATTATTAAAAATGAGTTGGAATCAGAATTCGATAAGCAAAAAGCTTTGGATAAGGCACAGTTTTCAAACGAAATAAAACTTAAACAAGCTGAAGTCGAGCGGCAAAAATTTGTGAAAAATGGTGTTCTGGTAGGACTTACCATTTTAGCCTTTAGTGGTATGCTGGCATTTATATCATATAAACGTAAAAGAGATGCAATTTTTCGAGTCAAGGAGGCTGAAATTGTTGCTGAAAAAACAGAAGTGGAAATGAAAGCTCTGAGAGCACAAATGAATCCACACTTCATTTTCAACTCTTTAAATTCCATTAATGATTTCATTGCTCGTAACAACTCTTCGTCAGCCAGCGATTATACAATTAAATTTGCGAAATTAATGCGAATGGTACTTGAAAATTCCGAGAAGTCGGATATCTTGATCAGTGATGATTTAGCTGCTCTTGAATGGTACATGCAATTAGAACAAATTAGATCTACTAATAAATTTCACTATCGAATTAAAATTTCAGAAACCATCAATCCCACAGAAACACTCATTCCTCCATTGATACTACAACCTTTTGTTGAAAATAGCATTTGGCATGGATTTCAGAATATTGATTTTGAAGGAACTATTTTCATTTCAATTTCCTGTGAAGAGAACCAACTTTTATGTGTTGTAGAAGACAATGGTCGTGGCAGGAGTAGCCCTACAACAAACTATGGTTACAAGAAATCAATGGGAACCAATATTACCCACGACAGAATAAATTTGATTAATAAAACCCATCATTCAAACCATTCGGTTTTGTATTCCGATTTGTCACAAGGATTAAGAGTCCAGGTTACATTACCATATAAAACGACATTTTAATATGACCCACACTGCACTAATTGTTGATGATGAAATACATTGTTCAAATCGTATTGTTGAATTAATAAATAAACATCCGGAACTTAATTTGTCAATAAGTTCAATTATTAATAATGTTCAAGAAGCTGCCCTCTATTTACAAACCAATAAGCCGAACATCCTGTTTTTAGATGTTGAAATTGGTCGCGAAACGGGCTTCGAATTACTAAAACAAGTAGGTCCATTAAATTCAGAAATAATTTTTACAACTGCCTTTAACAAATATGCTGTTCAAGCATTCAAGTTTAGTGCGATCGATTATTTACTCAAACCTATTGATGAAGATGATTTTATTCAATCTGTTAATAAAACAATACAACAGATTAACCGTGATCATTCTAGTAAAAATATTGAAACTTTGATGCATAATATTCATTCTGCCGCAATTCAATCAAAAAAAATTCACGTAGCTACCATATCAGGTTTTCAAGTGATTAATGTTAGTGATATTGTACGTTGTCAAAGTGATGTCAATTATACTACCATTTTTACTATAAATAACAAACCATTAATGGTTGCAAAAACTCTTAAAGAGTTTGAGGAGCTACTTTCTGAATACAATTTTTTTAGAGTTCATAACTCCCATCTTGTAAATTTGCAATATGTTAATAGTTATATTAAAGGTAAAGGTGGCTATATAATTTTAAATGACAAGACTGAAATTGAAATTTCCACACGCAGAAAAGAAGACTTTTTGAAAGCGCTCTCTAATATATAATGGTTTTGATAACACTTATGCCAAATGAGAAAAAGCAAGTTCTTTCTTTAAATTTTTTTGAATGTGTTTGCTTTCTTGTGCTATTACAATTTAAAGCAGTTCTGTAGAGGAATTAATAACCATGAATTCTGTAATACCAGGGTACTATATTATTGAAATATAAAATACGTCTTTATTTATTAAGAAAATGCTTTTTATTTATGAAAATTGATATTGGTTTAAAAAATATTTTAAAGCTATTCAACAGATTCCATGATCAAATATAATTTATTTCGATCCAATACCAATTAAGTTATTTGGTTCATACGTTTGAAAGCAGTTAATAAAACCTCTTGACCTGCTTTGCTCATTGTTTCACTGAATCCAAAGGTCAATTCTGTTTTACCCTCTTTTAATTGTGTAAAAATTGCTTCAATAAAATCACTTACCGGAGGGGCATGGTCATGCAATCCTTTTCCTCCCAAATCAGTATTGAGAGCCGGTGGAATGACTTCTATCACTTCTATGTTTTTCGATTTAAGTAATTCGTGTAAAGAAAGAGTGAAAGAATGGAAAAATGCCTTTGTTGCTGAATAAACAGGAGTTTTTAATAACGGAACAAATGATAATCCTGATGTCACATTCATAATTACTTTAAGTGATTTCAGTTTTATAAAAAGAGAAGTCAAATGTAAAGGTGCTTCCACATTTATTGCGATTTCCTCCTTTGCTCGCTTATAAAAATCTTCATCCGTAATCGACATCCATTGTTGAATGCCTGCATTATTCACTAATATATTTAAATCCGGGTGTTCGCTTAAAATCCAAGTATATAATTCTTCACGCGAAGTACTAACTGATAAATCACATTGATGAGTAATAATGGACGGAAGTTTAGCTTTTGCTTCTTTCAATGCTGATTCTCGTCTTCCACATATTATAACAGTATTGTTTTCCTTTATAAATCTTTCGGCCATAGCCAAACCAATACCACTAGCGCCACCTGTTATTAATATTTTGTTACCTGAAGTTTTCATTAAATTGTTTTTGTCTATATTTAACTTACAATCTTAATATTGAATGCTGCATTTTTGGTTGACATATAAATTCTCAACCAAATAGGTAAATAACTTTCAGTTCCCCTGGCAGAAGATATATCTCCCAAGTCAACCATTTCGTCAGCTGACCATCCAAATTGAGCTAAAATATTTTTGACTTTCGATTTGGCTTCCTCATTGTTCCCACAAACAAAAACCGTATGTGAATCTTTGAGCAATCTAGGATTAACCATCAGCCCACACCACATTGTATTAAGTGTTTTAACAACAAAAGATTCGGGAAATTTTTTTTGAATTTCCTCACCTAATGAATTTGTATTAGAAATAAAAAGTGATGGTGGATTTCCCGATGAAGTATCTAATGGATTACTGACATCAACTAGTACTTTTCCTTTCAAATTTTCTTTCCCGGCTAGAGCCAATGCTTCCAATGCACCTTCGCCTTTGGTGCAATTAAAAACCAACTCACCAAATGAAGCGGCATCGGCAAAAGTTCCTGACGATGCATTTTCCCCACTATTCAATACCCATGCCAGGGCCTTTTCATTGTTTCTTACACGTGATCCAATCATAACTTCATGATTGAGTTCAATAAGTTTGGAGGCAATAGTAACGCCTACCGAGCCTGTTCCTAAAACTGCAATTTTCATAATAACGTCATTTATAATTTCTTGTAATATATATTTGTTGTTAACAACCAAAATAGAAATCTGTTATCGCTTGTCACTTTAAGTGTTTTTGTTACCGGAATGTTAATTGATAAGTTGTTAACAAATCGAAATCCGATTACTTCTTTTGTATAACTTTCATGATCTGTTTCATTCGCAAAACCAAAATTACAAATAAATAATTCAATTATTAAATATGTTTTCGAACTCTATTTTGCCTGAGTAGCTACAATCCAATAAATCGCAATATAAAAGTAGCATAAATTTGGCCTTATTACAAATTTATTCATTAAAAATTCACGTAGCAACAATATAATCGTTTTATCGACGTGGCACAATTAGTCATTTTTGCTTCAAATATATATGCCTGATATTATTCTGCCCGGTATCTCTTTCATCAATTTCAAACTTATTGATATACTTTATTAAAGGTAGCAGTTTTACAAACCCATAATTCCGCGGGTCGAAGTCAGGCTTATTTTTAAGGATATGATTTCCCAAACTTCCTAAAAAAGTCCATCCGCTTTCGTCAGCTAAATCATCTACACTCTCTGTAATAAGTCGAATTGTTTCAGCATCCACTTTGTTCAAAGGCTTTTGCTTTTGTTTTGCGATGGGTTTCGAAAAACTGCTATCTTTCTCAATTACATTTTTCAAAATTTCCAAATAAATAAATTTATCACATGCGGAAATAAAAGGTTTTGGGGTTTTCCTTTCTCCGAATCCAATCACTGTCATGCCAGCTTCTCTCAGTCGAGTTGCTAATCTTGTAAAATCGCTATCGCTAGAAACAATACAAAAGCCGCTCACTTTTTCGGAATACAAAATATCCATCGCATCAATTATCAATGCACTATCACTAGAATTTTTACCGGTGGTGTAGCTATATTGTTGAACCGGTGTGATTGCATTTTCCAAAAGAACACCTTTCCAGCCGGAAACTGTCGGCTTTGTCCAGTCTGCATAAATTCGCTTTATTGTTGGTGTCCCGTTTTTAGAAATTTCCTCCAACATTTCTTTCACATTCCTGTAAGGTACATTATCTGCATCAATTAACACTGCTAATTTATCTTCTGCCATTTTTTTCATTTTAACTAAATACAACAACTATTACTATCAATTTATAACCTCAAATACACAAATTTTTATACTCTTTTTCTTCAATTTTCAAGTTAAAATAAAATATATTTACTCTGTAGCTTTAATTTCTCCCTCACAATATTTCTTCAATTTAGCTGCTGCATCCACTTCGCCAAATTCATCTGCCAATTTAAAACACTCGCATGCTTCGCTAAGTTTACTTAAATTCACATATGCAATTCCTAAATTATATCTGGCGTTTGCATCGTACTTGTTATATTCAAGCGATTTCTTAAAAAACTTAGCGGCTAAAGTATAGTTCTTTTCTCTAAAAGCAGCTATCGCCTTATTATAATAAAATTCACTGTCTTCGCACCCGTTTAAAGGATAATAAAAATCATATGTTTGTTTATCTATATTTCTGTTGAACTTTTCAAACATTAATTGCAGAATATAAGGCGAAATTGGTTGGAAAGTCAAAAAGGTATGGATGGGAGCGATCAAACCATCCTTCAAAGCCGGTTCCCAATTTCCAGCATAATTGAGAATGGTATTTCGGATTTGTGTATTAACACTGTAAAACCCGGCCCCTGAAATTAAATTCACTTCTCGTATCATACCAATTGCATCAATATAAACTTCGGCTTGGATAGTTTGATGATGACATGCATCGAATGGAAGTTTAAATATTTCATAACCAATATAATATATTCTTTCCATGTTATCGAAGAAAAATTTTCTTCTTGTAGAATCATCTTCTAAAAAACCTTGATTATAAACGTGATTTTTAGAGTAGTTAGAGTTATCCTGACTAAATGCAGAATAAAACATCAATAAAAACACTCCGGACAATACACTTTTAAACATACACTAATCAAAATAGCATCATTAATTTCAACCTTCTCAAATAAAATAAATCTTCGTTCTAATTAATTTTTAAGTTCTGCACAAAGCTAAAAATAATTTGATGCCTAATCTTTTAACGAAGCAGATATAGTAATAAAATCCTTTTCAAGTTTATCCTTTTTATCCTTTAGAGTCCAACACAATATTTTGTAAAAGTGAGTTTTTGTTTCAACAGCAGTAATAAGCATGACGTAATCATCATCATCATCCTTCCAGGATAGTTCCACTTGTGCATGTTTATTATCGTTGGCTACAAATTCTTTGATGGGGCCTAGTTTTCGCTTTTCAGCATCTTTTTTATATTCCGCTATAAAATCATCAAGAAACTCACGAGCATTCATAAATTTTAATCCTAAAAACTCAAGGTGGTTTTTAGAATCATCAATGGCGATTACATACGCTTCCTTTGCAGCATTCTGGTATTGCAATGTAGCAACATCATTAAGGTCGTATGAAATGGTCATGTATTCGGGAATGTCCATTGTAAAACAATGCCCTCCCTGTTTGGTTGCAAATTGCTGCGCCGAAGAATTACTGAATACAAATAGCGTTACAATTATCAATGTTAAATATTTCATAAAGTTCAATTTTAAAATTTAATTCAGAGTATTTATTGTTTGATTATTTTTAATCTACTTTGAACACCTCCACTTTTATTAACTAACTCACAAAAATACATGCCTGAAGTAACATTGCCTAAAGGCAATTGCACATGTTTTCCGGTAACCTTTTTCAACTTTAGCAAAACTCTTCCTGCAACGTCAGAAACCATAATGGTGTGTTCATCAAACAAAGTCTCTGAAAACAGAATGTTAACCTCATCTAAAAAAGGATTTGGAACTGCAATCAAATTTATCTCATTCTTAAAATGATCCTCAGTGCCAACAACATCAACCATGGTATTGAAAGTGGTATTTGTAACTATTGCCGGGTTGAAATCAAAATAAATATGAGCAGTATTGTTAACAACGGTGCCTGAAGATATGCCGGGAAGGGCGCGTATAGAATATGAAATATAACCATTACTTTCTGCAAAATTTGTTGCGCTGTCGGGTAGAAGAATATTGTTGAATGTAAATAGCATGGCTCCATTGGATTGTCTGACAATATTTACAGGGTGACTACTTCCAATAAAATCAAAAGTTGATTGGTCATGAAACGAACTCAATGTATCCCTGATTTTTACAACAAAAGCAGTGTCATTGCCTGTGTTTTGGAACCTAATAGTATAAAGTAAAGTGTCTGTTTTTAAGATATAATGAGGAGCGTCAGTTCCTTCAGGAGTTACAATCTTATCATTAGGATCATAAGCACACGATATGGCTTGAATAATGTTTGCAAAATTTGTTGAAGGAGAAGTGGCAGTATTAAATACAACCTCAGCAACATTAGCAACGGTATCGCCCGGAAATAATCCATTGCTATTCACAGTAATGTTAATTGTTCGTTGTTCAAAAGGCATTAATCCAAAATAACTCCACTCAAATGTATCGGCTGAGGCTGAAGTGTATGGAGGGTTCGATGTCAAAAATCCCATTTGGGGATCCCTGATAAAACGAACCGTTCCGGCATTGACAGAAGTTCCAGAATTATGATAGTTTATATAATAATTTATTTGTTGGTTACAACGTGGAAATCCACCAATCAATGTTGGCTCCACTAAATAAGTCGGAACAACAGGGTACAAACCAAAATCTAAACTATCGGTTATTCCATTTACCAAATTTACAGAATAGCCAGCTGAATCGGATGTTAGTAGCCATGCTGGTGGAAGATTGTTCGTGATAGAATAATTTCCCGGAATAGTATTGTATAAGAAATTTCCCTGGCTGTTGGTTGAAATGATAGTTCCCGGTGGTGTAATTTGAATATCGTAATTACTCAAACCAAAATCTCCCGGATCTTTTTCTCCGTTTTGATTTTGATCATAATACACATTTCCGGAAAGTCCTCGATTATTCAGCGGGATTACTGGCAACCCGGCAAAAAGATTGTTCACATCTTTTGAAATGTACAAAATATCATTAAATCCAATAGGACTTCCACCTAAAACAGATGTACCCGGTGTTCCATCAACCTGAACAGTTATGTGTAAATCCGGGCCCACATTACGTGCAAGTGAAGGATAAACTACCTCATCAAAATCAGAATCGAAAATATTCACCGGAAGAGACCAACTATTTCCTCCGTCAGGTGAAACCATGCAATAAGTGTTTCTGAAACTTGAACTCGGTACGCTACCCGATGATGTATTTTCTTTAATACCGGAGTAGACAAGGTAAATATTATTTGCAGCATCCACTCCTGCTGAAGGCATACTTGTTAACGATCTTTCATAAATAGCAATAAATGGTTCTATAGTAATTATTCCATCATTATCAAGATCAACTGCGGATGCTAAGATCAGTGGATTCATTCCTACAAAATTTTCGTTCCAATAATAAAGTCCATCTGTTTCCGGAAAATAACCTAAGAGGGAAAGTGGTTCCTGAATAAATCTCATCCTTCCGGCCCACGAATGAACTAGACCATTATTATCAATAAGAACTTCAATTGCTGAATCTACAAATTCCATAGTGTCTGCTATGCCATCTCCATTAACATCGGTAAATTGAGTAGATTGATCATAGGCTTGCAATGGGAATTCCCATGCAATATTTTTATTCCATGTAGTTCCATTGTCGGTTGATTTCCACAGCACCCAATCATTAACTAGTGAACCTTGCACGATGGCTATTGTGTTGCCTTTTGTATCAATTGCATATGATTCGGGCATCATTGCCTTGTAATTAGTTGAGTCAATTCCTGGTAGAAATTCATGAACAATATCCCATGTAACACCCCCATCCTGCGATCGGGAATAGGTCATGGCTCCGTTCATTCCATCAATAAGAGTACCACCTGATCCTGTAGGTGCAGTAAGTGCTACTACGTGTATGGATGAACCGTTAGATCCGCCTACTGCCATCTTTGCCCATAAACAAAAATTTCCTTGAGGGTGTGGTGGTAATACAGATTTTTGCCACAGTCCTGATCCTGCCGGACTACGCTTTAACAAAAATAAATCATCTGTAGTTGAGGTTACCCTATTGTGCCCAACTACATATTCAGTATTATTACTGCCTATATCAATCGTTGAAAAGAAAACACTATCTGTGTTAGTAGATGGAAGAGTATTCCAATTTGTGCCGTCATATAAATTGTAGCCCGTTCCGCGGTCAGGAAATAAAGATGTAATAGCCTGACTCATATTCCAAACTCCTCCAACCGTATCGTTTAGATAATACAATTTGTTTCCCAACGAGCCATTAGTTTGCAAATCAAAGGTTGTTCCTCCAATAGGTGTATTTAACAACGATGGCGATGTAAATCCACTTTTAGAATTCTCGCTATTATCGATTCCGGAGTTTTCATTAATTCCTGTGAAAGGAGTATTTAATGGCCTTGCTTCAACCGGAACATTATTAGAAATCGGATGAATCTTTCGCAAATCCGGGGGAGGAGTTTGTGAAAAAGCTACAATTTGAAATGATAATAGAATTACTGTGAGTAGAGTTTTTTTCATAGGCTTATTTTTTGAAATGAAGTATTAGAAAATATTAAATTAAAATTTGATCCAACTTTGAGGACTACGGTTTCAAAATCTCAACCGAACTCAGGTTAAAAGTAATCAATATATTTTAATACAACAACTAATAAAAGATCCCTATGCGATACAGAATTTATAGTAATCGAATGACACAATCAAAGACATTGTAAATTGCCCATCAAGTTAAAAACACTTCAATATAACCATGCCCTTAACACATAACTTGCTAACAATCAAACTATAAGCTACATTTTCACTACCTGCTTTACGGAAGTCGATTTGCCGGATGTGAGTTTCACATAATAAACACCTTTGGGAAGGTCGGCTACCGAAATAGTAATTTTACTGATGGCGATTCCATTTATATCTTTTCGTTTAACTTGCTGTCCCAACTCATTAATTACTGAAATATTCAGAGTGTTCCCGGTCACTTTTTCTTCCCAGCTGACAACTAACTGATCACTAACGGGGTTGGGATATACGTTGAATGCAAATTCTTCTGCATGTACATCTTTAATAGAAGTGATTTGATTGACACTGGTAATTTTTGTTGAGTACAATCCACTGCCATGTGTTGCCACCACAACCAGTCCATCTGAAGTTCTGGTTTCTATCATATCAATTATAGCACTTCCAATATTGTTAGTTCCTTGCTGCACCCAAACGGTTCCATTATTGATGAGTGTGTCGGTGGCATATAATCCGGTACTTGTTCCAACAAGATAAACGGTGCCATCGGCAACGGGTAAAATTTCGGCCCATCTGCACGAAGGCCCGTTGCCGGAACCGTTAGTGTTTTGTTCTAGGTTTCCTGCAACACGATTCCATGTGACTCCTCCATCCTTAGTTTGAAAAATGCTGTACACCGAGTAATTTGAAAAAACAACAATTATTTCATCTGCGTTATTCGGATTAACTGCAATACAACTTGTATATCCTGTGGACGGGAAAGTAGTGGAAGTAATTTCTGTTCGGGCAGGTGTACCTATATTTGCATTGGCAACTTTAAATATTTTTCTTCTGTTGGTTCCATAATACAATACATTTGAAGGAGTTTTAGAGATAGCAATAGCGGTTAATGTTTCAACGGCAAGTGGTAATGAATCGGAAAATTGCACCCAATTAGTTGAAATGCTGTCATACACATTGGTGAGTGCAATTCCTGATAAATCATCATTCCTCCAAATATATTTTCCTGCACATAAATACATCAAATTATTATTGTTTGGATCGACCACATAAGGATTAATAAAACCATATCCGGTTGCTCCGATAGGATCGAATCGGCGATAAGCAGTAATCACTCCTGAACTATTTAATGTAGCTTTTAACATTCTGCCTTGTTGCTTCGACATATAATAGGTATTCCCACCATCCGCAATAGCGCAATAGGAACCATCACCATCGAACGAATGTTCCCAGGGAGATGTTGAGTTGGTGTTGTTAGTAAAGTAAGTTCCATTATCTTGTAATCCACCAATAATTATATCGCTAGCACTACTGTGATCTACTGCTACTGTATAAAATTGCGATGAAATATATCCGGCATCAATTTTACTCCACACCACAGAAGCAGCATTGTTGTCTAAAGTTTTGGAAACACCTCCATCATGTGCCGAGAACATAACATTGGGATTGGAAGGAAGAAAAGCAAACACATGTTGATCGGGATGATGATTCGGATATTCATTAACAAAAGGTAAGGTTGCTCCAATTTCATATCCCCCCATAACAGTAGTATTTGTTGAATCGGTGAAGCCGGATGTGGACCGGAAAATATTTGTCCCTCCTAAAAACACAACATTCGAATTTCCCGGTTTCACTTTCACAACAACATCATAACCGCTTTGAGTATTCATTCCGTTAAACATATTTATGTTTCCCGGTAAATTTTGTGATAAGTCGATCCAGTTTCCACCTGCACCGGAACCATCTCCTGAAATGTATTCATACTTCCATAAGCTGGTCCATACCGAATCCCCTAAATAATTGTTACTCAATTTACCAAAGCCGGGAGTAGGCCCAAAGAAATAAACGGTGTTTTCATTGTTTGGATCTATTCCTACCACCAAACGATCGTAAGTTGTTGGAAAATTTGCAGGTAATATATTTGTAAAGGATCCTGCTGTTCCGGTGGTTGATCGCCAGATTCCTGCTTGTGCTCCAAGACTATTTAGAGTGGCATAAACAACGCTGGTAGGAGTAACCGCCACATCAGTATAATATGAATAGGCTGCAAGTGTTCCTGAATTTCCACGTACAATGTTCCAAGAAGTTCCTCCATTTACGCTTCTGAAAATGGCATCATAAGCAGCAGCATAAACAACATCCTGAGTAAGATTACCGGGATCGGTAACTAGATTCCAAGTGACATCCCACACATTGTCAAAAGTTTGAGGTGTTCCCGAAACAGTACTTGCGAGAGAATTCCAAGTAATGCCCCCATCAGTGGATTTATACATTCCATTTCCCAAATAAAATGCCGAACCACCGCTAGCAGATGTTCCGTAGGCTTCACCGGAAAGGTAATACCAGGTATCTTCATGCCCGGGACGGGTATCTTGTGCAATTGCATTTACCCCGGGATAACCATTAACGGGAGAAACACGATTCCAGTTGGCCCCTCCATCGGCACTTCTCCACATACCTCCCGAAACTGCTCCTGCCAACAAAACATTTTCATTGGTTACATCAATTGCGAATGCCCGTGTTCTTCCTCCTACATTCCATGGCCCTCTAAAGTCCCAGTTGATAGCAGAAGTGCTTCTCAAGTTTGTGTTGTTGTCATTCGGTAATGTTGCCGCATAAGCCAGTTCTCGCTCACGGATGAAAGGTGGAATTTTTCCGGTTGAAGGATCGCACAATCTCTCCAGATCCCATGCTTTTCTGCTCGAAGGATTCATGGAGCCTTCATTACCAATTGATTTATTGTCGATTTTAATGTCAGGATTGCTGCATGATAAGATAAAAGAGAGGATGCAAAATATAGATAGCGTTAAAATAGTTTTCATGTAAGTAGACCGTTTAAATATTTGATAAAATTAGAATTCTAATCCATAAAAACAAAATTAATTTTATTTACATCTTTATTTGAACAAAAAACGCCTGAGAAACAATAATTCTCAGGCGATAAAATATATAATTTTATTTTTTATTTCAACATCTCAAACTTTTTATTAAGCATTCCACTTTCTGTTTCAACTTTCATGGTATAAATTCCGGCGGCAGCATTTTGAATAGTTATTGGTAACTTGTTATTACCAGCACTAACTTTGTGACTTTGTTTATACCATATTCTACCTATTGCATCTGAAATTTCAATTGCTGCTTCACCTGCATATTTCAAATCCATTTCACAAGTAAAAGATCCTTTGTTTGGAATCGGGTATATTGAAAAATCCAATTCTGCTGAATAAACATCCGCAATTCCGGTGGAAGTACTTACCAAATGATAAACGGTTCCGTTAGATTGACTTCCTACGAATAATTCTCCGTCAAGATTTTCGCCAAAAGTAGTAAAATTCTGTCCGGTGAATGTTCCTGCAGATGTTGGAATTTGTGCAGTTGAAATTGCATAAATTTCCCCGTTACAATAATCGGAATAAAAATAATATCCAAACAAATCGGGAAAGGCAGTGCCGCGATAAACATAACCACCTGTTACTGAACATCCGTTTGTTGCAGCATGAGTATAGCTATGAATAGGTGCTGTATAAGAAGCAGCCGGACTACAACCGTTGGTATTATAATTTGAATTTGCTTCATAGCAACGCCATCCATAATTTTCGCCACCTGTTGAACTCGCACTTTGAAAATTAATTTCTTCCCAAATATTCTCACCAACATCAGCAATCCACAAATCGTTGGTGAGGCGATCGAAACTAATTCTCCAAGGATTACGAACACCCAATGCCCAAATTTCAGGGGCACCACCACTTACGGCATAAGGATTTGAAGGAGGAATGGTATATCCACCACCACCTGCAACGTCAATACGAAGAATTTTTCCTAACAGCGAATCCGGATTCTGTGCACGGTTACCCGGATCGCCTCCTGATCCTCCATCACCTACTGAGCAATACAAAAATCCATCGTTGCCAAATTTTAAACTTCCTCCATTGTGGTTGACAAATGGTTGATAAATTGTTAACAGGATTTGCTCACTGGCCGCATCTGCAACATCAGGATTTGCACTCACCTGATATCTTGCAATTACACTATTCCCATTTCCTGTTTTGTTGGTGTAATTTACATAAAAGAAGCCATCAGTTGCGTAATTCGGACTGAATGCGAGCCCGAGTAAACCTCTTTCATTCCCGGCAGAAAAAACAGTTGGAGTGACTTTGCTTAAAATGTCCAGAAATTTGTTCGGCAGAACATTGCCTGAAGGATCAACAATATATATTGAGCCTAATTGCTCTGCAACAAATAAACGATTGTCGCCTGCATTTACAATTTCTGAAATTCCATTATTGAATCCTGTTGCAAACGGAACAATGTTTACTGTTGGTTGAGCATGTAGCAAATGACTTGCAGACATGCAAAGAAATAATAGTGCGATTTTATTCATACGAATTATAGAATTGGTTTTTAGTTTTATTTTTTGAATTTGGCAATAGTGATTTGATGTATTGTTTAGATAATCACAAAAATTTAAATTCAAATTGATGATCCATGAAATGAATTTTGTTAAAACAATAGGGGTACAAGGTCGGGATTTTAAAAATTAAACAGGAGCCTTTTTGTCATATAAATGATATTATTCGAAAATTGCAATTGGATGACAAATTGTGAAAGCCCTAAGCTCTGATTGTACAATTCACATTAAATCAGTCATTTTCTTAATGCCGAAACGATATCGTTCGATAGGGTAATGATTTAGGATTTGTAGCAAATTTTCTAATTATGTGAATAGCATGTATTTATACGGTAGAGGGACCTATAAAATGTCGCTTTAAAAGCCTACCTTTGCCGACCATTTAACGAATGAAAATGGGGTATTTCACCAACAAAACAGTAATCATCACGGGTGCAACTTCAGGAATTGGAAAGGCGTTAGCCCTTCAAATTGCTGACAAAGATGTCCATTTGATACTTGCTGCACGCAGAGTGAACGAACTCAACGAAATCAAAGAAGAATGTATTCTCAAAGGCGCCCTTTGCACTCCGTTGTTTATCGACCTTTCTTCACCGGATTCTATTGGTGAATTCTCTAAAAAAGTAACCGAATTAGTCGATAAAGTTGACGTACTCATCAACAACGCCGGAATCAGTCAGCGCTCTTTAGCAGCGGAAACTTCCATCGAAGTGGACCGCACTATCATGGAAACCAACTTTTTCGGTCAAGTGGGACTTACTAAATCTCTTTGGCCGCTAATTAACAATTCTTCGCAAGCTAACATAGTGATTATAAGTAGTGTAGCCGGCTCTTTTGGGTTTCCTCTTAGAAGCGCTTATTCAGCCTCCAAACATGCTTTAGAGGGCTTTTTTGAGTCTTGGTTATTGGAAAACGAGAATCCAAAAATTCGATTTACAACAGTATCGCCGGGACGAATTCGTACTAATATTTCCTATTCGGCACTTAAAAGCGACGGAACAGCGCATCAGCAATTGGACAAGGGGCAGGAAAAAGGAATATCTGCTGAAATATGTGCACAAAAAATAGTTAATGGGATTGCCCATAACCGCCGAAAAGTATATATTGCACATCAGGAAATGGTTTTGGTGGCACTTCGCAAACTCGTTCCTCCATTTTTTTTCGGTCTTGTGAAAAAAATGAAATTATCTTAAAATAAATTAGTCTAAATAAACATGGCTTACATTTCAGGAATTCAACAAATTGGTATTGGTTGTTCAGATGCAACTAAAATGTTTGCTTGGTTGCGAAAAGCTTTCGGTCTAAATGTAAAAATATTTGATGACAAAGCACGAGCAGAATTGATGACTCGCTACACCGGAGGTGAAGTACATGAACGCAGAGCTATTTTAGCAATGAACATGAACGGCGGGGGGGGAGCCGAAATATGGCAATTTACAAGTCGTAATTCCAGCGAAGGCAAGAAAGTTCTTTGGGGCGATTATGGTATTAATGCTGTTAAATTTAAATCGACACAAGTTGAAAATACATATAACAACATCGATAAAGATTTAATGTGCACTATACCGCAGAAATGTCCTGCAGGTAAATTATCTTTTTTGCTTACCGATGAATCAGGAAACCAATATCAGGTGGTGAATGATAAATCATGGTTTAAAAATAATAACTTCATGCAGGGGGGCGTTTGTGGTGCTGTAATAGGTGTTAGCAATATGAATTCGTCAATTGATTTTTATCAAAAAGGATTTGGATTAACTACTATCGTGTACGATGTAACCGGAACATTTGATGACCTTGGCGATGAAACCAAAGGCCAATCTTTTCGTCGTGTGTTACTTGCTTTTGAAAATCCATTCACGGCTCCATTCAGCCGCTTGTTAGGAAATGTGCAAATTGAATTGATTCAGGCACTCGATCGAAAGGCTACAAAAGCTTATGAAAATAGATATTGGGGTGATCAAGGATTTATTCATCTCTGCTTTGATGTTTCGGATATGAATGCACTAAAATCAAATCTTCAAAAACACAATTACGAATTTACTGTTGATAGCGGTGAAACTTTTTCGATGGGTGAGTCTGGTGGTCGTTTTGCTTACGTGGAAGATCCGGATGGTACGTTAATTGAAATGGTAGAAACTCATAAAATTCCGGTCATTAAAAAACTGGGTATTTTTCTAAATCTAAAAAATAGAAAAACAGATAAACCTTTGCCTAATTGGATGGTGAACTTAATGGGGATGCATAAGGTGAAAGATTGATTCCCTTTATATAGGTGTTTCGTCAAAATGTGGCATAAAATGCCACATTTGAACCTTTTTCAGGTATAAAATAATTGAACCTTTAGAAACTTTGCAATCTCAAAACCTTAATAATAGGTCAATTAACACGTTTTAAGTCTCTTTTATAGGACTTTTTGCATAATAAGGTGCTATTTTCAAAGAACTGAAATAAGTTACTCCTTCGGTACAACAAGCCATTCTTTTGTTTACGTTTGATACCCCAAAACGAAAACCAGTATGAAAAAACGACTACTCATTTGCTTCAGTTCATTTGTTTTATTTTTTATTACTCTGGCTCCAACAGCCTTTGCAACCCACATCATGGGAGGCAGTCTTACGTATGAATATCTTGGACTCAACTCCACCAGTGGGCTTTACGACTATAGGGTAAAAATTACCATTTACCGATACTGTGAATCCGGCTCTTCGTTGCTACCTACATCGATCGACATAGGAGTTTATGAGGACAACCCTGGCAATCCGACCGGAAATAAAACCAGAATACTGAGTTCATCGCTTGGACTACTCACTCAACAACAAATCACACCACCAAATGCAAACGATTCTTGCACATTTGCTCCTAATGTGTGCGTAGAAGAGGGTGTCTATCAGGCGATACTTAGTGTTGCAGGAAACACAACAGGATATTATTTTATTTCCGATATCTGTTGTCGCAACAATAACATCGCGAATCTTAACAATCCCGGCAACGCAGGTCAAGCATATTATGCTTATGCACCTGCGCCAACTATTGTAAACAGCTCTCCAACATTTGCAATTGCACCGGTTCCTTTTATTTGCGCTACAGATACAGCTACAATTCTTAATCAGGCGTATGATATTGATGGCGATTTATTAGTGTATAATTTTGTTGTTCCATACAACGGCATTTCAAATAATGGAAATCCAACTCCCAATCCACCATTAAATTATCCATGGCCAATTGCAACAGTAAATTATGCACCAACTTTTAGTTTGGCAAATCCTTTTGGGGCGGGCGGTTATACAAGTATTGATAATTCAACAGGATTAGCATCGTATTATGCTCCCAACCAGGGATTCTATGTTTTAGCTGTTGAAATTGAAGAATATCGCAATGGGGTTTTGATTGGAATTACTCGAAGAGACCTGCAAATTATTGTGATTCCTTGTCCTATCAATCCAGCTCCTACTATTAGTTCGGGTTCTCAAATTAATTATATTATTAACGAAGGACAAACTTTATGTTTCGCTAACACATTCAATGACTCCAATGGCGATAGTATTTTTATCACGCACACCGGCGATATTTTTAATAGTGCCATCACCACTCCTCCTGCTACCTACACCAATGGTTCAGGTGCAGGAACGGCAACAGGAAATTTTTGTTGGACTACTTCTTGTGATCAAGGAAGAACTACACCTTATCAGTTCAGCGTACTTGCAACAGATAATGGTTGTCCTGCCAAAATTACCAATGTAGTTTATACAATTACCGTTGCCAATACTCCGGCACCTACATTTCTCAATGGGCCTGACACTCTATGTTTATCTGCAGCAGGTGGAGTGATCTACAGTGTCAATAATGCTTTAGGAAATACACATAATTGGATAGTAACAAATGGAACCATATCCGGTCCTCAAAATGGGAATAGCATCAATGTAACTTTCACTTCACCGGGAACAGCAACGGTATCATCGGTAACAGTAAATTCATTTGGATGCACTTCGGATACCATCACCAAATTAGTTGAAATAATTCCTCAACCATCTGCAATCGCAGGACCTGATATCTCTTTTTGCTCAGGAGGAAGTGCAACACTGGGCGTTGCATCTACTCCGGGATATGTGTATTCATGGAGTCCGGCAACAAATTTGAGTGGAACTACTATTTCCAATCCAACGGTAACGGTAACGAATATGGGAAGTTCTCCTGTTAGCACCACTTACATTCTTACCACTAACTTAAACGGCTGTTCTAACACCGATACTGTTGTGGTAACTACTAATCCTAATCCTGCAGCTGTTGCAGGTCCTGATGTTACTATCTGTTCAGGAACTATTGCAAACATTGGTGGCGCCGGAACGAGTGGTGTCACTTATAATTGGACGCCTTCAACAGGATTGAGTGATCCTACAATTTCAAATCCAACAGTTACTATTACTACAGGATCATCGTCTCCTGACACAGTGCAATATATTCTTCAAGCTTCCAATGCATTTGGCTGCAATGGAGTTGATACGGTAAATGTAATTGTGAATCCTGCACCGAATGCATTAGCAGGAGCGAACCAAATTTATTGCAGTGGCGCGACTGTAAATATTGGAGCAGCTTCTGTAGGAGGTTATAATTATTCCTGGTCGCCAACAACAGGATTGAGCAGTTCAACAGTGAGCAATCCAACAGTTTCAACAACCAACACTGGAACTTCTAATGATACTTTATTTTACATCGTTACTGTTACTCTAGGAAATTGCATCGATCAAGATACCGTTAGAGTTATTATTAAACCAAATCCACTTGCAGTTGCAGGCCCCGATCTTTTTCTTTGCGGAACAACCACCGGGGTATTGGGCGATTCGGTGATTACAGGTTACTCCTATTTATGGTCACCTGCAACAGGTCTTGATAATCCCAACATTCCAAATCCAACAGTTACTGTTATTGGAGGATCAACTCCCGACACCTTACTTTATATTGTTACCTCAACTTTAAGCGGTTGTGTTACCAATGATACCGTACTTGTAATTTCTGGTCCTGCGCCGGTTGCTTTTGCAGGAACTGATAAAAATTATTGCAGTGGAATTATTGCAAATCTTGGAACTGCTTCCACTCCGGGTTATACGTATTCATGGTCTCCAACAAC
Source organism: uncultured Bacteroidota bacterium (assembly GCA_963814475.1). Classification (GTDB taxonomy): domain Bacteria; phylum Bacteroidota; class Bacteroidia; order AKYH767-A; family OLB10; genus JADKJB01. The sequence goes on along the minus strand of CAWFDA010000013.1, from coordinate 149,593 downwards.
AGGTTTAAGTAATCCCACCATCAGTAATCCAACCTTAAATCTACCAAATCCAGGTACTACTGTTCTAAATGCTTTTTATGTAGTCACTGTCACTTTTGGGCCTTGTTCAACACAGGATACAATTCAAATATATGTTCGACCTCGTCCTATATCAAATGCAGGAGCAAATGTATCTCTTTGCGGAAACGATTCCATTCAACTTGGTGGTCCATCAACACCGGGATACCTTTATTCCTGGTCGCCTGCAACAGGATTAAACAGCACAGTAGTGTCTGCTCCGGTTGTAACAGTTAATAATCCCGGAACCACTCCCGATTCATCCTACTTTGTTGTAGTCACCACTCTTAATGGATGCACCACCACGGATTCGGTGTTGGTAGTGTCTGGTCCTAATGCAGTCGCTAATGCGGGAAATGACATTTCTATTTGTAGTGGAACAACTGCTACAATTGGGGCACTAACTGATAGTGCCTATACGTATTCGTGGAGTCCAACAACAGGATTAAGCAACGGTACAGTCTCTGATCCATCTGTAACATTAATAAATACCTCCGGAGTAAATGATACCCTCTTTTATATAATAACATCTACTCTTTTCGGATGCGAGGCTACAGATACTGTTCGGGTGATTGTTCGTCCTAATCCTCTTTCAAATGCAGGATTAAATCAATTGGTTTGTGCAGGAACAACAGTTCAGTTAGGAACAGGGTTAACAACCGGATACACTTACTCCTGGTCGCCGGCAACAGGTTTGAATAACACAACTATTTCTGATCCAACGTTAACACTCTCCAATACCGGAACATCCCCTGATACTTTGCAGTATGTTGTTACTACTACTTTAAATGGATGCAGCACAACGGATACGGTTCAGGTTATTTCTGCTCCTGCACCGGTTGCTGAGGCAGGCCCCGATGTAATTTTCTGCTCCGGTCAATCAGTTATTATTGGTGCAGCAACTACTCCGGGGTATGGTTACTCATGGAGTCCTTCAACAGGTTTGAGCAGTTCAACAATATCAGATCCATCGATAACTCTTAACAATCCAACTTCATTAAACGATACTTTAAATTATATAGTAACAGTAAATGCATTTGGATGTTTCGATACTGATACATTAACAATAATCGTAAAGCCATTGCCTATTTCAGCAGCAGGGCCTGATATCACTTTGTGCGGAAGCGATACAATAACAATTGGTACATCACAAGTTACAGGTTACAATTATTTATGGACACCCTCAACCGGATTGAATAATGCAACTATTTCAAATCCTTTGGCAACTGTTATTAATAATGGTTCTGTTGCAACAACTATCACTTACACGGTGAACACCACCTTTAATGGGTGCTCAAGTTCCGATAGCATAATTATTACTGTTAATCCTCAACCAATAGTTACAGCATCAGCAACTCCAACCTCAATTTGCATTGGAAGCAGTACCACTTTAACCGGTACTGGTGCAACAACATACAGTTGGGCATTGTCTAGCGCTCCGGGTACTGTGGTAGGAATTGGAACCAGCTTAGTAGTTTCACCTACTGTTACCACTACATACATTATGACCGGCACCAACAGTGTGGCTTGTTCGAATATTGATTCTGTAACAATAAATGTAAATCCAATTCCTTCTGTTCAAATTAATTCAGCGTCAACAACACTTTGCGATGGCGATACACTTACCTTAACGGGAAGTGGTGCAACAACTTACGATTGGTCAATATTAGGAGGAACCAGTTTAGGAACCGGTACAACCATTCAAGTTTCACCAACTACAAATACTACTTATGTTTTAGTAGGTACTGATGGCAATGCCTGTTCCGATTCAGATACTATATCAATAACTATTCTGCCTGCAGCTACCATCAGTGGCATTTCCGGAAATATTTCTGTTTGTCCCGGCGTAACAGGTGTTCAATACTATGTAAATAATCCGAATCCGAACTCAACTTACAATTGGGTGATTACCGGTGGTGTTGTTGTAAGCGGCCAAGGTGGCGATACTATTATTGTCGATTGGTCATCTACTCCAGGAACAGGGATAGTAACTGTAATTGAAGTGACAGATCTTGGCTGTCAGTCGGAATCAATTGTTCTACCGGTAAGTATAAACGTTATTTTAACTCCAGTTGCTCCAACCGGTCCTACTGTCTTCTGCGCCAACGATGCAAATGGAATTTCCTACACAACATTAAATACTCCCGGATCAACGTATACATGGACCGCTCAAGGCGGAACTGTGGTAAGTGGAAACGGAACAAATACTGTTGTCGTGAATTGGACCGCCACCGGACCAACTACAGTTTATTTATGGTATGACGAATCGAGTACTACCATTACCAATGTTTGTTTCGGAACATCCGATTCTTTAGCAATCACATTAAATCCTGCGCCAACAACAAGTGCAATTACAGGAACAGCTTCAATATGTGTAAATAACGATGGAAGTTTTAGTGTAGTAAATACGCCGGGCTCAACATATGCATGGACTATTACCGGAGGAACAATTTTAACCGGAGATGGAACTAACTCCATCACTACAAATTGGTCGGGAAGTGGTAGTGCTACCATTAGTGTTGTTGAAACAAATTCATTTGGATGTGTTGGAACAGCGGTTTCCATTCCTGTTACAGTTAATGCCCTTCCACTTGCTGATGCCGGAATTAACGTAGGTGTTTGTATAGGTCAAAGTGTCCAACTGAATGCAACGGGAGGTGTGACTTATTCATGGTCACCATCAACCGGATTAAGTAGCACCATTATCAACAACCCTTTTGCAACTCCTCTGGCAAATACAACTTATACTGTTCTTGTTACCGACGTTAATGGATGTGAAAATTCCGATAGTGTTACGGTTACTGTTGACAATTTACCTATTGTAACCATCACACAAAATTCAGCAATATGTATTGGAGGATCAATTCAATTAACTGCAGGCGGAGGAACAAATTATCAGTGGTCGCCTACTTCATCACTCGATGATCCATCAAGTTCAACACCTAATGCGAATCCTGCATCAACAACTACCTACACCGTTGTTGTAACGAATGCGGGAGGATGTGTTGATTCGGCTTCGGTTACCATTACAGTTAATGCATTACCGGTTGCTACTGTTAGTGCAGACACTACTATTTGTGAAGGAACTGCTACAACATTATCTGCGGGTGGTGGTGTTTCTTATAGCTGGTCTCCTACTTCAAGTTTAAATAACAGTACATCTTCAAATCCTGTCGCCACTCCAACTTCCCCAACTACTTATACAGTGGTTGTTACCGATGTAAATGGTTGTACCGATGATGCACAAGTGAACATACTTCTTAACACACAACCGGCTTCACAGTTTGAAGTTGATCCAAATTTAATCTCAGCGAGTTGCAATGGTGCAGAAGCCGTAATGATTAACTTGAGTGTTGATGCGTTAAATTACTATTGGATTTTTGCTGATGGAACTACGAGTACCGATGTAAATCCTCAACACCTGTTTACTATCAACGGAGATAATTTGATTACACTTATTGCTTACAATAACATGTGTTCCGACACTTCCTCATTAAACTATAATGCAGCCACGGTTAGTAACATAATCGACAAATTACCAAACGTATTTAGTCCGAATGGGGATGGACTTAACGAATGTTTTGATTTGGGTAATCAATTTAACTTTAATGATTGCAGCGATTGGAGAGTATTTGACCGTTGGGGCAAAGAAGTATTTCACAGTACTGCTTCTACACGTTGCTGGAACGGAAAGAAGGATAATGCAGGTACGGATGCTCCTGCAGGATCTTACTTCCTTACCATGATTATTGCAGGTGAAAAATACAGTGCTACGATAACACTTGTTAGATAAAAACGATCATCCCGAATTACGGAATCAATAAAGAAAAATAAAAAATAATAAAATAATAAACCACTGATGAAAACATTAATGAAAAAGTTTGCAACGTTGAGCTTTTATATATTGACAATCTTGTGCATCAATAACGTACAGGCACAAGTAATACAAACTGAAAATTTTGATAGCGGTGTATTTCCTCCGGCAGGATGGAATATCACCGGAGGACCGGCGAGTTTGTGGGTGTTGCGAAATACCGGAACATTTCCTACTTGTAATCCACACAGCGCACCTTCTATGGCAAGGTTCACTTCCAGAATGCAAATATCCGGAACACAAGAGTTGATGACAAGTTCTGTTGTTGATTTTTCAGGAAATATTTCAGGTGCTACTCCCACTTTTAGTTTGTGGATGTATCGCGACGGAACAACAACTGCAGGCGATAGTTTAACCATTTTTGTAAACACCAGCGCATCTTTAACTGGTGCCACACGAATAGGTGCTGTCGCACGTAGCAGATTCTTTATATTGCCTGTGAACGAACTTGTGGACGGCTGGTATCAATACACATTTAATGTACCATCCACATTTAGTGCCGACACTAACTATTTTTTACTCAATGGCACTTCTCGTGATGGAGCAAATATTTATATTGATGATTTGGAATGGGTGGCGTATCCTGAATTGTGTACAGGAACTCCAACTCCCGGAACAATTACTGCAGATAATGAAACTATTTGTGGTGGCCCAAATGTTGCAGTATTATCTTTATCTGGTGCTAATAATTTTCAATCAGGTGTTGTTTACCAATGGCAATCGGCACCCACCAATTTGGGGCCATGGACTGATTTAATACTTGACCCACAAAGCATAACAACTGATACATTGTTTACTTCAACCTATTTTAGATGTTATGTTGAATGCACCAATTCAGGATTGGCCGACAGCACGAATGTGTTATTCATAAATGTTGTAACTAGTCCTGCACCTGATGTTACAATTAATCTCGGTTTAACAGCAACCTATTGTACTGGTTATCCGGCATTGGAACTTATTGCATCGGGTGCATCAACGTACACATGGACTCCCAACATTGCTATTAATGCAACGGGCGATTCAGCCTTTGCTGCTCCTACTAATAACACAAATTATACTATCATAGGAACCGATTCTTCCGGTTGTACCGATGCCACTTTATTTTCTGTTAGTGTTCGTATAACTCCTAATGTAACTGCAATAACAAACAACGATACGATTTGTGAAGGTCAAACAACAAATTTACAGGGACAGATTACCGGCCCGGGTTTTGGAATAACCTACGAGTGGTTACCGGGACCTATTACCGGACAGAATGTAACCATTTCTCCAACTGTGACTACCAGTTATTCGGTAGAAGCTACTGCAACTGCATCGGGGTGCGTGGGGAGAGATACATTGATCATAACTGTGGTGGCTGCGCCTGTTTCACTATACACGTTTAGCACGAACAGTCAGGTAGTAACTTTCACCGATAATTCAACCGGAGCAATAAGCTGGTTGTGGGATTTTGGTGATGGAAACACAAGCACACTTCAAAATCCTGTTCACTATTACAGCTCACTTGGGACATATACAGTAACCTTAACTGTTTCAAACGGAACCTGCACCAATGTCACTACTCAAACTGTAGATATTACTCAAGTGGGATTACCACAACTTAGTGATAACAACAGTTTCTTGTTGTATCCGAATCCTTCATCCGAATTTATCACAATTGCTTTTGAATCAACTGAAAAATCGGTAGCAGTTTTAATTATTGATGCGTTGGGTAAAGAAGTTTCTAATTACACAATTACTCCGGTTATATCCAATCAGTTTAAGAGCGATCTTGACTTAAAACAATTTGCTGATGGAATTTATTCCATTCAGATTTCAGTTGGTGAGAAAACTATAACACGACAGTTTGTAAAAAATTAAAATTTCTTATTACACAAAAAAGCGACGGTTCAAAAGATCGTCGCTTTTTTTATAATACTTCTCCGTGACTATAGCAGACAGTGAGAAGTTTTAGTAAATCAATAAATTTTTCAATTTGAAGAAAATCTCTCCGTGCAACTCCGTGCCCTTTAGTGCCTCCGTGCTGTTTTTCGCAGCGACAAGACGGCAGCGAAAAAAATTTAATGTCTAACTAATTTCTGCACATGAACACCACACTTCGCAAAATAAATACCTGCAGGCCAGGTGGAGGTATCAATTGATTGTTTGATTGCATTTGCCCCAACTGAAAAAACTTCTTCTCCAATTGAATTATAAATGTATATGATTTCATTTGGTGACAATGCAGAAGTCATATAAAAATTAAATACGTTGTCGGATGGATTCGGATAGATGGTGAAACTTCTTTCTGAAGATGAAACTTCCTGTGTGATTGTGGTGGTTGAAAAAATGGATGCGAAATTATCTGCAAACTCATATACAGAACCACAGGTATTAACCGCATCCCAATTCACCGACCAAGTCATCATTCCACCTAATAATGGATAACCTCCGGATTGAGCAAGAGTATATGTGCCGGGTTGCGGGCCGGTTCCCAACAAATAATTCATGGCACTGCTGACAACTGCTGTGTCGGTAAAGCCACCCCCGGCAGCACTTGAACATGCGGGTAATCCAACAGCAACTTTCGTTTCGGGCAAACCTGCAAATGCTCCTCCGGCCGTATTAAATCCCTGAATTACTGCTTCGGTCATTGCCACAATAAAATCGGCAGTTCCTTGTGAATAAATAATACCATCAATGCCAAACATACTTCCACTATTATAAAGTTGCACGTGCAAAAGATCTAGTGAATCACGCAAAGCATCAATTACCGGAAGATACGCACCCCACAATCCACCGTAAGCCGACATTCCACCCTGAACATATGCAGTTTCGGGAGCCATGGTAAGAATTAATTTCTTATTATGTGTTGCAAAATAATTTTGCATAATTTGTTTGATTGCATCAATCAGGTTAATGATTTTTGCATCTGCAGGGGTTGATATGGTTCCGCCTGTGACAGATAGAGAACTTCCTTCAAAGTCAATATCTATCCCATCGAAACCATAGGTATCGAGAATTACTCCCATAGAACTCACAAAAGCATCCCGCTCAGAAATGTTATCCAATGAAATCGGAGCAGTCGCACCACCCATACTAATAATCACCTTCCGGCCCTGACTTTGCACTGTTTGAATTTGATTGATCAGCGTTGCTGGAGCTACCTGATCGGGGATAAATTCCATTTGATAATCGGTTCCCGAAGCAGGCACAGCGAACGACACATCAATTATGTTATAACGTGAATCGACCTGATCAAGTAGAATATAAGTGGCGGAGCCGTCGTTCCAATTGTGCCAGTAGCCGACGAGAGCGGGTTGGGGGATTTGAGCTTGTGAATAGTATCCAATAAAGATAAAAAAGAAAAAGTGCGATATAGTTTTTCTCATATTATTTAAAATCATATTTATTTCTTCCTCAAAATACCATAATAGACCCATTTTAGTCCAAGCAACTCAAATCAATATCCTTTTAGACTTTATTATATGAAAAGATAACATGACAATAACAAAGTTCTACTACAAAAAATAATTTTACATTTAACTACTGTTTTATGAATTTCATAACAGAAACCCTCGTTCCGGAGGTTAGTTTAATAAAATAAATTCCGGGTGCAAAGTTGTTTATATTAATTGTTTGATCATTTCCATAAAATGGCATTTCAATTACAACTTCGCCAATTATATTTGTGATATCAATTAACGAATTGCTATTTTTAATTTCATCAGAGTGGATAGTAATAAAATCTTTGGCAGGATTGGGGTAGATATCTATTCCAATATTTGTTTCGTAATTTATTATTCCGGTTATAACCGAATTATTATTCGAAATAATCCACCATTCAGGATCAAAAATAACGGAATCTGCTTGGAAAGGGATACTCACAATAAAGTTTTCTCCTGAAAAGGTGTGATTCAGCCTGATGATAGTATCTTGTGTACTATTTTTAATTTGTATCGGAATAGGTAATTCAAAAAATGGAACCGATGGATGCGACTGTGTTTGATTTACTTCCAAATACAAACTACTTCCAACTTGTGACCATTCGATATTGTACGAAGGATGCCCTTGTCCTGTAAACCAATCGTTAAAATACCAAGACAAATTTTGACCGGATACCGTTTCAAAATGTGTTTTCAAATCAAAAGTAGTGGCAAATTCATATGCACAATCAACATCATTAAGGTAATTATTTATAGCAGCATAAAAGGCCGAATCACCAATCACCCATCTAAGCTGATGCAATATCATACCGCCTTTGGCATAAGTTAATCGCCCATCAAATAATCGAGGAATACTTGTAGTGTCAGTACAAAAGACAGAACCATCAGGCTGTGATGTGATATAGTTAATTTCATTTTGTTTGAATGGCATCCAATACGACGGTGCAAGGTGTTCATAGCAAAGGCCCGACAAATAAGTTGCAAAACCCTCATTCAGCCAAATATCTTCCCAACTGCCACAAGTAATTTTATCGCCAAACCATTGGTGAGCGAGTTCATGGGCCAACAAATCAAAACTAAATCCTGAAACAAAAGTCATAGATTGATGTTCCATACCACCACCCCATCCAAATTGCGCATGACCATATTTTTCGTTTTGAAAAGGATACACACCAAACAATGTGTCATACAATTGAATCATGGAAACAATTGCCCCTGTTTGAGAGGCAGCTAATGCTGAATCTTCGGGATAAACATAATTTACCACATCGAGTGTATCTCCTGCGTATGGAACAACATGCGAATAGTTAACATAGTTAGTAACAGCCAAACAAATTAAATAAGTTGCAATTGGGTAACGGTGCTTCCAGTGAAAAAGTTGAGAGGATCCGTTGGGTGTTTCTGAAATCAGAATTCCATTGCTAGCTCCGGTTAAACCTGATGGAATATTTAAAAACACATCAATGGAATCGGCCTTGTCCGTTAATCCATTTTTGCATGGCCACCAATCACTGGAACCGTAAGGCTCGGATAGAGTCCAAATTACCGGTGTTCCATTATGCGTATCCTGAATAAACGAACCAAAACCTGAAACTGCAGGCACCCCCTGATAATAAACGGAGATAGAATCGATGGCATTTAGCGGAAGTGTTGTCGAAAAGGGAATTGTTATTACATCTCCTCCGTGAGAGAATGGAATATTCGTGTTATGATAAACTACCGAATCAATCGTGAGCAAACTTGTCAGATCTAAAATAAGGGTATCGAAATTATTTTCTACCGGCACAAAGGAGGTTGTTACAAAACCTGAGATGTAATTGACTACAGGATTGATGTTCCAGAAACAATTGTAATGTTTTACATCATATCCTTGTGTAGCACTTTGTGTGGAAGGCGACATCTTTCCTTCATGGGCAGTCATCTCCCCTTTTACAATATCGAGAAAACTTTCATGCGAAAATTTTTCTTGTGCAAACAGATTCGCCGACAACAGTAAAGCGATGACAGTCAGAATATTTTTCATAGTACATAATTTTAATAACCGTAAATATATTCAAATCGGGTGATATTTTTGCTGAAACTTTAAAAAAATAGACATCTATCCTATAGGTAAAGAAATGATTAACTCTGTTTGATCAATAGTAGAACCATTTATTGAAATTGTTCCATTATGTCCTCGGGTAATAATATCATAACTCAGCGACAACCCTAAACCTGTTCCTTCTCCGGTTGGTTTTGTAGTAAAAAAGGGCTGAAAAACAGCGTCCTTGATTTCATCAGGTATTCCAATTCCATTATCTTTAACAGAAATTAAGACGTGTTGATTCACAATACTTGTTTCAACAGTAACACTAGGTTCATAATTAGAATTTGTTGTTAATTTCTTTTTATTGATGGCATAAAATGCATTGTAAAATAAATTCATCATCACTAAACTAAAATCCTGATGTATAACAGATATTGAAGGTAGATTGATATCATAATTTGTTTTTACTGCACATTGAAAATTCTTATCTTTAGTTTTTTCATTACGTAACGCCACACCAACAGCCTCATCTATTAATTGATTTAAATTACATTGCACTCGTTGCGTGTTTCCCATTCTGCTATGCATAAGCATACTTGCCACAATGTTATCAGCTCTTTGACCATGCTGAACAATTTTTTCCAAATTTCGTTCCAGGTCAGACAAAAGAATTAATTTTTCTTTTTCATCTCCTTCAACATGATAATCCTTAATAAGATCACGCGAAATTTTTGCGAAATTATTAACAAAGTTGAGAGGGTTTTTTAACTCGTGAGCAACGCCGGAAGTAAGTAAGCCAAGTGAAGCCATTTTTTCTGAGTGAATGAGCTGCTTCTGGGTGGTGCGCAAATTCTCGAGTGTGAGTTCCAACTCCTTTGATTTTTGTTCAGTAATACGCTTTTCGTTTTCCAACTCTCTGGTTCTTTCAAACACCTGTCTTTCCAGCTCACTATTTCTTTTTGCAACTTCTTCATTCACCATATATTCTCCGGCTTTGAGGCGGTAGTCGGGTTCAGAACCATGGACATGTTTCACCATCCACTTATCTTGTTCAAGTTTTAAAATGGTGGTTTGGCGAATAAGATCTTTTGATATTCGCCCACCAATTCCTTGGACCCATTCGGAGTCACCTTCCACCCAAGCAATATCGTCGTAAATTCTAAGATGATGCCAAATCAAAGTGATTTTAAATGGTTGAGGTGATTGCTTCAAACCTTTCTCATTCATATCACGGTATTGAATTTTACCAACAGCCCGTTCGTGAATACCGGTTCCAAAAAATGTTACATCATCGGCACAAACAGAAAAACGTTTGTCCAGATCTCGTTCAGCATAACCTTGCCAAAATGCAGTGTGAGCATCCATGACTGCTTGTTCGAGATCGTTCATTTTATTAATTAATACTGTTTGGTATTTACATCTTTGATAAAAGGATAATTAAAATTAATTATTAGGAATAATCATCATTTCTTATAAACCGCCACCAATTTTGCAGAAGGCGGATTAGTCCCTTTCATTAACATCAGTGTATCATTTTTTATTACATATTGATCGACAATGCTAAGTACTTTAACAAACTTTGGTTCCGTTTCCATTGTTGGGCATTCCATTTGAGTTGAAATTACTTTTGTAAACGTTACCCCATTATCCCCGTTAAGGGTATAAATGCCACTAATTGTATTGCAACCACCGCTACCTGTTACACGGTTTCCTTCAGCTTTTAACATTAAATTGGCTTCTCTTCGATCACCTTTCTCCGGTGTGACTTCACTTCCATGAAGTTGAATAAGCTTCCAGTATTTTTCTTCAATAGATGGCTTTCCTTTCACAAGGACATATTTTTCGGCCAGTTCCCCTTCTATTTTTTTTCCGGTCATGTCCAATTGGATCAGCGAATTTTCTCCTAATAAATATTGAGTTGGCTGTCCCTCATCTTTAAGCCCTCCCAAAATAATTGTAGTTGCATCTTTACTGAGGGTAAATTTATCGGTAAAAACATAAGGATCACCTTTTTTCCCTAGGTATCGGATAATCAAATCATACGTTTTATTTTTATTTAAAGTAAGTTCTGTTTGCATTCCTTCGCAGCTAGCGCAGGGAAGGGTTCCGCGGTAGGTTCCTACCCATGACATTTCTGTGTTATCTGTTACAAAACTAAAATTAGAAACGGTTTGGCCGGATGGATTTCTCCAACTTACAAAAGTGAATGTGCAAACAATTGCTATCAAAAGGGCCGACTTAGTTATTTTGATTCTCATTATTTAAAGTGTTTTTTTATTAAGATTAATTTGTTTCCGAATATTGTAAAATTAAATAATTCCGTTCTATTTTCAATATTACGGCTATATTTTGATTTACATCATAAGAGACTACTTGTATTAAACCTCGTCACTTCTAATGAATCACTGTGTTTATTGCCAATTTTATGATATATTATATTGATTTTGTGTGATTTAGAAATTAAAAGCAAATTATTACCTCATCAGGAAATACTCCATCGAAAAATAAATACTATGTATTTTTAGCACTTATCAAATCAAGCGTTGAAAATTATCTTGCAAACCAACTCCAATTGAATAAACTATTTGCTGACGGAACTAGGAAATATGTTTATTCCCGACTCAGTAAAAGCGGAAATTAAAAAGTAGTGACCCACCACATTCAAATGAAAACTGAATCATCAAAACAATGAAAATATTGGGTGAATTGTAAAAATATCCTATAAAAAAAGGCCATCAGATTAATCCGACAGCCTTTGTTTTTTAACTAACTTTTAATGCAGGTCAAATGTCCTAACCAAATCACGGTTATCGGGCGCGGAATGACAACTTACACAGCCGGCACCTTGCAATGCAGAACTGTATACATTCTCACCATTGAGTTTAAATTCAGCCCATAAATAATTGCTTCCTGAACTGCTGTTGGTTGATGCTTTTTTCATTACAGCCATCATCGTTAAAGGACCGGTTGCTGAAGCGTAAATGTTTTTCACAATTACAGATCCTTCCGGAAAGGTTCCACCTACAGGCAATTTACCTGTTCCATCAAGTGCTGCCTGAGCAATGGCGTTAAATCGAACTCGTTCAAATCCATGCGGACTACCTCCTAATGCAGCTGTAATGTCGGGGGTTCCTACATAATAAGTATAGCCTGTAAGTGTACTAATTTCAGTGAACAACTGTTCATCGGTTGTTGGGGCGGGAATAGGATCGTCTTCCTTGTCATCTTTACAAGATTGAACAGATGCAATTACAATTGAACATAAACAAATAATAATCAAATATTTTTTCATAGGCGCTAAGTGAGATAAGAATTAATTAGGTTGAATGTAATCAGTAAATATACGAAATTAAACTTTATGATAGTAGTTATTTAAAATGAATTCTTTTTGAAACTAAACAATCAACTACTGTTTAAACTTAAACCAACAAATCACCCATTTGAATATCAGTAGATTAAATCCCCAATAGCAATAACTTCCTCCAAAGACAATTACTAAGTCCAAATAAAATGAATTCGATGCAATACTATTTACAAATGAAATTAATCGAACTTATAATTTAATAAATTTAAAAACTTTGTTTTGCATTTTAACCATATATACCCCTTGTTTCCATTTTGAAATTTCAACTGAGGTAGTTGTATTTGAAATGTTTTGTTGAAATACTTTTTACCTAATAAATTGGTAATTTCAATTTCGTCGTTTATGTTAAAAACACTTGTAGTGATAGTTATTCCTCCTATGGTTATTGTTAATGACGAAAATAGTGCTCAAATGGATGCGTAAACTATTGAAAATTCCTCTGATCTTATAAAATTAATTCCATACCGTTTTTCCAAATTCTTTTTGAATTTTTGATATCAGCTATTTCCAAATGAGGTTTGCCATCAACCAATAAAAAACTAGCAGTTCCGGATTCATCCAATTTTTGAAACTCTTTCAACCTAAAAGCTTGATAACAATTTGTGGTAGCTGCCTTCAAAATATCAATATTTGTTAACCCACATTTTGATAACAAAATAAGCTCATCAAAAAACTGAGTAGTGAAATTCATTCCAAAATTTCGTGCATCGGTTCCTGCCAATATGGGAATACCTATCTCATGTAATTTTTGAATTTCCAGAAAAACCTCTTCCAGAGTTAAGTAATTATTTCGACTTGCACTATCTGTACTCAAAATTAATTTTTCAATTACAGAAAGTGTTGGAATCACAAAAACTTTCTTAGTCTGGATCAACTTAATTTCTTCTTCATTAATATTAGAAGATTTTAAATGCCACATATGAGCTAAACCATCCACACCTAAATTTATCAACTGCATGCCATCACTTAAATCTGAAATGTGAGCAACTGTAATTTTATTTAATTGATGTGCTTCGCTAATTATTTCAGTAAGTTGATGTTCACTTAAAAGTGCCATGGTATGTTCTTGAGAAATCTTAATGTAATCGGCTCTTTGATATACTCTATCACGAACAAATTGACGTGCTGAAACAGTATCGTTTATGGTAGGAATATCAACTTTATATTCCGTACCATGCCCACCGGGAACAGTTGCACCAACATTTGAAGAATAGTAATGTGCGTAATTGATAGAATCGTTATAAGTCCGTAACCGATTTGCTCTATTATCAAGTGTAAACATATCTAACATTGCAAAAATCCCAACTCTAAGGGCTTCTTGCAAATTTTCGGGACCGGCTATGTGGACATGAGCATTTATTAATGGAGGCAAAATTGTTTTCCCTTTACCATCAATTATTTTTGCATTTTCATGCCTTTCAAATTTTTTGCTGATGGAAATTATCCGCTTATCTGAAAAAGTAAAATTTACATTTTCAAAAACATTTTCTCCATCAAAAACATCAATGTTTATTATGGTTGTAACATTATTTTGTGCAGTGCAATTATTTACAAAAAGAATACATACAAATAAAAAGAGAATTGATTTCATAAAATAAATTTGAAATTCAGTAGGTAAATCAGATAAAACTATTCTTTCATCAATCTATTTATTGAATAATTAATTTTCTAACAACAGCATTATGAGCAACATCTTCCATAACGATCATATACAAGCCTTTTGAAAGATTTTGTACATCCATATCGAAGGTAGTGACTTCTAAATTTTCATTTTCAATAATCAATTTACCACACATATCAAAAATACGAACTGTACTCAAATTTTCATCACCGGAGATGGTAACAATGTCATCCATAACGGGATTGGGATATACGTTCCAAGTATCATTTGTGCTTGGCGCAGATAGGCTTGTAGTTAATTCAATTCGAACAAGACCATCAGCCAACATGCCTAACCAAATCGTTCCATTGGAAGCAATAAACACATCATTAATATTAGTGCTCGGGAGAGGCGAATTACCTGGCGTGAAAGAGTAGCAGGAGGTATCACTAAAAACATGTAGATCCGATGCAAAAGTACCTATCCAACGTCTTCCTTGTTGATCAAAATCCATATCCATTTTTGATGGTGAAGGAATAACACAAATAGTCGTGTCGTACGAAGTCCAATTAGTACCATCATAAGAGTACAAATATCCTTGTCCTGGAAGATTAGACATCGCCCAAACAGTTCCATTTTGCTGAACAGCAATACACTTAATTATAGTTACAGGCAATGCCGAGTTAGTGATGTCGAAAACTGTCCAATTTAATCCTGATTTTCGCACCACACCTCCTTGCGTAGCCATCCAAAGATCACCATTGGGTGCAAAATCAATTTTGAATATAAAATTGTCAGGTAATGGAGAATTAATTTCATTGTATTCAGTCAAAGTAATTCCATCAAAACTTGCAATTCCCTTCGAAAAAAACATAAGCCATAATAATCCCGACGAATCAAACTTCATTTCTGTAACATAACTTCCCGGAATATTAACATAGTACAAACCCCAGTTGGTGCCATCAAAACTGAATAAATAGGATGAGTTGGAACACCACAAAACTCCGGTAATTTGATTGAATCCGACGGTATACAAATTAAGTAAAGATTCACCGGTTGGGGTACTGGTATAAATCGTCCAATTGGTTCCATCAAACTTTGCTAATCCCCCGGTAGTTGCCGCCCAAATATTTCCATTGTTATCTTCAGCAATTTTCCTGACTTGATTATTGGGCAAAGCTGAGTTCCCTGCATTGTAGTTTGTCCATGAATATTGCCCATAAGTTGTAATGGAAAACATTACCAGAATTTGGAATAGGATAATTTGTTTCATGCTGGTTTATAATGTTTTAGTGACTCAAATATTTGTGTTGGTCCGTTCTAATTTTAACAGCTCAATGAATGATTTTTATCAAATTTAAAGAATATTTTACCAAATAAAAAATTTAAGGTTTTTTCGAGTTG
Source organism: uncultured Bacteroidota bacterium (assembly GCA_963814475.1). Classification (GTDB taxonomy): domain Bacteria; phylum Bacteroidota; class Bacteroidia; order AKYH767-A; family OLB10; genus JADKJB01. Next base: position 133,843 of record CAWFDA010000013.1, on the reverse strand, counting down.
TATTCAGTCATAAATGCAACAAAAAAGATAGGAGTTTTTATTATGTACAATTATACAAGATGAAGTCTATCCCATTTAAATGTACTTTTCTCAAACTTGAATTGATTTCTATATTTTATATCTATTTTCGTCCATGAAATCTCTCAAAATGAAAAATCGATTTATTTATTCAATAACATTTTGCTTGTCCGTTATACTTATTAGTTGCGGATCAAACAATGAATCAAACAATGAAATGACTGAGGAAAAAGTCGACATTGCTACCTATTTTCAAAATTACTACGATGGTAGATTGCAGTTATTCCCATTAGAAGCTACTGCTAATGGCGACAATCGCTATAATGACCTGCTGCCAAATGACATTAGTGAGTCGTATCGTGCTAAAATTAAGGAGTTTTTTGTATCCAGTTTAAAAACATTGGAATCATATGATAGAGACAAACTTTCTCAGGAAGAACAGATTAGTTTCGACATTTTGCAATGGGATTTAAAAAATGGAATTGAAGGATTAGATTTTCCTGATAATCTAATTCCTTTAAATCAATTTTGGAGTTTTCCAAATAGCTTTGGTCAATTAGGTTCCGGGAAAGGTAACCAGCCATTTAAAACTGTTAAAGATTATGAGAACTTTTTGTCCCGTGTAAAGGGATTTGAAATTTGGTGTGATACTGCCATTGTAAATATGCGTAAAGGAATGGAATCAGGGTTTACCCTAAACAAATTATTAGCTGAAAGAGTGGTGCCTCAGTTGAAAGATATGGTTGTAAACGATGTCAAAAAAAGTACGTTTTACATGCCTATCACTAATATGCCGACTGAATTTACTGCAGAAGAAAAATTACGACTCGACTCCCTGTATCGTCAGGCTATCACTTCTCAAATCATTCCATCCTACTCAAAATTATATACATTTTTTATTGAAGAGTATGTTCCTGCATGTAGAACCACAATTGGGATAACGGCGATGCCCGGTGGCGAAGCACGGTACAACTATTTGAGTAAATACTCCACTACAACTACACTCACTTCCGATTCGATATTTAATTTAGGAATGAGTGAAGTTAACAGATTGCGCAGTGAGATGGAAAAAATCAAAAACGATGTTGGATTTAAAGGCGATTTAAAAGCATTCTTTAAATTTATGAATACTGATCAACAGTTCTTCCCGTTCAAAAATCCCAAAGATGTCATAGCAGCATTCAATGCGATTCATACTCAAATGATGCCACAATTAGCAAATTTATTTGATCAAACTCCTCGATCAAAATTTGAAGTTAGGCAAACGGAAAAGTTTAGGGAGGCCAGCGCAAGTGCGGAATACAATCCCGGAACTGCAGATGGATCACGTCCGGGGATATTTTACACCCCTATTCCTGATGCCAAAAAATTTAACACTTTTGGAATGGAAGATCTCTTTTTGCACGAAGCCATTCCCGGCCATCATTTCCAATGTATGCTTACCGCTGAGAATGAAAATTTGCCTATGTTCCGTCGATTTACTTGGTATGGCGCTTATGGTGAAGGATGGGCATTATATACTGAGTCTTTGGGTAAAGAGTTGGGATTATATCAAGACCCCTACCAATATTTTGCGTCTCTTAGTGAGGAAATGCATCGAGCCATTCGTTTGGTTGTTGATGTTGGATTGCATACTAAAGGATGGACCAGAGAACAGGCTATTCAGTTTTCATTAGAGAATGAAGGCGCCGGAGAAGCATCTATCACAGCAGAAATTGAAAGATACATGGCCATTCCCGGACAAGCACTTGCCTATAAAATTGGTCAGTTGAAAATTCGTCAGTTGCGACAAAAAGCAGAGACTGAACTAGGTGATAAATTTGATATCAAAAAATTCCACAATGAAGTATTAAGTGAAGGTTGTTTACCACTAGCTGTGCTGGAAGCGAAAATGGACAGATGGGTGGAGAAGCAAAAAGTTAATTAAATTTGTAGTGCTAAACCGGAATCCGTAAAGATAAAATGAATAAAAAAGAATGCCCCTCTTGCGCTATGGAAATCGACAGTAACGCAAAAGTATGCCCTATCTGCCAATACGAATTTCCGGTACAAAATAAAATTTATGTGTGGGTGGCTATTTTACTTTTAGTGATGATTATTTTATATTTGTTTTAAAATAAATCGCACATAAATTACTGAATTAATTATAATTATTTTTGGTAAACCTGTTTTTCAAAATTTGAGTTTTGCGTTATGAAATTTTATACATTTCTTTACTTCTTCAAGATTAAATAATTCAGATCTATTTGACCATTTTGCAACGTATTATCATGTAAAGTGAAAAGCAACTAATTGATTGAATATACGTCTTTCATGATGTGGTGATGTACGGATGGTAAATTTATTTACTTATTATATTGATTATGAATGTTTTGTGACTAATAAGCAACTTGTGTTTTCGTTCAGGATAGATCAACCTACCCATCTAACATCCAATAAGGCCCTTTTAAAATTACACTTACGATTCTAAAGTGAAAATGATATCAAAATTGCATTTTATAATCATCCGTTTTCCAACATTTGACCCACCAATACCACCCATTCATCCAATAATGATGATTATTTTATGATTATTGAAGTTTTTTTTATAAAATTGGATGTGAAATTTTATTCCAATTTGATTAAATTGCCAATGCTTTTCAAATTTAACTTTATTAATTTCTTTGCGTAAGAGACATGTTCCAATTTGCAAAATCACATCCTTTGAAAAAACACTTCGCTTTATTGTTGATTTTGATATGTCAATCGTTAGCCTCTTTATCACAAACCATTTTATTTGAAGAAGATTTTGAGAATCCTCCGGGATCGTTAACTTCTTCAGGATCTCCCGGCTGGGCAATCAATAACAGATTGCAAGCAAGTGGATTGAATTGCGATTCAAGTTTTATAGACTTGGCAGGCAGTGTTTCCTATCTTGAAACTAGTTCGTTTAATTGTACCGGTTACTTTGATATTGAGTTATCTTTTAAAAATATCTGTAAAGTTGATTTTTTTGATGGGGGTGAAATTGAATATTCTATTGATGGAGGATTTACATGGCTCCTATTGAAAGATAATGTTGGAAATCCGGGCAATCTCAATAATTGCGAATATCTGGGAATGGGAAATTTCAAGTCTCAAGGCAGCAAATTTCAAGAAGCTTGTTATGCAAACTGGATGGCCGGTGTAATAACAACTCCCCTTAATAGTTGGTGGCAGTCTGAATTATTTGATATTTCAATTATCGCAGGTAACCAACCGGATGTTAAGCTACGATTCAAACTTTCTGATATGGATGGAACAGGGGGGAATGGCCGAACAGGTTGGTTTATTGATGATATCTTAATTGAAGCCGTTTGTGATCCTCTGGCGCCCCAGGTGAGTGCGGATTTTATAAGTGATATAATTTTTACATGTTCTGCACCGGCAAACATTCAATTTACCAATCAAAGTACAAATGCGTTTTCCTATTTATGGGATTTTGGTGATGGTACTTTTTCAACAGACGTAAATCCTTTACACTTTTATGTTGGTACAGGAACCTACACAGTTACATTAATTGCATCAGTTATTGATGCATGCATTCCTTCAGATACTATAATAAAGTCAAACTATATTCAGGTAACCAATATAGGTGCTCCGGTTGCTGCCAGTTGTATGCCAACTACATTAAATCACTGTTGCAATTATGGAATATCTCAATTGAGTTTTGGAAGTATTTTAAATACTTCCATTAATGGAATTGCCGGCTATCAAGATTATTCATGTGCTTATCAAACCACAACCACCGCAGGGAATACACTTCCAATTGAAATACGAACTAATCCATCAGCTGCTGAAAATGTGTATGTCTGGATTGATTATAATGGTGATGGCGATTTAAGCTCGAATGAGCAGGTATTCAGTTCTCTTAATAAAGTTTTCATCCATCAGGGTTACATCAATACGAATTCAAGTGCACTGCTTAATGCCCCATTAAGAATGCGTGTAATGTCGGATATTATTTCCAATACAAATGTAACCTCATGCACACAACCTGAAAGAGGACAAGTGGAAGATTACGCCATTACTTTCAATGCAAATTTGATCGCTCCTATTGCCGATTTTGTAACTAATGATACGAGTATTTTAGCCGGTTCCACTATTCATTTTCAAGATATCAGTGATCATGCTCCAACATCGTGGTCGTGGTCTTTCCCGGGAGCCAATCCCTCAACTTCCAACTTACAACATCCTGTTGTTTTATATCCGACTTCAGGATATTTCCCTGTATCCTTAACTGTAAGCAATATATTTGGAAGCGACAGTATCACAAAAATTGCTTATATTCATGTAGGAAATTTCGTAAATCTTTGCTCAGGTGTCACTCTTTCAAATGCACCTTCGGGGAAATTATATGATTCGGGAGGTCTGACCGGAACATATCAAAACCTTGAAAACTGTACTTTTCAAATTCAAATCCCATGTGCTAAGTCAATTGCAATTACTCTGAATACACTCAACTTAGCAAGTTCCGGCGCATTAACAATCTACAGTGGAGTAAGTCCAAATATAATGTATTTACAAACTATTTCCGGGAACAATATTCCTGCACCTATAATTGTGCAGGGAAATTCAGCATATATACAATTTACAAGCAATTCATCTCTAGTAGGTGTTGGATTTGAATTGAACTGGAGTTCTATATTGACAACAACCACTCCTATTGATGCTCAATTTTCAATTAGTGATTTCAATCCTCCCTTAGGTATACCTGTAAATTTCACCGATAATTCCACAAATGATCCCGAAAATTGGATGTGGGATTTTGGTGATGGGGTCATTTCCGATTTTCAAAATCCTCAACATGCGTTTGCATCTCCGGGAATACATAATATAAAACTTATTGCCTCCAATTGTTATACGTCTGATACAATTATTCAATCCCTTAACGTTCAACAGGCTCCTTCAATTTCAACCAGCCCCGATAGTATCTTCCTGACTTTACCTTGTGGCTCAACATCAAATGTTCAATTTACAATTTCGAATAGTGGCCCCGGTACATTAATTTTTGAAATAGATTCATCCAAAATAAATGCGACTTATAATCCTGTTAAAATACTTGCACTTAATTATGGGGTCGCTCAGGCAAATTACCAAAATTTAATTTCAATTTTAAATCAACACTATCCAAACTATTCGTTAACAAGCATTAATACGACTGTGTTGAGTGAATTAGAAAATGCACTTATTGATAAGGACATTTTATTTTTACCAAATACTAGCAATGTAACTCTAGGGGTGTTTTCGACTTTAAGTCCTGCAATACTTAATTTTGTCAATAATGGCGGTTATGCTATTGCATGTTTTACTAGTTCAAATTCACTTCAATACACCGGTCTGTTTTCATATTCCTCTTATTCAAATGCATCAGGGTTCAGCACTATAATTGATCCATTTCATCCATTAGTCGATAGCGTACAAACCTTCTATTCCCTTTCCCCATTCCATTCATTAAATAATATAAATAATGATTTTTATAAAGTGGTTACCAACCAAGATAATGCTGTGGTTGGTTTCAGACCGATAGGAGCCGGTAAAGCCATTTACACAGGATGTACTCTGATAACACCAGACTCACTAAACGGTCAAATAATTAGTAATTCTGTTCGTTGGTGCGCACAGCATGTGAAAAACAACATGGTAATTTCCAATATCTATTGCGACACCTTGAATTTAAATGAAACATCAATTATAGATATTGATCTTAATATTTCGGATTTAATTGCCGGAGAATATATTATTCCAATCCAAATTCAAAACAATGATCCAACACAACCAACATTTACATTTCCAATTGTTGTCACCATTACCGGTGATCCCGAAATAATTCTTTCAGATAGCTGTTTAAATTTGGGAGCCATCAGAGAATTTACAGTTTCTCAAGATTCCGTATTAATTTCAAATCATGGATGCGATACATTAGAAATTACTTCTATATTCTCAACAATACCACAGTTTGTCCCATCTGACACCAGCCTGTTGGTAAGTCCATATGATTCTGTTTGGCTTGCTGTAACATTTAGTCCCGACACCAACTTAGTATTTAACGGAATGTTGGTGCTATTAAACAGTGATAAAGACACAACTATTTGCCTTTCCGGAACCGGATTAAAAGGACAACAAATAGAAGTAAATACAGATACCCTTTTAATTAATACAATTTGCGGGAGCCAAGTAACTGTTCCCATTACAATTAACAATAGTGGGCAATTTCCCTTAGTTTTTGAAATAGCCGGCGCAGACACTGTTGATATATTAGCATTAACCTATGGAGTTAATTATAACGGGGAGTACACATCAACATTCAATGCAATAAACCAAACATTTACAAAGTATAGGCGCACAGAATTAAACACCACGTCGCCTGCTGTTTTACAAGCAGCGTTAGTTGATAAAAATATATTTTACTTGGCAGAACCCTCTCAGGGATCTGCTTCTGTTTTCGCTTCATTTGCACCGGTGCTTCAATCTTTTGTTTCAAATGGCGGGGTAGCCATATTACATGGTGGAGATTTTTCCACTTTAAATTGCATATTTAATACCGGATTGATAACCGGAAGCTACGCCGGAAATTTAAATGGTTTGACATTAGATGTATCACAAAATCAAAAGATTTTAAAATTACAATATCAGCTCGAACAACTTTTAAGAGAGAAATACGGAAAGAAATCAGAGCGGTTTGTTGCCGATCCATTGCAAGCTTCACTGCCTTTTGACATAACTCCAATCTCTGAACCCGAAAAGAAAACAGAAACCATTACGTATACACGTGAAAAGAAATCGACAACATCCAAACACAAAGGAAGGATGCCGCTTCCGGATCACCTGGAGCGGGTAGACATTATCATTCCACCCAGTGAAGATACAACTGGTCTTGTGAAAATCGGAGAAGAGATTACCGAGCAATTGGAGCACGAACCCGGAAAGCTTTTTGTGAAACGATTCATCCGTCCTAAATATGCAAAAGCGAATGGAGCTGGAATATTGATCGGTGAACTTCCTTCTTCTCCTATCGAAAAGGGAATACCCGGTCCTGCACTGCTTGCTTTGATACTCATTCAAAAATATGTGGATCATCTTCCTCTGTATCGTCAGATCGAACAGTTCAAAAGACTAGGCGTTGAAATTCCTTCTTCCACCATGTCAGACTGGGTGGCTCTGTGTTGTAACTTGCTGGATCCACTTTATGAAGCTCTAAAGAAAAAGATACTTCAAAGCGGATATCTTCAGGCAGATGAAACAACCATTAAAGTACTTGACAAAAACATAAAAGGCAAAACACATTTAGGGTATTATTGGGTATACCGGGATCCGGTATCAGGGCTTGTGCTGTTTGATTACCGAAAAGGGCGCGGAAGAGAGGGGCCTGCGGATATACTAAAAGACTTTACTGGTTATTTGCAAAGTGACGGCTGGAGTGCTTATGAAAACTTTGATAAAAACAATGTAACACTTATTCATTGCATGGCACATGCGCGCAGATATTTTGAACATGCGCTGAGTGAAAATAAGCAGGTATGTGAAATTGCTTTGAATCAAATTCAAAAACTATATTCCATTGAAAGGCAAGCGAGGGAAGGATCACTCTCACATGCTCAACGATATGAACTTCGCCAAAGAGAGTCGGTCCCTATTTTAAATCAAATGCATCAATGGTTGAAGGAAAACATTGTGAAGGTTACTCCACAAAGTGCTGCGGGGAAAGCTTTGGCTTATTCCTGTTCACGCTGGGAAAAGCTGATGTTGTATGCTACCGATGGAAAATTAGAGATTGACAACAACCTGGTTGAAAACTCCATCCGCCCAATCGCTATTGGAAGAAAAAATTATTTGTTTGCCGGATCACACATATCAGCTCAGCGTGCTGCAATGATTTACTCCCTGCTTGGAACCTGCAAGCTCAAAGGAATTAACCCGTATGAATGGCTGAAAAATATTTTGCAGATACTGCCTGATTACAAAGCCAACCGATTAGAAGAACTACTTCCTTGAAACATTTTGAAGTCTCATTTTTTTGATATACCTTTCCAAAAAGGTTCTTACGCAATAACAATGTCTTTAACAATATGTGGTTGGTCGGATGGATACGATGTATCTCCAACTTATCACCCAATTATCGATTCAATTCCATCTACAGTGTTGGCAATAAATAATACATATTCAACTTATACTACATCACCGGGATTCAACCCTCTGTTAACTTATATTTCAAACCGTAATATAGTAGGGTACTTAAATTACGGAACCGGTTTGGTAATTTATAATGGATTCGACTACTTATCAAGTAATGCTTCCACAAAGAAGTTAGCCGGAAATATCATGAAGTGGGCAGCAACGCATTCACTTGCACCCTACATCACCTCTAGTCCAATATTTGCGACCGTACCACCTTTGGATTCAACAATCATCAATTTAACTTTTGATTCCAATTCATTATCTGCCGGAATTTATTCCGGATCAGTGACAATTGTTTCGAATGTCGATTCTACATCTTCAATATCTATACCCTATATTTTTAATGTATCCGGTTCTCCATCTATAAATTTAAGTGACACTTGTTTGATGTTTGGAAATTCATTAACCAATACTCCATTGAGCAACAACATTTGGGTTTATAACACCGGCTGTGATACGCTATTTATTGATAGTGTTTCGACTTCCTCACCATTTTCGGTCCAACCAATGTCATTTGCTATTGCTCCTTTCGACTCCGCCTTGATAAATATTGATTGCCTTACAACTACTTCAGGAATTCATAATTCCACTTTGAATATATTTAACAACGACGTTGACACTGCGATTTGTCTTAATACTATTTCAACAATTCCTCCTACCATTTCTTCGAACCTTGACACTATACAAGTAAATTTAAGTTGTACAGAAACGATTGACATTCCATTTACGATCTATAACACAGGTGATCATCCATTAATTATCCATTCAGGAAAAACTCCATTGCGGATTCTTGCATATACCGTATCCATCCGACCAACCACATATTGTTAAAGACATTGTTATTGCGTAAGAACCTTTTTGGAAAGGTATATCAAAAAAATGAGACTTCAAAATGTTTCAAGGAAGTAGTTCTTCTAATCGGTTGGCTTTGTAATCAGGCAGTATCTGCAAAATATTTTTCAGCCATTCATACGGGTTAATTCCTTTGAGCTTGCAGGTTCCAAGCAGGGAGTAAATCATTGCAGCACGCTGAGCTGATATGTGTGATCCGGCAAACAAATAATTTTTTCTTCCAATAGCGATTGGGCGGATGGAGTTTTCAACCAGGTTGTTGTCAATCTCTAATTTTCCATCGGTAGCATACAACATCAGCTTTTCCCAGCGTGAACAGGAATAAGCCAAAGCTTTCCCCGCAGCACTTTGTGGAGTAACCTTCACAATGTTTTCCTTCAACCATTGATGCATTTGATTTAAAATAGGGACCGACTCTCTTTGGCGAAGTTCATATCGTTGAGCATGTGAGAGTGATCCTTCCCTCGCTTGCCTTTCAATGGAATATAGTTTTTGAATTTGATTCAAAGCAATTTCACATACCTGCTTATTTTCACTCAGCGCATGTTCAAAATATCTGCGCGCATGTGCCATGCAATGAATAAGTGTTACATTGTTTTTATCAAAGTTTTCATAAGCACTCCAGCCGTCACTTTGCAAATAACCAGTAAAGTCTTTTAGTATATCCGCAGGCCCCTCTCTTCCGCGCCCTTTTCGGTAATCAAACAGCACAAGCCCTGATACCGGATCCCGGTATACCCAATAATACCCTAAATGTGTTTTGCCTTTTATGTTTTTGTCAAGTACTTTAATGGTTGTTTCATCTGCCTGAAGATATCCGCTTTGAAGTATCTTTTTCTTTAGAGCTTCATAAAGTGGATCCAGCAAGTTACAACACAGAGCCACCCAGTCTGACATGGTGGAAGAAGGAATTTCAACGCCTAGTCTTTTGAACTGTTCGATCTGACGATACAGAGGAAGATGATCCACATATTTTTGAATGAGTATCAAAGCAAGCAGTGCAGGACCGGGTATTCCCTTTTCGATAGGAGAAGAAGGAAGTTCACCGATCAATATTCCAGCTCCATTCGCTTTTGCATATTTAGGACGGATGAATCGTTTCACAAAAAGCTTTCCGGGTTCGTGCTCCAATTGCTCGGTAATCTCTTCTCCGATTTTCACAAGACCAGTTGTATCTTCACTGGGTGGAATGATAATGTCTACCCGCTCCAGGTGATCCGGAAGCGGCATCCTTCCTTTGTGTTTGGATGTTGTCGATTACGGAGTTGATATCAATAATGAATATCAAAATACAATAAATTCACTTAACACCTTTTTTGACAATTATGTGTTAACGGAAACAAATACAACCTCCCCAGCTATTTTACAATCCTATCTGGATGATGCCGATGTATTGTTATTCCCAAAATTTGATTCAGGAGGGAGTGGGATACATTTAAATCTTTCCAATGCCATCACGGCAAGTATTGCTTCCGGCAAAAGTGCATTATTCTGTGGCTCCTCCTTCTTAAATGCTTCAAGCTGGTTTGATACAGGATTGATAGATGGAACATATATTGGAATTATATCAAATTCAATTCCATTAACTTTAAATATGAATCATCCTATAATGCAAGGTATTAGTGCGCCATTTACTTCAATTTCATATACGGTAACACTTGATATAATAAATCCATCAACCACAAATTTAATTAGTTCGGGATCATCAGAAATTGTTAGTACTTGGCCATATGGATTGGGCCAGGTCGTATATTCAGGATTTGACCAATCCTCATCCACTCAAAACTCCAAAAGACTTATTTCTAATTCCATGAAATGGTTTATGAATAATAAATTTAAAAATTCCATTTCCTTTACTATGGCAGGCGATACTATTTTGCCGGGAGATTCAATGGTATATATTATTTCCATCAACTCCGATTCGTTAATAGGTGGCACACATACAACTGATCTAATTATTTCATCTAATGATCCTTTTAATTCACCTTCCAAAATTCCAATTATTGTGAATGTAACTGAATTACCTTGCAGTAATTTTACCTATTCCTATTCAGCTTGTAATGGAATTATTTCTTTTCTTGCAAATTCAAAAAATCCAGTAACCTCCTATTCCTGGACATTCGGCGATGGGGATAGCACAACTCTTCAAACTCCGGTTCACACGTATGTCAATTCAGGAAACTACAATGTTTCACTTGTTGTTTGTAATTCATTTGGTTGTGATTCAACTACACAATCCATAACCATTTTGAATAATCCAATTTTACAAAATTGCTCGCCACAAACAATCAATACTTGCTGTGGTATGGGAATTGTAAATTTTAGTTTTGCGAATATTAACAATATCAGTCAGAATGCGATTGCAGGATATGAAACTTTCACTTGCGACAGCGCTGCACAATTAATAGCTGGTCAAACATATCCTATTTTCATTATTAATGGATCACCTACTAACGAAAATGTCTTTGCATGGATTGATTATGATAATGATGGGGCTTTTAGTTCTGCTGAACTCGTTTTCACAGGATTGAACAACACCTTCCATTCCGGCATGATCACCATTCCTAACTCACCGGTTTTAAATACCAATTTACGAATGCGGATTGGTTCAGATAATGCAACAAATCCATTATTAACATCCTGTACCAATTCCCAACAAGGGCAGTTTGAGGATTACAAAGTAATAATTTATCCATTTGTGGCTCCGGTGGCCCAGTTTTCATATTCGTATATTGATTCATGTAATAGAATTCTGGAATTTACCGATAGTTCAAGTAATGGCCCTACTTCCTGGTTTTGGAATTTTGGGGATGGTACTTTTGCAACTACTCAAAATGTACAACATCAGTACACACAGCCTGGAGCCTACAATGTGATGCTTGTTGTTACTAATAGTGCAGGAAGCCATTCTATCACCATTCCAATTATTGTGAATGAATTGCAAGCATCAATATCGGCAACGGGTACTTTGTCTCCGGGTTCCTTGATTCAATTCGGTTGTATCAGTCAGGGAAGTTTTAATTGGCAATGGGATTTTGGAGATGGCAATACTTCAGGGTTGGAATTTCCTTCGCATGCATTCACGAATGGCGGTTCATATACTGTCACTCTTATTGTAACCGATTCAATGGGTTGCTTGGCTTTTGCCGATACTAGTATCAGTATCTCAACTGGAATTGAAGAATTATCTGCATTAAATTCTGTCAAAGTCATACCAAATCCATTCACCGGCAGTTCAGAAATGAGCATTAATGTTGTAGAAGAAACCGAGATTGAAATAAGTATTTATAATACGTTAGGAGAAGTGGTGTTTAATCAACCTGATAAAATATTAACTCCTGGAACTTATAAATATTCTATTGAAGTTCCTGTTCCGGGAATCTATTATCTTCGGGTTAAAACCAATGATACAACAACAAATATTCGTTTGGTTAAAATTGAATAAGCATTCATTGGAAAAGAAATTTTCCTCAATTAATGAAAAAGAAATAATGCCCCTCCTGTGCCATGGAAATCGAAAGCACTTCTAAAACATGTCCAATTTGCGGATATGAATTTCGTGAGCAAACCAAAATTTATACCTGGGTGGCAACACTTTAATTGATTGTGATTTTAATGTAACTTGTATTTTGAAAAATCAAACAATAATTAGGGTCTACTGAAAAACCTTTAATACTTTTAGAATCAGGAATAAAAGTGTATTTTTATCAAATCTACAGCACACAATTTTGCCACGAGCCTACAGACCTATTGGATTAGGAAAAGCTATTTATGTGGGATTCACCTATACCAATTTAGATACTACTGCGGCACAAGTTATTGGCAATGCTATACGTTGGAGTGCCGAACACACAAAAAATAACATAGTAAGTTCGAGCACCTATCGTGATACTCTGGATTTAAATGAATCAATAATTGTTAATTTGGATTTGAATATTGCTGACTTGAATGCCGGAGTATATAACCTTAATGTTGACATCAGAAATAATGATCCCACTCAACCACTGGTTACGGTTCCCGTTATTGTCACAATTACCGGTGACCCGGAAATAAATTTATCCGATAGCTGTTTGAGTTTTGGAAGCATTAAAGAATTTACTGTGGTGCAGGATTCGGTATTAATTTCAAATAATGGATGTGATACTTTAGAAATTACTTCTATACTTTCATCTGTCCCACAGTTTATTCCCTCAGTTTCATCGCTTATTGTGAGTCCTCATGATTCTATTTGGCTTCCTGTTTCATTTACACCCGATTCCAACATAGTTTTTAATGGCGTACTGACATTGTTAAATAATGCCATGGATACTATTATATGCCTCACAGGAACCGGATTGAAAGGTCCGCAAATTCAATTTAGTACAGATTCTATCTTTGCAACAACTACCTGCGGAGGTCAGATTACTGTTCCTGTAACAATTTACAATACCGGTCAGATGCCGTTGTATTTTGAAATATCTGGAGCAGATACAGTGGACGTATTAGCTTTAACTTATGCAGTTGATTATAATACTGAATATCCTAATACTTTTAATTCAATAAACCAAACTTTCACCCGATACCGACGCACGGAACTCAATACCACCACACCCTCTGTCTTGCAAGCCGCTTTAGTTGGAAAAGATATTTTTTACCTTGCGGAACCTGAATCGGGAGTTTCTTCTGTTTTCACTTCTTTTGCTTCCGTTTTACAAACTTTTGTAAGCAACGGCGGAATTGCGATATTGCATGGTGCAACATCCTCTCGTATAACATGTTTATTTAACACAGGTTTATTATCCGGAAGTTATGGCGGCAGCATTGGGGGTGGTCAAATAACTGTTTCTCCCATTGTTCATCCAATTACCGATTCATTACCACTGGTTTCTAATGGAACGGCAAATACATATACGGCTACAATTACCTCCCCTGGATTTAATTCTTTAATTACTTCTTTAGCAAACAATACAGTTGCTGGATATCTGGATTATGGTTTAGGAAAAGTTATTTTTAATGCATTCGATTATCAATCACCAAGTTTATATTCCATAAAATTGGCAGGTAATATTATGAAATATGCCTCTGGCACTCAGTTTGATCCGGGATTATCTGTTACTCCGGTTAATGATACAATTACTTCTACTGATTCAACAATTATTTATATCACTTTTGATTCTAATCAGCTTACTGCAGGCAGTTATAGTGGATTTTTTCAAATACAATCCAATGATGATATGTCGTCATCAGATAGCATTCCTTATGTTTTTACAATTACCGGGTCTCCTATTATAAATTTAAACGATACCTGTTTAAATTTTGGCACTACATACCTTAACGCTTCCGTTACCGATAGTTTTTTAGTATTTAATGCCGGATGCGATAGCCTGGTAATCGATAGCGTATCGATTTCTGCACCTTTTAGCATTCAACAATCATCCTATGTAATTGCGCCCTTCGATTCAACATGGATCAGTGTCAGCTGTCTTACAACAAATCCCGGCGTTTTCAATTCAACATTAAATCTATTCAATAATGCAGCAGATACCAGTATATGTTTAACGATTACCTCTAATATTCCTCCTACAATTACTTCAAACACAGACACCATTCAGGTCAACCTGGGTTGTTCAGAATTAGTAGATATTCCAATTATGATTTATAACAACGGTGACGATCCACTAATCATAAATTCAGGAAAATTGCCACTTCGCATACTGGCTTATACATATGGGGTTGATATGAATAATGAATATCAAAATACCTTACTTTCTCTCAATTCATCTTTTGATGAATATACATTGGTAGAAACCAATACTACAAATCCGGTTGTGTTACAATCATTTCTCAATGAAGCTGATGTATTACTTTTCCCAAAATTTGAGACAGGAACTTTGGCACATGCAAATCTTTCAAATACCATAACCAGTTACATAGCTTCAGGGAAGAGCGCCTTCTTCTGCGGGACAACATATTTAAATTCCGCCAGCTGGTTTGATACTGGGTTGATCAACGGTTCCTATGGTAATATACTATCAAATTCTTTTTCATTATCAGTAAATACGAGTCATCCGATAACTCAAGGCATTGCATTACCTTTCTTTCCTACCAATTATACCATAATGCTCGACATACTTAATTCCAATGCAACTAATCTTGTTCATGCCGGAGCGAGCAGTGTTGTTTCCACGTGGCCCTATGGATTAGGACAGGTTGTATATTCAGGATTTGATAATGCTACTACAACCACCAATTCCAGAAAAATTCTTCCGAATACAATGAAATGGTTTAAACAACTTAAATTCAAAAATTCATTGTCATTCACAATAGAAAATGATACCATATTGCCCGGTGATTCACTCGAGTATATTATATCTATAAATTCTGATTCATTAGCAGGAGGAATTCATACTTCCAATTTAATCATCTCTACAAATGATCCTGTGACACCTAATTTCAATATTCCGATAGTCATTCATGTAACTGAATTACCCTGCTCCGATTTTAGTTATACATTTTCATCATGTAATGGCACCGCTATATTTTTTCCTGAGCCCAAAAATCCAATCACGTCACTTGTATGGTCATTTGGAGATGGAAACAGTACTTCACTTCCCATACCTGCATATTCGTATATAAATTCCGGAACCTATGTTGTCTCACTTGTAACTTGCAATTCCTTTGGTTGTGATTCAATAACACAAACAATAAATATTTTGAATGATCCAATTACACAATTTTGCTCTCCACAAACAGTTAATACTTGTTGTGGAATGGGCATTGTCAATTTCAGTTTTTCCAATATCAATAACATAAGTCAGAATGCAGTTTTGGGATATGAAAAATTCACTTGCCTCAACGCCGCTCAATTAACAGCGGGTCAATCGTATCCTATTTCAATTATCAACGGATCTTCGACAAACGAAAATGTCTTTGCGTGGATTGATTATGATAATGATGGGGCTTTTAGTTCTGCTGAACTCGTTTTCACAGGATTGAACAACACCTTCCATTCCGGCATGATCACCATTCCTAACTCACCGGTTTTAAATACCAATTTACGAATGCGGATTGGTTCAGATAATGCAACAAATCCATTATTAACATCCTGTACCAATTCCCAACAAGGGCAGTTTGAAGATTATAAAGTAATAATTTATCCATTTGTGGCTCCGGTGGCCCAGTTTTCATATTCGTATATTGATTCATGTAATAGAATTCTGGAATTTACCGATAGTTCAAGTAATGGCCCTACTTCCTGGTTTTGGAATTTTGGGGATGGTACTTTTGCAACTACTCAAAATGTACAACATCAGTACACACAGCCTGGAGCCTACAATGTGATGCTTGTTGTTACTAATAGTGCAGGAAGCCATTCTGTTACCATCCCAATAAATGTAAGTGAACTTCAAGCATCCATTTCGGTAACAGGTACTTTAGCTCCCGGATCAGCAATTCAATTTGGATGTATCAGTGCGGGAATCACAAATTGGCAATGGGATTTTGGTGATGGCAGTTCATCAGGTCTGGGATTCCCTACCCACACCTACTTAACGGGTGGATTATATACTATACTACTTACTGTAACCGATTCACTGGGTTGTTTGGCATTTACAGATACTACAATCAGTATCGCAACAGGTATTGAAGAATTATCTGGATTAAATTCTGTCAAAGTCATACCAAATCCATTCACCGGCAGTTCAGAAATGAGCATTAATGTTGTAGAAGAAACCGAGATTGAAATAAGTATTTATAATACGTTAGGAGAAGTGGTGTTTAATCAACCTGATAAAATATTAACTCCTGGAACTTATAAATATTCTATTGAAGTTCCTGTTCCGGGAATCTATTATCTTCGGGTTAAAACCAATGATGCAACAACAAATATTCGATTGGTTAAAATTGAATAAGCATTCATTGGAAAAGAAATTTTCCTCAATTAATGAAAAAGAAATAATGCCCCTCCTGTGCCATGGAAATCGAAAGCACTTCTAAAACATGTCCAATTTGCGGATATGAATTTCGTGAGCAAACCAAAAATTATACCTGGGTGGCAGCACTTTAATTGATTGTGATTTTAATGTAACTTGTATTTTGAAAAATCAAACAATAATTACATATTCAAAGACCAATTGGCCATTTTTTTATGAAACACCAATTGTACTTATAGTTGAAAATAAATCACATAAAATTTCTAATTGAAGCAAAACAAAATCCATAAACTAGTTCTTAACAGACACTATCCTTAAAATAACATTTCCGGTCTTTTGTCCGCTTTCAACATAACGGTAAGCATCTACTATTCGCTCCAAGGAGTAACTTCGATCGATTATCGGTTTAAATTTACCGGAAGCTACCAGCTATTTCAAAAAAACGATATCTTCTTTGCGGGTTGAGGGTATTGGGAATAGAACTTTCTTGCCGCCCAACAAAGGTGTTATCAGAGCCAGAAAGGGATTCTGCGACATGTATCCTAATTCCGTAGACATATAAATACCTTTATCTTTAAGATCGGTTTGCATTTCCCAAATGAACTCTTCCCAACCGCATCAAACACCACATCGAATTTTGTGATTCATTTTTGTAAAATCCTCTTTGGTATAATCAATCACTTCATCTGCGCCAAGCGATTTAATCAAAGCCATATTTTTGGTATTGCTCGTGGCAACAACCTCAGCTCCAAAATATTTTGCCAACTGCAAAGCCGAAGATCCAATCGCTCCCGTAGCACTATTAATTAAATAACGTTGGCCGGAAGCTATTTTTGCAGCTCTCAAATTAAATCAATGCATAATGTGCTCCTTCAGAAATTGCTGCAGCAACATCAAATGAAACGCCATCAGGAATGGTTGCAATGCGCATCCTTTTCGGCAATCACCAAATATTCCGCATGAGCACCAAATTGCAAGATCATTATAACCAAAAACTTTATCGCCAACCTTAAATTCAGTTACCAAGTTTCCAACCGACTCCACTATTCCGGCAAACTCACAACCCAGAATTCTTTGTCTGGGACGAAAGAGTCCTGCAAAGAACCGCACGATGAAATATTCAGCACTACGGAAACCGCAATCCGTGCGATTAACAGTGGCTGCGTGTACTTTAACAAGCACCTCATTATCTTTCGGAGATGGTTTTTCAACCTCCATTAACTTTGCAACTTCCGGCGGACCGTAATTCGTATAAACGATGGCTTTCATGATCTATTATTAAAAAAGTAACTGCAACAAAAATAATAAATTTGTCGACTTATATAAAATAGTCTTCGTTGATCTAAAAATCAAATTCTACTTTGCACAATACTTCAATAATAATCTATCCGCATCCTGCTTGCCTGAGTTCTGAATAATTTGCCAATCAGCACATGCTTTAGTCATAAAACAGTACCAATAAAATTGATTGCTTCATTTACAACTATAAGCGTTTTTATATAATAAGAAGAATTGTCAATACATTGTTTTAAACTGCTTTTGGGATAGTAATTATGTGACTTTCATCTTTTAAAAGTGCCATATACCCATTTTTGATTAGGAAATCTCTCGAAATCACTTGGTTTTCGATTCTCTGGAAAAGGATAAGAAATTCGGTTGGTTTTGTGAAATACTCATTGATTATTCATTGCAATATGTATATTTGCAACGATGGCATTTGATATCAACAAATACAGCTTTCAAGCTTCTATTCAACTAAATGGTGTTTCACTGACCGAAACAGAATTATTCAAAAATAATTTTGTTTTAAGAGAGGCTTCACCCGATAAGGTAATTTATAGGGAAGGTCAAATTCCCAGAGGCGTTTATATATTAAAAAAAGGAAAAGTAAAGATTTCACAATTTAGTGCTGATGGAAAAGAGCAAATTGTTTTTATATACCGAAAGAATGAATTGTTTGGATACCGGCCGCTTTTGTGCAATGAAACTCATCCGGTTACAGCAACAACACTTGAAGATTGTGTATACGCATTTATTCCAAAAAAAATATTCATGAATGCACTCGAAGTGTCTCCCGATTTAGTCCGTACACTTCTTACACAACTTAGTTTAGAGTTTATGGTATGGTTGAACAAAATTAATGTGTTAGGGCAGCTACCGGTTACTGAGCGAACTGCAATTGCTTTACTTATTTTAAATGAAAAATATAAAAAGGAGGGTAAAGAACATTTAAACACAGTAATAAATTTGTCAAGAGATAATATTGCCAAATATTCAGGAACAACCGTTGAATCTCTCGTAAGAGTGTTGCGCATTTTGAAAGACGCTGACATAATTTCCACTAAAGGCAGAAAAATTACCATCCAGAATCCAGCAGCTCTTGAAGAGATGGTAAAATAATACTTTTAGTGATTTAATAAGCCGTTCTTACAGAATCACACGCTGCAGCTAAATAAGATGTTCCTGATTGGCATTAATTTGCTGAAACTACGCAAGCATCAACTACCTTAACAATTATCTATCTTCATTTAATCAAAGCCATGGTTCCCACTTTTTCATAGTCTTCACCATCCTCATCCTTAATTCTTGCCCTCCAGGAATACACCCCTTCAATCACTTCTCCGCTTGCACCTCTTCCATCCCATTTCGGATTCTTTCCTGATCCGCTGAAGACCATCTCGCCCCAGCGGTTAAAAATCAATAATTCAACATCCTTGATTTTTTCACCTACACTTTCATAATAATCGTTTATGCCATCTCCGTTAGGGGTAAATGCATTTGGAAAAAAGATAGTAAACAAATCTATCACTTCTACAGGTTTGATAATTGAATTTTCACATCCATCATTAGAAGTAACAAATAATTTAACCGAATAAACCCCTTTGCCTGAAAATAAATGAATTGGATTAAGTTGGTAGGAAAAATTACCATTACCAAAATCCCAATAGCGCGATAAAACATTAGGAGTGATGTCATAAAATTTGACTTCCGGATTGTAAATAGTTGCCGGTTTGGGTGAATGAATGAAATTGGGATTAGGTAGTGGGAAAACTTCTAAATAATTTTCTTTTACCAACGTATCCTTACAGCCATTATTTGAAGTGGCTATTAATTGTACATCATACAATCCTGTCATCAGATACAGATAAGGATCAGAGGCAGTTTCGGTAATAAACAACCCAACCAACCACTCATTCTGTTCAATCCATCCATCACCAATTGAAGAAGTTGAATGTAATGGTACTGCCAAGGGTTCGCATCCGGAAAGTAGATCCGCATTAAAATCGGATACAGGTAATTCCCATATTGAAACAAGGTTAGTGATGCTATCGATGCATAAATGATCTGTGGTAACTTTTAACATAACATTGTAATTACCTTCAGTAGGATAGATATGTGATTCATTTTGATTTCCATCTAAAAAAGTTCCATCTCCAAAATACCATTCGTATCCAATAATACTGCCATTCGCTACGGTTGACTGATCTGCAAATAAAGCCGGTTCCAAATTGCAAGCCGGAGTTGCCGAAAAATTTACTACCGGGTATTCAGGAACAATTATCGATAACGAAATATTCGCCACAATTCCATTCATTGCGGTGAGGGTTAAATTCACTGTATAAGCTCCTGTTGAAGGGTATTGATGGGTAGGGTTTTGTATGTTCTCTGCAGGGCTACCATCACCAAAATTCCATATATATGAGACGATTGGACCACAACTGTATGTTGGAAGTGCATTAAATGAAACTTCGGTGTTGTTGCAACTGGCAACGTATGTTAACGTAGCTGATGGATCAATTACCGGCATTAATTGTTGTGAATATTGATCCCGGCATCCATTGTCGGTTTCTATTTCGAGTTCAACCTGAAATGGTCCAGATGTTGCAAAAGCATGAGAAGGATTTTGCAGATACACGTTGGTACTTCCATCTCCAAAATCCCATTTAAACACAGTGATCGTTCCTGCTGCAAAGGTTGATTGATTAATAAAGGATACAGGGTCTCCCAGGCATTCAGGAATATAACTGAAATTGCAAATGGGCGATGGTTTAATATAAATTATTTTTGTAATGGTATCGCTGCAATTGATATTAAATACTATCAAAGTCACATTATAATATCCACTTGCCGGAAATACATGAACCGGATTTTGATCAGAAGAAACGGTACCATCACCAAACTTCCATTTCCATTGATTGATAGCACTACCGGTTACCACATACGAAGAGTCTATAAAACGTGTTTCATTTTGACATTCCATTACTGTATAAAACTCAGCTGTTAGATTTGTTGGAGTAAGTTGTGTTTGAAGGGTGACCTGACAACCTGTTACAGAAGTAACCATGCATGTATAAACAGTTCCCAGGACAGGGTTAACAATTGTGGTATTAGGAAGTGTGTCGCCATTACTCCATAAATAAGTTGAAAATCCCTCCGGTGCAGTCAATGTAACAGTATTGGATCCCGGACAAATGTCACTTGTTATGGTGAACGGACTGCAATAGCAATCCATATAAGCATATCCGAAATGTGCACCCCTTCCACAATCAGCGGTAGTAAATTCGATGGTTACCTGTTGTCCGATATAGTTGGTCAGTTCAATACCAACTGTTGTCCATGGTTTTATACGAAGCGATCCGTAGCTTATGAATCCCGGAATATCCGCACCGGAAACAACATCATATGCTCCACAAGTGATCGGTTGATTTCCTTGATCAAATACCCGAATCGAAAATCGGGGTTGATCAATTGGATCATGACCAGGATCCTCTAAAATAACAGCAAAACGATAAATAAATAATGCCAGGTTTGGTGTTAC
This sequence comes from uncultured Bacteroidota bacterium, assembly GCA_963814475.1. Taxonomy (GTDB): domain Bacteria; phylum Bacteroidota; class Bacteroidia; order AKYH767-A; family OLB10; genus JADKJB01. The sequence goes on along the minus strand of CAWFDA010000013.1, from coordinate 112,048 downwards.
AGTAAAAGTAAATGACAAACGCTCCGACTCTGCTCCCGACTGCGAATTACCGAGTCTGGCACTGAACAGTCCACCACCTGGAGCCACCATAGGCACCAGATTGTTTGAATTGGGATCAAAACCAGTTCCTGAAACTATAGTATGTCGCCCATTCACAATTCCCGGGTTATTTGCATTAACCGGACAACAATCTCCGGTAAAACCTATCCAATTACTAAAATTATTCAACTCAAAATCAGAATTAGTGCAGGCACTTGTTTGTTGTGCATGGGAACTTGGAATATAGCTCACCAACAATACGGATGCAATAAGAATATAGAATTTCATAAGCGCTAATTTTAAAAGTTTGTTTACAACACAAGAATATCTATTCCCTGATACGGACTTTCGACCATATGCCAGAAATATTTCACCAATTATTCGCGAATAAAAAATGGTGATTGAAAGTAAACATAATTATATGCCATGAAAAATATTTTTGATGAATCAACATAATTAATATGTCAATTAATCCTTGCAATGGGCAAAATGAAAAAAGATGAAATATTAAATTTTAATACTCATAATGCTAAAGGATGAGTCTCGTACTTTCGACTTAATACTAAATGATTATGACATTTTAATGCAGATGATACTATTTACAAATGTTTGCTATTTTGATAGGAATTAAAATCCCGTTTATCTATTTAAAATTGCATTTCAGTACATAACGGAAATTTTCAGAAACAACAGTTGAATCTCCGGTAAGAGTGTTACGAATATTAAAAGATGCCGATTGTATTTCCACCAAAGGAGGAAAAATTACTATTCAGAATTCAGTAGCTCTTGAAGAGATGGTAAAATAATTGCATCCATCAGTTCAAGAATAATATTACCTGATAACCGGAATGCGTTTGAATCGGTTCTCCCTTTGAGTAGTAAGCTGAATTGTATAAATACCGGTTAATAATGTATTTGCATTTATATCTCTATTTAATTCACCCGAGGTCAAAGTTCCATTTTCATTTATCACTTCTCTGCCGGCATTATCGAAAACAGTAATTTCATATGCATCACCTATCAATCCTTGCGCCTCCACATGAATATAAAAAGTTTCTTTTGAAAAATAAGCACTCCAGGATTCAGGTGATCCATTCATTTTTTCCTGAGGATCGAATTGGTTGATACACGGAATTGTGACGCGCTTAGAATTGGAAACTGCGGAACAGGTATCCTGCATCACCGACACTGTATAACGGCCAGGCGTATTGGCTATGTACGTTGAAAGAGTATCTCCCGCAAGGGCATTTCCATTATGATTCCATTGGTAGGTAGTATTTGACAAAGAAGGAACCGCCAATTCAACTTCCCCACCCTGACAAAAAGATAAGGGACCATTGGAAGTGATTATAGGTGTTTCAATTTGCCCTACAACACCCTTTACTTGCAGCATATCACTGTTACAACCCGGAGTTATTTCCCAATCATAAAAATAATAATACAATGAATCGGTTTTAAATCCATTATCAATATATCCTAAAATTGTAACCGGACTTCCAGGTGTTGTGTATGGATACTGAGCATTAGAGGTGTTATAAGTTAGTTTAGCGGAACCCATTGATAACAAGTTGTAAGTCACTCCCGGATTTAATTCAAACCCGCAATAAACTGCCGTTTTTCCAAATGTTGTAACAGATTGACTAACATTATAAATTAAGGCATCAGTAAGTGCATCCCTAAGGTAGATGTTTACAGCATTGGATCCGGGTGTTTTGTAAACATTAACCAAATCCAAAATCGCTGTTTCACTTACTGAAAATCTAAGTCCTTTTGAGTTCTGATTGGAGAAGGCGGTGTTTCCAAACAACGTATCTACGGGACCGGTATGATATGATATTGAAGGCTTTGATCGGACATAATAATTCGTAGTTGAATTAATAGTATCGGTGAAAGTTGGGCCAATGTGAATAGGGAAAACTGAAGTTGCATAGCCGTACCAGGAAGTTATTCCGGAACTTATTGCTGTCAGGTTTATTACACCACCTGTACAAATTGTATCATTTGCTGTAACCGGGTTGGGAAATGACAATACTTCAAGATCCACTGATGCGCTGGTATCTGCTGAACAAAGACCTGATGTAAGTATAACGCGGTACATCATACTGCTACCGGGTGAAACATTATAACCCGCACTTTGACTACCCGATCCCGTTTCATTCACCCAACCTGAACCGTCAAAACTCTGCCACTGAATTGTACCTACGTAACCTGAAACCCATAATGTAGAGCTCTGACCTGAACATATCGTGTCCAAAGTAATTGATGCGGTTCCCACTGTGGCAGTAGGCCATACCTTAACTGACAACTCATTGGTAAAAGCAGGAATGCAACTACCGCTCACGATTTTTGCTCTGTACGATTTTGTTAAGGTTGGAGTGATTGTGTAATTGTCATTGTTGGCACCAGTACCGATTTCATCTTCCCATATTGTTCCCACTTTACTTTGCCATTGTACGGTACCGTTATAACCAGATACATTAAGAGTAAGTGAATCTCCTTCACAAAGAGTGTCGCTACTTGCAACGGATGCACCTGCAACTGAACACTGAGAAAATGAAACAGTTTGACAAACACTTTGAGTGCCGTTAACATCTGAAATACAAATGCTATAACTTCCTGGATTTTTATATTGATGCCATAATACTTTGGAATTGTTAGTAGATACTATTCCATCTCCAAAATCGTATTTGATGCTATCTGTACCAATCGTATAATTTCTTACATGAACCATCATAAAACCTGTAGAAGAAGATAAATCCGTAACATGAAAACTAAGTTGTAAAGGTGTGCTGAAATTTCCCCAACCTGTTCCATCCGAATAGCCCACGGAATGCTGACCTGATGCGTCAATCCAATTTACTGTTCCCTCACTAATACTCACTCCGGTGATCCCTTGGGCATCGGAAGAGTCGGTTACCCAGCTGTGTAAAGTTGGACTATAGGCCTTGAAATAAACTCTGTGCGGTGTAATTGATGTATTGTAATATGCAACTATTCGGTCCTTAATTACAATACCCTGAAGATTGACATTATTTACAGAATCTATCTTAAACACCTTTTGTGATTGATCATATGTCCCGAAATAATCCCAAAAAGTAAGAAAATCATAAGATCCGCTGGCGTGAAATATGCCACCATTTTGAAAACAATTTGAACAGGCATCATTCGAATGAAATATTTTCCAATCGTGCTGTTCAGGATCGTACGCAGTGAACGAATAGCTACCCGAACAACCACCGTCAGCAACCAGATAATCATCTTCATATGTAAAGTCCCATCCTGCACAATTGGCATATCGAAGTTTATACAAATGATCCCCCGGATCATACATCCAGTATTTCCCTAAGTCTCCGTTATCTATTACCCAACGTACGCCTGTTGGTGTATATCCTGAACTGTTAAAATTACTGTATGTTCCATTATAATAGTACAATTCTTTCCATTCATGCAAATTAATATCATATCTGAAATAATATTTACGAAGTGTTTGGGTGCCGGAAAAAATTTCATTAATTGTATAATTAACTCCTGAAAGGTCTATAGCAAATATTACAAAATTACTCGCAGAAGGAACAAATGATTTGATTACCGGCTTAAATTGCGAAAGAGTGTAATCATAAATTATGAATCCAAAAGTACTATCAAATATTCCAAGGCTGGAATTATATGTTGTGAAAGCAACCTGACCGAAGTTATTTGCAGAAATTGTTACGGTACTATTAAACCAGGGAGTGTTGTAAGTCTGAACATTCTGCAACACAGAATCATAAACAGAACATTCAACTCTTTGTTGAGAACCATTACTTCCAATGACAGCTGTAATAGGATATGGCTGAAAATAATTTTGTGCTGAAACAACTGTTAAGTTAAGCAGCATTGAAATAATAATGAAATTCCGTATCATGGTCTTAATTTGAAATGGTCTAACAAACGAATGTCACCAAAATCACAACATCACAACACCCGAACCTCAAAAGTAAATAAACTAAAACTCAACAAAAATGATAATTATCATGTTGTATACTATCTGATAATTGAAGGCGACAATTTTCAACCAAGTTTTCTTTGCACTAACCACAACTTTTTTCATACCTTCGCCCCTTCAATTAATCCTACATCACTATGTCAACTCTCCCACCTTGCCCCAAATGTAATTCTATTTATGCTTACGAATCAGGTGCCTTGTTGCTGTGTCCGGAATGTGGGCATGAGTGGAGCCCGGCTGAAGTTATGGAATCTGCTGTTGCAGAAGTTGATGGCGCTTTAGTAGTAAAAGATTCCAATGGAACTGTTTTACAAACCGGCGATAGCGTGATCCTCATCAAAAATCTTCCTGTAAAAGGCGCACCAAAACCTATTAAGGCAGGAACTAAAGTCAACAACATCAAACTTGTCGACAGCGATCACAATATCGATTGCCGTATTGAAGGATTTGGCGCGATGGCGATTAAGTCGGAGTTTGTGAGGAAGGCATAGATTATTTTTTATATTTATGTGATCTGGAAATGATTTCATTGTTTTAGTGAAAACCACTTTTCGATGGCTATGATTGTTTGTCTAATATTTTAAGATCTCACTATTCTACCCTCTTTGAAGATTCTCCTTTTACTATTTGAATGGGTTTCCTCAATTAACTGTTGTTTATTCACAACATAAATCAAGATTGCCTGTTTGTTATTTTTATCAGAATCTATTTTTAAAAAAAAATTAAAAAATCACGAAAGGCTATAGTACATCCATGCATTGGCAAGAATTTTGAATCTAAATAATTATTAATTTATTCTAAAAATTCAAGGCTATGAAAAAGGTATGGATTGCAATTGTCTTTTCAACATTGTTTATGGTATTGTTTCACATATCTCCATATATTGGACTTCCTACTGGGATGATAATTGGTATGTTCCTGTTAAGTCCCTTTGTTGTAATAACCATGGTATTCATAATTCTAAAATATGGTAAGCCGTCAAAGTACACTTTTGACGAACGGTTTTATGATGATTGGGACTATAAACGAAATATGGCGAATGAGGAAAAAAGACAGTAGTGGGGATAATTTTCCACAAAATTCATTTGCTTTTTCAGATGATGAACTGATCATAAATTTCAAAAATATTCCCAAGATTGGATTGGTAAGTTTGACAGCCAAATATATTCGATGCCTTTTCGCATTACAATTAAATTTAGGCATCACATAGTTCAATTACTCTTATTAATCAAATTCACAACCACCTTAACCATCACTTCCATTTCCTCCGATTTGCTGGCGGCAATTAAAAGCGTAAGAGCAACTAATGCATTATCGGCAATACGTTTGGTGCCGTCATTGCGATAAAGCAAACCATTTCGTTCAATAAACCAGACAAATAAAAATGCAGCGATTCTCTTGTTGCCATCCACGAACGAATGGTTTTTGATGACAAAATAAAGCAAGTGCGCTGCCTTTTCTTCAACACTTGGATATAAATCTTTCATATCAAAAGTTTGATAAATAGTGTTGAGTGAACTCTTAAAAGACTCATCCTTTTCCATACCAAAAATATCTGACGATTTAAATTTAGCTCTAAGAGTATCAACAGCATTTTTTGCTAAAGGATAATCGATCCGAAATTTATGCTTCCGTTCAGTGCCTTTAATCTTCAGTTGTTCATGATCAAACTGATCTAGAACATCCAGCGCAAGCGTATAGTCGGCTATAACATTTAATAAACCCGATGCCTCCTCTGTGGTAAGAGTTTTTTGAACTGCAACCGACTGAATAAATTTAACTGTCCGTTGCAATTCCAGAAGCTGCTGCTGTGATTGTTCCTTGAGCCGCTTTTCGTTTAATGCATATCCCTTTACCAGGAAATCCTTGAGCACTTTGTTGGCCCAGATGCGAAACTGAGTTCCTTCCTTTGATTTAACCCGGTACCCGACAGAGATGACTACATCAAGATTAAAATACTCAACATTTCTTTCGATACTCCGCCCTCCTTCAAATTGAACTGTTGCAAAATTTGCAACAGTTGAAGATCGGACTAATTCTCGCTCTTTAAAAATGTTAGATATGTGCCTGGATATGACCGACTTATCTCTTTGGAATAAGTTTGCCATTTGCATTAAGTTCAACCAAACGGTTTCTTCCCATAACTGAACATCAATAGCCGTAGAACCATCCTCAGCCTTGTAAATAATAATTTCGCTTTTGTTTTCCATGATAAGAAGTTTTTAAAGGGTTTAAAATACCTCCTTCTTATGTCCGGTAATTTGTCTGGAAATTGTTCAAAATTCAATGAGCCGTGCAGGAGAAAGGTGCGCGCTCACCATTAGTGTTTATGGAACAGACAAAAAAATGTGATAAACAAATGTAGGAAAAGTTCTTGTTAAAAATAGGATTAATAAATAAAAATATTCATTGGGTTCGTAATCCAACACTATCTTAAATCATAAGCATTTGAATAGAATTGACCATAAATAAATTCATGCAACGCAGAGTAATCTCTTATGCTCTTTATTCTCCTGCAGCTTTAATTGCTTTTAATTTATACATTCCCTTATCTGTGTTGATATTTAGAAAATAAATCCCATTTGAACAATCCGTTAAATCCAGTTCAACGTGGTTGCTATATGCTTTTATTGATTTAACAAGTTTCCCATTGCTATCATAAGCATCGATGTAATTTACTTTTAGTGATGTAGGTATTGATTGAATAAAGAAAACACCATTGCCCGGATTTGAAGAAATTGTAATGTCGTATGATATATTCATATCATTTATTGAAGTAGATAAAAATTCATACGCTCCAATATCAGGAGGTGTTGAACGGAATACACCAAGTACATCGGTAGTGATTGTGCTAATTGCGATCCCGGCATCGTTCATTGTTACATTGGTGGGTTGTGGTACTGCAATCGATAAAAATAATGGATCTGTTGAAATACTATTTGCATCTTGGCTACTTACCGTCTGCCAATTTAATAACGTGTTGTAAAAAACCGGGGTTAAACTTCCTTTCATAGCAATATTTCCACCGGGAACCCAAATATCGTTGTAATTGCTGTTGAATGCAGAAGTAGCAATAGCCGTTGCTCCAAGAACCAATCCCGATTTTATTCCTGATGTTGTTTGAGTTATACTAATGAGATTATTTCTTAAAATAGAATTTGTATTCGATAATTCCTCTTTGATGCCATACAAATTCCCGGTGGTGGCAGTTGTGTTGTCGATAGAAATGGTGTTAAAATAAATCTCAGGTGCAGTTCCGCCGGTGCGGACTTCAATTCCTGTAAAATTTCCTGAAATTAAATTGATGTCGTGAATAACATTATTATAAACTTTATGTCCTGTTCCATTAAACAAATAAATTCCTCTGAACGTAACGGTTCCATTTAAAACTTGATCAACTTTAATAAAATTATTAAAAATCTGAGCATTGATATTTGCTGCTTGGGCTATTTGAATGGCATTACAAGAAGTAACATTTGCACTGGCCTTATTGAAATTATTGTTACTCACAATTGCGCCATCGGTTTCACGTAAGTAAACACCATTAGAATGAAAATCTGTAAAATTATTATTTGATATCACAATATTGCTTGCCAAATTACTTATCAATCCAAATACGCTGGCGCCATATCCTCCACCATTGGCAATGTTATTCAAAATATTGATATCATGAAAATCACCGGTTTCAAGAATACTTGTTTCAGAACCTGACGCAATGTAAGCACCCACCAATGTGCTGTTAGTACCGGGCATGATAACTTCACAACCGGAAATAGTAATATTTGTACAATTTCCAAACAAATGTATTCCGTAAAAACCACTTGTGGATGCGACATCACGCTCCACTTTCAAATTACTAATATCAAAATAGTGCATGTTACTTAAACGTAAGGTATGTCGGTTTGTAGCATTGGTTAACCCGATAATTGTTTCACCATTTCCATCTAATTCAATTCCGGCACTTGCACCTAATCCTGCAATGCTACTAAAAACTACTTGTTCGGTATAGGGACCTGAACCGATTACTACATCTATAAATACATCCGCAGATATACCATTCACGGTAAGGCTTGTGGCACAGGAATTAAATGATTGAAAATTAGTCGCTGTTGCAGGACTGTTTTTATCTATCGTATAGTTTCCAGCCATCGGAATGCCGAAGGAAACAGTAAAGCAAAGTGCTGAAAATAAGATGGTAAGGTAGATTTTTATATTTTTCATGTATTACTTTTTTGAATTATAATTGTGTGATTGAAATACAAATATAGCAATGTTAAAGTTGAGATGTGTAGAAGAAAGAGACATTCTAATTAAAAATAGGACTTCACCGAAAAGTCACATTGTTCTATGAATATTTTTTTAAATGCGCTGATAATATTTTGAGCTCAAAATAAAACATTATTGAACTCCAATTTAAAATTATCATCGTTTCTTACCCATAAAAGTCATTTGTAGCTCAAAAAAGATCCTAAAAATGAGCTATAATCATCATAAAGAATAAATCAAGCTGTACGGACGCCATGCCTGGCGTCCGGGAATTTAATGAAGAAAACTGATTTTCTTCAAAAGAAAATTATTTTAAATGAATTTAAGTCTACGACCCACACCATGATCGAAACGGTCTTTGAGCCTGAGATCGATAAATTTCCTATTCCGAAAATCACAGTCGAAAAGTCCACACCATGATCGAAACGGTCTTTGAGCCTGAGATCGATAAATCCCCCATTCCGAAAATCTAAGTCGAAAAGTCCGTTTCGCTCATGCCTTAACAAACTTAATCACCTCCACACCTCCTTCAGTCTTCACTTCACAAAAGTAAATTCCATTAGATAATCCTGAGACATCCAATCTCACTGTGTGGAAACCTTCATTCATAACATCTGAATTAAATTTTCGAATCATTCTTCCTTGCATGTCTAAAATTGAGATGTCGATAGCAGAACTTTTGTCGAAAATAAATTCCAAATTAATTTCATTTACTACCGGATTTGGATACATTATAATTTGCTGAGGTGATTCATTGAAATCAACCAGGCTTGTAGAGATCCCGCTGGTATTATCATAAAATTTAGCAATAAAGACATTGGGATCCGGAAAGCTTGGTGTAAAAACTAGCGTGTCGAACATTGTTAATCCTTGTGTTGCACCTGTTAAGTAAAAAGTAGTATCATTAAAAAATGCCAACCCACGACCGATTTCATCGTTACCCATTCCCATTCGTTTGGCATATAAAATATTTCCATTCGTATCATACTTAAGTAGAAAGCAATGAGTACTCTGTGATACTATTTGAATAGTGTCATTATCGAAAGTGGCATACAATACATTGCCGTTGAGAAATCCGGTAATGATAGAATTTCCAGTACTGTCGGTAATAATATCCAACGCATCTCCACTCGTAGTTCCTCCTCCATGTTTTAACCACTGTTCTGTTCCGGAGGAATTATACTTGATGGTCAAAATTTCACCATCGTAAAGTGATGTCCCTGTGTAAGAAAAACTGCCAAACTGTACAAGTGTTCCAACAGCGCTTCCCGCAAGGTAAATATTATCCTGCGAATCGAGTTCAATGCCACCTACAGAAGTATTGTATTGAAAATTATCTCCTCCTCCGTTTCGCATCCAATTAAAATTATAGTTGCTGTCGAGAGATAATAAAAAAGTGTTTTGTGGATTCCCTACCGGAAAAGTTGTTACGCCGTTTATATTAATGGAATCCTTAAATGTCCCGGCAAGAAAAATATTTCCTGTGGTTGGAGACATTTCAATTCCATACAATTCACTTCTTGTGTTGCTGCTGGTCTGGGCCAGATGGAGAAAATTTCCTGCCTGATCATATTTCACCCACATTCCTGCATTAGAAACCGTAAAATCTGCGTTTAACGTTTGACCATTGAATGTGGCATAGTCAGAGAAATCACCACAAGCATAAACATTACCATAACTATCGAAATCGAGATCATACAAAACTGCATGGGAGGGATTGCCTCCACCATATCGCAACCACTGAATTTCTCCCGATGAATTATACTTTGCAATAAAACCAAATTCCTGATAGGGTGATGTACCTGTCACAGTAATTGTATCAAACGTGATTGATTGAAACAACGGCTGAAAACCAAAACGTCCGCACAAATAAATATTCCCTGCCGCATCGCATTTCACCTTGGTCATGATGATGTCTGCCGCACCACTTCCACCCATGATCTCCACCCATTGTATTTCGCCATCTGAGTTATACTTTGCCAGAAAACCATCGTAATAAGCACTCACTTGAATAGTATCAAATGTAGAAGTTGTGATTAGTGAGCCGGCAACGAATACATTTCCAGTTGCATCCGTTGTTACAGATTTCCCATATTCATGACTAAAGGTCCCAGCGTCCCGCAACCACACAATATTTGGTTGAGCATGTAAGCCTGAAACCAAAAGCATTAAGTACATTACATGTAAATATTTTTTCATACTGATTATAGTTTATCTATGATGTGATGATGTGCCTGCCTGCCATCGCCAAGCAAAAGCTTGTCTTTGCCTTGGCAGGCAGGATGATGTGATGATAATTTTCTCAAAATATTTCTATTAAGTGTCAAGATTTAAAGGATGTCATAAACTTCACCAACCAAAGATGTTTAATCATTGTGCCATCATCCAAAGAATGTAGCTGAATGAGGAAAATGAGGGGTTGAATGGGACGGATGTATGATGCTCATAGAAATGCATGGCTGTAGAGAAACAAAGTCGGTCTTCAATGCAAAAACCTTGGAACTGTAATACGCGGTTTAAAATCGTAGGTGACCATCCACACCAAAATAAATAACATCCCTTTAAATGGCTACGCAGTTATTACGATGTAATAACACAAAATGAAATCGCTTTAAATAAAATCAGAAAATATATTCGCAACAATCCTGCAAACTGGGGGAAGGATCGGTTTAGGAAGTGAGAAATATATCTTTGTGTGCAGAAAAGACGCATTCTAATAACTATAACTAACACTCACTTACAAACCAATGAACCAAAAAGCTAATAAACCAATGAACTAATAAACTAATGAACCAATGAACTAAAAAACTAATGAACCAATAAACCAATGAACTAATAAACCAATGAACTAATAAACTAATGACCTAATGACCTAATGACCTAATGAACCAGATGTAATCCCCGCCCCAAACGCAAACAACACTATTCCCGTGCGTGATTTGACATTCAATTTATCAAAAGTATTCTCACGGTACCCATCAACAGTTCTCTGACTCACTCCCATTTTATCTGCAATTTCTTTATAGGTAAATTCGCTGCAACAAAGCTGGACAAATTCCTTTTCGCGATTGGTTAAATCGTTAAGTAATTGTTGATGATACGTTCCTTTACGGGAATCTTTTGCAGGTGCATCGGGTAACAGCAAACTATCGATCACCTGCTTGTCGTAATAAAATCCTTTATTGTGCACTTCGAGCAAAACGGTTTTAAACATCTCCGGACTTGAGTCTTTAAACAAATAAGCGTTGGCACCCAGTTTTATCATCTCCCTAATAATTGGAAGTTGATCGTTTACACTCAAAGCTATAATATGCAGATTAGGATAAAGGCCGCGAAGCGTATTCACCGTTTCCTGACCATTCATTATCGGCATATTCACATCCACCAATACCAAATCGGGAAGATTGGGGAGAAGTGTTATATTATCCACCAATTCTTTTCCATTGGCGGCTTCAGAAACTACTTTAAATTCTTTAATGTTTTCAAGTAACAGGCGAATTCCTTTTCTTACCAATTGGTGATCATCCGCAAGAGCGATGGTAATGGGCATATTGTTTAGATTGATGTGTTAGGAAAGGTAAGGATAATTTTGGTGCCATCGCCATTTTTACTTTCAAATTGCAATTTTCCCATCATCAAACCTGCATATTGTTGCATAGTTTTAAAGCCGAGTCCGGGTTCATTTCTCACTTCTTTACGGATGCCGGAACCGTTATCGTTAATCACAATTTTTCCGATTCCATCGTCAACTGAAAGTGAAATTACAATCTCTTTGGCTTGTCCATGCCGAATGGCGTTGGTGATACATTCTCTGATAATACGGAAAATAATGATTGGGTTCGATTCATTGATGATAACGAATCCGGGTTGAACATTCAGTTTAGTATTAATACCGGTACGCAGTGTGGCTCTTTCGAGAAGCTGTTCCAGCGATGCCACCAGTCCTTGCTGGTTCACAAAATCGGGACTTAATCCTCTCGAAATACTTCGAATTGAATCAAGCGCATCCCGAACCGACTTTTTAATTTCATTCACCATCACTTGCTGATTTGCAGCAGGCTGTCCCGACAAGTTCCCCAGTTGAAGAATACTAAAAGTAAGCAGTTGTCCCACCTCATCATGCAAATCGCGCGACACATCACTCAATGTTGCCTCGGCCACCTCCATGCGAATGGATGCAATGTCCTCGCGGAGCTTTGCCTGCATTTGGTGCAATTCAGATTGGTGCTTCAAACGGCGATTGCGACCTGTTAACATTAAATTAACGACCAGCAAAATCAAAATCAGTATGACGACAGTAATTACCGCGATAAAAAACGCGACCTCAGCGAAGTTTGTGTCCATAACAATCCCGTAATATTAATAAGAAACCAACCCATATAAAATAAATTAGCAATATCCCACAACTCATAACCAAACTTTGAATTTCCAAATGCCGGCCACGATAATGATGTTAGAATGGGCATTGTTGCAGCATGATCAATTAATGTTGCCAATGCAAACCACGATAACAACGAATCAAACGGAATTGAATCATAACTATTAATTTGTTCACGCAAATACATAAATGAACAAACGGCCATCCATGTTACAGCGGGGATATAAGTTAGCGGGCAAAATGAATCAAACCCTTCAAACCAACACAGGTTAATAATGTGTGCAAGTGCAAGTGTAAAACTTCCACCCATCATAATCTGTTTCAATTTCCTGTTCTTCATCCCGTTCAACAACGTATAAGTAACTAAAAGCAATTGAGGAATCAACGCTACACTGTACAACCATTGATTATAAATATCATAATCAGCCATAACAGCAGCTACCAAATCAACAACTGCATAAATAACAATAACCCCTACGATCCATCTGTCCCTATTATTCAATTTACTGTAAAATCCAATAAATAAAACCAAAGACAAAAGTTCTATTACCACTAATAAATCTAAACCCATCACCAAGGATGTCAATAACTCCATACCAACTACTATTTTAGGTAAAGATAGTAGTTGGTATGGAATTTCCTATTCTTTATTGATGCAAAACTCCACAACGGGGTGGGCATGGGTGACCGACTTCGAGGGCACGGTTATTATATTCATCACAATTAGTGAATTTTGCATTCGGATTCAAGGTGCTCGCTCTTTTATCATTGAGAATTTTCCAAATGGCGGTGTAGCCAAATTGATGTAATGGCGAATTTGTACCTCCACATCTGCCATTTAATACATCAATAAGTCCCATTGGAACAAATCCTGTTTCAAGTCTAATTTTGAAATCTTTAAAATCAGGGGTATCATCAAGTACTAAATCAGGAATGTTATCCACCATAAGTTCTTTAATACTTGAAATCGAATAATATCTCGATTTTCTATAGGCATCATTTGTTACACCATAAGCAGGTTGAGTTAATCCATAGATTTTGACATTTGTTAAATAACCTGTATGAGCCTCAATAACCTGTTCTCTTGTAGAAACAATTGAATTTATAGCATTAGGAATGTGAGTATAATCATAATTTTCTATTAACTTATATGAATCTTCTGATGCATCAGCGAATTTTGCACCACAAAATGCAACAGTAATTTCATTCGAAGCCGCTAGACATGGATATACTCTGATACCATCATATCCGGCCGTTTCCAATTGTTCCAAATATGAATACATTTCCGATGCATTGAAAATGGGATCAATAAAATCCGGTAGTGCATCCGCACCTAATGTATATGCAGTAAACCTTTCACGGAATAATCTGGTATATTCGCTATAAGCTAAAGGATCTGAATACGCTTTTTTTGCAAAATAATTCAATGAATCAAGTTGTGTTTTAGCATCTGATAATGACAAAGAGTCAGGTACTTTTGAACTTTCATCTTTCTCTTGTACTGTTTGACATCCCATTGCTACTAATAATACTCCGATTATGATAAAGTGCAAGGTTTTTAAATAGTTGTTGGTTTTCATTTTATAGTTTTTTCCAAATATCGAAGTCTTCCCTGAATCTACCAAGGGTATTTTAAAACCGTGAAAAATACGGGGGTACCTATGGCTAAATCACCCTCTTTTAGGTCTAAATTTATAATCAATTTTGAACAATTATGATCTAGTTGTTATGGAGATCATCCTAAAAAATGAATCAAATCGAAAAAATTGATCTACAAGATTTCGAGCCGGGAGGAAAACACTTTAACCGAATAGGGGCGACTGTAGAAACATCTTCCGAAAACCTTTTAAAAATCTGTATCATTTATAGAAAAATACGTCCGATATTCATTAAAATATCAACCTTCCCGGTAATTTCTACGAATTGGAAGGAGGCAATTCGAACATACATTGGGTTTATGGATACAATTTGTAAATGAACCCAAACATGGAAATTATTTATTCAAAGCTTCCATATTTTCATAATAAGAACTCTCCCTAATCACCCCATTAATAAAGCCCATTATAATTGCTTTTTAATAACCCCCTTCTCCACTGGAGAAGGGGCAATGGGCGGAGGTTTTGGATTCTTTCAATTCAATTACTTATTTACTTATGACTTTCGATTTCGGAATTAATTTGATTTGCTGAATACGTGATCATTGAGATTTGATTTTTGATTGAGTGGGAGGTGGAGGAGGGTGATATGGCGGTGGGAAAAATACGGAGACAGTGAGGGGAAATACTACTAAATCTAATCTATTGGCATTTTCGAATTTTGTGACCATAATCATTATTTAAACGGAGGTAGCCGAAAATCCGATGAAGAGTAGGTAAAAAATTAATAGTTATGCAACAGCTAGTAACAAATGTGGTTTCATCAGATTATTCAATTCTCAAATCAAACCCTCCAAAATTGTTCGTTTTCGCAATTGGGGAAACACCAACTTTAGGTTGGACAAAAGGCCAACTTATACCATGGGTTTATATTGTACCACCGGCAGATGGTCTTCTCGACATGGATTTCTATGGTGAAAGACCAGATGGAATGGAGTTGGATGCCATTGGTCAATTAAATGCTACACACATTATGGATATGCCGGCTTGGGTCCAAGGCTACCGCATACACACAGCCAATCCTCTTCCATTTATTATGAAATTCAATGAACCAAGGATAGATAAATCTGTCCCGGATCCAAGAAATGAGGAATTCTATATCGAGGCAGGAATAATTATAAATGGATTTGCAGGCTACACTATAAGTAGCAAGATTGCCACCAAAATGAAACTCTATTCATATTCAAAGGATGTAACTCCTCTCCAACATTATGAAGATAAAGGCCCCCTTAGGAAAACAGCAATTCGAACTTTGTATGAAAAGTCTATTCTTGATGAAATTAGAAATTCAAATAATTATGGTGTTGCCCTAGGACCATTTTACTTTATTACTTTTAAGGAAGGAGATAAAATTTATAAAATAAACTGGGCAGGGAAAGTGCACATATCTGATTCCATAACTGAATATCATAAATATTTATATGCGATGGGTTCTGATCTCAAATAAAACATCTTAAATATTAACTCTCATTTAAAGTTTAACAATATGATAAAGTTTAAATTCACAACAATCTTAATAATTATTTTGTTGACCTCATCTTCCTATGCACAACAGTGTATAGATATTCATTTCAACTTTGAAAGAAAATTATTCCGAGACCTAATAGAACTTGATGATTTAAAAAGTGGTGATTGCTATCGTATTGTTATTGATAGCATAAATCTAAATTTGTATAAAGTACAGCTTGAAAAATCCGATAGCACATTATTCTCAACCTTTTCCACTCCGGACTTCATTGGTTTTAATGTTGAAAACATTTCAGCTTTAACCAATTCATTAAGCTCAGCAGGTATTCTTGCTCAAATTGCTTCAAGTACAGGTAGTAAATCACTGACTTATGGCATTGTCGAAAAAGAAACAGTTTCGTCAATTCCAAACTCTCTAAAGGAAATCATTGACCGTATGGATAAAGAGAAATTGTTTTTAACTAGTCAAATTTCAGTTTTGGATAGCATAAAACAATCCATTGATAGTATCTATTTTGCTACAAATTTATATCTGCTAAAATCAAAAGTTGAAATGCCGGGTTCTGTAAATTTTAGATCATTAAATTCCTCCTTTAATTTTGCTGCTGCTTTAGAAAAAATCATTTGGTTGCGTGAAAAAATCAGAATAATGAAAGGTAAAATAAGTGAACATAGCGATAGTTATACTCAGTTTGTTTCATCCAGAAAACAAATAATTGAAGAAAAAAACCTCTCAGATAATGACACAAAAATCAAAAGCACCTACAGTTCTTTTGTCGAAACCTTAGGCAAAGCTGAAGAGTCGCTCAACGCGGAAAAATCAAATCAACTGCTTAGTGCTGTATTACTACAAGATAACAATTCTTCCTTTTCTTATACTTCATTACCTCAGCAGTTTAATGGTGATATAGGGAAATTGAAAATAACAATCGAACCGATTAAATCAGATTACCCATTACAAAAATATTCAACAGAAATATTATTCCCTCGTGTGAATACATCATATGCAGGTGTTAGTCTATCATTTTATGGAAGTAATTTGTATGATGAAGGATACAGTACAGTTGAAACTGTCCTTACAGATTCGACATCACAATTTAAAATTGTTACTGAAGATTTTAAAAAGTCTGAATTCGGTGCAACACTGTTATTGAGAAAAGGATTTAAATTAAAAGAATACCCTAAAGTAGGTTTACACTTTGCATTTGGTCCAGGTATATCCATCACAGAAAAAGTACGACCTCGACTACTATTGGGCATGGGACCTTCATTCGGAAAAAAACATATGATTGTTCTTGACGTTGGTGTCATAGGTGGTTATACGGAAAAACTAAGCAAAGCGTATTCAACATCAGAAATTTATAAAAAAGCTCCTGAAGAAACAACTGTCTCTCAATTAATGGTGAAAGGATTTGTCTCCATTGGGTATTTATTTCGAATTGACCAGAGATAGAATTGCGGCTTCATAAAGGAAAATTAAAGGGCTGTGCGATACAAATCTCACCGCCCTTTTTGATATCAAAGCTTCTTGAAACATCTGTTAAATTATATTCTTTTCTTGCAAATTCTAATTTAAGTTCAAAATGTTTTTCAAATGGCATTTAAAATGATTGAATTTGAGCTCTAAATACATTCTTTTGCAAAAATTGTTGCATTAGAAACTTGATCCGAAGTTGTTAATTTACATTCAGAATTGATATTATTTCACACGGTTTGAAAAAGTTGTTGAAATTTGTATTTGTTACCTTACTATTCATTGCCGGATTTATCCTGCTTTATCTGATCATGGCATTTGGTTTATCGCGCATTTCAGTTAATAACGACCGTAAGCCGGGAGCAGATTTCACCATATACCTCCTCTCAAACGGAGTGCATGTCGATATTGTGATTCCGGTAAAAACGTCCGTCATCGATTGGAGTACTCTGGTAAAGTATGAAAACACCACCGGTAATGATACAACCGCAAAATGGGTCGGCATGGGGTGGGGTGACAAAGGCTTTTATCTGCAAACACCCACCTGGGACGATCTGACTTTCGGTGTGGCGTTCCGTGCCGTTACCGGATTAAGCACCTCCGCAATGCACACTACTTTTTACAATCGAATGGTTGAAAGTGAAAAATGCATCCGCATTCAAATCAGCTCAGATGAATATCAACAGCTATGCGATTTTATTATAGCGGGTTTTGAGAAGTCCGACTCGGGAGATGTCATCCACATTAAAACGGATGCCAACTACGGAACCAACGATGCATTTTATGAAGCAATGGGGAGCTACCACCTTTTCAGTACCTGCAACACCTGGTCTAACAAAGCACTCAAAACCGCAGGGTTAAAAACTTGTTTGTGGACACCGTTCGAGACGGGGTTGTTGTTTCATTATAGGGGTGAGTGATTTCATTCTTGTTTTCATGGAGAATAATTTTTTGATCCGGCCGGTTCGATATTGCTTCCGGTAACTGTATTAAATTGTTGCCATGAAATTGATAGTATTCCTTGTTGTTTTGGAACTGCTTTAAATCAAATTGGTAAATTTTTTCTTAAATTGAGTTAATGATGGTTGATTCTATCGAAATTATAATACATTGCTATACAATTACTTAGCAAGTTTTTTAAAATAGTTTATATTATCAATATAAAGATCCTTATATTTGTAATATAAAGACAAGTGTTATGATTATCAAAGAAAATATAAGGCAGGCGTTCATCGAACAGCAACAGTACCTTCATATGAACCAAGCAAAGTTGATTCAGAGGGATATGATTGCAGATTTTACTCCCACTACGGGAATGATTGAGGTAATATCAGGAATCAGGCGATGTGGAAAGAGCACTTTGATGACACAAATCATGGATAAGTTTTATACGGAGACGGGCTATTTCAATTTTGAAGATTCAAGAGTGTTTGGATTTGAAGTATCGGATTTTCCAAAATTGATTGAGGTAGCTGATAAAAACATTAACACCTGGTTCTTTGATGAAATTCAAAATGTAATTGGGTGGGAAGTTTTTGTTCGTCAGTTGCATGATAATGGTAAAAAGATATTCGTTACCGGTTCAAATGCTGCATTATTGAGCAAGGAATTAGGAAGCAAGTTAACCGGAAGGCATATTCGGCATGAACTTTTTCCTTTTTCATATAACGAATATATCCTATTTACTGAGACAAGAAAAAAAGCTAATAATTTACATGAATATATTCAACATGGAGGTTTCCCGGTGTATCTGGAGAGTCATAACAATGAGATTTTACAAACCTTGTTCAAAGATATTATACTTAGAGACATTGCAGTGAGATATGGAATAAAAAACACTAAGATCTTAATGGATCTTGCGTTGTATCTGACATCAAACGTTGGGAAAGAATTCACCTATAATAACCTTCGTAAGAAATTCAGCATCGGCTCTGCAAATACCGTCTCCGATTTTCTTTCGTGGATGGAGGATTCCTATCTTTTTTCTTATCTGCAAAAATTCAACTGGTCGACAGCTAGTCGTATTGTAAATCCGCGAAAAGTTTATATTGTTGATACAGGAATGGCCTATTCTAATTCATTAAGTTTTTCAGAGGACCGTGGCAGATTGTTTGAGAATATGATCTATACACATTTGCGCAAATCAGGACACGATATCTATTACTTCCAGGAAAATAAAGAGTGTGATTTTGTTCTCTTTAAAAAGAAAAAATTTGTAATGGCCCTTCAGGCATGTACCCAACTCAACAACGATAACATGCACCGCGAATGCGACGGACTACTAGAAGCTCTTGATAAATTTAAAAGCGACACTGGTTACATAATAACAATTGATCAGGAAGATGTTATTGAATATGGAGGCAAAAAGATACAAGTGATTCCTGCAAGTAAATTTATGAGGAGTGAGTGAGTAATATTAAATGGGAAATTGGATTTCGGCTTTTTGTAGAATGCAACTGAACTATAGCGCTCACGATTTAAAATCCTCAGCTGAGGTGCCAAAACATGCACCACCTCAATTTTTCTTCAATTCATTTTTATAGACCACCCCTTCTTTCATCACAAATTTCACATGTTCCAGAATCGTGATATCGTCCAGTGGGTTGTTTTCAACGGCAATGATGTCGGCAAATTTTCCTTTTGTGATGGAGCCTGTTTTGTCTTTCCAATCAAGCAAATCGGCTGCATTAATGGTTGCCGATTGAATGGCTTGCATGGGAGTTAATCCAAATTTAACCATGTAAAAAAATTGTTTCCCATTCCCGCCATGAGGATATACTCCGGCATCGGTACCAAAAGCTATCTTCACTCCTGCAGCGGCCGCCTTTTGAAAATTTTCGCGTTGCAGCCGGCCAATCAGTTTTTCCTTTTCAATTATTTTTTGAGGATATCCTTTTTTTGTGTATTCCGCCAGAATGTAATCATCGTTATAAATATCAGCTACCAGCCAGGTGCCTTTTTCTTTCATCATACGAATTCCCTCATCATCAATCAAACTACCATGTTCAATACTGGTGACGCCAGCCTGAATGGCCAGCTTTATTCCTTCGGTTCCGTGAGCATGCGCAGCAACTTTTCTGCCCCAGCGGTGCGCTTCTTCAACAATCACTTTCAACTCCTCGAGTGAATACTGAGCCGCACCTGCACTCTCTTCCTCACTCAGCACTCCGGCAGTCGCTGATACTTTAATCCAATCGGCACCAAACTTTACATTATTGCGTACACGTTTGCGTATTTCATCAACACCATCGGCAACACCGGTAAAATCGTCATTGTCTTTCCAATCGATATTCGGATTAAATCCGGTCAAATCAGCGTGACCTCCCGTAGCTCCCAATGCAAAAGTGGCAACCAGCATTCTTGGTCCGATAACCTCGCCGGAATTGATGGCATTGCGTAAAGAAACATCAATTAAAGCACTGGCACCCACATCACGCACCATGGTAAAGCCGGCTTCCAGCGTTCGTTTGGCATAAATGTGCGCCTTGATGGCATAATCAATGGCTGTTTTTCTGAAAATATCCTCGTAATAATTATCCCCCGGCTCGCCGGTTAAGTGCGTGTGACAATCAATCAACCCGGGAAGCACCGTGTAGTTGCTTAAATCAATTACTTCAGCATTCTGAGGAATCGCAATGGCAGAACCAATTTCAATAATTCTGGTGCTATCAATCAAAATAACCTGGTTAAGGAGCACTTTCCCACTTACCACATCAATCAGCTTCCCGGCTTTGATAGCCTTTAATTTAGATTGCCCAAACGAGGTGCTAAGTGATGCTAAAGAAATTAGTACTATTAAGAATCGGAATTTTCTCATTGATTGCTTGGTTTGATTGGTAGCTAAAGTATGTGATTTGAGAATACGATGTTTCTTTTCAAACTAATTCTTTATGGGAGGACATTTGTAAACTTTTTTTAAAAGCCGTAACAAGGCAGCAACGAAGTTAACTATGGAAAAAGTAATAATCAAACAATTATTTTGAAACCATCCGATTCCGATGCTGCTCCAAGTACGAAAAATTGTCGCTATTCAATTTCCGAATTGCCTCCTGTCCGCTAACCCCTAGTTTTTTGTAGGCTTCTGTTTCGATCTGATTTGATAGAATAATCTTCCCGGAATTTTCAAAACTGATGAAGTGGCGATCAAAAAGTGCATCATAGACAGGCGACAGCAGAATGCCATTATTTACATCGAGACGTTCATCGTTGTTCGCATCTTTCCAGGGTTTGATGTGTGAAGCAATTAAAATTTCCGGTTTGTTGAAGCCGGTTACTGCGCAATGATATTCCCAACGGTGAATAATACTTTTTCGATAAGCTCCTTGACCAACTCGTGATGTAACCAAGCCTTTTCGTTCAGTTTCGGTTGGTTTGTTTAACAGATATAATGGAGGTGGCTCTGCAGCTTGTTGCAATCCGGTAAAAGGTCTCGCTTCCGCGGGAAGGTAAATGCCTTTTCGCTTAAAAAAGAACTTGATACCAACACGAAGCTGTCCTTCGCGATCTGGTGTTTCAAAGTAATCAAAATCAAAAACCTCTACTTCTGAAACAAATTTCACAAAGCCGCTAGAAACATATTCAAACAAAAAAACCCGCTTTCCATTTTCCAGATGATTTCTCAATGCCAAGTTGCCCCTGACAAATTTCATATCCCCAATCTGACCTTCTCCGGTATAAGAAAAAACATGCTCATTCTCCCAATTGTCTTTATAGCCATGTCGCTGTCCGGTTTGTTTGGTGAAAATAAAAATGTATGGAAAATTCGCACATGGTGCTATCCCTCCCTGCGGAGTACCACCATACTGCCGCTGGAACTCCCGTCGGTTGTAGACTTGGTTGGGTATGAAGGGTGAGGTGAGCATTTATAATAAGCGTCTTTAATCTTTTTCCACTTTTTCCAATAGGTTTTTCCTTACAACATATAGCATTGAAGTCAAAATAATTAGAGCAGTAAAGGGAAAAAGTAAAATAATTTTCATAAAAAATTTGTTGTTTACGAAGCCACAATTTTTCTCTTCTTCCCAAAAGTAAACAATATAAAGTCTTAACCAAATTATTGGTCATTATATTGGTTTACAGCAGCTTATTTGGATAAATAGTTTCCAATTTAACTTCATAATTTATTTCCCTCCAACTCCTCAAATAGGTTGCAGAGTTCCATTTCACCTTTGTGTCATTCAATCAACATGGATTAAATGAAAGTCGTGGAAACTTCCGAATATCAAAAATTACTTCTTCATCCGCAGTGGCTAAAGAAGAGGAAAGAAATCCTGCTCAGAGATAATCGGCTGTGTCGGAACTGTGGGGGTTCGGTAGGGCTTCAAGTTCATCATCGCCAGTATCATATAAATCCTCGTACAGGGCTATACAGGTTTCCCTGGGACTACCACAATCAATATCTGATTACCCTTTGCAACGCATGTCATCAAAACGGTCATAATAAATTCACTGTTCCACATTTCAACTACTAACTCTTTAAACCCATTTCATCATGAACATCCTAAAAAAATTATTCGGCTCTAAATCAAATGAAGCAGTGTCTGAAACCGGTCTTACAAACGCTCCATCTGCGGACGATATGAATGAACAATTATTTGTGGATCATCAGGCTCCTGCTAATTTCCGGACTTCAGGTAATGCAAAGCTAAATCCGTTAGCACAATTTCTCGAAAAGGGATATGCTTCGGAAGGGTACAGAGATGGTTACACGTATCATTCCGGTGATATTCTGAATGCTAAAATAAGATCACTAATGTGTGAGTTCCGCAATGTCGTAGACATGCAACTGGAGACATTGCGCAAGGACATACAATTGCAGAAAGAGCACCGAATTGAAATTGAAGGGTTGTCGGGAAGAATGGTGAAGCGGCTGGATTTATTAATCGAAAATCAAATGCAAACTATTATGCAACTTGAAAAAGAAAAAGAAAATTCAAGTGCTGAAGAGGGGTTGGTAATGAAAGTTGTAAATGAATATCGCGAAGGTTATATGCGAGGCCTGGAAGATTACCAGGTAGAGAAAATGTTAGGTGCTAATTCAGGAATGTTTAACTAATACTAAAACCCATACTACTATGCTAAAATTCTGCTGTTTCTTTCTAGGTGAAGATTACGCACTCCTTAAAACCAATACTCCTCAGAGCAGAAAGAAGGTATATCTGCAGGCCACAGCCATAATGGTGCCTGTAATCACCTGGGCTGTTTTAGGATATCTGATTGCTTGTGATATTTTGAGCCATGATGTTCAGGCCGGTCTATTTACATCACTTGCATTTGGTCTCATCGTTTTTGCGTTGGAGCGTCTCATCTTAATGGGTAACGGACATTGGACTATTGTCACACTCCGAATTCTCCTTGCAGTTGCTATTGCCTTGCTTGCCGCGATGTTTATTGATCAACTGATTTTTAAATCGGACATAGATCAGGAATTGAGCCTGATGAAAGAAGAACAAAAAGAAAGTGCTTTTAAAATTGCATCTGCAGATCTTGTCAATGAAATTAAACAACGAGAAATCACGGTTAACGAGTCGAATAATCTTTGGCAAAATGCCGTAACGAATATGGTTAAAGAAGCAGATGCCTCCGGAGGAACTATGAAAAAAGGTGTTGGTGTCGTTACGGAACTGAAAGCAAGGGTGAGCAAAAGGATGGAAACTGAGTATCTGAAGGAAAAAGAGTCTCTGACTCAAACAAAGAAAAATTACTATGCATTAAAAGATAAAATTGATGCTCAAACAGAAGCCAATTTCAACTCAACCGGCTTGCTCAACCGTTGCGAGGCACTTGACAGGCTGTATGACAAAAGTGAAGCTGTTAAAAAAGCATTCTGGCTAATCACCGCCGTCTTCTTCTTCCTAGAATTCATTGTAGTAATAGCTAAATACAGTATGGGAAAAACCAGCTACGAAAGACTTCTGGAAATTCAAGAGCATATCGCCGAACGTCGCCAAAATCACATCATAGCCGGTCAATCACCTCTCACTCGTCCTGAAAGAATGGACCCGGGATTGAAATCTGTAAGGGAAAATTTATTGGGGAAGAGGCCAGGGATGTTTAATTGAACTATCAAAAAAATTAACCATGAAATTCTACAACCTTGAATCGACACTCTCCTTTGGTAAATTCAAAGGAAAAACATTGTCCGAAATTCTTTCAATTCAACCATCCTATATCAAATGGTGTATCATGAACCTTGATCATTTTGTTTTGCCACAGGATGTCCTGGAACAGATAACCCTTCAATACTCTTCTTTCAAATTATCTGACGTTGAGGATAACAAAAGATTGGAAAAGGAACTGAAATGGAGTAAGGAACATCAAATTGATTATGACGATGACAATAATTTAGATTATCACAAACCCAATAAATATTCTTCCGAAGAACTTGAAAACGGCGACTGGGACTACGACCCCATGAACCCGGCTCACAATAGAGGCGATAACCCTTGGATTGATGTATTTGGCCCTGGGGAGGAAGCGGAGGCGGCTTATTGGAATACCAATTGAGGTTCAATTTAAAATTATGTATGCTAGCCTATTTAATTATATAAACAAAACTCAGGTATCTTGTGTGCTACTAATCGCTACTGCCCATAAATAATTATCTCTACAAATTTTTAACTGAGTGTCAACTCCATACTGTTGGTGCTAACTAATCATCAATTTTGTTGAATTGAAAAAATATATATCCTCACGTTGAAGGATTATGCGCAAAAACAACTCCATTAATTAATGAACTGAGGCAGTTATTATTGTCAATTGAATCTAAAATCAAAATGCATTTAATAACATATTCCTTAATAAATAATTTTAACTCTTTGGACTCCAATACGTACTTGCGGCAAATGTTCAAACTTCTTCAATAACTGGATCACCTCCTATAACTTTCCGGCGTCATCCCGATCAAGGTGTGAATTAGAAATTGAAAACCGGGAATCCGAATAGTAATAAATATGACCGATAGGCGTTTTTTCATTTCTATTGGAGCATAGTAACCTTCAGAAGATTTCATGTGCAGGAGGTCCTTTTCAATGGAGCTTTTGCTGATTCCTTTAGAATAACCCAATTCATTAATTAGATAATCAGAAACATGATCCGTCAATTGCTCCAATGTCCAGTCATATCCACTTTGTCGGTGACATTCATCAAGAATTTTGTATCGGATTATGGCTGATTTGTTGGCGGGCATATAATAAAATCTACGTTATATTATTTGACAAATCAATTGACTCCGTAAACTTTTCTCTTTTTAAAGTGATTTGAGGAAGTATTATTTTCACCTCTTTGCCTTCGTCTGTCAACCAATAAACTATGAACCTGATTATTGCATGAGTGGGCAAAAATCCTTTTTGTCTTTCAGTTTCAAGTTTTTTCATAAAGGCATCAGAAAAACGAACAACCCTATTATCATTCCTGTTATAACCATCACCATTTTTAATAACAAGCTGATCTCCCGATCTTAAGTTATTTATGTGATGTTGCACGAAAGCAAAATAGCCTAATTGAACGTCCTTATGAGTCAACGAAATATTTTTTGTATCATTTACCTCCGTTGACTCTAATCCATCAATAAATTTGATATCCGCTAATTTCAAATTATTATAAATTTTTGTATTTGTATGTATATATAAATTTGTTTTGGCTCTTGTAATCCCGACATAAATCAGTCGCTTTTCTTCTTCGTTAAGCACAAATCCATCTTTGTGCAACACAAACACATTATCAAATTCCTTTCCTTTCGCCTTATGCAAAGTCATTACATAAACAAGATTATGATGAATTGTTAGGAAATCCTCGAAACGGGATTGCTGAACATAATCTATCCATTCGCTGAGCACTTTTCGCTTAGGTGTTTCTTCTTCAAAACGATTTATTATTAGGTAGCATGAATCAAAGTGAGGGCTATTAATAAATTCCTTCTTCCAAATATCTTTTGCATCATTCCATGTGTCATCAGAAAATCGTTCAGCATTTTCGCTTACCATTGACAATAAATTATGAAATGCACGTAATTCATATAATTCCCGCAGATTAAAACCATCATTTGTATTAACCAACCTGAAAGGAATATTCCATTTAGCCAAAAATCCTGACACAAAGTATGTTTCCTCATTAGTCCTGGTGAAAACAGCGGTAGATCCGGAAAGAGGAGTGCTTTTTAAATACAAAGCTAGAGAATTGATAAATTCGCCTGAATTATAATTAATTATGATAACCTCCCCTTTATTTGAAAGGTCATGTGCTACAAGGACTTCTTTTCGGATACTAGTCAAGTAATTTGTTGCCCATGAATTTGCTACTGCAACTATTTTTGCAGAACTTCTGAAATTTTCGGTTAATTCAAATTTCTGCGAACCAGCCATTTCACCGAATTGTTTCAAATAAATTGAATCGGAGCCTCTGAATGCATATATATTTTGTAAATCATCCCCAACAACAATAAGTTTTAGGTTTTCGTTTTTCTCTAATAAAAGCTGTATCAATCTATATTCTTCCTTGCTTATATCCTGCGCTTCGTCAATAATCAAACTCAATTTTGTAATCCTTGATATTTCTATATCACCATTTTTTATTCCATCTACCGCATCCTGAACAATCTTAGGAGAATTATCAAGACTACCCATTCGACCCAACAAATCAAAACAATATGCGTGAAATGTCTTGATCTCAACATATGCAGCTGCATTTCCAACGAGATCATACAATCTCTTTTTAAATTCTGACGCTGCCGATCGAGAAAATGTAAGCATTAGCAATTGCTCTGATTTAATGTTTTCCAGGAACAACTGAGCTGCCATTTTATGAACAAGAACCTTGGTCTTGCCTGATCCTGGACCGGCAATAACTGAAATCAATTTTTCCTTAGCCGTAAGTATCTGAGCTTGACGTGGTGAAACGGTTTCAAATATTTCACGAAACTTTTTAGGTGAGATGGGTTTTGAAAGTGCTTCCCGTGTAGTAGCATCCGGAAAATATTTACTAATGAATGATGAATAATTAAGTGTAAAATAATCATTCACAAAACTTAAAGCCTCATCATAATCGTTAATTAATTTTTTAGCATATTCTGCCACAATATGAATTTGCTCCGTTTTGTTTTTATAGTAATCCGATAGCTCCTTATAATCATCATCAGTATACTGCTTTCTTGAATTTTCTTCTGTCCGCTCGACTTGCAATTTATTATACATTACAATAAAGCCATCTTCGATTTTTAATATACCAATTTTGGAAAGGTAGAATAAATGGTTTTCAATTTCCCGAAAGTCTTTTGTTTTGTTATGATCTGCTAACAACGGATCAAGGACTCCATGCAATTCTGTCAAAGAAAAATAAACTAAATCATCCCTATCTTCATTTCGTTTGGACTCTTCAACTTTATTTAATAAATGACGAAATATAGCTGCAGAATCCTGATGGCGGTTAATCATTTCATGTTGCAAACTATCGACAGATTTTATAAAATTAATTTCAACTATATTGGGCTTTAGGCTATGTGTTTCAACAAAGGAACTAATTGCCCAAAAATTTATTATTGTTCTAAGAATTGCCGGACTAGTTTTAATATTTGTAGTCTGTCTAATTTTATCACTTAATTGTTTAAGATTAAATAACGATTTTTCATTATCTATTAACTCCAATAATTCCTTTTCTGACTTCCTGAAAAGTTCAAACACCTCAATAATTTTTGATGGGTCTTTTTCAAAGTCAATACTGGCAGAAATATCATGATGATCCGCCAATATTTGTTCCTGCTTTAATAAATTTATAATATCAATTACACGATGTTGTTCGATACCTAAATGTTCTGATATATAATCAACTCGCGATTCTGCATCATCGCCAGATGCTTCTGATTTTCGTTTTTGAGATATTAATTTTTTTATGATTCTTGCGGCATCTTGCTTAAGAGCTGGTGAAATGGCTTCTGCTGAATTAATTTTATCAATTGCCTCCTGGGCTGTTTTTGTTTGAATACTGTTGGCAAAAACCCTGGGGGAATTGCGGCTGCGCTGAACATATCCAGCTTTTTCCAGAGCCGCAATTGCAGTTGTAACTCTTGTTTCTAAATCCCTTATAGAAGTTTCCCATCCTGCAGCTCTTGCAATTTCAAGTGCTGAATTGGAAACTTTCATTCTTTTTCTGGTAAGTTTTTTAATCCCTTTCCATATTTGTTCAATTTCAGTTTTATTAAGTTTCGTCTGATTCAATAATATTAGATGCTTATCAATGTCCGACTCGTTGTATAGAATGCTACATTCTGCTTGTAACTTCTCATCTCTACCAGCCCTACCAGCTTCCTGAACATAATTTTCAATAGAATCTGAAATATCATAGTGGATTACGCGTTTCACATCAGCTTTATCGACACCCATTCCAAAGGCGGAGGTTGCAACCATGATATTAATTCTGCCTTTCTTAAAATCTTCCTGGTTTTTTTGTTTGTCCTCATTATTCAACTTGCCATGATAATAGCAAGCAATATACCCTGCTTTGGTCAAATTTTCCGCCAATTTCTGTGCCTTTTTGACTCTTGACACATATACTATAGATGGATCATTATCCTTAATTAAATCTATCAATCTATTAAACTTTGATGCCTCTGTACCTTCTTCAAAGATCTCGTAATGCAAGTTTTTGCGTTGTGATGAGGTTGTGAATTCCTTTAATTCAAGCTTCACACTTTCTTTAAAATAACTTTTAATATCAGCTATAACATTCTTTTTAGCAGTAGCCGTAAAGCATGAAACCGGAATCATTCGATCTAAGCCTTTAACAGCTACCAGTTCATTCATGAATTTTCCTATGTACTGATAATCAATTCTAAAATCATGACCCCATGAAGAAAAACAGTGTGCCTCATCAATTACGAACCTTGCAATTTTACGATTTACCAATAAATTAAAAATGGTGTTTGACCTTAGAGATTCCGGAGCAATATATAGCAAATTTGCACCTCCATCAGCAATTCGTTCAATTGCATTGGATCTTGTAATTGGATCTAAAAGGCCGTTAATAGTTACTGCACCTGTTATATATTTACTCTCTAAATTATCTACTTGGTCCTTCATTAAAGCTACTAATGGACTTATAATCACGGTGAGTGAGTTTTCATTGTCCCCATCCATCAATGCAGGCACTTGAAAAGTCAATGATTTTCCACCACCCGTCGGGAAAACTACCAAAATTGAATCTCCATTAATTGCTGCTCGAATTGCATTTTCCTGTAAATTAATATTATCAAAAGTTTTGAAGGACTCATACCCAAAATATTTCTTTAATGTGTTGTATGGGTTCAAAGATTGATTACAATAATTACATCCTTGCAGACAAGGTGTTCCGCGTAGCGAGTGGTATATTCTTTCAGCTTCTGCAAAATTCTTTAATATCCAAGGTGCAATTCGTGATGTTGAATCATCTGCACTAATGAGTGCCAAGCAGTAAGAAAGTGCCAATGGAAATTTCAACCATACACTGATATTGGCATTTTCGCATAGTAGTCCTGAAAAATGTTTTTTTATTATGATTTCAGTATAATCTGATTCTTGAACTTCAAACTGAATGTATTTGAAGAAACCTTGAATACCTAGACACTGGTTTAATAATCGGAAATAAATAATTTTATGTTGGTCATCTAATTTCTTAAATTCAACAACTTCATCATAAAATAGTTCTCTGGACTTTTTTGAATCATTTACGGGATTATTTAATTCCTCTACAAACAACTTGTCATCCTTCAGAAGTTTATGATAAGGCCGTTTTGGAAAAAGCAAAGGAGAAAGCAATAATGTATCAATAAATTCCTTTGACGACAGAATGCCATTACTATCCAAAGGTTCAAGATATTTCAGATCGTGTTTTATAACATTGTGCCCAACCAAATATTCAGCATCTTTAATGAAGGCAAAGAAGTCATTAATTGAACTTCCATGAAATACATGATCAGCAGCACTTACAGCCCCAATATCAGTGATTTTATTCTGATTATTGACTTCTAAGTCGAAGAAAATGGTACTCTTAACAAGTTCTAACATATTGTTTTACAGTGAAATGCATATCTTTAAGAAGAATTTGATTGATCAATTTTACTTTTAATCAGTTTAAAGTGAATAATATGCGTTTGAAATATATATAAATCATTTCATAAATCAAATTAATAAAACATATAACATTGAAATTCAAACAATTGCAGATTATTTAATCTAGTATATTAATAAAAAGTGAAACTCGATAGAAAAAAATCGAATATAATCCGGCCAAGCGAACCAGTGTACTGTCATATTGACCCAACTTGAGGAATACATATACTTAAAATCCGATAAAGCGGTAAGGGGCTCTGTAGTATTTCATATACCGGACAATTTTGTTGCACCGTTAGTACGATGTGTTGTTTGATTTCATAGTGTTCTTCGGGCTATTGCCTTAGCAAATACAATTCACCACCTTCCAGTGGCGGTTCGCTGCAATGGTCACTATTTTGCATTTTTCGATTGTAAAGAATCGTTGCCTGCTCTGCCATAAGAAATATGACTGTTAAAAATGCAGGCCATTCCATAGATGCAGTGGAAGGATTGGCTTTGTGGGTTAGCCACTGCATAAGCCGTGCTTGTGGGCGGAGGGGCAGGGTAATCTTTTGTATGGGGTTTTAACTAATTGAAAATGTGCCTTGGATTAAATATTTTCATAAATATGACATGCAACATATTCTATAATTTCAATTAAGTTTAGACTTAAATATTTCCAAGGTGTCAAAATATGTTATGTATTTTCTCGGTAATTCAAATACTGATTTTGCATTATTAGCAGACCCACTAATGCAAGTCAAGGCATTAGTAAAACCTGCTTGAGAAACTATTTCGACAACATCATTATTGTAATCCCCGTGTGGAAAAGAGAACGAATTGATATTTTTTCCAATGATGGCTTCTATCGTATCCTTACTTATTTTAACTTGATTAAACGCAGTTATATTATCTACCTGGGTCAATTTAAAATGGTTCATTGTATGAGCTCCAATTTCAACTCCAAGTTGACTTAGGTCGAACAACATTTTTTTCGAAAGGATTTTTAGACCTGGATGTTCATACCCATTAATTATAGCATGTTTTCCCAAGTATCCTGCTATAGGATAAATAGTTGATGGGAAATTAAATTTATCTAAAACAGGGAAAGTAATATCATAAAACTTTTCACAGCCATCATCAAACGTAAGGACAACATAATTTTCATCAATACTTTCTATATTAAATATCATATCTATTGCCTCTTTTAAGGATATCACCTTATAATCTGAATTTTTAAGAAATTCCATTTGAAGATAAAAATCCTTAAATCTGCAAAAGCAATTAAGATTTGTCTCAGATTTAGGAACATCACCAATTTGATGATACAATAAAATGGTTATGTTTTTGCTATTGAAGCTTATCATTTAAATAGATTTATAATCGTTGTAAAGATCAAGTAAGGCATTTGTTGAGTTCTTAACACCGTCAAAGTTTAATTCAACTTTAGTTGTTTTTATCTCCTCAATCATACTTACAATAATATTTGACAAGTTCTTTTGGTTCAAATCCTCTGGTTTTAATATGGACAAACTACCGTATTTTTCAAAAAGTATAATTCTTAAATACTGCTCTTTATTAACTCCAGAAAACCCTCTTTGGTAGACTAACATTGTTTTTTGGGCAGATATGGACTCTATTATGGAATTGTAGCCACCGAGTGAAATAACTAGGGAGGCATTTGATAGATATTTTAAATATTCATTACCATCAAAACAATGAATAGTTATATCCAACGAATCAAGAGAATAAACCCTTTCTCTTAAACTACTGAAATCTTTTTGAAACGCACCGGAAAACAGGACGAGCTTGTGTTTTATCTTTGCCTTAATTAATAAATGACTATCAATTATGGCATCCAGTAATTCATTACCCAGCCGGCCCGCTGCAACCGATACTAAGACAAGAGGATAATCATCCGAAATTTCCTTGTTTGGAATTTGTCTTACAATATAGCCAGTATGAAAAATTGGGACAGGCACTTTTGCAACTTTAGAAAAACTAAATGTTAAATCTGCCATTCTTTCATCACCATGAACAAGAATTAAGTCATACCATTTATTTATTAAATCAGATATATATTCATCTTTTTCTCCTCCTCCACTTGATTCTATAATGTCCCGAACGCTTGATACTACTTTGGATAATGGATTAAATTTCTTAACTTCAGTAATCAGTTCAATCACTTCTTTTTCGAACAGTAAACCAAAGGGGAAATGCTCTGTAATTAAAATGTCAGGCATAACATTCAATACTGTTTCTTTAATAATATTTTTACGAAGAATAAAACATTCCTCAATGGTAAATGATGAATCTACTGATAATAATAAGTCTGAATTTTCATCTTTATATATAGCTGGTAATTGTATGTATTTCACTGTTTCTGGCAAGTCGAAATTGGGTACACTTTCGCCACCATTGATTATGTATACTTCAAAATATATACTTAAACCTCTTGCCAGTTCAAGTGCTCTAACGAAATGCCCTATGCCATAAACATATTGACAGTGAAGAATAATTTTCGGTTTAACATACATTTTTGAATCCATAAACAGCCTTAATAAAAGGTATTATAATTAACTACCCCTTTGATTATATCATTGTTGAAAAATTCTTTAATCACTTTTGAAGCATAAGGTGCTTGGGTATCTGACCCTATATATCCAGCGACATGAGGAGTAACTTTTATATTGGGATATTTATTAAAAGGATGGTTCAATGGTATTGGTTCCACTTCTAAAACATCAAGGCATGCACCAGATAGCTTTTTGTTTTCCAAAGCAAGAATAAGATCAGACTCTACCAGATGCCCACCCCTGCCTACATTAATTAAAAAAGAACCGTCAAGTAAAAAATTGAAAAGGTGCATGTTTAAAATTCCTTTTGTTTTACTCGTTAATGGCAATTGACATACTAAAACATTGCATTTCTTTGCAAAATTGCCAAGTTCAGACTCTCCAATAAAAACATCATCTATCACTCTTTCCCTTTTTGTGCTAACCCAACCTGATACCTCAAAGCCGAAATTTATAAGTTTAGTTGCACTTGCAGCACCTATTAGCCCCAAGCCCATTATCCCTACCCTAATTCTATTTTTATGAATTGTTCTAAATATTTCTGGCTGATTGTCAGCAATATTTACGATATTGATATGAGGGAGGTATTTTTCTAAAATTTGCTCAACAACGTAATTTGAAACACGATTTATCAAATATTCATCAACGAGCCTCACAAGGAGTACTCTATGAGGAAGATATGGAGAATCAATAATGTGCTCTACTCCGCTACCACAGGAGAGTATCAATTTCAAATTAGGCAAACTTTTAAGGAATGATGGTACATCAAGCCAAATAATTACAACTTCTATTTCAGTTAATTCTGCTTCTTGTATGGAGGTTACTACATTGAAACCAGCTAAAGTTTTTTTTAAATAGTGACGAAACTCCTCAGCACCCTTTACATCAGATTGAATTAGTATTGTTTTCATTTGTAGTGTGCTTTTACAAGACCAAAATTCGATGTGACTATATTATTATCTCCCCTTTTTCTTAAAATATTAGAAGAATAAATGCCACTCATAATTTGCACTGGAATAAGATGGTCTTCAATCTGAGAAGTGATTGAATCCTTGGTTCTCAATCCTGTCAAATAGTTCGCAAATTCTTCCACAACTTTAAATTTCACCCATTCCATAGTGATCATCGATTTATCTTCAGAATTTTGGCAATCGATAATATCACTAAGACGATAAACTTGGGGTTGCTTTGAAGTAGTAGCTACTAAAGGATTCTGGAAAATATAAATCTCGAAGTGATTTTTCCCACCTAAATAATCTTCTACACCGTTTATTTCATCATGTTTATCGCAGGCCTGATAGGCGTGGATTTGTATGTTTTGAAATGGGCCTTGTTGGATATTGTAACTTTCGTGTTTAATTCGCCCATTCCCTTTATACAAATCGTCCCCAGGTTTAAGCCAAGTTCTTCCAGCAAAACCATTATGTATAAGATTTACATTAAAATTAGCAATTGGTTCTTCATCCTTCTTTAACGTAATAATTGATGAAAGATCAATTTCTCCAAAGTCACTGCATATTTGTTTAAGCTGTTCATCACTCAGTTGATTTAATAAATTATATTTTTCGCCAAAAATGTTTAAATAATCGTTTTTATTTAATTGTGTAAAAAAACCGTTAGGCTGTATCAAAGAACTAACTATTTCCATTGTGTCAGCAAGTTTTTCATGAACATTTGCTGCTTTATGAAACTGATATATTGTATCAAAAATATGATATCCGCTGTGTGAAGCTTTGCCGTAACCTGAACAATATGGATGATATTCTTGAGTAACTATTTCATTTGGTAATCGCCATTGGCCATCAGAATGATAAGCTTGAATAAAAGTAATAGGGCAGTTAGTTTTTACACCAACCTCACGAATTTTGTCAATGACAAACTGAAACCCTTTATGAAATCTGCGATGTGAATTAATCATAAATACAGTTTCTTTTTCAAACTGTAATTGCTTGTATTTTTCTAATAAAATGAGATAATCATCTAGTATTCCTTCCGCATTTGAAAGATCACTTATAGCGTTTACCCTGGTTGTTATTGGTTTATCCATAAGAATATTTAAACCATTTTGTAATGCCCATTCGGCATATGCTTTATGTACTAGTGGTTCAGTGGCTATTATTACACCTGATATTCCTTTTTCTCGAACAAAATTTGAAAGTTTTTTTGCTAATTCAGCAGGCATAACATCTGTAAATGACTCAATTAACAACAATTCTGTTTGCTGAAATTCCTTTAAATCCTGATAAACTGCCGAACCTTGACTTTCCAAGTCAACTACTAATTCTAATTTAATATTTCCAATTTTCGCCAAAGCTGGAAGATAAACCCGTCTAGCGTGAGGACCACAACCTATCAAAATAATATTAGCTCTGTAATTCATTTTTATCAATTATTATAAAATATCTCTATTCTATTTTAGAACTTTATCAGATATATGTGAACTGATTTTTTGCAATGGGCTTTCGATTGTTTTTGCTGTGAGGTAACAAGATTCTGCACAAAATACTTTCAAAAATGCCTTTGGTAGTGTAGTTCTCCAATTTGATAAAGTATTCAATAAATCTGGATTCAAGGTTGACCAACCGGCACTAATCAAACTGTCGGCAATACTTTCATTATTTAATGCATTCATAAGTGCCCAGCTATTGCAGCATGGATGAACCAATGGTGGAAAAAAAGTTAAAGTTGAAAGTAAATGACTGCAACTTAATCCTTCTTCTATAGTACCCTCTTTGTGAAGAAGATATTTTCTAAGATCTCTGTGAAAATGATTTTTTTCGTCAATAATTATTCCATTATAATGTTTTGATAAATAATTTTGAGAGAACTCAATTGCCTCTTTATTATTATCGTGGTCATTCAAATAGATGAATTTTAACTTGTTCAAACTTGATAATGGAATGCCTTTAATGTTATATCCATTTGTTCTAATTCCAACATTTCTTCCATATGAATGCATAATTTCGATTACTTGTGAGACTAACTTCACTGGAAGAACTGTTATTTCACCTCCTTGAAGCACATGACGTTCATTTTCACCAACTCCTTTCAATGAGTCAAAAAGCTTCTCTAATTCGTGGATTGTGCTAACAATTGGCTTTTTTCTATATATTTTTGAACCGCCACTTTGAATGGGAAGATGTGCATCATGATCACAAAAATCACAGTGCAAGTTGCATATGTTGGTTAAGTTAATTCTGACTTCTACTTTATGATTTATACCAAATAATTGTTGAAATGATTTATTTTCCATTTTGTATATTATTAATTGATAATTAAACTGTGTGATTAAAAGGAGTTTCACCTGCAATGGATACACGCTTTAAAACTCTACGAGTACTGGAATCAAAAGACGG
Organism: uncultured Bacteroidota bacterium; assembly: GCA_963814475.1. Classification (GTDB taxonomy): domain Bacteria; phylum Bacteroidota; class Bacteroidia; order AKYH767-A; family OLB10; genus JADKJB01. The sequence goes on along the minus strand of CAWFDA010000013.1, from coordinate 75,791 downwards.
TCTGTAGTGTAATGTTGCACGATTGTCCCAGAATACCATATCACCATTATTCCATTGATGTTCATATTTTGGGCTATGGTTAATTATATGCTCAGACAATTTAGAAAAAAGTTCATTTCCGATATTAAAAGGTATATCAACAAATTCTAACTCATATGCAATATTCAAATAAAGTATTTTTTCAAAAGTAAGAGGATGTGTTCTAACTAACGGATGTGGGAATGTATCTCCCGGAGGAACATCCTTGTTTTTATCAACATATTTTGCTGTAACCGAACCAAAAGGCCTATAAAAAGGATTGTAAGTAATAGTTTTTATTCTTTCAATAATTGATTTGGTTTCAGTGTCAAGTATCTTGTATGCCTGAACCGTATCGAACCAAATTGTAGGTGCAGAATTTGTATGAATATCTAAGGCGTAAAGCATTGATGATGATGATGGACATTTTAACCACTGGTGATCTGAATGTGGAAGTACTTCTTGATGGCCTAAATATGATTTTGTGTATTCGTTGGCTTGATTGCCAACTATCACTATGGGATTACTTGAATCTTGACTTCCCAAAACAGGAAATTTATTATCAGGTATAAATGGAGGACCAAAACGAAAAGCAAAATCGCTTATTTGCTGGTCTGATAATTGTTGGTCTTTAAACACGAGTACTTTGTAACTATTAAGCAACTCTTGAATTTGGAGTGTTTGTGCTGATGATAAGCCTAGAGCAATATCTACATCATGAATAATAACCCCAATCCCATTATTGCTTTTAGTGAACCTTATATCTTTCATTTCTTAGACAATTATTGTTTTTATTTTAAGAAGGTAAATAGATGGTTTTCATTGCTTTAATAATAGCATAAGCGATAAATATTTAATATGCTTCATCATCCAAGCAAATAACTTTTTTGATCTGATCCATTGCAAAATCTAGGGTTTTATTGTTGTCAATAACACATATATTGTCACCAATCAACTCAATGTATTTTGCTATTAGCATTTCGTAATTTTCCTTAATCGTAAATGTTTTTTCAAATGAAGCTAAATCACCTCTTTTTGAAATTCGAGATAACATTGTTTCAACACCTGTAGTGATAAAAAACACATAATTTGGCTTAGGCAATTCATTAAATAAAAATTTGAAATCATTTGTGATACCCGGCTGTGCAATTTCGCAGTATGCTAATGTTGAAAAATAATATCTATCAAACACAATATTATTTCCAGATTTTAACTCTTCTTTAATAATAAATGAGTTATTAATTGCATCGCCACAAAGAAAACTGAATCGCTCTCTTACCGATACTTCACCTAAGTCAAAATGTTTTCTAACTTTTGAAAAAGTTCCTCCGATGCATTTATACTTTTTATATCCATATACTTTCGACAACCAATCACAAAGAGTTGTTTTTCCCACACCATCAGGTCCTTCAAATACTACAAAGGGGCTATTTATATTCATTTTTAATTGTATTATTCGGTTTTGAATCACAAAAATCTATTGCACTTAAAATATAGTGGATTATTACTTAAGCCTCATATTTATATAATTTATTAATTATCATAATTCATGTGTTGTATTTATGGCTCATGTTTTCAATTATCTTCCTGAGTTGAGTTCTAAAAGAATTCGGTGAAATCACTTCAAGTCCGGCTCCATATGACAGAAGAAGTTGGTTCAATTCATGGTTAGGGATAACTTCTATTTGAATAATAAGACCTTTGTCATTTGACTCAATCTTCTTTTGCGAACCGTGCAACGGTTTAGTCAATATGTAGGGAGCAATTTCATTATCCAGTTGCATCTTTATTTTAATCGGTTTACTATTTGCTTGAAAACTAACTCCAACAATATCTTCAAAGTATTCCTTGAAATTTGTTCCGATATTTTTCTTAAATTTAGTTGAATCAGGTTTAATGTTTTTAATTCTGTCTAATGGTAAATTATAGAGTAGTTTGTCTGTGTTGTTAAGGCCAAATAGAAACCATCTTTTATTGAATTGTTTCAAATAATAGGGATGAATTTTTAACAATTTAGGATTAGCGTCTTTAAATGATTGGTATTCTATTATAAGAGTTGTTTCCTTTATTATACTTTTATAAAGCATTGGTAAATGCTCTAAACCTATGAGAAATTCATTTTGGTCAAAGCTTATCACTTCAATTGTCTCATCTTGCTGAAATAGCGATTGTAGTTTAGGAACCAATTCGTTAATCCATTCAAACTGAGGAAGCCCTCTGAAACGCAATAGAACCATCAATGCAGCATTAATAGCATCTAATTCTTCATCACTTATCTTTTGATTTTTGATGCTGAAGTTATCTTCACTATAGCGATATTTTACCTTTTTACCATCTCTAATTCTTTCTAATGGAATTGACCAACCTGCTTCACTTTCCATAAATTTGATGTCATCAAAAAGTTGCCTTCTTTCTATTTTAGAACCGGAACCATTGAAGTCTTCCAATGCCTTATTCACTTCATCCAGTAAATCCTCGATAAAATAAATCTTGTACTTGTTGCTAAAGCATTTATCAAGTATCTGGTATCTTAGATAAGCGTTTTTATTGATACTCATAATTCCGCTTGGTTAAAGGTTAAAGCATCCATGCCAAATTCATCAATTGCTATTGTATTATACTTTGAATCATCTATTTTCAGAATTATTTTTCCATTATTTGAACTATCAATTAAACATTGACAAGATGTACATTTGAGATAATTTAGTTTTTCAATGTGGAATGAATGAAGTTTTTCACCACAATTGAAACAGTTCAAATAATCGTCCTTTAGCCGAATCGCATTCAATTCTATTTCCTCAAGCAAATCAGAAATTGCTTTAAAGATGTTATCCTGGTCAGGTCTGCTTTTGGATTTAAATACTGAGTCGTTCTCAATAGCTTTTTTTACTTCTTCAAATGAAAATTTTGTTTTGGGGAATGAATGAAACTTGTAACTATAGCTGATAAAATCTATGAATTGAGTTGGTATATATTTTATATAATCTTTTAGAAGGTGTTTAAATTCATACTCGTTGAAAATATTATCTAAATATGTCATCAAAAGGAACTTTCTGACCAAAGTACCCAAGCGTTCAATACTATCAGGGTCTAATGGATTTATTTGAATTAGATTTGAATTACCTATTATTGTTTGCTCAGCAAAATATAAGCCGAAAGTATTTTTGCTTTTAAGTACGGAGAAAAGATTATCATCAACATTAGGTTCATTGCCAATAATGACAATTTTGATTTGGTAATTTCCAATCGTAAGTAGAAAAGTTCCTTTGTCTGTTTCTATGAAATTAACTTTGCTTAAAAGCAAATGTTGACCACTTAGATTTGTATAATTCCCATTTAGTTCGTATTCCAAATTGTTTTTTAAGATATATGTAAATAGACTTTTACCATAAGCTCTAAGTCCTTTAAAAACATCTTGTTCAAACTTAATTTTTTCCGAATCGCTTTTTTCTGGCTTCACCTTCTCAAGTTCAATCCATAAAGATTTTATATACCTGTAATGTTTGTGATTTACTAATACATTCGTATTGCGAAGCGAAATAGATTGTGTGGCTCGTTTGTTTACCAAGTCGAAAAGGTCACTTTTACGAAGTAGCAATAGCCTTTTGTTGATTTGGTTCAAAGTTTCCTCTGTTTCAGTTAATGTTGATCCGTCTTTGCTTTTGCCATGAAAATGGTCATCTTCATAAACAGCTCCAATCAAACTCAGATTTCTATTTATCTTTTTATACCATCCCTTTTGGTCGTTTCTGTTTTTAAGTAGTTTTTCATATTCAGATAGAAAAGATTTGATATCCTGGATTTCCTTCATCCTTGAATTAAGATAAATCAAGCACCTTTCAAGAAAAGCAACCGCCAGTTGATTTTCATAAATATCAAAATTCAATTCCAATTCTTCATTAAGAATTCTGCTTGGTTTAAAACTTACAATGCTTTTATGAATCCAATCTTCTGTATGTGACGCCAGGTATTGATAACTTTTAGAAGGTATCCTCTTTGCCCTTGAAACATTCACTTTCTCTATCTCTCTTTCAAGCAAATAATGCGGCACTCTGAATATTTCTTCAAGGTGAAAAACCTTATCATAAAGTTGTTTTTCAAACTCATTTAATCCTAATTTATTTTTGATTCTTCGGATTAATGGTATTACATTAAAATTATCATTTCCCGCTTTGTCTAGGTCAATTGAAATATCCATGAATATTTCCTGTATGCTTTTATTTTTCGCTAAAAGTAATTCCTGGCTGATTGCTTTATTTGTTTGGAAGTTTGAATAAGTAATATCCTTAAAACCTCCGTCATTATCCATAATACAATATCTACCAAAATCAATTTGATTTGGCAGGTCTTCTTCCAAGACAATTTTATCTATATATCTGTCATATAGATTCATTACTTCTTACTTATTTCTGTTGCTAATAACTCAATTGCAAAACTTGGCTGAAGCTTAAATGAAGTATTAAATAGTTTTATATAATCATCCTTGAATTTTGTCATATTTGCTTTATCTAAATCGTATCTGTTTTTCAAGGACCTAAAAAGTCGGCTTGATATTAAATGGTCAATTGCTTTTGCAACATCCTTTTCTTTTTCCTTACCTGATTCAACAAAAACGCTAATAAACTTCTCTGCCTGAAACTCAAGACGATTTCCAATCCCGATTCCTTTTTCCATTAAGAGCAATTTCATATCATCTGAATTTATGAAAGTATGGAACTTATTGAATGAGTCTTTCTGCTTTTGCTCAGCCTCTTCGAATTTTGTGTTCAGCCAACTGTATTTTACATTGAAGCTACCATCAGTTGTTTTAAAGTCTTTTTTATCTGGATGGTTCTTTGGCATTTCCATCAAATTGGAACGGTCATAGGTTTTAGGTGCAAACTCTAAAGTAGTTTCATCATGATTTGCAGTTCCAATAAATCTTACATTTTCCGGAATCTTGAGTTTACCTCCTTTAATTAGTGCCGGTAAAACTTCATTAGGAGTGTTTGTAAGACCAATATAACGTTCAGATGGAGATTGTTCTAACAGTGATAGGAAATCAGCAAAATAGTGTTCAGGTCTTGAAAGATTCATTTCATCGAGTATAATCAAGAATAAGGTGTCAGAATATTTTGGCTGATTAGCTGTGTATAGAGCTTTAAAGAAATCGGTCTCTTTGTATTTGTGTTCAAAAGAATTGTAATAGCCCATCAAGTCCATGTTGTCTCTCCAACCTGATTGAACAGCACATATCCTGTAGGGAGCTTTATTTTGGTTGTCATCATCTACACCCACATAATATCCGTCAGAAACCAAAGCCTTCGCAAACTCTCTTGGCAAGCTTGTTTTTCCTGTTCCGCTTATTCCTTGCAAAATACTTATTGGTGACATGTGCAAACCCGCAAGAAATATTCTGATTGTTTCTAGTGAATAATAAAATGGTTTATCGGACTTGAATGCCATCCATTGCTGAACATAACTGGATAGGTCAACCAAATTAGCAGGAGTATCCTTTTTGGTTTGAAGATGATTGAAACCAAGGTTTCTGGCATCAGAATCGCAATTTTTAGCAAATTCAAAGGCATCCGCCTTTTTAGTTGATTCGCCTTTAAGTTGATCAATGGTTTCTGATAAGTCGTCAATGGTCTTTTTCAATGAAGCTTCCCGAACTTTTGCACTTTCTATTTGATTCTTGTAGGCGTTAATTTCTATAACATAAGAATCCATATTGCTTAAAATACGTTTGAGTTCAAGTAATTCCCCTTCATTAATCTTTGATTGATACTCTGTTACTTTTGCCTGAAGCTCCTCAATTTTTGTTTGTTTAGTATCTAATTCAAATTGTTCTGGTCTTTCATTTATTTCCTTTTTCAGATTTTCCAATTCTTTAGTCAGAAAAGAATGTTGTATTAAAATTTCTTGTGGCTCTGTTGATTCAAAGGCATTTTGCAAGTCTTCAAAAAGTTGTTTTAAATTCGCATTCTCCTGCTCAATTGCATTTGCTTTACGCTGTAATCTTTCTAGTTCTGCGGTTTTTATTGTTAACTGCTCTGAATACTTGGTTTCAAACTCATCCTGCAAATCATCTTTGAAAATTTGTTTTTCAACTTCAAACTTTTTCTTTTCTCTTTTAAGTTCTGCCTGTTGCTTTTCAAAATCAGCATTAAGACTGATATGTTCTGAAAAATCCTCAATATTTTTCTTATGAAACGCAGACAGTTCCTTTAATAAATTTTCAGTATCAGTAAACACCCTTTTTTCGGTGTCTTTAATTGTATCAAGAAGCCTTCTAATAACAGCAGTGTATTCGCCATTGTCAAGAGCAAATTCCCTTTCTGTAAGCTCTTTGTCCTTTTTGTTATAGTCTTCTAGCTTCTTCTTTAAATCTGCTTTTATACCATCGGCTTCCTTTTTTGATGATTCTAACTCTTCTTTTAACTTACTTGTCTTATCTTTTTCATCCTTAGTTGACACCAATAGAGATTCCAGGCGTTTATTGATATCTTTTACAAAGTTCCAATATTTTGACAGGTCATCTTTTGTTTCAGATTCTTTCAATTTAGACTCAGATTCAGGCGTTAATTGATCAACTGGCTCTACAGATTCAAGTTCCTCCTGCTTTAACTCAATCTCTATTTTCTGCTCATATGTAAGCATTGGTTTTACAGGTGCGGTAGGATTTTGTTTAGCCGGTTGGTTATTTTGCGGAATATTCTTATTCCTATTTTTATTCTTTCCCATATCAATTGAATTTAATGCAGTCGTTTATAAATGATTTTATGAAGCCATAATATTTTTCTACCTCTTCTTTAGAAAGGGGCTTCAAGGCCTTTTCGTTTGAAGTTTGTCCGTGGCCTTTTTCATTTCTAAGTTGAGCCACTTCTATAAAAAGTTCAATTCTATCATTCAGGATTTTAAACAGAACAGATTTGTTATCGAAATTGTAAGTAAGTACGAATGACACTAAATAGGATAGCAGGGAGTTACCTTTAGCCAAATTGCCTCTACTTGCGTTTAATAATGGCTGAGGCACTTGAGTGTTATTTGAAAACAATCGCTGGCGGTAAATCCCAATAAGACTATTCCTCTTTTTGGAAGAATCAATATCTAATTCCGCATAAACGATTTCATAAAATGAAGCTCTTTTCTCTTTGTCTTGCTTTAAGATATTTTCTAAAGCATTTTGTAGATTTAGAGAGAAGGAAACACTACCATCTAAGTCATTGAAATTATTGTTTTCAATAAGAATTAAGTTCTTTATAATTGTCTCGAGATACAATTGCAAATTTTTATCTAGGCTATTGAAACCTATTGAAAAATCGGATAGCAACTTTTCTTCTATGAGCTTGTTTAACTGTTCCTGGTAATCCGCAAGTATTTTACCACCTAATGTTTTTGCATCAGCGAATCTGTTATGGATACTTTCTAATAAATGTTTGTTTACCGGATTATTGATATAAAACTTTAGTGCAACGTTATCGCCAAAACCAAACGGGTCAAGAATTCTCCAATCAGGCTCATATGTATCATCTTCATGCTGGTGTAAATACACATAAGAGCAAGCCCAAATAACTTCAGGTTGGTCATTTAAAAATCGAACGCTTAGCTGATTGGATAACTTCTCATTTTTAGCTTCATCTTCTTCCTGATTAATTCCTTTTCTGTTACTATTTTGAATAAGCTGTAATACTTCCCTTTCTGAAGGACGATTATAGTTAGATTTAGTTTTTATGGCTTCATCTAAGAAAAAAGGAAGGTCTGTGAAATCCTCACCATCTCCTTTTGTTCCGGTTACAATTTTTGGATGCTGCCCCTTTGAATCTGCTATTAAATCTGCCGGGACAACTTGACTAATGTAATATGGGTAAAGCTTATCTTGGTTCACATATTTGAATACATAACCAATTTTCTTCTTTCCGGAATTAATCACCAGACCATCGACTTCCATTAACTTTTCTCTTCCTTTTTCGCTTAACGAACCATGTTCATTTATAAGTTGCTTTACTTGTAGTTCTCCTGTTACAATCCCAATTAACTTTGAATCAAGCCCTGTATATTCAGCAATAGTTTCATCTTTAATTCCAGGTCTAGCCTTAAATTTCAGAACAATCTTTTGGAAGAAATTTAAACCGTGTTCAAACTCATTGGTTTCAATCCGATACATATAAAACGGAATAGAGACCATCATAGCCTTTCTTGAAGGCCTACGTTTAATTTGATAATATATGTTATTGTATTCTATTGCCATATTGATTATCAATTGAGAGATTTGTATAAAATTCATAAAGACCTTCTACATAGGTTCTAGCAAAGTCATCAGAGAACATCTCGCCATCGCCAACAACAATGAGCAGCTTTTGAGCACGTGAAAAGGCTACATTCAGCCTGTTTCCCAAGGTCAAAAAGCCAAATACCTTTTTGAAATTATCATGGTTGCGATTAATAGCATTCGAACGAACCGTACTCAGAATAACGATGTCAAATTCTTTACCTTGAAATGAATCGACAGAACCAATTCTTAGTTTTTCACGCCCGTCAGAAGTTTCACGGTATTGTAAGGCGATTTCAAAATTTCCATCAGACTTTTGCTCTGAATATCCCTTTTTACTGGCTTCTTTAAATAATTCATTAACCTGCTTTGCATAAAAAGTAATGATACCGATACTTAAATTTTCAAAATTTGGGTCTGTTTTTAATTCATCTAATAGTTTAACTATTCGCTGGGCTTCGGCATTTCTTGATTTACTTTTACCGCTTTCTTCCATGCCTTTATTTTTCCTAACGTCACAGAATACAGCCACTTTATCTTTTGCCCAGGGCAACTCCAATTTGTGTTTTTTAAGTTCTGCTTGATTTGGAATACCTGCTTTCAGTTCGTTTTTGTAATAAACCCTACTGATAAAATCACCAATAAAAGGGTGCATACGAAACTGTTCAGTAAGTGTAATTGTCCTTCTCGGTTTAGCAGTATGTAGATTCTTGAAAATAACCCCAAACAATGATTCTTCTAATTTCTTTCTAGTCTCAGCCGCTATAAACTTATCTGATAGTTTTGATGATGTTTCGTCAGCAATATCATCTTCTAATAGATGCGGCAACTGATTCTGGTCACCAACCATAATAATTCTTTCCGTGGCTTTAGCCATTGGAATAAGCAAATCTAATGGGTTAGAACGAGCCGCTTCTTCAAGTATTACATTGTCAATACTTGAATATGTACTCATTTCTATGCCCCCTGCAACTTGGTTGGTAGCTGCAAGACTTTCTCCATAATCTTTTATTGTATTTCTGATGTACTCCGCATTACCATTAAGTTCATCTCTTAATACTTCAAGATTTGCGGTAAAAAAAGTATCCTCATCTTCGTATGAAGATTCTTCTTTCTGCTTAAAGAATATTATCGCATTTTCAAGCCAACTTAATATTGAAATATTGTTGCCTGAAACAATGGTATTTGCAGATGAATTAATTCTTTCCAAATAGCCTTCCTGAATTTCACTTAGACGTATAAGTATTTCCGCATCAGGATTGTCAACTGGGCAAGCTTCTAAAAATGATTTTTCTTCTTCTGTAAAGGGAATATCGGATTTTAACAAGTGTTGAATTTTATAAAACCCATCGTCATTGTATGATTCAAGTTCTGCCCGAATCCCTTTTACAAGTTTTAAATTCTTAAATTTCGTGGATTCATTAAAGCTCCTGTCGCCATTAATTTCTTTCCAATCATTCCAAAGTTGATCGCTTATATCTATGGTGGCAATTATAGTTTCAATCACTTGTTTTAATTTCTGATCATTCCTTTCAGAAATATAAATTGATTTAATGTCCGTTAGCTTTTTAGAAATTCTGTGGATTGAGCCTTTAGTTTGAAGCTTTTGAAGAGAGTTGTCAATTTGTAATTTCATTGCCTCAATCAATTTGTCCTCAGCTCTTATATTGCCTTGGGTCTCTTTACCAACTTTTATTGTTGGCAGTCCTAGCGTGAAAATTTTTGAAGCAATGTGTTCAACAGTATCATTCTGGAAGGCAGAAACTAAAATGAGCTTGCCATTGAAATTCTTTCTGCTCTTTTCAGCAATTTCAATAAGTCTGTCGCAAATGGCGGCTACGACTGTTGATTTTCCTGTCCCTGGTGGACCCTGAACAATGGCAATGTCAGGTGTATTAATAGCAATCTCCACTGCTTCTTTCTGATTTGCCGTTAAATCATCAACACCGAATTTGTCTTTCAAAAACTTTCTGGTTCTTTCTGTTAAGGCTTTTTCGTTCCTCTTTTTTGCTAACATAGCATCAGAAGCACCCTCAATTGCAAAAAGCAGATTTCTGGTAATAAATTTCCTATCCTCTCTAAGGCTTTTTAATGCCCGTTCCCTTCTTTTGTTTACAATCTCATCGCCTAATTGAGAGATAAGGAATTTACCCGTTTCAGGAATATAACTTAGTTCATCATATAGTTCAAAAGAAAAATCATTACTTATTGATTTCATTAAGAACCGCCTATTTTCTATCTGCTTTATTTCACCTTCCTTTTCTATTGTAAGTTCGAGTGAAGTGTTTAATAAATCATCTTTACTTTCGTTAATTACTGATTTCAGTTCTTCCGTCAAATTACCAATTCGAACTTTCGTGATCCCGTCCGGAAGAAATCTAGTACGGGTGAAACTTATTTCACCTACTTTTTCCTTTAGTTGGTTTGCCCTTTCTAATTCAATTGCAGAATACGTTTGCCATAATGCAATAAGTGTATTACCTTTAGCCTCTTCTGCTTTAATAGTTTCGTAAGCTTCTTTTGCTTTTGAAGCTTCTACAAATTTGATTGACGGGTATTCAGCTACATTCAGGATTGAAAAGTCTGCATATTTTTTGGCAAATGGCTTATTTGTTATTTTCTGAACAATCCATCTATTCTCTTTCACCAAAATATCAACTCGTTTGTGAAGGCCGTATATTGTGAAGCTTAATTCTGTATTGCCGGGATAGGTTTGAACAAAAATAAAATCAGATCTTTGGGATTGGAATACAAAATCATTGTTTAGGTTTTCCGATAACTTCTCAATCTTAACATTCTTATTTGCCAAGATTATATTGTCGCCAAAACCAATTTCAAGAGATTCATTAAAAGTTTGGCTAGTGCCACAGGGAAGATATTTTATCTCAATATTTTCATTTTTTACATTAGTAATCCAGAATAAGCTTTGAGCAATAGATGCTTTGTCATTTTCATTGCCGCCAATAGCTTTACTTGTGAATGATACTCGAAGTGGGGCTTTGTTTAGGCTAAATAAAATTTGGTTGGATTCAATTTGTTCAGCTTTCAAGAGAATTGGCTTTTTCTCCCAATTTATTGCACCATTGAGGATTTTTCCATTAATGGTGTTTTGAAGTGTTTCTTCAGGAAAATTGTTTAGTATATCTTTTAAATCCGCCATATTAATCTATTGTTAGCACCCTTTGTGGAGTGTTTAAGTCTTTCAAGTGAAGCATATATTTTTGTTTATTCTGTTGAGATGCATCAACTACTCGTATTGGCTTGGGGGTGTCAAGAACTATGGATTTGGCACCTTCGAGTAACCCATTGCGTGGACTTATATTGAACTTTACCCCATTTAATGGACTAAGTAAAATTTTCAATTCATTGATTTCTTGCACATATTCAATTTTTAAAAGTGGAGCTAGGGGTTCTATGTCTGTCAAAAGAAAATTGAATGCAGCTATTTCTTTAGAGGTGTATTCATCTATCAAAATTTCATCATAAACTTCAGGCTGTAATCCAAATTGCTGCTTAACTTCATATGTCTCATTGTCAAAGTATTCAATCTCTTCCCACCTGCGCATTTGAATTCGAGTTACTTTTTGAGGTTTATGTCCACAGAAACTGCACTTTTTTGAATTATTAAATGGATATCGAAGGCCACAATTGGCGTTACCACACTTAAGAAGCTCGTTCAAAGCTAGATTCAACATGTCAAACCATTCTGCCATGCTGGGTCGCACTAGGGGACTACTAAGTCCATCTTCGAAATTTCTCCGAAATAGATTTAAAAGTTTATCGGGTATTACTTTTTCGGAAGGCAGTCCAGTACTCCTCTTGTTGGTATTATCTTCTAAATGATCAACCCAAGGTAATTTCCCTGCTAAAGCTTCTTCTTCCCGTTCCGGTTCAGCTTCAGAAACGTAGTCGCCAATTAATGGATGATTTAATGTAAGTAGTTCATAAGCCAAAACAGCAAATGAAAAACAGTCGGACATGGTTGTATTTGGAGCATTATTGGAAATAACTTCAGGTGCACCATAAAAGGGGGTATAGATATTATTTACTATACTTGTTTTATACCTGAGATTGTCTAAATCAATCAAAAAAACATTATCTGATTCAGTCTTTTCAGATATAAAAACATTGTTAGGTGATAGATCACAATAGGCGAGTCCCTTACTGTGTAATGCTCTCAATAATGCTGCTAGTCTAATAAGAACATTGTACCTTTTTAATAAACCTCCTGATGACAAATACCATTCTGCAAGATTTGTATTTTCGGTTCCAAGTTTTAATGATGACAAGGGAATCATTCCAGATGCAAATTCAGATACATAACCATTCTTTGGTTGTGTAATTTGTCTTAACGGAACTGCAAACACTTTTTTATCTAACCCTAAATTTATTAGGAAATTAATCTTGGATTTGGTTGTATTGTCATCAAAACTTTGGTTGAAAAGTTTAACAATATGCTTTTTGTCTTTTAGCAAATAGGTGACACCTTGAGAACCTTCACCAAGTTTTTCAAGAACTTCGTAACTGATATTTTTTGAGTCTACTACGTTCATTTAATTTTTATTTGACCAGATGAAAATCATTGATTTATCATCATTGTTTTTTTCGTTTAGGAATTCTTCTAAATCACATTTTAAAGCATCATTTCTTCTTGGTGCTTCAATATTTTGAAATTTATTTTTAAAGTAGTCATGCAATGTTTCAATTTTTTCTGTTTGTAATTCGTCAGCAATGCCATCAGTTGCAATCAAAAAATCAAATGTGTGCCCAAATTCAAATAAGGTTAGTTTGAAATTTTCATCTCTACCAGAACCAAGGCAAACGGTCTCATTAGAGAAATCTTTACTTGTTGATTCTAAATAGCGGAATAAACCATCCATTCTAAGCGAAACCAGAACATCACCTATCTGACCAACAATTATTTTCTTTTCCTTTTTGAAAACAGCTATAAAGGAGTTTGTAGTTCGATAATCACTTATACTGCTGGAAATTGATTCTATTTCCTTTTTCCACTTTTCTTTTATCTTATTATTGAGGAATGGAAGATCAGACGAAAGTTGAAAATTTTGTATTTCATCAATTACACTCTTACAAGCAATTTGTGCTCCTTCTAACGAATTTTTAGATGAACCTAATCCATCTGAAACTGTGGTTATCAGAAATTCATCATTCTCAAAGACATTTATATAGTCTTGATTGGGAATAGCTTCATGTTTATCGCCACGGATACTTGCTTGTATGATTGTAGTTTTCAACTCCATTAGAAATCAAGAGTTTCGTCATCAGGCATTTGAGGTATTTGCTGCATATCCGGTGTTTGACTTTTCATTCGCTGGGTAACAGACATTGTTACGAACCTGAAAAACTTCCTTATATCTCTTGCACTTTCACCCAATACCAAATATTCAGGTGAGCTTACAAATTTTGATAGCATATTATGGTCTGCGTCATCACCAATTGCCATAGCAATACGGAAGGCTTTTGAAGACCGACCATTATTAATAAGGTCATTCATTGGAGAATTAAAATCGTCAGTCGGAATACCATCAGTTAATAAAACAATTGTAGGTTTATAAGATCTTGAAGGAATTTGCACTTTGTCTTCTATTAGTTCTTTTAACATTGTAAATGCACCACCCATCGGGGTTCTGCCTTGTGCCTGATATGACTGATTGTTTACTTGGCTAATTGGTGTCAACGGAATATCGCAAGTTGCACTTTCACCTCCGAAGCTAAATAAAGAAATGTGTATTTCTGCCTTGTTGCTGTCTTCGTCCTTTATTGAATTAATAAAGTCCATGAGTGCGATGTTTAAGGCATCTATTTTACCATTTGTTCCCATACTGCCACTTCTGTCTACTGCAACAATAACAGGAAGTGGTCTTGGTTTTTGAATTAAAAAATCATTTAATGAGCCCATATAAATACGTTTTTAAGATTAAAGAGCAAAGTAAATAAGTACCTGTGCACTGTATCTGCATAGGTAAAAGTACCTGTTAAAATGTGCATTTTAATGTCTCAACTGGCATAGTTAAAAGCAAAAAAGTGCGGTTTAAATATAATAATGGTCTGATTTACACAGCATTCACTCCCAAAAGATCTTTTTCCCCTCTTCAGTTTTCAAAAATAACCAAAATCCCTTCCCATCCAACAGAGCCCCTAAAAATCAGGGAAACAAGTTGATCTTATGCCAAATACCACTCAACACAACGAACTCCCCCTAATATACTACCATAACATGCTCAAATCTAATAACTACAGCCATTTGAGAGCAACCATAAAATGAGTGTTTTTCAGAGAGATGAAAAGTTGCAGTCTTTAAAAAATCCTTATCCCCGAACCACAATTCACACACCCCTAGACTATTAAAATCCCCAGATCTATCCCCCGCCCCCTCCCCTGATAGAATCCCCAACCCCATTCGTTAATCTATCATGAAAGAAATCCAAAAACTTGTTCCCGGTAAGAAGCGGGTGTTGCGAAATAAGCTGCTTTCACTTATTTATGAGGCGAATAAGCCGGAGCCGGATGTGGCTGTGGGTATATTTGATGATAACAACAAATCTAAAAAGGTGAAGGTGCTTCAGGAGTTGGCGAAGCGTTTGAACATTTCCTGGGAGGCTGCAGGGGTGTTTGCCGTTATTTTTTCACAATATCTTGAGGATGGCGAATCTTCTATGAAGGATATTGCCAACTCCTTACAAATTCGCCTCCCCGATTACGACAAACTCCAAAACTGTATCAGGGAGCTCTCTGAAAAAGGTCTGGTGTTGATGTCTCCTTATCAGAGGAACAAACCGAAATATTTTATTGGCTCCGATATCCAAAAAGACATCTTCAATAATAAGCCGGTGACCGTAATAAATCTCAAATGCGACATCTTTGGGCTAGCAGAGCATATGGAAGGTCAATTTAAAAAGTTAAGCGAAGATTATATCGACCTGAATTTATTTATTTTTTATCTCAAACAACTGCTTGAAGTTAATACACAATTGCCCATTGCGAAAATCATCAGTGAACTGAAATTACCAGACGAAGAATTGGTAGTACTGGCCGGATTATATTGCTGTACCATCGAGGGAGATAGCTTCCAGCTAAATTATTTCCTTAACAGTGTTTATAAATCTCCTTCAAAACGAATGTTGGTCAAAAAAAGATTTCAATTTGGCTACGCAACTTTGATGTTACACGGTTTGATAAAAACAGAAGATGGACAATTTAAGGTAGGAGATATTATTAGCTTCACCGAAAAGGGTATCGACAAAATTTATGGTAGCGATAAATCACTGTTGCCGGTAATTGCCTTCCATTCAGATTTGGCAGGGATTATCTCCTACATGAATATCCCTGAGCGCAAATTATTTTATAATCCAGGTGAGGAAACGGACATGCAACGTCTCTTCAATTTACTTCAGGAAGATAAATTCAAAACCATTCAATCGCAACTGAAAAGCAAAGGAATGCCACAGGGCTTTGCCGTGTTGCTTTATGGCCCTCCCGGAACAGGTAAAACCGAATCGGTGTTGCAAATGGCGAAAGCTACGGGAAGGGACCTGTTTAAAATTGATATTAGTACTATCAGGGATAAATTTATTGGTGAATCAGAAAAGCACACCCGCCGGATTTTTGATGAATATCGTGAAAGTCTGAAAAAGCCCAGTCTCGCACCCATTCTGTTTATCAACGAAGCAGATGCATTGATTGGTCGTCGCACCTCCGTAAAGGATGCCGTAGACCAGATGAACAATTCAATGCAGAATATTTTGCTTGATGAATTAGAACGTTTTGAGGGAATCATGTTCTGCACTACCAATCTTGAAACTCATCCGGACCCTGCTTTTGAACGAAGATTTTTATACAAAATAAAGTTGTCGCAACCGGATGTGAATGTCCGGGCTGAAATCATGAAAGAGCGAATTCCTGAATTATCTGTTGCCCAAACTCTGGAACTTTCCGCACGCTTCGAACTCTCCGGCGGCCAGGTAGACAATATACACCGTAAACTCGTGACTGAAGAACTACTCAATGGAGCCAAACCCGGTTATGATTTCGTTGTTCAGCTTTGCGCGGATGAAAAAAGTCGCTCCGTAGGTGGTAACAGGAAATATGTGATGGGTTTTGGAAACAGTAGTGGATGATGGTAGTTGATTTAATAATTAGCCGATCAATTTGATTCAATCTAGCTATATTCTTCATAGGCATACTTCATCATCCAAATTTTGAGGATGCTTTAACTCTATATCCTATAAGCTTCAGAAAAGTTAAAAAATATGATATGGTGATGATAGAAAATATTTGCGGATTCGTTATCTATTAAAATCCCCCGAAAACATGTTCATTAATCATTATCAAACGCCGGTGCTCCAACGCTCCAAATCTAAATTGATATCGGTCTGCCCGGACCAAACAGAAAGTTTAAATATTGTGGGAACTTTTCACAACTTCAATATTATTCACCCTATAACCAATGAACATAAGACCATTTTCATGTATCTGTTTCTGCCAAAAAATCATGAAAATGGGCACTTTGCTTTTAAGCCAGTCTTGAGTAATGCAGGCAACACGGTATCGATAGTTTATGAACTAGGAACCGGAACAGATTTTGAACTGGCGGCAATGGCACTCTTATACCTTTTAACATTCACACTTTGTGAGTGGCATCCGCCGGCTTTTGATATGCCCACCTTCGATGAAATCATAGAACACTTTGAAGGTAACACACTTTATTTTAAGGGGTTCAACGAAAAGGAATGGTGGCAGCAATAAATCTACCGGCAACGTACTGAGTGCTTAATTAACCATTTTAAAAATCTACTATGAAAAAGGACCCCGATACACCAACTCAAAATGCAATAAAACAAAAAGCACTTCGCATGCTCAGCACAGCAGTGGGAATTATTAATCCATATGATAAAGAAAGTATCTGTGAATTAATTTTCCGGTTGCAATTATTTCTTCCGGAAAGTATTATACAGAAATGTCATTATAACAGCAGCTATCTTATATCCTTTTTCCACGAACAGCAACAACACTTTATCACTATTGATGATTTAAAGATTCTAATATCAGGTTCAAAAGCAAACAAGCATGTAATGGTATCAAGGCAGGAATTTTCCACCCAATTATTTGTAAGGAAAGCGTTGCTAATTAAACGGGGGATTGAATTAGGAATTTTCTTTTTAGTTCCAAGGCCCTATGATTTAAATTCGGGGGATTTTCTGTTGTTAACCGAATTTCCCCGACGCGATAATGATTGGATTTACAGTATTGAAATTTTCTCTTTGAAAATCGCCACAGAAGTAAGCGGGGAACTTTAAAATTATTTCTCACCGTACTGATAGAATTTATTCGCCTCATCGTAATAACTAGTATACACTTTAAAATCCCAAAATCTATGAAACAGAATAGCACAAGAGTTAAGGCCGGTTTTGCTCCGGTATGGATAATTTTAATCACACTGCTTGCGGTTGCATGTAGTAAAACCAAAGAAATGGCGAAAGTGGAGCAACTTGAAAAAATCGAGCTTCCTTTCAGTGATAAGGACTACCGGACCGACAGCGAATTCCTGCGTTTCGTACAAATGCATGAAAGCAGCGACCTTTCAACTGCTAAATCGAGAGCTTTGATGAAAGCACAAGCCGGAATTGCTCAAACTGCCAATGTCTTGGTGAAATCTGTCATGTACAATTATGTTAATGAAAGGAAAATAGAAGCTAAAAATGAGTTTAACGATAAGTATAACTCCATAACAGAACTGGTTATAAAAGAGCAGTTAACCAATACCAGAATTATTGGCGAAACGGTTTTCAGAGATAAAGAATCGGGCCGCTACACGTATTATGTTGCTCTGGAAATGGCAGCTGATGAGTTGCTGAATAAATCGGTAAACGGAATCACACGTAATGAAAGGCTTCGCCAGGATTTTGAGGAAGAGCGCTTCCGCAAAATCTTTGAAGCAGAAATGAATAAGCTGGAGACTCCTGAAGTTAACACTGTAAATCAATGATGAATTTGAAATCGCATTTCATTATCCTGGGTTTTGTCTGTTGCCTGATGTCTGAAATCATGCTGGCACAGAAACCGGATGTGGTAACCGGAGAATTTGAACTTCCGGTAAATGATGCGATTTCTATCCTTCAATTGAAGGAAGATTTGATTACCAAAGCAAAAGCAATGGCTTTACAAAACAAATACGGCACATCTGTTATGCACTTTGAGAACATGATATCTTCAGAATCTCCAGGAATAAAAGTAGAAGAAAAATTCTGGTCTGCTACCGAAACACAATCACGAGGAATATGGCTTTGTGATATTGAAAATCCTGAATTTGAAAACTTCACAACGGAAGATGGAAATGCCGGGATTAAGGTAAATGTTAAAGGCTATGCCCTTCCATCCCTGAATAAACAGTCAAAGGTACATGCCGCAATTCTCTCCTGTCCCGAACCAGACTGTGAAGCATTTGTCTATCCCGAAAATAGTGAGTTTCATATATTCTTCCAATCTACTACTAAAGGTTTTCTTCTGGCGTTTGTTGAAGATAATGTTGAACAAAAAGTTTACGGAATTGGCAATGAACATACTGTGTCGACTTTCCTGGTGAATGCTGACTCGCCTCTTATTATTCCTGAACCTAACTCTCAAGGGGCTAATGCCAATATGAAGTTTACATTATCGGAAGGAGCAACATCATCGCAACACATTTTCCGGTTTTTGTTGATGGAAACTAAGCCTGTAATGCCTGCTGGTATGTCAAATAAAAATATGTGTGATAGCGAAGAATTCCGCCAATGGTTTATGAGGTTAGTATTAGTTGATGAATTGCTGGCATTGGAAACAATAAGTGTTACAGTAATAAAATAAGCATCTGATGAAGCTGATTGTCCTGATATGTATGTTGATTGAAATATTGTTGTGCCAGACTATTATGGCACAGCAAATTTCAAACGTTGAAATTCGTTCACTTAAAAATGCCATTGAAGTCACTTACGACCTTTCAGGACCGGAACATTTGCGATTGGATATTACTATAGTGTTTACAGATAAAATATCCAACGAAAAAATAATTCCGCAGACTATCTCCGGAGACGTAAAAAACGTGAAACCGGGAAGAGGTAAAATAATCACCTGGCAGGTACTCAATGACCGGCGATATATCGATGCTGAAATTAGGGCGAACGTTTCAGCCACTTTCGCTATCACCCAACAAGAGCACAACCAGGCAACTACAGGCGGACCGGGAAATGCATTGTTATCGGCACTTATGCCGGGGCTGGGAGACGTGTTTGTTAATGGTGATGAAAAACCAATTATCAAACCTGCATACATCACTCTGTTATTTTTAGGGAGTGCCGGACTTACCTGGTACTGTCATCAGGAATCGGAAAATTATTATCAGGCATACCAGACTTCCGTGCAACAATATGAGATAAACAGCAACTATGAAAAGGCCGTTTATTATGCCGACAATGCAAAGTTAATGGCCGGCATTGCAGCAACTATTTGGGTGGTGGATGTAATAAGAGTCGCTGCAAAAGGAAGTGCCAACAGAAGAAGCTTACCCGAACGCATCATCGAAAAGAAACTTATCGTTCACTCCAGGTCTTACAAAGGCAACACTTGTTTATAAATTCTAACTTGAAAAACACATTGAACATGGTCGATGATAGAAATCAAGTTATTTCAGAAGATACTAAGCGGTCTCATTACATGCTGGATGCTTATGCATTCCTCAGTATTAGCACAAACATCCCATTCAGAATATTTACATGTTCGAATAGGAACTATTCCTGTGGGCATTAATGAAAAAAGTAATTCTTTCATGGAAAGTGACGAATCAAAATCCGCGTATGAAGATGAACTTGCCTTAGACATTCCTACAAACAAAAACACATACTCTAACCGTTATGCACTAATAATAGGTAACGAAAATTACGCAATGCATGGAATGGGGCCGGGCAATGTGGATTTTGCAGAAAATGATGCACGTATATTTAGAAAATATGCTGCCATCACATTAGGAATTCCGGAGGAGAATATAATTTTCCGGTTAAACATTACTACAGGTGTGATGAACGCACTTATTGAACGCCAATATCTCATACTTAAAAATGCTCCCGGAAATCCTGAGTTAATATTTTATTATTCAGGTCACGGGTATCCTTGCGGGGAAACGGGAGAGAGTGGGCTATTACCTGTTGATGCCGACCCGCAACTGACAAACGGACCGGTTTCTCTCCGGGTAATCCTTGAGAAGTTCGCTTCCGCGGATGGCGCAACCGTTATGGCTTTCACCGATGCGTGCTTTACGGGCGAGGGACGGGGCGGGCCGGTTTTGTTGGCGCAACGAGGGATTAAATATGTTCCGGTGAAAAATTCCATTCCAGCCAATGTATTACTTTTTGCGGCCTCTCAAAGCGACCAGCCTGCATTTCCATTACAATCAAAAAAGCACGGACTATTTACCTACTGCCTTCTTGAAGAAATAAAACAAAGTCCGCCAACTACTACCTGGGGTGCTGTATTTGAAAAAGTTGAAAGCAGGGTAGCATACGAATCTGTAAAACAAGGGTACAGGGAACAGCGCCCAACCGTGAAGGCGGGTGAGGTTTGGGCGAATATATGGAAACAAATTCATGTAAAAAAATAATACCACTAAAAATAATCATCATGAAATCTATAACACAACACATTTTCATCACCACATTTCTCGCCATCCTATTTATATCCTGTGAGAAATCCTCTCTCGAGCGCACCAACCCATTTGATGAAAATGGCGCAACCGCCGGTACAGGTTACCCTGAAATAACCGATGGTTCTGTAGAAGGAGTGTATTCCAACGGAGCAGTTTTTTATGGAGAAGTCATTTCGCAGGGGGCAAGTGAAGTTTATGAAAAAGGTGTATGCTATAATTTCAGCGGCAATCCATCACTCTCATTCATGAGAATTTCAGCCGGTGGCGGAACCGGCAATTACGAATGTGTCTTTTCGGGTTTGTTGCCGGGCTACACGTATTATCTGAGGGCTTATGCTACTAATGAAAAGGGAACTGTGTATGGGAATGAGGTGAGTTTTGTGACGGCGTATTAGTATATTAATGAATGTTCAACCGTTCTGTTTACTTTGTTTTCAATTAACTAAAATCCTAAGGTCATAAACGATATCCTAAAATGTCCACATTTTTTAAATAGTAGGAAATAGTAGGATATCGTTTATGGCCCTATGGAATTAACTTCGTTAAGATACTTCCAGACCATTGACCGAAATAAAACATTAGCGTTTTGCTGGTTGGAAGGGTTTTGGATGCTGGTGAGCATGTGATAAAAGTTGTTTATAAGTCACCTCAGCGAAAGATTTATGACGGAATTGGTTTATCAAAAAATTCCTGTTAAAATAGCTAATCCTTACGCATGAAATAATTCTTATTTATTCTCAGTAATATACGATCTCTCTTTCTATGATATAAACTGGTGTTTTAGGATTATATTCTATTCGTTGAAGCCAATTTCCCTCTTCATCATAAATATATCTAAATGCCCATTCATAATTAAGCGCTTTCTTTGATTCAATAACCCCCGTTGAGTGGATCAAATTGTGATTTTCATCATACTCGTACGTGTTTTTACTTCTCAAATCACCCTCTTTACTGTATATAGCAGATTCTAATACATTGCCATTATAATCAAACTTTCTAAAATTTTTGCTTAAGTGATGTAATTTTTCATCATTTTCCATATACTCCAATTCGCTTTCGACTTCTATTTCATTTTTTCTGTCATCATATTTCTTATATTCTCTTATGATAGTTTCCCCAGCAACAGCCTTCTTTTCAATTATGTTATCTAATTCATTATAGATAAAAGAAATTTTATTGACTATTTCATTTTTTTTATTAAAGGTAATTTCCTCCACTAGTTGATTGTGCTTATTATAATTATAAATATGTTTTAACCTTAACTCATCTTCCTTCATATAGTTGAACTTTTCAATTAAATTTCTATTTTTATCATAAATAAACGTTGTTTTTGCAATTGGCACGTCGGATGACCAATATTGCATCGTTTCAACTAATAAGTCGGCATTGTTATATGAATAAACCACCTTATTCATAATTTTTCCATCCTGATCATAATCTAAAGATTCAACTACTTGTTTATTTAAATTAAAATGTTGAATTATATGATAGTCCCATCCTTTTAAATGCTCATAATAATTCACAATTTCATTTTCAGTTGCTATTTCTCCCTTAATAATAGATCCATTAATTTCAATCGCATGATAAATATGCTGAATCAAAGTTCTAACTTTACCTTTAAGTGCCTTCGAAATTTGGTTTTTCATTTTGCAGTTTTAATTGTTTATAAAATATGGGGAATCATAAATTGCGCTAAAATGTGCAGTATATAAATAGTAAACAACTGTAATAGCTAATTTTAAATTATCATATCAAATGATTTACTTTTATTTTTTTATACCTTTTACCCATACCCAAAGCAATGGCCGTTGGGTTTTTTATTATAAGTTCGCCTTTTTGTAAACCCGAAATAGCTTGCTTAATTTCTTGAAATTCAGTTCCAGAAACACCAAACAAATCTTTTATTACTCCATCATTAATGGATTGCTGCTTCATAATAAGTGGATATTGAGCATTAGCATAGAAGTCAAAGTACTCACTCTTGTAACTATCCATATTTTGAGTGGCTAGAATTATACTTAACCCTTTGTTTCTGCCGACGGCGATTAAATCACGTAGTGGTTTGTTGTCGAAGCCCAACATATAATGTGCTTCATCAATTATAGTGAAATGTCGCAGCTCAACACAATCTTCATCAACCATTTGCTTAGCCAATTTTTCGTAAATAGTATTGAGTTTAGAAACAATAAAATAAACAATTGCTTTTGCAATAGGGCCATCTTTAGGAAATGAATCCATTTTTACGATGTAGCTGTCTTTAATCAAGTCAATTCTATCTTCTGTTTCAAACAGATTATTACGTATCAACTGCTTTAATACTGACTTTACACTATCATCTTTTTGCTTGTCCTTTTCAGCTTGCAAGGCTGTGTATTCCTTTAAAATAATTTCAAATGTAACTGGCAGGTTCAATGAGCGTTTATATGAATTTATGATGGCTTCAGAAAGCCGATTACTCATATTGGCGCTTATTACTGCTCTGTCAATGGCACAGAGTGCATTGGCTAGTTCGGTTGAGTAAAGGTTGATTTCGTTCTGTGCTTTACCTGTAAAGTCTTTAAATGGAGTAAAAGGTAAGGGTGAGAGAATAGGGTCAAGTATTGCGCTCCTGTCTGCTTCAAAAAGAGAAAGCCAAGCGTTATTTGCAGGGTCAGAAAATTCGCCTTTGTAATCAAATAAAAGAAAGTTTACCGGATATGGACTTTCAATAGAGAGTGTTCTAATCTCATTAAGCAGTACGGCCAATAAGTTGGATTTACCTGAACCTGTGGTGCCAGCAATTAAAATCTGAGTATTAGATATATTTTTGCCATTTAGATTCAGCATTGCCGGAATATCATCTTCATAAGTGCCGATGTTTAAATTCAAAAACGGAATAGAACCAGCCCTTCCACCTTTCGCCTGTGAAACAGCATTCAACAACCAATCATCCAGAACACCATCTTTTAGCAAAACATTTTTGCCTCTAATAATTTCAGCATTAATAATTCTACTGTTTTCTGGATCATTCTTCCAATCATTTTTTAAGCTATTATATCTTAGCTTTAATAACGCAAAAATCGCATTAGAAAGATTATGATGGGTAAACAGGGTCTCAAAAATTCTATTTGGACTAAGTTGAATTTTATCGAAATCATCACTACTTCTTTGATCGTTATTAGATAAACCTGCTATTAAACAGATCCTCATAATTTTACTATTATTTAAATTGATTGGCTTCTTCCCATCGAGAATATTTTTCAAGATTAACTCGCTGTTCAATTTTATTTCGTATCTCATGGAGTTCATCCATTAATCCTTCTGCCTGTCGTATATTTTGTAAATTAATTGCACTCATATATTAATCTTTAAGAGTTATACCAAAGTAACCGTCTGTAACATCTGTCAATTGTCTTTCTCTATCTCGTTGCAAAGTAAACGATTTAGATATGAATGGTTCGATTTTCTCAAGATCTTTACCAATTCGTATTTCACTATCTGAACTCAACAAAATGGTTTGTTGTGATAAATCGGGAAAATAGTTTTCCAACACAATTGCACGGCTCGTTTCATCCAATACACCCATTACTGTATCAATCATTACGGGTGGGTCATAATCGCCAAACTCATGCAATGATTTGAGCAGCACCTGAATCACCACTTGCTTTGATGCTGTATTTAATTGACTCAAATATAATTCATTACCCGCCTTGTGGAAAATTTTAAATGTTAAATCCTTCAAATTTTCTGATAATTCCACTTTGTCAATTACATCCCGATATGCCGCTAAGTTGATATTTAAATCCTGTTTCATCTTTAATTCAATCTGCTGCTTTTTTACTTTCAACAAGCGGTTAGCTACATCTTCAAAAAATAATTTCAGTTTCCCAAGTGCTTCATATTTCGGGTCGGGCTCCTGACTTGTTTGAATATCAAATTGATGCAATCTATTTTCTATTTTGGTGATTTCTGCCTTGGTAATGCCTATTGCTATTTCTAAGTTTTTGATGTTGTTTTCATTGTCTTCGTATGCCTTTAACAAAATGTAATCTCTACCAGTAATTTGAGCCTTCATGTTCTCAATTTGTGTTTCAAGCATTGAGATTTGATTCAGGGATACATTCAATTCAACCTGCTGCTGATTGAGTGAAGGGAATGCATTGCTCGTCTTGGTATTCAGTAAACCTTCTAAAGCCTTTACTTCGGAAAATTCGAGAAACTCATATTGGTCGTTTGCTTGAACTTTAGTTGAAGATGCCATTACATAATCGACCAATTCCAGCACAGTAATTTCTTTTAGCACCAGGTTGTTTTTCTGTAAATACTGAATAATTGTTTTACTGATTGCTTCTATTTGCTCTGGCAGAATATTACTATTTTGCTTTTGTTCTTGTTCATTTTTAACTTTCAGAATCAGGTTAATTTCTGACTTTACAGCTTCAATTAATTTTGGCAGGCAAACATTCAATTCCATCTCTTTAACAAACTCATCTAATTCATCCCGATAAATACTTTCCTTTTTGTGGATGTTTTCAATCTGTAACTTGGTTTGCTCTATTTTATTTTTAATAGTGACCTCCTGATTTAAACCACTTTTAAGATTGTCGTACAATTCTTTGTTTGAAACTGCGTATTGAAGCGCATCTTGTAATTGTGTTTCATTCTGTGCAAGTGTTTCCTGATGTTTTTTCTTTTCATTTACCAGTTGCAAATATTCTAATTTCTCCTTTTCAACATTTAATCGCTGAGCTGTATAAGTCTGGAATAGTGACTCTGCACTTTTACTCATTTGTAAAGTACTTATTAAAGCCCATTACATTTTCGATATTCTCTTTGATAACCCTATTAAGTTGGTCTTCTTTAAGGAGGTTACCCGCCTCCATTGCATCAAAAAGGAAATAGCGGCTCAATTCCTGTGGAAGATTTGCTTTTATGATTTTATTTACTTGAGCTTCTTGTTCAGCACGTTGAGCCGGTGGAGTGGCAGTACCATATACAAAGATGGTTCCGTTCATATTGAGCTTTACACTTTCAACAGGATTGCCAGCCGGATTTAACATGTATGTTCTGGTTAAAACATACTGTTGTTCCTCGTTCAATACCTTACCCGTAAAATGAAGCTCCAGTAAAATTTTTTCTTCTTCCTTTCCTAAAGCCCCTGCATTTAGCAATTCATTGAATTGTTTAAATGTATTGATATGTAAACCATATAGCGCTCCATAAATAGCTTCAAATAAAGTGGTTTTACCACCACCATTTGCCCCACCAATTAAGATGATGGGTTTATCCTGCTCAACCGAAATATCTAAATCGAGATTAAGGTAGGTCTTAAAATTTTTCGCTTTAATTCTTTTTATCAGCATAGTAGTTATTTTATTTTAACCAGTGCTTTATCAATAATCTTTTCAATGGCTTTCTCGTCCATCTCCTGGTTGCGAATTTTCTTATCGTGAAATTCCTTGAGAAGATCTTCTTTTATCCAATCAAAATCCAGTTTGTGTTCGGTGCAAAGTACTTCAATTAAGTCCATATCTTCCTTGCGGATGCCATAGTGAACAAATGTGGTGTCTAATCCTTTTTTAGCCATAAATTATGTAGTTTTTTTTACTAATGCCGGATCGAATGAAATCCATCCTGTTGTATCCTTTGCACTGGTGATTAAGTTATCGCAGTATTTCCAAACGCCTTCGCCTTTTGGCACAATTACGCCGCCCAATAAATTCTTACCTATAGCGTTTTGTGTTGAAATGTAACGGTGTAATGCGTTGTGTTTATTGCAAAACTCAGCATCTGAATCCGGAGTCTTTGTATCAAACAATGCAATTGGACCATTTTTTAATTTTATTACGAAGTCAACATAAAAACCTCGGGTAATCCCTTCTCTATCATCATAAGTTACGGCAAAGTCTTCTTTGTTTTTGTCACCATTTTTATACCACCATTCAATATGCTTACTATGGTTTTCCAGAAAAGCCACAAATTGCTTTTCAGGACTACTTGCTGTTTTGTATTCGTAGAAAGGCTCTAAAGCATGAGTAGATGCCTGATTTTCGTTATAAAGGTCATTATAAATTTTTTCAGAAGGGACCTCCCATTCATTTTCTTCAATTCGTTTGGTGACCTGTGCTGATTTCAGTTGCAATAATTGTTCATGTTTAACCAATGCCCTGTCAATTACTTCTATGAACCGCGGCTTATTTTCTTCAAACAGAATTATTTTGACTGCTGCAAATTCATTGATAGACAGATAATCTTCAAAGAATGTTTTCATTGCCAATTCTAAAACAGGTGTAGAATCAATTTTTGCATAACTGCCTGTATGATTGCGACAAAACTGACGGAACAAAATATCAAGCTCAGATTGCGTTTTGGCAAAACTTTCCATGTCGTGTACCGATGTATAACTAACTTCCACAGTAAGCATTACATCTTTTGGAATACGAATTTCGATATTGTTTACATCCAATTCAATAAACTTTTCTTTAAGCTTCCTCGCATTGTAATGGTTCAAACTTTCAGCACCAGACTTCTCAATATCAAGTGTTACTCCAAAAAATTCTTCGGCTACTTCATTAAAACATCTGCGGAATTTAGACCCCAAACGGTTACGGGTTAACCCAGTATTGATATAATAGGATTTTAACGCAACCGCATTGTAATTCTGTTTACGGATTGCTTTGTTCTGTACGATATAATCCATGTCATCCTGCACAATAATGATTTTATCTTTACTTAAATCAGTATATACATAACCATAATTGAGTGCAGCCTCTGAGTAATGCTTTTGCTCGGGCATACGCAATATGCGGCCTACTGTTTGAATGGTAAATGTTTCCTGCTGTATTTCTCGGAATATCAAGAGTACGGCTGCTCGCGGGCAATCCCATCCCAAAGAAATGGCTTGTTTAAATAACAACACATCTACCATACTATCGGGCTTTTCAATATCCTCTAGGTTAGTTTTTTCATTACTAAGCCATACTGCCAATCTGTTGTTTTTTGTTGTTATGCCTTTTACTTCGAGCCAAGTGGATACTTCTTCTTTGATCTGTATATCCTTAACACTTTCAATTTTTGAATCATTGGGCAATTGAACCAGTAAGAGTGGGTTAATATTTATCTCCAGCTTTTTATAGGATGCTGCCAGTTCTTCTTTCTTTTTTAGTGCCAGCTCCATTAACACCTGATTGAGTGACTTACCTTCTTGTGTATGCGCATCCAATTTGGGATTTAATATCACTCCTTGTTTGATCATTTCTGCTTCCACAACAGCTTGTCTGTTAATTACAACAATACTCTTAGCTGTAGCTAAAGTTTCAAGTCTTGGTGTGGCCGATACACTTATTTCAATTTTAGCAAATATTTGTTGTGTTATTTGAATAGCTGCTGGTGCACCTGAGAACAAGTGTTCCTCATCTAGTATAAGTATAATTTCAGTATCATTTAAACGTGCTTGATTTATGTAACCAATAAGTGTTTTTTCAGCTTCATTTTCTGTAGTATAAATTCGACCTTTACCCGAAATTTTTTGCCAGTTTAGAAACAATACCTCATTAGGCTTAATGCGGCCATCGGTGATCTCCTCAAACTCCATAGGCTTAATGCTTCTTAATTCGGCAAAATAGTTTTTCAACGCATTAAAACTTTGAAGATGCAATTGGTTGGGTGCAATCCAAATAAAGGCAACTTGCCTGTGTGATATATCCAATTTGTCGGGCAGTTCTTCGCAAAGTCGATTTAAATAAGCCGCCATAGTTACTGTTTTACCGGCACCTGTTGGTGCTTTGAAAACTATTTTGTGCCGGGCACCGGGTGCTTTCAATAATTTGAAGGTATCCTTAACCAAACCTTCTACGGCTTCCTGCTGGTATGTCTTTAATGTAATCATGCTGTTTATGGAGCTTGGCTAAATAAATTAGGGTTGGATTTCATCCAGTAAGCTGGTTTCAACATCTTCTGCTGTTGGCTCTTCGAGTTCGGGCACCTGTCGACGTTGCCGTTTGGGCAATACATTCTGGTATGCTTTGTAAATGGCATCGGGCAGGGCACATAGTGTGATGAAAGGCAACACTTCTTCAAACTCCTCGGTGTAAGGATACTGGCCATTGCTGAACACGTATACTTTAAAATGGGTGTTGCGGTCGGCATTGGCAGCTACCACACTTTGTATTACTTCTACCATTTGCTCTATCACCTCTTCATCGTATATAACCAACAGGTACAAATTACGTTGATGAAAACAGCGGACATAAGTGGCATTTAACTGGTAATCGCCTATTAGTTTTTGTTCAGTATAAATGTTTTCTTTTATGCACAGCAACTCGGTAGACAGGCGTGTAACTTCTTTCTTGTTTTTAATGGAAGGTTCACGGCCAACTAATTCACTTTTAAAGTAACGCAGGTTATTATTAGTGAGCCCAGCTACTTTCTCACCCTTTGCATTCGTGTAACCTTTTATTACACGTTTGTTGCGTTCGTAAGTTACTTCTTCACAAATCTTGTTTTCATTGTTTGTTACCAAAATGCATTGGCGATTTCCTCCATCTTCTGCATTCAATTGCATTGTTGCATCAAGTGTAGAGCCTGACCCGGCAAAAAAATCAAGTATGGTCGAATTATCTTTGAAAGTCAAAAGGTATTTGATCAAACTAATTGGTTTGGGATAGTCAAAAACTTTTGAGCCAAATATTTCAAAAAGATATTTGCCAGCTTCTTCTGTTGTATTAACCCCAACACTTTCATCAATTAAATTAGGAGGAACTTCCTCGGAATAATTTTGTTTTTTATAGGAAATAACAATTTGATTTGAGCAATTTATTATTGTTCCTTTTATTAACTCTTCATCCAATTTTGATTGTGTCCAAACAAACCTATTTTCAAAGGCAACTTCATTTTTGTTAGTATAATTCTCGATGATTAATTTATTTAGTAATTTATTTGGATACTTTTCTGTTCCATAAATACCAGGTTTAATTACTTTGTCATCAATTTTAAAACGAATTGTATTTGCAGGAAAGGTTAGTGTTTTCATGGTATTTTGCGGTTTTGTTATTGGATCATCGCTTTTACTATCTTTTTTTATTCCTTTATATTTTATACTTGACCTTTTTTTTTCATATGCTAAAATAAACTCCACATTTTTTTTGATTTTGTGGGATAAATTTGGAGGTGTTGCTGACTTAAACCAATTCCACTGTCCAACAAAATTTGATTCCCCGAATATTTCATTACAAATTAATTTTAGTTGGCTGGTCTCATAATCGTCAATGCTAATAAAAATTGTCCCACTTTCACATAACAATCCTTTTGCAATTTCCAACCGCTTGCTCATAAAGCTCAGCCATTTGCTATGTCGGTAGCTATCTTCTTTATCAACAAATATGTCGTTATATTTAAAGTCCTTGTTGCCGGTATTATAAGGCGGGTCAATATAAATGACATCAATTTTGCCTTCATGTGTAAAAGTGAGTGCTGTTAATGCATGAAGGTTATCGCCTTCAATCAATAAATGATTGGGGTATTCTTCTCCATTAATGATAGCCCTTTCCTTTACCTCTTTTAACACAGGCAAGTTTTCGCGGAGTTGTTCTTCCACATCCTCGGGCTTATCTTCCCATACCAGGCCGTATTTCTTTTTAGTATTCACTAAATTAATCAGGTAAGCCCTTTCTTCATCAGAAATACCTTGTAATTGTTTCAGTTTTTGTATGAGATCAATTTTTTTCATCTGTATAGTTATTTCCAAATTATTTGAACCATTTGCGCCAGCAATTTATGACGTTCTTCCAGTTCGCAGGCCCAAAGGTTTCCATGGCTCTGATATTTAAATGATAGCGGTTTATCAAAGATTTCAAATCGAGATTGGAATGATAGGTATCCGGATGCAGGGTTGCATTCCAATAAAGGCTTTGTGCATATGTTTTTAGTTTTTCAATGTAGGGCTCATTACCGCTGCTTTGGTTGGAATTGCCTCTTAACAACAGCAAACCGCCGAGGCGATTCCGCTCACGCTCAAATACTTCTTCATCATTGTTAAATGCTTGCAGGTTTTCATCATTATGTGCCAGTATATGCTCTACATGATGGCCATTTACACTGCCACTATTGCGGACGAGGTTGTCAAAAGCTTTGCTGCATTTCGCTTCCGGTTTCTTCCGCTATAAAATGTTCTATTCGAGCAAAGAAATATCGGTTAAATCGCGTGGGTAAATCAGAATATCCTACATCCTTAAAGTAATTGTAATTAAAGGTTTCTGTAATAGTTACACCTTTGATATTGGTTAATGCTGCCAGTAGGTGCTTTTCAAATACGTCAGCAATATGTGCAGCAGGCATTTCCCGTATTTCATTGCTAATAGTATAAATGAGATCAGCAATAATATTATTCACATAAGCTTTCTGCAAATGAAGGATGGCAAACATTTTGTCATATTGGGAAGAAATTATTTTGATTTTTTCATCCTCTTCCGGGTCATTCAGTTTACAGGCACTAAGTATTAAATTATAATGCCCGGTTAATTCATTAAGATGATTAAAATATAAATAAGGATAATCCTCATTATAATGTAGCGCAGAGTTCTGATTCTACTGTATAAGTTAGTATAATATATAAAATCGTTTTGTAGGAATTTTTTGGTATTACCTGCATTACGATTAAGCTTAAAATAATCTTCTACCTCACCCGTAAAAAGAATTCGGTGGTAATTCCTTATGTATATTTTTCGGCTGCACCCCTCGTAGAAACAATTTTGGAACGTATAAAGGTTTCAAAAAAGTTATCAATTTCATCATTGTCGGTACCCGTATTTGATACTCCAACCATATTTATTTGCTTTTCCCAAATTTCATTAAGTTTCAATAACTCTAATTCCTGTTTATCAACCTGTCCTAACAATTTTCCTTTCAAAATTTCATGTGGTTTTAAGCGAACACCCCGGTCATTAATTACCTCAAATACCATCGGAACATCTGTTTGCATCACTTCAAGTTTTACAATTTCAAGATTGCGGAGCATGTAATAGACAAATGTTTCAAATTGATGGAGTGATTTCAATTCATTTTCTAACCATGATTTGATAAACTTAGTATTCTCCACCATATTTTTTGCAGTAACTCCTGTCTTTACTGGTATATCTGCAGCAGGTAGACCATTAAGCAGACCTTCCATAGCAGCTATATGATTTTGATGCTGCAACCAGAAGTTCTTTTTAGCACCAGAGGTGCCGTATATCCGGTCTTTAATCCAATCAGTTAGTTCACTATTAAGAGATTTACCTAGATGGTAAAGCTGAATCAGAATCAAAGTTATAGTTGTAAATCTCTGTTGACCATCAACCAGAAATACTTTACCACTAATAGTATTCGTTACATAGGTATTGAGGAAATAAAATCCAATACGGCTTCCTGCTAATTCAGGAATTACTGAATGATCGATTTTTTGATAATCCTGGTTAAACTTGTAGAAAATATCATCTAATAATCTTTCCACTGGTTCTTTGTTCCATTTGTATTGACGCTGATAAAAGTCAATATAATATGTTGTGGATGAAAATACCTGTTCAATGTTTTGTGGTATGGGTGCAATTGCCATATTTGGTTTTGACTTTTGATTTACGTTTTACTCTTTTATTGAAATATTTTTAATAATTATTGGGAGCTTATTTCAGCCCGCTAGCTATTTCCCAATATCTGCAAAAGGCATTAGCAAGTCGTATCTGCGCAGGGCTTTTACATTCCGCATCCAATAGTGCAGGGCTTGCAACAAGTATAAAGGTGGATCTGGCCCTTGATACTGCCACATTAAAACGATTCGGACTGTATAAAAACTCCATTCCCCTAGGAGCATCCTGTGGAGTAGAAGTTGTCATTGAAAAGATAACCACTGGAGCTTCCTGTCCCTGGAACTTATCAACTGTGCCAATAGCAACTCCTGGAATTTTTTCTATTAAATCATTTACCTGTGCATTGTAAGGCGCAATGATTCTTATATGATCCCGGGTCACCTTTGTCGAATTATTATCACTATCGTTCCAATAAACATCGCCTTTACAAAGATCGGTAACAATAGCGTTGATAATGTCCACTTCTTCGGCTGACCGGCTGGTATTACCATTATGTTGTACTGTTTCCAAAAACAGCCCCGAACCTATAAAACGAGTGTTCCCTTCAAGCCTTTGATTTTCTAAGCCTTGTGTAGAATAAAGTTTCCCTTCATAAAATAATTCTGAATCAAACGCACAAATTGACGGATGCATCCTGTAAGTCGTAGGAAGGAAAATTCCCTGCTCTGGTGAAATGGTTCTTTTATCCATTAAAACATGTTCAAGTGCCGACACTTCAGTTCCATCGGGATGAACGCCCTGTTGTGGTTGTTTGAGTTGTTGGGGGTCACCTAACAACACCATATTTTTAGCGGCCCGAGAAACAGCAAGTGTATCGATAAGTGATAACTGACCCGCCTCATCAACGAAAAGATAATCAACTGAATTTTTAAACGCTGGCAAACACCACATAAAGCTAGTACCTGCTATCACGTTGAATTCGGAAATTGATTTGGCTACCTGTTGGCTGTCATCAGAAACAGACCAGCTAAGTTCATCTTCAATTTTATTTTTCTGCAGCATATTAACGTCTATGCCGTCATGAACAGCTATATCATGTATTTTCTGCAGAAGGTTAGTAATTACTTTATGGCTGAGCGCAGTTATTCCTATTTTCTTTTTTTCTTTGACCAACTGCAGAATCATTTTGCTTGCAGTATAACTTTTTCCTGTTCCCGGCGGACCTTGTATGGGCAGTATACTATGGTCAAGAATTAGTGCCCAGTCGATCGCTGTAGCTAATGAATTATCTTTGTTTGAAAACAGCGCTTGGGTACGGGGGTAAGACCGCAACAAAAGATCTCTTCCGGCTCTGTATGCAGGATCCACCAAATCTATCCCATTTTCAACCACCCACTGTGCTAATTCAATAATAGATTCCTCTTTATCTCTCGTGGAAAAGTCCTCAATGTAGTAAACGGTTGCCGGATGTTGATCCTTTAGTGAAGGGCCTTTTTTTAACTTCAATATTTGCCGAGCAAGGTCAATGCTTATCACCACACCGGCGCTCTTACCATCCCGGTCTTTCACCGTATGTCCTTTTCTTATTTCACATTCCTGTGAGGGTAAAGAATATGTATAAATGAAACTTTTTTTATCGGGCTCTTCTTCTCCCGTGAACTGTAGACCTGTTAATGCCTTTTTTTCATCAAGTAATTCTTCATCGGGCAATTCACGCAATCGAAAGTACTCCCACCAAAATGCTTTTTTCTCGCGGCGATACCAATCAAGCATATGTGCTAAAATAAACCTGCCTTGCTGGCTTGCATTCCGGTCAGCTACTTCAAGAGGTATTTCTTCCATTAGTTTTTCATATAATGGTAAAATTCTTTGCTGGTGTTCAGTTATATTATCGGAAGCTTCACCTGTGGGCATTACAGGCCTAGATATATTTTCACCGGCCTTAATAAGTTGTGTTCTTTCATTCTCAAGCCATTTATGGAGGCTCTGAGTGGAAATGCAATCATCCTGGTTGTATAATTGAATAACGCTGCGCATTTCTTCAGTCGCATCTTCTGGTTTATTGCACTGCAGCAAAAATTCA
Organism: uncultured Bacteroidota bacterium; assembly: GCA_963814475.1. GTDB lineage: Bacteria > Bacteroidota > Bacteroidia > AKYH767-A > OLB10 > JADKJB01. Next base: position 41,205 of record CAWFDA010000013.1, on the reverse strand, counting down.
TAATTCGCTTTTACCGGCGAGAGTTTCCTTAGATCCATCTCTCGTAAAAATCCATGATATTTTTCCAAGTGTTTAAGTGAGTATCTTTCTACTCCAGCCCGAAGTGATTGCTTTACGATACTATGCAGGTCTACGAATGTGGCAGATCTTAAGAAAGTATCTATTTCATTTTCTTTTGTTGCATAGCGGCACATAAGTCTTTTAAATGCAGAAGGCTCATAAGCTCCGTAATGATATATATGCATTTCCGGATGCTCAGCTTTGATCTTTACAGCTATGTCCATAAATGTCTCGAAAGCTAACTTTTCCTTTTCGGCTGTCTCAGCCCATTCAATAAAATACTTTCCCTGGTGATACCAACCAATAATGTACTCTCTACCCGATGGCTCTACCATGGGATCACCTTCAAGATCAAGATAGATATCCCACTCCGAAGGGTCGGGGAGCCTATATAGACCAAGTCCCTCATGTCTTGGAAGTAATTCATAAACAGGTTGATTTTCCTCACGGCTTTGTTTTTGAAGCCGTGCCTGTTCCCTGATCTTAATATATGTTTCAGAAGATCCACGAGCGGGCTTAAATGGAATGGGAAGTGGCACATCCGCCATTTGGGCCAGCGTGTTTATCTGTTGGGCTCTAACCTCTTTGATGTGGAGGTTACTCATACCAGCTATAAATGAAAGATGATCATCCTCTCTTCGTCTCTTGTTGCATTCTTCCCACCAATTGCAAATATCACAGTGAATAGCTACATCCGGATATATTTCTTCATCAAGTTTTACAAGCTCGAGAAACCTATTTTTTATAAGTCTCACATAAGCAATATAATCATCTACCCGGTATGTAAGTTTACTCTCAGGAGTCTTGACATGCATAAATTCGGGTAGCTTTTCTTGAATTTGAGCAATCATTTCGGAATACAAAGCAATCTGAAGTATCGTTCCAGCTTTTGTTTCAGTTGCTAATTTTGTATCCAACACTTCATAAGACCAGGCACCAAGGCTGGAAGGAATTTCGACTTTTACCAGGAAATCAGCCCAACCCTGCCATGAATCCATTTTCACTCGTGCCTGATAAATTATATCACAACCAGCCTTCATACCTTTAATAGTGTTCTCTGAAGCCTCATGATCCTCCTTATCGATTTTAAGAATTTTCAATCCATCTGCCGCTAATTCTTCCAAATATGCATCTTCGAAAGCAATACCCTTATCAATCAATAACATAGTTAAAGGGTTTGAATAAACAGGTTTCTTCCTTTTACCTAGCGCAGCTTCCTTATTGTAAAATGTAAGGCTTTTACAATTTACATAACCTGCAAGGTCTGTAGCTGAAAATATGAGTTGGTTGTTTTGCAGTTTCATTTATTTATAAGTCTTCATTCTCAAAAAATAATCTATTTATTTGTCCCTTGTTTTCAAGAAAAAACACTTATCATTTCAATACTCTCATCTTTCCTGATCGCTAACATTAGTTAGAGAATATTTTTAAAATTCTATTCTGATGTAAGTCCCTCTTCCAATAAATCCCCATTTAGGCTGTCAGGAGTATCAATTTTTTCTTCCACCACTTCCAACATCTCCACCCCTTTCAACTGTCTTTGTATCGCCCTTGTCCTTGTACCCACTACGTCATCTAATTGGTTCAGACCGGTTTGTATATTTTTTTGTGCCTTATCAAGCAATCCACCAAATTGACTAAATTCTTTTTTAACCGCACTTAAAATTTTCCAAACTTCACCGCTTCTTTTTTGGATGGCTAAAGTGCGGAAGCCCATTTGCAAGCTATTAAGAATTACTGCCAGTGTCGTGGGGCCGGTAATAACGACGTTACACTCACGTTGTACCTGCTCAAGCAAACTTGCTTTGCGAACTACTTCTGCAAATAAGCCCTCGAAAGGTAAAAACATGATTCCAAAATTTGTAGTATTTGGGGAATCAAGATATTTATCGCATATATCTTTTGCCATTTTTTTAATAACAGCTTCAAGAATTTTTTGAGCATTTTCTATGAGTTGAATATCGCCCGAATCATAAGCTAGTTGTAAATTTTCATAGGCATCTTTTGGAAACTTTGCATCGATGGGTAACCAAACAAAATCTCTTTCACCTTCTTTATTGGGAAACTTAACAGCATATTCTACACGTTCACTACTGCCTTGTTTTGTTGCTACATTGGCTTCGTACTGTTCAGGAGCCAGAATACTTTCTAGCATCATGTGCAATTGAACTTCTCCAAAGCCACCACGCATTTTCACATTACTTAACACTTTTTTTAAACCACCAACGTCCTGTGCAAGAGTTTGCATTTCTCCCAAACCTTTCTGCACTTCAATTAATTGTTTACCTACCGTTTCAAAACTTTGACCTAATCGTTCACTCAAGGTTTTCTCCAACTTTTCTTCAACTGTAACTCGAATACTTTCAAGTTTTTTCTCGGTGCTCTGCACCAATTCATTTTGTTTGGTTTCAAGCTGCCCAAATTTCTCACGTTGCAAATCGTTAAATGATTTAACGTTTTTATCAAATGCCTCTTGAAAATCTTTAAACGATTTGACCAATGCTTCACGGATTAGGTTATTGTCTGTTTTAGCTTGATCGTTCAGTGATTGAAGTTTAGTTTCAATTTGTTTTTCAATTTTTTCTAATTGAGTAGTATTTGCATCTGAAAATGTTTTGAAACTCTTTTCAGTTTTATCAATTAGTACAGTAACTCTTTGTTCAAGTGTTATATTAAGTTTTTCAAGTGCATCCACATTTTGTTTAATCAATTGTCTAATAGCTTCAGCCGTTTCGATTCTGAATTCTGTAATGGCTTTATTTAGTTCTTCCCGATTTGTTTTAGCCGTGTTAGTGCTTTCTTCACGGTTTATTCTGAAGTCGTCTTTCAAATTGGCTTCAATTTTGATTAGGCCCGATTGTAATTCGTTTACTTTGTTTAGTAATTGTGGCAAATCACTATTTTCTTTACTCCTGAATACAAAAATCAGGATAATTACAATTATCAAAAGAACTATGATTATTATCAGTGCAATGGTTTCCATTCCGAGGAATTAAATTGATTTATTATAGCAATAATTTAAAATAGAGTCGTCAAAAGTTAGATACTGTGGGTTTAAAGCTTCAAGTGTTCAAGCAATTTATTTAGAGGTTATCCAAAAACGACTTCCATTCATCAGAATTTTTCACTTCACGGGAAATATAATCTTTTGTATCTGGATCACTTAGATAAGCTGCCTGAGCAATTTGCATGTTTTTTCTTAATTCTGGAGAAACAAATCTATATGCTATTCCATTATGTTTTACTGCTGCCAGGACGGCTTCAAAATCATCCTGTTTATCGGGTAATAGTTTTATTAGCATGCCTTGTCTTTTAAGAAAAGCCATCACACAATCATCCTTATTTAATATTTCATTGTTTAACAAGTAGCTGTACAATGTACCCTCATCAATACCGGCACCTCTATCCAATGCTTCAATTATTAATTCAAAGTCCAAATCATTGAAAAAATCTGGCTCCCATGTCCCAACCTCCAATGCAAATACGCTATGATATTTTTTCCAGTTAGCATCATTCACAGAATCAAAGTCTATGTTGCCATTTTTAATTCTTTTATAAGATAATAGCGATTCATTAAAATCTGCGGTTTCTGGATTCAACTCTATACATTTTTTGACAAATTCTTCTGATTCAAACAAAGAATTATCAGCATAGTGAATAATTTCTGGATTAGTGGAAACAATCCCAAGTACTACCTTTGGATTTTTCTTGAGATTTGAACTTGCATATTGAAAGTCCTCTCTTTCGGGATGATAACTTAGAAAGGCTTTTAAAAATACATCTTCATCGTCAAGTAATTTTTCACCTAATGCAATAACTGGTATTTCACATTGCTTTAAAGCTTTTAAAACAAAAGATTTGTCATTTCTCAAACGATCTGAAGCCCAACTTAAAAAAATGCCATACTTTTTTAAGGCCTCATTAACAAATTCCTCGTTATCCCACAATTCTTTACTTATAAAGTACATTGAGTCACCTTCTGACTCCAAAGAGGTTAATGCGATTTCCCAATCATTTTTCAAAGATTCATCAGCGTATTCTAATTCTAATCCAAATTGTTTTACAGCAGCTAAAACTACATCCTTATCCTTACGAAATATCGGATCGAGCTCAGCTAATGATGTTCCGGATTTAATTTTTTCTATCGCTTCATTCTTAGTCATGATAATATTCCTTTTAATACTTTATTTTCCAACATATTTGATTAGGTGTAATTCCTGATAAAGTTGCAATTATGTAATCGTCATGATTAATTTCATTCCACTATATTAGAATCATAAAATCCTTGTTTGGAAAGATAGATAAAAGCTTTGATTTTGCAGCCTCGCTTTTATTTCACCTGTCATTATTCATTAAAACTAGTTTGTATTTAATTCATTATCAGCTCTATGGATTTAAATTCATTGCTTGTTGATATGCTAGAGCTGTATCGCATAATAAAGGGTTTAAAGCCTTGTAACATAATCTTCCTTGTCACATTCTATCTGGCGTTTTTAAGATCTCTTGTCATCAATAATTTCGGTTCCTAATTAAGTAGTGTTGGCACAACAGAAGGCTCCATCCTAAATTCATTGAATCTTATCGCAATAGGAGGGAGTTCTCCCGATTCATTCATAATTAAAGGCGAGGGGGCTTCCGTTGTTAATCAATTCGAATGTTGAAATGAAAATTATGAGGGAAACTCATCATAATACCGGAACCACTGGCAGCAAGCAGTAAATTTTTAACAATTGTAAAAAAATAATAAGTCTTAACCTAATAAATTGGGACGTTTTTTTATTCGGAGAGGAATTTTTCTTCATTTTTCATTCATTTTCAGGCATTAAGCCTTCTTTTAGCCTCTCCCGTCCTTCATTACGCCATACCTCATTAACGGGAAGGGATCAAAATCCTATCATTCAAATGACCAAAAATATATTTTAACCATTTTGTCGGTCGTATTGAAAAATTTTGTACTTTCGCATTCCCAATCTAAAAAAACAATAAATGTCCAACCCGAACACATTGTTTGCTTTAGTAAATCCACTTCCTCTCTCCAGGGAATTCTCCTTGCTTTTCCACACCCTTCCATCCACCGGAGTCTTTTAGTACCGTTTCTGATCCACGTATTGTTCATCGCCCGATTCATTAGCCGGAGCTGATAATCCCTGAGTTCTATTGATTCACTTCCTGCATTAACCACCTTCCCATCGATTTCGGGCAAGGTTTCCAACACCTTAAAATATAGATTTATGACCCTTGCTAAAAAATTTCAGGTCATGATGATATAATTTAAAAGGTCAGTCGTATTATAAAAGCCACGATCGACAAACAGGTTTGTAACAGAAATCAAAAAACCAAACGTAACTAAACATGAAAAGCCCAATAACCTCTGATTATGCAACTAACTTCGGGAAATGGGCCCAAAATAAAATCTATTGTAAGATTCCCAGAACACATTTTGTAGATCAAGTATTATTAACCTTAACCCCCGGTAATATGAAATCAACACAAAAAATTTCTTGCTCAGTAAATTCGGGAATAAATTTATCGTCTGCACCCCCTGCAGACGCGCTGTTACACATCAACCGTTTTCATGCGAACGGTTTTTTAACTGGATCACACATCATAAAAAAAGTGTGCCTCTCAAACTGAGGGGGATGGGCATTCTATGCCTTTCAAAAAATGATGTCTAACAGTTAAAAAAACTAAAAGCATGAAAAATGAATTCAACACCCGTTTGTATGAAGTGCTCTACAAAAAGTTTTTTAAGCAGTTTGTTCGCTGCTATTTAAAGACCAACCATTCTGAAGCTGCCGCAGAAGATACCGCAAGTGATTTCTTGCTGAAGTTCTGTACGGATATGTCTGATGGCAGAGAAGTCATAATTGCAGATGCATTTGTTAAGACTTCTTTCATGAATTTTATGAAAGATGCTTTTAGGAAGAAGAAACCGGTTTACTTCAGTCAGTTGGAGAATAACAACTCCAACGAAGATGATATGCCGGTTGAATCCAAGTTCGATATTGCAGGGACGGATGATGCAGATAAGCGAATATTTTCTGCATACAATAAATCCATACTCAGCTCTTGCTTTGCGAAGATGCAAGCTGAGGATGTCCATTATCTGATACTTCGTTTTGTAGAGGGCAAACCCAACCGGGTAATTGCAACCATGCTGGGTCAGTCTGCAGATTATGTAGCGAACAGGGTCAACCGCGCCCGGGCGGCTTTTAAGAAGGCTTTTTTAACCTGAGATATAAAAGGGGAGATTTTTAGTTCTCCCACTTTTATACTTTTCTAATTGTATGCTATTGATAAATAATTAGTTAATAAATTATTTGCCAATTATTTGATAGAATTTTAAAAGTAACCCGTTTATAAAATGTATAACATCATTTAATCTGACATCATGCGATTTTTTAAAGAAGGCAGTGCAAGCGTGGACAATTACAAAGAAGCAATTGCCAGAATGGAGGACGAAACAATAAAAAACTATCATTTAAAAGACAATATGGAAAGGGTCTTAATCGGAGGATTGCTGCTTCTGATCATTAATATGACGTTCGCACTTCTGAGGGCCGGTCCCTGGTCATACGCCGGTGTTATAATAAGTATGGCGATTAATTTATGCCGCTTTTAAAAAGTGGCAGGTATGCAGAATTGAAATGTGTTTCTCTATTTACTCCTATGAATTACTAAAGAAAGAATATTTAGAATTATTCGAAATCAAAAAATTAAAAACAAACTCTTAACTAAATTTCAAGATGATGAAAAACGAACGCCGCTATCACATGATTTTCCCTTACGGAAATTCTCCCATCAGCACAATTACAACAAAAAAACCAGATGAGGAGCCCTTGGATATTCCTGTCAATTTCAATTACGAAAAAATTCTTTCAGGACCAACCGGAGGATTTATTGCACGTCATTTTGCTGATGAGGGAATGAGTGATACTGAAACCATGCAATTACTTCTTGATGAAAATGAGTTTTATGAACCGCTCTTGTATCTTGCATGGTTATGGGTACATGGCTTTGTGGTAGAAATTTTCCCGGGTTTTTACAATGTAGATATCCGTGTTCCCTTTAACTTCGACAACTATGAGGGCTATGGCGACGGCGGAATAAGTCTGAAGGAAACTATGGATGATTACCAGCTATATGCTCTTGAGGATTTTTTGAAAGATGAGGGGCAGGTGATGGGAGAATAAACTATCCGTTCCGTAAAACTCAATGCCGGCAAATTTCCATATCCGTTATTGAGTCAAATATCAGATATAGATAATAATTTTGACACCACAGCGTCAAAATATTCCTCCTCATTAAAATGTTGTCGAATTGCTGAAATATATAAATCCGAATTTAAAATGTCTACAGACTCAAGAGGATAATATTTGCCAAATCGCTGCGCATTCCCCAAGTGTGTAATTTTTGAAACTGTATTAACTAGTAATGAATTGTTGATTTCAAATTCAGTGTTAATTCTATTATTTCCCTCAAATATAAAACTATCTGTAGTTATTAAATAAAGATAGTCTTGCATTTTTGCTATTACCAGAAGTATCATATCAAGTGGTTTAAAGATTTAAAAATAGTTAATTTGAATCAATAAGTTCGGCAGTCACCAGAGCAGTACGATGCGAATATTTTTCAAATCCTTTCCCGCATCGTAATGTTTTAATTTTCACGAATTAAAATTATCACAAAATTTGAAATCGTTTCCCAATCCATAAGAAGTACAAATGCCTTTCAGAGTATCAATAAGTTCTTTTGTTTATGCCGAAAAATCTTGTGTTACCATTATTTTTTATTCTTCTTTAATTTAGTTGTTTTCAAATCAATTTGCTTTGGCGATAAATCATTTTTGGCGTTTAAAGGGCTCACTACTTTTTTGCCTGTTCGTGCTTCAAGTTCTTTGCGGGCTACTTTTGCAACATTACCACCTTGTTTAGCGACTTTTTTACTTTCTCCAAAGTCTTTTGGGTTAGTAGCCGCGGATATATCTTTGGTAGACGCTTCTGCCAGCATATTAAGAATTAACTCGGTATTGGTCATATTATCCCGGAGGTTTTCTTTTTTCAAGCCTTTAAGAATTTTGTATTCTTTGGTGGTTTTATCACTCCAGGCTTTGCGTAATGATGTCGGTAAGAGTTGCAAACTGCACACCTTCTTTCAGTCCACGTTTTTTCCATTCATCGGTGAGTTCCTTTCGTATCTCAATACTTTTTAGGCGTTGGTTAATCCAGTTCTCCGAATAACCCAAATTCAAATATTGTTCTAGAGCTCTATCAATAGAGAGTTCGGGATCTTGCATTTCATCTAATCGTTCAGCAGCCACTTGAGCCAGCCAAAGTTTAAAAGGTTCAGCCTTAGGTGATGGAATTGATTGAATTAAACGAAAAAGCTGTTCTGTATCCGCAACATCAGTTAAACGCATTTTTCCATCGGGAGCAACCATTTTCAACCTGTGACAATTCGTCACGGTTTCATTTCCCTCTATCATAAGCCGTTGTTTTAGTTTTCTCCAATATGCATTCGGATCAATACTTTCCGTTAAAATGGCAACTACATCATTAATGGAGATATACCATTTTTCGTTTTCCTCATCCCATAGGCTTCTTACCTTTTTATCTTCAAATATTTTTATTTCGTTTTTCTTTTCCATGTTTTGTATTATTTGCTAATTGAAAATTTTACCAAATTCTATTTCCACGATATTAGTTTATATATTCTTTAACCAAACAGGCATTAATGTAGTTGGCCGATTCCGTAAAGTCTATCATCAGCCCATTCAAAATTTTGTCCCTTTGTTTTTAAAATAATTGATACACGCATTGTAATAACAAGAAATAATTTTTTCATAATTTGAAAGGGTTAAGATAAATAAATTAGTTGACTGATAGAAAACTTTGCATAATGTACTCGATTGATAAAATTCTGTTAAAAAAAGTCTGTTAAAAATACATATAAATATTCAAAGTATAAAATAAACCCGAGAAATTTCTAAAAAACCACCTCACCCCTCCACAAGCTTGCCAACTCCACCAACCACCCACCTCACCACCGACCTTTGCCTTATAATTTTTAAAACCTCCATAAAATGAAAAACAAAAAGACCTATTACCTGCTGATCCTTGATAGGAGTGGATCGATGCAGGATTGTGTGAATGAGACGATTAGTGGTTTTAATGAGCAGTTGCAGATGATTGGGAATATGCGGGAGCGGTTTCCGGAGCAGGAGTTTTATGTGTCGCTGACGACCTTTAGTGATGTAGGTGCAGCATACTTTTGATAAGGTGAATGCCCGCGAAATACGGCCGCTCGATAAGAAGCAGTATCAACCGAATGGCTCCACTGCCCTGCTCGATGCTATAGGGGAGGGGGTGCTGAAACTAAAATCCAATATCGCTGCTGAGATCGAGAACGATGAGGCGACTGCCGTGGTGGTCATCCTCACCGATGGTTATGAGAATGCCTCCCGTCTCTTCGACTGGAAAGGTATCCGACAGATGATCCGTGAGCTCGAAGCGACTTCCTCCTGGAGTTTTAGCTTTTTGGGCGCTTCCGCGGATGCTGTGGATGTCGCCTCCCGAATGAATATTAAACGTTCCAATGCAATGCACTATTCCACAAAGGAAATGTCGAAAATCATGTGCAAAATAAGCAGCTCCCTCGACAATTACGCTCACTCCAAAAATAACGGGATTATATCTGATGATTTCTTGAATCAATAAGTCGGACGATCACTAGAGCAATACGATGCGAATATTTTTCAAATTCCTTTCCGGCATCGTACTGTTTTATTTTCCCGAATTAAAATTATCACTAAATTTGTAAACCGTCATGAAAACCCACCTCATCAGATCTCCCGGAAGTCTCCGAAGAACTATTCTCCAATGTGGTAGCGATCCTCCAACAATTTGAAGGACCTTTTGAATTTGTCATCGATCCTTTTGATATCCCATTTGAAAATACTGAGATTAATGAATTGCCTTTCGATTACACCAAATTTAAACAGCGAGATCATTTACAATCGTACAAAGTGGTGGCGTCCAACAAAAATTTAAATGCAATAGAATGGCGCCCTCCCTTCCCCGATGAAATAAAAAAAGTAACCTGGAATTCCATTTTTGATAAATGTGATCTAAACAGAAAGAAAAATCACATCCCGGAAACGGAAGCAGTAATCATTCTAACAGATTATATCAACGAAAAAAACTGGTTCTCCGGTTCAGCACCGAATGGCAAATTGAACTTCTTTGTCCATGCCGGTCAGTGGGAATTTTTTCTTCCTTGTGATGCGCGGTTTCCCGTGGCTTATGAAACCATTGCTGTTGTATTCCGACATCTGCTATTCGGTTCCTTCGATGAAATCAATCGTCGCACCCACGAGCGTCCAAGAGGTTGTGTAAATGATTTCTGTAAAGAAAAAAAGGATATCACCTTTAAACTTCGCACGGCTGATTTATGTCCCGATTGTTACTTAATAATAGAAGAGCGAAAAGTGAATCCTGCAATAGTCAGTCAGTTTTTTCAGACCATCGATCACATTCGTTCGCAGATGTTATTTCGTGAGCGATTCAAATCCACGCGACAACCCAGTCGTATCGAAATAAGTGGTGGTCAGCAAAAAATAACTTTCAGTGACCTGGGAAATGCGGAACTGAAACTTTCTCCTCTTGAGAAAACCGTGTATCTTTTATTTTTGAAACATCCTAACGGTCTGCACCTAAACGAAATTCATGATCACACAGCGTGGCTCGAAGAAACGTACAGTAAACTTGGAAATGTGCGTTCGCTCGTTGAATTAAAAAACAGCATCGCCCAACTTACCGATCCCACCGAAAATTCGGTAAGCGAAAAAATTTCACGCATCCGCAGTAAAATCATTCGTCTTATCGGCGACGATTTGGCTCCCTATTATTTTATTGAAGGTCCGCGGGCAGGGAAAAAGTTGATTTTGCTGGACAGAAAATTGGTTACGTATTCGAATAAAGGATTTTTTACATCACATTTACTATTAAAATTCCAGAATCTTCTGCCACAACACCTATGCTTTCAAAACTTCCCGCTGATGAAAATGCAATTCATTATAAACATCCAGTGGATGTATGAATATCCAGATCCAGGGAAAAAAGTTCAGATGTTAGTTCTAACTCATGCAGATCAATAAAAATGCATGCATCTGTTATTGCAATTTTCATTCAACCACCATAATTTGTTTTCGGAATTCGGTTAATGTCTGATTATATAATACGGCAGCTTTACTCATGGAGATTTGCTCTTCGGCCAGTGCCCTGAATAAAAGTTGTTTGAATCGATTTGAACCCTCATCACCGATATATTCCACCGGCTCAACAATTTTCCAATTATTGCTCTCCATTAAGAATATCAGTTGCTTGACATAGCTGTTAGAAATAATACCAAGATCATTTGCCCGATAAATTAAAGCTTGAATAGAAATGCCATATTGTTTTTTTAATTCACCAAATTCCTGAATAAACATTTTATTTCTCTTCATGCCCAACTCTTTATCTGCACGCTTCTTTTGGAAACAACATGGCAGCAGCAAATTGATTGCAATATCTTTCTTTGGCCTTTTCATTCAATCCATCCATTGGCAAAAGCAAATGGCCAAGTTCATGAAGCACAGTAAACCGAATACGTTCTTTTACTTTTAGTCTGCTGGTATTAATAACAATAACCGGAATAGAGTGATTCACCCAAGTTTGCATTCCATCAAAACTATCCTCCGATTCTACAGGAATCACTTTGATATGATTGTCTTCCAGCAACTCCATGGTATTGTAAATAGGATCTGTTCCCAGGTTCCATTTTTCCCTTACAATAGTTGATGCCTTTTCCACATCATCAAAAGTAGCAAGCACCGAAAATCCTTCAAGAGGATTTGTAAACTTGGTTTCAATACCCAGAATTTCTTCCAATTCAAGATACCGGGCTAATACATCTTTAGAATATTCAACAATCCGGTTTTGTTCCTTAACCGGCAACTTGTCCAATTTCCGAAAACACAGGTTTCCAACCTCAACTTTAGTTTCCCTGAAAAAGAAGTCGGGTCTGACATTAAGAGCCTCACACAAATACCCAATCATCTCACTATCAGGCACTACTTCACCTTTTTCATATTTATGAAGTGCTTGTTTTGAAATCCTGTTTCCCAATTTATCCGCCAGATCCTGAAGCGAAAATCCATTTAATACTCTGGCAGAATGAAACCTCTCAGCAAATAATTCATTCATTTTCATGACTATATAACGTATAAGTTGACAAAAAGGTTTACAAATGTAAACTTAATAAGCACTCAAGTCAACTACTTTTGTCATGTTTCTGCCTTATCTATCCTATAATTTTAGTGGTAAGATGCCTTTTTCAAGTCAAGAAGAGTTAATTGACATTTATAATTGACATTATAATTATATTAATACTTTTTGTCAACTATATCTTAGATTTAGCTTGAAATTACCGATCACCTCACTATTTTGAACTCTCCGTTAGTAATAATCGCTATTTTCTATTCCAGCGAGGCTTGTACTTTTCTATCAATATTCTTTCCAGGGTTTCGGGGCAGTCCTGGACGCAATTGTTGTCGTGAACTACATACCAACAAATTTTTAGAGAGTCAATATTTTCATTTAGCATTTCTCTAATCCAATAGTTCTTTCGGGGTTCGCCGTCTCGTTTACCATTTACTATTCTACCCTTAATGCCATCCTTTCTAGGGATTAATGCATTAGTCAATCGGTCAATTCTTCCAGAGATCCCAATATAAACAAGTTCTTGATTTTCCCCTTTAACCGCATAAATAAGATAAATTCCTCCATATTTAAATTTTTTATTCAGGAGCATCACAAACTTTAGATAAAATGTCTGTCGTAGTAAAAGAAAATTGTCCTTTGAAGTATTTATCTAACTCTTTCATATTTTCTTGGTCTTCCATTTTTATACTTCATTTCTCAGCCAATTTTATTCTTTCATTTTCTCTTCTCACTACTCCATTTTTTTCGGCTGTATCAATTACATAAGTCAATATGGTATCAATCTGCTTACCTACTTTCGCAAAACCAAAAGTGCGGGCTAGGTACCGTTGTAATTCATCGACTTCAATACTCAAATTGTTTTCGACTACTTCTACCAAAGCCACTAACACTTCTTCCGGAGCTATATCCTCCATGTTACGTTTTTCTATTTCGTTGTTTCGATAATAATCGAAAGTCGTGTTACTGCTAGCAGTCCAAAAAAATGGCTGATGATGTAAAGTTTGCACCAAATTCATTTCTTTTATGATGTCTTCCAAATGCTTGTCCAAACGCGCTCCTGCACGACTGGTGTTCCAGCCTTGCAATACTTTTTTATACAATAGACTTTTGCTGATAGGAGCTTCTGTTTCCACCAATTTTTGTATTTGTTGTTTTATGATATTGCGGTTTTGAAAATCATAAATCGTCTCACTGTTAGCATTAGAGATAATTGCTAATTCATAAGCAATATATGGCTTTTGTTTCTTGGTAAGATTTATTGAAACAGGTGTGACAGGCATTGCTTTGACTGGCTCAAATGCAGGTGTAACTGTAGGTTCCTCAACTTTAACTTCTTCAACTTCTGGCAGAGCATATAGCTGTTTCACCTTTTCAATTATAGTTTCAATAATCTTATCCGAATTTTCATACCAGTCCATGGTCCAAATACGATGAATGTTCCAGCCTAACGATTTAAGCACAGAAGGCATGACCATTTCCCGATCATTGGTGGTGTGGGCATTGTAGTAGTAATAACCATCAACAACAATTCCAAGAATATACTGTTGCGGCTTGTCACGGTGAACAATGCCAATATCGATTTTAAAGTCTGAAGTACCAATGTTACATTTAATTTCAAATCCCTTTTCCTGTAATCGCCTGCTGATAGAATCTGATAAGTGTTGTCTATTATCCTGCACATCTTGAGCGCGAACACTTAAATGTCCGTTTTCAGCAAACTGTAAAAAAGCCTTTAGTCCCTCCACGCCAACAGCTGATGTGCGTCTTAAATCTATCTGGTCAACTTTCACAGTTGCGAATATGTGCATTTCATAACGTGCACGGGTTATTGCTACATTTAGTCTACGCCAGCCACCATTTCTATTTAACGGACCAAAGTTCATACTCATTTTTCCAGTTTCATCAGGAGAATAACACACCGAAAACAAAATAATATCACGTTCATCTCCCTGTACATTTTCTAAATTTTTTATGAACAATGGCTCGTCACTTTCATTGGCAAATTCCTCCAATTTCGGGTCAGACATAAATAACTTCTGTAACTTGTCTTCTATTAAATTCTGCTGCGTTTGACTGAATGTTACCACACCTAAACTCAATTTTCGTTTTTGTGAATTGTAAAAATGTGATTTGATATATTCGACAATCGCATTAGCTTCAAACTTATTAGTTCGTGTTTTCCCTTTGTCATAAAATCCGTTAACATGGTGATACTTCACTTTACGATTCAAGTCATCAGCGGAAGGAAAGGTAAGTAATTTGTTGTCGTAATAATTTACATTACTGAATGCTATCAGGCTTTCGTGCTTGCTACGGTAGTGTCGCAATAAATACTTGGAAGGAACGGATAAGGACAAACAATCATCTAAAATACTTTCCAAATCCTCTACATCCATATTTTCCTCATCCAATTTTATTGTACTGAAAAATGATGTTGGAGGCATTTGTTTAGGATCTCCTACAATCACTGCTTGTTTTGCTCTTGCTAGCGCACTTATCGCTTCACATGTTGGTAACTGTGATGCTTCGTCAAAAATAACTATATCAAAATGTTTTGTGTTTACATCAAAATACTGAGCTACGGAAATAGGACTCATTAACATACAAGGTGCAAGGCGTGGAAGCAATGCGGGAATCTGGTCAAACAATTTTCGAATGCTCACTCCTCTGCCTCTGCTTTTAATAGCTCTTTGTAAAATGCCAATTTCAGAACTCTGCATAGGTTCCAATGTTGAGTTTGGCAAATGAGCTGCTAACTTCATACGCAATTCCTGAACTGTGAGATTCTGAAATTCTTTTGCTATCTTTTTATATTGTTCAACTTTACTTTCAAATAGCCCTGCATTAAATAAACTCAACGACTCGTGTTGCGATATTATGTGTTGTACAATTGAAGCATGACTGATAAAATAAAAATAGTCGGCAATATTTTCGGCATTACACTTTTTATTTTCGTAATCAGTAAGTAGCCACTGCAAATGCAAAGTGATGCCCTCCTTACAAAGATGCACATAATTCATCCAGTTTTTTAATTCAGGTAAATTATTCTGGATTTTTTGCAATTGTATTGTGGTTTCATGCATCCAGTTTTCTTTGTGTTGAAAACGAATACCCGAAAGTGTTTCGTAGGTTTTCTTCTCCTCGGAAAAAGTTGTAGTAAGTTGTATAAATTTAGTAATTGAAGCAGAATGATTGTATTTGATTTCATCTGTGTACTGAATATTAAATTCATGCAATATCAAAACCCATTTATCAAGAGCATTATGTCCCCAGAAGTTAGTTATATAGCTCAACTGATGAATCAATTCTGCCTTTATGTCAATATCCTCAAAATCGGTCTGTTCATCTTTAAATAAATTCTTCAATGATTTTGACACATGGGCGAATTGGCTTTGCTGCAAAAGACGTTGAACTTCCTGCAACTGATTGTAATTCAGAGAAAAGTTGCCCAACTTCTCTATCATCACTAAAGATAGAATTTCTAAACGCCGAGAGATGCTTTCTGATCTTTCTCTTCTGGAAAAATCTCGGTAAAAACCAACTTTGTTGAGCTTGCTTCCATTGTAATTCAGTAGTTGCCAGGTCGGTGTTTAAAACAGTGCGTTTGTAATTTTTTAAAATAGTATTTAAAACATTCAGATATTGCTGATATACCTTGCTCCAATCCTTATATACATTGTAATTTTCCTTGTTAGACAAATATCGGATGAGCTCCAAAGGTGTGTCAGGTAAATTTTGCAAAGCATGTATTACCTGAACAAATTGCTCCCATTCTTTTACGGATTGTGTGGGAAACGGAAAATGTAGTGCCGTAGCCAACGTTTTTGTTTCCTCTTGCATTTCTGGCAAAAATTGCAATAGCTTTTGGGTTTGCGTTGCAAGGTCATTGTTCAGCGTAGGCGAGTATTGCGGTAAATTAAATGCTGCCAAAGGATTTTCAGCAGGGTGAATAATCAGTTTTACTATTGATTGAAACTGTGGAAGCCAATCTGTCCACTGTTGCCAAAGTGTTGTATTTAATTTTTGCAGAATAGTTTCAGAAATAAAATTTTTAGGAAAGTTATAAGAAATATACTCTTCTAAACTTGTTATGCTATCATATAAACTCCAACCAAATTGTTGCTTTAGGTGCAAAACATTTACATATTCACTAATTGCCTTCTTAGCTGCATCCAATCGTTGTGCTTCCTTTACAAAGTCAACGGTGTGAGCAACCTTTGCGGTTTCTATAGATTTTGATAATTGCTCTAGCACGTCCGACTTTTTAGATTTATTGGAATGTAATTCCAAACTAAAAGGGGCTAGTCCGATTTGTTCCAATCGTCTATGCACAACATCCAAAGCTGCCTTTTTGGCTGCTACAAAAAGCACTCTTTTCCCGTGATACAACGCATCTGCAATAATGTTGGTAATAGTTTGAGATTTCCCGGTCCCGGGAGGTCCGTGCAAGACAAAATTTCGTCCTTGTTGTGCAGTAAGTACTGCCTCCATCTGCGATACATCCGTAGGAATAGGGAGCACTAACGATTGTGAATAAATGGTATCAAAATTTGTATAAGAAAGCGATTCGTGGTTTTCATTGAATGCTAATTTTCCTTCTACCAAACTACGAACCATATCGCATTTTAGTAAATCTTCCTGATGTGCAACGATATCTTTCCATAATATCAATTTGCTGAATGAAAAATTACCCAGTACCAGTTGTTCTTCAACATCCCAACCTTTCAGTTGCATGACCGCTCTGCGAAGTATGCCCATTACTTTTGCAACATCCACTCCTTTTTCATCATAGGGAAGCTGTTCTAATGCGCTCAAGTTCAATTCATATTCCTGCCGAAGAAATTCAACCAGAGTTATGTTAATCATGGTTTCCTCTTCGCGACTCTTCAAAGTAAACTTACTATTTACAGACCTGCGATTAATTTCAACCGGTATTAACAACACCGGTGCATATCGTGGTTGTTCTCGTGTTTTGCGATCGTACCATTTTAGCAACCCAACAGCAAGATATAACGTACTTGATCCATTTTCTTCAATTGCCTGTTTCGCATTTTTATGAATGTACGTGAGAATGTTGTCTAAATCCTGTTGATGATAATGCGTTAAGAGTCTATTGTATTTCAATTCATCATTTGCCATTTGATATAGTGGCGATGAATGATGAAGTGGCTGTGTAAACAAGTTATATTTACGCAACACTTCCTTATTGGGATTGGACATAATAGAAAAGCTTTTACCTTCGGATAAAGTATCTTCTAAATGGCTAATGTCAATATCAACCAATTGAAGCATATTACGGGTCATGTGGAGGTTCAGCAAATTGTTGCGGAGAGATAAATCCAGCAACTTCCGTTCCCATAATTTCTGTTTTGTTTTTGGGAGTCTGTCTTGCGACAATTCATCCTGATAGATAGTTCCAATCTCAAAATGGTTTTCCATATCTACCATTTCCGATTGCTTTATCGTCTCTTCATCTAACTTTGTCCCCACAACATTTGTGAGAAGTGGTAAAGGTCGAATGCGTAAAGTACGAGCACGTTTTACATCCACAGATAACAAAAATTCTTCTTTTTGAACCAACTGTGCCTCTCCTGCATGTAGGGCATCACTGAATTTAATATTATTTCCTTTACATGCACTCGTTGCCTCTATCGCCGCCATTTCGCGGATACCTTTTGATAGCCTTTTGGTAATGGCAGTTTTATCGTCATTAATAACTTCGGGAAATTTATCATCCTGCAACCAGCAGCTAACAAATGCATGACCTCGCACAATTACAAGTATCGGATTTAGGTTAACTGCTTCTAAACAAGCAGCAAATAACAAACTTATGTCTATGCAATTGCCAAATTTTTCCTGTTGAATGGTATTCAATAACCTCAGCCTTTGGCCTGTTTCTTCGTAACCTGGAGGCAAAGCACTGTAAACAATTTCTTCACTTTGAATAGCAGAATAAATTGCTGACATGATTTGCAACACACGTTCAGGTTCGTTGCTTTGATAACCTTCAAAAGCGGTTTTTAAACCCTCGTTTTCCAATATTTCAACTGCTTTTCTTTTAATGTGATAGACATAAGGATGATTAGGTGTAATATAAGCGACTATCAATTCCGGTAATACTTGAAACCCACCAAAATACTCCAATGGATGAATGTTTATCTCAATGGTTTCTGTTAAAAGGATAACCCCATTTTCAACAACTTCAATGGTAATGATTGCTTTTTCCGTTTCAGATAGTTTACTTAGAAAGTCGCGGTTTATTTTAAAATTTTCTAACGGAATCTTTATATCTTTTTGTGAAGGAATGGATGAAATATTGTAACCAAATGGTTCTATACATGGCAGGTCAGCAGCGATTTTTACTTCAATTGGTAAAGAGTCGGCTTCAGAAGTGTTTTCGATCGTCAATGATTGTATAGGCTTAATGTCATTCAAATACAATGATATATTTAGAAAGGGCCGTGTCTGTTTGTGTAGTAGGAATGTTGTTTGTGATTGCATAATCTAAAATAGCCTATTTAAGTTCGTCAAATTTTGCTTTCATTGTTGGATTGCCTTGAGTCAATTTTTTAATGGTTAAATCTTCGGCTTTTTGATTTGCAAGTCGAAGATTATTGTCGGATGATAACAAGGCCTCTTTGGTTTTTTGAAGATGATCAATAGTTTTATCAATTTCTTCAATGGCTGTTTTAAATTTACGACTTGCTAATTCATAATTTCTCGCAAAACCTTCTTTGAAATTACTGATCTTTTCTTCAAAATTAGTAATGTCAATGTTTTGGTTTCTTACCAAGGCAAGTTCTGCTTTGTATTGCATTGAATTCATAGCTGCATTACGAAGTAGGGTAATAATAGGAATGAAAAATTGAGGACGTACAACATACATTTTTTTGTATTTATGAGACACGTCAACAATCCCACAGTTATAGAGTTCGTTTTCAGATTCTAATAGTGAAACCATAACTGCATATTCACATTTCTTTTCTGTCCGGTCCTTGTCCAGTTCTTTGAAAAAATCTTCATTTCTTTTTTTAGTTGCTGTTTGGTCTCCTTCATTCTTCATCTCAAACATTATTGAAATAATTTCATTGCCTGCGTCATCCGTTTCCCTATAAATAAAATCACCTTTACTGCCTGAACTTAAGTCATTGTCTTTTTCAAAATATGCTTTTTGAAATGCAGTGGCTCGCAGTTTGTTGAACTCCGTTTCACAATGTTGTTCAAGTGTTTCACCTACAAGCTTAGTTGATAGTTTCAACTTCATATCTTTGCGAAGTGCAATTTCTTCGTCTTTGTACTTAATTATGGCATCTTTTTCCTTTAGTTCTGCAGTGTACTTTTCACTTAATGCCTTTTCAAGAAGTTGTTTTTCAGTTTCTTTTATTTTTATAGAATTAGTCAAATCATCTCGTTCTTTTTCAACTTTCTGGGTAGCTTCTACGATGGCAAGTTTTTTCTCAACTTCAGCACTGTCAAGTTTTGATTTTAGTTGCAAGAATTCGGTTTCCTTTTGAGCTAACTTTTGAGACAACTCAACCTCTTTTTTCGCTTTAAGTTCGGCAAGCTCATTGTCTTTCTTAGATAGTTGTTCTTGTAATAGATTTCTTACGTTTGCTTCGGCTAATTTTACAGCACTATCTTTTTCTTTTTCTGCAAGGTTGAGTCGATTTTGCAATTCTTCTTCAAATTGATGATCACGAACTTGCTTTAAAATGTCAGCAAAACCTGCTTCATCAACTTTAAATACTTTTTTACAATTAGGGCAAATAATTTCGTTCATATTATTAAAATAATTTTGTGGTGGTGGTATTATAAAATGCCTGGTAGCACTTTGGAGGTTTAATTAACCTTTCTTCAATCTCTACCGAGTAATCCTAAAATTTTTCAATTCCCTAAAAATAACCAAAAACTCAAACCTTCTAACAAATTCTGTGAAAAACCAGTGAACTCTTTGGTTCAAAATAGCTTATGGTTTCAATAATTACAACATTGGTAATAAACTGAACGGATTTCCTGTTGTGAATTGACAACTAGCGGATTAATTATCCATGCTATTATGCAACCGTAATTCTGGTATATTGACCCCTTTCTTTTGGCTATAAACTCCGCAAGTGCCTCCAATCCAATACATTCCTTCGTCACTAAAATCCATACTCATGTAAATTTGCTTCACCTCCAATTCCAAATTGATATTAACTTTAGCCTCGATCCGGAATTGAAAAAATAATTAGTCAAAAGTGAAGCCATTTCAACCTTTATTACTGAAAATCAATTAAGTAAATAATCTTTTTATGGAATTCAACAAAGAAAACCTCTCCGACTATCGCTCACTATTTAAAGGGCGAGAGGATGTTTTTGCTATTCGTTGGGAAAAAAGTAAAAAAAGTGGTTACATGCCGGCATATTTTTTTGATCCTTACATATACAAACTGCATGTTATTGCTGGGGGAACATTCAAAACATTTAACGATAAATCCTATCAGCCATTTACCGACAATGAATTAATCAAACACCTAACCGGAAAACAACAAATAGGTATTTATCCCTTATTGAATGACAATACTTCCTGGTTTATTGCTGCCGATTTTGATGAAGATAACTGGTTGGATTCCTGTAAAATATTAATAAATGAGTGTAACAAAGAAAATATACCTGCATATCTCGAGAGATCTCGTTCTGGAAACGGCGGTCATGTTTGGATTTTCTTTGATCAACCATATCCTGCTTATAAAAGTCGTAAAATTGTTTTACATCTCTTGAAGCAATCGGGAATCATCAGTGCATTTGAAAATGAATCCGGATTCGACAGGTTATTTCCTAATCAGGATTATCATTCAGGAAAAGGGTTAGGAAATCTGATTGCATTGCCGCTTTATCAGACTGCAATGGAAAAAGGGAATAGTTGCTTTTGGGATTGTGAAACCTCTATTGCTTATCCTGATCAATGGGAATATTTAAAATCAATTCGTAAAACAAGCACAAAATTGCTTGAAGATTTATTTAAGAGTTTGTCTACTGAAGACTCAATAGTATCATCCCCAGATCAGGATTTAACGATCCGACTTACAAACCAAATTAAAATACAGAAACAACTAATACCATTTCCATTAAAATCATTTTTAAAAGATGAACTTTCATTTGCAAATTCTGAGTATTTCATTAAAAAGAACGCTGGAAGAAATACTTTCAAAACCAAAATGTACTTCAAAGCCTTTGAAGAAACTGATACCGAAATATCAATTCCACGAGGGTTTGTTGGGAAACTGATTCGATTTTGTAATCAGCAAAAAATAAATTTTCAGTTTGAAGATCTTCGCGAACTGAAAACACCTGTGAATTTTGAATTCACTGCTACTTTAAATGAATTCCAAAAACCCGTTATTGAGGCAGTCTTAAAAAAGACTTTGGAATTATTGTTGCACCACCCGGTTCAGGCAAAACAATTATGGCTTTGTATACAATCCATCTGAAAAAGCAACCTGCTTTGATAATAGTACACCGAAAACAACTCCTGGAACAATGGCAGGAAAGAATAGCCTCATTCCTTAATATTCCAATACATGAAATTGGAGTTTTTGGAAAGAAGGAAAAGGGAAGCAGTTTAATTATGATGGCCACTATGCAATCTTTGCATAAACAAATGGGAACAGATGCTTTTGAGGCAATTAAAGACAGATTTGGAACAATTATTCTTGATGAATGTCATCATATTCCTGCTGAAAGCTATAGCAACGTACTATCAAAGATTAATACCCGATATTTATACGGATTAACTGCTACTCCTTTCCGAAAATATTCTGATGGCAAACTGATATTTTTAAATATTGGTGATGTGATAGCTGAGATTGCTCCAGAAAACATAGTGAAAGAAAACAGCATTCGTATTAAAATTCGAGAAACAAATTTTCAATGTCCTTTTAATTCTAAGACAGATTCAACAGAGGTGCTTTCACGAATGTTGGTTAATGACACCAACCGTAATGCATTAATTGTTAATGATGCAAAGCAAGAATTAAACAAAGGTCACAGAATTTTAATTCTATCTGAGAGAAAAGAACATCTATCGGCTTTGGAAATGTATTTGAGAAAGGACTATGAAGTGATCACACTTACTGGTGATGATTCCCAAACTTCTCGTAAAGAAAAGTGGAAGAGCATTACTGATGGTCAATATCAGGTTCTACTTACAACCGGCCAATATTTAGGTGAAGGTACTGATATTACCAACATTCATTGTCTCTTTCTTGTTTATCCATTTTCTTACACCGGAAAACTGATACAATACATTGGCAGGATTCAAAGAAGTAAGGTAGTTCCCACCATTTACGATTATGATGATATACAAATTGAATATCTCCATAAATTATTTCTAAAAAGGAATTCCTATTACAGAAAACTTGACAGACTCGCATTGCTAGCAAAAGAACCGGAGGAGTCTATCGAAATAAAACCCAATGATCGTCTGCTTTTAGAAGAAACCATTAATGTTTCATTAGACGATTTGAAGTTTCAATATGGAGTAATTGCCTTTAATTATGAATCCAGTGAATTCCATTTTAATCTAGAATTTATAATAGAACACTTTGATATCCGTCCTGAATTTGAGGTGTTGAAACCATTTTTCGGCAAAGTCTTCGGCAAAAAAACAGTAGAAATTTCTATTCTTGTTGAAATGGAAAAAGGGAAATTAGTAGCTCAATCTGCGGAATCCACCGATTTACAACGAATCAATCATGAACTAATATCTGGCATGAAATTTCAATTCATTCAAAAATCCCTTTCATTTAAGCCGAATACTTCAAATCGTGATTGGGAAACAAAAGAACAGATAGCGGAACAACTCTTTGCTTCCGAAGATGAATTACTAAACATCGCATTACAAAATTCAGATGCCAGACATTTTCTAAACTTAAAGTATCTTGCCTCATGTCACACAACCACATTAGGTAAAATTAGATATATGCTAATGCCATTCTCATTTATATTTATGATTCAAGGTGAAACTCAGTCATTTGTCGTACTCGAAACTTATGATACAGAAGAAGCCACATACATATGGCAACTAAATCCAAATGAATTTCAAATCGAAATGCAACAAGTTAACCTGGCTCTTGAAACAATACGCACAAAAGGCCGGCAGTTCATCCTCTCCAACCCACCTCCAAATTTCAGTCGGATAGTTCATGATTACTCTGATAAGATGAAAGGATTTATTCAATGGAAAGCGGTGCTTGAAGAGCGATTGATTTGAGGACGTGTGACTTGCGTTAGGTAGTTAGTTGACATTTGATCCCTTGAATCAGGAATATTAAATCTTAAATTCACTACCATTGTTTCCCAACCCACAAGAGCAACAAACGACTTCCAGATTGTCAAAAAGCTCATTTGTTTATTCCGTAAAATCTTGTGTTACCATTATTTTTTATTCTTCTTTAATTTAGTTGTTTTCAAATCAATTTGCTTTGGCGATAAATCATTTTTGGCGTTTAAAGGGCTCACCACTTTTTTGCCCGTTCTCGCTTCAAGTTCTTTGCGAGCTACTTTTGCCACATTACCACCTTGTTTAGCGACTTTTTTACTTTCTCCAAAATCTTTTGGGTTAGTAGCCGCGGATATATCTTTAGTAGACGCTTCTGCCAGCATATTAAGAATTAACTCGGTGTTGGTCATGTTATCCCGCAAGTTTTCTTTTTTCAAGCCTTTAAGAATTTTGTATTCTTTGGTGGTTTTATCACTCCAGGCTTTGGTAATGATGTCGGTAAGCGTTGCAAACTGAACCCCTTCTTTAAGCCCACGTTTTTTCCATTCATCGGTGAGCTCCTTTCGTATCTCAATGCTTTTCAGGCGTTGGTTAATCCAGTTCTCCGAATAACCCAAATTTAAATATTGTTCTAAAGCTCTGTCAATAGAGAGTTCAGGGTCTTGCATTTCATCTAATCTTTCAGCAGCCACTTGAGCCAGCCAAAGTTTAAATGGTTCAGCCTTAGGTGATGGAATTGATTGAATTAAACGAAAAAGCTGTTCCGTATCCGCAACATCGGTTAAACGCATTTTTCCATCGGGAGCAACCATTTTCAACCTGTGACAATTCGTCACGGTTTCATTTCCCTCTTCCTTAAGCCGTTGTTTTAGTTTTCTCCAATATGCATTCGGATCAATACTTTCCGTTAAAATGGCAATTACATCACTAATGGAAATATACCATTTTTCGTTTTCCTCATCCCATAGACTTCTTACCTTTTTATCTTCAAATATTTTTATTTCGTTTTTCTTTTCCATGTTTTGTTGTGCTTACTAATTAAATTTTTTACCGAATCCTATTTCCTTGATCTACGTTAAAATATTCTTTTACCAAACAGGCATAAATGTATTTGGCCGATTCTGTAAAGTCTATCATCAGCCCATTCAAAATGTTGTCCCTTTGTTTGTAAAATAATTGATACGCGCATTTTAATAATAAGAAATAATTTTTTCATAATTTGAAAGTGTTAAAATAAATAAATTAGTTGACTGATAGAAAACTTTGCATATGTACTCGATTGATAAAATTCTGTCAAAAAAGGCAGTTAAAAATACAAGTAAATTATCGAAATAAAAAATAAACTTGAGAAATTTCATAAAAATTCCACCACCCCCCACAAGCTTGCCAACTCAACCAATCTCCCTCCTCACCACCGATCTTTGTACTATAATTTTTAAAACATCCATAAAATGAAAAACAAAAAGACCTATTACCTACTGATCCTTGATAGGAGCGGATCGATGCAGGATTGTGTGAATGAGACGATTAGTGGTTTTAACGAGCAGTTGCAGATGATTGGGAATATGCGGGAGCGGTTTCCGGAGCAGGAGTTTTATGTGTCGCTGACGACCTTTAGCGATGAGGTGCAACATACTTTTGATAAAGTGAATGCCCGCGAAATACGTCAGCTCGATAAGAAGCAGTATCAACCCAATGGCTCTACTGCCCTGCTCGATGCTATTGGCGAAGGGGTGATGAAACTGAAATCAGAGATCGCCATAGAGGTTGCGAATGACGAAGCCTCTGCTGTGGTGGTCATCCTCACCGATGGCTATGAGAATGCCTCCCGGATCTTCGACTGGAAAGGTATCCGACAGATGATCCGCGAGCTCGAAGCGACTTCTTGCTGGAGCTTCAGCTTTCTGGGTGCTTCCGCGGATGCTGTGGATGTCGCCTCACGAATGAATATTAAACGTTCTAATGCGATGCATTATTCTCCGAAGGAAATGTCGAAGACTATGAACCACTTAGGTAATTCGCTTATCGAATATGCTAATGCGAAAAGTATGGGCGTTATATCGGATGATTTTTTGAAGCAATAAATTTTCTGAGATCGAAAGCGCGTTACGATGCGAATATTTTTCAAATCCTTTCCGGCATCGTTATAGCTGTCCGCTCCCGAATTAAAATAATGATTATGTTTGTCATACTCCTATGAAAACCCACCTCATCCGCTCCCCGGAAGTCTCCGCAGAACTCTTCTCCAATGTGGTGGCGATCCTCCAACAATTTGAAGGACCTTTTGAATTTATTATCGATCCTTTTGATATTCCATTTGAAAATACTGAGATTAATGAATTGCCTTTCGATTACACGAAATTTAAACAACGCGATCATGTTGTATCGGGCAAAGTGTTTGTGTCCAACAAAAATTTAAATGCAATAGAATGGCGCCCTCCATTCCCCGATGAAATAAAAAAAGTTACCTGGAAATCCATCTTTGATAAATGTGAACTAAACAGGAAAAAAAATCACATCCCGGAAACGGAAGCCGTAATTATTCTAACAGATTATATCAACGAAAAAAACTGGTTTTCCGGATCAGCCCCTAACGGCAAATTAAATTTCTTTGTGCATGCAGGTCAGTGGGAATTTTTTCTTCCTTGTGATGCCCGCTTTCCAGTAGCTTATGAAACCATTGCCGTTATATTCCGACATCTGCTATTCGGATCCTTCGATGAAATTAATCGTCGCACACATGAGCGTCCGCGTGGTTGTGTAAATGATTTCTGTAAAGAAAAAAAAGATATCACCTTTAAACTTCGCACTGCCGATTTATGTCCCGATTGCTACAGTGTTATCGACGATAGAAATGTCAATCCTGCTATTGTCAGTCAGTTTTTTCAGACTATCGATCACATTCGGTCTCAGATGTTATTTCGTGAACGCTTCAAAACCACCCGACAACCCAGTCGCATCGAAATAAGTGGCGTCCAGCAAAAAATAACTTTCATTGATCTGGGAAATGCGGAACTGAAACTTTCTCCTCTTGAGAAAACCGTGTATCTTTTATTTTTGAAACATCCTAACGGTCTGCACTTAAACGAAATTCATGATCACACAGCGTGGCTCGAAGAAACGTACAGTAAACTTGGAAATGTACGTTCGCTCGTTGAATTAAAAAACAGCATCGCCCAACTTACCGATCCCACCGAAAATTCTGTAAGCGAAAAAATTTCACGCATCCGTAGTAAAATCATCCGGCTTATTGGTGACGATCTGGCTCCGTATTATTTTATTGAAGGGCCGCGGGCAGGGAAGAAGTTGATTTTGCTGGATAGAAAATTGGTTTCGTATTCGAAATGAAAACCTCATAAATGCCTATTTTATCATTCATTAAGCCTTTTTTACTGCATTAATGTATGATATATCAGACATACTTGACTTTTTTATCATAAAATGATTATATTTGCATGAAAATTCATGCATTAATATTAAATTATTCATATTATGACTGATTTATCATACAAAAAATGGGTATCCATGAGTGATGATGCTCTGGCAGGGCAGATAGGTGCTTTTGTGAAACATCACAGGTTGGAGCAGAACAAAACGCAGGAGACAGTGGCCGAGGGTGCGGGTATTAGTCGTTCTACCCTTAGTTTGCTTGAAAAAGGTGAATCTGTTACGTTGGCAACACTCATTCAGGTGCTGCGAGTGTTGGACCAATTGCAGGTGATGGACGCTTTTGAGGTTCATCAGCAACCGAGTCCGATCGCATTGGCTAAAGCAGAAAAGCAAAAGCGAAAGAGAGCAAGCCATGCAAATCCTGATAACTCCGAAGATGCAAACTGGTAGCTATGAATACAGCATATGTAAAAATATGGGGAGAGTTAGTCGGTGCCGTAGCCTGGAATGAATCTGCAGGTTTTGCAACGTTTGAATACGATTCCAAATTCAAAAACAAAGGATGGGAATTGGCTCCTTTGCAGATGTCGGTTAAAGAAAGAAAAAATATTTTCTCGTTTCCTGCATTGCGGATGAAAACAGACTCCTCTTTAGATACCTTCAAAGGCCTGCCCGGTTTACTTGCAGATGTGCTCCCCGATAGATACGGTAGTGAACTCATCAATCTATGGCTGGCGCAAATGGGTCGACCGTTAGATAGCATGAACCCTGTTGAACTTTTGTGCTTTATTGGCACAAGAGGTATGGGTGCACTGGAGTTTGAACCCGCTATTTTAAACGAAAGTAAAAACATCTTCGCTGTAGAGATCGATAGCCTTGTAGCTATTGCCCGAAAGATGCTGTCTAAAAAAGAAAAATTCGCAACAAAACTGAATGAGGTTGAAGAAAAAAGTATCAGGGATATTTTACTGATAGGTACATCGGCCGGTGGCGCAAGACCAAAGGCCGTGATTGCATACAACGAAAAAACCGGAGATGTAAAATCGGGCCAAACCAATGCACCAAAAGGCTTTGATCAGTGGTTAATTAAACTGGATGGAGTAAGTGATGTGCAGTTGGGTGCAAGCAAAGGTTATGGTCGGGTTGAAATGGCCTATTACAATATGGCTGTTGCCTGTGGCATTGACATGATGCCCTCCCGTTTATTGGAAGAAAACGGACGAGCACATTTCATGACGATGCGTTTTGACAGGGAAGGTGGCGCTACCAAACATCACATCCAGACTTTTTGTGCTATGAAGCATTTTGATTATAACCTGGTCACAAGTTTCAGCTATGAACAACTTTTTCAAACGATGCGTGAATTGAAACTGACTTATGCCGATGCTGAACAGCTATTTCGTAGAATGGTATTTAATGTAGTGGCTCGCAATTGCGACGACCACACCAAAAACTTTTCTTTCCGATTGAAAAAAGATAGTAAATGGGAATTAGCTCCGGCCTATGATATATGCCATGCCTATCAGCCGAATCACCAATGGGTAAGTCAGCATGCACTAAGTATAAATGGTAAAAGA
Source organism: uncultured Bacteroidota bacterium (assembly GCA_963814475.1). Lineage (GTDB taxonomy): Bacteria > Bacteroidota > Bacteroidia > AKYH767-A > OLB10 > JADKJB01. Next base: position 12,658 of record CAWFDA010000013.1, on the reverse strand, counting down.
AACAATATTACCAAAGAAGATTTGTTAGTGATCGGAAAATCAATAAAAAATAAAAAGTCTGCCGATACAATATCCGAAATAAGAGCCATCGTGAGCAAATGGAAATCCTTTGCGGATGATGTAAAAGTAAATCCTAAGTTGCGGGATGAGATAAACGATACACTAATCAAATTGTAGTCATTTTATCTGGAGGAAATGAAAAATTACTGAGCAAAACCTTACCAACATGATCTTTAGTTGCATGATTGTTTTGTGTCGGCATTCTCTCTCCAACACAAGAATCAAATAAATGGAATGACTTATTATTATTTAGAATACTAATCCAGTTCTCCGAATAACCCAAATTTAAATATTGTTCTAAAGCTCTGTCAATAGAGAGTTCAGGGTCTTGCATTTCATCTAATCTTTCAGCAGCCACTTGAGCCAGCCAAAGTTTAAATGGTTCAGCCTTAGGTGATGGAATTGATTGAATAAGGCGGAATAGTTGTTCGGTGTTTGCAACATCAGTTAAGTAAAACTTCCCATCTGCTGATTGCATTTTCAGTTGACTACAAATTGTAGTCAACTGACTACCCTCGGCTTTAAGTCTTGTTTTTAAAACACTCCAATATTTTCTAGGATTGGGGCTATCGGTTAAAATACCAACTATATCCACTATTGAAAAAAACCATTTTTCGTTTTCCTCATCCCAGAGGCTTCTTACCTTTTTATCTTCAAATATTTTTATTTCGTTTTTCTTTTCCATGTTTTGTATTATTCGCTAATTAACAATTTTACCAAGATCTATTTCATTGATAATCGTTCATATTTTCTTTTGCTAAACAAGTATTAATGTAATTGGCAGATTACTGATCGAGATGAATAAATTTTGTTTTTATCATAACTGCCTATTGAAGTTCCGAAAATGGCCCATTCAAAATATTGAGTATAGGTTTGAAAAATCGTTGTGGCAAGAAGAAAAATTAGAAATAACCCCATGTCCTAGCAATATGGTTCCGGCAAATTGACCCCACAAATAATTCGCAAACTGTAAATATTAACATTAAATGAAACAACCAACTATATAATTCGTTATTTATATGTTTATAATAATTAATTAAACTATATAGTTGTTTTAATTAATTTATATTATATTTGCATATACATTTATGTAAATGGCAGCTAAACAAGAAGTTACTTCTTTTCTGAGGGATTTTCACCTAAAAATGAGTATTTGGAGTATCCTGTATAGAGATGACCGTGGTAAAAACACACAGGCTTTAGCAGAATTAGAGATTACACCCTCTGGGAGAAATAGGATTATTGAAAAACTGTCAACTGAAGATTACTCGGAAGGTCCATTGGCAGAAATCCTTAATAATTCTCAAGAAATGTGGGTGTTTGGAAAAATGGTTAAAGGGATTGAAATATATATAAAGATTACAATGGGATTTCCGGGATCAAGTGTAATTTGTATATCATTCCATCCTGCAGAACATAAAATAAATTACCCTTTCAAAGCATAATATCATGAATAGCCCCATTACAGGAAAAGAAATGACCCTCAAGAAAGAGTTAAGGAATATGACATTCCGTAAAGAAGAATTTCCAATAGTTTACCATTATTATTTATGTAATGATAGCAACGAACAATTCACATCCACAGAATTAGACGAATTGAATTTACAACAATTGTATAATCAATATCGAGATAAACACAACCTCCCCTTTCCGGAACAGGTTCAAGAGACCAGAGAAATGTATGGCTTACCTGCTTCTAAAATGTCGGATATTTTAGGCTTTGGTGTTAATAGCTATCGTAATTATGAAAACGATGAGGTGCCAAGTCATTCGAATGGAAAATTAATTCAACTGGCCAACGATCCAAGAAAGTTTAAAAATCTGGTGGAAATTTCAGAAGATTTAGATGACGATACAAAATCTAAGATACTCAGAAAAGTAGATGCCCTTATTCTTGAAATGGATTCCAACACTTTTCTCTCTGAATTTGAAAATTATTTGTTGGATGGTAGTTTGCCTGATGAGTACACGGGTTATAAAAAACCAAGTCTGAGAAAATTTACAGAGATGGTAATTTTTTTCACGCAGAAGCTACAACCCTGGAAAACACAAATGAATAAACTATTATTTTATGCCGACTTTTTAAATTTCAAGCGGACTTGCTTCTCTATGAGTGGTACTCGATACAGAGCTATTAATATGGGTCCTGTTCCAAATAAATATGATAGCATTTTTGAATTCTTAGCCGACAATAATGATATTAAAGTTATTAAAACAGAATTTCCTAACGGGTCGATTGGAGAATTATTTAAACCTGCCCGCGAAAGAGTTTTTGATTCAAAAATATTTTCAGTTTCCGAGCTAGAAGTTTTAAATGTCATAGTGAATAGATTTAAGGCAGCCACAACATCAGAAATTGTTGAGGCAAGTCACAATGAACTGGGCTGGAAAGAGAATAAAGATAATCGTAAAATCATTAGTTATAAATATGCATTTGATTTGAATCAGATTTAATTTGAAATTTTTTTTTAAATGAAGAAAGAAGAAGACATTTACATTAAGATGTTACGATTTGGTAAAGCCAATTTGGATAAAGGAATTAGGCCACTGGATTTAGTTGAGCACCTTCAAAAAAATGGACATCCAAACTTTACAGTTAACTATGCCATTATGCATCATTATTGGCCGGAAATATTCTTTGCATCTGGCGAAGAAAATGTTTATAACCCAAATACATCTATACATTTCTATTTGCGCCCGGGAAAATATATGGCACTGCTAGAATATGATAAGGCTATAGCTGACCGAAAGGCATCAAGGCAATCTATGTTGGTTGCAATAGCGGCAATTGTATTATCTTTAATTGCAATTGTTGTGGATATTCTTTTCAAATAAATACTTTGAGATAGTTAAGCCGCAATTTTTCGAAAAAAATGTTCAATAATTTTACGATTATTGCTAACTTAGCTAATGAATAAATTTCAAAGAATGAATTTCATTTTTTAATGAGTAGATCCGATAACATGAACAAAAAAGTATCAAAAGATTTAACCTACAACCAATTTCTTGTTACATTCAAGGAGCAGGTAAAATCTATTCAAGCCAAAGCGGCTCTGGCAGTAAACAGTTCATTGATCCAACTTTATTGGAGTATGGGTAAAATGATTGCTGAAAACCAAGCTCTTTTTGAAGGACGAAACAACTATGTGGACCAACTGGCCAAAGATTTGAGAATAGAGTTTCCAGATATGAAAGGTTTCTCCCGCTCCAACTTATTTTACATCCGTAAGTTTTACCAATTTTATATGGATTCCTCAGTCCAACACCCTGTTGGACTGAAAGAACCCAATTCGGGTGAAGTTCCAGTACAACAAACTGTTGCATCCAATTTCAAAGATTTAGTCGCACAACCAGTTTTGCAGAACAACCTACTTGCATCTGTGCCGTGGGGACATCATGTAGTACTTATTGATAAACTGAAGGATCCTGTAGAAGCCATTTTTTACCTCCAACAAACCATAGAAAACAATTGGAGTCGGTCTATTCTTAACCTTCAAATTGAACAGGACTTATATAAGCGACAGGGGAAATCCATCACCAATTTTCAAAAAACTCTTCCCGAAAAGCAGGCATTGATGGCAGAGCAAATTTTGAAAGATCCTTACAACTTTGGTTTCCTTACATTAGAACCTAAAGTACAGGAACTGGATGTAGAACGACAATTAACCGAACACATCACAAAATTTTTGCTGGAACTCGGTAAAGGGTTTGCCTTTATTGGCCGCCAGTATCCCTTGCAGGTTGGCGATAAAGATTATCGTCTTGATTTGTTATTTTACCACATCCGCCTCCATTGCTTTGTCGTTATAGACCTGAAAGTGGTGGAGTTTGAACCGGAGTTTGCTGGTAAAATGAACTTCTATCTTTCGGTTGTGGATGACCAAATCAAATCAGCAGAAGACCAACCTAGCATTGGTATAATACTTTGCAAAAACAAGAATAAACTGGAAGTAGAATATGCGCTGCAAGGCATGAGTAAACCTATCGGCGTAAGCGAGTTTACTGTAACCCAATCTTTGCCGTTTGAATTGAAAAGCACATTACCTACAGTGGAAGAATTTGAAAAAGAACTAAACAAAGAATTGAAATAATGGCAGTGTGTTGAATAAATAACGTCACAGAAATAAAATTGATGATGTGTTTTTTCATTGAGGTGTTGTTTAACGTTGTTGTCAATTCAGTGGCCTATCAAAAATTATTAATTAATTAATGTACAATTAGTGAAAATAATAAATTCCTGAATAAGCTTAACATTAACGAAAAGAAATTTTTAAATTCCCCGTTAAATATAGCGAATAATCTATTCTGAAGGACAAACAATGACAGTACTCCTATTCCGATAGTTATGTTTCGGTCTATTTCAAGCTGAAACAGGCTATATCATATCATAGATAATAATTTAGTTCCCCTCAATACCCCGCCGCCAACCCCGTAAACACACCCCACCACCGCGCCTTTCCGGAATTCTTTCCCAATCTCACAATAACCAAATCCTTCTCCGGATTCACATAAATAAATTGTCCTAAAATGCCTTGGGCCATGAAGTCTTTGCCGGGGTTGGGGAGCCACCATTGGTATTGGTAGTAGGAAGCGCTGCCGTTGGTGGTGTCGGGTTTGGTGGATTCTTCAACCCATTTCTCCGAGACAATTTGTTTGCCGTTCCAGTTGCCTTTGTTTTTGTAGAGTCGTCCGATTTTGGCGAAGTCGCGGGCTCTTGCGTTCAGACAACAAAATGTTTTTTCTAATCCATTCTTCTTTTTGTCGATGCTCCAGGACGCGTCGTATTCCATTCCGAGCGGTGTCCACAATTTTTCTTGAAGATACTGCGTGATTGTTTTGTCTTTTAACGAACGCTCCAAGACTAATCCCAACAACTGGGTGTTGCCACTCACATACTCAAATTCTTTACCGGGTTCTCTCGCCATTTTCATCTTTCTAATGTTCTTCCGCAAATTCCTTCCATAATAAAAAGATGCCGCATCTCCGAAAGGATTAACATAACTCTCATTAAATTTAATTCCCGAAGTCATCTGCAAAAGATGTTTAATGGTAACTTTTTCAAAACCATTTTCCTTCAATTCGGGAATGTAATTAGTGATGGACTCATCAATAAATTTTATTAAACCCTCATCAATAGCACAACCAATCAGAATAGAAGTAACCGACTTCGCCATGGAGAATGATGGAACAATACTTTCCTCATCATACCCTTTGAAATATTTTTCATACTGAATAGTATCATTCTTAATGATTAAAAAGGCTACGGTTTTGTTATCTTCGAGATACTTGTCAAAAGGCATACCATCCAGCTCCTTTGGAAATTTTCCGTTTGTGGATTCGTGAAATTTAAATGTTAAAGAATCAGTAGTTAATGGTCGTGATTGAAATTTTTTATGATCGTTGATGTCGGCAAAATTGTAAAATATAAATCGTCCCAGCTGACAAGAACTTAATAACACGGAAGTAGTGATTAAAAAAAATAATACTTTAATTAAACTCAATGCTTTTGACATACATTTATAATTTTTTATTTAGTAATTCTTCAATGTTTGTATCTCTGCCTTCATAATCAATATTCCTATAAAATTGAAAAAGGTGATATTAACTAGAAGCCATAAATTTATTGCAGTAATAGAAATTAAATCCTATCAAATCAATCATAGGAGATCTTAATCATCATAAAGATCAAAAAAAATCATCATTTATATTCCGAAAGAAATTATTGCCATTTGGCGATTTCAATGATCATAGTGAGTTATTCGGTGTCAGCAACTAGTTTTTGTTTCCTGATAAAATATCATAAATTTTTAATCTCTTGTTTTTAAATTGACTTCACCTTATCTGCTTTCTACAACTTCAGCATCCCAGACACCCTAAAAATAATTAAAATTCCGAAATTACCAAAAATTGGGGCAAGGGAGGCTATTTCCCCTCCACCTTCAATCCCTTTTCCTTAATAAAAAACTGAATTGCTTCATTAACAATTTTATTCAGCGACAGTTTTTCGCGTTTTGAAATCACCGAAAGTTTGTAATGGTATTCAGGTGTTGTGCGGACATTAAATACTCCACTCATGGGTTTGTTTGGCTCAACACCTTCGGCTTTGCACACAGCTAAATAATGATCGACTCCTGCTTCAAAATCCTTAATCAATTTTTTAATGGTTTCTCCTTCAAATAAAATAGTATCATTAATGTAAAGAACTTTACCATAAAACATATTATCCTCCTTACAGTATTCAATACTTCCAATGTAATCATTGTATTGTAAGGAACCTTCTAGTTCAATATTATGTGTTTGAGTTTTGGATGATTGAATTGATTTTTCTTCTTTCCTTTTCATGGTTATGAAGTTTGCTGATTAATAAATTTTACCTTCAATTAATAACTAAGCTTTTAATTTCAGTATTGCCGTTTAATAATTACTTAAATTAATCTGCTCCTAATAGATTTTTTTCATGCAATGTTTCCACGATCTTTCTGATGGTTCCTTTTTTCATCCGATCAGTACCATGTGGTTTATGAAATATTATTTTTGTCTTCGTTTAAAATGAAACCCTCTCTTGAACCGGATGTTGCTACTTTGTTAGATTCCTGATAACCTAAACTGGTTAAGAATGATTTCATTTCCGAATATCTCAGGTCGGAAGGAATGGACAACACCCTCTTCTTTAACTTGTCTTTTGTACTCATTGCTGCCTTAGAAAAATTAGTAAAAATAAATAATTTGCAAAAATGTAACTAAATTTTAGTTACAAAGCAAATCAATAAATTTAATGCGCTTAATATCAGTAGGATAATCTACTTAATATCAAAACTATCCTCAGAAAATGAACGGAATCGTTACTCAACAACTACTTTTTTACGAGCCACTTCCCCATCCTCATTCAAAATAGTTACAAAATACATTCCTGCCCCTTCAGCCGATAGATCAACAACTGTTTTCTCATTTACAACTGACTGGTAGATGAGTTCTCCGGTAATGTTGTAAATTTTTATTGTTGAGAAGTTTGATTTTCCAGTGTTGATGGTGAAAACTCCCGAGGTTGGGTTGGGAAATAATTGTATGGAAGCTGAAGATTCTTGTATGTTATTGATTGATGTGAGCACCGAATACACTGCTGTGAAGGAGGATGTATTGGGAACAGTTAGTGTCAATATGCCGGCACCCGGATCCATGTCCATGGTGGAGTAGACAAATCCGGATGTTGCCAACGACAAATTACTTGCAACATGAAGCGTATTGATATTTCCACCGCCATTCAACTCAAAGGCATCGGTTGCAGAACCGTTTGCATCCATTTTCAAAAGGAACGGAGTCATACCCGCAGATGTAAATATGAACCCGTTGCCAAAATCGATGGAACCGGTATAACTTCCTCCTAATAAAATATCGGTACCATAAAAATCCATGCTGTATTTTCCAAATTCAATGTTACCCGGGTAGGCGTTAACCCAAAGCAGGTTCATTGATGAATCGTATTTTGCAATAAATCCATCTTCATAACTGATGTTGTTCGATGTTTGTGTAACACTATTCGTTCCCGGATCAAAATCAACTGTGCCATCAAATGTTCCGGCAACATAAAAACTACCATTGATTTTCTCAACCAACACCGACTGCGGAGTTACTCTGGCTCCTGCCGAAAACAAACCGATTGTTTTAGCCCATATCCGCACTCCGTTAGGATCAAATTTATTGACTGTTAATTCGTAATAACCCACTGAGAGCAAATACGTATTAGCTGCTGCATCGCTACCGAGTGATTGATAATTTTCGGCATAAGAATAAGTAACTGCAATATTATTATGCCAGTTATAGTTTCCATTCGAATCGTAACAAACCAGATTCGCATTTCCACCAAGTGTATTGTGAACACTTGCGCCGGGATCAACATCTACTGCGCCAATGGTGTTGGTCGCAACTAAAATATCATCATTGGGTTGCAAGGATATTGTTTGTATTTGCACCCGGTTTGAGACATCGCCAATACTAAATGCCCATAAATAATTTCCTGATGAATCATACTTAGCAACGAAATAATCCTGGTATGTAGGCTGATGACTGCTGAGGGTATCTACACCGGCATCGGATAAATCAAAATCAATAACACCAAAATAATTTCCACCTACAATAATCTCATTTTGCGAATTCACCTTCACGCCATTAAACCCAAACACAGATACCGCCGGAAAGCCTTTGAAATACTTGATCCAGATTAGGTGTCCATCGGCAGCAGTCTTAGATAAGTAATAATTATATCCTGGTAACGAAAAGGAAGTATCACTCACTGCAGTTCCCGGATCCATATCTGCAACACCATAAATTGTCCCAGTCTCCACGATGTTGCCCTGCAAATCGAGGGTAGAATTAATCACCCGAGCATTGAAGGTGTTGGTTCCGACAGGTGCATAGGCCCACTGACAATTGTCAGGTATTTGGGCTATCAGAGAATGAAAAAAGAGGGTGAAGATTAAAAATAAGGTGGGCTTTTTCATGATAATTATAGAATGACTACCAAAAGTAATAAGTAGATTTCAATTTACCAAAAGGCTCAAGCAGGATAAACAGGTATAATTTCAATGAATTGCTACAATTACAGATCAGAATACAACAAGCAGTACGGACGCCATGCCTGGCGCTCGCAAATAAGATAGGAAAAATGATTTTGCTTTTGATGGAAATCTTAATGGATATGGCAAGCAATCGCGTTGGAATGTGCTAATTGATGCATCCGTTTACAAACGTTTATAATCGCTTATAATCCGCTATCTTTTGTTTCAGGATTTAAAAGTATGTAATTTTGATCTTCTAATTTACAAAAACTTTTTATAATAACTTAAAAACCTTTTCCTATGAACAATTCCAATCCATTTTTAGCAGAAGCAAACGAAAATATTAAATTTTCTTTGAGTAATAAGAATGAAAATGCTTCCGTAGCTTTTCTACGAAGTCCGCGGGAACGGGCGATGATACCATCCATCATGGATCAAGTAGAATATTCTGTCTGGGCCGAAAAAGAGCCTGGAGAACGCATTGCAAAGCGATTCAAAACATTTCATGAATTTTTTGGAAAGCCGAAATTTCGTCCGATTGATAGCATCAGTGATGAGCAGTTGTCCACCGAACTCAATAATTTAAGAGGTGTTCTGAAAGCTCATAATGTTATTATTAATAGTTACACAGATGTTTCTGACCGCGACTTGTACCAATTCATAACCAAAGAACTTTTCGGCATGCTCACCACCGGGGAAATGCCTTCGACTACTAAGTTTGTATATGAAGAATTTCATCCGAATCGAGAGTACCTTATTAAAAAAACAGTGAGTGATTTTATTCGATTGTTTTTTGAATCTATCCTTGGATCTGACCGAATCAATCATTTGGAAAATTCACTCTCAAACTATCAGGAATTTGAAAGATTGTTAAAAACATATGACGAGGATATCGCACTTGATCATTTGGAGATGGATGAAATATCCTTCGATGGCGATTCGGTATGCGTCAAGATGGACCTTGGATTTTATGGAATCATGAATGATGTATTTGTCCACCACTATGAAGGAGATTGTAAGTGTAATTTACAAAAATTAGAAAACACCTGGCACGTTATAGAATGTTCACTTCCCGAGAGAATCAAGTGAGTGGGTGCAACGCGCGACTCAAGGCAGTTCCTCGAGGATTGGCGAGGAACTTTTTTGCATCATGCGATTTTACCGGATGTGGATGTGAATGCCTTGAAAAAGATCTAATTTATTGACATCGAACATATTATCACTTATTGCCAAAAACTGGACACATTTCGACCATATGTCCAGTTTTTAAAGAAAATTGGACATGAGGGTTGTTTTTGTCCATTAAATGGACATATATTTGTGTCATGTCCAATTTTTAACAAAAAATGAACACATCAAATACCATCTTCGATAGGAATCAGCCATTTAATCAATTGCCATCATTGCCCCCTTCTGACCTCCATTTGGATCAGGAAATTCTATTGAAATGGGGGTTGGCGAGCAGAAGACTTGCTGAATTGAACAAAAATATTCTGAGGCTACCAAACCCGGGAATGCTGGTTAATACAATTTCTATTCAGGAAGCTAAAAGTTCAACCGCAATAGAAAATATTTTTACTACAGAAGACGAACTCTATAAGGCGATTTCAGACAATGTGAAAGAGGAAAGTGCTTCTCCTAATGTCAAGGAAGTACTGCGTTATAGAGAATCTCTTTGGGCAGGCTACCAATCAATTCTTCGTAAAGGTGTGGTGGATCTTGATGTTATTATTAATATCTATCAACAAATAAAAAACACGAAACAGGAAATAAGGTCTCCTCAAGCTCAAGTCGTGATTAAAAGAGGTAATAGTGAATTTCGCCCTGGAGAAACTATCTATACACCTCCAAGAGGTACCGGGATTTTGGAGAGTAAAATGACAAACTTGGTTGATTACTTTAGTAGTCAACTGCAAGATGAAATGGACCCTTTGTTAAAAATGGCTATTGCACATTATCAGTTTGAGGCTATTCACCCGTTTAGTGATGGGAATGGCAGAACAGGCAGAATAATTAATCTGCTTTATTTAATCAATCAAGGACTCATCTCACACCCTGTTCTTTATCTCAGCCGATACATTATTAATAACAAAAATGAATATTATTATGCATTGGAAGGGGTCACTCAAAGACGAGATTGGAAAACATGGATTGTTTATATGATGTCAGCTGTAGAAAGTACCTCAATCCATACAAATCGGTTAATAGATCAAATAAATGATCAAATGCAGGCATCTTTGGAACAGGGCAAGAAAACTCTTAAATGGTATAATAAAGAAATAAATGAAGCATTGTTTTATCAACCCTATTGTAAACCAACATCTATCGCAAATATTTTAGGTCGTACCAGCAGAACTACTTTGTCTAAATATTTTTCTCAGTTAACTGAAATGAAATTGTTGAATGTAATTAAAGAGGGAAAGGATGTATATTATGTTAATGAGGATCTGGTGAGAATATTATCGGAATAAATTTCAAAAAAATGAAAATTCAATTTTGTTCCGACTTGCATCTGGAGTTTGCTGAGAATAGAAAATACCTCAGCAATAATCCAATTGTACCAACCGGCGACATTCTGCTCCTCGGTGGGGATATCATGTTGTTCAAACAAATGGAACAGCATTATGACTTTCTAAATTTTTTGTCGGATCATTTTCAAACCACCTATTGGATTCCGGGAAATCACGAATACTATCACAGCAGTATTAACAATCGTGCAGGTAGCTTTAAGGAAGCGCTTCGCAAAAATGTTTTTTTGCTGAATAACAAAGTTGTTGATATTGGTGAGGTCCAAATTTTGTGTTCTACATTATGGTCACAAATAGCGCCCGACAAAGCATGGAGTATTCAAATGAACATGTCGGATTTTCATTTAATAAAAAAATCAGGGGAAACCATTTCCATAGGAGATTACAACAACATGCACCATGATTGTTTAAATTTTATCACCGAAGCACTTAACACTAAAACAACAAAATCGAGAATCGTTTTAACACATCATGTGCCCACTTTTCTGAACTATCCCGAACAATACCGCAACGATCCTTTGAACTCGGGATTCGCAACAGAGCTTTTTGAATTAATTGAATCCTCCAAAATTGACTATTGGATTTTTGGCCACCATCATCGGAATATTTCTTCTTTCAAAATTGGATCCTGTAGTTTAGAAACCAATCAGCTTGGATATGTTGCTTCCGGGGAATCGAAAAGTTTTAATGATAAAAAGGTTTTGATATTCTAATTTAATATCTACGTTAGGTTGCCACTTGCTTGCTTCATCCGGAAGCCGGTTCCGTAACCTGTACTAAAATTCATTAAATACTTCTCAACAAATATCGGCATGGTCTATTCTTCTCCTGCGCACTTTATTATTGCTTAAACCCCACTGGTGGCCGATCTCTGTAAATCGGCTCAAGCAACAATTTAATGATGTTGTAAATTTCAGTAAACCGCCTGCCTGCTGAAGGCAGGATCGTCTTGGGTGATTTGCTCAGCTTCTATCGATTCAATTTTTTCAAGCAATTCTTTATATTCTGAAATCATTCTCCGCATTTTTACAAACAATCTCATGATTTGGATATTAACAGCAATAGCTTGTGCTGACCGGAGTACGCTGGAAAGCATGGATACCCCTTGCTCCGTAAAAACCAAAGGCGGTTTTCCGCCTGCCTCCCCAACTTGAAGTCACAATTTGTGACTTCAAGTTGAAATACTCTTCTTCTGATAACTGAAACATGAAATCCTCCGGAAACCGTTCAGCATTTCGCTTAACTGCCTGATTCAACACCTTGGTTGGTACTCCATACATAACAGCCGGATCTTCGTCCAGTAATACTTTTTGTTTCCTGAGTAGATAAATTTTTGAGAACACCCCTTCCTCAGGAGGTAGTTGAATTGTTGTAATTATTTTTTTCATGAAAATTGATTAAAAAGTGAAATAAAAAATGTTCTGCAAATGTACAACAATCTGAAATAAAATTATAGTCTCATATACAAGATGTCGTTAATTAAAATCAGTTGCATTCCATTTTCTCTCCTGCCAA
>CAWFDA010000012.1:0-32955 GCA_963814475.1 uncultured Bacteroidota bacterium | reverse complement strand
ACCCCGCTACTATTTTCCAGACGCCCTTTTTGGGGCGTTTTTGGTATAAACATGCGTTGATTCCTTGACCTATTCAACTGAGAAGAGAAAAATTTATTGATTACAAAACGGTTATCTTCTGGAGATAGACCAAGAGTATTATTCCAGTGATTTCAATGCAATATACCAATATCGGTAGTTTTATAACCAAAAAACCCATCCATATCGATAATTTATGGCATTGCGAATTCTTATTTTTGTTTAACTATCACCTTTCTTAGATATTAGCATTGAATAACTCGAGGAACTTTGAAATGATTTGCTTGCCATTCGTTCTAACTGTTATACAATTAGCGCGGATTTTTTTAGTTAACACATTAACCAATTCGAGGTATAATCTGCCCAGCGCTTTAGTTAACACATTAACTATACTTATCGCCCTAAGTTTTTTTTCATATCTAACGATGCAAGTTTTACTTTTTCAGACCAGGAGGATCTATGTCAAACAAACGAAATATTTGGCTTCACGCCCACAACCTGCTGCGTACAGGTCGACAGATCATAAACTCCAACCTGCGTCCATTAAATATTACCAGTGCTGAAGGGAATATTTTACTTCATCTCTGGACACAAAAAACGGATATGCGACAGGACCAACTTGTTGAACAACTAGATGTCAGTAAACCAGCGATTTCACGCACATTAGACTCTCTGGTAAAAAACGGTTACATCACCAGACAACAGGACCCTCAAGACAAACGGGCCCACCTGGTAAGTATGACGAACAAGACCATAGTTATAGGTCCCGCTCTTGAACATGCTTACAATCAGGTTTATACCTTGGCTTTGAATGGAATTTCACCTAACGACCTAGAACTCTTTTTTGATCTATTAAGTCAAATTTCAAAAAATATGACCGATTCTCAAGACAAGATTATCAACGAGGATATTAATGTTGCTTAACGATTTTTATGACATCGGATTGTACTTCGGTTTTTTCATCACCCTCGGGCTTCCTGCAATTCTGCTTAAAAGGTATTTCAACGTTCCTCGCGAACTAACTCGAAAGTTATATCACTTGGTTATTACCTTATCTATCTTTCCCTTGGTAATACTATTTAGAACTTGGTTTTGGGCTATTCTTGCCATTTTCCTGTTCACATTGATCGTTTATCCAATTCTCAAATTTGTCGAATGCTCTTCGATCTATCAGCAGATCGCGGTCGAGCGTGAAAGCGGTGAGTTCAAAAGAAGCCTCATCATTGTCCAGGTTTCTATGGCGCTGATGATCTTTGTCTTTTGGGGCTTACTCGGAGAAGAATGGAAGTATGTTGCGATCGTGGCGGTGATAGCCTGGGGTTTTGGCGATGCCGCTGCTGCATTGATCGGCAAGAAATTCGGGCGTAACCGAATCCTGCATCCGCGGATTAAAGGAACAAAGACCACAGAGGGAACTTATGCCATGTTTGCCATCGCCGGGTTGGCGATCTTCCTTACATTTCTAATCTATTCCAGCCAACCTTGGTATGTTTGTTTGTCCATTGCGTTACTAGTCGCACCGATTTCCGCGGTGGTTGAATTGTTCTCCAATGGAGGGATGGACACACTGACTGTGCCCATCTCGACGGGTCTGGCGGTCATGTTCTATATGTCGTTTTTCTCATTCCTGGGTGTATAACAGATGAACGCTCTTTCTAAAGCACAATCCTCCAGCCGCCAAAAAACCTTGCTGACATCCCTTTTGTTGAGCGCGCCGGGGCCTCTGGTAACAGGTATCGCCTTGCTTACCAGCCATTCCACCACCCAACTGGCTGATTTTCTCCGGCGAGGGGTGGAACTGGTGGCGATCTTTATTTCCTGGTGGATATTCCGAAAGCTGCAACAGAATGCGGCGTTTGGCAAGAAACAACAGGGTCGAACTCGAACGGGTGGCAGGGTTGAGTACCGCTGGGGCGATGACTAGTTCCGGGGTTATCCTTCTGGGGGTGGCTATTTCGCGGTTGTCTGTGTTTGAGCCAGGAGGCAACGTTATCATAGGCCTGACAATCGCTGTTCTGGGGATGCTGGTTAATGCCTGGTTCTGGCGACGCTATGCGGTCTTAACGCGCGAACAGTACAGTCAAGTGATCGCAGCGCAGGTACAGTTGTACCGCGCGAAAGCAGCCGTGGACTTATGTGTGGTCATTGCACTTGCCGCTGTAGCACTCGCTCCAGCCCATCCGCTTACCCGCATTGTTGACATCCTGGGCTCCATCACTGTTGCAGGCTACCTTCTTTGGAACGGATTACGATCGGTACGAAAGTATCTGGGGCCGATCAATATGCAGTCTCCTGGGACGCCTTAGTTTTCATTTTTTCCATGATCAAAATAAAGAGTCATCTACCAGCCATGGGTGCGCCCATGAACTATGAGGTGGCGGGCACCCTTCGTAAGGAAAATCGATCAGTAGAAGAATTTACAATTAGATAATTTGCTGATATCTTTGAATCCCAAAACCATCCTTGATGGAGGGAGAATATCGAGCGGACTATGATCCTGTTTTTGGAAGGTTATCGATCAGGATTAATCCGACTTGTCCGAAAGCCTACTGTCGTCCTCTGTAGTTTCAGCTAGTAATTCTTGTGGAGCACTAGTTATATTTACAGGAAATTCGTGATGTGATAATACTTGACGAACCTACTTAAAAGGGCTACTATACGCACATCGATCAACTACTGTTACGTGCCGGGCAAGCGTGGACCAGAGTTCGTCAGGTCGGCTGATTTGCAGAGCCCGCCGCACAAATGGCACGGATTCAGGATTTTTGACTCATAACCCGGAGGTCAGAAGTTCGAATCTTCTCCCCGCTACTTTGAGGCAACCGAAGACCACCAGTCTTCGGTTTTTTCTTAGCCCGAAGGATTTCGGTACACATTTTTAACTTCCGAGGAGGAAAAAGAAATGAACCGCAAACCTTCGGGTTCGTCATTAATTTTAGACAAGGCAATTGAGGGATTCTTAAGCTATAAAGAGGCTGAAGGAATTTCACCAAGGACAATCGATTCGTATTCCAGACAATTAGAAAAGTGGATGGAATACGAGGGGAAAATCGAAATTCGGAAAATCAATTCAAGAAACATAATCGCTTACCTAAACTGGCTTAGGAATGATTATATTCCCCATAGGTATAATGGAAAGACACATCCACTCGCTCCCAAAACGATTCGGAATTTTTGGATATGCCTTTCTTCCTTCTTTACCTGGGCACACACAGAATTGCAAATACCAGACCCCATGGTGGACGTTCCTCCCCCGAAATATAAAATTGCTCCTGTTGAAGTATTTACCAAAGATGAGATTGAAATGTTGTTGAAAGCTTGTGCTTATTCTCGTGAAGCCCAAACAATGGACAGAAAAAAATTCGCCATGAAACGACCGACTGCCAACCGCGATCAGGCTATCATTTTGGTTCTTTTGGATACTGGATTGCGGGCGATGGAACTCTGCAAGTTGACGGTAAAGGATATTGACGTAAGAACCGGCAAAATTGAAATTACTCATGGATTGATCGGCGGTGCGAAAGGTGGAAAAGGGCGAATTGTATACTTGGGTAAATCCACCAAACGAGCTGTCTGGCGATATCTTAATGAAAGGGAAGATGAGAATGACCCTGATGCTCCGGTTTTTGTTGGAATCCATGATAAACCTTTGAATCCCAATGCGCTTCGACATCTGATTGTATCCATTGCGAAGAAAGCCGGAATAAATGGCGCATATCCTCATAAATTCAGACACACAATGGCAATTACATACCTGCGGTCTGGCGGAGATGTTTTTACACTCCAGTCTCTTCTCGGTCACGGTAGTTTGGATATGGTTCGACATTATGCCAACATTGCGCAGATAGATGTAGAGCATGCACATCGCAAAGCCAGCCCAGTAGATAATTGGAGACTGTAATAATTCCATGCTTAAACCTCGTATAATTTCCCGGCAAGAATTTGTATGGCACGTGCCCGATCCTGCGGATTAATTGCGGATAACAGCTTTTCCAAATCATCTTCTACTGCAGGAAGGTATGATGGTGCAAAACCAGCAATCACCTTCCTGCGCTCTTCCCTCTCCATCACAGCATAAATACTATCCGTAATCGCAAGATTAGAATGCATCAGATTTCGTGAGACTGCCTGATAATCAGCCATATTCTTGCATTTACTCAAAGCATATACAGCAAAACCATGCCGAAACTTATGTGGAGATTTTGACTGGTCAGTCATGCCAATTTTTTCGTAAATCGATTTGAATTGTCCAGCCAATGCACCTGCACGATTTTTTCCTGCCTCGTTTACGGAAAAGGAATAATCTCCCCATTTACTATCGAGAGGAGCATACCATAAGGCAGTTTCAGGTAACGAGGACCGTACAATAGCATCCCATCGTTTCACAACATTGAGTAAATCGGGTATTGGCAAGAGAAAGGTAACCGCTGATTTCGAGTTCTTTGTTCGAACACCCATTTCTTTTAGCTGTTTGAATTCCATTTTTTCCAAATCAATAGTTTTTATTGACGCACTCACTATCGAATCAGCTCTCGCACCACTAAGATACGCAAAACACATGGCTGCCTGATCCCGAGTCAAAGCGAGATTATTTCCAAAATCATATGCAGCGATTTTTTTTATTTCATCGAAACTCACACTGATTGGGTCTGCTCCAGATGACTGAACCTTTGGATATACCATCTTTCGTAACGAATCTTCGCCCATTTTCTTCGAATTAACTAATCTTTTCGCGATTGCCCACTCAAGGAAGATTTTACTGACGATAATAATTTTCTTTTGTGATTCCGCAGCTAAAAAGCCATCTCCTCTCCTTGCATGCAAATTAGCAACGTAAGAAGAGAAAGATTGGTTATTTGTAGAAAACGCATTTTCAAAAGATAAATCATCTGCCCAGATTAGAAGAGGTCTTAAGCTAAATTCATAACGAGAAATAGTGTCAAGGGATTTATTTGAAGCAGATTCCCGAAGTTCAGCTAAATATGATTCTGTCATTAACCAATTTTCGCGCCTAATCATTATTTCTACCCCCGCGATTGATTGTGCATCCACAATCAGGGCAGATGCCCTTGATAAAAATCTGCTTTCCTCGTCCAGGAATCACTATTGGGTTTATCAATTTCACAGGCTGTTTGCATCGCATACAGTAAGCCTGGTCATCTGTAAGCTTGGGAGATGATTTTAGCTTCATGCGAGACAATCTTTTTTCTTCAACCCAGCCAGCGAATTCTGTACCGACAATCCAAATGTGACCACGTGCATCACGTTCATGCGGTAATCCGGCACTTGCCCAATCTGAAAGTGTCCGTGGATTCACATCCAGCTTACCTGATATTTCGGTCAATTTATACCGCATCGGCAGTAGACCAGGTGCTTTGACAATAATGTTTTGAGTCAACTTAATACCATTAATAAGAATACCCATAATATTTACCTCTATACAGTAATGACGGTTATGTTTCTAAATTTACAATTTTTGCAAAACATGTAAATCAATCGATATGGATAGATGCATGAGGTATTGAATTTACATTTTTCATTTTCTTCCTATGGGTATATTGATTACCGTTTACTGGCTTGAGTTGATGGATTCATCATTAAGGTAAAAACCAATAATGCTCCTGATAACAAGATATAAGAGCACAGCGATAAAAATTTCAAAAAATTGGAATTTGAGAAGCAATATCAGAATCAGGGAAATTTTATATAAATACCCGCATTGTTGCGATACTATTTACTTGATCATCAGTCAGAATGACAACTCTAAAAACCATTAGAACATAAGGGAATTAACCTGCTGCTTGAATGGTTTTTTTAATACCCTTAATTATTGTTTTGAATTTTTGACGATGAAAAATTCCTTGATGGTTGTTTGTTTTCAGGATGAGACCTTCGGCCCAACTCATGGCCGCTTATATTAATTGTAAATAGGAGCATATCAGTATATTTGAATAATTAGTTACAGCTTTATTTCTAAAAATAAGTGTATGTATTTTTATTTCCTCACAAACTCATTATCTATAAAACATTTATGTATGGTTTTTGGAATTATAGTAAATTGATCATTTTATTTACCAATTTATAGGTTTACATTTTTTCACCTTTATATATTTCGTAATAGCCGAGATTTTCGTCTATATATTTGGGGCATTCGAAAACCATTATTTCTTTCTAACAATCATCTATTCATTATTTATATATTGATCAGCTAACCCCCGATACTAAACCTGGTTGAAAATCGTTCCATTCAGCCATTCATATCTATTTATAAAAAATGTTTTAAATAATTTATTTTTTTTTGCTATTGTATGAGTATGAAAGGACTTAATAATATGAACAAACAAATAGGTAACGAATTGGTTATATGGATTTATCTCTATGAGGAACAAGCGTTTTTAAATGGTAGAAAACCGGGTTGGAATGCCATGGATTGTCATGGGGACACTCAGATAAAAGAATCGTTTCTGAAATATGAACTTGAAGAAATCGATTTGGAGAATTATTGCATTGGAATAATCACGGATCACTGCAAAGAAGTGATCGACCAGATCGGCGGCCTCGATCAAAATTGTGTAGATATATTCTTCAATCGGGATACTCGACAATACCAGATAGATGTCGTTGAACGGTAAGCGTGGAAACTAATCGATGGTGGATATCCGCCAAAACATAGTAAATGTTGAAGAACATTTATGCCAGAAATTGTAGAGGAGATTTATGAAAGAAGAATTTTCGGGATACATGTACGTTTTAAATTGCCTAAAGCATATGAATGAGAACGATTGGATGGAAGTGCATCTGCCGAATGATTGTAATTGTCTGATTTACAAACGGCCAGAAGGAATGCGGCCATTTACAGTTCGACAATATGATTCAAGTTACTTCGTATCAAATGAAGATTGTTATTCGGACCCGGGAATCTGCGCTGAGGGAGTTCTTGATATTATCAATAATGATATATCAAGATTATTGTATTATCAGTACTGCGATAGAAATTGTACGGAAGATACCGAATGCATTAATAAGACTTTCCGGGCAGAAATTGGAAATCAGATAATAAATGTTCATCTTTCTTGTTCCAACGAGTTTCGTTGTGATAATCATGGTTGTGAATATAACCCTAAAAATTAAAAGCCTGCTACAAAATACCATTCTGGGGTTACCAATTGGATAATTTCATTGGCAGAGTTCAATTTCTTCCTGAGGGTATTCATTCCAAATAACAATCCCAATTAGAGATAATGAGTAACATATAGGTGCAAAGAAATTTATATTTCAATTGAACATTTTCCATTAAATAATGAGTTAAATTATTAAGCCCACTGGGGCTTTTTAATTTATTAATTGAAGGAATTCCAACCCAAGGCAAATTCATTTCTTTACGATAATGATCAAATTTTCTGGCAATTAAAGCGATTAGTGAATATATGTACATAAGCTCTTATTGCGATTTGTGAATTGCTGCTTTCTTTCTGAGATTCTCAAAATCTATTTCAAGAATTCTTGTCTAATATATGATGTAGAGATTATATTTCCTATTTACGAAGAACTTATTAGCAGTCTTTCTTAAGATTGAATTCAGGGTTAGTTGAGATGCACCAGTACCCCCCTTAAGGGGGGTACTGGTGCATCTCAACCGACAACCGGGATTCCTTCAACCATTTTTAAGTATTAATTGGGTACAACTACAAGAACAATTTCCTTTCTAGAGAATGAGTGGAAATAGTCATTTATTTATTGAATATTAACCATGAGAAGGCAATTTCTTAAATTGGTAAATTTTTATCAATTTTCGATTTATTAATTGCTATATTAAATAACAAATATATTTTACTGTTAGAGGAGTGCTGAAATTGGTTATGAAACAAAACAAACTTGAAGTCCTAGAAGCAGAAGAGTCGGCTGGAATTGATTACACCCGGGATGGGCAATTTTTACTTGATATATATAGAGGTGCAGCGCATGAAGCTGCTAAAAGAGACCCTTTTATTCAAAAGCTGCTAATTAATATCGCAGGACAGCTAAGACCTCCTTTGGAAATGAGTATTATTGAATCTCTTACTGATTCAAATGCAAACCATGAGTTGATTGCCTTAGGTTATTCTCCAGAATATCAGAATAATGAACATGATACTGTAAAAATTCATACATATTCTGAAGCTATGATTCCCTTACCTCCCCAAACCTGGATTATTAATTCCCTGATTAGCCAAGGTTCCTTATCTGTCATAGTTGGTTCTGCTGGAAGCATGAAAACATACTTAATGATACAGGCCGGGTTATGTGTCGCAGGGAATCGAAATTGGTTAGGTCACAAAACTACACAAGTACCTGTCCTCTTTCTGGATGAAGAAAATGGCAAACGAAGGATGTGCGCCCGTATTCAGGAAGTTAACAATGGGGAGATATTCCCTGAATCATTACCTTTTTACTTTGCCTCCATGCAAGGTTTCAATTTTGCGGATTCAAAATGGTTATTGGAACTGAGGAAAATCATAACGGAAAACAAAATAGGGCTAGTTGTAATTGATTCCCTTGTGGATGTTTTAGTTGGTGTTGACGAAAACTCAGCTCAAGCAACAGGTATCATTCTGCGCAGCCTTGGACAATTGGCTAAAGAAACTGAAGCCGCAATTGTCATTATTCACCATAAGAATAAAAGTGGAGAGTATCGTGGATCAACGGCTATTTTAGGAATGGTTGATTTGATGTTGGAGTTGAATAAAAATAAAATTACGAATAAATTGAACTTGACAGTAATTAAATCAAGGGATATTGAGAGCAATTATTCACTTACGATGCAGCCATTAATTAAGGATGGTAAGTTTTCTGTCCTGGTTACTGGCTCTGATACCGATGTAAATCCGCTCCGGGACAGTATTCTTGCGTACCTGATCACATTTCAGAACACAAATGTAAGAACTATTATGGAGTATTTACTTGAAGAACCAATATTTATCTCACAGGTAAACAATTATGGTAATAATCCAAGCCAAGAGAAAGAAAAATTTAGGGCAAGAGTCCGAAAAGAAATTGGTACGCTTATAAAACGAAAACAAATTATTCGTACAAATGATGGTGGCAGAGGAACCGAAGCTCTATATTCTGTTTTGGGTAAATGATAGAGAGTTGGCCGATGTACTTGTCCCAACATGGAAAAAATGGTGCATCATAACCGGGCTTCCTATTTCTTCCAATTTATGATTATCAAACTGGGAAATCGAGTCCAATCTCTATATATTCCTACAAGGATACGGGTACCGTCATCCGATGGATCTCTTATTCAGAAACTATGGGTTGGCGTAATGTTTTTTCGAAGCCATATCAGCAAGACCACACCACGAGAATCATTTTACCGTATGGATGGAATAATCGTGAAGACTATTCCATCCATACGGAATCTAAAAGCAAAGATAATCTATTTTTTAAAAAATTTAAACATCATTCACTGTTAAATAATTTATAGATTGGTCAATATTTCATTGGATGTTTTGCATAACATAAATAATACAGATATATTTCATGAACCCCCAAGTTTTGCTTTATTGTAATTGTCTTTTCTTTTCATGCGGTGGCTGCGCACTGTCTGTCAAGGATTAAATAGGCTCAATAAATGAATTTCTACTAGTGTTATAGTTGTTGTTCAAAATGAACCCGACCCCGTTGTATTTTTGATAAAATTTTGTAGGAGAATTACAAATCGGATTTCCTTGTCTTACCAAAAAGACTTTACCGCTTATTGCAAGATGTTATAGCTGTGTTTTCAATTAATTATCACGGTTTTGTTTTATCCAATTGTTATTGAATGGAAAATCGCATTCCCTAGGATTCCACGAATGGTGTAAGACCTAATTTTCATATTTCCATATTGGACAGTTGAAAATTAATTTTTTATTACTCTCTTTCCGGCACAATATTTCGTTTTCCGGATTTGGTCATTGTGGGTTTGTTCAGACAATTTACGGTTGAAAAGGCTTGGATTCATATTACATAAACAACTAAGCTGTATTGTTATTAAATCAATAACATATTCTTTCAATTGTCCGCCATAAATAATTGAGATCAATTAATGCAAAATCGTAAGCAGTGTTATTTTTATGAAATTTACAGAAGCAGTTATTTCAGCTGACTATCAAATTGTCGGGTGACCACATGAAAGGTGCTATCTGGCATTATTACAATAATTGTAAAACCAGGAATAATCTGTTCTCCACTATAAGAAAACCTCTCCTTACCTGGCATTGCAAGCTGCATGCAAGGTAATTGGATTACCCTAATTTGGCGGAAATATTCGAAAGTATCAACTCCTACGTGGGCATTTGCCCGAACAACCAGGCGGGGAATGACCGCTTTCCTTTCAGTTCGCTCAATGATAATCTGCTGTGCAAGTGAAATCAGTGGATTGATTTTTGTCCACGGTTTTAACCCAACTCTACCTTTATGCATCACATTTACCAGCACTCCATTAATGTATTCCTCAAATTGGCAATTTGAAATATTATTTGCATATGGTAGTTTATAAACATGGTCTGGATACAAGTTCATCATATTCAGAGCAAGCAATTCATCAATTTCATTTTTTGCTCTACAGTAATTATTCGTGCCTCGCAAAAATACCATCATTTTACTCATATCAGCGAAAGGACGAATTAATTCTGTAGCATGTTTTATCATTGATGATTGATTACGTGAAAGCGTTTCACCTGAATAACTCCATTGGTTATCAATGAGATCACCGGTACATATTGTTAGAATATCAGCTTTGAGGATCTTTTTAAGCTTTATGGTTTCATCAAGTAAACCTTTGTATACGGTGTTGAACAGAAAACTTTGGTCAAGATTTTGAGCAATCACGTTCCGATCATCAAGCATAAACTGCGGCAGACTCAATCCTGTCGTTGACATCGTATGCCAGTCTGCTAAGAAAGGGATGATTATCGGAGACTTCCTAATAGATATGATTTCCATATTACACCTCATACCTATAGACGGTTGGTGAGGCAAAATACGTTTTTTGTATGAATATCGATATTTGTTTGTGAAGAAGAAACCAAAATTTGAGGTTTGGACGTAGAGTAAAATAATGGAATAAATATCTTTCGATTTTTTAATTTAATGTTTATTTGTATAGATCATCCTTAAAACTTTATACCGTGATTTCCTCAACCAATACCGTTACTGGGTATGTATTCTCACAATAAAATTCCACACGTTTATAAGAATGGATAGCTGTGAAAATTACAGCAAATAATTTACTAGTACCTAAAAAAGAATTGAGGTTGTCAAGATTAATATTATTCTTCACACTTGATAAGACCCCCCCTGATGAAAGATTCTCATGGTTACAAGGGGGGTAATTTCCAATGCATAGTTCTATTCTGAATCAGTACTCAATTAGGTTCATCCAAGCTTGGGCTTCTTCCATTGTCGAAAATCTCTTATATCTACTATTAGGATATCCATCGACATACTGCCGTGCTCCATTTTTCCCATCCCAAGAATTGTAAATACCGGGAAGACGACCAATTTTCACTACATAATACTTTTTCTTTTCCATTTTCATTCTCTCCAATTTAACTTGCTATGGTAATATAGCAATTAATAAATGTTCATTTTAGAAATCCAATATATTCATAAAAAATCCTCCCCATAAGGATTTTTCATTTTTGCCAATTGAATACATATCGCTGAAGTCCAATTCGGCTAAATAGTTATTTTTAGGTTTATGCCGGTTTTCCTTACATATTCGTTTAGAGTTCAGTAAGGTATGAATAAATTATGCGAATTGCTACTGTTAGAAATGGACATGACGGAATTCCGGTCGGATATACAATCACCTGGTATTCGGAATCATACCAATATGCAGTTCCACCAGGATCTGGGGCGATGTAGATAAATGTATGGGTGTTCGTGTCATATATCATAAGGATTCCTAAGAATTCTTCTGGATATGGTAATTTTAATAGCCAGATTCGTTCTTAAGTAACCTTTGCCTGTACATGCTGAATGATTATCCAAGGTGTCTGTGGATAAAAATAAATGATTTTCATCGGTGATTGCAGCAGGCAACATATCAGGGTAGTTTTCTTCCCATGTTTGTTCAGGAGTTTCAGCTCGCGATAAATCCTGAAAATCAATTTCAGCGGGACAGTTTTCATCAAATGGAAACTGAATATCAAATACATTTTCCGGAGTGAACGGTTCAAAATTCTCTGTGAGTTCTCGTTTTTACGTTCAAGCATATTCCTAGGATCGGAAAAGAATTTCCATTATTTTTGAGATAAATCGAATTTTCTGGCTTGTCAAAATATCGGAAATCTTCATAAAAATCCGTTACATGACGATGCGATACATTCCATTTATACTTTTCACCAGGAAGCCTTTTAATTCCTTCGATATTTAGTTCATATAGGCAACCACATTGAATACCCGAATCCAAATATTCATCTTGTTTCTCGAATAAACCCTTTTTATTTTCCATATTGCAACCTTCCTTTATGCCAACCAATAAGAAATGTGAATAGTACGGGGTTTATTGTCAAACCCAATGATAATTTTGTTGCCTGATGTAGCTTGACAAAGGCGGATAACTTTTGACTTACCATTTATTATTAATCCTTTATATGCTAACAATAATTAATATTTACAAAATGTGGATGACTCCACCGAACGAATAAATTAAAGAATTGATTTTTGAGTACTGACATCTCCTTGTATTTATTTACTAACCTAAGAGACTATAGCAAAAAATAAATAAATATTTATATTAATATTTCCAATTTTGAAAATTCAATTTAATGGAATTCTATTAAGGTTTCCGCTTTAATAGGACAAATTTCCGGCTGGTATTTCTAAAGCATTATTCCCACCATAATTTATTTATACCTGAACCAATTGGTTTTTCGGTTTGATTTGATAACTCATATGAGCCACTCCCACGGAGGCGTCGTACAACTTAAATACTTGTGTTGTCGTTTGAGAACCAATTAGCTGCGCTTGGAATGTCCAATATGGCAATTCTTTTCTTATTCAAAACGGTTTCGCAAGTAAGACGACACCCCCCACTGCGTCAAATATCATTGCTTAATTGTAGTAATCTGTCGTGGAATTTCGGTACAGTATGAGATTCCCGAAGAATGATGCTCCCATCAGAACAAAGTGAAATCGTCTTCTATACTCGTTGAACATTTCTATATTAGGTACCAATGAGGCATATCTCCACGCAAGTATAGTATTTCAGGGTTTGATGCATCTATACTTTTGATGATAAGGCTCTGGATCATACTATTGATATTGAAATGGATAATTTTCTGATATCCCCCAGAATTATTACGGGTGGCTTTGATTTTTAGAAAAACAGACCTAATGATTAATGGTTTTATATCTGATTTATACTTATATTTGCATCCTAATTATTCATTATAAATTTCGTGTTCAGTGGTTATATTGCCAATACTCTCACCATTTTTAAATATTGCTTCTCCCCAATAAATCTCCATCGAATCATCACAATAACCAAAGATTCGAAATGCTAAATCTGGATAATCAATTGATATTTTTATTATCGCATCTTCGGGGAAAATATCCTTGACCATCATTTGATAAATAATTTTGTTGATACTATCAGAGACAATTTTCGTTTGGTAATCACCGAATACTGAGCCCCAATTTTCAAGACACCAATCCAATCGATTTGAAAATCCAAATCTTTCAATATTCAATTCTTCTTTTTCTTCATTAACATGAGCTTGTTCAGGTGAGGCAATTTCAAGCAACTCTTGGGGTATGGGATAGAGTGAATCGATAATATTATTATCTACAATCCTATCTTTTAGAGTTTTCAAGTCCCCTTTATTGCCAGAAATTTCCAGTTTGAAGTATACCCAATAAGACATAAATTGTATTTCCTCTTTTATTACTGATTTGCGAATTTGCATTCGTATATAGCTAGACGTATTACTTCGATATTTCACATTTATTGTTCATATTTTTTATTGTGGACCAGGGTGTACAAAAAAACCCAATTCGTTGCCACGTATTGTAATTTGTCATTTTGATACATTGAAATCTTATATTAGTAATAACTATTTTCAAGAAACTAATTAAATACGTTTTTCAATAGCAACTAGCAACAATGAGTATATAATTATGATATTGAATTTTTCCTGACAAGGGGATCAATGAAAAATGATTTACCCCAAATTCATACAATAGAAGAAACTTCACGATATTTACGCATACCTCTTTCTACCCTGTACATAATAGCGCATGAAGGTAGGGAACCATGCCAGAAAGTTGGTCAGCTTTGGCGATTTCATCAAGCAACGCTAATGGAGTGACTTATTGGCAATAATATACCTTCCTTAGACTTATAGACTGGTATCAATAAAAGTCGATCTAACTAAGAGCAATTTGGTTGAAAACCCCAAAAAAATGGAAATTACAAACTAACTTTTTAAAAAGAGGTAACATGACCCCAAAAGCCAACCCACCTTCCAACGACGAAAATACCTCAGAGATTTCGGATGAGAACGAATCATCAGAATCCCTAGCAGAGAATCAACTATACGATTACATCACCAACCAACCGGTAAAAGATACTCCGGTTGAGCGTGTAATCCAGACAGTTGCTCGCTCACTGGTGGATGAGTATGATTTCGACCACACCCAGCTCCAACGGGATCAAGCGGTTGCTTTTGAGGTATTTGATGAGCATGGGAAAACCAGCAAAGTGCGCCGTAAAATTGATATTGCGGTCTTTGCTGAAGGTGCAAATCGAGAAGATCCTAATAAAATTATCCGAGTTTGTATTATTCAAGCCCCAGGTACAAAAGCTGGAGATCCACGCAAAGGTATTTATTTGTTGGAGGAAGTCCTAGGCGGCTTACCTTCTTGCGAATATGGTCTTTGGACAAACGGGACCGATCTGGTTTTCAAACAAAAACTAACTGGTGATCTACGGTTGGAACCGGAATATGAAGATCTATATGATTTACCTGGAAGTGGTGAGACAGCCTTTGACCTGGATAATCCAGATAGACAAGTGGGACGTATCGCAACTGGAGATAATTTACAGCGAGCCTTTGCACGTGTACATGATTATATTTACGGCAACCAGGGATTGAAAAAAGATGCGGCTTTCTGGCAAGTTCTGAATTTGATCTTTTGCAAAATTCATGATGAGCGCAGCACGGGTAAACGACGCTTCTGGGTGAAGGGCACTGAGCGTAATACTCCAGAAGGCCAAGCAGCGATTGCAAGACGAATTAAGGAATTGTTTGATGAGGTAAAACAAGACCCAAATTACAGCAGTGTATTCACAGAACGCGACCAGATTGAACTTAATGACCGTGTTTTGGCTTTTGCGGTAGGTGAATTCAGCCGTTATACCCTACTAGACACAGACGTAGATGTTAAAGGGGCAGCCTATGAAGAAATTACATCCTCTATGCTCAAATCCCAACGAGGGCAATTTTTTACCCCCACTAATGTAATTCGCTTGATGATTGAGATGATGGATCCGGGTAGAGACAAAGACCTGACAGACTCCAAAAACTGGCCTCGAATTCTAGATCCTGCTTGCGGCTCAGGTCGGTTTCTCACCTATGCACTGGACCATATCCGCCGAAAACTAGCCGCCCAATTATTTCCAACCGAAAACCCATCGCTACAGGTACTGCGGATGGATCGAGATCTCCAATACAGCAGTCTGGCGCATGATTTTGCGAGTAAGTGTTTGTACGGAATCGATTTCGACCCTGATTTGAAACGTGCTGCCCGGATGAATATGATCTTAAATAACGATGGGCATGGCAATATTCTCTCGTTTAACTCGCTGGAATTCCCATTAATGGTTGCAGAAAGAACCATATCTGAGTTGCGAGGGCTGTATCCTACGCGTTTATTGAAGGACTCAACTGGAAGAAAAGAAATCCCAGATGCGGTAAGATCAAGATTAGATGCTGATTTGGGCACAATGGACTTTGTATTCACGAATCCGCCTTTTGGGGCAAAAATTCCGATTGATGATCCGCGTATTCTTAAGCAGTTTGAGCTGGGGCACCGCTGGATGAAAGACGAAGACCGCTGGGTCATGAAACCCGAATTACAAACGCGTGTCGCCCCAGAAGTGCTGTTTGTAGAGCGATGTGTACAGTGGGTTAAACCTGGAACCGGCAAGGTAGCTATTGTTCTACCGGATGGTATTCTTGGTAACCCGGATTCAGCTTCGATCCGTTACTGGATTCTGACACATTGTCAGGTGTTGGCTAGCATTGATTTACCTGTTGAAGCCTTTTTACCTCAAGTTGGGGTGCAAGCCAGCCTACTATTTTTACGCCGTAAATCTCAGGCTGAGATGGATGCAGAAGCCCTGGGAACCCACTTGGATTACACTGTTTTCATGGCAATTTCCGAAAAAGTAGGCCATGATCGCAGAGGTATAACCATATACCAGCGTGATGTGGATGGTGCAGAAATTATCTTCCAAGTCAAAAAAACTAGCCTAAGGCGAAGCAAAAATCGCCAGATACCAATCCCAATTGAAAAGTATTTTTTGGAAAAACAGATAGACGACGATTTACCAAGGATTGCAGCTGCTTATAAGAGCTTTTCTTCAATCAAGGATGCAGAAAAATGAAAACTGGGATCGTTTCTTCAGCACAAATGGCCCAGAACAATTTTTGGTTAACTGGATCTTTTCATTTATCAGAAGCTGATAAATTTAAGAGGTTATTTGCTACCAAGAATTTTCAAGAATTGGGAGAAATTTTAAAAAGACCTCCATTCTATGGTTCACGAAACAGCAGAATTTACGTGGAAGATATTTCTAAAGGTATTCCGTATTTATCTAATTCAGACATGATGTCTGCTTCACCGTTAGATCAATGTAAATATGTTAGTAAGAAATTGACTAAGAATATTCAAGAAGATCTTCTAGAAAAAGGTTGGACTTTAGTATCGAGAGTGGGAACAATAGGACAGGTTGCTTATGTAAGACAGGATTTAACCGGATCTGCAGGCTCAGATAATATCTTAAGATTGATTCCCTCAAATAAAATACTTTCAGGTTATCTATATGCATTTCTTAGCAGCAAAATTGGGATAGAACTCCAAAAACAGCTTGCCTCCGGTGGAGTACAAGATTATATCGACGGAAATAACCTTAGTAAAATCCCTATCCCTCGTCTCGATCCTACCCAAGAAGAACAAATTCACCAGTTAATCGAGCAGGCGGCAAAACTGCGGAACGAAGCCCAATATGAAATCACCTTATTAAAATCAAAATTGGAACTGGAAATTCTTAAAATACCTCAAGGGTATCATTCCAAATGGCCATCCGAATGGTCTTATAGTCTCGGTGAAGTTAAATTATCAACAATCGACACACGACTCGATGCTTTCTTCCATGTAGGGCATGCGATTGAATACATGGGATTTATCACATCAGGACCAGCTCTGTTTGAAGTAGCTGAAATCCAAAGACCAGGCATGTTTAAACGGAACTACATTGAGAAAGGGGGAATCCCTTTTCTAAGTGGAATAGACGTATATCAAATAAAACCAAAACCACGATTATGGATTTCTCCAACAACCAACAAAATCGATGAATTACTCATTACTAAAAACCAAACAATTTTAGTTCAAGCGGATGGTCAAAGATATGGGATTTTGGGAAGACCAGTATTTTTAGATCAATCCTTTATAAGTTCCGCAGTATCTGATCATCTAGTAAGAATCATCCCACATTCGCCCAATCTGGGTGGATATATTTTTATTTTTCTTTCAACAAATGCTGGTCGAAGAGAATTAATTCGAAGTTCATACGGAACATCAATACCTACTATACCAACAAAAGCTTTTCAATATCTTCGAGTTCCAGGAATTTATTCTAATGTCGGACAAGAAATTGGTGATCGCGCAATATCTGCTCTTGAAAAAAGGACACAGGCAAATCAAATGGAAGATCTAGCCCAAGAACTTTTAACAGAAAATCTTGGTATTGAAAATAGTAACTAGAGGACTATCATCGATGCCTATAGAAGCAAGAGTTAAAGCAATACTAAAAAGTGCTGAATTGTGCTTTGAACTCGGTATTATTAATGCCTCACGTTTTGGCCCAATAATCCACGCGAATGTGCCCGATTACGCTGAAATCCTTTTACGAGTATTCGTAGAGGAAAATAACATCAGTCCAGCACAATCGGATTTTCCCGGTCTTGTTGCAGGAATCAGCGGATATCTGAGCACAAATCGTCCAGTAGATCAAGTGAAATTTCAGGAACTTGGCAGTTACTTTGTTGATACTCGGCGTACCTTTAGAAACCCTATCCATCACACAGATCGCATTCAAGGTTATGTAATTGAGCAACGCGAAGCATTGAGATGCTTATTACAACTTGATGAATTACTTTCAGAATTATTCCCTTTGTTAATGCCTTCTGCTTTTGATGAATTAAACTACCAATGTTATCTCAAATATCTCAAAATGGAATATGAAGAAAGCTTAGGAAGAGGAGATCATCGCCTGTATTTAGCGGTAGCCACAGAGCTTCGGCGCCTCCAAGATGAGGACAACTTCAGAGGTCCCCCAGAGTTTAATGCATCAAGATTGGTCGCTGTAAGGCGTCTCTTCCGATTAGATGGAGACCAGTTCACTAGGACAGTCCTTCAATATCGGCCAATATTGAAGCAAAAGGTTTTTAATGTTTTACAGAATTCAAAACGTGGTCTGACTCCTCGTCAAATTCGTAATGCTTTAAGTAATGACCCGGATCTTAATGGACTTTCTGAACAAGAAGTTGAAGCATGTGTTCAACATATCCATAATGACTTTTTACCTGGACAAGGGACAATCGTTGTCCGTGGGTTCTTATATCATCTCAGTCCACCATAAACTAATAAGGAATATTTATGGGACAAATTATTAGAAATCTACAGAATTACATACTCAGTATGGTTATTAAGAATTATGGCTAAACTTATTCAACTCTCCAATGCTCGACCCGTCAATCCATCTGAAGCCCAGGTGATTCATTACCTAGTGGAGCAGCTCCCTAATACCTATTCTATTATCCCCAACGCAGAGATCTCACAACCAGGCAACTCCACCATTTGAATATGATGCGATTGTCATTGCCCCTCACGCGGTGTTTGTGGTTGAAATCAAACGCTGGCTGGGCGGCATCCAGGGTGATGACTTCACCTGGGTAATTGCAGGCCTACACCACCGCCCAAATCCCTGGATCACCACCTATAATAAAGCGCGTGTGTTAAAAAGCGCGACTGGATCATCGCATGCCCGGTGTAAGTCGTATTTGGGTCGATGCGGTGGTAACGATAGCAGATGAAGCCGGAGAGTTGAATTTACGCGGAAATTGCCGCCAGCGAGTCTTCCGTATATACAGAACTGCCGGCATTTTTGATGGATTCATCTACATTGGAAGGAAAAGCTGGCGACTTGCGTCCTCTGCGGGGTAAATTAGAAACCGCCATACAGCAGGCTGCTCGTGGACGACAAGCAGGACCGTTACAGTATGGCAATTATAGAGTGCTTGAGACGTTATCGCGGCGCGATCTGGTCTCTGAATTTTTAGCGCGGAATCTACTGCTTCCCGATAGCCCTCCAGTGAGGTTGCGAGTTTTCTCATATAACCCCTATCAAGCGGCAGACCAACTGGAAAATCACAAAGCCCTGCTGCGCCGGGAAGCCGAAGCCCTGCAGAAGATCGGCTACCATCCCAACCTGATCGCTCTCCGCAGTTTCGAAACCGCACCCGAAGATCCTAACCTTATTTTTGGAAGTAACCGACTGGTCAGAAGGTGGCACACTGCGCACACTGATGAACGGAACATCACCGCTTTCGCTGGAGCGCAAACTTGAATTGGCTATTGGAATCGCTGCTGGATTAAAGGCTGCACATACTGCCGGCGTGATCCATCGCGACTTGCGCCCTGAGAATATTCTGATTGGGTCCGACGGCGCTCCACGATTGATGAACTTTGAGCATGCCCGGTTGGAAACCCCTGGTGCGCAAACCGTTGGTTTCCGTGAGCCGGAACCTGGAATTTCCCAGGCGTACATGGCTCCCGAATTGAGTTTGCCTAACCCTTTGGTCACCCCAGCTTCGGATCTATACAGCCTGGGGATGATCTTATTTGAGTTGTTAGTTGGAGATGTGTTATATAACAATCCACAACAAGCGTTGACTTCCCCAAAAACCTGCACTCGTTTATTGGATTTTGTAAATGATGTACCGCTTGATCTGGACGCATTGGTCTGTTCGCTGGTTCAAGTGGATGCTCAAAAAAGACCACAAGAAACATTATCTGTATATGACCTGCTAATAAAAATTAATAAAAAGCCCTCAGGGACACCCCGGCCTGCAGAACCTATAGAACCTATAGTGCCTGAAAAGCCAATTATTGAGACCATCGAGCCGGCAGTATATAAAGTGGGTGATCTAATCGATGGTAAGTATCAGGTTCAAAAGGTACTAAATGCCGGTGGATTTGGTCAAGTTTACAAAGTATATGATGGTATTTTTGAGAAAATCTATGCACTTAAAATATTTACTACCCCCAATCTATCCCTGGAATCTTTACAAGCAGAAGCTAGTGCCTTAATAAGGCTGGATCATCCAAATATTGTCAAAGTATTAAACTGGGATCGTCTTCCACAAAGTGGTCGGTTTTATATGGTCAGTGAATTTGTTGAAGGTGAGGAACTGACACATTTCATTACTCCAGACCAACGCCTTTCCGCCCGAGAGGCAGTCCAAATCATTATTGATTTATTGGG
Source organism: uncultured Bacteroidota bacterium (assembly GCA_963814475.1). Taxonomy (GTDB): domain Bacteria; phylum Bacteroidota; class Bacteroidia; order AKYH767-A; family OLB10; genus JADKJB01. The sequence continues at coordinate 12,137 of CAWFDA010000012.1, read as the reverse complement.
TGCGTTGGAATACTTGCACCCAAAAGTAGATCGCATTGAGGAACTTCGCGAAAGGACATCTCAAGGAGAGATCAACCGGTGAGGAATATGAGGAATTTAATCGCCTTCAGCAAGAAGGTTGGCTGCATCGGGATATTAAACCTAATAATCTGATGCTTTCTCCTTCGGGCATAAAATTGATCGATTTCAATATTGCTGCCCGCGCCAGTCAAGCTGGAAATACAGTCATTGGTACACCTGGCTATATGCTCCCCTCAGTTGGCATGATTCGTTGGAACACAGATGGTGATCTATTTGCGACTGCGGTTGTTCTTTATGAATTGATTACCGGGCATCATCCCTATCCAGACAGTAATCCAGGTAGCGAAGAAGCGACAGATCCACGCATATATGTTCCAGAACTCAACCCCAGCATTTGCCGAATTATTACTGCGGGCGGTCTCATGTGACGATACGGTTCATTATCATAGCGCAAAGCGCTTCCGTTCAGATTTATTCGACTTGGGAAGTGATTATCTACAAGCCATTCCAGTAACTAGTCAGTCCTTCGGAACTACAGCTCGAACCCGATGAAATCGGTCGAATTAACTACAATCCTTATGTCACCCGTTTGCTCAAGTTATATTCTCAAGCCCGTCTAGATAATAGCGGTACCCGCGGTTTGGATGATATTGCTCGGATGACATATGTTCAAACCCGTCTGGATCAAGCCTTACAACCAGCTATTTTGGATGGGCAGTATCGATTAGTGATAATCACCGGTAATGCTGGTGATGGTAAAACAGCATTTATTCAGAGCATGGAAAAAGCCGTCGAAGGGTTGGGAGGAAGTATTGAGCATCCTACCTCGAATTCAAGTCGTTTCAATCACCGTGGGATGCAATTTATTGCAAATTACGATGGTTCACAAGATGAAGGTGCTGAACGTGCCAACGATCAGGTTTTAAGTGAATTTTTTACCATCTTTGGGGATACTGGTTTTTCAAGTATTGGTTCTGCTACACCAGTTCACTTGATCGCAATAAACGAAGGTCGATTGGTAGACTTCTTTAGCGATCTCTGGTCAACAAATGGTGGAGAAATAACTATCGCTCAGCAATTTCCACCAACTCGGTGCTTGTATTCAGCGATACTTTGAAAAGGGCGGTGAAGACCCCGAACTGCCTCATTGGATGTTGATCGTTGATCTAAACCAGCGCTCAGTAGTCGCTCCTGACTCAGATCAAGACGGCGCATCCATATTTGACCGCCAACTTCAAGCGTTACTCAAACCTGAATTTTGGAAACCTTGTCAGGATTGCGCATTTCAAACGAGATGCTTTATTAAAGTATAACGTAGACACTTTTTCTGATTCTGTTTCCGGACCGGCTGTGCGTACCCGTGTTCGAACTCTTTTTGAGATTGTCCATTTACGCCGGCAACTGCATATCACCATGCGAGATCTCCGATCGGCACTTTCCTGGATGCTCTTTCGCGATCAGAGTTGTTTAGATGTTGAAGAAAAATCCAGCAATAATTATTCACCGAAGCTGAACGATTGAATTGGTTTTACTATTCTGCCTTTGGTAATGTGCAAGACAGATATCAGACAATTACTCAGAGCGCAGACCGCCTAGTTCGTCTCTTGCGACAGATCAACCCTGCTAGAGTTTCCAATCCTGCAATTCAGATCGAATATTGTACTTCAAAGGGATTGAAAGGTATACCCTCACTATCCTTTGAAAATCGAAGCAGCATTGTCAATGATGAATTAACTTCCTGGATACTTCCGTCTACCTGGCAATCTGCACAGCAACCGCAATTGTTGGCGGAACATCAACAACGGAATGCATTTCTCCGCCAGGTAGCATTCTTTGAACGGCGCGATCAAGGTTGGACGGAAATGCTACCATATCGTCACTTGGATGATTTTAAACAAGCTGCACAAAATCAAAACCCAAAGGATTTGATGCGCAAGGTGGCTCGTGGTTTTTCATTTGTTGAAGGAGCACGTAGTCAAGGATTGACGGAGGGTTTTGTCTGTATTCGCGCAGGTCAAAATGTCAAAGCGCGAGTACGCTCTTTCCGCCTCTTCCCATTAGCTGATTTTGACATTCAAATACCTCCTTTTCAAGGTGATCATTTTTTAGAATACACCAATCAACATTTTACTTTTATTCATGATCCAGATGATTCCAATAAGATGATCTCGAATTCAAGTAAAGCGGATCTAGCCGTTTCATTAGATCTACTGGAATTATTGGAAGAAATCAACGGTGGGTATATACCATCACCTGATGACATCAGCGGAATATTTATAAATCTACTCACTTTTAAGAATGCACTGGCGCATTTACCATATAACCGTGTTTTGCTGACCCGCGACGACAAACGCTACTATGAATTGACCCAAGGGGATCAAGCCAAATTGCGTTTGCAGGTCTGGCAGCCAGAAGGTCAGGTTTCTGATGAAAATTGAACGCCGCGATTACGAATTTAATAATCCTCGAATCTGCCACTTACAGCCTAAACAATATTGAGCTAGACCGGGTGCTGATCAATTTGTATATGCTCCTAAAGTACAACGGCCAACGTCCTGTAGCAAGAGCTGGACGGCGAGATGTAGATCTGAAATACATTATGGAACAGCTTCTCAGCCAGCATCCAGATAAGTTGCAAGGCTTTGCTGATTATCCCGATGTTGTTCAAGATTGGATACATAGCGATTTGCTTGACCTGGTTTTTCGAGGTAATTCTGATAAAGAGAAAGTTGCATCTCCTCTACCCTTACACTTGAATGCTTACAAACTACGTAATCCTGCACAAGCCAGGGATTATCGTGGGGCTGAACATTTATTTAGCATGATGCAAGCTGCCGATCCAGGTTTAATAAGCCGATTAAAAGACTTTTTGGGGCAAGGAATGGATCCCACGGGTGGGTATGATAAATATGATGGTGAAACCCACCTTGACTTAGATACACTGATGATTGTCCATATGGTAGATAACCCGGTTTTTAGAGAAAATCCAAGCAGTGTACACGACAACCTTGAATCTCCACTTTGTTTAGGTCAAGCGCGTTTATTATGTGACGATCTCCGTCGCCTGTTAGTGTATGAAAAATATGTACCCAGATCAGTGATGATTGGTTATCTGCGAACTGCCATTGGTTTTCATCTTGGTTTGTACCTATTGCGTTTGTTCCATCAACTTAATGGATGGGTTCAAGATAAAAATGCTCATCCAGATTGTCTTAATTGTCCAGTGATACCAAGCCAGTCCAAGCCCTTTTTAGCTTGCCCGTATGCATTCCAAAATCCTGTCTGCCGAGGATCGTGCCTTGGTTCCTGAAATCATCGTGGATATGGGCGATGATCATACTAGCCACATGGCCCAAATTGCGATGGATAATTGTGCAACCGCTTATGACTCGATGAACGATTATATTCACTCGGTATTTTTAGTAAATCAATTACTACAGTATACAAAAAGTAGTGTTTACCAAAAACGATTTTCAAATGCCCAACCTCAAACAGTGGCTGAAGTTCTTCGCTTGTTAGACTCTCCTGTTGATGGCATGTCAGAGTATTTTGGTCAACGAATTGATTCTATCTTGCCTGCCGGTGCAGATGAAGAACGCCCTGAAGTACGATCTATTTATGAAATGAAAGATTTACCACTCTGGGATACTTTCGTTGAATTGATATCATTGGAACGAACTATAAATTACCGACGCGAGCTAACTCGACAATTGGATTCAGTCTTTATGAAAAATCAAGATACCTGTTTGCTGCGCCAGGGTAAAGGGAAAAGTAACCGTAGGCGTTGGTATTTGGGTAGTCGTTTGTTGGAATTTCTAGTACAGATCGCTGTTTTACAACCTGAAGGAACTGGAGCAGGCGTCCATTTTAAGTCCCGCTCTATTTTGATCGATGATTTCACAATTTGGTTGCGAGAGCGTTACGGTCTGGTTATCATGCCAAATAGGCCTGATGCTTCTATTGAAGATAACAAATCATTTAATCAAAACTTGAACAATCTCAAACGTCGCTTACGAGAAATTGGATTCTACACTGATTTAAGCGATGCCTATAACACCCAAACTATTCGGCCTCGTTATCCTATAGACGGTCTGGAGTAATTATATGCAGCCAGTTTTAGAAATCACCCAAGCTGAACAAAACGAACTATTGGCTGGTGCGGTTAAGGAATTAATAACGCCGGTTTTGAAATTAAGTCGTCCTGGCCATTGTTTACGGATCAGTTCGCTCTCTGAACCAGTGATGCGCCAAGTATGTGATGAATTAAATGAAAATGGGTTTAAATGCAGATATTGTCTATATCCTCAATCCCCGCCAGAAAGCTGAATATCCATGGCAGATCACCTCAACTCGTCTTATTGAGTTACGTAATGAAGAAAAGAGAGCTTTGTTAGCATTTATTCCACCAGGCTTGAAAGCTGCTGCAGAAGATTCGTTCGATGTAAGTACCTTTAAAGAGATTGAATTAGGTTCAATACCCGAAAAGATACTGCAAAATCAACGGCAGCAGCTTCCAAATGAGCTTGTCGCAATGATTGATCGGGTAACCAGTTATTTGGGGAGAGAATGTAATATCGAGGTAGATGATCTAATACGTTATTACCTAACCGTTCTGAAGAACAATGCTCAACCTGAAAGTGCTGGAGGGGCTCTCTACCAATTGAGTCTTATCCCTGATTTTTTACTTTATCAAAATCCATCGTTAATCGAAGTTCGATTGGCTCGTAATCTTGATTCTTGGCATGTTTTACAAGATAGCGATGTCTCATTGCTTTCCAGGATTCATAATCTGCGATTATTGCCAAACAGCTTGCAATCCGATTTGTATAAATATTTAAATGCCAAACGTGTCCAAGATATTCGTAGTTGGGGAAGCGAACTTGCCAATGATCCTGCATTACACCATTTATGTTTCGATCAATGGCCATTTGAAGGTGAACAGGATAATAAAAAAATCCTGATTTTTGTTGAAGAATTGGGGTTGAAAGCTCACGATGAAGACCAACCCATTGGTCCTAACAATCCCCCTTACCTAGACGTAAATAAAGCGCCGTCCATCAAAGTGAGCTGGACAACCGATCCAAAACCTAATCTTGTGCCCTAGCATAAAATATTTACGAATAGAAATAATTGGGACAGATGGCGACCTTGTAGCGTGGGAAAGTAAGAATATTCCAGCCAGTTCTAGTTCCAAAAGAATCAATGTTAAAGATTTTCGCGATATTGTTGAGGATGGGTTGTATTATTTCCGTGTACGTGCTTATTCTGAAAGTGGGGAATTGCTGAATTATGAAGATCCCGAGGAGAATTCTCGTGTACTTCGTGACCCTTATAATATTGCCAGTAAACGCATTAACACCAGTGAAGATGTTTGGTTTTGGAAAGATCCAAATGGGGAACCACCTCCCGTTGAGGCTGCTCGCAATATAGTTGTTAATTCTTTTCTAGATGCTCAGTTACAGGTACGCTTTGCAGCAATGGATCGCGGGGCAGATCCGTTTGACTCTTCACTGATACCACGTCCCGGAAAAAACTGGATGGTTCGCTTCTAAAGGTAAAAGTGCAGAAGCGACTTTCCAGATCGTTTATGATGCCCAGATGAAATATACTCTGCCCATAAGTAGCCTGCTCCGTCAAATTGAAAGCGATACGCTAAGCAAACCAGAAAACTTAGGGCGTTGGCGTGTAAATTTTAGTGATGGAAAAACTTATCAAACTGTTGAACCTACAGAACGCCAATTTCACAACCACAACCAGATCCCAGATGCTTTCCTGGTAGCACGATCGAACCTATTTTCAGCCATACAAAACGGTGATCAAAAACTGCTTATAGAAACTGTTGATTTAACACTATATTCTGATTTGATTCTAGCCTATGCCAATGCTTACCAAGCATGGTTAGAATCAGTCAACAATGATTATGAACAAGCTCTTATTATCACGGGGGATGATGGTCGACGGCGAACAGAGGCTGTGTTATTGGATATCGACACAGTACAAGTTGAAATTCCAAATGACACACCCATAAATGACCGTGTCTACCTGATGATCCCGACACACCCGCTACGTCTATTATGGCATCTTCAACGCAGCATTCTTGCAAAAACCTGGTTGGAACAGGCTATGCAGACCGACCAACCCAAGAATGCAATACCTTCTAGTCTTCGAGAATTTTTACGTCGTGGACTTGCACCGATGAACCTGCCCCCATTTCTACGGCCAGCTCATGAAAGTTTTCCATATACTGCATCCCGTTTTTATATTGAACAGGGGCCTTTGACACCATTTTGGAGTTTATATATTCCTGAGGAAGTTAAAGATCGTCGGGCATTGTTCGCTCGCGTAAAACGGATAATAGCAATCACACGGTCTAGCACAGATGCAGGAGCTGTTGGAGGAGTCGATAGTGATACTTTAGCTCAAAAGTTTCGCCGCTATCTTATTCAACACCCATATGTTCAAACATTAAAGATTAATGCTTTCAATGCAGGCGATGCAACTCTACTTGTAGATGCGATTCTAAAAATTGAGAAAGATCGTCTTAAAGTAAAATTACCTGGATTATGTTATGAAATACACCTATTTACTCAGGGCAGCTTGTTGGATGACACTGGGGAAGCTATTGAAGATTTAGTTAATCCGGAACGACAGGTCAGTCCCGAAGCCGACGCATTTTCAAACCCTAGTCAGAACCACTTATTTCCAAAATTACGTTTTTACCGAAACCATATTGATGAATTCCTTGAAAATCACGAGAATTATCAAGCACATATCAGTATATTGCACGATGTGTTTCCGGTGGAAGTCGATGTAAACACAATCCTTGAAGGTCGTTCAAGTTTCTTGTACGGTTTAATACAAGACCAAGTTACTGCATTCGGTAGTGAGGAACAAGCTGAATACGCTTGGCAACGTCAACTTCACCCAACTGCTTGCCCTGGATTGTCACAAAATGATCCTATTAGCAAATTATTCTCGACAATTCTAGATCAACTTGCATTGGTTCAAGCATCGGTTGCTGTTGGAAAACCTGTGCCTGATGCGCGACCTACACTGCACTTAAGATTACAGATTAAACATAAGAACTTGCTCAATCTTGTTCATAAAACAACAGATTGGGTTTTTGTTATCGACCGAAATCTTGGTTTAGAATATTTCGACAGCGGCCCAACTCAAGGTGGTGCAATTTATTTATTGGATTTTGTACCCGAATTTGCAACTATCGATAACGACCGTTTATTTCTAACTACGCAAGTCACAGAGGAAATTACTGGGCTGATCCTGCCAGTATTGGTGGAGCGAGGTTTAGATCGTGGTGAGGGAATGGAAATTTATATTCTAAACTTGCTCCGTTCACTTAGTGGAAGATTAGCACTCAAATTACTCTCTAGCCCTACAGATGTCAGCGGTGTACTTGGATTGGCCTTAGCTCGTTTATTCTTAGAGCAGTTCGGTTTACTTGAAGATTGCATCCTTATACCAATCGATTCTCATATTGATCTCTTCACTCAATCAGGAAAAGATAATCTTTTGGAGGATGAGGTCTCATTCAAAAGGGGCGACTTATTATTGGTAAGTTGTGATCCAGAAAATCGTTCTTTGAATTTCAATATTATTGAAGTCAAACTTCGATCTGATCTTGGAGATATTAATGCATATCTGAGTTTGCGTCAGGAAATTGAAAGTCAATTAAACAACACAGAAGTTGAGTTACGAAAACAGTTCGATCCGTCTTTCCAATATGTTGACCGTATTGACCGACAAGTAAAAACAAGAGAATTAATCACGCTTCTCAATTTTTACTTACAGCGTTCTCAACGGTATGGTCTTGTCAGTAAAGAAGCTGGTGATCTTTTTGCAGGTTTTATCCAAACGTTGGACGATGGTTATAAAATTGCGACTTCAGGTGTGGGATTGATTTTTGATTTCGGTAGTGAAGACTTATCCGTGGATGAGGAACATGCCGGACTGATCTTCTATCGGGTTGGTAAAGATTATATTCAGCGTTTGGCAGATGCTGGTTTGAGACAAGAAACTTTATTGCAAGAAACACATCAACAAGTCGCAGCCATTTCTGAAGCATTACAAATTTCAGAAAAACGTCATGAGATATTACAATCATCTGAGGTTCGTAAAGATGTTCAATATGAACAGGTCCGTACAGCTTTCCGAAAATCTACTGAACCCTCAAAAACCAGATTCACAGGTACAAGCTTCTCATCAAGACATACCTAATATAAAAGATAAAGACCATCAATCGCCTGAAGACAAACCTGTTCTTGCACCAGTTATCACGAATCCTATCCAACCATCGACTCCTTCGGATACTGAAGTTAAGTCATCATCAGTTCCCCTTTCTGATAGAACTCAACAACCTCCCGTTTCTCTAGTCTCATGAGATTCCTCAAACAGTCATTGAAACATCTTCCTCAAAAGATGAAGAGCTAAAGTATGATGTTTTGATTGGTGATACAACACCAAGCCGCAATATGGAGTAATTGGAAAAGCGGGCGGAAAGGTTCTTGCCTTAGATCTCAATGGTACAAATACCATCAGCCTCTTTGGCGTTCAAGGAGGTGGAAAATCATACACCGTGGGTACGATTGCAGAGATGGCAACCCAACCATTACCAGGTATCAACCACTTACCTGGACCATTAGCAACAGTCATTTTTCATTATCATGAAAGCCAGGATTATCCACCTGAATTTGTTTCAATGGTAAGACCTAATGAAAATGAAGCCGAAGTTAAATCCTTATTGCAAGAATATGGTGCTAAACCGGCAGCACTGCAAGATGTACTTATCCTTACTTCAGCAGATAAATTGGCTGAACGTCAGGCTGAATTTCCTGGAATCCATATAGAACCCATTAGTTTTAGCTCGCGTGAACTATCTTTCAAAGATTGGCGTTTTTTGATGGGTGTTGGTGGCAACCAAATGTACATGAAACAAGTCAATATGATCATGCGTCAACTCCGCCAGGAAATGACACTTGGAACTTTACGCGAAGAGATTGAAGAATTCCGACCTGACCGATCAGCAAAAAAGTATTGCCAATTACGGTTGGATTTTGCTGGTCAGTTCATTGACGATGAACGTCACCTTAGCTGAAATCTCTAAAACCTGGACGATTGATTATTGTTGACTTGCGAGATGAGTTTATTGATAAAGATGAAGCACTAGGTTTGTTTGTTGTAATGCTAAATATTTTTGCCAACGCAGGACAAGATGATGGATATAACAAATTGATCATTTTTGACGAAGCCCATAAATATATGGATAATCCAGATCTCACTAGCCACATTGTGGATGTGATTCGTCAAATGCGTCATCAAGGTGTATCAGTAATGATTGCCTCTCAGGATCCCCCTTCGCTTCCTAATGCGATTATTGAGTTGTCATCTATTGTAATCATTACATCGGTTTAATTCACCCCAGTGGCTTCGGCATATTCAGAAATCAATCACTGCACTTTCTGACCTGACGCCACAGCAAATGGCAGCTCTATTCCCAGGTGAAGCTTTTATATGGGCAACAAAGTCAACAGAGCGTATTTTTACCCAAAAAGCGATAAAAGTTCGTTTCCGCCCCGCCTTAGCCAACATGGCGGTGGCACAAAAACAGCGATATAAGGAGGTTATGTGACATATAAAATCCTGCACTTTAGTGATCTACATCTGGATACATCTTTTGCAGGACAGGGATTTCCTTTGGAATATGGTGTGGAGCGTAGGTTGGATTTACGGGCTTGCTTGACCAGAATTTTAGCACGCGCCAGAGAATTAAAAGTGGACGCGATTACAATAGGTGGAGATCTTATATGATCATGATTATTTGCTTCCGGAAACTGCTGATTTCATCCAACAACAATTTGCCCTATTAGCTCCAATCCGAGTAATTATTGCCCCTGGGGAAAAGATCCTTATACCAGCGATTCTCCTTATGCACGATTGAATTGGTCCGATAATGTGGATATTTTTTATCAGAGAAAGCTTACCTGTCTGGAACTATCTGCTGATATTCATTTATGGGGTGCATGTAATCCACCATCCCATGGACCATAAACTTTTCGATGACTTTAAGCCAGCGAACGGGGTGAATATTACTTTTACTGCATGGACAGCAAGGTACTAACAACAATGATATCTATACTATTAATAAGAAGTTGTGAAAAATACTGGTTTTAACCTTTGCTCTACTCGGTGGTGAACACTTAGCAGACATTAGTCCTGCAAATCAATCGATTTGCATATATCCAGGCACACCTGAACCTCTTAATCAATCTGAAGAAAATGGTTTGCATCAAATAGTGTCAATTGAGATTACATGGACAAGACTATTATTACGCAACCATATGAAGTACAACAATGGCATTATCGGTGATGTGGACCTTGATATAACTAAGTACTCGTCGAATGAAGAAACAGCTCGCCAAATTAGTAATTTGCTTGAAAAAGAAAAGCAAAAGACATCCCGATCGGCGATTACTGTTGAATTGAAAGGGTCATCCACAATTTGATTTGAATTTATCTACTTTACGTGAGTTGATTCAATCCAATGTATTTTTTCGTCTAGATAGTCACCTTGGTATGAGTTATGACATTGAACAACTTGCTAATGAGCAAACGGTGAGGGGGTTACTTGTGACAGAATTTTCTAGAACGTATTAATCAATGCTACGAATGAATCTGAACGCAATCAGGAATTGACAGCCTTAAATATTGCTTTACAAGCGCTTGAAGGGAAGCAGGTTAGTCTTTATGAAATTAAAGAAAATTGAAATCAGTGGGTTTGGCAAACTAGTCAATCGGTCATTTGAATTTGGCCCGGGTTTGAATTTGATTTACGGTTTTAATGAAGCTGGAAAATCTACTTTACAGCGCTCAATATTAGCGGCTCTTTATGGATTCTTTGACGATGGCTCAATTACATGCGGTAAAAAAACCCATATTAGCCTCTTATGAACCATGGTACCAAAGGCTCCATTTGGGTTAAGACTTCTTTTTGAATTGATAACGGGTCTCAATATAGAGTAGATCGAACTTTTGCTCCAAAAGCAGAAACTACACTCTATGATCTAAAAACTCAGAAGAAGTCTTAATTCAAGATTATCAATCCTCTTCCCAAGGACGGTTGTTCTTTGCTGAGAAATTACTAGGAATGCCCCGAGAAGTGTTTGAAAATACCTGTATGGTACGCCAAGCAGAGCTTGCCGCATTGGAAAAGTCCGCATCAGCCATCATCTGATGCACTTTTACGTTTATCCGCTTCTGGATCACAGGAATTGACAACCAGCCAGGCTCTCGAATTCCTCGAAACAGCTTATAAGGAGCAGATTGGTACGCAACGGTCACGCAATAAACCCCTGCCTGAAGCTCAACGCCGGCTTGAAGGTCTACAGAATTCACGTACACGTCTGCAATCAGAATATCAGGCACTGTCAAATGAAATTCATGAGCTAGCTCAGGTTGAAGAACATTTCAACGCATTAATCCAAGAGCGAGACAAAGCTGAATATCAACGTTTATCAGCTCAACTCCAGGCGATTCGGCAACAGCGTTTAAATTTAGAGCAGGCTGATTCAGAAGTGGCGCGGTGCCAAAAAGATGTTGAGTGTTTTCAAGCCTGGTCTTCTTTTCCTAATGATGCACAACCTAAGATTCAACGACTGACTGCTCAGCATGAAAAGAGTTTCAGTGACACACAGCAAGCAAAACAGATGGCTGAAAGCGCTATTCAACGTTTGTTAGATTTGCATATTCAGTTTAAATCCCTCCTTAAATCCTTAAACAGCACAAGGATATTGAGTGATATACCAGATCTCCAAAATCTTTCGGCAAATGAGGTGAACAATGCATTGCAGACCTGGTTGGATGAAGAGTTTTCAAATCTGGCAAACGAAATACAGAACCAACAACAAGCTTTAGATGTCAAGAACTAAAAACTTAGTCGGATTAATTCAAATTGGACACGAAAACCTCTCCAAGGACCGCCAGGAACTTAGGAAATCTTGAGCATGAATATGCGGTAGCAGAACAAACGGTACAACAGGTAATTGAAGCTGCTAGCCAGGCGGGTTTTCCTGCAGATCAATGGGAAAGCATCTTGTCAACCG
>CAWFDA010000011.1:0-11046 GCA_963814475.1 uncultured Bacteroidota bacterium | reverse complement strand
ATTTTTAACAATTATGCGTATTTTTAGAAAAAATTCAGAACTGAATATGCTCCGCACCATCATCATAGATGACGAAGCTCACATGCGACAGACCCTCGAAAAGATGGTCAACCAGTCGTGTCCCAACATTAAACTGGTAGCTATGGCTGATGGCGTGCAAACCGGAGTTGAAGCCATTCAGAAATATCATCCCGACCTGATTCTGCTCGATATCAAAATGAATGACGGAACCGGTTTTGACCTGCTCAAACAACTGGAACCGGTTGATTTTAAAGTAATTTTTGTAACGGCTTACGATCAGTATGCCATCAAAGCATTCAAATTCAGCGCCATTGATTATTTGCTGAAACCGGTTGATCCGGATGACCTGGTTGAAGCGGTTTGTAAAGCAGAAAAGCTGATGCATCAGGATTTCAGCACCCAGCTAAATACCCTCGAAGAGAACATGCAGCCGGGCGATAAAGCAAACCGGAAAATAATACTCAGAACTTTCGATAACATTCACCTCGTAAAAGTGCAGGATATCAACTATTGCGAATCGGAAGGAAGTTATACAACCATTCACCTGCTGAACGGAAAGAAGATAATGGTTTCAACCCTCCTTAAAGAGTATGATGAAATGCTGAAAGATCAAGGGTTTTACAGGGTACATAAATCATTTCTGATCAATATGCGGCACATCGAACGGTTTGAAAAAGGAGAGGGCGGCTATGTAGTGCTGGAAAATGAAAGCAAGGTACCTGTGGCATCCCGAAAAAGGGAAGAGTTGCTGGAGATGTTCAACCGGCTGGCACAATTTTGATAAAAATGACATGAACAGGATTCTATGGATTTATTTATTACTAATAATTTCAATTCAAGTCTTTTCGCAGACCGATTTAATCCTTAGAATTCCTGATAACTCCCTTTCGTGGTATGAGCCTATTGAAAATACCGACAGCCTGAAAAAAATTCTTACAAAAGCTAATTACCAGGATAAGGTGAATATCCTGTGTGAGATTTCTTATGCCCTTCTTAAAAACCAACCTATAGAATCATACGATTACGCAAAACAATCCCTTAACCTTGCAGATAGTATAGGTTATAACAATGGACGGGTAATGGCATTATACCTTTTGTCAAGTGATAACATGCCCGGTAAATATGATTTGATCAGATCAAGAAAACTATTACAAAAAGCAGAAAGTTTAATGGATGAGGCCACACACTGGACGCTTAAATACAGGATTTGGTTTGGAATTGGGGGCTTGTACAAAAATGCGGATCAGGTTGATTCGGCAATGTATTACTTCAATAAACCATTGATTGAACTGGATGGCGAACAATACTGGTATTCACATTTGGGATCATACGGTTGGTTAGCGCAATATGCGAAATTGAATCATCAGTACAAAAAAGAGCGGGAGTATGTGGAAAAGTATTTTGATTTGATTTTAAGGCATTTTGAGTATCATAAATTTACTGATGAGAAGGTTCTGCTTGGATCGCTGGAAAAACTAAGTGCTTTTTACACACAGCATGGGGAGTATAAATTGTCTGTTGCAATCAACCACAGGGTACTCGACAGCATTTTTGTATGGAGTATTTCACCGGCAACGCGGAAAGTCTACATTGCCAAATATTTAGGAAAAATCGGCAGGGCTTATCACCATTGGGGCAAATATGATTCTGCAATCAGGTATCACGACAGCTCACTTTATTATTTTAAAAAGGTTTACAATGAAAATTTAACCGAATTAAACAATAATACTTATCCATCAATGGCTGAATGGTCAATTAATTATGCCAATCAGTTGGAAGAAAGGGCTGGTGTCCAAATGAAAATTGGAGATCTGTCAAATGTTGAAGCTGATTTGTTTCAATCCGTTCAACTGCGCACAGATAATAATGATATTCTCGGTGTAGCCATGAGCCTCGACAAATTGGGAGAATTTTATGCATTGAAAGGAATGTTTGCGCTGGCAGTGCTATATTATGATTCGGCATTAATAATGAAACTTGAATATCTGGACAGATACAATAGTGATTATAATGAGTTGAGCAGGGCATTTGGAAACGATATGATCAACGAAAGTATTAGTTATACCTACCTGAAAATTGGGCAACTATATGATGCCTGGCATAAACAAAATTTATCCATCGGCTATTATAATAAATCGCTCGTTCTGTCTAGAAAAATAGACTACCAGAAAGGTGAAGCCGAAGTACTCACAAACCTGGGAGATATTTACTTGACGATGAATAAACCTGATAGTGCATTGCTTTGTTACGAGTATGCCCGGAATATTTATCAAATCATGGAAAACAGACCAGGATTGGCAATGGTTTACGAAAATATGGGTAATTATTACATTAACCGGAATAAGTTACTGGATGCAAGGAATAAATTCATGCAAGCTAAGATTTTGTACGAATATCTTGAGATGCCTGCTGACCATGCAAGGGTTTTATCAAAACTGGGAGACATAAACCTGCAAAAGAATGAATTTTCCGAGGCGATAAAAAAGTACGAAGCTGGCCTGCTGATAGCAGAAAGACTCGATTTAAAGAAATTGCTGGTCGAATTCCATAAAAGTCTTTCAGAGATTTACGACAGGCAGAATGATATCGAAAAAGCCTATTTTCACTATAAAGCCTATACCCTGGTAAGCAATGCGATTTTTACACTTGAAACAAATAAACAAATCGCTGAAATTGAAACAAAATTTGAAACGGAAAAAAAGGAACAGCAAATCATTTTGCTACAGGAAAAAAGCGAATTACAAAGAAGCAGAAACCAACAGACTATTTTAATTGTGGTAATTATACTTGCCTTTATTATCATGATTTTAATTGTCCTATCCTTGTATTTAAGACAAAACCGATTAAAAGTGGTACAGGAGAGGACTGTGTTTCAGCAAAAGTTACTTCGTTCGCAAATGAATCCCCATTTTATCTTTAACTCCCTTGCCAGCATTCAAAATGCTATCATCAATGAAGAGCCTCATAAAGCCAGCAAATACCTTGCAAGGTTTTCCAAATTGGTTCGGAATATTCTGGATAGTTCGGTTGCGGAATTCATTCCATTGGAAGAGGAAATTACAACCATTGAAAATTATCTTGAGCTGCAAAAAATAAGGTTTCCGGAAAAGTTTGATTATTCGATTGAAGTGGATGAAAAACTTGATATAGAGAGCATTCATGTCCCTCCGATGCTAGCACAACCATTCATTGAGAATTCAATTGAGCACGGGATCAAGCACAGAGAATCAAAAGGAACTATAATAGTACGGTTCCTTACAAAGGAAAGCAAAATTATGATCGAAGTTGAGGATAACGGCATTGGCAGGGAAAAAGCACAGGAAAAACTAATTGAATTGAACAATAACCATAAATCCATGGCAACAGTTATAACTCAGGACAGGATTCGCATTTTGAACAAAAATCTGAAAAGCAAGATTTCAATGAAAATACTTGATTTGAAAAATGATTTGAATGAAGCAATCGGTACAAAAGTGATATTTGAAATTTAGAAACTATAAGCTAAGGTACAGACAATGCGCAAGACAAAAACGGATGCCAACGGTAAATTCAGTCTTATTTTCAGAACTAAACCGGTGCGAATTATAAGGGTAACGCTGGAGAATCATGAAATATATACCTCGAACAGCCTTCAAGTTAATCCGGGCGAGGAAATAAAATTGAATATTCAGTTACAACCGATAGAATAAAGGAGAAAAAACTCATCTTGTAATAGCCAGAACATATCTTCAACTGGCGAAAAAGCAACTTACTTTCACCAGAACTGAAATATATTTCAGTATAATTGAAATTACTTGCGGTAGACATTGAATTTTATTTCGATAAAATTGAATTTACATACGCTATAATTGAAATTACTTACGCTATAATTGAATTAACTGGAAATGGTACGGTATGTTGGGGACTACATGCTGGGAGAAATTTGAAATTGGAGTTGGGAAGAGCAAGGCCGATTGGTGCAAGAAAGAAGGATTTTTCCCACATAGAATAATACGGATTTTCATGGATTGGCACATAGGTTTTTTTCAACCCTAACAGGGTCCTGGGAGAGTTAAAATGGGAGGGGATTGGATCAGGTAATTGGGTTCTCGGGTTTCGCCCTGGAGTTATTGACTGGATGTTGATTCCCTTCGTGGATGGGATTTTCGTAAAAGAATCAGTGGATGAAATCGGGCGGGAGCGAGTCCCATCCTGGGGCATAAGTTTTTAGCCTATTATTTTTTTGACAAGTTTATCTATCTCCATCATTTCAGAGGAAAGGTGTTTTTTAATTGCAAGTCTTAATCGGCCGAGATGAACTGGTGTGAGTTCGTGCTGGGGGGGATTTGCTTTTAAAAACTTTTCAGCTTTATCGTGGGCATCCATACTTAAAGATGAAATTAACGTATGTAATTCATTATTTTCATCAAACTTTGGGAAATAAATATCGAGAATCTTTTTGTGGACATGCCTTGCTCCAAATAGCCCTTTTGCCTGAAAGTCCTTCATTAACAAATTGGGAATTGAGGAATTCAGAATTGCAGCAAGATAAAATGATTCCTTAGCATTGTCAGAATAATAGGCATAAGTCACACTTTCGACGATAAATTGCAATTTTAAATCGTTTCTTCTTAAAACCGTTGCATTGGCATCTTTAGCCGAGGCATTATAAAGCACCAAATATTTTGCATCAATTTTTTGATCTGTTAAGTTTGTTTTGCCAGTTAAGGTAGTTTTCACTTGAAATTGTCTTATTCTTTTCTGTTTTTAATACATCCCAGATGTTTTCTTTGTCATTAAACCATTTTGCAGCTTTTAGATGTCCTTCACTACGTAATCGCTGATATGAGTGCAATATTATTTCATTTCTATTTTTTTCTCTGTTTAATTCCACAGTAATCGGTAAAGCTACCAACTCGGTTTTAAATAAAGCATAAGGTAAAATACTTTTTGATAGCGCGGTAACAAATATAAACTCACTTTCAATCTGCCCTTGGTATGATGTATTCCATGGATTTTTCGCTTCTTTTAAAATTGCCGAAGGGGTTTTGATATTGATTATTCTGTTTTTGAAATCGGGAGGGGTTTCCTGATCAAGCTCAACAAAATAAAAGGTACGGGGAACAATGGTTGCACCTTGTTTAAATAAGTTTTTTATATGGATTGACATTGGTTTGAATTTTTCCTTTGCGAACTGAAAATGCTGATGCCTTTCCCTGTTTGGAATAAAACCATTTTACATCGGATTCAACAATTTTGGGGGCTGCATCTTTTAAGTTGCAATTTAGAACAGGTAAGTTGCCAGAAAAAATAATTCCATCTAAACCTGCAGCGGGCAAACTTCTTTTTCCATTTGCTTTTTGAGCGAAGAATACTCCGCTCGGAATCCTAAATAATGGTATTACTTTATTCAGATCCCAAATATCGGTAAGGCGAAAACCTCTGGCTTTTCCACTACGTGTATTATCATGATGATCGGCACTGAAAAAACTGCGGGGAAGGACGAAGGCAATTTTTCCATTTTCGGCGAGGAAATAACTGCTGCAATGGGCAAGGAAAATGGCGGCAATTTCGAGATGGGGGAAATTTGCTTTTTTAATGGGTTTAACTTCATAGGTTTCGGCAAGTTCATTCAGAATGTCCTGGTATTCTTCATTTTTTATTGAGCTGTAAGTGAACCAGGGTGGATTGCCAATGATGTAATTAAATTTACTTTGTAAAAAGTAGGGTTTATAAATGTTCTGAAGAATGAATTTCCATATACTGTCTCTTCCGGCTTCTTTAACTTTTTTCAGCCCCATGTAAATTTTATAAAAGCCACCGGTGATATTGCCGTTGAAACCTTTGGAGGGGAATTTTTTTCTTAAAATATTTTCAAAATTTTGCTCAGTTTCGGGTTTGTGATGTACTGTTTGTTCGGCTAATTCATCACAAAGTTCGAGTCCTTGGTCAAACAGATCAATTTCTTCGAGAACCTGTGTATTCAATAAAAATTCATGGGAGTCTATTTTTAATTTGAAATCTTTCCCGAACAGGCTTTCAACTCCTTCGGGTGCAAGCAAGGTGTTGGCAAGAATAATATTAAGATGTACGGGTTTTCTTGAATTGATGATTTCTTTGCCCAATGCCAATAGCATGGTGGTCTTTGCAATTTGAACAGAAAGCGGGTGAATGTCAATTCCGTAAATGTGGTCATTCAGTTGATCAACGGTGATTGCAGGGTGCAACTTTTTAATACGATGGATTGCAGCACGCAGAAATGAACCGCTACCGCAGGCGGGATCAAGAATTTTGTCGGTGGGTTTAAAGTTGAATTCATTAACAATTCTTTCGCAGAGCCAGTCGGGTGTGTAATATTCACCAAGTGCATGACGGGTATCGAGGTCTATCAATTCCTGATAGACGCCTTTGAGAATATCTTCCTCAACATCATGGAAATCAAAAGTTGAGATTTCCTGTGAAAGCAAACGAAAAACTTTTTTCAGGGCATTGAAACTTCTTTCATTTTTAACCCAGTAGAAAAAATCGTTATCAACAAAGTTAGAGATATTGTATTTATGAAAAATGCTGCCATCAATGATGCCTTTCATTTCGTCATCATTGATGTAATCGTCGTTGCTGACGATAGTATAAGCAAGCATTTTAGAAAAGACGGAAAGATAAGTGTGAATGAGAAAATTATTCTCGCTGGCATCGAAAGAGCCGTAAGCAATACTCAAAAATTTCCTCCATTGCTCAAAGGAAACCTGCACCTCACCAAATTTTTTCGCATCATTAAAGTGCTTTGTCAATTCGCGAAAAGATTGGATAAAAGCATTACTTTGATAACCGAATGCTTCTTCAATACGCTTGAGGGTGGCTTTCTGCTTTTGCTCTTTAAAAAGAAAGCGATCAATCCAATAAAAAAAGTCTTCAGAATTTTCTTCATTTAAAACAAATGAAGCTGACTTAATCTCAGTAAGTATTAAGGAATCTTCCGTTTGTTCTTCCAGGTTTTCAAGCTGAGAGATGTCGGGTGAAAATACTTTCCAAGTAACAAAATCGGATGCAATGAGAGTAAAATTATAACCTTCGCCAGTATTGACCTGACCTAAAAGATATCCTGCTAATTGTTCTTTAGCATGTTTCAGTGTTTTTCTCAGATCATTTTCAAACTCGATAATGATCTTGTTGTAGAGAGTGTCGGCACTACCCTTATGAAATTTGTCTTTGCGGGGGATTTTTACAACTGCACGCTCTGCACCTGCGGTAATGGCATCAATTATTTTTACAATTTCCTTATCTCCAGCGTACAGCCTGTTAAGGAGGTCTTTGAAAGCTTCTTTTTTTGTGAGTTCTTTATTTGCTGATTTAACCTTCTGCAAATATTCACTTATATGATGAAAACGTTGATCCGGCACTTAGTTTTTATGATAAAAAAATTATTTCTTAATATTATTTTCAAAATTACTACGAAATTGATTATCAATTTAGTTATCAGAAGGAAAGCATCAGTTTTTTTTCAACGAGTTTTAAACATTTGATCCAATATACCACAGACAGAAATACATAATTAATGGTTTTATAATTTGGTTATCTTTGCTTAAAAATCGTGGTATTACGGACATCGGTTCAATCATTAAAGAGCATTTACGACAAAACGGAGATTGAACCTTTTTTCTCAGCAATTCAGACAATTTATAACAAGTACCATAAAAAAACCTCTCCATGCTCGTCAGGAAGAGGTCGTTTGAAAAGTATTTGCAAAAACGATTTTAAAAAGATATATTCCTTGAAGTGAATAAATCAAATCATTACTGCGGAACCTGTCTCTGTTTACCAAGATTTTTATACCAATGGTCGTTTTTATCCTTGTTGTTCACTTGTCCGTTCATATTGAAATCACCAGGCAAATAACCTCGTTTGCCGGTTTCAGATGTCCAGAATCCTGTTTTATCCGGATTGTTTATTATTCCATCGCTATTAGCATTTCCTGAAATCATTCCCCAGATACTTGTCGCAAGCTGACTTTGTGCATTTGAACCGCCAAATGCCTTGGCAGATGTGGTTGTAAAGTCGTAGGCAAAAACTCCATTGTTGACAATCAATGCATTTGCCGAGAGAATATCAAGGTGGTTCCGGTGACGGATAACGACGAATAGCGCATTGAACAGTGAATTATTGAAAAGGAACTGGCTGCTTCCATCCACATCCACTACCGACCCATCCTTCAGCAAAAACGCAGCAAACCTCCTTACTGTGGTTGATGCATTTGCAGAGGCTGCATTGGGGGCGCTGCGCATGTCAACCAAAACCCAGTCTACCACATTAGCAGGAATAGAGATTACATGTTCAGTACCGTTGTAATTCCAGGGAGCAATGTTGTATGGCTGGTTCAATGGCAATAAGCTACCGGTCCGAAGGTCATCCCTCAAATCCAGTGTTGTTGCATTGTATGCACCCTCCAGGTAAAATTTCAGATCAAGGAATGCCTCTACAATTACCTCTTTAACTATGGTATCTGTGCATCCATCTATAGAGGTAACCACAAGCATAGCCTGATAGCTTCCGGGAGTTGAATAAAGGTGTGTAAAATTATTTCCTCCCGTGTAATCAAATATTCCATCACTATCTATATCCCATTGGAATTGGGTTGTACCATTTGTTAACAGAGACAGGTTGGTGAATGAGGTAGCCGTTCCATAGGCAACAACATTGGTTGAGAAATTTGGTATGGGTGCCCGGCAGAATTGATCCCAGAAGGTAATACTCCAATGTCCGTCTGCATCCTGTGTTCGGAAGAATACATCATGTAATCCAACCGTAATTGACACATCGAGTTCGATGAATAGTGAAAGATCATTCAGGTTAGCGCCTGGTTGAGGAACAGGCAGAGCAATAGCCTGGCCGATACCGGGATCATTGTCAACAAAATACTCTAACTGAACTATGTCAGCAGCAAGTGAAGGGGGTATGGACATTTTATAAAAAGTCTGGGAGGCTGTTATACTCCAGTTTCCAAATTCATCTTTAGACCGTACAAATATCCTGTGGAAACCGTTTGATAAACTGCTCACATTAATAGCCAGGCTTGTCTCAAACGTTATTCCAGGTGCAACAGTTATGGGCGTCCCCTGGCCAAAGCCTGGATCATAGTCAACAAAGTACTCAGCCTGAACTATGTCGGCGACAAGCGAAGGGGCTAATGACATTTTATAAATCGTCTGAGAGGCTGTTATACTCCAGTTCTCTGATTCATCTTTAGATCTGGCAAAAAGCCGGCTAAAACCTTCCGAAAGTGCTGATACATCAACGCTGAGGGAAATGTTCGTGACATCAGGGGCAGGGGTAAATGTAACTTGCGTGGCGTTACCATAACCCGGGTCGGTATTGAAAAAATACTCAACCTGGGTAATGTTTTGGGATTTCAGGCTCGAATTATCAAAACCGCAGGTAAGCAAAACCACGATCAACGGAAGAAACCTGAAAATCCATTTCCATTTATCTATATTTCTCTTTCTCATAATTTTTCATTTTAATTTGTTTGAAATTTCTCAAATCCATCCCTAAGATGAAATTGTTAATTATGAGACTTGGTCTTTATGTTGATGTTGAGTGTGTTAGTTGGAACGGTACTAGCGTCCAAATGATAAATTGCAGGCACAGCAGGAAGACCCGAAAGTTTATAAGGAAAAGAACCTCCAAATATACCGCAATCCTCCCCATTTTCTCCGGCGCCAATGGCAGGCGAACCGGCTGCCAGTTGCCATTGCCCGTCAGCGCTGTTATCTATTAAACCAACAAAAACGGTGTTCATATCCACATTTTCCAGGTTACCATTCTGATTGCCAAATTGAGTACTGTTCGCAATATTATGCGAAATCACAGAGTTGGTTGTTGTAAGAAGTCCCGATCTCATTATATTGTTGCTTATGATTGCATTATTTGCTGTAATATCTGCATCAAAAACATTGTTGATTAATACTATACTTTGGAAATTAGTAGTACCTCCAATATTGATAATTGCTTGGAAAAAATTATTGGCTATTAATAGATTACCTTGTATAGAAATACCGTAAATAGCCGTATAATAATATTCCCCAGCAAAATAGTTGTTTATTATTTTTAGATCATCGAGATTATAGCCAGCAATTAAATAAACATATGCGCTGTAAATAAAAATATTACGCTCTATCGTTATGTCAACTGTGTACACATAAATATAACCACTAAAATGCATACCCATTACTTTGGAGCCGGCTGAACCATCCTCAAATGAAAAAGAGCCACTAAAAGATGCCTGGAAAGCATTAGCTTGAGTTTCAGGATTCGAGTCGAGAAAGTACCCAGGTCCAATGAAAATTATTTTTTTTATTACACTTAGACCATCCGAGTAACTACTCGCCGATCCTTCAACATAGATGGTATCACCGTCTGAAGCCGCATTATAGGCATCGGTGATGGTTGTAAATTGCGCCGATGATTCGGGTGTATTGTTTACCCTCCATTTAGCGGCAGATGTTTGGATACTGATAGCAGTAGCAGCTATTAGTAACATTGTAAAAGTAATTGTTGTTTTCATAGTAATTATTTTATTAAGTTAAACAAGTGATATTATATACCTTTATGCCGAATTCCATGCTTAATTACATCTAAGAGAAAACTGATTTTGTAAACGACAAATTTAGAATTTATACAAATAAGAAATGCAAAGCAGATTGTTAAAGATTTGTTAAACTTATAAGGAGTATCGCCTAAAGCATCGCTCCCTTAAGTCCCGTTTCCTCCCAATCGAGCCCCTTCAGCAAATCTCCCTGGCCCTCAACCACAACTTCTTCATCTATTTCATCCAAAACACAGGAAGCAATGAAGAACAACTCCTCAAGCTTTCAACCGAGAACAAAGAACTCACCTCCAAAGTCACCTCCCTCCAAAAAGAAATAACCTATCTCCAGGAAATCAACGCCCTCCTCAAAGCCAAACTTGAAACTTAAACTTTGAACTTCAAAATCCTGTCTTCACCCCATTACCTCAATCTGCAGCGAACTCAGGTTCCGGTAAATCCCT
>CAWFDA010000010.1:0-43753 GCA_963814475.1 uncultured Bacteroidota bacterium | reverse complement strand
ATTTATATACATGGGTATGGAAATAGAGTCTGCTACCAAATCATAACTGGTGTTGCCTTGAAGATAGGTGCGAAGCCATATTTTCTCTCCGTTTGGGTTAACATTTACCAATGTGCTGACGGCATTTACTAAGGTATTTGTATTTGTATGGTATAGTCTGAAAACTACAATTCCGGTTTGTGTTGGATAAATAGTGAAGTGCTCAAGAAAAACGGGTTGGGTAGTATAAAGTCGAATTCCTTTTTGTGTGCCACTTATTGTATCTGTTGTACCAATAGAATTGTTGATATATCCGGACGAAACCAAATTAGTATTGCTGGAGTTTATTTTGAATGTTGTTTGAGCAGAAATAAATGTGGAAAAATTATTTCCAATGTATAATATGGAATCGACATTTGTTTG
This sequence comes from uncultured Bacteroidota bacterium, assembly GCA_963814475.1. Lineage (GTDB taxonomy): Bacteria > Bacteroidota > Bacteroidia > AKYH767-A > OLB10 > JADKJB01. The sequence goes on along the minus strand of CAWFDA010000010.1, from coordinate 43,351 downwards.
GGACCAAATCATTTGTCCGGTACCGGTGGCTGTGAGGTCTACAATTCCCTGCCCACAAACAAAATCCGTAGTAACGTGGGTGTTTGTGGTGCGGTAAAAATGGTTACAGAAATTACTGCACTGGTATCAATAAAACAATTGCCACTTGAAATAATTACCCTGTAAAATGCACTGGTATTGGATAAATAGTTAATAATGCTATCGCTACCATTGTCAACGTCCGTCCAGCCACTTCCTACATTGATCTGCCATTGAAAGTTTGGGCTTCCAAGTGTTCCTTTTAACTCCAGCTTTTTAGGGGAATTGCTGCATGTTGTTATTACTGTATCGGATAAATAATAACCATTGCCTATATAACCATTAACGTAAATATTTTGCTCATTAGAATAAACTGTCAAACAATTGGGATCAGTTACAACTGCACGATAGGTTGATTCTTGAACGGAGAAACAACATAATTTGCGGATGTAGCTCCAGGGCCAGTTTCATCACTCCAGCTGCTTCCAGTCTTTTTTTGCCATTGAATATTTGCACCGGAATAGGTGACCGACAAAGGTAGTGCTATCCCCCTCACAAATAGTATCATTAGCGACAATAATTCCACTAATCGTTGCACAAAGATTCATAGTAACCTGTTGACACCAGCTTTGAGTTGCTGAGGAGTCAGATATACACACATCATAAGTTCCGGATTCATTGTAGGAATGCCAAAACACATGGCGGCTGTTTTTTGAAGTAACACCATCACCGAAATTAAAAACTACCGAATCAGCTCCAATTGATAGGTTTCTTACATGAATCATTGGATACCCATCACCGGTGAAATCTGTCAAATGAAAATTTAAGAAGGGTACAGTGTTAAAATTTCCCCATCCAATGCTATTATCATATCCCCGTACATGACTACCATTACTATCGTTCCACTTCACGGTTCCATTCTGAATTATAAATCCTGTAATGGCACCTGTCACTTGGGTAGAGTCCTTTATCCATGCATGTTGAACAGGATGATAAGCCATATAAAACACATGTTTACCACTACTTAAGGAGGTATCGGTATATGCTACTATGCGATCTTTAACTTTTATATTACTTAATTGGGATGAAAAAACCGAATCGGTAACCCATTGTTGAATTGCAGGATCATAAACAAAAAAGAATTTTTTTGCTGTGGAATCAATATCGTTTCCTGTAAAAATTCCTCTATCAACTCTTCCTTCCACATTACTTCTCGGATACTGTTGAAATTGCTTTAATCCGGCATCGTACATCCAATAGTCATAATAATCATAACAATTTTCATTGGAAATATAATAATCTTCCTTTTCATCCTGAACATTTCCTACACAAGATATTAGCTCATCATAAACAGAATCTATCACAGGATCATAATAAAATAGATGCACATCATCTACATCTCTTAATCGATCGTGTTACCGATAGAATTAAGTGACCAAATCGCAGGAGTTGAATATACATCCCAAAAATTGCCAAAACTCTCTATTTTTATCCATTTGTGAAATATCGGATGATATCTATAGTAGGAAAATTGTAAATAATAATCATCATTACTAAAATTTTGAGTCACTACCTCAACCCAAATAATTCCACAAATAACATTTGCATTTTGATTTGAGCCTGAGATTCCGGTATCAATAATATTTAAAATTAAATTCATGTAAAAGCTGATCGTAAACTATAAATCCTACTTCCGAATGCTGATCACCTAAAGCATCCCACGTTGTAAACCCAACTTTCCCATAAGCATTTCCTGCAATGATAATAATTTTGGGAATCCATGGGGTGTTAAAATAAACTGTTGTTTGTAAAACGGAATCATACACACTGCATTCCACTCTCTGTAAATTTCCGTTTGAAGCTATTGCAACAGTTATAGGCGTTTCTTTGAAATAATCCTGCGCAGATGCGATTGATGAAAATAACCATAAAAAAGTAGCTATAAAAATAGTCTTCATAATAAGTAAATATTTAATTTTTTTCTATTCCAAATAATTTCAAATCAAATGTAGTCTTTTTTCATTCCGGTTACCTACTTCTGTTAAGTTTATTAAATCGAAAATCTGAAATTAGCTCCTATTTTAAAACGAATTAACAGTCTAATATTCAAATAGTTGAACCTCAGCTCCTATTCATCTTTTTACAATGAAATGTCTTTGAACGGATACACTAACCACATTTGCCATTTACCGGGCTTATGTTTGCGATCTCTTTAAAACTTACACCCCACACTAAATCCGGCTTCCACAGCTCTTTCGGTGATGGGCCTAAAAAGGGGGTCATTCAAATTATAGCCGTTGTAATACACTTCATGAGTAGTATAAAACCCCATAGCTAATGTTAAAGCAATTGATATGTGTTTGGCCGGGTTAAACACAACTCCGTTTTTAATGAGCCATCCCTGGTAAGCGATTTGTTCTGTATGTGGTTCTGAATAGGTAGTGGTGGGATTATAAATGAAGGAGGAAGTTTGATAGTTAACTTTTCCATAACCAAATGCCGGCCCCACAAAGTAGTTGGCATATCCCCACTCAAAAGGATAATAATATAATTCAATTCCTGTACTGTAGATTTTGTTTTTATTATAGAATCCGTACCTGCCCAAACCTTGTAAAGGAGCGCTCGCGCTATATTCATAATAATCTTTTGAACTCATCTCAATAGCACCATAAGAAAAGGGAATATGAATGCCAAGGTGGTTGTTTAGCAAGGTATGTTCATAGCTAACTGTGACATGCCCAAAAACCATATCAGTCAAAGTAAAATAAACAAAATTCTGATGTTTTAATTTTTGTTTAGGAAGTGATTTTGAATTGGGTGGTTTCTGAAAAGATTCAACTGTTCCGTTTTCATAAACAATTTTTTTAACATCCTTCTTCCCTATAATATAAACAGGGCCATCCGGATTGGATGCCGATTTGTATTTAATTTCTGTATCGGTTATTTCCAGTATTTTAACATTCAACATACCTTTACTGGTATGAAATAATGTATCCTGTGCAAGCAAATGCTTCGCGGGAAAAAATAACATCACCAATAAAAAAATATTTCGCATCATTTTACTTCAGCAAAAAATTTAAAATGCTCAGCTGCTTTCCTCTAAGAGCTTAATTTCTAAAACTTATATCCAATATTCAATCCAAATTCAACTGCCAGAGATTCTTCTACAAAATCAGAGGGATTATTATTGTTATAGGAATCGCTATATTTTGTTTTTTGTTGATAAAATCCTGCGCCGAGGGTTAATGAAGCATTGAAACTTTTTGTGGGCTGAAATAGCAATCCGTTTTTAAAAATGATGGCTCCATAACTTCCTATTTCCTTTTTAGTTTTGTAGCTATATGGAGTTGAATTGGTGTACTCAAAATATTTATAATAAAATTGACCATATTCAATACACGGTCCTATAAAATATCGCATTGTACCCTGGCCACCGGTATAATAATAAAAATCAAGTCCAGTGCTAAATATTTTGTATTGATTGTAATACCCCGTTCCATCCCAGCCATCATTGTAATAGCCATATTGAGCAGAATCACCGGTTTGAAAATCTTTAAAGCCAATTGAAACTGGTATTTTAATCCCAAATTTTCCCGATTTTAAAATACGTTCGTAGCCAATTGATGCGAATCCAAAAATTATGTCGGATAGGGTTGCCGAAAAATAGTTCAATCCGAAATCCTTTACTCTCGGATCAGACTTCACATTTTCAGGTACAGTAATTACCTGCTTCCCTGAAATCGTATCTACGGTACCGTTAGAATAAATTATTCTGGATACATCTTTTCGGTCTATTATGTAAAGCGGCCCATCCGGGTTTTCAAATTTTTTATATTTTACATCACGCTGGTTTATCTCCAACACCTTTGCCAAAATTCGAGTATAATTATTCTTAACAATTGTATCCTGCGCCGATAAATTATTCGAGTAGGTGATAACCAACAAAATAAACAAAAGCCGTTTCATAATCAATTGAAATTTATGATGAATTTACCCAAATGTAATCAAGAAACTTGAGTTGTGCTAATTTGTGAAATTTTTAAGGATGAATAACCTATTTTATGATTTGGCTAACAATTCTTGTCAATAAGGCAATATAATGCCTATTTTTGTTATTTTCTAAATAGTCAACATTCCATAAAGTTAAGTCAATAGTACTCCGAATTGTTCCCAACTCCAGCACAAGTACATGGGGAAACTTCAACCCATTGTTACAGATAGTTGAGGTAAATAAGTCGCAAAAATTCTGCAATTCACCCCATTTTAGTTTAAACCAGGCGGGCACGATATTGGTGAAATAAATATATCAATAACTGAAATAATGAAAAATATAATAATTTCTGCATTAGCATTAGTTGCCTTTATGACTACGTCCTGCTCCAATTCAAAACGATTTGATAGTGTTAAAAATGCCGAACAAAAAAATGAAGCTAAAATTCCTGATGAGTCTATCAAGCAGGAAACAGCAGATTTTTTAGTAAAAATTGCTGATGCGAGAATGATGGATTCTAAGGAAGGGGCCTTAGCTGTTACCAATGGAACTACCGCAGAAATTCGGGAGTATGGACAATTAATGGTAGCGGATCAGGCAAAGCTGTTGAAAGAAATAAAATCATTAGCCGCTAAACGAAATATTATTTTGCCAACCGATATTAGTAACGAAAAATTTAAAGGATATGAGAGTTTAGCTAAAGAGACAGGTAAAGATTTCGATAAAAAGTTTTGTAAAATGATGATCATCGACCACGAGCGTGATGTGAAAGATTTCACCAAAGCAATGGAAATTGATGATAAGGAAATTCAAGAATTTGCAAAAGCCAACTTACCAATGATAGAATCGCATTTGGAAAAAGCGAAGGCGTTAGAAGAATAAGGATGAATGAAATTTAACAACTTGAAATTTGGTGAAAATAGTATTCAATAATTAGTTGTGTTTGTTACATTAATCCACCTTATATAAACCAAATTGTTTAATCAAATATATAATTCAAAACCATATGAAAAAGACAAAAAAAACTGAAATCGATTTGCCGGGATATCCATTGTACCCTGCTTCTGAAGATATTTTCAATCATGATAAAGAAGAAAAAGATTTAAACCCTGAAGATCCTTCAAAAATAAAATCACCAAATGAAATGCCCGATAAAAGTAACGAAAAAGATTTCCCTGAAGATAAATCCGGTAACGATCTGGATGTGCCAGGCTCCGAATTAGACGATCAACAAGAAAATATTGGTAGCGAAGATGAAGAGAATAATTATTACAGTTTAGGTGGTGATAATCATAATGATTTGGAAGAAGATAAATCCTAATGAAAAGGAGGGTTTTCTTCATTCTAAAATGGAAATTTATTCTAATTGATAAAAGAATTTGTGTGGTACACTATTAAAGTGAAGTTAGCAAACAATCGGGATAGGTAAAATAGCGACTTTTATCCCGGTATCATTCCTTCACCATTTTTCTAGTTGTTCGTTCTCCGTCGGCGACAATTTCAAAAAAATAAATTCCTTTCGAAAGAAAATTTAAATCAATTGTTTTTGAATAAGCACTGCCGAAATGAGATTCAGATTCACTTAAAACAACAGAACCTAAAACATTTCGAATGGTCACTGATACTTGTTTCAAATTTTGTTTTTTGAACGCTATAGAAACAATGGATGTAAACGGATTGGGATGAACGCTCAACAAAATTTTTTCATTTAGCTGATTCATTCCTGTTGGTAAAAAATAAGTCTGAATAAAATTAGGCAACCCCAGACCGGATTTTTTCCCTGCAAGGGAAACAGAATTTTCTATAAAATTACATTGAGTCCCCGGCAAATCCGGATTATTGATGACACCAAGGCTAGGACCTAAATTTCTGGCAACGTAAATCTTCCCATCCGGACCTAATTGAAGTGCGCCGCGATAAGAGCTGGAAGAATTTCCTATTTGTTGAATAGTTGAATTAATACCTACCGAAGAATTAGAGGTAATATCCCATTGGTAAATATTTCCGGGAATCACATTAGAAGCATACAGATAATTACTTGCGGGAGAAAATTCTAATCCATAAACACCATTTACAGCATATGGAATATTAATCAGTATGTTGTTTGAAACGACACCGGTAGTGGAATTAAAATCGAATAATTCAACAAAATTTGAATTCCATGCTGCTACAGCGATTTTAGTTCCATCGGGAGAAAACTTCATTTGTCCCACATTATCCCCATTCATACCAAACGATTGCCCAATATTTGAAATTACGGGTACACTATCAACCCCTGATCCATCTAATAAAAATCCGTAAAAACTATTAGTTCCATTTCCATGAGTCATAACCCATAAACCGGTGTTGTTTGCATTGTTAACAGCACTCAGTTTTTCGGTTGTCTGCGAAATTAAAAATGCATTTTTGATTGTTACATCACCATCCCCATTATTTAAACTTAAGTCAACAACAGAATATCTTAAATTATCGGTGGGTGTGTTTTCATTTTCTACCGTAAAAATATAAAATAAATTATTGCCTGCTATCGACACTATCAAAGCCGACTGAGTTGCAGAACTTCCACCACCGAGTGAATCGCCATTGAGCATCACATTATGATTTTTGTCCCAAACGGTAATTCCATCTGTATAAAACAGCATCGAACCGTTGGCATCACTTACCGTCGAAGTCCCTTCCCAGGAATTAATCATTCCATCTGTTAAAGCAATGGGAACACCGGAATTAAAATCAAGGCCTGCATGATCCCCAAAATACCAAACATTTGCATTGTTTTGTGCATATAACGAGGTGCCAAGTAAATTCAAAATCGCTAGAATAATAATTTTTTGCATCGGAGTTTATATCATCAAAATGGCCAAATTTAACTTCAACATTCTATGTCAAGAACGAGGCTATCCGTCTTAAGGTTGCATGGGTTAGTGAGCAATATCCAAAATTAGCCGTTTTAAAAGCACGGGAGATCCTTTTTACCCCTAGATGGTAGTTGTAATCGGGATGCGATTTGAGTTAGAGAAATCGATTTGGAAGGGTCAATGTGGCGGAATGTAGGGGCGGCTAGTGCCGGAAACGTTCTTAATGTGTCAGTGAGTTGTTGGAGCCGGAATTGCCATTTTTAAAAGATACTGTTGCAGGAGCTGTATTTAGTTGTGACAATTTGTTTAGATTGCTTTTCAAGCATCCGGAATATTTGGTTCTACCAAACGCTTTAATTTGTCCAGTGATTCTTGCCAGCCTAAATAACACATTTCAGCAGGTATCACCACAGGTATACCTTCCTGTGTGGCAAAAAGTTCGGTACCGCATGAAACTTTTCTCAATTCAATTGTCGTGATCATTTGACCGAGCAAATTCGGATCATCAAACTGATCGGTATATTTTAATAATTTATTTGTAACTATTTCCAAATACTCCCCGCCAAACGAATGTGCGTTTCCTGTAGTAAAATTAGTAAAGGACATTTTATAGGTCCCACCCACCTTAAAATCCATACTATGCACTTTGCATACAAATCCATAAGGAGGCAACCAGGAAGCCATTGCGTCGGCATCTGCGAAAGCTTTAAACACCTTTTCAATCGGTGCTGCAAAAACACGGTGAAGTTTTACGTTGTTGGTTGACATGGGATTAATTTGTTTTATATATCAAAGGTACTAATTTATCAATAAAATGTCGTCTTGAGTGTCAATTCCTGACCATGAGTTTAATCATTCTTCACAAATTTTCTCACCCTATTTTCAACTTTAATTAAATAAACTCCTGGTGCAAGTAAAGAGATGGGTTACCTATGATGGCAGTCCGTTTAAATACTCCATACACCACACAAATATACATCATTTTAAATCGATTTGCCAAAAGTTGATTTTTAAGTTGCAAGTGTAGATTTGGAAATAGTAAGCCTCTTATTTTGAAGCATATGGCTTTCAATGAGCTTAAAATTGCGAAACATAAAAGGCAAAGTTCTCCACGAATTTTTTGAACTCTTCTTGACTTAAAATATTTTTGTTTCGGTGCAGGTTTTAGGCGATGAACATAAATCCAATATTACATTAATTGCTATTCTGAAAACATTCACTCACCGATCGTTAAAAAATAATCAACGTAAAGTAAATCATTCAAATAATTTCCGGTCTACTTTGTACCCTCGCAGTCGGGTTTCAGTCCACCCTTCGACGTTGCTCAGTGCATCCACCGAATAGAACAAAAAAGCCCCGCACGAATTCGGGGCTTTCGCTTTGGGGTTTTTCGTTTCCTCGGCTACATGTTATAAATGTTCTTCTTTTGTCAGTCATTGTAGGGGTCCATTAGTCCACTTGGGTAATACTCTCTTTTGTTCCAAAATTGTCCTGGATTTATGCTTCCCTCATATTCGTTACTGTAAATAGTAATTTCCTTTTTGTCTCTCATATATTCAGACTTGTCAGTAGGGTCAATGTAATTTAATTCGATGCGAAGTTTGGTTTTAAATTCTCCTTCATAAATTGGTGTAAGAAATTTCCAAAAGTGCTTTGATTCTAATGTCAAATTGTGGTAACTATTGCCACACCAACTATTTGGTAAATACTCAATATCCTTCCACTCGCCTTTTGAATTAAGTGCCTGAACCTTCATGTAAATGCGGCTATCTTGTGCTTTAAAATTAATCTTATCATCTGTCGTATTTCCAATGTAAAGTGTTATCGCATTGATACTTCGATAAATCGTATCCTTTAATTCAGGATGAACAACAATACTTAAAGTCTTTGGTTGGAAATTATTTGATTTTGAAATTTTCTTAGGGACATTGTCCGAACCACCAAAACCACCAGGGTCACTTTTACTTGGTTTAGAATATGCGTAGAAATATCCTCTGTTCATGTAGTCAATATTAAGGTTGGCAAATGCTGTAGTTTTACTTTCTTTTTCTTGCCAAATAATTTTCCCATTGGAATTAATGTAATAATTTCTTCCATCCTTCATTGCATAGATTAGGTCGTTATTAAAGCCGTTCCTGTCAATATCGTGATAAATTGGGCTTACACTAGCATCAGTTTTTGAATTCCAAAACCCGTAACGAAATGAATAGTCAGGATTTTCAACACTAATGTCCTCTTCAACAAAAATGATATCGCCAACTCTATACAGACGATTGTCATTAATTCCTTCAAATATTTTAGGTCGTGATAAAATTTTTCCTGCCGTATCAATCTGTACCCATCCATTTGATAGTTTTACCCAAGCAATACCATTTGAAAATATATCATCAGGGATTTCTCCATAGTTTTGGTAAAGAATATTATTAAAAGTTGAATCACAAACTTGCTCTCCTTTTGTATTTATCATCTTCCATTTCTCATTTTTGTCCTGAACAAAAGCACTGTTACATTTAAATGGAGTAATCTTTTGCCAATTAGTATCGCTGAATAAAATAACTCCATCTGTATTAATTACTCCTTTATATTCTTTCTCATCATTTGAACCAAATGATTCAGTTGAAACACTATTCTCAGGATAAATATGTACAACAGCTAAATCATTGTTAAAACCTGTGTTATCAAAATCAAGAAAATATTTACCAACGGGAAGAATAAATTTTAGATTCCCATTTTTATCAATAACAGCATCTTCCCGAGACCAACCGCTTTCCTCTTCAGTTTGCTTAAACCTTACTGCTGAAGAATAGCCATTTTTGAAGCTTTCGATGTCTTTATAGGTGCCATAATGAATCATCCACTTACCAGTTGTATCTATTACGCCCGTTTCAAACATCTCAATTTGTGATGAGTCTTTCAAATGATTAAGTCCATAAACTACCGCTACACCATCATTAAATGAATATATTTTCTTGAAAACAGAGTCTGTTAAAAGCATTCCATTTCGGCCTATCAGGCAATACTTGTCCGTTTCAGTAATTGCAATAGCGAAAGTGCGATTTTGAAAAGATGAAATACTTTTGAAGTTGTGCTGAAAAGTGATTTTCCCATTTTTGTCAATGAAGTAAGGTTTACCATCAATGAAAACTTTTGCTTGTCCACATTGAAATGGTAATGCAAAATCATATTGAGGTGCAATTACAAAGTTATCGGATTTGTCTATGTAACCATAAGTTCCTTTTAAGCGAACCGCTGAAAGGCCTTCTGAAAATTGTCCAGCATAGAGGTATTGTGGTTTTATAACTGTCTTGCCACTATTATCAATGTAACCCCAAAGATTGTCATTTGTGATTGGATACAAGCTTGCGCTGTTCTGTCCAAAAGTATTTGTAACAAAAAACGACAGAGCTAGTATTTTAAAAATCAATTTCAATTTTATACTTCTTGTTGATGATAACACTGCTGTCTTAGAATAACAGATAACGTCGGTCCGTCTAAAAACTCCCTTCACCACACAAATATACATCATTTTAAATCGATTTGCCAAAAGTTGATTTTTAAGTTGCAAGTGTAGATTTGGAAATAGTAAGCCTCTTATTTTGAAGCATATGGCTTTCAATGAGCTTAAAATTGCGAAAAATAAAAGGCAAAGTTCTCCACGAACTTTTTGAACTCTTCTTGACTTAAAATATTTTTGTTTCGTCGCAGGTTTTAGGAGATGAACATAAATCCAATATTACATTAATTGCTATTCTGAAAACATTCACTCACAAATCGTTCAAAAGTAATCACCTTAATGTAAATTGTTGAAATAATTTCCGATCTACTTTGTACCCTAACTGTCGGGTTTCACCCAACCCTTCGACGTTGCTCAGTGCATCCACCGAATAGAACAAAAAAGCCCCGCACGAATTCTGGGCTTTCGCTTTGGGGTTTTTCGTTTCCTCGGCTACATGTTAGCAGTTCGGGCTTTATTTCGTACCACAAATTGTTTCATTGTTCTTTGTTTAGCAGTTTATTTGCAGTAGTAAAACACAACTCCTCATTTCAATCACAACTATCTCCTTTAATACCCGAAATTGGTAACAAACAATGAATGTCAAAGTTATTGTTTATGACAATCACTTTGAATCTAAACTATAATTTATTTTGGATTTTTAAAACTGAGTTCTAACTCCAACGTTGATTAAGAACCCATTAGAATAAATAGGATTTTCTGCTATTTTATCAGCCTTTGCGCCCGTTCCTACACCGCCAGCCTCAAAGAAATAGTTCATGTGTTCATCAAAAAAGAATTCGAATCCGAATAAACCGTAGCCACCAAATTGAATTGATTTTGTTGAAAATTCTGTAGAGGGAAAAAGGAAAATTGCACCGCCCTCACCATAGATTCGGACAAAGTTGTTTAACTCACCAACGGCTTGAACAAAACCTAATGAGAAGTTTGAGTACGGTGACCAAGTTGTTTCAGTATTACTGTTAAGGTGTTCATTCCAAACCAGATTTCCTTTTAATCTGACTGCCGTTTTATTATTTGCAAAGTACGGAGTAGTCACGTTTAGACCAATTCCAAAATCGTGTTGAATCTGTCCCACTTGGCCACCTATTCCAAAATTTTTATTGAAACTTTCTTGTGCTTGGCTTTGTAATGCCAGCAAAACAATTACAATTGATATTCCTATTATTTTCATTATGGTTATATTTATTTTTTTGATTGAATTTTTATTATCAGACTTCCAAAGTTTATTGATGTAATATGTTTTAAAAGGTACTTTTCATTTCCGTTTGGTTAGAATTTTTTGATACATCCTTGAATATCAACATATCGCCAATGCGCGAAGATGCACCATGATAAAAACCAGTTTTAGAAACATATCCTTTGGCGTTGCGAAATGTCCCAAACAGAATATCAAACAATGGAAGATCAGAATAATTATAAGCGTGTATTTCTTGTGCGTGATGAACAGCATGGCTTTCGGGTCGTTGAATAATGTAACCCAACCAAACAGGTGTTTTTATGTTGGCATGCTGAAAGATGCTGAAAAAGTTTGTAATCAATAAAAAGATGGTCACTGCCTGTGCCGGTAAGCCCAATATAAAGGAGAAGCAAACTGTGCCTAGCAAAGTAAAGCCAACCATATCAAACGGACTGAAATAAAAAGCACCGTATGTGTCTAGTCGTTCTGCACTGTGGTGCATCTGATGAAAAACACGCCACAATATATTGCTTTTATGCATGCTGCGGTGCCATACATACAAACCGAACTCGTACAACAGGATGCCCAGTACGGATGCCAGCACCACATTCATGTTGGTAAAATTTAGTAGCTGTTTTGAAGGCAGGTAGTGCTCATACCAATAGGGCAAGTAACTGGATAGGAATAGAAAAATTAAAAAAGAAAAAATGCCCTTGATCTTCCAATTGTTAACTTTTGGAAGTTTTCGAGCTGGGAAAAAAGCTTCGGTTAAAATAAGCACAATGTAAAGGCCGATTATTCCGAGAGTAACCGGGTCGGTTAAAATTTCAAATGGTGTCATATTGTTTAAAGTTTTCTAGTATTTGAATCTGCCTGCAAAGATCTGGCAATACCGAAAAATTTACAATTGACCTATGTTAGGAAATGAAGAAAAAGCAGTATATCTATTTCAAGAACATTTTTTTTCTAATCCTGCTCAAGCTTTCAGGATGTATGCCAAGGTATCTAGCCAGCTTGTTTACGGGAATTTGTTGAATATAGTGGCTATGCTGTTCTATAAGCTGTAAATACAGTTCTTCTGCTGTTTTGCTCAAAAATTCTAATTCTCTTTTTGCTTTTCTTATGTATGCCTGCTCTACCAATATTCGGCCTAGTTTGTTTATTTCCAAAGAACTTGCATAATTTGAATAAACTTCGTCACGATTAAAGTATTCAACTTCACAATTAGTGAGTGCTGTCATTTTTGAATACGAAGGGACCTGCAAAAGAAATGACGTTAAACAGGTGACAGCCTCGTTGGGGAAGAAAAAATCGAGAATTTTTTCCGAAGATTGATATTCAACGGCTAATTCAATAATACCACTATTGATAAAGTAAATCCTTTTTTCTATAGCGTCATAATTTGTCAGAACAGTTCCTTTCTTGAAATCAATTCTATGGATCGAAAATGGTAAATCCTCTTCTGTTACCTCTGTATCCTCTATGATGTTTCTGTATAAGTCTATTAAATTCATGTTCGTTCGTTCTTTCAGCCTTCTGACTAACGTCGGTCCGTCTAAAAACTCCCTTCACCACACAAATATACATCATTTTAAATCGATTTGCCAAAAGTTGATTTTTAAGTTGCAAGTGTAGATTTGGAAATAGTAAGCCTTTTATTTTGAAGCATATGGCTTTCAATGAGCTTAAAATTGCGAAACATAAAAGGCAAAGTTCTCCACGAATTTTTTGAACTCTTCTTGACTTAAAATATTTTTGTTTCGTCGCAGGTTTTAGGAGATGAACATAAATCCAATATTACATCAATTGCTATTCTGAAAACATTCACTCACAAATCGTTCAAAAGTAATCACCTTAATGTAAATTGTTGAAATAATTTCCGATCTACTTTGTACCCTAACTGTCGGGTTTCACCCAACCCTTCGACGTTGCTCAGTGCATCCACCGAATAGAACAAAAAAGCCCCGCACACATATGGTGCTTTCACTTAGAGCTTTTTCGTCTACTCGGCTAAATGTTTTAGCTGCCGTATTATTTCCAGAAGATATAACTGTATTTTTCTTCAATAGTTAAACCGCCTAAATCCTCTATCATTTTAACGGTTTTGCTTTTCAAAAAACCTTGCTTATCATAGGATAGAATATAATTAGGCTTTCCTGATCGCATAACGACAGGAATACTTCCTGATTTATCATATATAAATTCAGTCGTCCCTGTGCTGACAGGAGTAGCATTATTGCTTTCGATGTAAGTTTCTTGTATTCCTTTCAATTTTCCATTTGTGTCATAGCTATAAAAGGAAACTCTTTTTGAACTTATTGTCGTGTCCCTAGAAAGAAATGTGATGGATTGAACTTTTCTTCTGCTGTCGTTGTAGATGTGTTTCGTTAGAAATGGCAGTTCACTTGATGTTTCTTGAATTAGTAATGTTCCGTCATAAGTTTTATTGAATACTACAGTATCTGTTTTATTTAGGTCATAATCGACATTAATTATTTCAATTTGGTCACCCTGTTTATTGTAAATAAAAGTGTAGTCACTTACCTTTTTCATGGTTTTATCGAATATTGTTAGTTTTCTCATAAATCCATTATTGTCGAAATCAAATATAGAAAACGAGGTTTTGTTACTGTCAATATAGTTTGTGACATTAACTTGTTTGATTTTTTGCTTAAGAGCGTAAGATTTGTCATAACTTCCGTTGAAAAAAGCATCTGAGTCATTCAACTGCCCGAAAAGTGTAACGGACAAGAAGCAGAAAACTATAGCAATAAAGTGTCTCATAATATGGCAGCTAACGACAGTCCGGTTAATAACTCCCTTGAATTTACAAATTTAACTTATTCCAAGCTGATTTACCAAATGTTAATTTTGAAGTTGGGAGTGTTTAGGTTTGAAAATAGTAAACCTCGTATTTTGAAATTTATGGTTTTCGATGAGCTTAAAATTCCGAAAAATAAAAGGCAAAGTGCTGCCAGGAACTTTTTGAAATCTTCTTAACCTAAAATATTCATGATGCGGCATATGTTGTAGAGTTCCTTCGATTGTGGTTTTAATTTCGAACTTAAAATCACCCAGGTTAATGCTCTCCACAAAAAGACCAATAATAGTTAAATGACTAAATGAGAGCATTTTAGCATCTTCAAAAACAACTAATTACTTCTTTACCTCATCTAGAAATGGGCAAATTTGTTGCCTGTATCGACCCTATGAGCCATGAAACCATTTATGCATATTTATTCAAGATTGTACCAAGAATTTTGCTAAAATAGACCAGCCAATCTGATTGCAGCCAAATCAATAAACTCATTCTTTAATCTCATTTTACGAGGAAAATTATAATATCAAATTTCGTTTTCATACATTTACCGTATCATCAAAAATGAGAAGCATGGTTCTTCGTTACATAAAATTTGTGGTGCTGTTTCTTTGTTTATCTACATCTACTAAAACACAGGGACAATATGTTTTAATTCCCGATTTAGCTTTTAGAACGTGGTTAAATGCAAATGGTTTTTCAGGTTGTATGAATGGAACACAACTTGATACAACATGTAGTGCCGTGCTTAATGCAACTACTATCAATTTTACAGGGACATTTAATATTTCTGACCTTACGGGAATCGTCTATTTTGATAATGTAGATACCATTTATGTTTTCGCAAATAACCTTACTTTTTTGCCTCCTTTGCCTCCCGGATTATTGTTTTTGGATTGCAGTTCTAACGATATCACTTCTCTAAGCAACCTTCCAAACGGATTGCGAAGGCTAGAGGTTGATAATAATCCGATTATTGGACTACCGGCATCCCTGCCAGATTCTTTGCGCATATTTCACTGCGAACAAACTTCACTCACTTCTCTGCCAACATTACCCGATAGTCTTCAAACACTTTGGTGTCATAAAAATCAGTTAACCTCATTACCTGCTTTACCGGTAGGACTTAAAGAACTTTCCTGTTATCAAAATGCCATCACAATGCTGCCGAATTTACCGGCAACTCTTTATTTGTTTGATTGTGGCACTAACCAACTTACTAATCTGCCTGTTTTAACAAATTGCACCAACTTAACTTATTTGGATGTAGATCATAACCAACTCACATCTTTACCAACTTTACCCTCTTCGCTATATTCTCTTAATTGTGATGTCAATTTTCTCACCACTTTACCTAATTTGAATTCCATAGGATCTTTAAATTGCTCTGATAATCTTCTTATTGCTCTTCCAACACTTTCTTTGAACATGCAAAATTTGTTCTGTTCTAACAATCAACTTACAACATTACCATTATTACCCGATGGGATTGATATTCTTTGGTGTAACAACAATCAGCTTTCAACATTGCCGGAACTACCTGAAACCATTGTAAATCTTGACATTTCAGATAATCCGGCCATTCTTTGTTTACCAAAACAAATTCAACTCAACACATTTACATGGTTCAACACCGGAATTATATGTTTGCCAAATGTAATGGCTGTAGGCAATCCCAATCCACTCATTGATACTGTTCCTGTTTGTGATTTATTTAATGCAACAAGTTGCCCGGTAAAATGGAATATCAGTGGTCGGGTATATTCCGATCAAAATTCTAATTGTAGTGCTGATGTTTCAGAACCAGGATATAAAAATGTTAAAATTAATTTGTTTCAGAATAGTAATTTGATTCAGCAAACTTTTACAAGTGCATTAGGTGAATATACTTTCGATACCGATACAGGAACCTTCAATTATTTCCCGGATACCACATTAACAGATTTTGACATCACTTGTCCTGTAGGCGGAAGCTATACGAGCAACATCACCTCAATTGATTCTCTCGATTATGATAGGAATTTCGCAATTCAATGCCCCTCATCGTTCGATTTAGGAATTGCCGGTGTGATCCCCTACGGAATATTCCGTCCTTCCAATATCGTTTATTTAAACACCATTGCGGGCGATCTGAGTCAATTGTTCGGATTAAATTGTATCAATGGTCTATCCGGAAGCGTTAGACTCACCATAAGCGGGCCAGCTGGTTATTCGGGTATTGTACCGGGAGCATTAACTCCATTTGTAAATGGAGATACGCTCGAATATCAAGTTGCTGATTTTGCAACTGTAGACATCAACCATGATTTCGGAATTGAACTTACCCTATTTTCGAATGCTGTAATAGGTGATGAAGTTTGTGTTTTTGCTGAAGTATTTCCATTGGTAGGAGATGTTAATCCGTTAAACAACACTTATAATTATTGCGCAACTGTAGTGAACAGTTTTGATCCTAATGATAAACTGGTGAATCCCGATGGCATTATTGATACGAGTCAACAATCATTAAATTATACTGTACGTTTTCAAAATACCGGCACAGCTCCGGCTTTAAATGTTTTCATTATTGATACCCTTGATCCAACTATTGATGAATCAAGCATCCAGTTAATTTCATACAGTCATGAGCCTTTCATTCAGATCAATGGAAATATCCTCCGATTCAATTTCCAAAACATCAACCTCCCCGATAGCATCAGCGACGAAGCCGGTAGTCACGGTTTTATACAGTACCGTGTAAACTTGAGACAACCTTTAACTATAGGAACAGTAATCCAAAATACTGCTTACATCTATTTTGATTCTAATGCCGCAGTAATTACCAATACCACTTTCAATCAAGTAGATGTATTGTCGAATCAACAGGAAATACAGACAACTGATTTTCAAGTGTTTCCAAATCCGTGTTACGATTGCACAGCACTCACAATAAAGAATTTCACATTTGGAATATTTAAGCTATATGATGTACAAGGCAGAATGATTTATCAGGAAACTATAAAGTCAAAAGAGTATGAAATTATACTTCCTGCACTTTCAACCGGAGTGTATTTGTGCAAAATAGAGAATGCGTATAATAAAAGTTTTTCGAAGGTACTGGTGATTGGAAAGTGATCAAATTTTATTTTTAATGAATTGAATTGTCAGAATGATTTTTAAACACCATCTGAGCGAAAATTATTTGAATGAACTTCCCCTCTTCGAAGTATTATCGTCCAATTTGGGCTAAAATATAATTATCATCATAAAGAATTTCGTTGGTTATGTGCGTTTATTGTTTGACAAAAGTCGCTCTGGTAAATTTGTTATCGGACTCAATAATCATGAAGTAAATGCCAGATTTGAATTTTGAAATATTAATTTCTGGTTCCGATAAAGTCATTATTTCTTGAATTATTTCACCCAATGGGTTTACTATAGTAATAGATGAATTTAAAGGAAAATTTTCAATAAATATTCTTTCGGAAGAAGGAATGGGATAAACATTCAAAATCCTTGCAGGTTCATCATTAAAAGATATACCGGTTGCGAAATTGAAGCAAAGTCCGGAAGCACCATAAATTGGCGATTCGTTTATATCACTTATACACAAAACCCAATAACCCTCTTCAAATACATTAAAAGGTCTTTCGAATGGCCCCATTGCACCCCCAAGTCCCTCGATATAATAACCACCTGTTGTCGCTTGATTTGGTCTTGGAAAGCATTCAAAATACTTTCTGGATATTCCGTCATTTGTGGTAATTGTATACAAAGTATCAACATAGAAATAATTGTTATTTGATCCAGGCAAATAAATCGAGTCATGTTGTTGCAATGAAAAATCAAAAAGTAACATATCAGTCTGCGAGAAAGAATTAAAACTAAAAACCTGCTTGTTCAGTGTGTCTTCACGTAAATAAATAGGTAATTGTTGAGAAATTGTGTCAACGTAAAATGAAGTGCAACCAGGAGTAAATAAATGAAACGCATAGCCATTCATTTGCTTGTAAATAGTGCTATTTATAATCGTATCACCTCCTATTTTATATCTTACTGGGCCATTTACACCAAATATGGCACAAGGATTAGGATCGTTTACACCATATGCGACATCCCAATAAAGTGAGTCATTTATCATTGGAATGTAGGTCTGAGCTCGAGCTTGAAAAATGCCGGCAAACCAAAATATACAAACAATAAAAGGGGTTTTCTTAATCATCGATAATGGTCTTATTTACTACGCGCTGTTGCAGAACGTTTTGCCTGTTTATCGGTAGGCTTTTTTAGCTCTGCAATTGATACGAAGAACCGAACTCAAATATAAGCAGAAAACGTCAAACGAAGCACAAAACCCCGCCTGAAAAACCGCTATTACAGGCTGCCTTTCTATCCGTTTAATTTGTTTTATTAAACATGTATCTCGCAATTTTCCATTCTCCATTTACCTTTTCAAATACAAAAAGCTCTCTATTTGCTTCAGGTGCTTCAACTCCATTTGCAAGTATTTTAACTGATCCTTTTGAACTGGTTACTGCAAAAGCCATGTTTCCTTCCACTTCAATTTCTTCTATAAAAAACTCAATGTTCAATTGAATTTGAGAAAATACAAATTCATAAGATTTTAGAATTCCTTCTGAGCCTATTCCTGATGGTGCCTGTGTTGGCATGAATATTCCATCTTTAGTATAAAGAGATTGAGCTAAATTAGCATCTGAGGTGTTCAATGATTTTTTGTATTCATTAAGGAGTGCCTCTATTTTTTGTTTTTCTTCTTTTATCATGATTTCTGTTTTTTCTTTAGTTATTTCTACTGATTCTTGTTTTTGATTGCATGACACCATTATGGTGGCCGCTAATAAATATAATGCTAACTGTTTCATACATAAATTAGTTTTGTTTAATCCAATCATTTAAAGAAGTAAATTCTTCCGTTGCAATTTCTTTAGCCAATTGAATTTGTGCTTCCGAATTTGGTCCCATATAGGTGTGAGCTTCAAAATAAGCAAGCATTTGTGCTATTTCTCCAGCCCCTTGAAAAAAGGTTGAGAATACTTCCACAGGAACTTGATTAAAGCTATATTCCTTCCCATTGGCTTTGAAAGTATCCAAAATATCATTGAAGCTATTGAGTTCTGTGGCAAGTGATAAATAACTTCCATTTCCAACTTTTTCAGGATTTAAAAATGCACCTGCAACTACTTTACCTAAGTCGTTGATATCCGACATATGAATTCCTTTTACAGTAGGATTAATAGGAAGTGTCCAACCTAAAGAACCGTCTTGTTGTGTTTGTGCATCCATTTGTCCTGTTAGGTTTTGGAAATAGAAAGGAGGATGTACAAATGTGTAGTTTTTGAATCCAGCGTTTTTCACCAGTTCGTCAACCTTTGCTTTACCTGTAAAATGTGGAACATCAAACTTGCCATTACTTATCATTTCTACATTTGGAAGTGTGGACCATATAAAATGATTTACTCCTGCATCTTTAGCTGCTTGTATCGCTATTTTAGCTTGTGCAATTTCGTCAGCTCCTTCCCAAAAATTAGTTACAACGAAAACGCCATATGCATTTTTAAATGCCTCTTTTAACGATGCTAAGTCTGTAAGGTCGCCTTTTACAACCTCGTCAGCCTTACCACTGTATTTTTCTGGGTTTCTTGTAACTGCTCTGGCTTTGAAAGTTCCATTTTTAAGTATTGAATTAATAACCCCTTTACCTTGTGAGCCTGTAGCTCCTATTACGGCAATAATTTTCTTTTCCATTTCATTTTGCTTTTAAAATTGTTTGTCGATATTGACTCAACAAAGGTGCGATGAAAGAATTACCCATGCTTATAAGGTAGTTAAAGAAATGCTCTTAATGTATATTAAGATTTTGCGATTTTTTTTCTAATAGTACTAAGAAACTCAGGGGTTAAGCCCAGATAAGAGGCTATTTGCACATTAGAAATGCGATTAAATAAATTAGGATGTCTTTTAAGAAAATCTATATACCGTTCTTCTGCTGTTGAACTAATATTTTGTAAAACCCTTTGCTGAAGAGCTACCATAGCATTTTCAGCGAGTACTCTAAAAATTTGATTGAATTTAGGATATTCTGTGAAAAGTTTCAGTTGATCTTCTTTCTTGACTTGAAGAATAATTGAGTTTTCGATGGCTTCAATATTGAGTTTACTTGGTTGATCGGTAAAGAAACTTCCAATATCGCCTATCCACCAATTTTCGATGGCGAATTGAAGGTTGTGTTCTTTTCCGTTATCGTCAACCAAATACATTCTGAAACAACCTTCAAAAACATAGGTGTTGTGTTTGCAAATTTCTCCTTCTTGAAGAATAAATTGTCTTTTTTTTATTCTTCTTTCTTTGAAAACTTTTTCAACAAAAGCAATTTCCTCTTCGTCCAAAGGAAGAATGCGATTGAAATATTCTATTAGAGCTTGTGTGTTCATTTAAATTTGTTGTCAGTAGCCGGTCTATCTGTTGTTTGTTAGGGTTATGACTAACGTTACGCCTATTTATGCAGGCGGGGCAATCACCACAACTGCCCACTAAAAGTACAAAACTTTCTTAAACCACAATAGTATCCATGAAAAACTACTGTCGCCCCGCTTGTATGACCGTGTGTTACAAGCAATTATTTTCTCAACTCGTCAATAATAATCTTAATCTCTTTGAAAGCTATGTCAGCACCACTTGGGTTTGCAACTCCCCCATATTTAAAATATTTAACTTCACCGTGAGTGTCAAGCACGATATTTAGAGGGTAGCCGAAACCGAAGTATTTATATATTACAGTGTCCTTAGGAAAAGTCAAGTGGTCATAAGAGAATTTGTTTTTAGAAATATAGTTGTTGCGTATGAAGGTTGGCAACTCATATGAAATTGCAATAAAAATTACACTTTGGGCTTTGTATTGAGTCACTAAACTGTCGAGTCCTGGAATTTCATAAAGACAAGGCAAACAGTCCTTAGACCAAATATTTATTACAACTATTTTGTCTTTAAAGTCAGTGTCGGTAATGACTTTTCCGTCAACAGTCGTCCCGTTAATTGTTGGATACATTGTCTCAAGTCGGTTGACTTTTAATAATGCGTCAAAGTCTGTCAGCGGTTTATTAATACTATCTTGTCCTACTGCAACAAATGAGTATGCCGTTAAAGTCGTAATTAAAAGTCTAAGAAACATTGTCGTTTATAATTGTTTGTAACGAAGAAGGGATTAAAAGAAGTAAAAAAAGAAGGGTTTTAATGCTCTCATGTTTGTTTACGCTACTTTGTTTATTACTTGCACTCACTTTGTTTACCTCTCAAAGCTATTCTTTTTTTTATTTCTTTTAATCTTGATGTTATGTGCATGTGCTGCTGTCTGTCCGAAGTAGTGTCGTGTCATTGTTTGATAAGTTTCCCATTAGAAATTCTTCCCTCTTTACTCAACACTTCATAAATATAAACTCCGTCTGCAAGCTGCTCTGTATTGATTGTAATTGAGTTTGTAAAAGTTTGTTGTAAAAGTTTTCGTGAAAGAATATCGTAGAGGATTATTTGTGTTTGTTCATTGTCATTTACTTTAAAGCTAATAACGTTTGTAAATGGGTTTGGGTAAAATTTTATTATCTGTTCTGAATTGTAAAGATGTTGAATACCTGTGTTACATTGAACAGTTGTGTTTGAGTAATTATATCCTGCAATAAAATTGGGCAAGCCGAAAGAGGTGTATTGTCCGCCAAGATAAATTGCAGAGTCAATGTAATTACATGCAGGACATAAACTATCTGGAAACTCAATCATTGACAAATATGTTTTCTGTACTCTTGAAACATAGATCTTACCGTCAGGTCCAAGTTGATGATGCCGCCATGAATCAGGTCCATTTGAAATGATGAAAGTTTTGGAAGCAATTACTGCTGCCAAATTTCCAGCGTTTAAATTGTATTGGAATATTTCTCCAAAACCAACAGTAGAAAAATAAAGTTTTGAGTTATCAGGTGAAAACGAAGCTCCGAATTCTCTACCCCCTGTTGAAAGAGTTTGTTCGTTTGAAACAACTCCATTTGTCGCATCAAAATCAAACAATAAAGTTTTCCCAATACTTTGTGCATTTGGAATTGTATAGACAATTTTTTGTCCATTGGAAGTAGCAATCATTTGTCCTCCCCATCCTTGTGGGTCTGTTGTACCTGTATGAGAAATAACTGTATCAATAACGCCTGAACTTGTTAATCGGAAAGAATAGAAAGCATCTGAATTGAATTTATGTGTTACAATCCAATAATCCGTTCCGTTAGAATGCTTGATGCAAATTAATTTCTCCGCAACCATGTCCGTCAATAAAATATTTTTTGCACTTGCTAACACATCACCATCGTTGTTGTCAAGGCACATATCAACGATTGAATACCTCAATCCATTTTGAAAATTGTTTTCAGAAGCATCAGTTGTGAAGACATAAAAATATTTCTGGCTGTTTGGCTGTGGGACGATTATACTTGATTCAGTTGATGATGAGTGTCCCATCAAGTTGTTTCCGTTTGGCATCACTTGTTGCAACTTATTCCATATTTTCATTCCGTTTGTGTAAAACAAAAGAGAACCAGAACTGTCGCTGATTGAAGAACATCCTTCATTCCATTGGTTTGGCAATGGGAAATCTGTTTGTCCATTTAGTAATGGAGTTGGGGGGTTGTTATTAAAGTCAAGTCCTGCATGGTCTCCAAAATACCAAATGTTGGCTTGCTTTTGTCCGTAAGCAGTAAAGGACAAAATTGTAAGAAATAAAATTGTAAAACTATTTTTCATGTCGTTTGAAATTAGCACTTATTGTTGAAGTTGCGGTTAGCATTGCCCCATAACAAAGAAGGGATTAAAGAAGTAAAAAAAGAAGGATTTAGAAGCACTGCTGTTCGTTTACCTACATTGTTTAGTAGAATCTCAACTGTTTGTTTACCAATCAATGCCCTTCTTTTTTTATTCCTTTTAATCTTGCTGTTATACGTTCGTGCTACTTCTTGTTCAAGGCACATCAATTTGAAGGTCGCATGAAAGTTTTTTCATTGTTTAAGAATCACTTTTGTAGTATAGATTACTTCCCCCGTTGATATGGTCAAAAAATATATTCCGTCAGGTTGTTCAATATTTATTTCGGTTTTTTCCTCCTTTAAATTTATTTCTTTAATTACCTCTCCCAACAAATTACTTATGGATAAACGGGCTGATGAACTTTTAAATGAGGAGATGTCTATTACAAAGTTTCCATTGCCCGGATTTGGATAAACCCGCAACATAGAAGGTTTAGTATTTTCGGTAATAGCGGTAGGGAGAACATAATCAGAAATAAAATTTGGTAATCCCAGGTCGCACGTTCTGCCATTAAGTGATACTGCATTTGGAGCGTAACCACAAGCCGCACCCAAAGCGTTGGGATTATTTATCACATTTAAGAACGAATCACATGGGACTACGCCTTAAATTTTTCCATCGGGAGCAAGTTGAAGTGCGCCAAAAGCGCTGATGCAGGGACTTGATACGAGCCTGATGTCAAGCGTGTCGCGTGTATTAAATATAATGGAATCAATTCCTGACGATAAATCAAACTGAAGAAGCACTTCAGGGAGATTTAGTGTGGTTCCGTAAAGTTTTGATCCATCGGGAGAAAATTCAACTCCGTAAGCGAAATTTGTGGCAGAGGAGCTGCCAAATGAAATGCGCGAAGAAGAGTCCGCAATCCCTGTGCTATTATCAAAGTTAACGATCACAAACTTACTGTTATACATGGATGCCATTGCTAATCGATTATTTTGTCGTGATGCCTTTATGTAACCTGACGAACCGGTAGCATTACCTTGATTAATAGGTCCTATGTTACTTACAACAGCATTCATATTCACCCCGCTGCTGGTTAATTGGAAAGCCCTTATATCATCAGTAGCAGATGAGTTTACTATAATCCAAAAGTCAGTTCCGTTGGCATGTTTTACTGATGTTACTTTTTCTTTGGCAGAGGCATATACCAAAATATTTTTTGAAGTAACGCCTCCCAATCCGGCATTCAATGTCATATCCACTATCGAATATCTTAATCCTGATGAGCCTGCGGCATCGTCCATTGTAAAAATATAAAACTCTGTGCTGCTTAACGGCCTTTGAACAATGATTGCAGCTTGCGTTGCGGAGGGATCTCCCTCAAGCCCTGTTCCATTTGCCATAGTAAGGTGAGAAGCATTATACACGGTAATTCCATCGGTATAAAATAACAGTGTGCCTGAGTTATCTGAAATTGTAGCCACGCCCTCGTGTGTTAGCAAAGCACCGTTTGTTAATGCAACAGGTGAACCACTACTAAAAGATACACCGGCATTATTGCCAAAATACCAGTTCCATGATTCTTTTTGTGCTAATAAATTTTGCGTTGCAAAAGCTATTGCGACAAATAGAAGTAATTGTTTTTTCATTTTATTGAGTTTAAATTTTTGCCTACTCTATTCGGTTTTCAGCATTCCCGTTTTTATTTAGTTTGTCAAAGTTAATTTCTTGCAGTCACCTTCAAGTTCGCACTGTCGCCCAAGCATGCCGCATAACGGTTTCGTTGTTGCCGACGGGGCCGGCCCCGTCGGCAACTGCGTGGGAGCGGAATACTCATACCACTCATACGAATTTACTCCATTTTATTCTTTCACAATTCTCTTCACCGTCTTTTGTTTTCCATTATTCAGTTCAACTAAATAAATTCCCTTTGAAAAATTCTTAACTGAAATTGCTGATTGTGATAATTGACTTTCATAAATTTTTTTTCCCTGCATATCTGTTATTGAAAGATTGATTTTGTCTTCATTATATAGAGGATAATTAATAACTATAAAATCTTTTGCAGGATTGGGTGAAATTGTAAACTGTAAATTGGAGGCTGAATATTCATTAACACTTGTGCTGCCATCAGGTGTATATTCCCAGAAATCATTATAAGTAGTAACAAGAGGTAAACCAGTCCAATTTTTACCAACGCCAAAATATCCTTTATTGTTTAAAGTGAACGAAGCAGCCAGATTTCTTGAAAAACTCGGCAAATTTGCTTTTTGAATCCATTGATTTAATGCAGGATCATACTCCCATAAATCATTAAATACATTTCCCTGATAAAAGCCTGAGCCTACATATCCCTTATTGTTAATAGAAAAACAGGCAACACCATCTCTTTGGCCCGGAGGAAAATTTGCTTTCTGTGTCCACGAATAATTTTGCGGATTAAATTCAAAAAAGCTTTGCAGCATAACACCTGTTGAATCTTTCCCTAACCCGGTATAACCTTTATTTCCAATAGCTAGCCCAAATGAACCAATGTTTACAAATGAGGGAACCGGTACAAGTGTCCAAGTGTTTGTTAATGGGTCAAATTCCCATAAATCATTAATAAAACCTGATGAACCAAAATCAGCACATGCATATCCTTTAGAGGCGATGGAAAATGCAACAGAATTAAAACTTATACTTCCTCCGAAATCAGCTTTTTGTATCCAAAAATTCAGGGCCGGATCATATTCCCAAAAATCAATATACAAGGTGCCTGCTGAATCGCCACCCATTCCGGCATATCCTTTACTACCGATAGAAAAACTTGCTGTACCGCTTCTTTTGCCACCTCCAAAATCTGCCTTCTGAGTCCACGAATTATTAACAGGATCATATGCCCAAAAATCTTCTAAATAATGATACATGCTATCCCAACCACAACCTATATAACCTAGGTTATTTACAGCAAAGAAAACAGGCATAAATCTTCCTACTCCTCCAAAATCCGTTTTCTGTGTCCAATTGTCTGCCTTTGCAAAAAAAGATAATGAAATTAAAGTGAGTGTAAATAATTTTTTCATGGTGTTCATTTTTTTATCGTTGAAGTTACCAATACCGCCAAATTGGTTTCCGCTAACGAACCGGCCATTGCCGCAGGCCGGGTTCGAAGACGGAAAGTTACATATTTCCCCTTTAAGTTCCAAACGGAGACGAAATCACATTCCTTGCTTATATCATTTTGCCGAATAGAACGAAAAAGCCCCACACACACACGGGGCTTTTGCTTAGGGCTTTTTCGTTCTATTCGGCTAAATGTTAGGCGAAGACCATATGTCGAATTTGACTTGGAAAATTTAATTTTTAATGATTTTACCAGAATTAATCAGGCCATCTTTGTTCCTGCATTCATAAAAATATATTCCCTGATCAAGTTTGGATGTATTAATAGATATCGAAGCAATAAATGATTGATTTAAAATTGTTCTCTTAGCGACATCATATAAAATAATATCTACGGTTGTTTTCGAGGTGGATTTAAAACTTACCGACTCTGAAAATGGATTTGGGTATTCTTCAACAATAATCTGGTTTAAATTCTCGCTTTCTGAAAAGCTGGTGGTCACACTATTTCGATCAATTCTGTATATATCTGTGGAGGAACAGGGTTGGTATGTTTCGCCCAAACCGCAAAAAACATAATTGGAGGTGGCATAAAGAGATCCTACTACATAAATACAACTGTTAGGAAGCCCCGAATCATAAAGACTCCATGAATTGCCCTGATCCAATGATCGAAAAAGACCTTCTGTCCCAGAAAAATTTGCTCCTCCCACCAAAAGTGCATTTCCTACAGCGATAACTTTACCAACATGAGTTGTTGGTATTCCTGCCTGCATCCATGATGCTCCATTGTTATTGGAATAATATAGCGCATCTGTTGTGCTTGCATATATATTTATATTGTCTGAAGTCATTGAACGTATTGTTGCGTTCACAGGCAATCCATTATTTATAGGCGCCCAACTTAATCCGGAATTTGCACTAATAAAAATACCATTACTAAATGTTCCTGCATACAACAAATTATTAACGGAAAGAATTGAATAAATGCTGTCAGTGGTCAGACCTGAATTCATGGCTGCCCAGGTATTACCATTGTCTGGTGTCATCCAGATTCCTTGTGAAAATGTAGCAGCATATATGGTGTCATTTAATTTCGCCATACCAAAAACAAAATTCAAAGTCCCGAAATTATGTACATTCGTCCATGTAGATCCATTGGTATTTGAAAAATAAATTGCTGAGCTTGATCCTGCAAATATTCCTGCTGAATTTATTTCATAAGAATACGCACCCGTATTTCCAGCTGGTGCAGACCAGGTAATCCCATTGTCCATCGAGTAACATCCTGTTGAAAATAATTTCCCCTGCGATTCTATAAAACTGCGATTAAAATAATTACAAGAACCCATATTGCAAAGCTGCCATTGTCCGATTTGTGCATTTGAAGTAAAAGATGTCAAAAGCACAATTAAAAAAAGAATGTTTTTCATTTTATTTTGGTTTAGTATTTGTCGAATTTGAAATTATAGATATAGGTAAAGTGAATACTCTTTTACGGGTTTTCGCCTAATCGGGTCACGCAAGGGAATTTCACCCTCACATTCCCACACCTGTCCCGTTTTTACGGGAGAAACGTACGTGAAAGTCTCCCTTCATACAGCTCTTCTAGTTTAGTTACAAATGTAACATAATTACATT
This sequence comes from uncultured Bacteroidota bacterium, assembly GCA_963814475.1. Lineage (GTDB taxonomy): Bacteria > Bacteroidota > Bacteroidia > AKYH767-A > OLB10 > JADKJB01. Next base: position 15,448 of record CAWFDA010000010.1, on the reverse strand, counting down.
GTGGGTATACCAACTCATTGGCTGTAACCTTGTCCTAAATTGGTGATCATCCCATTACTGGTTGTCGATTAAGTATAAGACGTAAACCAGCTAAGTCCTTCGACTTGCCCTGAGCCTGCCGATGGGACCATTACCTTTCAGTAATTTCATCACTACTATAATCACCTACAAGAATCGTTGCTCTCGTTTTTCCTTAACGTTCACCACAAGCAATGTTTCCATCTTTGCAGCTTAAGGTGTTTTAAAGACTACACTTGACTGTCGTCTTTGGAAGGCCTCTCAGATTTTGATTAGGTATACCAGCCATTCAGTTCGATTGAACTCCGCGTATATGTTTTCCCATTCAAAATCTGTCTTCCCTGCCTGCTGCAGGCAGGCATCTTTTGTACAGCATTCTTTTCAATTCAATATTTGAATTGTCCTGATTCAGGACACACACGTTCCGCCTGTTGCCGCAAGGCATACCAAAGATAATAATTAAAAGAAACATGCCCGCAACGCTTAAACCGGCTGTTACCGGAAGCCAACAGGTTCATTTCTTGATTATGAATTTAGAACTACTCGAACCTCTTTTCACTAAATAAATACCATCAGGTAAAGAAGATATATTTAATTGAATCGAATCGTTTGAATCATTATGTTCATTAATTTCAATTACAACATTACCTAAAGTATCATAAACATATAACTTATCATGCCCTGTTTTTTGAATAAAAATAAAATCAATTGCTGGATTTGGGTAGATGGGAAGGGAATTTTCGTTTTCTGATATAGTTTGAATATTAGTTGATACAGTATTAGCATTTGAAATTTTCAAAATGATTCCATTCATGCCCACAACATAGCCGACCGAATCAGATGGAAAATGTAATTTAGTAAGGCCATCAAAATAACTGCTGTCAATAACTTGCCACGAATTACCATAATCATTGGTCTTGAAGATTATACCTTTTCTGAAGCTAGCAGTATCATATTGGTTATAACCGCCCACAATATATCCAATTGAATCATTTACAAACGATACATCATATAAAAAATAATTTGAAATAGATATGGGTGACGTCCACGTTATACCGCCATCACTTGTTTTTGAAACTTTACCATAGCGTCCTACCGCAATCCCAGCTAAATTGTTAAAAAAGTAACAGGAATAAGGAAAAAAATTAGATGGAATTGCTAAATCAACCCAACTAATTCCACCATTTGATGTTTTCGAAATTGAAGTTATACCAGTAGGCGACTGTCCAAATCGGCTTTGAGCAAGATATCCAATTTGATTATCTGGAAATACCATCCTGCTGGTCCCGGGAAAATAAGATCCTCCAGCTGAACTAAAAATATTTTGCCATGTCAAGCCAGTATCTATAGTTTGCTGGATCAAATGTTGCATGTTGGAACGATATCCAGTTGATGGATTTACAAAATAAATACTACTATGATCAGACATCGTTGCAGAATTCCCTCTCTTTTGCCAGGTAACACCCATATCAGTACTCAAATAATCGGCACCTCCATCTCCTCCACAAAATCCAAAAGATTCGTTGATAAATTGAACACATAAAATCAATTCACCAAGATTTGTTGTATCCCATGTCAACCCTCCGTCAGTTGTCCTGAAGATAATTCCATTTTGATTTCCTGAATTTGCAATATTGAAACCACCAACAAAACCTGTGTCATTATTTAAAAAATATAAGGTGTTAAATTGAAATTGAGTAGAATCTTTAAAAATGGTCTGCCATTGAGCAAATAAATTTGTAGTAACAAATAACATCCAAATGCAACTCAAAAAAATCTTACGCATCATCTTTCCTATAATTTGTCAAGGTTGGTTTCCGGTAACGATTTGCCTATTTATGCAGGCGGGGCAATCACCACAACTGCCCACTAAAAGTACAAAAGTATTTTTAATCACAAAGCTCCAATGAAAAACAAAAGCCGCCCCGCTTGTGTAAACAGGATGTGCTTGTTGCGCAACTAAGGTAAAAATGTTAATTAATATTAGCAACTTTTTTGAAAAATAGTCTTTTGCTGTTTTAACTTTGATTTATGCAAGGCAAAAAGAACTATTCCTGCTGAAGTGGCAGGTGCGCTCTAAAAAATTCATTATCGGTATAGCGCTATGTGGTTGCTAATGATGGCACTGAAAATTTATTCTGTTTTTTTGAGGAGTTGTGCAACGGTCACCGCAGTTGTTCGTTCGTTTTTTTTCAATTATATAATTCTCTAAATTCCTTCGGTGTTTGTTTTGTCTTGGATTTAAATAGCTTGTTGAATGATTGAGAATGCTCAAAACCTAATTCATAGGCAATTTCACTTACTGATAAATTTGTGGTTGATAGTTTCACTTTCGCTTTTTCAATCAATTTGTTGTGTATGAGTTGTTGTGTGGTTTGTCCTGTCAAACTTTTTAGCATAGTGCTTAAATAATCTGGGGTAAGATTTAGATTTTGTGAAATATACTGAACGGTCGGCAAGCCTATACTTAAAATAGTTTCGCTATTAAAATAATCTTCCAAAAGAGTTTCTAATCTATCTAATATTTGATGATTTGAAATTTTACGAGTTAAAAATTGTCGTTGATAATAGCGTTCCGCATAGTTAAGTAATAATTCTAACTGACTAATTATTATATGCTGGCTGAACTGGTCAAGGTTGCCTTGATATTCGCCTTTTATGTTTTGAAGTATTTCGTAGATTGTATTTTCTTCTTTTTCAGACAAAAAAAGTGCTTCGCTAACAGAATAATTTAAGAATGAATATTTTTTGATATTTGCTGCTAACGAAGAACCAAATAAAAAATCGGGATGAATTGCTAAAATCCATCCTGATGGTTTACTCTTCATATCTTCTTCAATAATTTTAACTGAAATGACTTGTTCAGGAGAAAAGAAAGTCATTAATCCTTCATCAAAATCGTATGATTCTTGTCCGTAACGATATTTGCCTACAACATTTCGTTTGATAGAAATAGTATAAAATTCTTGCACCCATTTCAATTCATTGTTTACAGGTGTTGGTTTTATTTCGCTGTAATCAATCAAACTAATTAATGGATGATTAGGTGGAGCTATATTGTTGAACCTATGAAGTTCGTTAACACTTTTTAATCTTACGGGAATTGACATATTTATATTGTACCAATTATTGAGTTAATATTTTTATTTGCCTTTTAGAAAGGAAATTTTACTCCTGTTGTTTCTTTTGCCCAATCCCAAAGTTTAGCGTTCAATGTTTCGTCTAATGCTACTGGAGATATTTTTGCTAATCCGGGCTTACCTCTTTGTTCATCGTGTCCATCTGGACCCCAATATTGCCCTCCTTTTGCATCTTCACTTAAACAAGCAGTTATAGTAGGTTGAGCTCCATCTTTCGCAGTCATTAATGTTAATGATGCCAACATGTCTTTGTCCATATATTTTTGTAAATTTGTTTCGCTGTAACCTGGATGTGAAGCTAAGGACTTCAATTGCTTGCCATTTTTTCTCAATCTTTTTTCAAATTCTAGAGCAAAAATTAAGTCGGCTAATTTACTTTGACCGTACTCTCTCCAAGTATTGTATTCTTTTTCTAAACGGAAATTATCAAAGTCAATCACTGCACCTCTGTGAGCATTACTGCTAAGTGTTACCACTCTTGAACCTTTAGTTGCATCTAATAAATTATACAAGTGTCCTGTCAAAGCAAAATGCCCTACAAAATTTACACCCCACTGAATCTCAAAACCATCTTCTGTTTTTGATTGTGGTGGAATCATAATTCCTGCATTATTTATTAATAAATCGAGACTTGATTCTGCTTGTATTACTCGGTCGGCAAACGCTTTTACAGATTGCAGACTTGCTAAGTCTAAATGTCCATAAACCAATTCGCCTGTACCACCGTCAGCCTTCATTCTTTTGATGGCGTCAAGTGCTTTTTCTTCATTACGACAAGCAACATACACTTTTGCTCCTTTTTTGTACAAGTCCAAAGCAATTTCATATCCTATGCCTGTGTTTGAACCTGTTACGATTGCGGTTTTTCCCTTTAATTTCATCATTATTTTATTTTATTTTTATTTAATGATGCAAAGATGGTGGCTTTTCTAATGTTGAATGTATCCAAATCCGTGTATGTTGTAGCTAAAAAGATTCTTTATCGAAAGGTAGGCTGTCTCTGCAAAATGACGCACAACGTCAGACTGTGAAAATACTAATTTCCTCTATTGATTGTTCATTATTTCTGATAAATATTCAAAAAAAGTGGCAGGATACTGTGTAAATTTGAGTCAATCAAATAACAAATGCAACATATTCTCCCTTACGACCGATATCAGCTCTCCTTTAGCTCACTGGAAGAGCAAATTTCGGCTCACGATCCCGTTCGTTTCTTGGATGCCTTTGTAAATAAATTGAAATTGGAAAAGTTGGGATTTATTGTTAAAGTGATTCAGGAGGATAGGTGACCCGGCAAAACATTTATGCACCGGCCGATAAAAAGGAGGAAGAGAAATAGAACGAAGTCAATATGCAGCAGCAGTAGAACAGAATAACAAAAATTACAAAAAGAACCAAAAGCTTTATCGGAAACGGCAGGAAATAAACGAGCATATTTTTGGAACAATTAAACGAAAATGGGGTTACTACTTTACAGACTTAATTGGTCTGGAAAAAGTAAACGGTGAATGGAGTTTGATAATGTTAAGTTATAACATCAAACGAACATTAAACATACTCGACTTCGACGATTTAATGCAACAACTCATAAACTGGAAGCCAAAATACCGCGAGGAGTGGCTTTTTGTAACATTTTCAATGCATTTTGAAGCGATTAGATGCACAACTATTTCTTGGAATAAACTAGCAGCCTGATTTTTTGTGTTGCTTACAATTAAGCTAAGGCCTTCGAATTATTTTGAGTTGTTCAGGGGGTGGTATAGGTTTGAAAAACGTAGTTTTTTCACAACCTGACGTTTTCCGACCCATTGATTCACTATTGCAAGTTAAGGTTGTTAAGTGCGGTGTTAAATTTTGGAAAATGTTTTTTTTGTGTTCTTACCTTCTTAAAACAGAAATTTTTTCACTAAATATCGGTTCAGAATTATCTAATATTTTAAATAAGTATAAGCCTTCGATTAATTTAGAAACATTTACGGTTTCTAAAGTGCCTGAAAAATTTCCTTCATAAACTGACCGTCCATTTGAATCTAATATTTGTATGATGGCGTTTTTTAAAGAACTGGAGGATTTAATAGTGATTACATCAGAAACAGGATTAGGGAAAATTTTAATAGTTTCTACGGATCCATCCATGTAAGGTGAACTGAGGCAATAATCAACATAAATAGTATCAACGGATTGATATGTACAACCATCGTTTGATAAAATTGTATAATAAATACTACTCAATCCCGCACCTATAGAATCCGGATAAAAAATATTACCAACAATTCCATCACCACTTAAAATACCACCAGCAGGAGTTACATTGATTAAAAATGGAGGAGTATTTATACACACTGTGTCAGCGGCAAGATTAAAATTTATTTCGATAGCAGGATAAACATATATCGCAGTTGAAATTGAATTTTCACATCCAAAAGAATTGCTGTAATTATAAGTAATATTATTTTGTCCTGCCGTCCCATTAATTGCAATAAAAGTTGAATCGGTCATACCTTGACCTGAAAAATAGCCTCCTGCCGGAATTCCCTCTAAAATAATTGATTCATTAGTACACAAAGAATCAACAGCTTGAATAATTGAAAGGATTGGTGAATCAAAAACGTACACAGAATCTGTTGCGTTATTCTCACAGCCAAATGCGTTTGTATAGGTATAATTAATTGGATTAAATGCTAACACAACAGCCGAATCAGGATAAAATGTTTGTCCGAATAAGGCATTACCACTTAAAACACCACCGCCAGGAGTTGCAGAAATTAAAAATGGAGGTTCCATTGGACAAATTGTGTCATGTGGAAGGATAAAAATTATAGAATCCTGAGGAAATACATGTAAAATTTTGGAAGTTGATGTAACACAAACCACACCGTAAGTTACAGTAGCTTTTGAATATTTTACCAGATTATCAACCATTGAAGTTGAGTCTGAATAAAATATATTGGTTGTTAAACCTGTTCCTTGATAATATCCACCACCAGGTATTCCGGTTAAATGCAATGTATCTCCTTTGCAAAGTGAATCTGCGGATGTAATTAAAGAAACAGATGAAAGAGGATTTATCACAGCATTAATATGGGCAGTTGCAGTTGCAACACACCCATTACTATCAATCATGGAGTAATTTATAACAAAAGATCCGGGTATAGATACAGAATCTGGATAAAAAGTTGTTCCGTATATACCCGCACCTGTCAAAATTCCACCTGCTGGTTGTGGATTAATGTCGACGGGCGGACTATCAGAACACAACCCATAAAAATTGGCAATACCAAAGGTGATAGTTTGAGGTTTATATATGGTTATTGGGAAAGGCTGGCTATTTATTCCCGTAGAATAGAAAGTTGGCACTACTCTAATTAAATAATTTGCAGAAGAAGCAATACTGGGAAATATCATCGTATTAATTGGAGACCCACTTCCATACCCTAAAATTGCAACTCCATTGGAAAATGATCCGCTACTATTAGATAATTCTACTTTATAACCATTAGCATAATTTTGAGGACCTATAACATCAAAATAAACTTGAAGCGAATCTCCGCTACAAAAAACCGAATCTGAAACTTGTGTAATGAGTATGGAATCCGGAGGTGGTATGGTTCTTAAAACTTTCAAATAAGCTCTGCCTTCATTCGGTTCATTCACAATTCTGCCAAGGTAACAATTTTGAACCAAATCCACTGATAGTGCAGTATAAATTTCTGTTAAAGGATACAACCAAAATAACGTATCTGCAGTAGCGTTATATTTACGTAAATAATTTGAGTTTGCAATATAAATATTGTAGAATTGATCCACTGCTAAGAGCCCTGTTGGTATACCTGGCCTTATAAAATCCACATTCCCAGATTGATTTAACTTGGTTAAACTTCCTGCTTTATAAAAATAAGAATTTCCAATTGAATCAACCACTACTTTACTTCCGCTATAAGGATATGACCACAAAACCATTCCAGCAGAGTTATACTTTCTGAGTGAATCAGTAATAATAAAAAGATTGTCTTGTTCATCACCTGTAATATAATCTACATCAATATCAAATGCTGAAACAATAACTCCTGTCGAGTCTAATTTATAAATGCTATCTCCATTGGAAACAAACAAGAAATCATTTTTATCAATGAACACTTTTGATTGAAAAGTTGGTGCAAACGGGATGATTGTGTAAACTGCATTTTTCCTTCTAAATGCATCATATTCATTATCATAAAAATACAAAGAAGGTTTGAAGTTTACATACGTAATATTGTCAAATATTCCGGCATACTTTGATATGGTAAAATTTGTCCATGGACTTGTTTTTACTGCCCAATTAAAGCAACAATTTGCCGCTGCTCCCAAATAAGTTATGGAATTTAAATAGACTCTTCCATATTTATCCAAATTAAGATTGTGTACAGAATTGTATGCCCCTGGACCATATCCCCGTGGAGCACTATATATGACATCATCAAAAATAACTGTCTGGGAACTAAGTTTACCGAAAAATGTCAAAAACAAGATTATAAGGTAAATTTTTTTCATACAAGAAGGTAATAAAAGTGTGCTTGCTTGAATAATTGAAATAAATTATATAAATCCAAGAGTTTATACAAAAATATGTTAATTATTGGAAACCAACAAATTTAAGCAGATTCTTTTACTTTGACGATTATCTGTGGCTTTATTATAGAAGTAAAGCCAAATCCTATCAAAAGTGACATTCTATTGTCTAAATTTCCCAATAGGTATGGCGGTTGTGCTTGTTGCGCAACTAAGTAAACATGTTAATTAAAATTAGCAACTTTATTGAAAAATAGTTTTTTGCTGTTTTAACTTTGATTTATGCAAGGCAAAAAGAACTATTCCGAAAAATTGTTTACTTCCTTCCGGCTCTCACAAAGGGTGCCGGAGGAGCATCACAAATTGCAATCACTGTATGAAAACAAATCTTAAAAAGAGAAGTAGTACTGTGGAGCCTGTGCTTGGAACTATGATTAACTTTTAAAATCTAAAACGAACGAATGTACGAGGAATTAAACACGTGATGAAACACGTTATAATGTCGGCAATTGTTTAAAACCCTAAAAAATATGTTAATTTCATTGCCCCAAAAAGGATAAGTGTGCCCGCTGCGCTCGATTTTCATACCCATATTAACAAAATGCGTGCAGTTATTAACATTTTTCTACTGAGGTGACAGGTACGCTCTAAAAATTTCATTATCGGTATAGCGCTATGTGGTTGCTAATGATTGCACTGAAAATTTATTCTGTTTTTTTGAGGGGTTGTGCAACGGTCACGGCTGTTATAGCCAGTTTTTATAGTCTTTTGTAATTTTCAAGCAAACATTTCGGGTCGTCATTATCAAATTCAATGTCTTTTAGTTCTGCATTAATAATTTCCCATTCTTCTCCAATTTTATTAAATTCAATCCTGACGTCAATAAATAATCTGGCTGCGCCTGTCATTTGAATTGTGTCAGAACAATTAAACCAACGAGGTATGAAACGATATGATATTTTTGCAGTTTTCCTTCTAATATCTAGTTTTTCAATTTCAAATGTCCATCCGTGGAAAAACTTTTCTTCTCCTTTACCGTCATTAAATTTTAAAAGTCTGTTCTCAAAAGTTAATTGAAGGTCATTTATTCTTTGGTCATCTTTTATGTAAATAATTTCTTTGGTGTCAATTATTGGATTTGATTTTATATGTTTCAAAAGTCTGCTATAATTTAATGCCTTTTCAATTACTACCTTTCTGTTCATTTTGTCTTTCCCATTGTCTGCAAAATTTAGATTTGAGAGAGAAATGTCAAATTGCAAAAAAATGAAAAAAATGAAAATTGCCAGTATTTGTTTGGGCTGTGTCATTCAGTTTTTTTTCTATGGTAGGTAAATAAATTGGCTATAATCGGGTCACGCAGGGGAATTTCACCCCTACGTTCCCACAGAACCGTACGTGAAAGTCTCCCTTCATACGGCTCTTCTAGTTTAGTTACAAATATAATAAATTACATTTTGGAAATACCAATAAATTGGCTGTAACCTTGTCCTAAATTGGTGATCATCCCATTACTGGTTGTCGATTAATTATAAGACGTAAACCAGCTAAGCCCCTTCGCTCCATTACCTTTCAGTAACTTCGTCACTACTACGAGTTAATCTGCCACCGATGTCTCATACTATCCTTGTATGACTGTTTCCCGTATTTTGGTTACCAGTTCGACATCGACTTCTCCTGTTCCGTACCAAAGCCTATGATACAGTCTTGCCTGCTTTACCCCGAGTGCTATGCAATCAGAAATCAAGCCACCCATTGCACTTTTTGTTTGTCGTAGCCGCAAACGTAAACGTCTACTTTCAGCACTGTCTAACCGCTTACGAGGCTTCATTCACAGGTTTAAGTTCTTCAACTCCGTATCACACAACTACAAGAGTCTATGCTCTCGTTTTTCCTTAACGTTCATCACAAGGTATGTTTCCATCTTTGCAGCTTAAGGTGTTTTAAAGACTACACTTGACTGTCGTCTTTGGAAGGCTTCTCAGATTTTGATTTGGTATACCAGCCATTCAGTTCGATTGAACTCCGCATATATGTTTTCCCATTCAAAGTTTGTCTTCCCTGCCTGCTGCAGGCAGGCATCTTTTGTACAGCATTCTTTTCAATTCAATATTTGAATTGTCCTGATTCAGGACACACACGTTCCGGCCAGTAGCCGCAGGCCGTGTTCGAAGTCGAATTTACACATTTCCCCTTTACGTTTCACACGGAGACAAAACCACATTCGCCTCTAAATCACCAGGCTTGCGGCACATGGCCGGTTAGGCACAGTGCTATTTCTCCAGTTTACTACGATTGTCAATGACTGTCAAAATAGTAATAGATTTCCGGGATAATTTGTAAACAGCAGTTAAGTGTCTGTGCACAAAACCCAGTCTACAACCTTTGAATTTTTTTGACTCTTTAAATGATTTAGGGAATGAAGAAATGGTCATTTCAAAATGAATCAAAAGGTCTAAAAAGTCCTTGCATTCCTTTTCACTCCAATTTTCCTTGAGATAAGTTAGAATTTGATCAACTTGGAACTTAGCCTCACTCGTCCAGGATACATTATACCTGTCTGCCATAAGAATTCCAAAATTCTTTTGACGATATCACATTTCCTTTTTCCGCATCAGAAAGACCCCTTTGAAGTGATTCAATCTGTTCCTTTGTAAGATTATCTGTCCAATCACCAGCTTCTGCTGATTTTTTAAATTGCAAAAGTGATGCAAGAATACTCTTGTCGTCTAATTTGGATAACCACTCTATTAATTCATTTTTAATGCTTTCTGCTTTCATAAATGCAAATATAATGAAATCTGAATCATTTTTCAAGCATTGTGCATAATCGGGTCACGCAGGGGAATTTCACCCCTACGTTCCCACAGAACCGTACGTGAACCTCTCGATTCATACGGCTCTTCTAGTTTAGTTACAAATATAATAAATTACATTTTGAATATACCAATAAATTGGCTGTAACCTTGTCCTAAATTGGTGATCATCCCATTACTGGTTGTCGATTAATTATAAGACGTAAACAAGCTAACCCCTTGCGGCGCTCCGCTCCATTACCTTTCAGTAACTTCGTCACTACTACGAGTTAATCTGCCACCGATGTCTCATACTATCCTTGTATGACTGTTTCCCGTATTTTGGTTACCAGTTCGACATCGACTTCTCCTGTTCCGTACCAAAGCCTATGATACAGTCTTGCCTGCTTTACCCCGAGTGCTATGCAATCAGAAATCAGACCTGCCTGCCAAACAAGCCGTTCGGCTGGTAGGCAGGTCACCCATTGCACTTTTTGTTTGTCGTAGCCGCAAACGTAAACGTCTACTTTCAGCACTGTCTAACCGCTTACGAGGCTTCATTCACAGGTTTAAGTTCTTCAACTCCGTATCACACAACTACAAGAGTCTATGCTCTCGTTTTTCCTTAACGTTCACCACAAGGAATGTTTCCATCCTTGCAGCTTAAGGTGTTTTAAAGACTACATCTGACTGTCGTCTTTGGAAGGCCTCTCAGATTTTGATTAGGTATACCAGCCATTCAGTTCGATTGAACTCCGCATATATGTTTTCCCATTCAAAATCTGTCTTCCCTGCCTGCTGCAGGCAGGCATCTTTTGTACAGCATTCTTTTCAATTCAATATTTGAATTGTCCTGATTCAGGACACACAAGTTTTGTAGATTTTGGGCGGGGGCGGAGCACCCACTGCCGTTTCATAAAAGTACGAAAGTTTCCCACACCACCAAATTTTGCCAAAAGGTAAGAACCCCGTTGGCGCAACATGCGCTTTTATAAGCGGTTTTGTTCCGCGGTGACTTTGTTGTTAAAACTTGATTGAAAGTTGCAGATGTCCACCCAAACCTAACTCAACAATTTTTTGAAGTGTCGAAATCCGTACTTCTTTAATGTTGTTTTCTATTTTGGAAATGTATCCCTTGTTCGTTCCACATTTTTCTGCAAGTTCTTCCTGGGTCATTCCTTTTTCTAAACGTGCTTGTTGAATCATATATCCAAGTTGGAATGCCTCATAACCTTTATCAAACTTATCACGTTTACGAGAACCTTTTTTTCCATACTGCTCATCGATGAATTCATCGAGTGACTTAGTGTTTTTTTTCTGTTTCATATTCATGTTTTATTTTAAGAGCTTTATCGATTTCAGTCTTTGGTGTCTTCTGAGTCTTTTTTTGAAATCCATTTGCCAACACAATAAGTTTCCCTTCATCAAAAAAACAAAATATTCTAAAAATGTCACTGCCTTGAGAAATTCTCATTTCATAAAGTCCATCAGTGCCTTCAATATGCTTGAAGTATTCTATAGGAATTTGATGAGTGATTTCTATCACTTTGAAAGTCCAAAGAATTTTGTCTTTTACTTTTTGTCGCTGTTTATTGTAGAAGTCAGTAAAATACTCCTTATACAAAGTAACCGTTCGTAGTTTCTCCATACTAGTACGATGTAAAGATATACAAAGTTGTCCGATTGTGCAACTTTAATTCATAAAACATTTAAAATCAACATTAAAAGTTGATGTATTTGACTATAAACTAACGACTCAAAATCGCTTATAACGAAGAAGGGATTAAAGAAGTTTGAAAAAGAAGGGAATAGATGCACCACTGTGCGTATTACCACAACTGCCAATTAAAAGCACTACTGTTTGATTACAGAACAAACCCCTTCTTTTTAAAATTTCTTTTAATCTTATGTTATCCATTCGTGCTACTTAGCGATGAAATACTATCATTTGAAATTAGCACAAAAGTTCGTTTCATAGAGAGTCCGTCCCACAATAATTTATTTATATTCTTGCGCATAAAAAGAATTAATAAAAACTTGAGATTCTTTAGCACCAGGAAATTCAGTGTTTATTTTAAGAAACGTTTTAAGAATAAATTTTACAATCCCCGGCATAAAAGATATTATTCCCTGTGCTTTTCTTTGCAAACCGTCATATCCCAGATACATCTTTCCAACTGAATAACGATTAAAAAATGTTTGATTAGTATTATTGTTAAAAATGGCTACGTATTGCTCTTCATTTGAATTTTTTTCTCGTGCCGAAACTAATGTGAGCTTATGTCCAACATTTGAGAGCAAGTCAAAAAAAATAACATGAATAGATGTTTCTGTTCCATCGTCTTGCTTTACTGTTAAATAATCGTGTGGTGTTGTAATTGAACTAATTTTCACATTAGAAGTGTTACCGTATCCTTGAAAAGTAGAACCGCCTCCTCCACTTCCATGAACTGATGTTTGCATTTGCTTATCATGTTTTAAAACTTCGACAGTTTGTGAATAAAGGTCGTGTTGCCTTCCATCGGAAGCATAAATTGATTTGATGAACTTTCCTGCCATATTTATTTAGTTTTTAATTATGCTTACTCTATTCGGTTTTCAGCACCCCCGTTTTATACTTAGTTTGTCAAAGCTAATTTCTTGCACTACAGTTTAAAGTTCGCACGCTGCCCAAGCATGACGCATAACGAAGAAGGGATTAAAGAAGTGTGAAAAAGAAGGGGTTAGATGCACCACTGTGCGTATTACCACAACTGCCAATTAAAAGCACTACTGTTTGATTACCGAACAAAGCCCTTCTTTTTAAAATTTCTTTTAATCTTACTGTTATGCGAATACCCGACTGCTCAATCGAAGCATCACTGTTTGATTATGGTACTACGGTAAATCTTTAGCTTATCTGCCCATACAATAATAGTATATGCACCAGAAGCAAAAGTTTTCATATCAAGCTGTGTTGCTTGGTCAATTATTTTATCAATTAAGCGACTGCCGTTAATGTCATATAAGATGAAATGCATTCTTCCATTATTTTTTGGAGTAACAGTAATTTTATCAATTACAGGATTTGGATAAATTGTTACTCCCGTGAGTGCTTGCAATTCATCAATACCTACAGGTGGAGTAATAAGAATAGAATCAAGCCCTATTTTATAGTTAGTATGGCTCCATCTGCCACGACTGTCTCTACTTCTGATAAAAAGTTTGTGGTAACCTAATGGAAGATTAAGTGGAACGCTTGCGAATAAAGTATCATTAAAATCAGTAACTGGCGAAGCTAAGATTGAATCAGCAGCAGGGGCAGTAACTAATCCCGGGTCAGTATCCCAAAAATATTCCAATATGCTAATTACACCATTTGAAGTATCTGCCACATAAAATGGAAACATATTAGAATGACTCCATACATTATTGATGTCCATACTTCGTACACCAACGGTATGAATTCCGAGAGTTATTGAGGCCGGTATCGTGAAACCATAATTTGAAATATCAGGTGATTGTGTAAATCCCGAAATATTAATACAGTTTCCAAAACCAGAATCCACATCAACCCAATATTCCATTTTAATTATATTTTGAGCACGGGCTAAACCCACGGAACAAACCAGCAATGAGAGAACGAATAATTTTTTCATATTGATATTTGTTTTTGAATAGTTTGCAAGTATGAAATTAATTATTGCTACGTGTGCTCACATTCACAGGTAAATTTCCACCTTGGGGAGCATCAGCAGGAGCTTGTAAGTTGTAAATGGTGGGTATATTCGGGATGCCACTAAGAATATAAGGTTCATTGCCACCATAAACCCCAACCTCAACAGTTCCACTAGGAAAGCCTTGATAGCATTGAGGACAAGTGCCAATTGGGTTGAGCTTTAATATTCCGTCAGTAGTGGGAATTGTGGTTACATCAAAAATAGTGGCATACGGAACGCCAAAATTATTATTGCCTCCAACTAACCATGGTAATGCGGATTGCGAAAATGAAAAAACGTTATTGAAAATATTGGTTGAAGAATTTGTGTTTTGAATGACTGGTCCATTTACCACTATATTGTTATAAAAGTCAATACCGGAATCAATATTAAATCCGCTACCTATTGCATTTTGCGCTATAGTTCCGGTACAACTCGAAATAAAAACAATTGCGCCCCCAACCCGATTATTTGTTACTATTAAATTAGCGACTTGTCCTGCAATAGCTCCGCTTAGCGGCAAAATATTACTTTCAATGAAGTTTTTGGTAATTACAATGTTAGTAAGGGTGTTTGTAAAATTAGTAAATATTATTCCTGCTCCTGTAAAGCTATGTGGAAAATAACATCTGTCAATAGTAATATTATTCAGAACAAAATCTCCAAAATAACCATTGCCGACAACTTCTAAACCCGACACATACGAACCACTTGAGTTATTATCAAAAACAAGGTCCAATATACTTGATGTTTGCGAGTTATTTTGTTTTCCAGTATTTTGATTTAAAAAATATCCCGTTCCGATTATCGTCAGCTGTTTTGAAATAGTTAGGGTACCATAATTTATACCTGATGATTCTATGTATAAAGTATCGCCCGGAGAAGACGTGTTTACAGCAAGTGTAAGATTATCAAAAACCTGATGGTTTGTCCAGTCATTATATGCAGCATTATTATTTACACGCCAAACATCTGCATAACTTTGAAAAGAAATAATTGATAAAATTGCAAGTGCAGTTAGTCCTAAAATTGTTTTTATTTTTTTCATTTTGATTGAATTTTAATTGTTAGTGTTAAGTAGTTAATTTTATTTGTTCACAAATGTATCTTCAAAATATCGGTGCATCAAGCTGCATTTATTTATTGCTGTCTTTCAGTTATTATTTGTGTGATGGTTGTCAATTGTTCGTTCAAAGCTACACTGTTTGAAGTTCCGATGCAGCCCACGGGTTTCGCATAACTGGGG
>CAWFDA010000009.1:0-7238 GCA_963814475.1 uncultured Bacteroidota bacterium | reverse complement strand
TATTAATTGTCCTGGTTTTTATCAGGAAACGAAAGTGAAAGTTAAATGAATTGTCTTAGTTTGAAGAATTAAGTTTTTACTAAAGTGATTTTAAATCTTTACGATTTACTTTTATAATCATGTAATTCCCTTCATTCCAAAAATTATTTAAATTGTGGATTTGTAAATGCATCTCTTTTCCTTTAATTTCTGTTAAACTATAAGAGGATGAAGGATGATTTGTTAAAATATCTTTTATAGTAAATTTAAATGGAATCGTAATCAGGTTTTCTTGGGCATCAATTAATACAGTCTGTTTATTACTAACAAAAATTATAGTCTTTCTATTTAGTTCTTCAATCTCTATCTCTTGATTGGCTATTTTTTTTTCAGCTTCGCTTAAATCTTTCTGAAGGTTTTGAACTTGACTTTTTATATTTTGTACTTCAAGGTTTTTTTCCTCTATTTTTTTTGTCAAATCAATAATATATTCTTCAAAATGTGGAATCATAGATGTAGAGTCACGTAATTGTCTTATTAAATTATCAGTATTTTTTATATATTGTTCAATTAAACGGATATTTGAAAAAATTTCAGATTGTTTCGTCTTTTTTTCTATATCTGCTGGATAAATTAATGGTTTTTCAAGAGTTGTAATAAAATCTAAATTTTTTTGAATTTGATTTATCATCTCCATTCCTTTGGCAATATCTTCAGTTAAAGCATTATTTTCCTCAGTTAGTTTAATATAATTTTTAGTTAATGTATCTCTTTCATTAATCACTTGTTTTATTTCCCCATTCAAGTTTTCGATTGTTCGATTTTTCTTATCTATCTCATTTCTTAATTCATCTTCTTTTTTATTGTTTGTTGAACATCCATAAAGGAGTACAATAAATGCAGGAATTATAAACGTATATTTTCTCATATCAAAATGTTTTAGTAAATTTCCATTTATTTAATGAACCCATATTTGATTTTATTGATATTTGTGGTTTATTAAACTCCAATTTGCCATTACCAAGATTAGGTATTTTCACCTCATGAGTAATTAAATCGACTACAATGTCTATATCCTGAGTTAATGCATCTTTCATATAGTAACAACTAAGAAGTAATTTGTCATTTCCCAATAATTTAAAATCATTTACCATGATATATTGAAATGGGCTTTTGCTTTTATCACAGTAAAATCCTTTTATCTTTTCAAAAAAACTTTTCGCCTGATTTAATAAACTATCTGGTTTTACTTCCTCTATGTAATCGGTCTTAAACTTAATATTATTTTCAATTAAATAAGATTTTTTTAGTTTCACTTCAAATAAATGATCAAGGGAGGCTTGATTATTATTCATTGAAAAAAGAGAAATTTGTATTATTAAATCATTTTCAGTTAATCGATAACTTCCCGATAAAAGGAAATATGCGATTCTGGGTTTAAGTCCCAGAATGTTATAACCTCCAAGTTTTTTGAGTTTAATTATTAAATTGTTTTTAAGGATATTGGAAAATTCAGTTTCGCTATTTGTCTGTTCAAAGATAAATTGATCAATATAAAGAGGTTTCTTATTAATTTCTCTAATTTCATTCAAATTTATATAAATCAAAGAACAAAGGTCGTCAAAGGTATTAACAGGGTTTGTTTTAAGTAATTTTATTTTACTTTCTATGTATGTTTTCTTCTCAAGGATGTCAACTTTACTAAACCCTTTGATTTCATTATTACTAAAATATAACAATTCACTAATGAGTAGTTCAATTTCCTCTATCAGTGATTCACAATTTAAATATAATTCTATTGTGTTTGTGACGAGATTTTTGCTGAATTGTGCATCAGCAAAATTCATTAAAGCTTGAAGTTCTTCAGTCTTGGAATCTATAATCCTATTTAATTTTAATACTGTTTCCTTTTTATTTAAATAGGAAACAGCATACCCTAAATTATGGTTCTTATCATAGAAAAAATCAGTTGGAAAATTAGCATCAGTAGATTCTGAATAGGTATCTATTGTTTCTTCATAATGATCGCTATTTTTGCCATTTATATCACTTACCTCATAAATAGTCTTGACCCGAATTGTCAATTTAAGCTTTTCTAATAATTCTGCTTTTGCGCTATGTTTTATTTTTTTTTCAAAATCTTCAATTTCTTCTTTTCTTTCTTTTTTCCCCTGAGCAAAACCTGTAATAAAGACACTTTCTGGGTATGTTTCTTTCCCCTCAGATTTAATCCAGGAAGGGTTTTGAGATTGGCAATTTAAAAAGCCAACAAAAAGAATCGCATTTAAAACATGAAATATGTTTTTATGATTTCGTGTTTTAAAACCCATTAAATTTTGAATTTATTTCCATATTTGATTTGGTCTCTTACCGCAAACTGCATTACCAAGGGTAAAATGAATAATTTATTAGTGGTTTTTAAATCTATATTCAAATTCTATTAAAGTTGTTTTTTTGGTAGATTTTTTAAAGAATTTTACATACTCTTCAAGTTCATTCCATCCCTTGTTGCTGTAAACTCTTGAGCATGTATCAATTTTATTTAAATTGTTCAAACATTCCCAGATGAAATTATTCATTTCTTCACCATGAATATATTTAAACCCAAGTCCATTCCATGCAGGCAATGAAGGACAAAAAAATGTAAACTTAAATCGAAATTTACCGTCGGGCAAATCTTCATCAAAATGTGAATAATTTTCCCAGTCTTTTTTTTTATGTAGATTTAAATATAATTCAAATTTATTAACCAATTCCTCATTGACTTTTTCGTAACAACCAATCCACTCAATTAACTTTTTAATACTTGAAGAATCCTTTCTTAATCCTTCATTGAATTTTACATTATCAATATTCTTACAATTTTTAACATCAGCAATAATGATCTCGATTCTCTCATTTGAACTTTCAAGAAAATCATGAATATTAACTTTTCTATCTTTTTGAGCATGAAAAGGCATTCTATATCCAAGAATATCTAGTTCTGAACTTGAATTGCCGGGTACCTCAGAGTGAATAATCAGGTTTGAAACTAAATAACCTTTCAATCTTAAGTAAAGTCTTGTTAGATATTCATAATGCTTATCCATCTTGCTTATTTAATTGTCACCCAAATGGCGCACCCGTCCGCTTATGCCACCTAAAACCTTTTCAATCTTTTCAAATCATAAATCTTATTTCATACATCATAAATCTCCCACAAGTTTTCCGGCTGCCTCATTTAGCTTTTCCCCACCCGCAGTTAGTTTTCTTTATTCGCCCACTTTTTCAATTTACTGAAATCAAAAACTTGTCTCCTAAAAATCATTTATTTTGTCATTTCAAATGAATTTCTTACCCTCACATACTTCCTTTTAACTTTTGAGGTTTGTTTTGCCGGTTCTTTTTTCTCTATTTTAGGAAAGTCCTTTTCAATAAACTCAATCTTAAAATCTGCAGGAAGATTATCTACTTCAGAAGGATGATCCATCAGGTAATTTACATAATCGAAAGTTAATCCGATATTTCTCTCTATGGTTTCTTTATTTGTCATCTTTATTGTTTTTTTATTTTTTTTACATAACGTTCTCTGTACCATTCCCAGTCCCGTCAAACTTAATACTTAATCTTCAAACCACAAAAAGAATTTTAACAAAAATTTGATACTTTATGCCGGTAATACCTTAACCACTAAGCCCAAAAATCCGCCATAGGCGGATCACAAAGGTCACAAGGAATTTAACCTTTGTGTTCATTGTGCCTTCTCCGTGCCCCTTGTGGTTAAGTCCCTTATTCCCCCTATTTCCCTTATATCCAGTCAATCCTTCCTCATTTATCGTGAAATAAATATTTTCCAATCCCGTTAATTTCCGGAATCACTATATTTGCCGGCGAAATTTAGATTAAATTGATTATGACTTTAAGAACAGGATTATTTATCGCAACTGCCTTATTTTTCTCTCTAACCCTTTATGCTCAGCGAAACCTGACGGAAACCGCTGATAAAGATTTTGAGGATTTTAAATACGCTACAGCTGTAGACAAATACAAAAAGGCTTATTCAAAAGCAAAGGATAAAGATGTAAAAAACCGTATCCGGTTTCAAATGGCTGAATGTTATCGCCTGATGGGCGATCCCAAGAGGGCTGAACCTACATACAAGAGCCTTGTGCGTAACGACTATTTCAAAAAGGAGCCCATTGTGTTGCTGCATTATGCCAACACATTAAAAATAAATCAGAACTACGATGAAGCCATGCCTCAGTATGAAATGTACATCAAGCTGAAACCTGATGATCCGCGGGGTAATGATGGATTGCAGTCGTGCAAGGTACAAAAGGATCTGGTTGAGCATCCTACCAATCACCAGATAAAGAACCTCAAACAGGTCAACTCACGCGATGATGATTTCAGTGCCACCTTCGAAAGCGATAATTTCAACTCACTGATATTTACATCTAACAGGGAAGGCGCCACCGGGAAGGAAAATGACGAAGGAACCGGTTCGGCTTTTACTGATCTGTTTTTAACACGTATGGATAAAAAAGGCGAATGGAGCACTCCCAACCTCATCGAAACTGAAGAAAAGATCAATACCGCCACCAACGAAGGCAGCCCAATGATGAATTCTTCCTTTAGTACCCTTTATTTTGCACGCTGTGGCAACGAAAAAGCCAAAAAGCTGGGTTGCCACATTTACAAGTCAAAAAAGACTGGGCGGACATTTTCCGATCCCGAAATTATTGATCTTGGAGGCGACAGCACTTCCCGCATTTTGCACCCTACGTTAAGTGAAGATGAAATGACTATCTTCTTCACCGCCGATTTTCCCAACGGGCAAGGCGGAACAGATATCTACTATGCGACACGTGAAAGTGCAAGCGAGGATTTTGGGCGACCAAAAAATATGGGGCCGGTCATCAATACTCCCGACAATGAGGGATTCCCGTTCTTACGATCTGATACTGTGCTTTATTTTTCTTCGAGCGGGCACATTGGAATGGGTGGACTGGATGTATTTAAAACAACCAAAACAGGTAAAGAATGGGGCATCCCGGTTAACCTTGGTTATCCGTTAAACTCCAATGCCGATGATTTTGCAATTATCTTTAACTCCGAAGCCGAAGAGGAAGGATATTTTTGTTCGAGCCGTAAGGAGTTTGAACTTGAAAAGAGCAAGGGTGGTGACGATATCTGGTATTTTATTGTCCCACCGGTTGAGTTTACCCTTTCAGGTATTGTAAAGGATGACCGAACGCTTCAATTCATAGAGGGCGCCAATGTAAGAATGGTCGGTTCGGATGGAACCACCATTGAAAAACAAACCAACTCCATCGGCAGGTATGAATTTTCGAAAGACCAGTTCCGCCCGAGAACAACTTACGAACTGACGGTATCCAAAGCGCAGTATTTCAGCGCTACCGGTGTAGTAACAACTGTAGGTGTCGAAAGAAGCAAGAACTTTGAGCGTGATTTTATGCTGGTTCCGATTCCGAAAGAGCCGATTGTTCTTCCGGAAATTCTTTATGACCTTGCTAAATGGGATTTAAAGCCTCAGTACCAGGATTCATTGCAGGGATTGATCAAAACGCTTGATGAGAACCCTACCATTGTGGTTGAGCTGGCCTCTCATACCGATTTGCGCGATACCGACGAGCGCAATGATATCCTTTCGCAAAAACGTGCGCAGTCAGTGGTCGACTACCTGATCCTTAGGGGCATTGATCCCGATCGGCTGGTCGCTAAGGGTTATGGCGAGAGGGTGCCGCGTGAACTTCACCATAAATATTATTTGAATGGGATTCAGATACTGGACTCAGCGAATGTTCTTACGGAAAGCTTTATCAATTCTCTTTCCACTAATGATATTAAGGAATTCGCTCACCAGTTGAACCGGCGAACAGAATTCTCAGTGCTTAATAATGATTTCGTACCTAAAGAAAAGCTGGATACTGTTTATATTCCTAAACAAATCGATATCGTTATCAACCCTGTGAAAGAAGTGAAAAAGATTGCTTTGTTAAAAGACAAAGAAGGACGCTTTGGTGTGAAGTGTGAAGTGAATGGTTACCCTATCGATGTATACATAGACAAGAAGATCAACAAGCCGATGATCTCTCTTGAGAATGCGGTGAACCTGCTCAGGGATGGTGCCATCAGCAAAGATGATTTTGCGGGTGATGCCAACGAAGTCCTTGCCAATTCAACCATTGCCGATCTTGCAGTATTCCTGGTCGAGGAATTGAAGGTTGATAAAAATTATCTGACAATGTTCGAGGTGACGGTGAATTATAAGATTCCGGTTGGTTTCTACCTCGATGAAGCTACCTTCTCGCTCCTTGGTAAATACAAGATTGACGAGGAGAACAAGCAAATTATCTTTGAATAATTATAGAGCACAGTTTAATAAGGTGAATTACAAATGCCACTAAAACACTAAAACTCCAAATTGCACCAAATGTGGGATATCAAAAATGTAATTTTTAGTGAGATTTTGTGCCTTTGTGCTTTGGTGGCGATTAAAGTCTGCTCATTTTAGCAATGCTGAATAATGCCTGAGGAATTCAGATACGACAAGCGCGGAGTTTCTGCATCGAAAGATGATGTGCATCGGGCAATTAAAAACCTGGACAAAGGACTTTTCCCGCAGGTTTTTTGCAAAGTTGTTCCTGACTTTCTGGGTGGCGATCCTGAATATTGCAACATCATGCATGCCGACGGAGCAGGAACCAAATCTTCACTGGCCTATATTTACTGGAAAGAAACCGGCGACCTTTCGGTGTGGAAAGGAATAGCACAGGACGCTATTGTAATGAACCTTGATGACCTGATTTGCGCCGGCGTTACGAATAATATCCTGATTTCATCCACTATTGGCAGAAATAAAAAACTGATTCCCGGTGAGGTCATTAAGACTATCATCGAGGGAACCGAAGAATTTCTTGAAAAGATGCGGGGGTGTGGTATTGGTATTCATTCTACCGGAGGCGAAACGGCTGATGTGGGCGACTTGGTTCGGACCATTATTGTCGATTCCACTGTAACCGCAAGGCTTAAGCGATCGGAAATTATCGAAAATAAAATCAGGGAAGGAGATGTGGTTGTCGGGTTGGCATCTTTCGGAAAAACTAAATACGAAGATGAATACAATGGTGGCATGGGCAGCAACGGACTTACATCAGCCCGACACGATGTCTTCCATAAATCATATTCAAAGAAGTATCCTGAAAGCTTCGACAATGATATTCCGGCTGAACTGGCTTATTCAGGTAGTAAAATAC
>CAWFDA010000008.1:0-8835 GCA_963814475.1 uncultured Bacteroidota bacterium | reverse complement strand
TTAGGAGCATTATCTTGTTGCTAAATTCTCGTTCATTTCAATTGAATGGTTTTTCCATCTCCAAGCCTATGAAAAGCAAAGCCGCATTTTTGCCATGTTTCCTTGTTCCACCCCTTCACGGTGTCGACTGCTATTCTCGCCGCAGAGTTCCGAGTAATATATTGGGGATCTATGTCCTTAAAACTAGCATGGGCTACAAGTAAAAGCAAACATTCGGACTCGGCAATGGCTTCATCAAGAGATTGGCTTGTTTTTACCCCATCGATTTGATAACTCGTTTTGAATGGTTCGTAAGCAGTAACTACGCTGCCCATTTGTACCAGGCGATGAGTGATTTCAATTGCGGGGCTCTCCCGTAGGTCATCTACATCTGGTTTATAAGCCAAGCCAAGCACAGTGATTTTCTTGCCTTTTACTCCATTGAGGGCTCGATCAACTAAGGATATTACAAATTCAGGCTGCGAATCATTGACTTTTCGAGCTGTAAAAATCAGAGGAGTAAGATCGGGGGCGGCTTCGACGAAAAACCACGGGTCCACGCTGATGCAATGACCCCCTACTCCAGGGCCGGGATTGAGGATTTTTACCCTGGGGTGGTGATTGGCAATCTCGATTGCTTCCCAGACATCGACACCAAAACAGTCAGCCAATCGTGAAAACTCATTCGCAATGGCAATATTAACATCGCGATAAGTGTTTTCCATCAGCTTGACCATTTCAGCAGTGGTGCTATCTGTTAAGAATATCTCTCCTTGAACGATGTGTTTGTATAACTCTTTGCCTGCCTCAGATGAGTTTTGATCGATGCCACCGATCACGCGGGAGTTCTCGACTAATTCTTGGAGAATGCAGCCTGGTAAGACACGTTCAGGAGAATATGCCAATTTAAAGTCTTGACCTGCTTTTAGTCCTGACTTTTCGAGAATCGGAAGAACGATTTTTTGAGTTGTCTGAGGGGGTGAGGTTGACTCGAGAACAACTAGATTCCCCTTTCTTAGAACAGGGATAATCGACTCGGTTGCTGACCGCACAAAACTCAGATCCGCTTTCTTCTCACCGTAAAATGGAGTGGGGACTGCAATGATGAAGGCATCTGCTGGATCTGGTTGGTCACTCACTTGAAATTTACCAGATTTCAATCCACCAGTAACAATCTCCTGTAATCCCGGTTCAGCGATATGGACTTGACCAGTATTTAAACTATGGAGGACTTTGGGATTATTATCTATCCCAACCACATTGATCCCTGCTTTTGCAAACATGCTGGCGGTGGGCAAGCCGATATAGCCCAACCCAATGACACAGATTTTCTCAAATTTCATTATTTATTCCTTTACTCAATTTTGCGGAGTTTTACCTGTTTCCATGAAACTAAGGTATGCATCTACTGTTTTATTTGTATCCCCATGCATTGCGATCCGCCCTTGATCTAGCCATAAAGCCTCATCACATTGATCGCGGACCATTTTCTCATCGTGAGATACCATAAGGACCGTTTTGGATTTGTCGGTAATAATACTGCGAATCTTTTCAAAACTCTTTTTGCGGAACCCCACATCGCCAACGCTTAATACTTCATCGATAAGTAAAATGTCGGTATCTAAAATGGAGCTGATCGAAAAGGCCAACTTAGATACCATCCCTGATGAATAGGTGCCCACGGGTTTGTAAATAAAATCCCCCAATTCTGAAAACTCGATGATTTCATCCAGCTTAGTATGAATTTCTTTCTTTCTGATTCCCAGAAGCATCCCGGATAAGAAAATATTATCATACCCAGATAAGGATGATTGGAAGCCCACACCAATCGAAAGAAGGGACACTCTATTTCCATTTAGGTTGATTGTGCCTGAATCCGGGCTGAAAATCCCGGCAATCGCCTTCAATAGCGTGCTTTTACCGCTGCCATTTTTCCCAATGACACCCAGGATCATTCCTTCTTCGAGGTTAAATGCAATATCACTTAACGCATAAAAACGCTCAAAGGTTTGACCCTTCAGGTCGGCCTGAGCTCTGCGGAGTTTAAAGGTGTTAATGATGTGGTATGAGACAAATACTTTGTCTAATGCCAGCGCAATCTTACCCATGTTGGACGACTTTCACATATGTATTTTCATACCTGTACATGACCCAGATCGATATGATGCTGAGGATCAATCCCATACTGAACCAGTAGCCCAGGTAATATGGGCTGGGAAATTGATGGTACATGATAACCTCTCGATACGCCTGAATAATAAAAGCTATTGGATTTACATGCAACATAATCGTACTGAAGGGCTCAGGGATAATATCGCTGATGGAGAAAAGGATTCCGGAAACATAGAATAGGAATCTCAAGATGACGTTCATAATATTGATCGCGTCAGAGATGAAAACTCCGATGTGGGCAACAAACACAGAAATTGCAAAAGTAGTGATGATATGAATCAAAATGACGGGGATGATATAGATCAATTTCCATGAATAATCAACATTAAAAAAATGCATCAAGATCAATACCAGGAAAAACGAGATGCCCATTTTGATCAAGTTTTTATACATCCTGACCAGGATCAAAACATATTTTGGTAAATATACTCTTGAAATGATCCCCCGAAACGAAACGATAATCTGAACAGAGCTGATGACAGTATTGTTCATGAAATTCCAGGCAGTCAAGCCAATAAAGACCAAAATCGGGAAATCTGTGCCGCCTCTTTAAAAACGAACTGAACGACAAAGGTGTAGACGAGCATGAAAAACAGCGGGTCCAGAATCCACCAGATCCAACCCAGAATTGAGCCAGCGACCTCGTCTTTTAGCTCTGCTCGGGATGCAAAGACAATGTATTCCCAATATCTTTTGACGTCAGAAACGAATCTCTTTACAAGGAGCATGATCAAAACCCAATTTAATCAATGTGGATGATATCACTCTGTGTGAAGTAAAATTCTCCGAAGTAGGCATCCGAAACACTACACATGATCACGTAATCTCCGGGATCAACAAATCGAACCCCGAACTCTTTTGTGTTAGGAAGATTTACGCAGGTAATATTTATTCCTTCGCGATATACCCACCACCTGGTTTGAAATGGGAAATCATATTGAACCGGGATTTCGAATAAATATTCCAAACCTTCCTGCTTACATACAATGATCGGTTCCACCTTTGGCACATGCATTGGTTTATATACTCGTTCGAGTTTTAGTTTTCCAGCTTCCTGGCGGATCGTCGCAATGATTCCCTTTA
Source organism: uncultured Bacteroidota bacterium (assembly GCA_963814475.1). Taxonomy (GTDB): domain Bacteria; phylum Bacteroidota; class Bacteroidia; order AKYH767-A; family OLB10; genus JADKJB01. The sequence continues at coordinate 5,601 of CAWFDA010000008.1, read as the reverse complement.
TTTTCTCATTTCTGTTATTACTAACGTAATAAAGCAGATCATAATCTCCCAGAGCAGGAAAGGTATATCTAATACTCTCGTCTGAAGTGTACGGAATTTTAGCGATATTTTCCCGGGATTGATGATCATAGATGTACAAGGCGAATTGACGATTAATCCCGGTCTGGAGATGATTGTATAAAATTAAGGTAAGTTTCTTACACGTAACATCTACACCCATAAAATCCACCGGGATATTTGGGATGAGTGCAATGGCTTTTAAGCCCACAAGCAAGACATTTTTATCCAGAGAGACGGCATCCTGATCTTTGATTTGTGTATTGTAACTGGGTTTGATCTCGATAGCGGTAATAAATTCAAAATGTTCCGTCAGTTTTGTATATTGGATGGTTCGTGTATTCATGAATTCTGAGAAGCCAGTTGAGAGGAGGCTCATCGGTTGTGTTGCAGTGCCATCTAATATTCTGATGTTATCGATTTTATTTAATTGCCTCATAACTATTGAAAATCCGGAATCTCCAATTCGAAAGACAGATCGAAGTGGATCTACGACAATCGTTGACATTTGTGGCCCTAGATGAAAGTATTGCGCAAAAAGCTTCGGGCGGTCAGCAAATACTTCATCTCGAATGATCAAAATATTTTGCTCGCGAAAATAATATATATGCCGGTAAATCGCGCAGTCATCGTAGACACGCGAGCTTGCAAGCACATGGTCATAATCATCTAGGTGCTCGACGATCTGGATTATAAAGTCTTCTCCATTTACCTTTGCAATTGAATAAGAGTTTTCCACAATACCAATCGTAGTATGAGCGGGTATTGATTCCATGTAAGTTTTATATTTGTTACCAGGCATATAGTTAAACAGGCCTGCGTCTATAAAAATATCATAACCTTTACTATATAAGCAAACAGACAAGTCGTCTTGATGTTTATGAATTCGTGTTGCATATCCTGCCTTTAGTGATACCCAGGTCGATTGGTGGTAATAGGCAGGTTCGAAATGTTCCCTTAAAAAAACATAACCCGAATTTGGAAAATAAGCAATTCGTTTGGATGGTATCATGCCCTCTTTACCCAAATTTTTAATGAAATTCAAGTTTGGATGATTATGGGTTTCAATATTTTGGGCTTTTTGCCCTTTATTACCTTTACTATCGCCAAATAATGGCCGTTGAAGGTTCGGCTTATAAGCGTAAACCAAAAATTCGAAGGTTTTTTCTAGAATGGCGGTGATTTCTTTGGCATATGGATAGTTAAGAAAATTTAGACAATTCGCAATCGTTCTTAATTCATTCGAGATCGCGATGTGATAATCTGTAGAATTCTCGACATGAACCCCGTCCGGAAAATACGCAAACTCTATCTGAGTTTTTAAACGAAATATGGCATGGTCAATCCGACTAACTGAATATGCATTATTTAAACAATATGCCCCGATAATCAGACCTTTATCGGAGAGTATTCCATGGTTGTGATTAAATTGATAATTCTGATCATCTTGCAAAAAGTCGCAGCAATCACTGATCAGATCCTTAAGGATTGTAGTATTAAGAGATTTGAAATTGGATTCCTGTGCTACATGTCCAAAATAGACCAGGTTCTCTGTGCGTTCTACAACAGCATGATCATTGTAGATAAATAAACTCTTTTGGTCTTTCGAAATAAGATGATTATGATACGATAAAATAAATTCCCATGCAAGGTTTAAGTATCGTAGATCATGCGATTTTAGGTATGCTCTGGAAAGAAAATAGACGTGCCTTAAGCCATAGGCATGTAACAAGAAGGTGTTTGTGGCTTTTACATTTTGAAACCCCCAATCTAAAATTTCTATTCTTGTGGGGTCGAAAAGTAGAGGCGAATGTGATTCGTAGTCACTAGACAGTTGACCGTTTAGCAGTGCATCCGCAATTTGAATAATTTTATTATCAGAAATTTCCCCAATTAATGTCCCCTTAAAATTTATTGCCTTGGCAATATCAAATAATAGGTCATCCGGTTTTTGAGGAGTAATATTATCCATGTTATTCTGACTCAAGAATTAAATCCTCAATATGGTAATAGTAGGTCCAAAACTTCTGTTAAGGGAATATTTTTTGCGAGGGAATTACTTGCTGCTTAGCTCATTTAAGCTATTTACCATTGAATTAATACGTAGGGCATGCAGAGGGAACCACGCAGCTTGAATTTTAATGCGTATGTCCTGGTTAGAAAACTCCAGCATATCTTTTGTTGTGCCAAGGATGCGAAGCAATGTTACTACTCCCAATCGGGCAGCGCCCGGCTCTTGGTTGGCAAAATCAAACACTTGCTGGGCGATCACATCACGGTCAAGGAAAGCTTTCTCGTTGAAGGTTTGGGTGATGGATGGGTTCTTTGGATCATCCCGACGAGTATGAAAATTGACAATCCTCGAAGTTGCCGTTATCTGTTTGCTGAAATGCCAGGTTTCTAATGAAAAGGGCATATCTTCAAAATAAACATGCTTCGGAAATTGGATATTATGCTCTTTAACCAGCCGTTGTGAGAATAACCTGTTCCCCACATTCCCGGAAAAATAAGCACTTTCAGGTAAGTTGCGCAGATTCGTAAGATTCAGAATCTGACCAAGAACGTATACGTGTGTCGATATAGCCCACCAAGGAGAGATGGTGATCATAACGCCAGGCCATATTGCCGATGACCATATCTGCTTCCTGCTCGTCAGCAAGTTCAAGCAGTATCTGAACCGCATCAACTGGCACTGTATCATCCGAATCAAGAAAGAATATATATTCTCCCTGAGCCGCAGACATTCCGGTGTTACGGGCAGAGCCTAATCCCTGGTTAACCTCATGTTCCAGGATGTGGAACCGCTGATCAGATTGAGCAAACTGGCGCGCGATCTGCATGCTGTTATCCGGGGTACAGTCATTGACCAGAATGGCTTCGAAATTTGGCATCGCCTGCCGCTGTACTGAAAGCAAGCACTCGTGCAAGTATTTTTCGACGTTGTATATCGGAATTATGAGACTGACGCGCGGCGATTCCATCAATTCGTCTCCTAGTAAGGCAAGGCAATGGCGTACTGTAGTTTGGGGCCTAACAGGATTTCCTTCACCAGCCCATGCGCATTTCCTTGTGTTGTGATGGAGATCTTACAGTAATTTGCATTTTCTGGAACCGGCAGACTGGTGCAGGCGTGCGTAAAAACAAGATAACCACTTAAGAACTGATCGTTCTCGGAGTAGTAATTCACATAGATGTGAGCCTGGTCAGAGAGATTCCCATTGATATAAACACAAAGGGTTGGTTTGCCGGTCAGCTCGTTCGTAACCAAGATCTCCTGTAAAATGATATTCTTGTCAATGAATACTTTTTGAGCGGAATTGCCCAGTGTGTAAAATGCAAAATAATCCAGGGGATGGGGTTCGATGCGGAAGCTGCGATTTCGGATAATGGCAAGGTTTCGCATATCTTTGCCACTGATCAAAAAGCCCAGGTAATAATTTTGCTGAGCTGGTGTGAGCGTATCACTGATGCGGTAGAGTTCCTCCATCGGTATGCCGGTGTTTACCTGTAAATCATCCACCTCTGTGCAGTTTTGCCCGGTATAGCCAGCGCAAAAATTGAACGCATCGATCGAAAGACAGGGCAGGTGCTCGAGCCAAAGATCACCGGTGGCGGCAGCTTGTGGGTCAATTACCGGGAGTAAATGTGCGGCGAACATGGCGCGATCAGCCTGAAGGCAATCGATCAGGCGGTAGGCGCCCAGTTCTTCTTTATAACGAGGGGTGCCCTCTGTCGCATCGTAATGAGCGCTTTTACCTATTGCGCTGACTAATGCATAACGAGTGGATAAAACCAAATCCATCAGGTAATTGGGGCCATAATAATGGCGTGTTGAGAAGCAGGCATAATAATCACTATGCCCTTCCATGACGGTCTGGTAGTTGTCTAACGGCAAGATGATGGGGTGGGAGGTAACAGCTTCAGGGGAATCGCTCGTGGCGAACAGAAGAGTTTTTTTCGGGTGTAAATTTGACGCTCAAAGGCAGCTTGTAAGCGTTCCATATCTTTCAGGGTTTTCACCACACCAAACACGGCTACCTTTGGACGGGTATTCTGTAGTGGAAGACGATACACGCGCTCGGTACAGATATTCCAACCGCTCTTTATAGGTATGTTCCTGAAGCACCTTACGCAGTCCAGCAGGCGCAGCCGATTATAAACACTTTCATCGCCCAACACGGCGCTGATCTGGCGGGCAAATTGCTCAGGGTCATCACTTTGTAATACCAGGTCGCCAAATAAGTTCTTTATACCAAGGCAGGGATTACTGACTGTAAGGGTGTTGCTGCCCAGCAACTCGAAAATACGGCGAGCTTCCATGGTTGAGGAATTCTTAAATATTAAGTGTGATACCTACTTTGTAACTTTTATACGCGATATCAATCTTTTCTACCGGAGAGATCCCTTAATTCGAGAGTGGTACCGTTCCGGGAAGGTGTAATCTGGGTTCCCAGGATAGGGATTGCGATCGTAAATATCCAGATCATAATTATCTAAAAAAAAGTCAGCAATGGTCTCAAAATCCTGCCGTCGCTCTTCGCGTTTGGCATAATAAGAACCGGCGAAACAGGCTGCTTCTTTACGTTGGTAAGTCTCGATGGGGTGGAACAATTGAATGGCAGTGGCGAAGGGTAGTACGCCCACGCGGTTATGTCCCAGCAGTCGCTTATACAGGGGCACGCAATCCAAATCGGTGGTGAAAACATAGTCGAACAGAAATGCCACCCTTAAAAAGGTGAACATGTGGATAGGGTCTTCTTTATTCCAGAATATGGTCGGTACTTTGTGCTTCTGGCACCAATTGATCAACCGAATAAAATCAGTGGAGACATCTGGCGTGAGTTTACGCCTCCAGGTTTTCTGATAACCATTCCATATCGATTCAACAAATAGAAAATGTGGATTGAGTTGGGTGATTTGTTTTTCCCAGGCTCTAGCATCCAGATTGATAAAATGACATTCAAATGGGAAGAATTTTTCGCTCAGCTCATCCAAAATACCAGCGACGCGCAATTGGTCAGTCCGTGAAGGAATATCTCTTTGATTATGGATATATTTGTTGAGCATTAAACCCCCCTTATTTTTTTAATTTGTCAATTTGGAAATGATTTTCTTAACCGTTTTCCAGAAACCTTCGCGTTGTAAATAATTGACACCTTTTGTCCAAACATTTTCGGAATTCTTACCAGATTTACGTTTAGCCTTTTTGTGTGTCTGTTTCATGAGAGTTTGGTTGGTTATATTCAATATCTCATTTTCCCTTATTAACCTTAAATTTTCCATGGTGAGCACATCAATGGCTCTTATCAGGATTTCTTTCTCCTCACTCGAAATTGTCATTTGAGCATCCCCATAATTTTCGAATTTTGATTCTGTTATGAAAGATGATGGCATTGTTCGACCATATTATAAAATTTTTGGCGTGATGATAGACGACAATGGAACTACTTTCTGGCTGTAATATCAATAGAGATAATTTTCATTAAGGATGTGATATTGTATCATGAGTTCTCCATGTATAATAAATACATGCCTCAACGCATC
>CAWFDA010000007.1:0-145281 GCA_963814475.1 uncultured Bacteroidota bacterium | reverse complement strand
CCCCTTGAAAAGTAGAATTTTGGTTTGCCGCATCCATAAATTTTGGAAGAGCTTCTTTTAATTTATCAAAATCGGGAGCTTGCAATACAAACTGTACGGGTAAGCTTCCTCGTGCACTATTACCACCCGCCGAAATAGTTTGTTCCTGAATTACAAATGTTCGTGCTTCGGAAAATTTTCTGGTATTTGCAGACAATAGATCAGCAATTTGTTGTTGTGTTCTATCTCTGTCTGCTGCATCAGTCAAAACAAGTCGACTAAAACCGGTATTTACTGCACCTGATCCGGTAAATCCGGGAGCTGTAACAGTGAGCATAACTTTTTTCTCAGGTAATGAATCATTAACAAGGTCTACTAACTTAAGAATAAACTTATCTGTATATTCAAATGAGGAGCCTTCAGGAGCAGCAACTGACATTCTTAAATAACCTCTGTCTTCTGTAGGTGCCAGTTCTGATTGAAGTAAAGATCCGATACCGAATATTATTAAAAATGAGACGACAACCAGTACTGTTGCGAGCCAACGTTTTTTCATAAATGCTGCAAGTGTATTGCTGTAGCTGTTGTTCATCCTCACAAAAAATGGTTCAGTATAATTATAAAATCTTGAATGCTTTTGATTTTTTCGGATCAACTTTGCATTAAGCATCGGCGTAAGCGATAAAGAAACAAAAGCTGAAATGAGCACAGCCCCTGCAAGTACAACACCAAATTCTCGGAACAACCTACCTACAAATCCCTCTAAAAATATGACAGGCAGAAACACAGCAGCAAGCGTAACAGATGTTGAAACAACAGCAAAAAATATTTCTTCGGAACCTTTATATGCAGCTTGCAAAGGACTCATTCCTTTTTCAACCTTTTTATAAATATTTTCAGTTACCACAATTCCATCATCCACAACCAAACCTGTTGCCAGAACAATAGCAAGAAGCGTTAGTACATTTATAGAATACCCCATAATGTACATAATAAAAAATGCTCCGATAAGTGAAACCGGTATGTCAATGAGTGGTCGGAAGGCAATGAGCCAGTCACGAAAGAAAAGGTAGATGATAAGAATCACCAAAATAATGGCAATGAGAAGTGTTTCCTGAACTTCTACAATCGACATCTTAATAAATCGAGTATTGTCAAGTGCAATATCAAGTTGATAGCCTGCCGGGAGATCTTTTTTAATTTGCTCAACACGCTTATAAAATTCATCTGCAATTTCAATGTAGTTGGCTCCCGGTTGTGGAACAAGTGCAACAGCAATCATAGGAACACCTGATTGCCTTAAAATAGTTTCTTCGTTTTCGGGCCCTAATACTGCATAACCAACATCTCTCAATTTTACAGTTTGATCTCCGGATGTTTTAATGATCATATCATTAAATTCATCTTCGGTTGAGAACCTTCCGGCAGTTTTTACAGTGAGCTCTGTGTTGTCGCCTGCAATTTTTCCTCCCGGAAGATCCACATTTTCACGATCTAGTGCTTGCTTAATATCCAAAGGAGTGAGCTTAAAGGCTGCAAGTCGGCTTTGGTCAAGCCAGATCCTCATGGAATAACGTTTCTGACCCCAAATCTGTACCGTACTAACGCCGGGAATAGTTTGCAATCTTTCCGCAATTACATTTTCGCCAAAATCTGAAACTTCGAGATGACTTTTTGTATCGCTTTGGACAGTAAGTGAAAGAATTGCATCAGAATTGGCGTCAGATTTTGTAACAACAGGAAGAGCATCAATATCTTGTGGCAACTGCCGAATAGATTGCGAAACTTTGTCACGAACATCGTTTGCAGCGGCTTCTAAATTTTCATCCAAATTAAATTCAACAGTAATCACACTCGATCCAATATTACTCGCTGATGAAATGGTGCGTATTCCAGCAATTCCATTGATTGCTTTTTCGAGTGGTTCGGTAATTTGTGATTCTATTACATCAGCATTGGCTCCGGTGTACGAGGTTCGAACAGTAATAATAGGGGGATCAATAGATGGATATTCACGCACCCCTAGATAACTATAGCCGATCAATCCGAAAATAACAATAGTAAGTGACATCACTATTGAAAGAACCGGGCGTTTTATGCTTATGGAGGATAATGACATTAATTAAATTTAACTTTACTGAAATAGTTTTGTATAAGCTAATGCTACGAGCATATTGAAATGAATAAAAAATTATTCTTTATGGTTTTTAATATTCAGATATTTTGTGTCGCTTGAAAGTTTGTGATATTGAGGAACAATCTTCACAACAACATTCATGCTATCTTTCAATTGCATGATTCCTGAAGTGATAATAGTATCTCCCATATTTAATCCATTAAGAATTTCAATGCTGGATTCGTTACGAAGGCCGGTATTTACGATTTGTGAAATTGCTTTTCCGTTTCTATATACTAGTACTTTTTTCCCTTTGAGCACAGGAATAATTGCTTGTGTTGGAATAGTAATGGCGTTATCAGCTCGATTCATAATAAGATCAACTTTTGCAAAAGCACCGGGCATAATTGTTCCTGAAGGATTGTTGGAAAGAGCACGTAATTTAATTGTTCGAGTTGCTTGATCAACTTTTGGTTCAATAGCGAAAACTTTACCATAATACACTGTAGTAGTTCCTTCTACTGTAAAGGCAATATCTTTACCGGGTTTTACCAACGCGCTATATTTTTCAGGAAGAGAAAAATCAATTTTAATAGGATTGATTTGCTGAATGGTAGCAATCAAAAAATTCTGACTTACAAAACTACCTTCACTGATATGACGCAAACCAATTTGACCGGAGAATGGTGCTCTTATTTCTGTTTTTTCAATTTGTGATTGTGTATATTGAATATCTGAGTCAATAGCAGCGAGTTGATTTAAAACATCATCAAATTCTTCGCGACTCACTCCATTCATTTCAAACAATTTTTTTTGGCGCTCAGTTTTTTCAAATAATATTTTGCGAGTGCTTTGCAATTTACTCAATTGAGCTTTCAAATCAGAATCATTCAATTTAACCAAAAGTTGTCCTTTTTGAACGGTACTTCCTTCGTCAATATTTAATTGAATAATTTTTCCGGAAACTTCAGGCCGTAATTCAACTTCCTCGTTGGCTAAAATTGTGCCTGTACTAACCACTTTTTCTTCTAATAAAACACCTTCAGCAACTACACCACTAACACTCAAAGGCGGAGGAGTTTTACCACTTTTCTGCGCTCCTCCGGCAGATCCGGATGCAGGGGAATCAGATTGTAGAAAAAAATACTTGATCAATGCCAAAGCAGCAATAAATAGTATCAAATAAATGAACGTCCTGTTTTTTAATATTTTCATAAAAGATTGTCAATGTGCTAAACCATGCAAATATATGTTATAACATGGAATCTGGTAAGAAGTTATTCGTGTGAGAGAGGTAATTTAAGTTAAAATTGGTATTTCCGGTTGAGTGAAAAACGATTTTTGCAATGCAATTAACTTATTATGAACTATTTACACCTTTTCTTCTTTAAAATATTTTATAGGCACTAGCAACATACCGAAACATTCGCCATGTTCTTTATTAAAATGTTTATGATGCATTTTATGGGCTCTACGAATAGCCCTGAGATACCAGTTGTTACTGTTTCTGAATATTTTGAATCGTTGATGAATAAAAATATCGTGCACCATAAAGTAACAAAAACCATAAAAAGCAATCCCTATTCCCATAAACAGACGGAAATCGTTGCCATTGAGTACTCCAAAAAACATCAGCAAGCAACTTGGAAGAGCGAAGATGATAAAAAAGGCGTCATTTCTTTCAAAAAAGCCGGTATGCCCTTGGTGATGATCACGATGAAGGATCCATAAAAGTCCATGCATCACATATTTATGAGTAAACCACGCGACAAATTCCATGAAGAGGAAAGTGCCAACCATCGCTAATAAATTTATTGCTATCGTCATTTACTGCAAAATTACAAATTCTACAATTTACATTTGATTAAATCGGTAATTCAAATAGTAATCAATAAGGTAAGTAACATTTTTATTTCAAAAATAGTTTTCAATTTGTTTAAATTAAAGTGTGTTCAGAATTATGATTTAAAGTTTGAAGATTTTGGTTTTCGGATACTAAACACAAAACGAGAACCTTTACCAAGATCAGATTCCACATGAATGGAACCGCCATGGAGTTCTACAATTTTTCGACAAATAGCCAAACCAATACCGGTGCCGGAATATTTGGATCGGCCATGCAAACGTTGAAACATATCGAAAACTTTTTGTTGATATTCTTTTTCAATGCCAATTCCATTATCGCTCACACTAAATTCCCAGAATGATTGATTTGTTTTGCACGAAATAGCAATTACCGGATCAACATCACTTTTATATTTTATAGCATTACCAATAAGGTTTTGCATGAGTTGCAAAAATTGATTTTTGTTGGCATAAATTTGAGGAAGCTGTGAAATTGAAATTTTAGTGTTTGACAAATTAATTTCATTATCAAACATTCTGTTTACTTCTTCCACTTCCGTAGATGGATTAAACCATTCGGGCTCGGTTTCATTTTTTAATAACCTGGAATAATCCAAAAGGTCATTAATTAATTCTTTCATCCGTTCAGCACCTTCCACTGCAAAACGAATGTATTCTTTACCTTTTACATCAATAGTATTTTCATATTTTGATTCAAACAACTGAAGAAAACTACTGATCATCCTCAGCGGTTCCTTTAAATCATGTGAAGCGATGTAAGCAAATTTTTCCAATTCAGCATTAGAGGATTCCAATTCAGTTGCTCTACCTGCAAGCGTTTCATTGAGTTCTTTAAGGATAAGTTCAGATTTTTTACGTTGAGAAATATCCTGCATGGCACCAATCATTCTTACTCCATTTCCATTTTCATCTCTGATAATCATGCCACGATCATACACATAAGCATAATCCCCATCTGCTTTTTTAAAACGATATTCATCTTCCCAGAAATGGAGTGTATCTGAATTAATTACTTTATTGAAAGTTCCCCAGGCTCTGTCGCGATCTTCAGGATGAATGTCAGCTAACCAATCGGATAATGTGTATGGTTTGTTTTCGGAATCATGACCAAAGAGTTTTTTCAAACTATACCCCCATTGCATCAATTTAGTTTCCATATCATAATCCCAAATGGCATCATTAGTGGCGCGTAAAACGGTTTTATAAATTTCATCAGATAGTTGAATACTTTGGGCAACACGTTGGTGTTCGAGTAACACACTGATGAGATACGAAAATCTTTCCAATTTTTTTATTTCTTCCGCACTGGGTAATTTTTTTTCGGCCAGATAAATTCCTAAGCTGCCCATTACCTCACCTTTTGAATCTATTATTGGAAAGGACCAGCAAGATCGAAATCCTGCTTCAAGGGCTGTTTGATTGCAATGATTCCAAAGAGGATCTGTTTCGATATCAGAAACGAAAACCGGTTTTTTGATGAATGAAGCAGTGCCGCATGAAGCTGCATTCGGCCCTATTGGAATATCAACTAATTGTTCTTTATATTTTGAAGGAAGAGAGGGTGATGAGAGATGATTTAACAATTTTCCGGATGTACTGAGTTCCAGCAAACCGGTATTGCAGCCCGGAAATATTTTTTCAAGACCTGTCAAAAGATAATCAAGTATGTGTGTTAAGCTTGCTTGTGTAGCTTGCATTAAATGAACTTCACGCTCCAAAGCAAGAATTTGGTCATTTTGAATTTGACCTGATATGTCTTTAATAAAAACAGAAAATTCTTTCTTAAAAGGATATGCCCTCAACTGAAACCAGCGTTGGTATTCAGGAAAATAATTTCTGTAATCAGAATAATGTAGAGTTGGATTTAGGTTTTGTAGGAAATTTTCAAGATTCAATTGATTGGAAGGAAATAATGAAGGCAATCGTTTTCCTTTCATCAGAACTTCATTCAAATTCAAAAGCTTTAGGGCGTTTGGATTGACAGAATCAATAACATAATTTTCATCAATAGTGATGATTCCATCTTTAAAAGAAGAGAATAGATCAAGCAATTTTTCTTCGTTTAATGTTATTGCAACAGGCGTTTCCATAGACTCTTAAAGATGTTTGATTTTTTATTTGGAAAGTAAATTTATGAAAAATTGCAAGAACGTGTGTTGTTTTTTTTCCTTTCTCAAAAAATTAAATATTTACATTGATAATCAGCTTTATATGGAATGGGCTATTTTATATTATACAACTTACAGATGTTCATTACCTTTATGCGCTGCTACTGGTGAGGGGTGTGGTTCGGCTCCCTGATTACAGCATGCGCCCGACATGATAGTAGAGCGTAACAATTTTTTAGTTCATTAACATTAAATATGAAACAATTCGGCAAAAATCCATCAGGTGAACATCGTAAAAAAGTGAATCAATCATTGAATTATAAAAATGGTTCATTTAAGAATTTATTGCCTACACAAATGATTCCCAAGGAAGTGTCGGTGATGGATATGATGAAGGATTATTTTACAACACCATCTGATAGAATTCCAAAACATAGTGTACCTTCAGTGAAAACTAATATAAATGAAATTGATTCAGATAAGCCGGTGATCACTTGGTTCGGACATTCTTCATATCATATTTTTGCTGAGGGGAAACGTATTTTGGTTGATCCTGTTTTCTGTGGACATGCTTCCCCATTTCCTTTCATGGTAAAAGCTTTTAAAGGAACTGAAAGATATTCAGCATCCGATTTTAATCAAGTAGATATATTAATTCTTACACACGATCATTACGATCATCTCGATTACCAGAGTCTGTATCAACTAAAAGGCAGAGTGAAAAAAGTAGTATGTTCACTTGGTGTTTCTTCTCATTTAGTTTTTTGGGGATATAATAAAGAGTTGATCACCGAACTCGATTGGTGGGAATCAGTTTCCTTGTTTGGACTTACACTAACGGCTGCGCCTGCACGTCATTTTTCCGGAAGGCTTTTAAAAAGGGCACAAACACTTTGGTCATCATTTATATTGCAAACAAAAAATCACCAGGTGTTTTTAGGTGGTGATTCAGGCTATGGGGATCATTTTAATGAAATTGGAAAACGTTTTGGGGGATTTGATATCGCACTTCTTGAGTGTGGACAATACAACACTAAGTGGCCAATGATTCACATGATGCCGGAAGAGACAGTGCAGGCTAATATTGATTTACGTTCTAAAATGTTACTTCCTGTACATTGGGGAAAATTTGCATTGGCTTTTCATTCTTGGAACGAACCTATTCAGCGAGTTACAGACAGAGCTTCTCAGTTGTCGGTCGATATTACAGCTCCTAAAATAGGCGAGTCTTTCATTGTTGGTGAAAAGGGTATTGTGGTTGCATGGTGGAATGAAGTATAATTTCTGCATGCAATTGAGCAAATACAAATTTAGAATTCATGACCCAGTTCACATCTAATTAAATATTAAATGATTACAAATTCATATTTGCTTTTTTTATACGAAAAATGGAGAAAAAAATAATTAGGTATATACACCTCTAAAGTTTAATTTTGAGCCACTTAACAACCATAATAACGCTTAAAAAGTCTTGCCATGTTTAAAAAACGTTTTATTCAAATCATCATTATAGGATTAGCCCTTTTTGTGGGATATATTTTATTCGTCAGCAATTACCATTATAGTGAAGGAACACGTACCGGTTATTTGTCGAAATTTGCCAATAAAGGATATGTATTTAAAACGTATGAGGGGGACATATTTTTAGGCGGCGCAACTGCTGATAACAATTCACTTATTAATAACCAATGGAGTTTTTCGGTTCCGTCCGATGTAAATGGAGTGATTGATAGTCTTCATAAGCACGAAGGAAATATTGTAAAGCTGTATTATTACCAGGTAATCAAAAATATGCCTTGGCAAGGCGATACCGAATACTTTGTTTATAAATCGGAATTTGTAAGAGCGCAATAAAATCGAATTTGTTAAAAATTTTAAACCTTTGATGGCGTAAGCGATTGAGGGTTTTTTTGCTGGTTAATACAAATCGGTTTGTATGTTGATATTCAGCTAGTTAACTATTTTTGATAGTGCTGTCAAAATTCGGCTAAATTTGACAATTGAGTGGATTTTATGTCAAATGGTGACAGGAATTACGATTATTGTTAAAATATTAATTAATTTGTTAAATTTACTTTCGGATACTTAAAAACGATCATTTATTTGAAATGAGAGCATATCGGGAGAAAAATGTTCCGGAATTTTCTTTTTCATGTTAGCATCCAAGGGATACTTAGATATTGCTTTAAGTTTCATCACTACAAGGTTTATTCTTGAATTCTTAATTTATACAATCTAAAAATAAAATTAAAAATACATGCATATTCTCCCACAACAGCCGGCAATAAGTAAGAGCAGATTAATAATGGGTTTCTGTATATTAATTGATATGATTTATATTTTAGTTAAATACAGTTACCTTGGAAAGAATTTAACAATTGTTGATTATTTAATACTTGGAGTTTTCGCTTTAATTGGATTTGTTTTCTGGTTAAAAATTAAACCCCAAGATTATAAAAAATTGTGAAAAAATAATCGTGATTTTGAGGCGAGTTAATACCTATTGGCTATACACCAAAGGTTAAAGTGAATCTATTACAATTATTAAATCCTTATATATCCCTTTCAGGAAAAGCATTTTTTTAGGTGACAGTTTTTGGGATATATCACTAAACAGGCTTAAACACCGTTAAACAAAATTTATATATATAACCTGTTGATAGTTTGTCGCAATTGAACACTATTGAACACAAATAAAAAATCCCGCTGGGTGCGGGATTTGGTACTTTGTAGCCTCGACGGGAATCGAACCCATATCTAAAGTTTAGGAAACTTCTATTCTATCCATTGAACTACGAGGCCAAAACAATTCGCTGATTTTCAACTATGAATTTAATGTAGTAAAAAACGAGCGCTTGCAAATTTATAAATTTTGGCCGGATTGAACCCCTGGATTTGGGATTGGAACGGACACTTCGATTAATTCCTAATGGACTGTTAACCAATTAATTGTAAAATATTTGTAAGATTTCGTCTGGTATATTTTAATTCTCTCTTAAAAATGCAGTAATTAGTAGATAATTAGTGCCCTCTAGAACGGCATCATTAAACCGGTATCACTATTTATGTCATTCATTGTTTTTATAAAAAAGGTTCAGTCTGCTTTTTTTCGTGCGTTTATGTTTTTTTGTCTCACGCTAAAAAGCGGACTTGTATTTTCATTGAGTTTAACCGAACCTGAGAAAAATATTTCAAGAGATTCTATTTTATTGTTTTGGCAACCAAACAAAGTGATGCCGATCGCCTCAAATTTCTTTCTTATCTGATCGATGATGGATTAGCGGATCCATTAACGGATAGTACCTACTTGAAGGAATTATTATCGTTGAACAGAAAAGTAAAATTGCTGGATTCAACAGTTTATCATCTCATTAATAAAGGCAATATAAATTGGGTTGCAGGAAATACAGATGAAGCACTAAAGCAGTATTACAGTGCAATTGATTGGTATGATAAGAAAGGATTTGTTGCAGGTCAAAATAGTTTGCTATGTACAATTCGACTTCTATTTAATATACGTTCACTTCATGAAGAACGTCTTCGCTACTACACCCAAAAACTGGAATATTATCAGTTGAATGGTCCCCAATTTAATGTCGCTGCCTGTTATCACGGTATTGGAGGATATTATAATTTAAGAGGCGAATTCAATACTTCTATAAATTATTATCTAAAGGCAGCGGAAATCGTCAAAGATATTTCTCCTGAATTTTATTCCAACCAAATGTTAGTGGTGGGAAATATGTATCGATTATGGGGTAACACCGATAAATCTATTGATTATCTTAATGAGGCTATTCGGTTAAATGAAGGTTTTCCTACAAATGAACATTTAACATCCTGCTACCTTGAACTTGCTTTTGCTTATGATGTTCGAAATGAGTTTGAGGAAGCCATGAAATATGCCGATAAATCATATCAAACAGCAGTGCAAATTAATTCTTCTGAATATATTGTGCGAGCAACGTTGGCTAAAGCCGATTTATTCACCGATATGAATATGTTGGATAGTGCAATTGTATATTTCAACAAAGTATTGGCTACACCGGAAGCAGTTAGTCTTCCCATTGCCAATTCCAATGGTTACTTCGAACTAGATTATTTATTGGGAAAATATTATTGGCTGAAAGGTGAAAAATTAAAGGCCATTGATAAATTTAAAACTGCTTATCTAAAGGCGTCTGTAGTAAAGGTAAATGCACTGATGTTACATTATCTTCATGCATTGGCAACAAAATATATGGAGCTTGGTGAGTTGTCTAATTCAGCCACTGCAGCAGGAGACTATATAAAATTAAGTGATTCTGTTTTCAATTCATATCGCCCATACAGAATAGCAGCATATGAATTGGAAATGAAGGATCAGGAAAAAATAAATGAAATTTCTACATTAAAGGAGGAGCGTGGAGTGCAAGAAGTCTTGTTGCAGAGAAGAAAGATAATTATTTTGGTTTCTTTTGTGAGCTTTATTATTATGTCGGTGCTTATTTACATTATATATCAACAGTTGCAAAAAAACAAACTCACATTACAACAATTAAAGAGTACACAAAATCAACTTATTGAACAAGAAAAACTGGCTTCACTCGGACAAATGACAGCCGGTATCGCACATGAAATTCAGAACCCATTGAATTTTATAAAAAATTTCTCTGAACTTTCGGTTGATTTAATCGATGAATTAGACGCTCCTGGAACTGAAGAGGAAAAGAAACAATTGCATGATGATATTAAATCAAATCTGCGTAAAATAAATGAGCATAGTAAACGTACCGACAGAATAGTAAAAGGTATGTTGGATCATTCAAGACTGCAAGGTGAAGAAAAAGTTGTTACTCCGGCCAATGATTTGTGTAAAGAAATAAGTGACCTGGCATGGCATGGTGCACGTGCAAGAATAAGTGATTTTGTTTGTGAAATTATTACCAGTTACGATCCTGTAAATCCAAAAGTATCAATTGCGTTGCAGGATACAGGCAGAGTAATATTGAATTTGCTGAACAATGCTTTTTATGAGTTGAACCGCAAACGTAAATTGGATCCCTCATTTCTTCCTTGTGTTACCATAAGTACCCATAAAGAAGGAACAAAAGCAATTATTAGAATTAGAGATAACGGTTCAGGCATAAGTGAAAAGATACAGAAAGATATTTTCACCCCATTTTTTACTACCAAACCTACCGGTGAAGGAACAGGATTAGGCTTGAGTATTAGTTATAATATTATCAAAAGTCAGGATGGATTGTTAGAGCTTGAAGAAAGTTCTTCGGAGGGAACTGTATTTAAAATTACCTTGCCTTCAACTTAAATTATCTCACCGTATTTCCGTTCAAAACAGACCGTGCAGGAGTAACAAACACCAATTTACCATCTTTGTCTTCCGTCATCAGAATCATTCCTTTCGATTCAATGCCTTTTATTTTTCGGGGTTCGAGATTGGCTAATAAAGTTACTTGTTGTCCGATGATATCTTCAGGTTTAAAATCAGCAGCAATTCCGGAAACAACTGTACGTTGGTCAATACCGGTATCGATTAATAATTTGAGAAGTTTATCGGTTTTAGGAACTCTTTCAGCAGTTAAAATAGTTCCAATTCGGATATCCATTTTAGTGAAATCATCAAATGAAGTTGGATCTTTGAATGCATTATGTTGTCAGTAACTTCAGTGAGCTTTCGTTGACGCGATTGCACTTGCCTGAGCTAATTTTGTGGCAGCTAGTTTTTCAACTTGCTTAACTATTGCTTCATCTTCTATTTTGTCGAACAACAGGGTAGTAGCATTCAAAGTATGTCCGGGTTTTAATAATTTTCCGGCAAAGTGAGTATTCCAAACAGCACGCTCAATGTTGAGCATGTTTCTTAATTTATCTGCCGTGTGTGGAAGAAAAGGCTCCATTACTATAGCAAGATATGCTGACACTTCTAGGGACACCTGCAAAACTGTTGCTGTTCTCTCAGCATCAGTTTTAATTAATTTCCAAGGTTCATTATCAGCAAGATATTTATTTCCTGCTCTTGCAACATCCATCATCAATGACAATGCTTCGCGAAAACGAAACTTTTCTATGCTCTCTCCAATCTGTTGTTTAGATGAAGTTAAAAAAGAAATTAGTGTTTCATCAGCGGGCGTATATGCGGAAGCCGTTGGTACTTTGCCATCAAAATAATTTGCAGTGAGTACCATTGTTCGGTTTATGAAATTTCCAAGTATAGCAACCAATTCATTATTATTTCTAGCCTGAAAATCTTTCCATGTAAAATCGTTGTCTTTTGTTTCGGGAGCAGTAGCAATTAAAGTATAACGTAAAACATCCTGCTTATTTGGGAAGTCAGTCAAGATATTCATGCAACCAAACTGCCCAGTTACGCGATGTGGAAATTTTATCTCCTTCGAGATTTAAAAATTCATTAGCCGGAACATTTTCAGGAACGATATAATCACCATGAGCCTTTAAGATTGCAGGAAAAATTATGCAATGAAAAACGATGTTATCTTTTCCGATGAAATGAATGAGTCTTGATTCGGGATTTTTCCAGTAGTGTTCCCATGAATCAGGTAACAATTCACGCGTTGCGGAAATGTAACCAATAGGTGCATCAAACCAAACATACAATACTTTTCCTTCGGCACCTTCAATAGGAACTTTAACACCCCAGTCGAGATCACGGGTCATGGCTCGGGGCTGCAATCCATCACCGGTATCCAACCACGATTTACATTGGCCATATACATTAGGTTTCCAGTCGTTTTTATGTCCTTCGAGAATATACTCACGCAACCATGGTGCATAGTCGTTCAAGGGCAAAAACCAATGTTTTGTTTCTCGAAGAACAGGAGAATTTCCGCTGAGTTTCGATTTAGGATTAATCAAATCGGATGGACTGAGCGAGCTTCCACAATTTTCACATTGATCGCCGTATGCTTTTTCATTTCCACACTTCGGACAAGTTCCCTCGATATAACGGTCTGCGAGGAACTGTTTTGCTTCCTCATCATAATATTGTTGGGTAACTTGCTCGGTAAATTTTCCTTTCTCGTAAAGAGTTTTGAAAAAATCACTTGCAGTTTGGTGATGAATTTTATTGGAGGTACGTGAATAAATATCAAATGAAATTCCGAAATCAGCAAAAGACTGCTTCATCATTTGATGGTATTTATCCACCACTTGCTGAGGCGTAATTCCTTCGGCCTTTGCTTTGAGGGTAATAGGAACCCCATGTTCGTCGGAGCCGCAAATAAACTTTACATCCTCATTTTTTAAACGGAGGTAACGAACATAAACATCTGCCGGAATATAGCATCCCGCAAGGTGACCAATATGGACAGGGCCATTGGCATAAGGGAGCGCAGCAGTAACCAGAGTAGGTTTTGAAGCCATAATTTTGTCGAAAAGCCTTGTCGTTTTATTTGATCAAGGCATTTTTTAGTAACTTGGCGCAAAGATAATCATAATGTGGTGATGTGATGATGTGGTGATGTGGTGATGTGGGGGCGCTAATCTAATAGACAAGAACGATAATATCATTATATCAGCAAATCAACACATTAGCACATCAGAGACTGGTCACTGGTCACTGACTACTGGCGGCTCACAAAATAATTTGATTAATACAAACTAAAAAGGCATGATAACTCCTCCAAATCTGATGCCCGGTGATAAAATCGGTATTGTTGCTCCTGCTCGTAAGGTGAGTTTGGAGGAGATTCAGCCTGCCATTGATATTCTTCATTCCTGGGGTTTTGAGGTGGCCAAGGGCATGTATCTTTTCGAAGAAGACCATCAATTTGCAGGTACCGATCAGCAGCGGTGGGCGGATTTGCAAATGATGTTGGATGATCCTTCTATCAAAGCAATTTTATTTGCACGTGGTGGTTATGGTTGCATTCGAATCATCGACAAACTTGATTTTCATAAATTTCAAAGAGCACCTAAATGGATCATGGGGTTTAGCGATTTCACCGTTTTACATTCTCATATCAATCATCAATGCAAAGTGGAAACACTTCATTCACCAATGGCATTTAATTTTCCAAACACACCCGCTGCTGTATTAGAAAAAATGAAGCAAATAATTACCGGTCATTCGGTTAGTTATGAATTGAGTCCACATATTTATAATCGATTAGGAAAAGTAGGTGGTGAACTCATAGGTGGAAATTTATCTATCATTTATGCTTTGGCAGGAACAGCATCGGACATGCACACCAAAGGAAAAATTTTATTTTTAGAGGATCTTGATGAGTATCTCTACCACATCGACCGCATGATGATGAATTTAAAGAGAACCGGAAAATTAAATACATTGAAGGGTTTAATAGTCGGTGGAATGAGCGACATGAAAGACAATACCATTCCCTTTGGAAAAAGTGCCGAAGAAATTATTCTCGATGCCGTAAAAGAATTTGATTATCCCGTATGCTTTGGTTTGAATGCCGGCCATGTCATTGAAAATAATCCGTTGGTCTTTGGCAGGAAGGTGAAGTTGGTGGTGGGGGAGAAGACGGTGTTGAGTTTTTAGGGAATTGTTTACATCAATAATTTCGGGGATTGCAAATCCCCTTTATTTATTCAAGTGGGATTAAAAAAATCCCACTTGGCGATAATCCCACTTGGCGGTTATCCCACTTGGCGATAATCCCACTCGGCGATAATCCCACTCGGCGGTAATCCCACTTGGCGGTAATCCCACTTGGCGGTCGGATTAAAATATCTGATTTTGTGGAATTCATAAATAGTTAAAATTTTTATTATATTTGTGTCATAAACTACAATCAAATTTTTTAATTAATTTTTAAACTAACCAGAATCTCTTCGCTACTTTATTTACGAATTTTTCGAACCTATTTATTATCCAACATTCTCAAATGCCAGCCTAACACGCAGGAAATCGACAGATCGAATCTGATTTCTTACTCTAGGCCAATACAGGAAAAGTAATTGTCATTTCGTGCCTCGCAGGCAGAAATTCGTAATTCGTAGAACGTTAGAATTGCAAATTCGAAACTCACAAAATCGCAGATTAGCAAATTCGAAACTCACAAAATCGCAGATTTGCAAATTCGAAATTCGCAGATTCGTAGATTCGTACGCCTGTTAAGTCGGGCAGTCCCGCCTGCTCAGTCGGGCAAGCCCGCCTAAGCAGGCGGGCAGGCGTAATTCGTAAACTTATGGCAGAACACAATGAACTTGGAAAAAAAGGCGAAGACATCGCTTGTGATTTCCTCAGAAAAGCAGGATATTTAATTTTGGATCGAGGATGGACCTGGATCAAAGCTGAACTCGATATTGTAGCATTTTTTAATGGAAGACTAATTATAGTCGAAGTTAAAACACGCAGCTCACTTGAGTATGCAGATCCGGATGATACTATTGGTCGAAAAAAATTGCAACAGATTTATGATGCAACCGATCGGTATATGATGGTCAAAAATATTGTTTGGGAGGTACAGTACGATCTCATCACCGTAGTTGATTATGGTCACACCTGGACCATCGATCATATTAAGGAGGCATTTTATCCGTTTATGTCGACATAAGTCATTTTATTCTTTAATTGATTGTAATGAGCGTTTTGTGAGTCGGTTGCTATTTCGTACCTTTGCACCTCAAAAAAACTATAATGGCCAGGGAATTTAGTTCAAGTGGACGAGGGAAAGGACGCGGAAAAGACAGTAAGCCGGAGAAACGCGGATCAAAAAGTAAAAGTGGTTGGGTTAAACCCGATGGAACTCCTATGCGTGCCAGAAAGGGAGATTATTTTCCTGATAAAGAAATTGATCAAAGAAAAAGAAAGCCTTCGTCCGGACGTAATTTTACATCCCGCCCAAGGCCAACTGAAGATGACTCTCGCGAAAGAGATGTGAATGATTCTCCACGGGAATCATCGGAACGTAATAGTGAAGAACGCACTTTTAATAAACGCGATTCGAAATCATTTAGCAAAGATTCTCGCGCAGGTCGCAGTGATTCACGCCGTGATGATGATCGCCCTTCTCGAAGTGGCAGTGATCGCAAACCGTATGCACGTCGTGGTGATGATGAACGTCCTTCGCGTGACAATGACGATCGCAAACCGTATGCACGTCGTGGTGATGATGAACGTCCTTCGCGTGACAATGACGATCGCAAACCGTATGCACGTCGTGGTGATGATGAACGTCCTTCGCGTGACAATGACGATCGCAAACCGTATGCACGTCGTGGTGATGATGAACGTCCTTCGCGTGATACTGACGATCGCAAACCGTATGCACGTCGTGATGATGATCAACGTCCTTCGCGTGATAATGACGATCGCAAACCTTATGCACGTCGCGATGATGATAAACGTCCTTCGCGTGACAATGACGATCGCAAACCTTATGCACGTCGCGATGATGATAAACGTCCTTCGCGTGACACTGACGATCGCAAACCTTATGCACGTCGCGATGACAACAATCGCTCAAGTTCAGATAGAACTCCCGGCAAATCGTTTGGAAAAAAGCCCTTTGAAAAAAAACGTGAAAGATATGCCGACCGTGATCATTCAAAAGAAATGGGCGGACGATTTGATAAACGTAAGGACGAAAAAAAGTTTAAAACTCGTAACGATAGAACCCCATTTCGCGATAAAGTTGCATCAGAACCATCAGAACCGGGAGAAGTACGTTTAAACCGATTTATTGCCAACGCAGGAATTTGTTCGCGCCGTGAAGCTGATGAGCTAATAACTGCAGGTGTAATCTCCATCAATGGTGAAATTGTTACTGAATTAGGAACAAAAGTTAAACCGGGTGATAATGTGAAATATCATGACCAGTCGTTGAAAACGGAAAAACTGGTATATGTACTTTTAAATAAACCCAAAGATTATATTACCACTACCGATGATCCGGAAGAACGTCGTACTGTAATGGCATTAGTGCATGATGCAGGAAAAGAACGAATTGTTCCGGTGGGTCGATTAGACAGAAATACAACTGGACTTTTGTTACTGACCAATGATGGTGAACTTACTAAACGTTTAACACACCCGAGTGGAAATATAAAAAAATTGTATCAGGTTGAGTTGGATAAAAATCTCACTCAGGTTGATATGGTTAAAGCTGCCGAAGGTATTGAACTGGAAGATGGAGTAGTTGCGTTTGATGAAATACAATACGCTTCGCCGGATGATAAAAGTATTGTGGGTGTAGAACTTCATTCCGGTAAAAATCGTATCGTACGTAGAATTTTTGAAGCGATGGGTTACGAAGTACGCAAACTCGATCGTACCACATTTGCAGGTCTGACTAAAAAAGATCTTCCCAGAGGACGTTGGAGGTATTTAACTGAAATGGAGTTGAACATGTTGAAGATGTTGACTGGAAAGAAAAAATGATGTGGTGATGTGTTATGTGTTATGTGTTGATGTTGATCTGTTGATGAGTTGATTGCTGATAAAGTAATTAGCCCGCTTAATTAGTTGGTCAGCCCTTTCTCCTACAGACAATAGTAATTGTTACTTTGCCATAATTCGTATATTCGTACGGCGATGCCGATTCCTGATTTAGTGGGCAGGCGTAATTCGTTAAGTTGTCCCTTTATATGTCCTTTATGCTAATTTGTAATTCGTAGCCGAAGGCATCCGCCTAGCCAATTAGGCAGGCGTAATTCGTTAACTTTTGGTATTTTTGCACATCTTTTTAACATGTCCCTCTCTAAAATTTAACAGATACTTTCAATTACTTCGACAAGCACTTAGGGGTGAAGAGTACGATTATACAAAAGGTAGTATTCGATTAGCGGTTTTTATGTTGGCAATTCCAATGATGTTGGAAATGTGTTTGGAGAGTGTGTTCGCTGTTGTTGATATTTATTTTGTAAACAAATTGGGCAGTCATGCAGTTAGCGTGGTAGGATTGACCGAAGCAGCAATAACAATTGTATATTCTGTTGCCATTGGATTAAGTGCAGCAGCAACTGCTGTTGTGGCTCGAAGGGTAGGTGAAAAAAATCCGGAAGAGGCTGGAAAGGCTGCTGCACAGGCACTTATTTTATCCGGTGTCCTTATTTTGATAATAAGTGTAGTGGGTTTTGTATATGCTGAAGAAATTCTCAGATTGATGGGTGCTGAGGAAGCAGCAGTGAAAATGGGAATTAATTATACACGGATCATGCTTGGTGGTTGTGTGGTTGTAGTTTTACTTTTCTTAATAAATGGAATTTTTCGAGGTGCCGGAAATGCTTCTATAGCAATGCGAAGTTTATGGATTGCAAATGGCTGTAATATTATTTTGTGTCCTGTTCTAATTAATGGTTACGGTCCGTTTCCGGAGATGGGTGTTACAGGTGCTGCTGTTGCCACGGTAATTGGAAGAGGTACAGGAGTTGTTTATCAGATCATCCAGTTATTTTTCGGCAAACATGAAATGTTAAAGATGCGTACAGTTAGTTGGCTTCCCGATAAGGAAATGTTAAAATCAATTTCATCAATTGCCACACCTGCCACAATTCAATTTGTTGTTCAATCGGCAAGCTGGATATTTCTTGCAATTTTAGTGGCTCACAGCGGTAGCAATGCTAGTGCAGGTTACCAAACTGCCATCCGTTTAATTATATTTTTTCTGCTTCCGGCATGGGGAATAAGTAATGCCGCTGCTACTTTGGTAGGACAAAACTTAGGAGCAAAACAACCGGAACGTGCTGAATCATCGGTGATAAAAATTGCCAAATACAACGGATTTTTAATGGCCTTTGTGATGGTGTTTTTCCTTGTATTCGCCGAATCTTTGATTAACTTTTTTATTCCGGTTGAGTCTGTTGAACAGCATAATTATGCTATACAAGCTTTGCGAATAATTAGTTTGGGATATATTTTATATGGAGTTGGCATGGTACTTATGCAAGCATTTAATGGAGCGGGTGATACCAAAACACCAACATACATAAGCTTGTTCGGATTCTGGTTGTTGCAAATCCCCATGGCATATTTTATGTCTACGACTTTAAAAATGGGACCATTGGGTGTGTTTATTGCCATTCCTGTTGCAGAAGCAATTATTGCATTTATCTATCTGTATTATTTCAAAAAAGGAAAGTGGAAATTAGTTGAGGTTTAATAAAGAGAAAAGAGTTTAGCAATTTAATAAACTATAAGGGTTTATTTTAATACTACGATGCTCAGGTATGCAGAAAGTTCAGATTTCAATGAATCCAATATTTTTTGTTTTTCCAGAAACTCATCAATATCTTTATTTGCTTCAGAAGCCAATTTTATTGCTTCACGATTTTCTTTAATAAGTTTATTGACTTGTTTTATTTTGAGAGAAGTAATAGCACTTTTAGCTGCATGTGGTAAACGAGTTGCTTCCTCTTTAATAAAAACACCGTGCTGATCCCATTCTGCGAGTGGGTATTTTATAGTAAATATATCGGCAGCAATTTTTCTGATTTCTGCATCTTCATGATTCACAAAATAGGAGGGGAGATACTCAGTATCGTTATGAACCATCACTGCAAATTCGTTAATGATTTTATTGTATACCGGGTTTTCGAAGTATAAAATTCCATCCTCAGTTAATTCATGAACGAAGTATGATTTTACTTTTTCAATTATAGTTTCTGATTCTTTTTCGTTAATAGTTTCAATAAAATGCATTTCAATTTCACCATACATCAACAGCATTCTAATAATATCAGCTTCCTGATATTCCGATTCATATTGATCAATAATTGGCTCTTCCTCTTCAATAAATTCAGGGAGTAGCTCATCAATATTGGGTTCGTATGGTTGTTTGTTGAGGGATTTGCGAAGTAATTTATTTAATTCAGAGATGAGAATATTTTCTCCTATGTCCATGAGCACCGCACACTCTTTAGTGTAGGTGGATCGTATGATTGGATCCGGAATTTTCGCAATGGTTTCAACAATATCTCTAATCAAACCTGCCTTACGAACAGGATCGTTGGCAACATCTTTGAGAAGAAGGGAGGTTTTGAACCGAATAAAATCTTGAGCATGTTCACCGATATATGCAGCAACTTCATAGCTGTTATGCTTGCGCGAAAAAGAATCGGGATCATCGCCATCAGGGAAGAGTACAATTTTCACATTGAGTCCTTCTTCGAGGATGAGATCAATTCCACGCAGCGATGCTTTTATTCCTGCCGGGTCGCCATCATAAAGAACAGTAATATTTTTAGTGTATCGTCCTATTAATCTGATTTGATCAATAGTGAGTGATGTTCCTGAAGAAGCTACTACATTTTCGATGCCTACCTGGTGAAGTGCAATTACATCGGTGTAACCCTCAACCAAAAAGCATTCATCTTTGGCGATGATAGATTTTTTTGCAAAGAAAATTCCGTAAAGAATTTTACTCTTGTAATATATTTCAGATTCAGGTGAGTTTAAATATTTTGCTGTTTTGGGATCCGATTTTAATATTCGTGCACCAAAAGCAATAACCTTTCCTGTTATGTTATGAATAGGAAACATTACTCTTCCGCGAAAGCGATCGAACATTTTATCTTCGTTCGCAACGGTTAGCCCTGCTCTAACTAAATTTTCTTTAAGAAAT
Source organism: uncultured Bacteroidota bacterium (assembly GCA_963814475.1). GTDB lineage: Bacteria > Bacteroidota > Bacteroidia > AKYH767-A > OLB10 > JADKJB01. Next base: position 124,666 of record CAWFDA010000007.1, on the reverse strand, counting down.
CCATTTTGAAGTGCATGGTCGGTGAATGCCCTCCATGATTCGGGCGAGTAACCTAACTGAAATTTATCAATCATGGCTTCAGTGAACTCTCTCTCATGAAAATAAGAGAGTCCTATCGATTTGCCTTCCTCTGTTTCGTGTAATTGTTGAGTGAAAAACTTCCGTGCAAACTCGGTCACTATCAACAAACTTTCTCGTTGCAGTTGTTCATGATCAAACTCAGGAGATTTTTCATCCTCTTCAATCGCAATATTGTATTTGCCTGCCAGATATCGCAACGCTTCAGGATAACTGTAATGCTCGTGCTCCATAATAAAGTTTACGGCATTTCCGGCTTTCGCACAACCAAAACATTTAAAAATTCCTTTGGTGGGAGAAACGTTAAAAGATGGTGTTTTCTCATTGTGAAAAGGACACAGACCAATTAAATTCGTACCTCGTCGTTTTAATTGCACGAAATCACCAACCACCTCCTCAATTCGGGAAGAGTCGATAATAGCGTCTATGGTTTCTTTCTTAATCAAAGTCTAATTTGTTAATTTCAGTGTCCAGTGATCAGTGACCAGTGATCAGTGACAAGTGACAAGTGACAAGGGTTAAGTGATCATTAGGAAGTCACATTGCCACCGCCACCGCAGCCGTCGTCGCAGCCGTCGTCGCAGCCGTCGTCGCCACCGGCACCACTGTGAACACAAAATTAAGAAAAATCGTACTTCAACCGACCAAATCCTTTGGTTGTAACTGATTGATTTAACAGTAATTTGAAATAAGTTGAATAATAAAAATCAACTTACTATTGGAATGCGAGCTTTTTGAATCGGGTTTTTTTTGTTTTTGGTGGGAGGGAGCTGTTGATAAAGGTGGAAATTTTATCGTAGTAGGTTTTGTCGTTGGCCAGACCTTTTGGCTTTAAAAATGTTTTTGTATCGATAAGTAATTTCTTTTTTCCATAAGTTGATGCATCGTACAATTGCAGGCTTTGATCAATTTCCTTTTTGGAGTCAAAATTTGCAACAACAAAAAGTTGTGGAATTTTAATGGTTGGCACTATTTCAAGAAAATGGAAGTCATCAAAATCAATTTCGGTTTTGCGTTCATAAGAACGCATTAATGCAGGCATAATGAACCGGATATTTAATCCCCACTCTTGTAATGCTTTACCTCTGAAATACTGTTTTATTCCAATGGGAAGATTTTCAAACACTACAACATCAGCAATAGCTGAATCGGAAACCGCTTTTAATGCAATCCCTGCTCCTGTTCCTTTTCCCATCAAAGCTACTTTGTTAATGAACGGCATTTTTTTTAATTCAGTAACTATATAAATTACATCGTTCACAGCATTCATTCCCGGGTCGTAATATTCGCCTCCACTAATTCCTTGGCCGCGCATGTCCATCACACACACATTGAAGCCGCGGTCGCAGAATTGTTTTAATGCGGGAATATAATTGATACATCCCTCATTAATATCGGGAATGATCAATAGTAACGGTGACTGTGTACGTGTAGAATCAATCGACATCCATCCTTTGAGTTTGATGCTGTCAGGCATTGTCAGGGTAACATCAATATAGTTTATTTCAAGCTGAGAAGGATCGTATAAAAAATTAATTATGGTATCAATAACTCCGGCCAGAACTTTTTTCTCATAGGTTAATTGTTGTTGGCCTACAAAAGCGGAATCAACTCTTACGGGATAGAGAAAATTATTTACCGAAAGAATAGGGGTAATAATTACCATCACCGCCGTTGCCAGCATGCTCAAAATAGAAAGTCGAAAAAAATTCTTTAACATTTATCGATTAGCTACCATTTAATATTGCAAATTATCGAGGCAAGAGTCGGAGGGAATTCAACTCAATTTTCGCGTTCAATAGTATAATTTACCAATGCAATGAGAGATGATTTATATTCACTTTCCGGAAAATCTTCCATCATTTGAATGGCCTGATCACGAAATTCACCCATTTTTTGAGTTGCGTAAGTGATGCCACCTTTTCGGTTTACGAAATCGAGCACATATTTCACCTTTTTATCGTCACTACTATGATTTTTGATGATATTAATAATTTCTCTTTTTTCTGATTTGTTGGAAATTGAGAGTGAATAAATCAGGGGAAGCGTCATTTTACTTTCTTTGATATCAATGCCGGTAGGTTTTCCGGTTTTGTTATTCAAATCGTAATCGAAAAGATCATCTTTTATTTGGAAAGCAATTCCAATGAGCTGACCAAAGTCTTTCATCCTGGAAACTACCACTTCTGATGCGCCGGTTGAAGCTGCTCCAACGGCGCAGCAGGATGCTATTAGTGTGGCAGTTTTCTGACGGATGATATCGTAGTAAATCGATTCATCAATATCTAGCTTTCGAGCTTTTTCAATTTGCAAAAGTTCCCCTTCACTCATCTCCCGAACAGCTTCTGAAACTATTTCAAGTAAATTAAAATCTTTATTTCTTACTGATAAAAGTAAACCTTTGGAAAGAAGGTAATCGCCAACGAGCACAGCAATTTTATTCTTCCATAATGCATTTACCGAAAAGAAACCACGACGCAAATTAGAGTCGTCCACTACATCATCGTGAACCAAAGTAGCGGTGTGAAGCAATTCAATTAGTGATGCTCCGCGATACGTGGTTTCATTGATTCCACCACATGCACCTGCCGAAAAAAACACAAACATTGGACGGATCTGTTTCCCTTTCCGTTTTACAATGTAATGCATGACCTTATCCAACAGCGAAACTTTACTCCGCATCGATTCCCGGAATTTGATTTCAAACTCCGCCATTTCTGTAGCGATAGGCCTTTTTATCTGGTCGAGTGACAGTTTTTCCACAATGGCGGCAAAGGTACGGAAAAGGTTCTGTTACCTATGAACCTGATATTTTTTTAATTGAAAACTTTTTAGTACTTTTATACCATAAACTATCCTATGAAAACTAAAATTTACTCCTCGATCTCATTTTTATTCATTCTATTATCTTTTGCTATTACGGCCTGCAAAGACGATGCTGATGACAACACACCTGCCATTAAACCAATCATCGCCTCAGCCAGTCCGCTAACAGGAATTAAAGGAACAGAAGTGACCATAATGGGATCAAATTTTTCAAACGATCCTCTTAAAGTTGCCGTTCGTATTAATGGGAAATCAACATTACTCACTTTTGCTTCTGAAACAATGCTCAAATTTATTGTTCCTGCCAAAACCGGAACAGGCAATATTGTAGTAGTTGCTAACGGAGCAAGTTCAACGGGGCCGGTATTTAATTTTATTTATACTGTTTCAGTAAGTACCTATGTTGGATTTTCAGGAACTTCGGGTCATGTTGATGGCGATGTTTCTGTAGCTAAGTTCAACTATCCAAGAGGATTGGCAATTGATGCTCAGGATAACATTTATGTGGCCGATGAACTGAATCATTGTATTCGACGCATTTCATCAGGTGGTACGGTAATTACTTTTGCCGGTTCAGGAATTGCCGGTCATGCCGATGGCGATCCCGGTTTGGCGAAGTTCAAAAATCCTTATGATGTGGCAGTAGATGAAATTAACGGATCTTATTATGTTGCCGATAAAGGGAATCATTGTATAAGAGCAATGTCACTTGCCGGATATGTGACAACATACGCAGGAGTACCTGCAACAATTGGTTATGTAGATGCTCCGGGAGCTTCGGCTCGTTTTAATAATCCTACCAGCATTGCTGTTGAAGGAGAGCTTGCAAATATTTATGTTACAGATGCAGGTAATCATTGTGTACGGAAAATTGATTTTACAAATGTAGTTACCACTTTTGCGGGATCAAATATACAAGGACAGTTGGATGGTAATGGCACTGCTGCACGATTCAATTATCCAATGGGTATTACACTAGATTCAGCAGGATTTCTTTATTTATCCGACAAAGACAATCACAATATCAGAAGAATTAGCTTGGGAGGAACTGTTATTACTGTTGCAGGAACCGGAGCAGCAGGCTGGATAGATGGAGCAGGGAGTGTTGCACAATTCAATAACCCGGCAGGCGTATATGCTGAAAAAGGAAACCTATTTGTTTGTGATTTTTCCAATCATTTGATTCGTAATGTGAGCCCCGGTAAATTGGTTTCAACTATTGCCGGTGATGGAACAATTGGATTTGGAGATGGCTCAGGAGAAACAGCAAAATTCAAATTTCCCTTCGATATGGTTATTAATAGTGAAGGTGATTATTTTGTTTCGGATGCAGGAAATCATTCGATCCGGAAAATTGTAATCGATTAATTTAAAGTAGGAAAGCTTTTTAATTTTTTCCTTCGTCCCAAATTTATGCTCCGATCGCCGTCAACGCGAATTGAAAACTGAAAAGTTAAAATTGAACATAAACTGAATGAGCTATTACATTCCTAACTTAATAGTAATCGATTAATTTAAGGAAGACAACCTGCAATGTAGCCTGCCAGTTCAGGAAAATTATCTCCAATAATTTTATTTGAAACATTGGAATCGGATGGGAAAAATGAAGTAGCATAACTTCCTGCGATAACTTGTCCCTGGCGATTGTAAATTGTAAAATGTACCATCACCTCTCTCTTGTAAATTTTGTTGGCAATATCCATACAGGATTTGTAATTGGTTTTAATTTCAAACTGCGTGAGGAAAACAAAAATATCAGTTTGATACTGCTCATAAAGTGCATCAAACAAAGGCTGCGGTTTTGAAACAATAGCATGCATGTACATGGCATCTTCTGCAACAGGAATATATCTTGATGCTGTTTTTGAATCTTCGTGGTCTTTAGTATTACTTTCTTTCACCTTTGTGATTGTTTTTTCAATCACTTGCACTTTAGGTGTGATAGGAATTGCTTTTTCATAACGGTAGCCCATATGGCCGGTAATCTGATACAGCGTTTCTTGCAGAGCATCGGCAGTATCATTCAGTAACGAAATGCATTGATATCCTGAGCCTCCAATTGCACGTTGAACATGACGATCGATATTATGTCTAAAGCTATTACGGATGGTGTTACCATCCATTTTAGATTGCTCAATAATATCTCGATCGGCATCCGATAAATAATAACGAGGATCGTAAGGTATTAACATTACTTTGTGAGCAGGAATAGAATCATGAGCGATTTGTTCCTGTGCAACAGAAGTTGTTTTTATCAGCGAAAGAAAAAGTAATGTGATTAAACTTAAACGAATCATGAATATATTTTAGTTGATAATATGTTTCCACACATCGTTTCCAACAGCAAACACCATCAGCGAAAGCAAAATAACCATACCTACCATTTGAGAACGCTCCATAAAAACATCACTGAATTTACGTCGTGTGATAGCTTCAATAGTTAGGAAAATAACATGCCCTCCATCGAGAGCAGGAATAGGCAATATATTCATAAAGGCAAGCACCATCGAAAGCAATCCTGTTATGCGCCAAAACCACGACCAATCCCAGGTGCCTCCATAAATTTGTGCTATTCCAATTGGGCCTTGCACAGCATCGGTCGCCTTTTCCTCACCGGCAAAAATCTTTTTTAGACCTTTAATGTTTGATACAAGTGCTTCCCATGCATCGGCAGTTCCAAACTTAAAAGCTGAAGCTAATGTAAAAGCTTTCATCCGGTAATCAGGATTAATTTCTGAAGTGGTGTTATAACCAATTCCTATTTTTCCTTCAGCATTAACTTTTGTAGGAATGACTAATTCACTTCCATTACGCTGAATAATAAAATCTATTTCTCCATTTTTTACATTAGATAATTGGTTCGGTAAGTCATTGTTTCCATTTATGGGTGTACCTTCAATTCCAACAATTTTATCACCAACTTTTAATCCTGCTTTTTCAGCGTTTTCGCCTTCAGCAATAGAATTAACTTCGTAAACAAGTTCACCGGTTCCAATAAAGTTCCATCGACCTTCTTTAGCAATAGTTCTGTAAAAATTATCAGGTACTTCAACCTCTATTGTTTGTCCTTTACGCTCAACCGTTAGTATTGATCCAAAAACGACGCGAGAACTCAATAAGTCATCAAATCTTTCAAACGACTGCCCATCAATTGCTACAATTTTATCTCCGTCCTTAAGTCCAATATCCTTACCTAATTTGTAAGCATAAATTCCATTTTTTACTTCGCTGTTGGGAAGATATTCTTTTTTGTCGAGTAATAGAATGAATGAAAAAATAATAACACCTAAAATAACATTCATTGTTACACCGGCAACCATCACAATTAAACGTTGCCAAGCTGGTTTGGATCTGAATTCGTAAGGCTGCGGTGGTTGTGCCATTGCTTCCTTATCAAGAGATTCATCGATCATTCCTGAAATTTTGACATATCCCCCCAGAGGAAGCCAGCCAATTCCATATTCAGTATCACCTTTAGTGAAGCTGAAAAATTTAAAACCCCATGCATCAAAGAAAAGATAAAATTTTTCTACTCTTATTCCAAATGCTCTCGCCGCAAGGTAGTGTCCTAGTTCGTGAAGAGCTACTAGTATCGACAATCCCAAAATAAGTTGGGCTGCCATAATTAATCCTGTCATTGTGTGTTTTTAATTGATCCGTTTCTGTATTGAAAGCGGTGAAATTACTTTAAATATTGAGAAGTTGGTAGACAAGCGGATTAGTTTAAATAACATTGTTTTTCACAATCCGGTTATCTCCTTTGCAAGACTTCTTGATTCCTCATCAGTTGCAACATAATCTTCAATTGAAGGTTTTGGAATCCAAGTTGCCTTTTGCATAACGTTTTCGATGAGTTTTGGTATACCAGTAAATGAAATTTTTTCTTTAAGGAAGGCTTCAACAGCAATTTCGTTGACAGCATTGAGGATGCAGGCCATATTTCCACCTTTTTCCATTGCAAGTGTAGCCAACGAAAGGCACTGAAAAGTTTCAATATCAGGTGGTTCAAAAGTTAACTGTGGGTATTTCACGAAATCAAATCGAGGAAACGAAGATTTCAGTCGAGCCGGATAGCCAATTGCAAACTGAATAGGCAGTTTCATATCGGGCAACCCCATTTGTGCTTTCATTGATCCATCCTCAAACTGAACAATAGAATGAATAATAGATTGAGGATGAACAATCACATCAATTTTTGAGGTGGGCAAATTGAATAGCCATTTAGCCTCAATCATTTCCAATCCCTTATTCATTAAAGTAGCAGAATCGATAGTAATTTTGGCTCCCATCGACCAGTTAGGATGTTTGAGAGCTTGGGCAACAGTTACAGAATCAAGTTCATTCAATTTCTTCCCCCGAAAGGGGCCACCGGAAGCAGTAAGATAAATTTTTTCAATAGGGTTATGCCATTCACCTTGAAGGCATTGGAAAATAGCGGAATGTTCCGAATCAATTGGAAAAATATTCACGCCTTTTTCGCGCGCCAAGGACATAATGTGCTCTCCTGCAACCACTAGAGTTTCTTTGTTAGCTAAACCAATTGGTTTTCCTGCTTTAATCGCTGAAATAGTCGGAAGCAAACCTGAATATCCAACCAAAGCCGTCACCACCATATCAATGGTGTCCATTTGAACCACTTGAGCTAAGGCATCATGACCGGCAAATACTTTTATATCAAGAGGTTCCAAAGCATCTTTTACTTTGTGAACGGCTTGGGCATCTCCAATTACAACGGTGTTGGGATGAAAAATTCGCGCTTGTTCGATTAATAAATCGGCATTATTGTGTGCGGTGAGTACCTCAATGCAAAATGAATCCGATTGTTCTGCAACTACTTCGAGAGTTTGTTTTCCTATGGAACCGGTGGATCCCAGTAAGGCAATGTGTTTTTTGGGTAGTTCTTTCAATTTCAAAAGGTCATATAATCAACTGGGTTAACAGGACTTCCGTTATACCATAATTCAAAATGGAGGTGGGGTCCGGTAGTTAGTTCACCACTATTCCCAATGATGGCAATTACCTCTCCGGCTTTAACATAATCACCCGGATTTTTAAGTAGTGCCGAATTATGTTTGTAAATAGAAAACAAATTGTTTGAATGCTGAACAGCAATAACATAGCCTGTTTCGGATGTCCAGTCCGCCATTAAAACCGTCCCGTCAAGGGTGCTTTTGATCACCTCATTAGGAGAAGCTACAATATCGATTCCAAAATGTTTAATTTTATTGTTGAAGTAATTAGTGACAGTACCTTTCACAGGAGTAAAAAAGTAAAAACTGCTGAGGCTCGAAGTCGCTTGTCTGCCGCCTGTGGATAAAGTAAATCGGTCTTGAGACTCAATTTGTTGCCTCATAGCAGAGTCAACCGGTGAAGCAGGTTGAATTTTCATGGTATCGTAGCGGGTAAGTGAGGGTACTGATGTGGAAGCACTATCGGTTCCGGCTTGCCCATTAATCACGTTTCTCAGATTCATCAAATACAAATCTCTGGTTTCGAGCGAGTTGACAAGTGAATCGGTTTTTGCTGTAAGAGTTAATAGTTTCCTTTGCATGGTAATATCGGCATAACCCGGAATGTATTCCCGCAAAGGAGTGAAGGCAATAATATAAATGGTGAGGGTAACGAGAGTAATAATGAGAGTGCCAACAAAAACAAAAACATTGAGTGGTGTGAGTGTGATGGAAACTTTTTCTTCAAAAGTTTCATCATTCATCAAAACTAACCGGTATTTACTACTTAATTTCCGATAAATTTTCTTCTTGGGTTTGTCTGCCACCTGATGCAAATATTGGTTAAACCAAAAACAATCGCTAAGTTTGCCTCGGTTTGAGTAAGTGTGCAAATATCGGAAATTATAGCAATCGACCGATAAATTTAGAAGTGAGCTAAATTCCTGTAAAACATACTAAAACCAGCATTTTGTAGTTATTGTGACTTATCGGTTATCTTCAGTATTTTGAACTTTAGAAGAATAGTAAAATTTTCAGCGGTTTTTGCATTACTTGCGGTGGTTCTTTCGAGCCCCTCTTGTTCTGTGAAAAAAAATAATATTTTAAGCAGAGAGTATCATAAAACACTTGCTCATTACAACGGTTATTTTAACGCCCGTGAAAGGGTTAAAGCAGGAGCAAAATCGTTAGCCACAGGTCAAATTGATCGCTATGATCGTATTTTAACAGTTTTTAAATATGGCGATGAGAAATCGGCAAAAGCTGTTTTCCCTAGCATGGATGAGGCAATCAAAAAAGTATCTATTGTGATTCAACGCCATTCAATGGATATTGATGGTCAGGAGCGGAATTCATGGATAGATGATAGTTATTTGTTAATTGGGATTGCACAATTTTATAAACATGATACTTGGACTGCAATAGAGTCATTTCAATTCGTGGCAGCAGAATATAGAAGCAGTCCAATCAAGTACGATGCTTTATTATGGCTCACTCAATGTTATCTTCGATTGGGAAAAATGCCGGATGCCGATTATCTGTTGACTACATTGAAAGATGATCCTAAAATGCCGAATGACTTAAGATGGTTTTACAATGCTATTTATGCCGATTATTATTTACTTCAAAACGATTATGAATTAGCTTCCGAACATTTAGAAAAGGCTTATGCTTCGAGTAAAAAACGTCAAGATCGTATTCGATTTGCTTTTATACTTGGACAGATTTATCAAAAAATAGAGGAGTATCCGAAAGCAGTTTCCAAATATGATCAGGTTTTGAAACTGAATCCTCCTTATGAGATGCAATTCAATGCAAAGGTAAACCGCGCCAGATGTGTTGATGTGAATAGTCCTGATGCAAAAGAGATGCGCAAGATGCTTGTGAAAATGTTATCTGATGATAAAAATATTGAGTATCATGATCAGATTTTTTACGCACTAGCCGAGATTTCATTAAAAGAAAACAATACCCCTGAAGCTATCGATTACCTCAGAAAATCTGTGAGTAGTAGTGTGTCAAATAGTAATCAAAAGGCTCTTTCCTATTTAAAGCTTGCCGAAATTCATTTCAAGCTTCCTAATTATCAATTGGCACAAACATATTATGATAGTACCGCGGCTTTTTTATCGCAAGATTATCCCGATTACTTGACAATCATAAACACCAAAACAAATCTCAACAAACTTATTCAAAACTTGAATATTATTATGCGGGAAGATAGTTTGCAGGCACTTGCCTCAAGAACTCCCGGAGAAAGAGAGATGATTATAGAAAAGAAAATTGCTTTTGAAAATGAAGAAAAAGAATTCAAAAGAAAACAAGAAGAGGAACGTAAATTAGCTGAATTAGAAGGTAAGGAGCAACAACTTGCCGATCCTTCATTTAATCAACAAGGTAGTAGGCCCGGAGAAAATAATACCGGTAATGGTTGGTATTTTTCAAATCAATCTTCTGTAAGTTTCGGCTTTAATGAGTTTTTACGTTTGTGGGGAAATCGAAAGTTGGAGGATAATTGGAGGCGCTCCACTAAGAGTTCCTTCGCTGAGGCTACTCAACTCGAAGATGAAGGAGAAGAAGTAGATACTATTGCAAAACTTGATCCGGCAGTGCGAGATTCTTTGCAGCAAATAGAAAATGCGAAAAAAAGAGAAACATATCTTGCAGGTTTACCAACAACACCCGAGCTTTTAGCTAAATCGGATGAGAAAATTGTTGAAGCCTATTATAATGTCGGGTTAATTTATAAGGAACAGTTGAAAGACAATAAAGAGGCGGCTAAAAATTTCGAGGCACTGATGAGTAGATATCCGAGCAACGAATATAAATTACCGACTTATTATAATTTGTATCGCGTTTATCTTTCGATGGATAGTTTGGAAAAATCGGATTATTATAAAAACATCATCCTTAACGATTATCCCGACACAGAATACGCTAAAATTATTCTGAACCCCGATTATTTTAAAGATCAACAGAAAAAGGTGGCTATCCAAAAAGTATTTTATGAAAATACTTATAGAGCTTATTTGAATAAACAATACGAAGATGTTATTGAAAGAAAAGCTACAGCCGATTCGCTTTTCCCTTCCAGTGAACTCGCTCCCAAATTTGAATTTCTCAAGGCACTGGCTATAGGAAAAACACGCCCACTTTCAGAGTTTGAAGCTTCTTTGAAATTGGTCATACTTAAATACCCTAGTGATTCAGTTTCGATAAGGGCAAAGGAAATTCTGGCGCTTATGAAACCTGAGACAGTTGTTCCAAATGATTCAACCACTGCCGTGGCTCCGGGAAATGCACCTCCTACTATTGTAGAAGCTCCAAAACCCAAAACTCCATTTATTGTTAAGCCTGACACAATTCAATATGTTGTTTTTGTTTATCGTAATAATGTAATTAGCACCAATGATTTCAAAATTGCGTTGTCAAATTATAATAACAAGTATTATAATAGTAAGGGCATTCAAATTTCAAGTGCATTTTTAGGCACTGAAAACCAGTTTGTTATGTTAAGAGAGTTTGCAAATAAAGAAGATGCATTGCGTTATCTCGATGGTTTATTAGGTGATCCTGAGGCTTTTACCGAACTGGATATTAGTAGTGCACGATATGTTACCATTACACCGGACAACATGCTTTTATTAATGCAAACAAAAGACCTGGACGGGTACGAGAAATTTTACGAGGAAAATTACCTTAATTAAGGTCTTATCCAGCATACTTTGCCCTTTTTTTGACCGTTAATTACAAATCAATAACATTTGTGGGAAGTTAATATTTTTCAATAGTTAACTTTTTGACTTATCTTTGTGAACACATTCAAATATCAAGGGGATTATGTTTGAAAACATCAAAAACAAAAGTAGCCAGATGAAATCCGGTGAAGGAAGTGGCTCTATCAACCTGATAGGGGCAGGAACTGTAATAGAAGGCGATGTGAAAGCAATGGGCGATATCCGTATAGATGGGACCATTATTGGATCAGTTTCTTCAAAATCAAAAGTAGTTATTGGTTCAACCGGTCAGATATCAGGTGATGTTTTTTGTCAGAATGCCGACATTTCAGGAGCTGTAAAAGGAAAAATGACTGTTGCCGAGATGATGTTTTTAAAATCAACTGCCAAAATCAACGGTGATATTGTAACCGGAAAGTTAGTTGTTGAAGTAGGAGCAAGTTTTACAGGAAACTGCAATATGGGACCTATGATAAAGGATCTGAAGCATGCCGACAAACAATCCGAAATTCAGATCAAAGAAAAAACCGCTTAACGAATACGCACGTTATTCTGCCGTTGGATTTCAAATGGCCGCCATCATTTTTTTATGCACCTGGGGCGGTGTTAAATTGGATGCCTGGCTTCATCTTAAAATCCCGGTGTTTACCGTGGTCTTGAGCCTTGCATCAGTTGCACTTTCACTTTATTACTTTTTGAGAAATGTTGGATCAAACAAATAATCTATTCTTTTAGAATTTACAATAGCTTTCAAAGCATGAAATCTTCCGACGGATTTATTTTAAAACTAGGTATTTTTTCAATTCTCATAGGTGCTGCTATGCATTTTATTGAACCGGCTCTTCCTCAAAAAATGCAGTTTGCCAATCATTATTTCATTCATCTTTTTATAATTTTTATCACATTTTTATTTCATCTTGGACTTCTAAATGCCGGAAAAAAGAGTGACGCAGCGTTTATCCGGTTTTTTATGGGAGCTACAGGGGCTAAGTTGTTCATATTCATGACTATTATGCTCATTTTTGGGTTATTGAATAAAGAAGGGGCATTTGGATTCATTTTGCATTTCTTCGTTTATTACCTGTTTTATACCGCTTTTGAAGTTTCTGTGGTGTACAACAAGTTCAGTGGAATGAAAACTAAGGACTAATACTTCCCCAATTGTTGAAAAATATTGATTTTTAATTTTAGGATTTGAACTGTTAAGTCTTTGATTTACAGCGATTAATAAGGGTGTTCGAAATCACTCAATATGTTGAATAATATTTAGGAGAATACTGTTTTTTATTAGCATTTACTTTCTACCTTTGCGGTCGTTTTAAAAAGCTAAAAGATCACCCAAGTAATGAAATCTGTTTCCTCTTTATTCTCCTTGAAAATCAATAAAGTAATTTCATTTATAATCCTGTTTTTTTTAACAGTAGCCTTATCGCCCGCCGTTGCAAGTGAGGGTGAATCCGCGGTTAAATTTAATCCCGGTAAAATGATCACGGAACATATTGGGGACACTCACGATTGGCATCTTTGGGGTGAAGGAGAGCATGCAGTTTCAATTCCTCTTCCTGTTATTGTATATTCCGCTGAATCGGGATTAAATGTGTTCATGTCTTCGGCATTTCATCATGGTCACGAAATACATAATGGCTTAGCTTTAAAAGAAGGAAAAATTGTTGCAACAAATGAACAGGAAGGCGATGCACATGCAGCAACTGTTAACGAAGTAAAAACAGCCGGTCTTTGGGATATTTCAATAACTAAAAATGTAGTTTCTTTATTTGTGAGTATGATATTGCTGATGATGATTTTTCTTTCAGTAGCAAAAGCATACAACGCCCGCCCGGGTCAAGCTCCAAAAGGACTTCAAGGATTGATTGAGCCGTTGGTAATATTTGTAAGAGACGATATCGCTAAATCTTCAATTGGTGAAAAGAAGTACAAAAAATTCCTCCCTTATTTGATGACGGCCTTCTTCTTTATATGGTTGAATAATCTTTTAGGATTGGTTCCAATATTTCCGGGAGGAGCTAATTTAACAGGAAGTATTTCTGTAACAATGACATTGGCAGTTATTACCTTCCTTATCGTTTTAGTGAATGGAAACAAACATTATTGGCACCATATTTTTGCAATGCCTGGTGTTCCGGGGTGGGTGCTCTTTTTGTTAACGCCAATTGAAATATTAGGAGTGTTTTTGAGACCATTTGTATTAATGATCCGACTCTTCGCTAACATTACAGCAGGTCACATTATTGCATTATCTTTCTTTAGTCTTATTTTCATTTTTGGAGAAATGGGAGCAGGCGCCGGATTCGGAGCTGCAGTATTCTCAATAGCATTTACCGTATTCATGACCTGTCTCGAATTGCTTGTTGCTTTCCTACAAGCATATGTATTTACATTACTCTCTGCAATATATATTGGTGCCGCTGTTGAAGAAGCGCATCACGATACACCTGGTCATGATGCTAAAGTGGAAGAGGCGCATTTGATTTAGTTTGTTAGTTTGTTAGTTTGTTAGTTTGTTAGTTCATTAGTTTATTAGTTTGTTAGTTCATTGGTTTATTAGTTTGTTAGTTCATTGGTTTATTAGTTTATTAGTTTGATAAAATCAACACATTACCACATCAACACATTACCACATCAACACATCAACACATTACCACATCAAATTCATTAATTCATTTATATAATTTAAATTCAATTCCATGTTATCAACTATCTTATTACAAGCAACAGAAGTAGCGGGTTTAGGCCTTGGTTACGGTGTTGCAGCATTGGGTGCCGGTTTAGCTGCAGTAGGTGCAGGTTTAGGTATCGGCCGTATCGGCGGATCAGCACTTGAGTCAATTGCACGTCAGCCGGAAGCGGTTAACGATATCCGTGCAAACATGATTCTTACTGCTGCACTTGTTGAAGGTGCTGCCTTCTTTGCAATGGTTGTTGGTCTTCTTGTTGTTTTCAAGTAAACCAAACCAAAAAATTAAATCTGTTATGTAGCGCTTGGCTGCATAACAGATTTTAAAAGAACATTCACAAACAAAATTAATATCAGTCTCAATGGAATTAGTAAAACCCGCATTTGGTTTAGTATTCTGGATGGTGATTTCTTTCTCCATCATACTTTTCCTACTCAAAAAATTCGCATGGCCTATAATTCTTACAGCACTAGATGAGCGTGAGCGTTCAATAGCAGAAGCTTTGAATGCAGCTCAAAAAGCGAAAGAGGAAATGGCTAATCTGAAAGCCGACAACGAAAAACTTTTGCAGGAAGCCCGCAATCAACGCGATTTATTGCTTAAAGAAGCGCGTGATGCGAAAGACGAAATTATCAATGATGCAAAAGCAAAAGCAACAGAAGAAGCCGATCGTCTTCGCAAAATTGCACGTGAAGATATCCAGAATGAAAAAACTGCTGCCATTAATGAGATGAAAAATCAGGTGGCTGCTCTTTCTATTCAAATTGCTGAAAAAGTGATTCGTCAACAACTTGCTACCGATGAAAAGCAAAATGCTCTGGTAGCTAATTTGCTGAAAGATATAAAAATGAATTAATTTTTTTGATCATTATAAAATGGCCGAAACAAAAGTAGCACGACGATATGCAAAGTCTCTTCTCGAAATGGGAAAGGAAAAAAATATCCTCGAGCTTATAAATACCGACATGCAGCTGATGGTAAATGTTCTAAAAACTAATCGTCAACTTGCAGCAATGTTTAAGTCTCCGGTAATTCACAATTATAAAAAGGATGCTGTAGTAAAAGAAATATTTACAGGTAAGATGCAGGAAACCACTTTGGATTTTATGCGACTTATTATCAGTAAAAACAGAGAGAGAATAATGGACGAAATTGCGAAGGCATATATCGATCTTTATAAGGAACTTAATAAGGTTCAAGTAGCCTATATCACCACAGCAACTAAAATTGATCCACAATTGCGTGAGCAAATGGTTGGCATTGTAAAAAAAGCAACCGGTGGCACAATAGAGTTAAACGAAATTGTTGATCCTTCTATCATTGGTGGATTTATTCTTCGTTGGAGTGATAATCAAATCGACTCTTCTGTATCGAACAAATTGGTTAGTCTCAAAAAAGATTTCAATACAACTTTTATTCAAAAATAAATATCAAATCGACTTAGTTAAATTATTATAATACTATAAAAAATGGCAGAAGTAAGACCGGATGAAGTTTCAGCAATCTTAAGACAACAACTTGCCGGCTTTAAATCAGAAAGTGAACTCGAAGAAGTAGGTACCGTACTCCAGGTGGGTGATGGTATTGCTCGAATTTACGGACTCACTAAAGTGCAATCAGGTGAATTGATCGAGTTTCAAAATGGACTTCAAGGAATCGTTTTGAACCTTGAAGAAGATAACGTTGGTGCAGTAATGCTCGGAAAATCGACTGAAATTAAAGAGGGTGATGTTGTAAAACGTACCGGAAAAATTGCATCCATCAATGTTGGTGAAGGTATGTTGGGTCGTGTAGTAGATACACTTGGGAACCCCGATTGATGGTAAAGGTCCTATTACCGGCGAATTACTGGAAATGCCACTCGAAAGAAAAGCTCCCGGTGTAATTTTTCGTCAGCCGGTAAAAGAACCACTTCAAACAGGTATCAAAGCCATCGATGCCATGATTCCTATCGGACGTGGTCAGCGTGAGTTGATTATTGGTGATCGTCAAACAGGTAAAACTGCTGTTGCAATTGATACCATCATCAATCAAAAAGAATTTTATGAAAGAGGAGAAACTGTTTATTGCATTTATGTAGCAATCGGACAAAAAGGTTCTACCGTTGCCAATATTGTAAAAACTTTGGAAGAAAATGGTGCAATGGCTTATACAGTTATTGTTGCTGCAACAGCTTCTGATCCAGCTCCTAATGCAGTTCTTTGCTCCAATGGCAGGTGCTGCTATTGGTGAATATTTCCGCGATACCGGTCGTCCTGCATTGATTGTTTATGATGATCTTTCAAAACAAGCAGTTGCCTATCGTGAAGTTTCATCTGTTGTTGCGTCGTCCACCGGGACGTGAAGCTTATCCTGGTGATGTATTTTACTTACACTCTCGTTTGCTGGAGCGTGCTGCAAAAATAATTGAGTCTGATGAAATCGCTGCTAATATGAACGATCTTCCTGAAACACTTGAAAGGAAAAGTAAAAGGTGGTGGTTCATTAACTGCACTTCCAATTATTGAAACACAGGCAGGTGACGTTTCTGCTTACATTCCTACCAACGTAATTTCGATTACCGATGGTCAAATTTTCCTTGAAGCTAACTTATTTAACTCCGGTGTTCGTCCTGCAATTAACGTGGGTATTTCTGTATCGCGTGTGGGTGGTAATGCTCAAATTAAATCCATGAAAAAAGTTGCAGGTACATTGAAACTCGATCAGGCACAATATCGTGAATTGGAAGCGTTCTCTAAGTTCGGTTCTGATTTGGATGCTGCAACAAAATCGGTTCTCGACAAAGGTGCACGTAATGTGGAAATTCTTAAGCAAGGACAATATTCACCAATGACAGTTGAAAAGCAAGTTGCTATCATCTATTGTGGTACAAAAGGTTTGTTGAGAGATGTGCCTTTGAAAGATGTGAAGACATTTGAAAAAGATTTCTTGAATATTTTGGATGCACAATACAAGTCTACACTTGATGCATTGAAAAAAGGAGACTTAAGCGAGCAAGTAACCGGCACTCTTGAAAAAGTTGCAAAGGAAGTATCTTCAAAATATTTAGTTAAGTAATATCATTTCTTATCCCGGAACATTAATCCATCCGGCATAGTTTAATAAAGATGGCAAACTTAAAAGAGGTCAGAGTACGTATTACATCTGTTAATTCAACACAGCAGATCACCAAAGCCATGAAAATGGTTTCGGCTGCCAAGCTGCGTCGTGCGCAAGATGCGGTTACACAAATGCGTCCATATGCTTCAAAGCTTAAGGAAATTCTCGAGAATGTGGCTGAAAGTGTGGATGCATCCGGTAGTGGAGTATACGCCAAAGTAAGACCGGTTAACAAAGTGTTGTTAATTGCGGTGACTTCAAATCGTGGACTTGCCGGAGCCTTTAATGCGAATGTGATTAGAACCATTAACAAGCTTATAATCGATAAATATCAGGACGTTGCCAGGAATGGTAACCTAAAGGTTCTTTCAATAGGTAAAAAGGCTAGCGATTTTTTTAGCAAAAATCCAAAGCTGTACGCCGGAAATCATAATGAACTGTTTAATGCACTCAATTTCAATAATGTGAGTGCTGTAGCAGAAGATGTTATGAAGGAATTTGCCGCCGGTAATTACGACGAAGTGGTGGTGGTTTATAATATGTTTAAAAATGCCGCTGTTCAATATGTTATTTCTGAACAATTGCTTCCAATAACTCCTCCATCCAAAAAGGAGAAGTCAAAAGTTGTGAACGATTATATTTTTGAACCTAGTCAAGAAGAAATTGTACTTGATTTGATCCCGAAATCAATAAAAACGCAATTATTTAAAGCGGTACTCGATTCTCACGCTAGTGAGCACGGTGCCCGTATGACTGCCATGAGTAAGGCTACAGACAATGCAGGCGAACTGATTAAGGAATTGAAACTTCAATACAACAAAGCCCGTCAGGCATCTATCACCAACGAAATTCTTGAAATTGTAGCCGGTGCTGAGGCACTTAATGGGTAACAGTTCTCAAAATAATGCTAATTCAAAGGAATGCTTCGGTGTTCCTTTTTTTGTGTATTCCGGGAATTTGTTTGATCATTCGAAGTTCTAAAAGTTTGCAACTGAATATTTTTGCAATTGCTACCAATTTGATTTATTCATTGTAATTTTTATCTTTGTTTGATAATTCCATCTTGCAGCCCAAATTCTAAATTCCATTCCAATGAAAAAACTCTCCTTCATTATGTTCTTAATTCTGGGTATAAGCAAATTGTCTGAAGCTCAGAATGTAGCAACTCCTAATCCCGGTTTTGAAAACTGGACACAAGTAGGAAACCATTTTGATCCTAATAATTGGAATACTCTTAATCCCAATACCGGAATTTTAGGTGTTTTTACTTGTACAAGGGCTACCGGTGCTGATGTACATAGTGGAACCTATGCCATCAAGCTAACAACTAAATCTGTTTTTGGTGTTACTGCCAATGGCATCGCCAGTACTGCATCGCTTATTACGACGCCGCCTTATGGTGTTACCGGCGGAATTCCCTACACACAACGTCCTGATAGTATTGTTGGATGGTATAAATCTAATCCGATATCGACTGCCGATTCAGGATTTGTTCAGTTTGTGCTGCTCGATGGAGCAAATGATACAGTTGGTTTTGTAAGAAATTACATGCCTAATACACCTGTTGCTACGTATACCCGATTTTCAATGCCTATCACCTACTTCTCAACAGCAACTCCGGTGTTGTCTTATTGGATTCTTAGCTCCAGCAATCCTGTAACACCACAAGTAAATAGTTCAATAATTATTGACGATATTGATTTAATATTTAATCCTTCAGGAATTAATGAAGCAAGCGAAATTGCACCATTTCAAATTTTAAGCAACCTTATTGATGATGAAATTGAAATTTCTAACACTTCGGGTAAGTCAACTCAAATGAAAATATTTGATAGTGCAGGAAGGTTGGCTTTTATTAAAGATGTTCAGCCAGGTAGTGAACGAATTAGTTTGCAACAACTGAATAGTGGCGTTTACTTTTATAAATTTGAACAGGCCGGACTAACAGTGCCTGTATATGGTAAATTGATTAAATTGTAATTAACTCTTATGTTGGAGTTGTTACGATCAAAAAAATTTATATTGGCCGTCTTAGGCATTTTTCTATTTTCATTTTGTGTTGCCCAGGAACAAGGAACCCTTCGTGGCCTTGTTTTGGACACAGAGAAAAATCAATCTCTACCAGGAGCAATAATTATTCACTCAACTGATAAAACTAATGGTGCTGTTACGGATAAAGATGGTCGATATGAGATTAAATTAAATCCCGGTAAGCATCTTTTAATTTGTTCCTTTTTAGGGATGAAAGCAGATTCTTTTTCAGTCACTATTGAATCAAATCAACTTATCGAACACAATTTTTCGTTGCAAATGCTGCCTTCCGAAATGGATTTGGTAGTAGTTTCAGCAAGCAAGTTTGAACAGCATTTAGATGAAGTTATTGTTTCTATGCAAATCATCCAGCCACAGCTGATAGAAAGCAAAAACACAGTGAATATTAAATCTGCTTTGGAACAATCTCCCGGATTAATAATTCTGGATGAGGAGCCACAAATTCGTGGTGGTAGTGGTTTTAGTTTTGGTGTTGGAAGCCGTGTAGCAACTTTGATAGATGGATTACCAATTTTAACCGGTGATGCAGGTCGTACCGACTGGGCTTTTATCCCAACCGAAAACATTGAACAAATTGAAATTGTTGAGGGTGCATCTTCGGTATTGTATGGCTCTTCGGCTTTGAGCGGAACCATTAATTTTAGAACAAAATTTCCAAAGGAGAAAAGTAGTACATATATTCGAACTTACACCGGATTTTACAGTGCTCCCAAAAATGAAGAAGCTAAATGGTGGGATGGAGCAGCGAATTTCACCGGATTAAATTTTTCTCATGGAATGAAAATGAAACAAACCGATTTGGTAATTGGTGGGCAGTTTAATTACGATCATAATTACATCGGTCCATACATTCTAGATGGAAGTATTCCAATAAAAGCAGATACAATTGATAATTCTGATGTGGTAAACAAATCAGGAAGAATAAATTTTAATTACAGATACCGTTCTGCGAAAATTGAAGGACTAAGTGTTGGGTTGAATGGAAACATCATGACCGGAAAGTCAAATTTTTCATTAGTATGGGGAGATGACTCAAGTGGCATCTACCGTGCATTTCCCGGAACTATGACACTCACCGAATATACTGCATTTTATCTGGATCCTTTCGTGGTTTACTTTACCCCAAGAGGAGGGAAGCACAGTATTAGAGGGAGATGGTATAGAACAGATAACAACAATAATAACGGACAAGAAAATTCCGCAAATGTGTTTCTTGGAAATTATGAATTTGGAAAATCGTTTAAGAGTATCGGTGGACTAAGTCTTACAGGTGGCTTATATATTAGTGAAACATATTCGGAAGCGAATTTATATGCAGGGAGTGGAAGTCCGAAAAATGATTTGAAGAACAGAGCTGCCTATGTACAACTGGGTCAGAAATTTTTTAAGTTTTTGCATGTGATGGCAGGAGTACGAGGAGAATATTTTGAATTGAATGGCGGTGAAAATGTATTCAAGCCTGTTTTCCGTACGGGAGCCAATTTTGAGATAACAAAAACTACCAATATAAGAGCTTCCTACGGGCAGGGATATCGCTATCCTACCATAGCTGAAAAATTTATTATCACAACTACAGGAGGCATATACGTTTTCCCAAATCCTGAAGTGAAACCTGAATCAAGTTGGAGTATGGAAGCCGGTATTAAGCAAGGATTTAAAATTGGTGGGTTCATGGGTTATCTGGATTTTGCTTTGTTTCGTCAGGAATATAGTAACACCATTGAGTATGTTTATGCCATTTGGGCACCGGATTCGGCAGGGTTTAAATTTGTGAATACAGGAAATACTCAGGTGAAAGGTTATGAATTGTCGCTCATGGGCAATGGTAAAATATCAAACAAGATCGAGTTGAATTTGCTTATGGGATATACTTATGTATTACCACAAACTCAAAATGCCAATGAAGTGTTTGCCACCGATAATCCTGCCGATGGAATTATTCCAACAGAGCTAACGTACGCAAACACCAGTACAGACACAACAAATAATATTTTGAAATATCGATTTAGACATCTTTTTAAAGTAGATGTTGAAGCAATCTATAAAAAGCGGTTTTCAATAGGAGGGAGCATGCGTTTTTATTCCTTTATGGAAAATATTGACAAAACTTTTTACGATTTGGATCAACCTTATTTACTACCAACAGGTATTGTTGAATATAGAGAAGAAAATAATTCGGGAAGTATGGTTTTTGATGCACGTGTTGGAGTTTATATTAATACACATTTTTCTGTTTCCTTAATTTCCAACAATATTGCAAACCTGGAATATTCGCTGAGGCCATTAAAAATTGAAGCGCCAAGAACAATTATTTTACAAGTTACCGCAAAGTTTTAACTTTTTGATTTCAATTAATAAAATCGAGTTTAGCAGTTTTGTAACTACCACTCAAAAGAATTTCTCTTAAGTTTTGGAGTGTTTTAAAAGGAGTTTCTACAACAAAAGAATTGGCAAGCCAAGATGGAATTTTCCCGGCCGGATTAGCATGAAATTGGTAAGTTATTTCAAAAAATCCTTCTTTAACTTCTTTAATTTTCCAGAAACCGGCTCCCTCAGTCATTCTCACAGCGTTTGACGATAAAGGATAGTCATATTTGATACACTTTAAGAGGATGATTACTTCATTATTTGCTTTATTATATTCAGAATTAATTTCAAAAATCCCTTCTCTATCATCCACAGGCCATGGGGCTTCTGTAATTTGGTATTGAATAAAATTGCCGTCATTGGTTTTTTTCAGGAACTTACTTTCTTTAGTGTCGGGAAAAAGTTTTGATGCATTTGGCACATCCAGCAATGGTGCTACAATTTCACTGATGTGAGAAGCCTGTAATGTTGAAACAGCTTTAAATGCTTTAAATTCGGAACCTGCAACATCTGAAGTATATACTGAAATTCCGGAAGATTGTTTTTTGAGCTCCCACTTAAATTGAGATTGCACATGTTCACTGAAAAATAAAAAGCAAATTATAAATATCAATTTCTTATTTATAGTCATCAACTTTAATCTTTTTACGAGTTAAATCGCTCCATCCAAATCGCATCAACAACTTTTCGATAGAATAATAAACAACAGGAATTACAATAAAATTAAGGAACAACGAACTAGTCAATCCACCAATCAAAACCCAACCCAATCCATTTTTCCATTCCGACCCAGCTCCTGAGGAAAGCGCCACCGGTAACAAACCAAACACAATTGTTAACGTTGTCATAACAACCGGTCTGAAACGAAGTTTGACTGCCAAAGCTATTGAAGCTCGAAGATCATGGCCTTCCTTTCGAAGGTGGTTAGCGAAATCAACAATTAAAATAGCATTTTTACCTACTAAGCCGGTCATCATAATTAATCCCATAATTGAAAAAATACTCAACGCATGACCTGCTATTGCCAATGCAATAAAAGCTCCTATCAACGCAAGTGGAATGCTAAACAATACTGCAAATGGATAAAAATAGGAGTCGTACAATGCGACTAGAACTAAATACACCAGCAAAATTGAAATACCAAAAGCTATACCTAAAGTCATCAACGCTTCGGTGGTTCTTTTGGTAGATCCTCCCCATAAAAACTTAACATTTTTTTTAAACCCTGCAGTTTCTATTTTCGATTTAAGTTCGTTGCTCACTGTTCCGGCCGGCCTACCGGCAACTTGCGATTTAATGGTCACCGATGGCGTTCTGTTTGTACGTTCAAGAGTACCTTGAGTTTCTATTTCGGCGAAAGTTCCGAATGATCTGAAAGGGATTACTTTGCCCTGACTATTAATAATTGTTAATCTTGCAGCATCTTTGATAGTAGATCTGTATTCTTGCGCAGCAATAATATTTATAGGAATATTTTTGTTAACATCTGTAAAATTAAAATCACGATTCCCACTAATTAGAGTTCGTAATGTAGCAGCAGCTTGAACAGGATCAACATTTAAAGTGTCCATACTCACAATGTCCGGAATAAATTCAAAACTCTTAGTAGGTTTTTCAGCGGTGGTTTGAATTTCTCGTGAGCCCGTGGTGGTTTCAAGAAGACGAAAGATTTCTTTGGCCGGTAAACTCAATGAATCGCGATTCATCGAAAGTAAACTAACTTGAACTGCATCATCATCTCTTAATCCAATAATATTAATTTCAATTGGTCTGAAGATAACGCCGGGAAATTTATTTGTTAATGTTCGCTTAATCTCTTCCGAGAAATGAGCCGTTGAAATAGATCGTTTCGATTTATCAATTAACTTGATATATAATTCAGCCATGAAAGAATTGTTGGATTCAATTCTACCACTGCTTGTAATTCCGGTATTGGTAAAAACGATTTCTACTTCGGGATAAGCCATTATAAGTTTTTCAACCTCTCGTGTAATTTTATCTGTTCTTGATAACGTAGCGCTTTTGTCGAGTTCTATCTCCATTAAAAATTCGGAACGATCACCGGCCTTTGTAAATTCTATCCCGATATATCCTGCCGGGATTAAAAGAATGCTAGAGATAAAAAGCAGGAGTGTAATTATTGCTATCAGCAGTTTATGGTTAAGTGACCAACTTACCAGTTTAAACATCTTTAGTGCAACGGATTCAATTGATGCTTCAACTTTATCTCTCAGCTTTGGTTTGTCCGATGTGTTTAATTTTTTGCCCCAGCGGGAAGCCAACATCGGCACCAGCGTGAAAGAAACAAAGAGACTTACGAGTGTTGAAGTAACAATTACAACAGCAAATTGGTGAAGTAAATCGGCAACCATTCCTGATGCAAAAATCACCGGCACAAAAACAACAACATCGATTAATGTGATACTTATTGCTGTGAACCCAATTTCCATGCGACCTTCATAGGCGGCCTTAACAGAATTTTTGCCTGATGAAATATGCCTGGATATATTTTCGAGAATAACAATTGAGTCATCTACCAAAATACCTATGGCAAGAGATAATCCCAGCAGTGAAAGTAAATTAAGTGAAAATCCCATCAATTCCATAACAATGAATGTGCTAATGATGGAAATAGGAATAGAAATAAGCACAATGGATGCGATTCGAATGTTATGCAGAAAAGTTAACATGACAATAGAAACCAATAAAATTGCCAGAAGAAGATCTTGCATAACTGCATTTGCGGCTTCAACGGTAAATACACTTGTGTCGGCAGCAATTTCGAATTTTAGATCCTTAGATGCAAATTCATTTTCCAGAGTTTTTAATTCTTTAGTTACCAATTTACTCAACTCAACAGCATTCGCGTCGACCTGTTTTTTTATGTCTATACCTAGCGCAGGTTTTCCATTTAAGCGGGTTATAACTTTGGCCGGTTCAGTTGATTTTGTTATGACCGCAATATCGCGAAGACGAATCTTTAGGTCTTTTTCAGGGTTTTTATAAAGTACAAGTTGTTCCAGATCGTAAATAGAAGTAAATTTTCCTGAAAACTTGAGGTTGGTTTTTTCTTCATTCGACTCAACAAATCCGGCAGGCATATTTCTATTAGCACTTCCCAGAGCCTTAAGAATTTGTAATGGAGTGATGTGATATAATGCCAATTTTTGTCGGTCGAGATTTACAGTAATTTCATCACGAACATCTCCTAAAAGTCTGACATCGGCAACTCCTTGGAGTTTTTTTAATGCAGGAATTATTTTTTCATCGCTGAGTTCAGTAATAGCCGAAGGTGAGAGATTGCTGAAATACGCAATGCGCATTACGGGTAAATCATTAAAATCGAATCGACTCAAAACAGGCTTGCGAGTTCCGGCAGGTAATTTATCACTGATTAATTGCAGCTTTCGCGCAGCATCTTGAAGAGCAAAATCTACATTGGTGCCGGTTTTTAGCTCTATTCGTACAAGTGAAAAGTTTTCTTTGGAAATAGTTGTGATCAGATCAATATTTTCCAGAGATGCGAGTAGATCCTCAACAGGAATGGAAACTTCTGCCTCCACTTCTTCAGCTGTTGCACCGGGGTAGATGGTTACTACGGTTAATACCGGCGGAGTAAATTTCGGAACCAACTCATAGTTCAACTTTGAATAACTGAATATTCCGAAAAACAGAAGTAATATAATTATTGCAACCAGTAGAGTAGGTCGTTCAATTGACAGTTTTGTCAGGTTCATAGTTTTACTATTTCTGAATCAGTAAAATTAAAGTTGGCACGGAATAAAGGAAATAATTCCATGTCAATTTTGTAAAATTAAGTAATAGATCTAATATTTTATCATTAATGATAAAAGTACATAATAATCGTACACCCCGATCCAATGGAATTGGATGAATGCGTTAATTTTGAGCCTTTGAGACTATTTAGTGAACAATTGGAATTTTTTATCTTGATTTTTACTACTTTTCGACCATAAAGACTTTTGGCATGAGTGAGTTTAAAATTCCCCCAATTTCCACATTAATCGGCTCCAATCCGATAAATTTGTTTCGAGTGCTTTCGAACGGAGGATCTGTAGATGGAAAGTATTATTTAAAGCTGTTTCTGACATCATTCGTTGTGCTTATTTCAACCCCGTTTTATTGGTGGGAAGAAATTGTTTTTAGACAAAGAGTCAAAAAATATAAATTTAAAAAAGATCCTGTTTTTATCCTGGGTCACTGGCGAAGTGGCACCACCTTTTTGCATAATATGCTTTGTGTTGATCCTGATTCCGGATACCTGACTACTTACCAATCGGTATTTCCTAATAATTTGGCCAGTAAATTCATTTTCAAAAATTTCATGAAAATGAATATGCCTGAAAAACGTCCATCGGATAATGTTAAGTTGGGTATTGATCTGCCTCAGGAGGATGAATTTGCACTGGGTAATTTGACTGACAGATCATTTTATCACTTTTTTTATTTTCCAAAATTTTATAAAAGGTATTATCGTCAATCTGTTGATGATGTAAATGCCGGCAAAGCATCAGTATGGGATCGAAAATACCGAGAACTGGTGATTAAGGCACTCTTAAATTCAGGCGGCAGCAGAGCCATTTTGAAAAATCCTGTCAATACAGGCAGAATACAAACATTGCTGAGAATTTTCCCAAATGCTAAATTCATATATATATACCGTGAGCCGGTGACCGTATATATGAGTACACGAAAATTTTTCATTGAATTATTTCCTACTCTATGGTTGCATAAGGTTGCGCCGGAGTTCATTGAGAATATGATTTTCGAAAACTTTCGATCATTGATCCAAAACTATGATTCCAATAAACATTTGATACCGGGCGAAAACCTGATGGAAGTCAGGTTTGAGGATCTCGAAAAAGATCCAATTCGCTTTTGTGAGGAGATTTATACTAAGTTATATAACGAGAATTTTGAAACAAAAAGAATTCATTTCAACAAGTTCCTTGCAGAACAAAAAGGATACGCAAAAAACAACTACATAGTGCCTTCTGAAATTTCATGCCGTGTTGGTGCAGAATGGGGGGATATCACATCAAAATGGGGTTATTAAAATGGTCAAATTAATTGAGTCAACTTGTCAGAATTTGTTGTAGACTTTTGCTTATATTCTTTGATTTATTTACCATTAATATTTCTATGATATTTATCATTTATAAACAGTTTGAATTGATGTTATTTTGCACAAGAGGAAATATAGAAACTCTGATATGTTTTAATTTCTGTACAATTCAATGATTAGGGTTTGTAGGAAATTTGTTACAAAAATTCATTAGATAATGAATTTAGAGTATCTTCATTAATTGTAAATAATTGAATATCAGGCTAATAAATAGACTATTGAGATATAATTTGAAAAGCCAAACATTGCCTAAATTTATAAAAAAAGTATTAGTTTTGTCGACTCAATACAAATCCAATCTAGAAACAAATTTTGAAGCAAAAGAATTATAAAATATATTAAAAAAAAACCTATGAAAAACAAATCAATTTATAGCATACTTGTGGTGATGCTAATGACTACTTTTTGGGGCTGTTATCCAGACGGACCAGATTACGTAGATGAATTTGACATTGTATATACCAATTATGATGATCAATTTAACTTTAATGGAAAGAAGTTTTATTCAATCCCTGATTCAGTAGTTCGAATCAATGGAAACCATGCAACAGGAGAGCCGCTTGAGTTTCTAAATCCCTCTACAGGAAATTTAATTATTAACAGATTAAAATCAAACATGGCATCAAGAGGTTATATTCTTGTTACCGACACAGCTTTGGCTGATTTCTTTTTAGTTCCTAGTGCTTTGGAAGTAACCAATGTTACTTATTATTACGATTACTGGAATTATTATTATGGATGGTATGGCGGTTATGGAGGATGGTATTATCCTTATCCTGTTACTACTACCTATACTACCGGAACACTTTTTACTGCTTTCGTTGATAAAAATAGTGTTAACCCCAGCAACAAAAATCGTGTAGTTTGGTTATCTATCATCAATGGTTTGTTAGAAGGAAGTTCAACAGATTATCCTTCTCGAATCAATAAAACGGTTGATCAAGCATTTACTCAATCATCATATTTACGTCCATAATTTTTAAAATTAAATATCTATGAAAAAAATAATTGTTTCAATAATGTTGTTTACCGGGTTGTATACTGCTCCGGTAATGGCTCAAGAAAATATTTCTTCCTTGCAATATTCTATGGGATTTTCTATGGGAGATTTTGGCGACTTTATCGGTCGTGCCAGTTTCAGAGGTGCTACATTTGACTATACCAGAAAATTAAATTTGAATGTTGGTGTTGGTTTTGAAATTGCATGGAATGTATTTTATGAAGATTTAGATTATGACACATATACTGTTGAAACTTCTTCAATAAGTGGTAAGCAATATCGCTATTGTAGTGCTGTTCCAATTTTGTTTACTGCTAATTATTATCTTAAACCAACAGAACTATTAACCCCGTTTGCCGGATTGGGAATTGGAACTATGTACACCGGTAATGAATTGGATATGGGTGTTTATGCTTGGACCGAAGATGAATGGCATTTTGTTTTGCGTCCCGAAATTGGTGTATTGGTTCACATGTCACCATCCACCGAATTCTTCATTTCAGGAAAGTATTACAATGCTTTCAAAACAGAAAATATTGGAACAAGAAATTATATCACAGCTAACATTGGTTTAGCTTGGAGATATTAATAATTATTACCGATCAAAATAAAATCTAGTTCTAAATATTAATTTGGAAACAATTTAAAAAAATCAAACAATTTTAGAAACCGGTTATGCATCTCGCGTAACCGGTTTTTTTGTGGCCTCCTGCCCCCATAAATGGGTGGGGTGTGGGGGAATAATTAACGTTCGCCAGCTTGCCGCCGCACGTGCTGCCGCTGCCGCTGCTGCCACCGCCGCCGCCACCGCCGCTGCCACCGCCGCTGCCACCGCCGCTGCCACCGCCACTGCCGCCGCCGCTGCCGCCGCCGCCACTGCCGCTGCCGCCGCCCCTGCCGCCGCCGCCACCGCCGCTGCCACCGCCGCTGCCACCGCCACCGCCGCCGCCACCACTGCCGCCGCCGCCACTGCCGCTGCCGCCGCCCCTGCCGCCGCCACCGCCGCTGCCTACCAACTTATTGCTCTAGCCTAATAGTTACTTCCGTTCCATTATCAACAGAGCTTGAAACTTCAAAAGTTCCATTTATTAAATTAAGAAAATCGGTGATGATATAGTAACCTAATTGGTTTCCGGTTTCGTTATCGGGTTTCTGGAGGGAATGGTTGCCAACATTTAATTTAATCTTTTCAATTTCATCAAGAGTAACTTGATTCATCCCGATACCTGTATCACTTACAGTGATATAATATCCCTTATCGTTTACTGTTCCGGTAAATTTTATTATTCCCTGATCAGAATATTTTATGGCATTGGATAAAAGATTTTGCAGAACAATCATTAGCATATTTCTATCCGAAAGAATAAGGTCTTCTTCGGGGATATGGTTTTCGATATGAATACCCTTAATTTCTGCCATACCTCTGAGCGGTTCGGTCAATTCTTCAATAAAATCGTGAAGAGCAATGTGATCTATTTTTGGGGTGATACGATTATTTTGAAATTTCATCCAGTTTAAAATGTTACTGGCATTGTTATAAAGTTTGTCGGATGCAAATTCGATATCATTCATACTTTCAATGAGTTTATTCCTGTCGATCATGTCAGGATTCCTTTTAGAAATTCTGGAGACCATCGAAATAAATTTCAAAGGCGTAATAATATCATGTGAAATGACACTGATGAGTCTGTTTTTTACATTTATAGATTCGCGTAAAAATTGCTCCTTTATGGCCAATTCATTAAAATTTATTTCCAATTTGTGATTGGCTTGTTGTAATTCGAAAGTTCTTTCTGAAATTCTTTGTCCAAGTTCAATATTCTTTTTTGTTATTCGTCGTGAATTTATTTTAAGCAGGAAATAAAACGCTGCTGTTGTACTAAGCATACAAAGAAGTATAAACCAGGCTGTTTCATAATATTTTTTTTCAACTATAAAACTCAATTTTGACTCAGTATAAGGATTAGATTGTGAGCCGGTGAGTTTTCTAACCTTAAAGGTATATCTACCGGAGGTTAAATTAGAGAAGGAAACTGTATTTACGCCTACAGATAATGCTACCCACTTTTTGTTAAATCCTTCCAGCTTATATTCCATTTTTAAATTTAACGGATTTCCCCAATAAGGAGTAGAAAAATTCAGTCTAATAGATTCGTGATTTGAAGGAATAGAAATGGAAGACATTTCAGTTTGTATTTCATCAATGTAAACACCATCAAAAACAATAGTTTCATCAGGGTATTCATCAACGATTTCTTCCGGTTTTAAAAATACAATCCCTTCCATTGTAGGATATGCTACATAGCCGGTTGATAGTCGCAACACCGAAGGAGAACAACCTCCATTAAATTCCGAATTTAAAATACCGTCATCCTCTCCATAAACCTGATAGGTGAATTTATAAGTTGAATCTTTAATGAATTTCTCGATGTTGCTGTACTTGGTGTTCAATAGTCCTTTGTTAGTGGACATCCATAATCGATCTGAATCATCTACAAGAAAGCTGTGGACATGTGTGAGGTAATTGCCATTGTCATTTGGTAATTTCAATGTTTTTCCATCATGCCAAACATAAAAACCATCACCATAAGTTCCAACGAACACATTAGATTCGTGTATAAATAAAGTTCGCGCACAAATACCTTGTAATCCGGGAATTTTGGTTGATTCGCAAGTTGAAAGTTTTTGAATGCTGACCCCCGAACAACTGGCAACCCAAATATTTCCATCAGGGCCTCGAATGATATCTTCAATTCGGACTTGTGGATTTGAATAGTCATAATTACACAATTGATTAAAATTACCTGACTTGATGTATCCAATTCCATGGGAACCACTAACAATTATTGAATCACCATCCATAAAAACTTTATAGTATGACTTTTCCGGTCCATTTTCGAATTTATTGAAAGTGCCTTTCAATAAATTGTAACTTACAATGGTATCCCCTTTCCCGAACCAAACATTTTGTGAGGAGTCTTTAAGGAAAAATTCGTGACTTACGTTTTGAAGCGGAATGCTCAATACCCGTCCTTCGTTAATTGTAAATTCCTTATTTTGCCAAGTCATTACCACTCCGGAGTCTATTTCACATAAACTGTAATAAGAGTTGTTGTAAATATTGCCCGGGTTGTTATATACAACAGTTTTTAATTTATTTTTCTTAAAAATATAGAGTCCTTGTGTTTCAGTTCCAATAAAAATATTTTGACTCTTATTATCAAAAACGACACCGGTGATGGTTGCATTTGCAGGTATTGATGTAGTAACTAAAACCAGGTTCAAATTATTTCCATTGATATCAGAGTTTAATTCATATAAGTGGCTGCCAATTTTTATATAAACTTGTGGCATATCCGGATTCCAGAAAACAGCTTTTGTAAATCGAAAATGTTTATGGCTAAATTCCGACAATTGTCCAATGGTTTTCACTGGATGAATTGTATTATCGGCAATATTAAAACGAAAAAATTGATTTTTTTCATTTACTAAGTAAATGTAGTTGTTCAGAGGGAAGGCTGCCGCTATGGAAATTCCTTCTGTTGCAATTTGACCGGTCATATTTCCATTCACAAATACACGGAGGCAATTTTTCAAAACAACTGCATAGGAATTGGCGCTTATAGGAATGGTGGTAAGCAATCCATCTACAATTTCATCGTTGGCGATTCCCGGGAATTGCTTTGCTATGTTCTTCGTTACAAAAGAGAGATTCGGAACCGTTCCTTTGAATGTTACAGCCGGTTGTTTTGTTCTGTTTCCTTGTTGCACCATGTGGATGTCACCGTTTTTTATTTCAAAAACGGTACTCGCCTGTTCATAAGAATAGTATTTTCCTTCCATGGATTTAACAACGGAAGCAAACCGATCATTCAAAATTGATGGATCACTGTAATGATTATAAACTTTGAAATTCTGACCATCAAATCTGACCAATCCACCCTCTGTAGTCATCCACAGAAATCGGTTGTCGTCAAGCACCATGGATCTGATACTGTTTTGTGGTAACCCATTTTTCGAAGTAAAGTGATTGATAGTATACCCATCAGTTGATTGACTGAAGGCAATCCTTGGCAATAGTAAAATACAAAGTAATGAAACTATTTTCGTCAATCTCATTATAAATACTTATTTGAAGGTACTGAAGTTATTTACATTCACTCTAATTATTTTACAGATGGTTTAAACTTGTAAATCTCTGCAAAGTTCTTTAGATCGATAATGTTTGAAACACCAATCTTATTGAAAATTCTTGCCTTAAAAGTTGCTACTGTTGATGATTTAATATTTAGTCTTCCGCTTATTTCCTTTATACCTTCGCCAAGAAGCAAATAACTTAATACAGTAAGTTCCCTCTCAGATAATTCACTGAATGGATCCGATTTGTTTTCAGGCCCGGACTTGTTCTCAAGCTGATCTTTTACCAGTTGACTATAATATTTCTGACCATGAAAAAACTGATCTAATGCCTTAATAACTTCTTTTTCATTGGTTTGTTTGTTGAGAAATCCTGCTACTCCCATGCTTATAATTCGGGCACCAAATATTTCTTCAGGACTCATAGTATATATGAGGATCTTTGTATTCGGATACAACGTGATCATCTCAGACAAAATTTCCATCACATTTCCATCATTCAATTGCATGTCAAGCACCACATGAGTAATAGGAATTTGAGCCATAATGTCTTTAAATCCTTTGCAAGATTCCGTCTCATGAAATTCCTTGATGCCAAAATTAGATTCAAGAATAAATTTCATTCCTCTTCTGATGATTACATGGTCATCAACAATTAGTACTTTTTGGGGAAGTGATTCGGATTTCATGTGTTGATTATGAATAGGTTACAATGTAATTTAAATTCTCCTTTGATGCTTAGATTAAGTATGTTACTTTTGATTCCTGATTGATTTGAAGATTCTATGTTGCCTGATGAAATTTATCAAAATCTATAAAGTTCTGTTTGATAGTACCTAGTATAGGCAAAATTACAATAAAACATAACTATTCCATTATTATTTACTATTTCTTTCTCTAAAAAAGCAATTAACCCCCATGAAGAGTACTAATTCAGGCTATTTGAAGTTATTTTCGGTTATTTTTTCACTTTTAGTCATCGCTGCTTGCAGCCCGCAGGTTCAAGTAACCGGATTTTGGAAAACGCCTACACCTCCTGTTGACAAAAAGTTTAAAAAACTCTTTATTCTTGCTATTGTCAGTAATGGTGAGATGCGAAGTACTCTTGAACATGATTTGAGTGATGCGGCCACTAAACGAGGTTATGAGGTATTGAGAAGTGAAGAAGCATTCCCCGCAAAAGACACCGGATTGGTTGTGGTAACTAAAGAAGAAATATTGAAAAAAGCAACTGAAATGGGTTGTGATGGAATACTCTCTTTCGCTGTTTTGAGCCAAAGCGAACAAAGCCGTTATGTACCTGGTTTGTATGCTTACAATCCGGTAAGTTATGGGTTTTATGATATGTTTGCCGGTTATTATTCTTACATGGCACCTGTTGTTTATTCTCCGGGTTATTATTCGGTCGAGAACTATTATTTTATGGAATCTAATTTCTTTCAAATTGAAACCGGAAAATTAATGTGGTCCATTCAATCTGAAGTTTTAAACCCTACAAGCATAAAAAAGTTTAGTAAAAAATATACGGTCTCGTTAATTGATCAGTTGAAGATGGAGGAAATTGTTAGATAATATAAAAGGTTATCTCCTTACATTTTCATCAATATAAATTTACTTTCTGTTTAATATAAAATTTTAAAAAAGCATGAATATTTCAAGACTAATTTCCTATTCGACCATATTTTCAATAATTCTATTTGTTTCATCTTGTAGTCCAACAATGAAAGTTGTGGGCAGTTGGGTGAACAAAGATAAAATGGTTAACAAACAATACCATTCAGTTTTTATTTTGGCACTTACCGAAAATTTTAATTATAAAGCTCAAGTAGAAAATGATATTGCAAATGCAGCGACTGGCAGAGGGCTTAAAACAGTCAAAAGTTCGGTTGTATTTCCGTATACATTTTCAAAAGAAAATTTACCACTGAAAGAATTGCTTATCGAAAAAATTAAAGATTCAGGTTGTGAAGCAGTATTTACTTCTGTTTTGGTAGATCAACAAAGTCAAACTAAATATATTCCCGGAGGAGTTGATTATGATCCAATGTCATATGGTTACTATGGTAGTTTTTATAACTATTATAGCTACTATACTCCTATGATTTATTCTCCTGGATATTATGAAACAGATAAAACCTATTATCTCGAAAGTAATTTATACGACATTGCTACAGGTGACCTGATGTGGTCGGTGCAGTCGCAAGCAATCAATCCTTCAGACATTCAAACTTTTAGCCGAGATTACGCCACTATGTTGGTGGATCAACTAGAAAAAGAAGGATTCAAAAAGAAATAAATTATTAGAGCACCTTTTTAAAAATTCGGTATCGTTTGTACAGTGATCCACCGAGTTTTTCCAGTTCCGCACGCATAAGCCTGTTTTCTTCAAGTATCAGATGACTGTCCATTATTTTCATTCCTTTTTTTCTTGCTGAATTCATAAGTGATATCCCAAGTAATACATTCAATCCACGACCTCTGTATTTTTCATCCACTGCACCAAGTAAAAGATCAAGTTGCGTTGATCGTGACATGTCAATTAAAATATACAGAAATCCTATTGGCCATAATTTTCCTTTGGCTTTTTTAATTCCATTGCTGATATTTGCCATGGCAATTACAAAAGCTACCGGTTCGTTTTTTTCATTTGTTACAATTTTCACCAGTTCAGGATCTAACACTGACAAATATTGGTTGGCAAGATGAATGATATCTTCATCCAGCATGGCTACAAATCCATAAATATTTTTATATGCTTCATTCATTAAACGCATAACCGGAACAAAGAAGGGCCTCAGTGATTTTCTATTTTTGAAATTGATCAGCTTCAAATGATTATTAGTCAAAATTCGATTGTAAATTTTTGTATAAAATTCCGGAAGTTGATCTGAAATTTCCATTTTATAACTCACACAATCTTTAAATTTTGAATAACCGTTTACTGCAATTAATTCTGCTAGATAAGGTTGATGACTGACTGAAGCTATAACCGGAGGATGTTCCCATCCCTCTACTTGAACGCCTTGTGGATCTTTATCTGAAAATCCAAATGGTCCAACAAGTTCGTGCATACCCAATTCTTTTGCCCAATTTTCGATATAGCTGAGTAAAGCAGTTGCAATTTCCTGATTATTGATGCAATCCATCATGAAAAATCTACCTGATTTACTTTGGTTTTTTTCATTCCATGGGTGGTAAATTATACCCATGATTCTTCCTACGGACTTTCCATTAATAAAGGCAAGTAGTTTAATGTGATCGCTTAAGGCAAGATGTTTATTTTTATTAAGGTCATGAAATTCTTTCTCATCTTTGTAAAAAGGAGGAACGAAATTTTTGTAGCCTTTATGTAATTTAGAGGGTAAATAAATAAATTCCTTCAGTAATTCAGGAGTATCAACTATTTTAATTTCTATTGGCACGTGAGTGTAATTTTGTGAGAAAGATACAGTATTTTCTTCAATATGATAAATTTTCTTTTCTGAACTCTTTTTTATTCCTTTGTATGATGAAAAATAATACAATCACTATCTTTTTAATTTTGTCGATTTTACTCATGCTTTCATTGAACTCTCGTGCTCAGGTTATGTGGCAGGTCTCTTCAAACAAAATGGTTCAGTGGTATTACTTTGGAGGCGATGAATTTGAAGGCAATACATTGGACACATCTAAATGGATGACCTCTTACCCTTGGGGAAGAACACTTTATTGTAACAAAGAGCAGCAATATTATACCGAAAAAGGAAATGCAGAATTGAAAAATGGATTCCTTTCGTTAGTAGTCAAAAATGAACCAATTACTGCTAAAGTTTTGCATTGGGAAGCAGATGATCATATATTGAAATGTAAAGATTTCGATGCCGGAAAAAATAAGCAAACCTATAATTATACTTCCGGAATGATTTATTCAACTCAAAAATTTCATTACGGATATTATGAGATCAAATTTCGTTCTGATGAAGGGAAAGGATTGTGGCCCGCTTTCTGGTTATACTCCGGCAATGAGAATGATGAAATAGACATTTTTGAAATTAAAGGGGAGCGAAACAGTGATATTCATGTTGATATACATTGCCCTTCCGGTTGTAATAACTATAAAACTACTCTTGGATTACTCAAAAAGAACTGGGGTGATTTTCTTAAAACATCTTCCGCATGGCATGTTGGTTTAAATGTTGTTGGCCTTGAATGGAATCCTGAGTATATTAAATGGTATTTGAATGGTAAAGGAATTGCCTATTGGAAAGGGAAAATGGAATTCCCGGCGCCTATCATAGCAAATCTTGCCATTCCATCCAACGACGGACCTTTCGGGCCGGGACCTGATGCATCTACTAAGTTCCCTGCTGAATTCCAAATAGATTATATTCGGATGTGGACCAACAAGCAAAATGTGGTTACGGAAACTGAATTGGAATCTGTGCTTCCCGGTTCTGAGCGTGCTTCTGTAACAATTAGCAACTCTCAACTAACAAAAAAGCCAAAACCTGAATTTAAAAAGTCGGAACTCAAAGAAGAATTTGTGAATGTTGTTTTTTCAACTACTTCAAATAATGGCGCATTTATTTCAATTGTAGGCAAACCTTCCGGTGATTTTTTTATCGAAGTATTTGATGAGGGACAGCATTTAATTTACTCCAGCAAAGACCCCAAATTGAAAGAACATCATTTTTACTTTTCAACAGGAAAAAGAAGTGGAACTGTTAAAATGAAAGTTAATGGCCAGAATATAGAACATAAATTTTGATTCTATTTTATCAGCAAAAAATATCCGGTTTGAAGTATGTTCTTTTTATGTTGTTTGGAAAAAATCTTATAGCAATATACACCGGCCTGGCAGCGCTGATTCAGATATTTTCCATCCCAACTTTCGCCTTTAAAAATACTTTGTCCAAACCGATTTAATACTTCAATTGTATATGTTTCTGATTGATCAGCAGAAATGATTTCAAAAAAGTCGTTTTTGCCATCCTCATTCGGTGTAAAAGAATTTGGAATGTAATAATTTGATTGGTATGGAATACAATCTGGATACGCTTCTATTTCAATAGTGGTGTGAACAGTGTCGATACATTCATTTTTATCTTTAATTTGAAACTCTATTTGGTAACTTCCTGCATAAGGAAATGAATAGGAGGTAGAACTTTCACTTGAAATATGTATTCCATCAATGAACCAAGCGAAGGTGTATGGAGATGTAGAAAGAGAGGAAATGTTACTTTGGAATAACGAGAGTCTATTCGCACACTCAGGAATAATTTGTATTTCGGCTTCCGGAATAGTGAAAGTTGAAATGTTTTTGGTGATTGTTGATAAACAGTTGTTGGTATCTGTAACTACAAGAGTTGCATTAAAAGCTCCAAAAGTAGGGTATGTATGATTTGGGTTATGTGATGTTGCTGACGATCCGTCACCGAAATTCCAAAGATAAGTAGCCTGTGATGAACAAACCGATTCATCATTAAATTGAATTTCTTTTCCACAAAAGGATGTATTGGAAAAATTTGCGTCGGGAATGGGGAAGGGAATTGTGACCGGAATTTCAATTTCGCAATCTGGTCCGGCAATGATAGTACAAGAATAATTTTCGTTTGATTTTGGATTTAAAATAGCAATAGAATCGGATGTGCTTCCGTTAAACCAGAAATGATCTAAATTCATTAAGAAATTTAAAACAATGGAACCATCAATTTGGCACCGACTGATTTGAATTTCCTTTTTCACCAAGTCACAATCTACATAGGCATAACCAAAATGGCCTCCGGGTTCACAATCACCGGTTTCAAAAGAGATGGTAATTGTTTCGCCTACATGACCGGTTAAATCAATAACTCTTGTTTGCCAGTTAAGAAATTCAATAGATCCTATCGTGTTAAAATTATAAGAAGTATCACCTGCAATTATCTGCTCTGAAGTACATGTCCCGGTTAGCAATCCGGTAGAAGTAATTTCATACCCGAAGCGAGGTTGTTTTGGAGGCGGATGTAAAGCATTTTCCATTATAACTGCGAACCTGATAATCAACAATAGAGAATCTTCTGCAGGATTAAATGTGAATGTTAATCGTTCTGATTCTGCAAATCCGGTTGAATTACCTAATCTTGCTGAATACAGCGAACCCGGATGAGAAATGGGAATTGTTCCCATGGAAAATGGATCCGGAGCGTTTCCGGTTGTGATTAAATGTCTTAATGTATCGAGCCCTGTAACAGGTGTGTAAATAGGACAGCATTGTCCTGTTGCTCCAATCCATCCCGTAAAGAAACCGGTTTCAAAATCAATGTTATTGGGTATTGATTGAGCGATTGATAAATTGATGTTAATTACATACAGCACCAATAACAATTTAAAGTAGTTAGCCTTTGCTGAAAAGTTTTTCAGTGCTAATTTACATTTGATGGCTTTTGTAATAATTTCGTTCACTTTATTGAAATGTTTGAACAATACATCAATAAAGGTATTAAAAAAAACTAGAACTTCATATGTTCCAACTTTCTGGAGTCAATAATTTTTACTTGGCCGGCTTTCAATTCTATTAATCCCTCTTCTTTAAAGTCCGATAGAGTACGGATTAGCGATTCGGTGGCTGTTCCAACGATATTAGAAAGATCTTCTCTTGAAATGTGTATACTGAAATCCTCTTTATTGGATTCGGTATATCTGTTTCGCAGCATCAATAATGCTTCTGCAACACGTTTCCTAACAGAATTATAGGCAAGGCTTAGAAGTCTTTCTTCTTTTTCGATAAGATCGTCGGAAAGTAATTTTATAAATTTATTGGCAACTTCACGATTGGAATACACCAGACTTAAAAAGTCTTGACGTTGGATCAGGCAAATTTCTGCATCTTCAAGAGCAGAGGACGATTCAGTAAAGTTACTATCTTCAAGTATGGCGGTATACCCGATAAAATCGCCTTCTTTATATAGCCCTGTAATATATTCTTTTCCGTCTTCGTTCGATTTAAAAGTTTTAACTTTCCCTTTATTTACAAAATAGACCCCCGCCGGATGACTACCCTCAGAAAAAATAAGTTCTTTCTTTTTATAGGATTTACATTTACGGTCGCCTGTTAATTTGATAAGTGCATCAAATGATTCTACTTTATTCATGAACTCATTTAATCCGTCAATATCTTTCGAGAAATCTTTCTTCAGTAAATCAGTTTTTTTGAAACGCATTTCAATGGCATCCAACAATTCAACATCACTGAAAGGTTTAGTAATATAATCATCGGCTCCTAAATTCATTCCTTTGCGAAAGTCCTCTTTTTCGGCTTTGGCAGTGAGAAAAACAAATGGAATGCCCGCTGTCTTAGAATTTTTTGTTAAAATGTGAAGTACGCCATACCCATCTAATTCAGGCATCATTACATCACAAATGATTAAATCTATTGAATGTTTTAAAGCATGATCAACTCCAATTTTTCCATTTTCTGCAGCTTCAACTTTATATCCTGCCAATTCTAGGATTTCTGAGGTATTTTCACGCATTTCCAGATTATCCTCAATAAGCAAAATTGTTTTCATGTGTCCGAATTATTTGATAAAGTAATATTTAAGTGCTAAAATACCTAATATTTCCATACTTGAAAATTATTTGAAAAATTAATATCAAAGCTTTGATAGTCAAATAGTTGAACTAATTGAAGGGCTTTCGTGAAAAAGTGACAGTAAAAGTTGTTCCTTTTTCATTGATACTGAAGAATTGAATTTCTCCATTCAACAGGTCTACATACTTTTTTACAATGTTGAGTCCAAGTCCCGTTCCTTGAATATTTCCGGCATTTTTGGCTCTGAAGAAACGTTCAAAGATATGTTGTTGCTCGGTCTGAGGAATTCCAATGCCCTGATCGGTAATTTCAATTTTTATGCTATTGTTTTTTATAAATGTAAGAAACTGAATTTCGGAACCCTCACCGGAATATTTTATGGCATTTGAAAGTAAATTTATGCAAATGTTTCTAGTTAAGTTCTTATCAAGGAAAACCATTTCAGAATCACCCTCATGATTATAATGAATTACTTGTCCTTTTTTTGTGACCTCTCTCAATTCATTAACCAGTTCTTGTGAAAATGAAACCAAATTAAAAGTACTAGGCGAAGATTGTATTTTCCCTTCTTCGAGTTTCCCAAGAGATAAAAAATCATTCAAAATGGAAGTCAAATTATTTACTGAAGATTTTATCCTTTCAATATGTTTAAATCGCTTTTCATCCTGTCCCGGATCATTGTATTTTGAGATGAGTGAAACACTTGATAAAATAGTACTTAATGGTGTTCTGAATTCATG
The DNA here is from genome assembly GCA_963814475.1 of uncultured Bacteroidota bacterium. Taxonomy (GTDB): domain Bacteria; phylum Bacteroidota; class Bacteroidia; order AKYH767-A; family OLB10; genus JADKJB01. The sequence goes on along the minus strand of CAWFDA010000007.1, from coordinate 84,287 downwards.
TGATGCCATGGTTACGAAACGAGATTTTAATTCACTCAGTTCCTTTTCTTTTTCAAGAGTAACACGAAGATCTTCGCGATTTTTATGCAAGAGTTCTTCCGCCTGTTTGCGCTCCTTGATTTCAATGGCAAGTTCACTATTAGTGTGTTCAAGTTTGTTGATGAGTTCAGCCAGTTCTTCGGTACGAATTTGCACTCTTTTTTCTAAATTGGCATTTAAGGCTAATATTTCACTTGCATTTCTTTTCAAATCTGCATTAGCTTTTTCTATTAAATTTTCCTGACTTTTCTTATCTGTTACATCTTCACCTGCACTTAATGTTGCTACGGCATTTCCTTTTTCATCACGTATAATAGTGTTCTTCCAACTAATAAGCTTTCGTTCGTTTCGTGCATTAATAATTTCATTTTCAACAGAACCGGGTGCACCTATTTTACCGCTCAATAAATTCCTGAAAAGAGTACGTGTATTTTCGCGTTCATCCTCAGGAATAAAAAAATCAAACCAGTTTTTATCAATGATTTCATTTTCCTGACAAGCCAACATACGGCAACCATTTTGATTAATTAGAATTACTTTTTCATCATTTCCAATTACAACAAATAGTACCGGGGCAATATCCAAATACATTTGTGCAATTTCTTTTTCTTTTCTAAAAAGTTCTTCTGATTTTTTGCGTTGTGTAATATCAATAACAAAAGCTATCACAAACGCGCCTTCATCTGTTGAAAAATTACTTAGACTTATTTCAACAGGAAATTCACTTCCATTTTTTCTTTTCGCATACAACTCCAATCCTTGTCCCATAGATCGCGGATATGGATTGTGAACATACTTTTCGCGATGCTTAACATGTCGTTCCGATAACCTTTGAGGGATTAAAACTTCGATTTGCTTCCCTACTAATTCTCCTGGATCGTATCCAAATTGCCTTTCTGCAATAGGGTTGATCATAATAATTTCACCTTTCTTATTTGCAATCAAAATGCCCTCTGTTGCATATTCGAACATTGCCCTTAGGCGTTCTTTGTTTTTAGATTCAGTTAATGCATGATTTTTATAGGCAATAATAAATGCAAAGCCTATTCCAATGCCGGTAAATGAAACCAAATGATTGATAACATACGCTGTTTCTTTTGGTGAAATGAGAAAACCGGCGATGAGCAATAATTCAGCAATTATTGATATATAAATGGTTATTTTTCTACCGGGATAAAAAAGTGTGAGAAATATCGGTACCACATACAAAACAGGAATGGTGGTAGCGCTTTGGATATAATAGTTGGAAGCAAAAATTAATGCCAACATCACCAGCGAAACCAGTATTACTGTAGTCTTTATGTTGGAAAGGTTTAAGCTTTTTTTCATAAAGGGCAAACTTAACCATTTCCCCTTTTTTATCCTACCACAAAAAATATTTATTTGAGAAGCAGTGTTTTGCCTAATTCTGGGTACCCTCAATTTATTCCAATTTATGACTATCATCACTTTTATCAATGATATTTATCATGTTGGACCCATCTAAACCGCAGTATTTTAGCAACTTGAAATAAAAGTGCGCTGCATGTATATTGAACAAATTTATACCACCTGTCTTTCCGGATTTGCCTATTATATTGAATCTGCTGGAGAAGCAGCAGTTATAGATCCTATGCGTGATATAGATGTTTATCTTAATCTCATGGAGAAAAGAGGAGCTCAAATCAAGTATGTTTTTGAAACGCATTTTCATGCCGATTTTGTAAGCGGACATATCGACCTTGCACGAAAAACAGGCGCAACCATAATTTTTGGACCCGGAGCTGTGGCTAATTATAAAATATACGCTGCTACTGATGCGGAGGAATTTACGCTTGGAAATATTGTGATCAAAGTGTTGCATACTCCGGGACACACTCTTGAATCGTGTTGTTATTTGCTACTTGATGAAAGCCATAATCCACATTCAGTATTTTCGGGCGACACCTTATTTGTTGGAGAAGTAGGACGTCCCGATCTTTCAGTGAAACCCGGATTATCAAAATTTCAACTTGCAGGAATGTTATTCGATTCGATTGAAACTAAATTGAAGCCTCTTCCTGGTTATGTGGTACTTTATCCAGGTCATGGGCCCGGTTCGGCTTGTGGTAAAGAAATAGGTGCAGAGTTACACTCTACAATGGGCGCTCAAAAACAATCTAATTTTGCTTTAAAAGCAAATGAAAAGGAAGATTTTATTGAAAAAGTGATTGAAGGATTGTCAGAACCTCCAGCCTATTTTTTTATGGATTCTCAAATTAATCGTAATGGATATTTAAATATTGAAGATGTATTGTTGAAAAATAGCATCCCCCTTTCAGTGGATATCGTCAAAAAATTAGTGGCAACTGAAAATGCGTTGATTCTCGATACTCGCAATAGTGCTATTTTCATGAAATCCTTTATTCCGGGCTCTATTAACATTAGTTTAGATGGAAACTTTTCATTAATTGGTGGAAGTATTTTGAACCCAAATCAAAAGTTGATCATCGTTTGCGAAATTGGTCAAGAACGCGAATCTGTTTTGAGTCTGGCAAGAATTGGTTTCGAAAATGTTGCCGGTTATCTTGATGGTGGTATTAAAGTTTGGTGCAAAAGCAATGAAAATACAGAATCAATTGATTGTATTTCAGCAGATGATTTTGAGATGCGATTTAAATTTAACTCCTGCACGTTGGTAGATGTAAGAAACCAGGATGAGTGGATTCCGGGATTTGTTGCAGGCGCGAAGTTGATCTCGCTTCAAAATCTTGAAAGACATCTAGGAGATATAGATAGAGAAAAGCAGTGTTACGTGTATTGTGCCGAAGGGTATCGATCAATGGTTGCTGCTTCTCTCCTCAAAAGAAATGGGATTTCTAAGGTTATAAATATCAATGGTGGAATGCAATGTCTTGTGAAAACAAAAATTCCTATCAGACAGCTTTCCAATTTTGGTGGTTGATTACGCCCAAACTTTTGTGCCTTCAGTGCAGTTTTTACACATTTCAATTTCACTTCTCGATCTCAAAACTGAGCTTCTGAATTTATCATATGTTCCGTTGCTCCATACTTCTTTAAATGAACTTTCCATCAAATCACCCATCCGATATTCTGCATCTTTATCAAAGCAACAAGGCACTACTTTCCCATCCCAGGTGATCACACAAGAGTGCCATAATTTCCAACAATGATTCAATAGCTGATTCTTAATGTCCCATTTACCGTTTTCACCTTCTTTGTATCGCGCATATTTTTGATTTGTTGGAATAAGTTCACTGCCATTTTCATAATCATAAATTTGTGCGGTCTTAAAAGCAACTTCATTAACACCAATTTCTTTTGCTAATTTCTTTACATCATCAAGTTGATGTTCGTTTGGTTTAACAACCAAAAACTGAAAGATGATATGCGGCTTAGATGATTTTAATTCTTTTTTCCACTTCACAATATTTTTTGCACCTTCAATAACTTTGTTGAGTTGTCCACCGATGCGGTAACTCTCATATGTTTCCTGTGTAGTTCCGTCAATTGAAATTATTAATCTGTCTAACCCCGACTCCACAGTTTTTCTTGCGTTATCATCATTCAAATAATGTGCATTAGTTGATGTAGCAGTGTAAATTTTTTTAGAGGTTGCGTATTTCACCAATTCCAAAAATGAGGTGTTCAAATAGGGTTCACCCTGAAAATAAAAGACAAGATATATTAATTCGTTATGAATTTCATCAATTACTTTCTTGAAAAATTTCGGATCCAGCATCCCGGTTGGTCTTGTGAATGATCGTAAACCACTTGGACACTCGGGACATCTTAAATTACATGAGGTGGTGGGTTCAAATGATATTGCTGCCGGCATACCCTTGTGCAGATTCTTTCCGGTCCATTTTGATAAAATGTAACTGCTGGTGATTGCCCCAAAATTCCATAACCTCCTGGGTGTTAGGTGGGAAATTAAATTTATAGTATCAGCGAGGTTTCTGTTCATAAGAGGCAGGAATCAACAAAGATAAGGAACATAGAGGTGCCTGCTTTAGGTTGAAAGGATGGGTTTTTGATTTATTTAAATTCCTGATTTAGTTTAGATGTTTGAAAATGTTTCCTATTAAGAATAACTATTCAGTTGATAATCAATTATAAATAGCTTGTTTTGAATCATTATAAATAAAAAATTATTGTACCTTTGTATAAATTTTCGATCAAATGAGTGCTATTGAGCGTATTGAAGATGAGATAGTTGAAGAATTTGAACTATTTGATGACTGGGCCGATAAATACCAATACATTATTGAATTGGGTCAAAAGCTTGGACCTCTCAACGATAAATTCAAAGACGATAATCATCGTATAAAAGGTTGTCAAAGTAGTGTTTGGTTGCATGCTTATGAAAAGGATGGCCTAATATATTTTGAATCTGATAGTGATTCTACGTTTGTAAAGGGAGAAATAGCATTATTGATCCGGGTACTTTCGGGAAGAAAACCGCAAGACATTATAGAAACGGATCTGAAGTTCATTGATAAAATCGGTTTGCGTCAACACGTCGCTGTTACCCGTGCAAACGGATTGGCATCCATGATTAAACAAATGAAGTTGTATGCGTTAGGATTACAATCAACGCAAGAAAATTAATTTATTAAACAGGTGAATGATATCTCAACAGTAATGGAAGAAATAAAATCTTTGGAAGAACGGGTGATCGATGTTTTAAAGACATGCTTCGATCCAGAAATTCCTGTAAATATTTATGACCTGGGTTTAATTTACGAAGTAAAAGTAAATGAGGGGAATGATGTTTTTGTAAAAATGACTCTAACATCTCCTGCATGTCCTGTTGCTGAAACACTCCCTCCCGATGTTGAAAATAAAATTAAAGAACTTCCGGATGTGAACAGTGCAAAAGTTGAAATAACATTTGATCCTCCCTGGGATAAAGAAATGATGAGCGAAGAAGCACGATTAGAATTAGGAATGTGGTAATTATTATTATTTAAATGATGGAACCTTTAGTAAACAAAGTAGCAGAAAGTGGTCTAATAACTATAGATCCTGCCGACTATTTTGTAAAAGGAGATCGTATACTTTTTGACATCAAATCGCTTTTGATTGAGGAATTTTTATTGCGCGAGAAAGATTTTAGGGAGTTTGTAAAAACTAATAACTGGGAATTTTATTCCGGCAAATTTGTTGCTATTACATGCAGCAATGATGCTATTATACCGGTGTGGGCATATATGCTTTTGGCATCTGCCTTAGCTCCATATGCCAAGCAAGTTGTTTTTGGAAGTCTCGAAGATTTAGAAACTGAATTGTTCAGACAAGAATTGAAAAAAATTAATCCTGAGAATTTCCGTGATCAACGAATTGTAATTAAAGGTTGCGGTGATGTACATGTCCCAACTTCGGCTTACATGGAAATAACCCGATTATTAAAACCGGTTGTAAAAAGCATAATGTATGGGGAACCTTGTTCTACTGTACCGGTTTACAAAAAAAGTAAGTAAAAAGGAAAAGGCTGAATGTTAACATTCAGACTTTTCCTTTTTAAAATAAATTTTAAAGTTTTTTGATTTGCTTTTCTGTTACCCATTTAGTGCCAAAACTCTTCTTTTCATATTCAATTTGATATTTGTTTTCGCCTATTTCAATAATTGTTGCCGGCTCAGGAATCATTCCGTATTCTACCTCCACCTTATCACCAACTTTAAACTTGGTTAGAGGAGCTTTGGATTCTTCTTTTCCGAAGTCTTTTAGCCGATCCAAAGTTACCCATTCATCCCAACTGTCATCCCAATCATCATACTTAACAAAATATTGTTTTTCAGCCTCATTCACTTTCAGAATGGTTCCGGCATACCAACTTCCATTGTATTCAATTTTGACTTTTTCATTAACTTTTTGAGCTTGCGCCATCCAACATGTGCCGGTGAGCATGAGAGCAAGAAGAAGTAGTTTTTTCATAGCTTTTAGATTTTAAGATTTAAATTGAGAACTTCCATTTTGCAAATTTAATGCCATTTATGAATTTTCCAAATCAAAAGGAACTCTGAAATTTATAATTGAAGATCAATCAATAATTACCATTTTACCATTTCTAAGAGGTAAATTAGGACTACTTAATTTGTAAAAATATACGCCAGAAGAGAGTTCTTTCCTATTGATTTCTATCTGATCAACCTGTTCCGCATGAGTTTGCCATACAATTTTTCCGGTTACATCAAACAATAGCAAATCTACATCGCCAACGACTGCACCAAGATGTAAAACTGTTTCGTCGCTAAATGGATTTGGCACCAATGACAATTCAGCTTCAGCAATTGTAGGTGGAGTATTTAAAACGAGCTCGCATGTTGGTCCAAGTACTGGGAAATAAGCAGTGTCATTTAAACTAAAACAATTCAATGTAAATCCACAATCAAACGGCGTACTAACATATTCAACAAATCCTCTTTCATGTCCAATTCCTTCAAGCAAAAAGGTAGTCCATGAAGAATTGGGAGAGAGTAAAAACTTTTTTCGATACCCATAGGGCGTGTAAATACTATCTATGCTTGCAACAGAAATATCATTCTGAGAATTATTGTAAGTGAGAGGAAGGGTATCACCTACCTGTAAATCGAAATCATACAGCAGCACTTCAGCAGTATCAGGTAAAGGAATCAGATACATTTGTTTACCCGATGATCGCACGAAATACTGTACTGTAGTTGTTGTGTAGCTGTAATTTCCGGCGATGCATCCGGGAGCAACTGGTGGTGGACTTAACCAAGAGATGCTTCCTTCACCTTTCCTGAAAATTTTCTTGTAAGTAAATGAATTCACCACAGTGTCTCCGGTCACATAGTAATTGTAATTTTCATTCTCGATGCATGGAGCCGGAACTCCACAAACGGAATTAATCAACCACACAGGGTTGTTATCAAAGTATTCATTGCCTTGAGAGTACGATTTCAAGGAAATTAGAATGAATACTGAAATTAAGATTAGAGTAGAATTTTTAATCATAAGCTTTTTAGTTTAAAGGTTATATTGAATTGATTCCAGGTTAAATTTTCCATACACATATTTCCCTTCGGGATAATGCCATACTGCCTCGCCCTTCGAAACGACTTTAATCCCATTAATAGTTCTATATTCTTTAACGGGAGTTGAGAATCTGTACTTTATAGGTTTTTCTCCCGTTACATCATAACGGTGATCAGATACAAAATTTGTGAGTTGACCTATTTCATTAAAAAATAACACTGCAGATATGCTAATGCCGTTATTTGTAAATACAGCAGTTGCAGTTTTGTTGTCGGATGCTATCCAATGTATTCTATCATCAATCAGTGCTCCCGGAGCCAATAAACATAGGTCATTAAAATAGGTAACTGTTTCGGACTGATTTAACTCCTCATTTTTCAGGTCGACTACCGAAAATAATGAAATGAGTTTGATCGTCATGGAAGCATTTGCATCTATATAACGATGATATCCTGCAAAAGGTACTCTCTTCATAATAGCAGTCATATAAAAAAGTCTCGTGGGTGATTTTGTAAAATTATGTTGTTCCGATTTAAATGTAAACCATCTTTTATCTTTTCCTCGCATAGTTCCCTTAAATATGACTTTAAAATTACAAATTTCAGGTTGATTAACAACATTCGTATATTTCAAATATTTTTGAACTACCGGTGGAAGTTTTTGCAGATCCTCTTGAGTGATTATGCTTTCAGTACATCTATTTGTCTTTAAATTTTCAATAACGTCCTCCGCATAACCGTTTTTAAAATTCCACGAAAAAAATCCGATTAGTATAGCCGGCAGAAGTATGAGATTCGCTATGGTGCCATACTTTGCATCGTGCCAACTTAAAATAATTAATATCTGAGAAACTACTAATGCTGCTATTCCGGGAACCCACCAGAATTCTGTTCTGCATAGATAACCAATGGTGGTGGTGGCGAATAAAACAACAGCAACTATCCAAAAGATACCTATGAGCTTGGGGATTCGCTTGGACAACTGCGGAATTTCGCCTATGTTAAAGGCTTTAGCAAATCCCAGAATATGAATCGTCCCATGCACAAAAAGCAGAAATGCTACTATGTATCTGATCATAAATATTGCAGTTTAATCCTCTAATTGAAAGTAAATTTACTCATTTATTTCAACTTTAACCGTAATTTCAAGGGACTTTTTGTTTTGGAATTTGAATTTTGTGCTTCTTTTTGTGATTAAAGCATTACATTTTTTACTTTAGCGCCCTCTTCATGATTCAAAACCTCAAATTAATTGCAGGCCCGTTCTGCGCCTTGCTAGTACTCGCCTTCACCGATCTGGATCCCGGCAACCCTTTAGTTACCCGCATGGCGGCCATAACCGTTTGGATGGCCATCTGGTGGTTGACAGAAGCAACTCATTTAGCAGTAACCGCATTGATACCCATCATTTTCATGCCAATGCTCGGTATTGCTGATCCTAAAATTGTAGCCAGCCAATATATGGATCAAATAATATTTTTATTTATTGGTGGTTTTCTAATTTCATTCGCCATTGAGCGTTGGGGATTACATGAAAGAATTGCGCTTAAAATTTTATTGATTGTAGGAACAAAAAATGAAAATATTTTATTGGGAGTGATGTTAACTTCTTATATCATTTCGATGTGGATTTCAAATACCGCAACTGTAATGATGTTGCTCTCCGCAGTACTTGCTATCATTTACATGACCGAACAACTAACAGGAAATACAGAACCTCAAAAACAATTTGCAAAAGCAGTATTGATTGGCCTTGCATATTCTGCAACAATAGGAGGGATGGCAACACTCGTTGGTACTCCTCCCAACATGGTTTTTTTACGCTCTTACACCGAGGCATATCCTGAACAAGCCGATATGAGTTTCACCAAATGGTTTTCCATTGGATTTCCGGTTTCTGTATTATTGCTAGTTGCTTGTTATTTTATTTTGAAATTATTATTTCTCAAATCGGGTGAAACAAAATCTTTGGATAAAAATTATTTTAAAGATGCCTATACAAGGTTAGGGAAATTTTCGTTTGAACAAAAGATTGTTTCTGTAATTTTTATTGCTACTGCACTACTATGGTTTACTCGTTCTTCGGTTGATTTTGGTGCTTTTAAAATGCCTGGATGGAATCAATTATTTTCAAATCCTAATTTCGTTCAAGATAGTACCGTTGCCATCTTAATGGCCTTTGTGCTTTTTCTTTTTCCTTCTAAGTCACAACCCGGTTCACGTTTGCTGGAATGGAAAGATGCAACACGATTGCCATTTGATATTATACTTCTTTTTGGAAGTGGTTTTGCTTTAGCCAAAGGATTTGAAACATCAGGACTCAGTGACTGGCTCGCACAACAACTTTCAATTTTTAAAGGAACAAGTCCGTGGGTGATGGTAGCAAGTATTGCTGCAATTGTTTGTATCATTAGTGAATTTGCTTCAAATGTTGCAAGTATTCAGTTGGTGATTCCTATACTCATCGCATTTCAAAAAGAACTCGAATTGCATCCATTAACTTTGATGATTCCTGCCACATTAGCTGCCTCGCTCGGGTTCATGCTTCCGGTGGCAACCGCCCCTAATACCATAATTTTTGGTAGCAAAAAAATTGCCGTAGCTGATATGGGTAAAGCGGGCTTTTTCCTAGACCTTGCCGGGATTGTTATTATTACATTGGTAGTCCTGATTTTAGGAATGAAATAGTCACATATTAATGTGAAAAGTAAACAATATGCTACCTTCATTTTTTATAAAAGGCCTACCTTGCACCCTGATTCTCACATATAACCATAAAAACCTGTAATTCAAATGATTAAAAGATTCTTAGTAGTAATGACTGCCTTCTTACTATTGGTTGGGACGACCACCAAAGCAGATGAAGGAATGTGGATCCCTTTATTGTTAAAACAACTCAATGAAGGAGATATGCAAAAGCTCGGACTGAAACTTTCTGCAGATGATATTTACAACATCAACAAATCGAGTTTAAAAGATGCCATAGTCCACTTTGGTGGATTTTGCACCGGTGAAATGATTTCTGAAGAGGGACTTGTTATTACTAATCACCATTGTGGCTTTGATGCCATTCAATCGAATAGTTCTGTAGAACACGATTACATAACAAACGGTTATTGGGCAAGCACTCGCGAGCAGGAACTGCCAAATCCAGGTTTGTTTGTGAGATTTTTGGTGAGTATTGAAGATGTAACTGCTAAAGTAAATAAAGAATTGTCCGATACACTTACTGAAGCGCAAAGAGCAATTGAGTTGCCGAAAATTTTGGCCAAAATTGCAAAAGAAGCGAAAGGTGATTCGGATTATTTTACTGATGTAAAAAGTTTTTACAAAGGGAATGAATATTATTTAATGACGTATGAAGTTTTTAATGATGTTCGTTTAGTGGGTGCCCCCCCTGAGTCGATTGGAAATTTTGGTGGCGATACCGACAACTGGATGTGGCCACGTCATACAGGTGATTTTTCGCTCTTCAGAGTGTATTGCGGTAAAGATGGAAAACCGGCTGCCTACTCTAAAGATAATGTTCCTTACAAGCCTAAACATTATCTTCCAATTTCTATGAAAGGAATTCAAAAGGATGATTTTACAATGACTTTTGGTTATCCCGGAACTACCGACCGTTACCTTACTTCGTATGGAGTAACTCAGGCGATTGATATGACTAATCCTGCAATAGTAAAAATTAGAGATAAAAAATTGAAGGTTCTTAAAGCAGATATGGATGCAGATCCTAAAATTCGAATTATGTATGCTTCAAAATATGCACAAACTGCTAACTACTGGAAATATTTTATCGGACAAACAAAAGGGCTGAAACGGATGCGAGTTGCAGAACAGCGTGCTGCTGAAGAGGCAAAGTTTCAGGCTTGGGCCGATGGTGATCCAACCAGAAAAGCAAAGTATGGCAGCGCCTTGCCGGGATTGAAAAAGAGTTATGAGGAGATGAGTAAATATGCATTGACAAGAATTTATATGAACGAAGCAATCAATCGTGGGCCCGAAATTATGCCAATTGCCAATGCATTAATGCCACTTTCAACTGTATTGAGCAGTAAAGATTCTAAGTCGGAAGATATTAAAGCTGCAACAGAAAAAGCAAAAGCTCGTGCAGAATCTTTCTATGAGGAATTTAATGTTGCAACAGATCAAAAACTGTTTGCTGCCTTGTTGGAAATGTATTACAAAGACATTCCGAAAGATCAGCATGCTCCAATATTTAAAGAGATTGAATCAAAATACAAAAGTGATTTTAATTCTTATGCTGCCGCTGTTTACAAAACATCCTTTCTTACAAGTAAGGAAAAGTATTTAGCATTTCTTGATGCGCCAAGTAGTAAAAAGCTAGAAAAAGATCCTGCATTCCGTACCATGAAATCAATTATGGATTTTTATAATGCAAATATCAAGACTGCTATAACGAATATTACCAATAATCAAAATCAATTTAATCGTGCTTATATGGCAGGATTAAGAGAGATGAACCCTGATAAAAAATATGCTCCCGATGCTAATGGAACCATGCGTTTAAGTTATGGACAAGTGAAAGCATATGATCCAATGGATGGAGTTAAATACGATTACTTTACTACTGCACAAGGAATTTTAGAGAAGCAAGATAACACCAACGAGGAGTTTATTGTAGATCCGAAATTGGAGAAATTAATTAAAAATAAAGATTTTGGTCCTTACGGAGAAAATGGGGAACTCAAGGTTTGTTTTATTAGTAATAATGATATTACAGGAGGTAACTCCGGGTCACCTGTAATCAACGGAAATGGTGAATTGTTAGGATTGGCTTTCGACGGAAACTGGGAGGCTATGAGTGGAGATATTGCTTTTGATCCCGAATATAAAAGAACTATTTGTGTTGATATTCGGTATGTATTATTTGTGATCGACAAGTTTGCAGGCGCCGGTCATTTGATTAAGGAAATGAAATTGGTGCAGTAATTAAAATTTATTTCATAATGAAAAGGGTCGGATTTTTCCGACCCTTTTTAAATTTAAGAAATGCTTAGTAAAATCCCAATTATTTATTTCAAGATCAATTTAGTATTATAACTTTTTTCATTCTTGTGAATAGTAATTATGTAAAGTCCTTTCGAAAAATCTCTAACATCAATTAAATGTTTCGCACCGTTAACTTTATCGTTTTTATATACAATTCTGCCAAGTGTATCCTCTATTTTAATTTCATAATTTTTATCAGTGCCTTCATTTTGAATTGTAATTTCTTCACTGGCAGGGTTTGGGTACACCGAAATAGATTTTTCAAAGTTGAATGGTATGTCAGTTACCGAAGTTAAACTTCCATTGTTGTATAATATTCTCAAACTACTAACAGCATTCTGTAACTCGGTAACGCTGGCTAATGGTCCACCAGAAGTTGCCCTTGCCCAAGTATAACCTACATCAAACGATTTATAATCTCCCGGAGCAAAAGTAAACGGTCCTATAGAGCCGATCATCCTTCTGTCTTCAGGGGTGTTTCCTGCCGTCCCTTCACTCCATTCTCCCAAAACAGGAAAATAAGTTGAGTTGGTTGTTCCCGGATACATGTAAGTAGTAACAGGATTAGCGGAATTGCGACCATCACCACCATAGGTGATAGGTTGATTATCGAGCCAGATGCCTTTCATATAATTAAAATAGTCAAAACAGAAAGCCGGATTACCCCGTGGAGAGTTATTTACATTATCATATAAAACGCTGCTGGTAAGAGAATCATTTAGAAAATAAGCACCCACAGCAGGTGGATTTAAGCCATAACCAACAGCAGTTTCATCTAGGCTGTCACCGTTATAACAATATATCATATTCAAATTAATATCTGTTCCTACAAAATCATCTACTGCATTTCCTATCTCTAAATCAATCCAAACAGTTAAATAGAAATTAGTATAATCAATATTGCTGAAATTTTTTATTTCGTACCTGTTAAATATTGAATTATTCAGAGCTGTATTACTTGGATCATTAAATCCAAAGGTGGTTCGATGAACTTCAATTCCTATGGAATCACACGAAGTCTCTGTGTGTTGATATAAGTCGTTGTATATGCTGTACACCGTCTGATCCCCTAATATGAAAGGATAATCTCCATTTTCAGGATCATAAAATCCATTGCTATTGTAATCAGCAAACGGCGCAAGTACTCTGCCAAGTTGAACATTATAACCCGGCCAATCAGCAATGTTTTGAGGAACTACATATCCCGCATTGGAGAAATTAAGTTTGTGATCATCTACCTCTGTCTTATTTAATTTCCATGATCTGTCCCATGAAACAAAATTTGATGCAAGGCCAATGACAGTATCAATTGGACCCGGCCAAAAGTCGTTTCCTGTTTGCCTGTAAGTTTGACCCGATAAATGGACATTGCCTCCGTTATCGAGTCCGCCCATCCAAAGCCCACCTGCAAATATTGAATGTAGCCCACTTCCTTTCGGAACTTCGAATTTTGGTTGGGCAAAATCCCAAAATAAGTCACTTGATGAAGTTATTCCCGCATCAATATTGTTGATGTCGATATTTGTAAATCCTGTTGGCAATTGTGCATATGAAATTGTGGAGCTAGCTAATAGTATTCCGATTGCTGTAATGAGTAGTAGATTTTTCATGACAATTATTTTTGAGTTTATACAAATAAGACTAAGCTTAATTTGTTTTTGCTGCCTGGCCTTTAAAAATATTATATCTTACACCTGCACCAAAGGAGATTCTATTTATTTTTTCGGAGTAAAAGGATTGTTGAGTTTCCATTTTCGTGACTGCATATTGGTATTCTGAATTAATCAAATATATCAATTTTTTCACCTAGTGAATAGCTAAATTGTAATCCGCCTTTTATTCTAGTTTGTATGTTTTGTTTATAATAATCTTTAGCATTCACATTCTCAAAATTAGAATTAAAATTGGAAGTACCTTTCTTTTGACTGAAAATATCAATAATAAATCCGGCTTGTGGCTCTACAACAAATCTTCCCATCGGAATTTCATATCTAATTTCACAGGAAAATGAAATTACATTATAAGTTATATCATGTTTTATTGGGATGTTTCGTGACCTATTTATTAGCAATGAATCATATTCTGTTACAAGTAATGGTGGCGAAAATGGGAATAGAATAAAGTAGTTGATGGTGTCTATTGAAATTTCTTTATAGTATTCCGTAAACGAAAAGGCAAATTCCTCTTTTCTAGTGCTATAATTTATTCCTGCGGCTAACGAAAAATGTTTTTTCAATGAGTATCTTAATTTCAACCCAACATCCACTCCTTTTGAGCTTGGACTTTCTTGTGTTTTTGCATTTAAAAGGCGATTCGCAGTGGTATCCGTTGTTTGTGAACTTATTGTAGAGTAGTAATACACTTGAGATGCAGACAATTCCAACGAATATTTAGTTGGTATGTGCGTGGTCAATGCTAATGAATCCTTTTTGATGATCTTAGTAGGTTGTTTTATAAAATCTTTTTCAGTGTACGGAAGAGAAATAGCGGGATTGTATAAATGATCATAATTGTAGATTAATTCTGAGTTTGTTGCAGTTTTGCCAAAGTAGAAATTGTTTGTTCCTGCTGATTCCTTTTTTAGATTTGCATAATATATTGAAGTATTATTTTGCGATTGCGACTTTTTATTCTTCAATAGGGTAGTTGTAAGGTTGTTGGTATCATCGAATTCTTGTCCACGCATAGCACTTTCATATGATTTACCTGTTGATATTACTGAATTATTTGATTGAGTAGTTTTGTTATTAGAGTCGTTTTTATTTAATGATTCTTTGGTAATTGCTGAATTTGTTGATAAATTATCATCTGAACTAGTTGTTGTAGAAGTAAATTTTGAAGTTGTTGCTGTTGAAGTTTCAGGAATTTGAATTGAAGAGTTTATTGAAGTATTATTTGATGAATGATTATGCATCATCACCGCAGTTGAGCCAAGAATCACTATTCCGGCAACCCAGATCCAAAGAAACCATTTCTTTTTGTCAGGTGGCGGTACTATTACATCAAACAAACCTGCAGGTGGTTTCACCTCACTATGTCTGAGCTTTTGACGGATTTCGTCATCGAATTTTTCTTCCCCCGTTTTCATGCTGCTATAATTTTCATTTCTTTCATTCTTTGTTGTAAATGTTTTCTTGCTTTCACTAACTGCGAACGAGATGTCCCTGCATTAATTCCCATCATCTTTGAAATCTCTTCATGATCATACCCTTCAATAACGTACAGATTAAAAACCATTCGATATCCATCGGGCATTTCGGAGATGAGTTTAAGCAATTCTTTCTCCGATAATTTACTTATTACATCAACTGTTTCAGTATAATTTACTTCAGTCAGATCATGATCAGGAAAATATTCAGCTAGGTTTTTTAATTTATGGTAATAGTTGATAGCAGTATAAATGAATATTTTTTTCATCCAACCTTCAAAACTGCCGGTACCCTTGTAATCTTCGATTTTAGAAAAAACTTTTATAAAGCCATCTTGCAAAACATCCAGTGCATTGTCGCGTTGATGCGTGTAACGTAACGAAATAGCAAACATCACAGCGCTATAACGATCATAAAGCGCTTTCTGCGATCTGCGATCCTTTTTAATGCATCCTTGTATAAGTTCCGCTTCGGTCATGTAATTTCCTGCCTTAAACTACAGGTTGTTCCTGTCAGCAAGACTAATTTGACAGGTAAAATGCTGCCTGCATTATGAAATTATTAAACTTTGTTATTGATTGAGTAATTATATTGTAAAAATGTTGTAAATAATTGAAAGTCAATACCTATTGAACTGTTATTTGGTGTCATATACGGATTTATGAAGTTTGCATCAAAAAAAAGCCACAGCAAATTATGCTGTGGCTTTTTCAAGAATAATTTTAATTTATTCTACAATCACTTTTTCAATTTTCTTATCTGCGCCATTAATCACTTCAAGGAAATAAATTCCGGGAGTAATTCCACCTAAATCCATTTCAGTTTGATTATTTCCTGATGAAGAAGTTCCGGTATTTACCAATACTTCTTTACCTAACATATTAATCAATCTGAAACTGTAATTGGTTTCTGATGTTGATTCATAAGAAATATTCAAGATTTCATTAGCCGGAATCGGGAAAAGATTCAATTCTAAACTTTGTAAATTATTTCCTGCTTCTCTGCAATTAAAGGTTACTACTTTTGTAAAGAAACTTGATGAACCACATGCATTAGTACCACTCACACGAACACTACCTGCAGTAGCTGCAAAATTTACAGTAACTGAGGTGGAAGTTGTAACAAGTGATGCTGTTGAAGAAGTAACAAATCCATCATTTATTCTTGCACCTGAGGGAACCGACCAGGAATAGGAGGTTGCAGTAGATGCAGGACTAATTGAATAGGGCACACCAAATTGGTTGGCACATGCAGTGGTGCTACCGGTCATAGATGTAGCCACAGGTGGTGTCGTTTTTACTGTAACTTTCCGTAAAGCACTTGTGCCACAAGCGTTAGTTGCACTTACCTGAATGTTTCCGGTCACATAACCTGCAAGAAAATCAGCAGTAATCGAATTGGTTCCTTGTCCTGTAGCTACATTTGCATAAGGAATACTAAAAGACCAATTGTAAGTTATTCCGGCAACAGCAACAACAGAATAAGGTACTCCTGTTAAGCCACATAATCCGCTGGTTTGTCCGGTCATAGTTCCCGGTGTAGCAGGTGTGTTTCTGGCAATAGTAAGTGAACGTATAGCACTATTTCCACATGCATTAGTAGCATAAACAGTTAATGGACCGGTTGCACTAAACCCTACTCCATAAGAAATTGTAATTTGATTGGTGCCTTGTCCTGAGGTGATTGTTCCGCCAGCAGGAGGTGTCCATGTATAAGAGGTAACTGATGCAACATTGTTCACCTTGTAAGTTTTTACATCACCCGGACAAATTTTAGAAGTTCCACCAACTGAAGTAACACTACTCGGAGTAGCTGGAGTAGTGCAATTTGTAACTGATGTGTTTTGTGAAGAAGTATTGCTACATAAATTAGCATTGGTATATGAATACGAAATTGTGTAAGGGCCACCAACTCCGGCAACACTTGGAGAAAATGTATTTCCACTAATTCCGTTTCCACTAAAGGTTCCACCGGTAGGTAATCCGGTTAATGTAACAGCACCTGCACTCACATTATAACTTGAAGACAGTCCGCTAAAACTAACAGTTGGTAATGGATTTACTGTGATGTTAGCTGAAGCAGATGTGTTCGTACATCCATTGCCGTTAGTATAAGTATAAGTATATGTTGTAGATGAACCGAAATATGGATTGGCAACACTAAAATTTCCTCCGGCAGGAGCTCCTGACAAAGCAATTGAAGTTCCTGCACAACCGCTTACATTGCCTGCTGTTACTGTTGGTAATGGATTTACAGTAATGTTAGCTGTAGCAGAAGTGTTCGTACATCCATTACCGTTAGTATAGGTGTAAGTATAGGTTGTAGATGAACCGATATATGGATTGGCAACACTAAAATTTCCTCCGGCAGGCGTTCCTGACAAAGCTATTGACGTTCCGGCACAACCGCTTACATTACCAGCAGATACTGTTGGTAAAGGATTCACAGTGATCGATGCAGGTGAACTTGTTGCGTTACATCCAAATGGAGTAGTTAAAGTATAAGTATAAGATGTAGATGAACCTGTATAAGGATTTGCAACACTATATGAGGCCGTTGTACTTCCGGGAACAGCTGCAGGACTTCCTGAAAGATTAATCGATGTGTTTGTACAACCACTCACCGCCGTAGCAGTTGGAGTATTTGGTGTTGTTGATATACTTAAAGTAGTATTGCCTGTAGCACCTGTACAATTAGCATTCGAACCATAAACAGAAATGATAGAATTTGTTGTTGGTTGTCCGGAAGGAAACACCACAGTAATTTGTGTTGTTCCCTGCCCTGAATTTATAACACCACCGTTCGTCACTGACCAGTTATAAGTTGTAGCATTTGTTATTGCTCCAACAGTAACAGTAATTGGAATATTGGCACAATAGGTAGTAAAGGCTGCCTGAGGATTTCCCGCTGCTGCTACTTGTCCTGATATTGTAAGATTCGCTCCATTATCACTTCCTGTCACAACAGGATTAGAACTAACAACGCGTATTCTGTATCCTATTCCTGATAAAGTTCCTGCAGGTAAAACACATGCAATTGTTCCTGCAGAAGTAGAAGTTAAACTTCCAATACTCACCGGCGAAGCAAATGAACCGGATGAATTTGAAAGTTGAGCAGTGAATGTATTTCCTGCATTCGCAGATCCATTTGTTGTGAAGCTGACATTCATTGAAGCACCCGCACAATAGTTGGTAGTTGCTATTGATGAGGTTGTGATTGAAGAGAATGCACTTGATGTAATTGTAAAATTTGCATTACTCATATCAAAATAAATATTTCCAACTGCTTCCACTTTTATTCTTGCCTGCGTTGTTGCAACACTTGGAACAGTAATACTTTGAGTTCCGTCGTTTGGTGTGCTAGCTAAAATGACCGTAGGGAAAGTATTTCCACCATCAGTAGACAATGATATTTTAACATTGGCAGTACTAATTGGAGATGCGGTTGTTCCACTCACATTCCAGGTAACTGTTTGAGTTGATCCTCCTGCCCAACTCACAGCAGTATTTGGAGCAGTAACAGCAAATGCACCGGTATTAATAACAGCAATTGAAACAGTTGAATCGGGATGTGTAACACCACCACCTGCTGCTTGGTTGTCGCGGACAGTTAATTGAAAATGCATGGTGCGTGCAACATTTGGAAGAATTTCTCCAACAGTTGTAGTGTTGCTGATTATGTCGGAAAGTTTAGGGAAAGTTCTTGATGGAGAAGTTGTAGGAGGGAACGGTCTGAAGATAGGAGCGTTTGCAAGATTTGCATTCCATGCTCCTGCAGTACCCAAATCATATTGTTCCCAGGAATAGGTAAGAGGATGTCCATTTGGATCTGTTGCAGCACCTGTTAACACAAATGGAGTAGAAACAGGAATGGAATAATTTGCACCCATGCTTGTTACAACAGGAACACCATTGCCGGTGCTGGTTGTTACAGGGCATGAATTTCCTCCACCTGTTGTACTATAGTTTACAATTTCATCAAAACTTCTCGTATGAAAGTATGCAATACTGTTAGACGCAAGATTATCTGTACCGCAAATTCCGGCATAGGCCATAATAGTAATTCCACTACCTGGTTCATATGCTGAAGATGCGGAACGATTTCCACCACTACATGATCCTGTTGAACTATTGAAAGTATGATTACCACCAAACTGATGTCCCATTTCATGAGCAACATAATCAATGTCGAAAGGGTCACCAACCGGATTAGTTGAACCTGTTACTCCACGTGCTTTACTGCTTCCGCAAACAACACCTAATCCTGCAACACCACCACCACCTGTACTAAATACATGGCCGATATCGTAATTTGCAGAACCAATTACATTGTTGCAAGTTGTAATATTTTGTCCAAGCATTGTGCTTCCATTTCCGTTAGTGTAGGGATCTGTGGAAGAGTTGGTGTAAACAATTAAATTGTTATTTGGTACCATCACCATTCTAATAGCAACTTCGGTTTCATACACACCATTAACTCTGTTCATTGTCGTAACCATTCCGGCCAACGCACCTGAAACAGTTCCACCTTTTGTTGCAGCGTATTCCCCTGTACAAGCTAATGCCAAACGATACGTTCTGAGTTGAGTACCCGCACTTTTTTGAACAGAAGAACCGGAAGGAATTAAATTGCGAAGAGATGTTTGATCTTCTGTTTCGCAATTAAAACTTGTTGTTCGTTGAATATCTTTTTTGTTGTAACAGATGTAATCTGAAGTTGTATTAGAACTATATGGATCAATAAATATTTGTCCGTTTGGAGAAAGTACCATTGCATGAAAACCAAGTGGTGTAATATCCAATCGAATAACAGAAGTAGGATCATCAATTTTTATTCCTGCATAGGTTTTGATTTCAGGAAATTGCGCAGCTAATCCTGCACTCATCACAACTACTTTGTAAATTCGAAAGTTGGAAGTAGTTCCATCAGGCATAGGCATTTCAAAAATCACAGAACTTGCCGTTCGTGCGTTTGCCGATTCTTCAGGTGCCGATGAAAGTAAAGCATCCATAGCAACAGGATCAATTTGTAATGTTCGGTAAGTTGTCGGGAAAAGATGCCTCTCTCCTTTTACAACAATTGCCGTTTCCGGAATATCCCGAAGTGTCTTTTTTTCTACACCTTGGGAATGGGCTAATTGGCTAGTAAAAGCCATAGATGCCAACAGCAGACCCATGAGTCTGCCTCTTAAGTTAATTTTAAACATGTTTATTTGGATTTTAAAGTTGGTTTGCTTGAGAATCTTAAACCAAAGTTACATGTTATTAATATTCTGATATACTATTATAAAAATATATTTTAAACGTATATGATTTAAAATCAAACAATTGCAAATTTAGTTAAGGTACGGAGTTGTTGCCGTGATTAAAAATGCATCAGATAGAATACAATTAATTCGAATGTTTTGAAGTGCAAAAAAATATAGAAAAATAGATTCAAATCAATTTTTAAGACACCTTTAAATTTGTAATTTCAAGAGGTACATATCACTTTTTAACCTTCAACAAGGCAATGGCTTTCTTAACACCCTCCACCAAACGGTCAATTTCCTCAAAAGTATTATAAAACATAAACGATGCTCTGATGGTACCGGGAATTCCCAAGCGATCCATCACAGGTTGGGTGCAATGGTGCCCTGTTCGAACTGCAATACCCATTGTATCGAGAAACATACCTGCATCTAGAGCATTCACATCATTAATAATAAATGAAACAACACTCGCTTTTTGTTTTGAAGTTCCAATTAATTTCACATGTTCAATAGCCGTTAGATTATCAGATGCATAAAGCATGAGTTCATGCTCGTGCTTTTCGGCAGCGATTCTGTCAATAGAATTCAAATAATCAATTGCAGCACCCATTCCAATCACATCAGCAATATTGGGCGTACCCGCTTCAAATTTAAAAGGAATTTCATTGTAAGTAGTTTTCTCAAAACTTACTGAATGAATCATTTCTCCACCTCCTTGATACGGCGGCATAGATTCAAGTAAATGTGTTTTTCCGTAAAGGCAACCAACACCGGTTGGACCAAACATTTTATGTCCGGAGAAAGCAAAAAAATCACAATCTAAATCTTGAACATCAATTAATGAATGAGCAGCAGCCTGAGCACCATCAATCAAAACCGGTATATTAAATGTATGTGCTTTACGGATAATTTCTTTAACAGGATTTATTGTTCCCAACGAATTAGAGGTATGGACTAAGGAAATAAATTTTGTTTTTGATGAAAGTAATTTTTCGAATTCATCCATCTGCAATTCCCCATTTTCCCTCATGGGAATAATTTTCAATACAGCACCTTTTTCTTCACAAAGCATTTGCCATGGCACGATATTGCTATGATGTTCCATGGCAGAAATGATAATTTCATCGCCGGCCTTAATGAATTTTCTTCCATATGTAGATGCAACAAGATTGATTGATTCAGTTGTACCTCGTGTAAAAATGATTTCCTTTTCGGAAGGAGCGTTTAAAAATTGTTGAACTTTTATTCGAACATCATCGAATTCCTGAGAAGCCCGCTGACTTAAAAAATGAACACCTCTGTGAATATTGGCGTTGTAATGTGAATAATAATCCGATAGCTTTTGAATTACAACATTCGGCTTTTGAGAAGTTGCAGCATTGTCAAAATAAGCCAAAGACTTGCCATAAACTTTCTCGTTTAGAATTGGAAAATCTTTACGGATAGTTTCGGGGTTAAATGATATTAATTTTAGTTTTTCTTCTGCAAAATTATTATTCATTATTATTAAGCTTTTGGATAGCCAGGTTAAGAAGATTTTCTTTTAGAACCTCATTCTTAATATTATTAATTACATCACTTGCGAATGCGATATTGAGTAGCGCCCTTGCATTTTTTTCTCCAATTCCTCTAGTCTGTAAATAAAACAGCGCTTCTTCATCTAATTGTCCTATAGTGGCGCCATGAGTACATTTTACATCATCAGCAAAAATTTCGAGCTGTGGTTTGGCATTCATTTGGGCGTCATCGGTCAGAAGAATATTTTTGTTCGATTGGAATGCATTGGTTTTCTGTGCATCCTTACGTACAAATATTTTTCCGTTAAAAACTCCGGAAGCCTTGCCACCAATAATGCCTTTGTAAAGTTCATTGCTGAAACAGTTTGGCATTGCATGATCAACCATTGTATGATTATCAACTAGCTGATTTCCATCAAGAATATATAATCCAAAAAGGTGAGAAGTGCAATTAACATCATTCAACTTTATGTGTAAATTATTTCGGACTAATTCGCCATTCAAAGTAACTATTACTGTATCAAAAGTACTATCACGTTCTTGAATTGCTTGAGTGAAGCTGATGTGAGTGGATTTGTCTGATGCCAATTGTGCTTTCACAAATTCAACATGAGCATTTTGCATTATTGCAATTTCCGTAATGCTATTAGTGAAGCCACTCACCTCATTTGTAAAGGAATGAAAACTTTCTGTAATACTAATTTTCGCACCTTTTTCAGCCACTATAAGATTTCTGACAGAAGTAGTATGTTGCGGATTTAGCGAAGAATCGATGTATAAAATATGTACAGGAACTTCAATTTGCTTTTCAGATTTCACATGCACAAACACGCCATCATTAACAAACGCATTGTTCAACGCAACGAAAGGTTCATTTCCTGCAAAAGCTATTTTTCCTAAATAATTTTTTACGATTTCATTTTCGGTTACTGAAGATAAATTGTGAATTTCTACTCCGAAAATATTTCCTGCAGGCGACGAAAGCGACTGATTAAAAATTCCATTTTCAAAAATAAGTAGATGGGCATTTTCACCCGCAATTAAAAATCTTTGAATATTTTCTTTTGTAAGTGAATTGTTTTTTTCACTCTGACCAAAATTAGGTTTAGAATTTAAAATACCTTTAATATTGGTATATTTCCATTCTTCGCTTTTAGGATTCGGCCAACCCAATCGTTTAAAAGTCTCCATGCTCTCCTGGCGAGCAATACCCGAAAATACACCCACTTTTTTAGATGCCATTTCAAAAGCCTCAATAACTTCAATCTTATTGTCTGTATTCATGTACTCTATTTTTTAACTAACAAACCAACAAACTATTAAACCAACAAACTAATAAACTAATCCCCCTACGCTCTTTTAAAATTAATATTTATTTATCATATTTTTCGTCCAAACTACGGAGAACACAGCAAACTAATGAACTAATGAACTAATAAACTAATGAACTAATGAACTAATAAACTAATGAACTAATAAACTAATGAACAAATAAACTAATGAACTAATAAACTAATAAACTAATAAACTAATAAACTAATAAACTAATAAACTAACCCACCATCTCTTCCTTAATCCAATCATACCCCTTTTCTTCCAATTCAAGAGCAAGTTCTTTTCCGCCTGACTTTACAATTTTTCCTTTGTAAAGAACATGTACGAAATCCGGAACGATATAATCAAGTAATCTTTGGTAGTGAGTAATAACAATAAAAGAACGTTTACCATCGCGCAAAGCATTCACGCCATTTGAAACAATTCTGAGAGCATCAATATCCAGTCCGGAATCGGTTTCATCCATCACAGCTAACTGAGGTTCAAGCATAGCCATTTGAAAAATTTCATTTCTTTTTTTCTCACCGCCACTAAAGCCTTCATTCACCGAACGAGTGGTCATTTGTTTATCCATCTCAACCAACTTCATTTTTTCTTTCATCATAATAAGAAAGTCTTTTGAATCGAGGGGTTGAAGTCCTTTAGATTTCCTAACTTCATTAACAGCAGTCTTCAAAAAGTTAGCATTACTCACACCCGGAATTTCCACAGGATATTGAAAAGCGAGAAATATTCCTGCACGTGCACGATCTTCAGGAGATAATTCTAACAGATCTGAACCATTATAAGTTACTTCGCCTCCGGTAACTTCATATTCTTCACGACCCGCCAAAACCGAAGCAAGCGTACTTTTTCCCTGATCCATTTGGACCCATTATAGCATGTACTTCACCCGGCTTAACTTCTAAATTTAACCCATTTAAAATGGCCTTTTCCTCAACTCGTGCTTGTAGATTATTTATTTTTAACATATAATTTTATGTATGATGATGATTTTCTGATAAGTGACCAGTGATAAGTGACCAGTGACCGGTAAGTATTACTCTATAATATTATTTTGCTTTCTGAACAAATCCATTCAAAATTTTGCTAATATCTGTTACGTTTTTAATAAATAATTTAAATTGGTTGTCATCAATGTAATTCATATCTTTTGCAATATACAAGTGTGACCTTGTTTCACCAGCTGAACCAATAGCAACATTTGTAAAGTACTTTTTTTGTAAAGCAGTGTTTCGTTCAAGTCCTTCTGCTATGTTAGCCATAATCGAGATTGATGATCGTCGAATCTGGTCTTTCAGTGCAAAGTCATAGTAAAATGGTCCTCTGCTTGTAATTTCATAAATTTGTTTATTCAATTCCCTGGCTTTCTTCCAGCCTTCCATTTGTTCAAATGATTCAATTAATGCCATAAATAAAAGTTTTAAAAAGTTAATAAAAAATAAAATTAATTTCACTTTGTGATACTTGTTTTTGTTGTTTTAGTACTTACTATACACTTGTCACTTTACACTAGCCACTGGTCACTGGTCACTGGTCACTGGTCACCGGTCACTGGTTACTTGTCACTCTTTAACCAACACTTCCTTCTAGCGACACAGCCAGAAGTTTTTGTGCTTCTACTGCAAATTCCATCGGTAGTTGATTAAAAACTTCTTTACAATAGCCATTAACAATTAGGCCGATAGCATCTTCATTAGAAATACCTCTTTGGTTGCAATAAAATATTTGATCTTCTCCAACTTTAGATGTGGTGGCTTCGTGTTCAACACGTGCCGATTTATTATTTACTTCGAGATAAGGAAACGTATGTGCTCCACATTTATCACCAAGCAACAAAGAATCACACTGTGAAAAATTTCGTGCGTTATCTGCTTTTTTATTAATTTTTACTAAACCTCTGTAGCTATTATGACTTTTTCCTCCGGAAATTCCTTTTGAAATTATAGTGCTTTTGGTATTTTTACCAAGGTGAATCATTTTTGTGCCGGTGTCGGCTTGTTGCATGTTGTTAGTAACAGCAACAGAATAAAATTCACCTATAGAATTATCGCCTTTTAAAATTACACTAGGATATTTCCAAGTAATTGCAGAACCTGTTTCAACCTGTGTCCAGGATATTTTGGAACGATCGCCGAGGCAAATTCCGCGTTTAGTTACAAAATTATAAATACCACCTTTGCCTTCTTTATTGCCGGGATACCAATTCTGAACTGTTGAATATTTTACTTGTGCTTCTTTATGTGAAACAATTTCTACAACAGCAGCATGCAATTGATTTTCATCACGCATTGGAGCGGTACAACCTTCGAGGTAACTCACAAATGAACCTTCTTCAGCAACAATCAAAGTTCTTTCAAACTGACCTGTTCCTGCGGAGTTTATTCGAAAATAAGTAGAAAGTTCCATCGGACAACGAACTCCTTTCGGAATATAACAAAACGATCCATCACTAAACACTGCAGAATTTAATGCTGCATAAAAATTATCAGTTGGAGGAACTACAGAGCCTAAATATTTTTTAATTAATTCAGGATGTTCATGTACTGCTTCACTAAAGGAACTAAAAATAATACCGAGCTCTGCCAAAGCTTCTCGGAAAGTTGTTTTAACGGATACGCTATCAATCACAGCATCAACAGCAACATTAGCAAGTCGTTTTTGCTCTTCAAATGAAATACCTAGTTTATCGAAAGTCGCTTTTATTTCAGGATCTAACTCATCCAAACTATTCAAAACTTTTTTAGGTTTTGGTGCTGAATAATATATTATATCCTGAAAATTAATTTCCGGATAATTTACATTCGGCCATTTTGGTTCAGTCATAGTTTGCCAATGACGAAAAGCTTTCAACCTCCATTCCAACAACCACTCCGGTTCTTTTTTCTTTGCTGATATGAAACGAATTGTATCTTCAGTCAATCCTTTTGGGGCGTTGTCGGATTCAATATCCGATACAAATCCCCATTTATATTCGGAGGTAGTAACTTCGTCCAGTATTTTCTGATCGTCAGACATCTATATTTATTTAGACTAATTCAATTTAAGGGATAGCAAATTTTTTTAAGCTGAGGTAATCTGGAAATTAAACAGCAAAACTTTCACCACATCCGCAAGTACGGGATGCATTTGGATTGTTAAAGGCAAAACCTTTACCATTTAAACCATCAGTAAATTCAAGTTGTGTTCCTACGAGATAGAGAAAACTTTTTTTATCGCATACAAGTTTGATTCCTTTATCTTCAAAAACTTTATCATCAGCTTTCAATTCATTATCAAAATCGAGTACGTAAGTCAATCCTGAACATCCACCACCGGCAACGCCAA
The DNA here is from genome assembly GCA_963814475.1 of uncultured Bacteroidota bacterium. Lineage (GTDB taxonomy): Bacteria > Bacteroidota > Bacteroidia > AKYH767-A > OLB10 > JADKJB01. The sequence continues at coordinate 57,673 of CAWFDA010000007.1, read as the reverse complement.
CTCTTACAAAATAAGTTTCGTCACGTTTTTCGTCAGCTCTTAAATCTCCTAATTTTTCTTTTGCTTTTTCAGTTATTGTAATCATGTTAATATTTCTGATTTTAAGCCTATTAAGGCCCTGCAAAGATAGGGAATTTTAGGCTAATTTCATAACAAACCGGGGCTGTATTAGTTTGTTTGTATTCATTGAAATGAAAAGCTTTATTCAATTCATTATAACGAAAAAGCCCCCTTCTAACCAGGAAGGGGGCAGTCAACGATTTTACTTAACTACTTTAAAAACAAATTATTGCACTAATATTTTTGTAAAACTTCTTGTTCCGCCAGCAGTCATTTCAAGGAAATACAGACCTGCAGGATATTCTGAAACATTCAATTCAATTTTATGGCTTCCTACTGAGTAAATAGCTGAAGAAGAGCTGTATACAGTCTGTCCGGCTAAATTTTTCACCGAATATTGAACTTCAGAATCCTTAGTGATATTAAAGTTCACATTTGTATACTCATTTGCAGGATTTGGAGCAATCATTAGCGATTGAATAACATTAATTTCAGCTACTCCTGTTGTTCCTTGTACCACATTAATAGTTACCGGAGTGCTAGATAATCTTAAAAGAGCGAATTGATAACAAGTAGTATTTGTGCATCCTGTTGCATCCGTAATAGTTAAGCAAATGGTATAGGTTCCTGCAGCAGCATAGGTATGACTTGGATATGCTACATTACTTGAAGTTCCATCGCCCCAAGTCCAAACATAAGAAAGTGGACCAACACCTGTAGCAAGATTGTATGCGATGTAAGTATGCTGTAAAGTTGTATCAGGATAAATTGCAAAGTTTGATGAACAACCGGATCCTGTTGTTATTGTAACTGTTTGACAAGAGGTGCAAGTCATGCCATTTGCAGTACTAACGGTTAGGCATACGTTGTAAGTTCCCGGATTTGCATAAATGTGGGTATATACTGGTGTTGATGCAGTTGTGCCATCACCAAAATCCCATGAATAAGTCACATTACTTTGGTTGTTTGCAATAAATACTGTGGCTGCAGGTGAATTTTGGAAACTGAAAGTAGCATCGCAAAGAAATCCGCCTCCAACACTTAGAGAATCACAATATGTATCGGTGCATCCTGCAAGTGAGTCGATAATTGTAAGGCAAACCATATAGTTGCCGGCACCATTGTATGTGTGTGAAGGATTTTGTAAATTAGAGGTACTTCCATCACCAAATGACCAGTTAAAAATTGTTGCATTTCCCTGTGATTGATTTGTAAAATTGAATTGTGTTGTACCCGGAACCAGGGCCGAAGCATAATAAGCCTGACAACCGGTAGAAGAGGGAACAACCACTGTTTGACAGCTGGAACACGTCACACCTGAACTTTCAACAACAGTGAGGCAAGCGGTATAAGTGCCAGGAGCAGTATAAGTATGAAAGGCAGTTTGACCTGTTCCTGAAGTGCCATCGCCAAAGCTCCAGGTCCAGACAGCATTATTTCCGCCGGCGCCTGTAAATAGCACCCCTTGCGGACTTGCATTGGCATTGAAACTAGCGTTGCATGCCGGTGGTAATGTGTTTACATAAATGGTATCGCAATAAGTGCTTGTGCACGAAGTTCCCAAGAAAATGGCTGTAATGGTCAAGCACACATTGTAGTTTCCGGCCGAATTGAAATTGAAAACGGGATTTTGTAAAGTGGAGGTTTGTCCGTTAGAAACAGTCCAATTCCAGTTAGTAATTGATCCCTGTGTCCATGAAGAGTCATACAGAGAAACTGGAATTCCATTCGGAGTTGCCGTTCCCACTGTGTACTGAAAACCTGCACTGCAAGGCTGTTGTGCCATTGCCTGGGGTGAAACACTTATCAACACCATAATGAAGGTGGCTAAAGAGAGTAAAGTTTTTGTCATTTTCATTTTATTTAGTTTTTGTTGTTTGTCGGTTTATTTGAATTAATAACACAAAAGTAAGCCTCAATTTTCAATGTACAATGTCAAATTCCATAATTTCTTACTCGTTCAAAGGCTTCTTTTCTTCTTAATTTTATCGTTTAACCAGTTTCCATAATTTAAAATTTCATCATCACTATCGCCGGAATTTTTATATTTATCTATGAAAATATTAATTTTTCGTAATGTTGAAGATTCTCCCCCTGCCATTTCCAGCCGAGTAATAATAAACATAAATTCTTTCTCTTTCAGGAATTCCTCCTTTTTCAATAAATCCCGAAAATCTTTTTTCATTTTTGCTATTCTATACTCAAGGTACTCAAAATCACGTAGTTCGTATCGGATCATTAATTCAACAATCGAAATTTTGAACTGCAATGCCTTGTCAGCATTTTGATAGCTATTGAGTTGATTTAATCGTGTAATCAATCGCAAAGAATCCCGATATTTTCCTAAATCGAAATGAAGTACCCCAAGATTTAGGTAAATGAAGATTTCATAAAAGGGTGTGGATGTGATTTTGGGATTCTCCCGTATGTCCTCCAATACTTGAATTGCTTTTTCTTTATCCAGTTTAGAATAATTTATCACCAACGAATTGTAATAGAAAAAAATATATTTATCATACAACATTTTTCCAAATTCCTCCATAGCTTGTTTAAGAAATTCGGTGTATTGGAGTGATTGTTTAAGTTTGTCGTTTTTAAATAGTGAATTCACCAAATAGGTTAGCATCTGTAGTTTGATGTCGTGGTTGTTTTTATTGAATAAGCCAAGTTTGGTAAATTCTTTGAATGTTTTCAGAAGATATTCTTCCAAGGCTACATAATCGCGATTTTGCAGAAGTATTTGACTAACGGCTGTGTAAATGCGAAATCTAAATTTAGGGCTCTTACTTATCTCGGGATCATGAAGAAAATCATCTACAGTTTTTTGTAATAACACAACAACCGGCTGATCGCTTTTTGAAAAGTTTTGAGTAATTTTTAATCTGTAAGTTAACACAGCTACCACATCTTCTATTGACCGAAGTTGTTTGATTTTTTGCTGATTTTCTTTTCTCTTATTTATATAAGTCTCAGGATTTATGTCGAGCATTTCGTGCGATAATCTAATAAATTCACCAAAAATCAAATCCAGAATTTCAAAGTTTTCAATAGCAGTTGCTTTCGATTCAGCTTTGCGAAGAAAATAAGCGGCAAGTGTAGTATTGCTTCTGGAGGCATAAAATCTGGCCAATGCAAATTGATTGATGGTAATCAAGGTTTCTTCTTCATCAAAATGCTGTAGCAACAAACATTTATTAATGTCGGTCATCAATCGGTTACGCAATCTATAAAAAGCGTTTTTGTCTTTTTCGCCATACAGCTTTTGAAAAATTCGACCTTCATCATACTCCGCTCCATTCTTTCGGATGTAGTCAAAGAGTAAGATATCTTTTCGTTCTCCAGTTTGCATCCGCGACTGATACAACTTGAAAAACCTCACTTCTTCTTTGTTCAGATGGGTTATTACAGCTCCTACAGTATCCATATTAGTTCGATTTGGACGCGTAAGATAGTAAAAAAAAAGAAATACCCTTTGGAATTATAATAGTTACTTTTGAAATTGTAAAATTATAAGATCATGAAAAGAACAATCTTTGGAATCCTCGCAACATCAGTATTTGTTTTTCTGTTTGCATTTTCAGGCAGTTCACAAGGCACCACCGGTTTAAGGGTTGCGGCTATGACGGGTTATCCAATGGCACCCCAAGATTCGGCCTATGAGGGTCAACAATATACATTTGTGATTACTTTGGTCAATAACAGCGGAACTGTGATTAATACCCCTATCGATGTTCGCCTCCAAGTGGATTCAATTGATTCTTTACTTGGAACATTTCAGGCTCCTGCGCTTGGAATTAATGACTCAGCGTTATTCACTATTGTTGGATATAACTTTACGCAACCTCAGTATAAAATTGGAAATAATATTGTGGTTGTTTGGCCTGTAGTTAATGGATTGGTTATCCCAATTGATACTTTTTATGCCGATGTGTTTTTTATCCCTTTGAGCAGTTTGTCTGATAAAGATTTGGAAATTAATAAAATAGCTTTGTTCCCGGTTCCATCAAATTCAAATATCCAACTTTCATTAAAGCCCAATGATGAAGTTGAATACGTAAGAATATTTTCAACTGAGGGTAGGATGGTTTATGAAAATCGTGAGTGGTTGAATCAATCAATCGACATCAGAAATCTACCCTGTGGAACCTATCTTTTAGAAGCATTAATCAACGGCAAAAAAGGAAGAGCGAGATTTATCCGCAACTAATATTTTCATGCCCCAAAGCTAATTTGTACCTTCGTTCGCTGCAGCAGCGGTAGTGGTGGCCTTTGCGGCGGCGGTTGCGGTTGCAATAGGTGCTGCAGCACACATCGTCGAGCAAAACCTAAACGCAAGAATCCTCGCGGTGAGCAAACCTCGCACGCAAACCTTACCCTGCAAACTATAAAACCAATAAACTATAAAACCAATAAACTAACAAACCAATAACTAACTAACAGACTAACAAACTAACTAACTAACTAACTAACTAACAAACTAACTAACAAACAAAACCAATAAACCCACTCGTCCTTTTTTTATGTCCAAACTCTATTTAATCCCAACACCCATTGGTAATCTTGAAGATATTACACTCCGGGCTATAAGAATTCTCAAAGAAGCTGATATTATTTTAGCTGAGGACACGCGTACTTCACGAGTTTTATTGAAACATCTGGGAATTGATAAGCGGATGCTAGCTCATCATCAGCATAATGAACATCAGTCGACACCTGAAGTGGTACGAATGTTATTGGCAGGTCAAAGTGTAGCGTTATTAAGTGATGCCGGTACGCCGGGTATTTCTGATCCCGGTTTTTTATTAGTTCGCGAGAGTTTGAAAGCAGGCATAGAAATAGAATGTCTGCCAGGCCCAACAGCATTTGTGCCTGCACTAGTCATATCGGGTTTACCAACCGACAGATTTTTGTTTGAAGGGTTTTTACCTCCCAAAAAAGGGCGTCAAACACGGTTGAAAGAACTCGCTATGATGGAAATGACTCTTGTTTTTTATGAATCTCCACATAAAATTTTAAAAACGTTGGAGCAATTTTGTGAATATTTTGGTGCTGAACGGCAGGCTACTGTTTCGAGAGAACTCACAAAAATGTTTGAAGAAACCCTCAGAGGGACCCTCCAAGAGCTTACTGACCACTTTAAAACTACGGAACCACGTGGTGAAATGGTGGTGATAGTAGCCGGAAAAGAATAGGGGAATTGTTCATTTCTTTTTAAACCTACATTTCCGGTTGGCGAATCTGTAACTATCTTTACACGATCCCCAAATTCATTCTTTATGGAAACAATCAAAAAACTTCTTGTTGCAAATCGTGGTGAAATTGCCATCAGAGCCCTTCGAGCCGCTGCAGAATTAGGAATTCGAACAGTTGCAGTTTTTACGTATGAAGACCGTTATTCGTTACACCGTTATAAAGCTGATGAGGCCTATCAGATAGGTAACGATAATGATCCTTTAAAGCCATATCTCGATATTGAAGAAATCATTAGAATTGCAAAAAACAATAATGTGAATGCAATTCATCCCGGCTATGGTTTTCTTATCGGAAAATGTTTGCTTTGCAACCCGATGTCGGGAAGAAGGAATTATTTTCGTAGGACCTTCTCCTGAATCATGGAAATGCTCGGTGATAAAGTTGCAGCAAAAAATGTTGCGAAAGAGGTTGGTGTTCCTGTGATTGAAGGAAATAAAGTACTTCTTTCTGATGCATCAATTGCACTTTCTGAAGCAAAACGTATAGGCTTTCCCGTTATATTGAAAGCTGCTGCCGGTGGTGGTGGACGAGGAATGCGTGTTATTCGTAAAGAAGATGAACTAGAGAAAGCATTTAATGAAGCACAACGTGAAGCAGGAAATGCTTTTGGTGACGATACGATTTTCATTGAAAAATTTATTGAAGATCCGAAACATATCGAAGTTCAGATCTTGGGAGATCAATTTGGAAATATTGTGCATCTGTTTGAACGTGATTGCTCTGTGCAACGAAGATTTCAAAAAGTTGTAGAAATTGCTCCTGCTCCATTTATTGAAGTCAGAAACTAAAAAGGCACTTTATAATTATGCTTTGGACATTGCTGCTTATGCCGATTATTACAATGCAGGTACGGTAGAGTTTCTTGTTGACAAAGATGAAAAAATTTATTTCATTGAAGTAAATCCACGCATTCAAGTTGAGCATACAGTTACGGAACAGGTAACAGGAGTTGATATTGTAAAATGTCAGATTCTGATTGCTGATGGGAAATCGTTGGCATCATCCTGAAATTGATATCAAGCATCAAGTTCAAATTCAATGCAACGGATTTGCAATTCAATGTCGCATCACCACCGAAGATCCGCAAAATGATTTCAAACCTGATTATGGAACAATCATTGCTTACCGAAATGCAGGAGGATATGGAATTCGAATCGATGAAGGAAGTTCTTATCAGGGAGTAAAAATTTCTCCATTCTTTGATTCCATGCTGGTGAAAGTTACTGCATCAGGTAGAAATTTGGCGGATGCGGCGCAACGAATGAATCGTACATTGATGGAATTTAGAATCCGTGGTGTGAAAACAAATATTCCTTTTCTTGAAAATGTAATTAATCATCCGGAATTTCGTGAAGGAAAATCAACGGTAAATTTTATAGGAAATATCCTGAACTTATTTGAATTTGCATTCAAGCAGGATCGTGGAACAAAAATACTTATCATACCTGGCCGATGTAATGGTGAATGGAAATCCTGATGTGAAAGTCTGTTCGATAAAACGAAAGTGTTTAGAATACCGCGAATTCCTCAATTCCAATCGGCAATGACAAACAGCCCGGGAACAAAAACAAATTTCGAAACTTGGGCCGGAGAAATTTGCTGCATGGTTGAAAAATGAAAAGCCAGTTTATTTTACAGATACTACCTTGCGAGATGCACATCAATCGCTGTTGGCAACACGGGTGCGCACAACAGATATGATGAAAGTTGCAGAGTAGTTTTGCATCATGCATCCGCAGACTTTCAGTATGGAAGTGTGGGGTGGAGCAACTTTTGATGTTGCTCTTACGCTTTCTACATGAATGTCCCTGGAAACGATTGCAACTAATTGCGTGAAGCAATTCCAAATATTTTGCTTCAGATGCTTATCAGAGGATCGAATGCAATTGGTTATACTGCTTATCCTGATAATTTCGTAGTGAAATTCATAGAAAAATCTGGGATAACGGTGTGGATATATTCCGGATTTTTGATTCGTTGAACTGGAACAAAAGTATGAAGGTTTCCATCAATGCAGTTCGTGAACATACCAGGATGGAATTGCTGAAGCCTGCATTTGTTATACCGGTGATTTGCAGGATAAGAGTAAAACCAAATATAATCTTAATTACTATACTCGATTTGGCAGGCGAACTCGAACATATGGGTGCGCACATGCTTGGAATAAAAGATATGGCAGGATTATTAAAGCCCTATGCTGCCGTAGAACTTATTGATGAATTAAAAAAGACAGTAAAAATTCCAATTCATCTTCATACACACGATACTTCTTCCATTCAAGCTGCTACTTATTTGAAAGCAATTGAAGCAGGAGTTGATGTTGTTGATGTTGCACTGGGTTCCTTGTCGGGATTAACATCTCAACCAAATTTCAACTCTATGGTAGAAGCTTTGAAAGGTACATGAAAGATATATGCCGTATGATATAGATTCGTTGAATGCATTTTCAAATTACTGGGAAGTTGTTCGCGAATATTATTATCCGTTTGAATCGGGATTGCTTGCGGGAAATGCTGAAGTTTATAAACATGAAATTCCGGGCGGACAATATTCCAATCTTCGACCGCAAGCTGCTTCTTTAGGTTTGGAAGATAAGATGGAAGAAATCAAAAAAGCTTATGAAGATGTGAATGAAATGTTTGGTGATATTGTTAAAGTTACTCCATCATCCAAAGTAGTTGGTGACATGGCCTTGTACATGGTATCAAATAATTTGTACGAAAGAAGATATTTTGAGTAAAGGAGATAGCATATTTCTTTTCCTGAATCAGTAAAGAGTTTCTTTAAAGGTGATCTGGGACAACCACCTGGTGGCTTTCCCAAAGAACTTCAAAAAATTATTTTGAAGGATGAAGACAGCTTATACTGATTTGCCTAATGCACATTTAGAGCCGGTAGATTTTGATAAGGAATTTGCTGATTTTCAAATAAAAGTTTAACGATCGTCAAACCTTTCTAGATTTTCTTTCCTATAAATTTTATCCGAAAGTTTTTGAAGAGTACTTTAATCACGACAAGAAATTTGGCGATGTAACTGCTATTCCAACACAGCTTTCTTCTATGGAATGAAGAGTAATGAAGAAATTTTGGTGAATATCGGTAAAGGAAAAACAATCATCATTCGTTTGTTATATATAGGTGATGCCGATGAATCAGGAAACAGAATTGTTTACTTCAGATTAAATGGACAAACACGTTCTGTTGAAGTCGCTGATAAAAAAGCGAATGTAAAGAAAGTTTCTAATGCAAAAGCTACTGCATCAAATCACATAGGCACACCGTTACAAGGTTTATTGTCGAAAGTATTTGTTAAGCAAGGGGAGAAAGTTGCAAAAAATTCACCCTTATTCACCATTGAAGCCATGAAAATGGAAACCACTATTACGGCCCCGAAAGATATGGCCATCGACAAAATTATTTTGCAAGCAGGAAGCATGGTAGAGAGTGATGATTTGGTGATAGAATCGAAATAAGTTACACTCAGCTGAGGGTACTTCTATTTAATTCACCGATAAAGCTTAACCTCGTGTGCCTATTCTATATCTATTTAAGTTTCAAATAGAGTTGGTTTTGGTAACTTGTTTTTCTTCATCAAATGAATCTACTTCTGTGGAAGCATTTTTGAATTCTTTAATCCCTTTGGCCATACCTCTCATTAGTTCCGGAATTTTCTTATCTCCGAAAAGAAGTAGTATAACGCGCGCAAGGAGAATTAGTTCAATTCCATCTATTCCACCTAATATCCTATATTGTCGATGCTTTGGAAATGAAAACTATTATCACTAAGTGAAATTAAATCACTGCAGTATATCGATTAGGAGACAGAAAAGCTTTTTCAGATTAAATTGTCAAATCTGTTCAGTTAAAATTGCATATAAAAGCAGAAATTAAAAAAGCCGGCGCCCTGATCAGGATTGCAGGCTATAGTAAAATTATTTGTCCAGTAGATCAACATTCAAAATATGCATTTTTATTTCTTGCGAATCAAAATTCCAATTAACTACATCTCCAACTTTAAAACCAACCAGTGCTAAACCTACATTACTTAATATAGACATGGTATTTTTTTCCGTTTTGCTTTATCCGGTGCTACAAAAGTATACGTTTCAACTTGGTTAGTATTTATGTTTTTGATTTTTACTGTAGCATCTACTGTAACTACATCTAATGGTAAGCTTTTGCGAGTAACTTGTTCAATTTCGCAATCCGGAAGAATTGTTGTTATGGAACTGCTAGCACTGAAGGGGTTAATGCAGTAAAAAAAGGAAGAGTTTAGAAGTAAAGATGTTTGAAGTTCGAACAAAATGTTTTTAGATGTTCGTACTATAGCATCACAAACAATTCGTAGCGATATATCCTCGGAACCACTTTTGAGAATAGTTGAACTCATTTTGAACTTTTACTTTGCATTGATGGAATATGCTGCATGTGTTGGAATAATAATACCATCTCATAATTTAAGTTTATACTTTTTTTATTAATGATATCTTCTGCTGCACAGTCAATAATTTGAATGAAATCAAGTTGAAGGAATATAAATATCAAAAGTTGCTCCTTTATTTAGTTTGCTTGTTGCTGTAATTACACCATTGTGATTCTCTACAATTTTTTTTACGATGGTAAGTCCGATACCTGTGCCTATTATTTTTTCTTTATCGTGAAGGCGTTTAAATAATTCAAAGATGTAATCTTTGTATTGCGGTTCAAAGCCAATACCATTGTCGGTAATAGTAATGTGACAGTAATTTTTATCTGATAAAAGTTTGGGATTATTTACTTTGCTGCCTTTTATAATTCTGCTCTTTATTATTATGTGTGGCGCTATATCAGGTTTTGAAAATTTGAGTGAGTTACCAATAAGATTGTGCATGAGTTGACGAAACTGAAAGTAGATGATATGCGCATCGCACATTTCATCCACTTTAATGGTTGCATTTTTTTCTTCAATGGTTTCCGAGAAATCTTTTTTCACTTCTAGTACTATTTTGTTGAGGTCTGTGGTTTCGAATTTCCGTTCCGTAGAAGTTGTGCGGGAGTATGAAAGTAAATCAGCAATCAACGTTTGCATATGGCTGGCTGCATTATTCATACGTAGAACATATTCTTTGCCTTTATCCGATAAGTTTTGTGATTCATCAGCAATAAGACGTGTTGCAAAGGTTTGTATTTTTCGCAATGGCTCTTGCAAATCGTGACTGGATATGTAGGTGAATGATTCTAACTCTTTATTAGCCCTGATTAATTCTATTTCCCGCTTTTCTTTTTCTTTATTTTGAAAAATAAGTTCTTTGTTAGCAATAATTAATTCTGCTGCTCGCTTTTCCTTTTCTTCCATTTGAAAGGCAAGTTCTCTTATAGCATTAGATAATTTCTTATGTGGCATGTCAGGAAATTGCTAAAAGATATTTTTCTTTCGGCGGTTGTGATGCTTGTCCCAATTCAAGAGCCAATACTGTTTCAATTGCTTTTACTAACAGCTGAAACGAATGGGGTTTGCATATGTAGTAATTTGCGCCATATTCGTATGTTTTATTTATCGCGTCCTCGCTGGCTGTGGTTGAAAATATAACAACTGGAATATCCTTTAGCTTCGGAGTATTTCTGATTTCCTGCAAACATTGAAAGCCGTTTTTGAAAGGCATGTTCAGGTCAAGGAAAATAACATGAGGTGCTGGTTTGGTTACAGATTCAAGATTGCTCATTAACTCTAAACCATTGTTTGAAAGTGTAAGTTTAGTTTGGATAGTTAATTGTTTGAGAGCATCTTCAAAAAATTCTCGATCATCTGCATCGTCTTCAGCAAGAAAGATGTTTTTCATTTTTGTCTTAATTTATTATACAATGGTAGAATAATTTGTGTGATTGTAACAGTTTGAGTTTGCAGTGACAGTGAATCTGAGCGAAAGAGTTGTGCAAGACGTCAGTACGGCTATAAACACCCTTTAAATCACAAATGTAACTCATTTTAACTTGATTACCAAAATATTGCTTTGAGAGTGGAACTTTCGGTTTGGAAATGGGAAACAGTTATCTTTTCAGACTTACATCCAACTGCAAAAAATACTGCCTGTTTCCCAATCTTGTTCAACAATATAAATCAACATTTTAGGAAATAGCTCTGAATGAAAGAATTGATTTTTTCGAAAAACATTTTATTGTCAGCAAATAAAAAAATCAATCAGTAATTGAATTACAAAATCGGGCTTAGCTTGTAATTTAAATCACCCTCTGTTTAATTCAATAAAACAAGATCCTCTCCATAAATCTAACATAGAAACAGATGATTGAAAATTGCACATTTCGGATTCAGTTAGCTACGTCTACACATGGTTTTGCTTTGTAACCACATCATCGCTACATCCTTGTGTGGCTTACCATTTAGGCATTTAAATTTTTTTTCGTACCTTAGTGGGTCTATTTCTGCATTTATTATATCCAAATCCGTTCAATAATCATGAAAAAACTCTTATTCTTCATTGCCATTTCCTGTCTGGCGTTCAGCGTTCAGGCACAGTACTATTACATTCCCTTTACCAGTAATCCCGGTCAAAACCCGGGAGGGCTGAATACAGACGACGAATATCCTGTCGGTGGAGGTCTTGCTACCGGATGGATCACCATACAGGGATCGAGTACCACACCTGCATGGAGTCCTACCCAGACCATTCCATTCGCATTCAACTTCAATGGTTCCCCGGTGACCGACTTCAAGGTTTCCACCACCGGGATCCTAACGTTCGATGTAGCCACGGCTTTGCCTCCACCTGCATCAACATCTCAAACACTGCCATCAGCACTCATTCCAAACAATTCCGTTTGCGCATGGGGACTTCAGGGGACAGGTGCCAATGACAACATCGTATCCAAGACTTTCGGTACTGCACCGAACCGCCAACACTGGATCTTTTACACTTCTTATTCTATTCTCAACAACCCCGCAGGTTGGACTTATTGGTCTATTGTGTTGGAGGAAACCACCAACAAGATTTATATTGTTGACCAGCGTACCAACGGAACCATCCACATGTCTTTGGGTATTCAAATCGACGGCTCCACCGCCACAATGGTTCAGGGCTCGCCCAACATCGCCACATTATCTACCAACGGCCCCTCAGTTATCGACAACAATTACTATGAATTCAACTTCGGCACACAGCCTGCTTTAGATATGTCGGCAATTGACATCACCACTTCGCCATATCTCACACTCGGAAGTAACATCATTGATGGAACGCTTGCTAATTTTGGTACTTCAACTATTACCTCATTCGATATGGTGTACACTGTAAATGGAGGGGCACCAGTTGTGGACAACATCTCCGGGGTCTCCATTGCCTCGCTTTCTACTTACAATTTCTCACATGCTATACCATGGGTTTCCACTCTTACCGGTACTTATAATATTATGATATATGCCACCAATCCAAATGGCTCCGCAGATCAAAACCCGTCTAATGATGAGTTCTCCAAATCTATTTTTGTACTTACCCAGAACGTGCAGCGCCAGCCGTTATTTGAAGTGTTCACAGGTTCAACTTGTCCGCCTTGTACCCCCGGCAACATTAACTTTCATAGCATTATTGATACAATTTCAAACCCCGACCAGTTTGTGTTTGTAAAATACCAACAGGACTTCCCCGGAACCGGCGACCCATATGTCACACAAGAATCGCTGAACCGAAGGGCATTTTACAGCATCAATTCAATCCCCCGGATGGAAAACGACGGAGGCTGGGATGGTAATGCCAGCTCGTTCACCTACCCAATTTACCAGCAGACCCGCAGTATTCCCGCCCAGTATATCATCGACGGCACCTATTCAGAAGATACTCTTTCACGTACTTGGTCGGCCAAAATCAGATATTCGCCGCTTTTCGATGCAGTAGGTTCTGTGCTGCAAGTTGCAATCCTAGAGAAAACAACTTTCGATAACGTCAAAACAAATGGCGAAACTGAATTCTACCATGTAATGAAGAAAATGCTGCCAACTGATGACGGTACACTACTAGCTAACATCCCGGCAAGCACCTGGGACAGCGTATCAGTTTCCTACACTTTCAACGGCAATTACCGTTTGCCTATCAACGGCCAAGCTGCCAACATGATCGACCACACCATTGAACACTCCGTTGAAGAATTTAGTGATCTGAAATTAGTGGGATGGATAGAGAAACCAAATCCACCATTCCAAGTATTTCAATCACAAAATTTCGTAAAAACTTCATCAACCGGAATTTTTGAAATGAGTCCTTTCATCAGCTCAATCGATATTTATCCTTCACCCGCATCCGATTACACTCAAGTAGATATTTTGCTCTCCGGAAATGAAAAAATTAAATTGATACTCATGGATGCAACCGGAAAAACAATTGAAACACGTGTGATTATGGCTACTGCCGGTACTACAACTGAACGGTTTGAACTTGCCGGTTTGTCGTCAGGTGTTTACCACATGGCAGTTACCGATAGTAAAAACAACTCTTTTGTGAAAAGAATAATTGTCCAATAAAATTACAATATCAAAAAAAAAGCCTTTCGGATTCGGGAGGCTTTTTTTTGCTTTAATATTTTTATAAAAGTAGTTTTGAACGGTGTAACCATTATTAACGAAAGGTCAATTCTATTTTGTTTGAAAGAGATTCCCTGCTCAGATAGTTTGGCTTTCGTTCCGGAGTACGTAGAGAATCTTTTCACTGCATTCACATTAAACCTTTCAAAGGTGATTCAAGATACATTACTATTTCGGTTATTGTTGAACCACATGAAAGCACACATACTGCTTTAGTGTAGTTCAAAAGGTGATAAAAGAAGTAATCGCTTCCAAAATTCTAACTACACATTTGCTTGAAACTTCACCCGGCTTTTAGCATCCGTTTTCAATAGGATGTGATGTAGTGAAAAAGAAATTGTTTCATTCAATATTATTTAACAAATAATTTCTTACAATAAATTTCATTTTCATTAAATGCTTTTACAAGATAAATTCCGGAAGCATTTTTATTCAGCTGAATATTTATCATTGAAGAATTGGAAATCGATTGACTATATACATTTTCACCTAAGGTATTTATAACTTCAACTTTACCTGAATTAACACGTTCCTTAAATGTAATTGTAAAGTTTCCATTTGATGGATTGGGATATATAATAAAATCGTTCTGACTATCGGGTAGTTCTAAAATTGCGTTTGAAAAACAAAGTGAATTAAAGGATGTACTAGAAGGAATTTCAATTACAGTTATTGCAGGGAGTGGATTACCCAAAAAAACAGTATTGCCGGTAGTTATAACTGTAGTAGCCAGAGTACTGTCTATAAAACTGTAAATTGTAGTATCGGCCTGGTTACAACCGCTAATTCCACTGCTGTCTGTTTTAACAATGTATATGGAATTGTTTGTTGTGCTGCCGTATTTTCCTAAAACAATGTACCCTCCATCAGTGGTTTGTTGAACGCACGTAGTTTGAGAAAAGCCGGATGAACCATAAACTTTAGACCACTGTAAATTACCTGCTGAATCGGTTTTAACAACAAGTAATTTAGATATTCCCGAAATAGTAATTGTTCCCGATATTATGTATCCACTATCAGAAGTTTGAGAAACGGTATGACCTTTTTCGCTGCTAACACCACCATACCGATAAGCCCAAATTACATTTCCAAAGCTATCCGTTTTTTTCAGAATAATATCATCACTACCTAAACCTACACCGCTTGCATATCCAGCTATCGCATATCCTCCATCAGTAGTCTGGCGTACACAATTACCGATCCCACTGCCATAATTTTTTGACCAAACAAAATTTCCGTTTCCATCTGTTTTAATTACTTCAATAGACCCTGAGCCAAATCCCGTAAAAACATAACCCCCATCATTAGTTTGCTCTACATAATATCCAAAATCTGAATTGTTGCTTCCAAAAGATTTTGCCCAGCTGGCGACTCCGGTTGAATTTGTTTTTAAAAGCAAGTAATCATTTGAAGTACCTGTAGTGCCAACAAAGTTTCCGCAAACAATATAACCGCCATCTGATGTTTGTTGAACGCACTTGGCGTCTTGTGAAAGGCTGTTTCCATAAGCTTGTGTCCAAAGTATATTTCCATTAACAGTTGTTTTCATTAAAAAAGCATATGAATAGCTGGGAGGTGGCGCATAAACTCCCGCAAAAATGAATCCACCATCTGAAGTTTGCCTTACAGAAGTTATAACATCAATACCTGTTGATCCCATTGCCTTTGTCCATAATGTATCACCATTAGCATCCGTTTTTATAATAAAAATATCAGAATACCCTAATCCAAAATTGGCTGATTTCCCGGCTATGATATAGCCACCATCTGTAGTTTGCTCGATGCAATAACCTTGATTATCATCAATTCCACCAATTGCTTTTTGAAATGTGATTTGGCCGTTTGCAAAGTGTACCATCATCAATGTTAGAATCAATAACAAGGGCTTTTTCATAATACTTTATAATTAGTGATAATTTGAAGCAAAAGCTTTAACCTATAATCTACGTTTATTTTAAAACTCCCCCTCACCACACAAATATAACGAATTTTAAGCCAATTTGCCAAAAATTAATTTGAAGGTGGGAGTTTCGCATAAGAAATAGGAAGTATCTCCAAATTGATGTATATAGTGAAAAATGAAAGCAATCCTATTAATCATTTAAAATTGTTATTTCAATTCGTCCAAGATTCTTTGTCTTTGGCATTCATAAAGTTGTGTCCATCATATATACTAATTCCTTGCCATGTACCAAACCAAAGTAGTCCTTTGTTATCTTCAAAAATACTTTGCACTCCGTTTGTAGTTAATCCATTCTCCGTTGTGAATTGTGTGAACTTAATACCATCGAAGCGGTACACTCCAAAATTCTCAGCCGAAAACCAAATATTTCCTTTGCCGTCTTCACAAAAATTATAGGTTTCAACTCCTTCAATTGTTCCATCTTTAGTGAAGTTGATGAAAGTTTTGCCATCAAATTTACTCACCCCTCCATAATATGTTCCAATCCAAATATTTCCTTGTTTGTCTTCTAAAATATCCGCAGTATTATTGTCGGTAAGTCCATTTCTATTTGTTAAATGAGTAAACTCCCCTTTATTGTATTTGAAAATTCCATTTCCATCTGTAACAAGCCACATAACTCCAAATTGATCTTCCATAAATTTTTTAATCAATTTATCAGATAACATATGATGTGGATTTTCTACCATTATATTCGGCAACAAAAAAGGTATAAACTTTTCACCATCAAAATGACTGGCTCCTCCAATTGTACCAACCCAAATTAGGCCTCTTGAGTCAATTGTTAACCCCCAAATCTCCTCATTTTGCAAACCAGCTTCTGTTGAGTATGTGATAAATTTTACTCCATCATATTTGACAAGTCCCGAAGATGTTCCAAACCAAATATTGCCAACACTATCTTCAACAATTTCTCTAACTGCAACCCACTTTTGGTTTTGATCAGCAGTAATTTTTTCAAGTCTTTGACCATCGTATCGAATAATTCCGTTGCCATTTGTTCCAAACCAATAATTCCCTTTTTTGTCTTGATACATAGTTCTGACAAATTCCCTTACCATTCCATTCAAATTGGTGTGAATTTGCGGAAAGGTTGGGGTCTGATTTAATATTAATGGTTGGGTGGTAACTGTAAGACTATCTTTTGACACTTCTTTTGTTTCTTGTCCGAAGCAAGGAGATAATTGCAGTCCTAGAAGAATCAAAATGATCATTCTTGAATTGATTTTGCTTTTACTTTCAAGGTTTAACATAGTATTAGGTTTTATAATTATAGATACCAAAGAAAGGAGTAGAGAAGTAATAAATGGAGCCTTTCGGTCTAAGCTGCCATTATCGAAATCGGTAGCTGCATCATCTTTTTTATTCATTCCGTTGAAATGTTGTTGCCAAATTATGCTTCCTGAAGGGGCGTATTTAATTAAAACAATATCTCTACTCGTAACTCCATTGTTATTGCCTGCCATTTCAATTATACCTCTTGTATTGTCCATTTTTATTTTCGGCCTATCATGATTGTAGTTCAGTAAGTTTAATCTAATGCTTGAGATTCATGACAACAATGGTTGAGCAGATAAAAATCTTATGGTCAAGATTACAAATAAAATAAGTAAAGTTTTTTTCATCGTCAATTGGAACTTAGTACTTTCCATGAGTTTCAATTTTGCACTACCGTCTCATTGAGGTGAAATAGTTACGGAGAATGGCAATCCATCAAAAGGTTCACTTTAATTTACAAATATAGCTCATATAAAGTGAATTTGCTAAAAATTAATTTGAGGATGGAAGTTTAAGCCGGGGAAAGGGGCATAAGTTCAAATTTCACTATTATAGCTAGCGAAAAATGAAATTTTACATTGATTGTGCTTCTCAAAGATTACCAATACTCCAAACTTCTTTATTCAACCAATCAATTTGATCCGGAAACAACGGAAACAGAATGAAATGATTGCGGTTTTTAACTGATTAAGTTGCATGATTTAAGATAAAAAGAGGAAAGTAGGACGTGAAACAATCACTACTGTGATAGTCGTTGTCTAATTTTTCATGTTGTTCAGATATTCTTGAAACTGTCATCTTTCACAAAGTTCTTTTAGCTTCTCACGTGCTTTAGGGTCAGTCTCGTTCATATAATCTAAAGAATCTTCTGTGGTATCTAAGTCAACGTTAACTTTTGTAGTCCCTTTGGTTTCTTCGAAGGAATAATTTTCGAAACAGTTTGCCCATTTTTCCACCTCCGGTCCTTCTATAATTTCCTTGTCAGTTTACAAAAGTCTATGGTCCTGAATCGATACAAGGCAGTTGAGAATTTTTTCAGCAATTTTGGAAACTATACCCCACTTTTCTTCTTAAGTTTTATTTGAAACAAGCTTTTGCCAAAGCAATAGTAATGAAGTCGTTTTTTTTCAAAAAATAATTTAGCGAAAAGTATTCCTTTTCAAGCCGAATAATTATCGACAAGGAAAGGGCTAGCGCACCTATTTTTCCACAACTAATTTTTTTACAAATCTTTTATCGCTGTTGATGAGTACAAAATAGATTCCGTTATTCAATTCAGATATATCCAATTTGAAAGTGTTGTTTTCAGTTTGGAGACTATTGATCTCGGTGTTGAATATTTCCCTCCCAAGCATATCCACTATTGAAATTGAACTGTTTAATTCCATAAGTGAATTTACAGTAATAGTTACAATTGTATTTGCCGGATTGGGATACATAACAATATTTTCACTTGAATTATTTTCAATTAAGCTTGTTACACTGTTTCCATATTTAACAGTTACATAATTGGAATTTGTAGCTGAGGTAAATGTTTGTCCTGTTAGGATGATGTCATTGTTGTTGTCTAACGTGATAGCATTAAATTTATCATTTAGATTTACACCTGCATCATATGAAATATTCCACAGTAAATTTCCAATACTGTCATATTTTATGATGCAACCATTTTTTGTTCCGCCCACTAAATTTTCTGCACCACAGATATAAATATTGCCTTGAGCATCGGTTAGCATTTGCGAGGGTGCTGCTCCTAAACTATCAGTGCCGTAAAATTTATGAGTCCATACTATTGTTCCGCTGTCTATTACCATTGTTACAAAAGCATCAAGAGTTGAGCTGTTGAGATTCTCTTTGCATTTCCCTGTTACCACTACAAAACCATTTGGAAGCCATGTTGTTGAAATGGCTGTGTCGTTTCCATTTGCTGTGCCGTTGTAAGTTGTTACCCATAAACGGGTGCCATAAATATTTTGTTTCAAAGCAACCATGTCGTTGTTTGCACCTGCATCTACCGTTCCACAGATATATTGATTTTCAGCCGCATCAATTTTTATTGAAGTTGGGTAATCTATACCATTACCCGGACCATCGTACTTTGAAAACCAATTTTGCACTCCTCCACTGAGAAACTGAAGTGTTGTAATATCTTGTGATCCTGAACCGAAAAAGTTAAATGATTGCAGTAAAGTATAGGCTGTACCTGAAGGAGTGCATTTAACTGCAACCGGGTAATCATCATCACTTGCGCCTGTATAATTTGTGTCCCATATTTTTGCTCCGCTGCTATCGCATTTTATCAAATACATGTCGAACAAGTTTCCATTAGGAGAGTTCACTCTTGCGATCGCATAAAAGTTACCCGCTGAGTCTACATCCATATCAATACCATAATCGTCGTAGGTACTAAACCAGTATGGTTCGTAATTTTTGCTCCAAATTTTACCGGCACTGTTGTATTTACATATAGCAAGATCACCTTCATGCAACGCAGTAGTGCCCACAGCATACACATTTTCCCACTTGTCAATTACTAGTCGTTTACCATAATTTTTATAAGATGCTTGGGTGTTTGTGTAATGATCTACCCAAAGTTCTGTTCCGGAGGCATCATATTTTATAGTAGTGAAATTGCCGCCACTAAATGAATGGAAACTGGTACCGGTCACAAATACATTTCCTAAAGTATCTGTTAAAACAAAGTTGGATTCATCCTTGCCATTCAGGGCTCCATCAAAAAATACATCCCATAATTTTTGCGGCGCTTGAGAAAATGATTGCAGCGTTGCACATTGTAATATCAATAGCATGTAAAGCAGTTTTTTCATACTTTTTAGTTCTTAATCAATTTAATGGTTTGCAAATTGTCATTAGATTTAATTTTGCAGAAATAGATTCCGGTATTCAATTTAGACAAGTCAACTTCAATTACCCTTTCACTAGTTAAAAACTGATTGAATTGAATGTTCATTATTTCCTTTCCAAGCACATCATAAATTCCAATAGAAACCGGATTTGTTTCCGATGAATTAAAATCAATATTAATTGTTGATTGAAATGGGTTGGGGGAAATTAAAATAGGTGCTTTATTTATTGGATAATTTTCAGCAATACCTGTTGTTGCACACGCTTGCAAAGTCCTGTCAATACATTCAAAACCTACAACCCCACCTTTTTTATAAACGGTTATTCCTTCCGTTTGTGTAATGATCCAAAGGTTTCCTAGTTTGTCCATCTCCAAATCTTCAACTTGTTTGTGTGCAATAGGTGATGAACCTTCGAGAAATGATGTCCATGTTGTTCCGTTATAAGCAGAAATACCTCCGTAATATGGAGCAGTTTGTGTGTTGTGCGCACCTATGAAAACCGTATCACCACCTCCAAATTCAATGGAAGTAACATGGTTGGCAGCTATGCTTGAATTAGCCTCAGTCCAGTTGGTCCATGTTGTTCCGTCATATTTATAAACACCATGATTGGTTGCAAGCCACATGTAATTGTTATGGTCAAAGGCAATGTCATACACATAATCGATCGTGCCATTTCCAAGTGATGCAGAATCTATCGAGGACCATATTCCATTGTCAAGAATTGCAATTTCTCTAAATCCACCAAAATACATTTTGCCACCTGTGCGTGGTGTCATGCAATTTAGGCCTATCGGTGGCAAACCACTGTTCCCACTGTTTAAGTTAACCCATGAATTATTCGCATGGTCGAACTTCATAACAGAACTATTGTAAAGCCGCATAAAAACATGCCCACTATCATCAGCTTCCACTTCTTCAGGGGTTTGAAAATTAGCAGTTGTGTTTGTATTATCCCATAATATCCATGAAGCGTAATTTTTATAATCACCTCCCGGGATCTGAATGGCATAACCAGTACCTCCATAGTAGGTCATCCAAATATCGCCATAACTATCTTCAGTAACTGAAGAGCCGATTGGTGTATTATTTTGTAATGAAGGGAAAAGTCCCTGATTAAATTTACCATAATCCTCCCAATGCGGACAGTCAAAAACCTGGATCCCGCCTTCATCATTAGCGAACCACTTACGATTTTTTGAGTCAACAAAAATCTCATTGTTTATGTAGTCAACTAATCCGGTGTTATAGCGTGTATAAGTTTTCCACGAAATGCCATCATACTTTTCCAAAAAACCAATACCGCAAGTCCAGTAAGTTCCATTGTCACCAATGCGCACATCATAAACATGATTGGGTGAATTATGAATAGTCCAGGATGTTCCATCATAAATATAGCAACCGGAAGTACTGGCAAGAACACCTACAATGACTGTATCGGCATGTGCATCCACTGCGAACAATCCATTTTGAGAAACAGGGCTGTTGGTACTGTTAATATGACTCCATGATGAACCATCATAAATATCAACAGAAGTATTTGTTACAGCATAAATTTTATTTGTTGAGGCATCGTATTCCACATCCTTTACATCATTTTGCGTAATTCCGGAATTCGCAGCAGAGAACAAAATCCAGTTAAGTCCATCAAATTTTATAAGTCCCAGGTTGGTACCGATCCAAATATTATTTTGTGCATCGGCAACAATTTTATCAACCATTCCTGATTGTAAATTTGAGTTTGATGGGGTGTAAATGGTCCAGGTACTTCCGTTAAATTTTGCAATACCGCCATTACCGTTTGTCACATTTAAAAAAGTAGCCCACACAGTATTATTCCCATCCACACAAATACCGCGGATATCATCCTCAGGTAATGGAGTGTTTAAAGAAGTATAAGTTGTCCAGGTGGTACCATCATAATGCGCAATACCTCCATGGGCAATGCCATTTCCAATTCCATTGGTGGCTACCCATACACCGTCATTGTTATCAAAAGCAATGTCAAATACCCGATCGGCAGGAAGGTAATTATCATAATTTCCCCAACAAGTGTAAATGGTGTCGGTGTAATTAAATCGTACCACAGAACCATTGCTCCAAAATGGCATGTAGCCACCGGTCCAGATGTTTCCGTTACAGTCGCTTCTTATCGACTGAAGATAGTCGCCACCAATGCCGGTATTATCGGGCCGAATGAAATACCAGTCGGGTGTTTGGGCTTGGGCAAACGGTAAAAGGGAATTAAAAACTAATAGCAATACCAGTACTTTTTTCATGGTTTAGTTTTTTATCAATTTAATTGTTTGCAAATTATCATGTGATTCTATTTTGCAGAAATAGATTCCACTTTTTAGTTCAGAAAAATCCATTACGATTCTATTTTTACCCAATTGAAGATTTTTTGCAGGAATTGATTTTACTTTTCTCCCAACAACATCATAAACCGTTATTGAAACATTTTTTGATTGAGACAAATTAAATTCTAAAGTTGCTGTTGATTGAAATGGGTTTGGATAAACTGCAATATCATCCAAACTTATATTGTTGTTTTCATTGATAGCCGTAGAAGTAGTACACATTTGCAAACTCTTTTCTAAACAATCATATCCTACTACACCAGTTGGATTAAAGATTGCAATTCCTTGTCCTGTTGTTGTTATCCATATATTTCCAAGTGTATCAGCAGACATACGTTTCACAAATTCTTCAGGTAATCCTGAATTGGTGGTGGTATAGGTTAACCATGAAGTTCCGTTGAATGAGAGTATTCCTTGAGGGCCTGGAAACACCGCGTCTTCTGCATGAATATACAAAAGGCCGTTTGAATCAAATACAATTGCACTTACCCAATCACCAAACATAGGAGTGTTGCTGCTATTGTATAAAGTCCACGTCGTGTTATCATATTTATACAATCCGGTTTCGGTTGCAATCCATTTATTTCCTAAACTATCAAATGCAATATCATTAACAAAACCCGGTTGCATAGGAGTATTGAGATCAGAATAAAATGTCCAGTTTGTTTGGTCAAATTTTGCAAGTCCGGATCCGCCACATACCCATACATTATTTGAATCGTCGACACGAATAGATTGAATTTCATTTACACCGCCAATCTGCCAGATATTAAAATTGTTTGACCATGAGTTGGTAGCATGACTGTACATTGCCACGTTTGTACCTAAACCTGAACCTACCCAAACGTTGCCTGATTTATCGGCACAAATTCGAGATGCAAACCCAAGTGGAATTCCCGCAGTAACATTATCCCAAACTATCCATGCTGCCGAATTTTGCACATCGCCGTTTGGTATTTGTACTACCCCTCCCGGTGAACCATCGTAAAGCATCCATATATCCCCAAAGCTATCTTCTGTTACACCTCTTCCTTCACCTGTGTAGCTAATTGGCTGCGGATAATGGTTACGATTGTAAGGCCCGTAGCTTTCCCAATTAGGGCAATCGAACATACTGATGCCACCATTAAGAGCGCTGCCAACCCATGCGCGATTTTGGCTATCAATAAATACATCAAAGTTTTGCATCGCAGGTAAACCTGTGTTGAATTTATCATAAGTGGTCCAGGTTGCACCATTCAATTTTTCTATAAAACCAATTCCGCACATCCAGAATTTTCCATCGTATCCAATGCTTACACCATACACTGCACCGGGTGCAATATGTGTTGACCATGATACACCATTGTAAATCCAGCAACCGGAAGTACTTCCTGATAGACCTACCATAACGGTGTCACCGTGTACATCAATGGCTGCTAAATTGCCTGTTACGATTGGAGAATTTGTATTGTTAATATGCGTCCATGCACCGTTATCATAAATATCAACCGAAAAAACAGTAACTGCATAAATTTTGTTTGTGACCTTATCAACATGCACATCCTTAACACCATTGTTTATAGATAATCCCGAATTTGCCGCAGTAAAAAGAATCCAATTAATTCCATCAAATTTTATCAAACCCAGATTACAGCCGATCCAGATATTATTTTGAGCATCCACATCTATGTCTTTTACTTCTGTGGTTTGTAATCCTGAATTGGAAGGAGTGAATACCGTCCAGGTTATACCATCATATTTGGCAACACCACCTGCACCTGTTTGGTTATTATAAAAAGTAATCCACACATTATTGCTGTGGTCAACCACTATACCCTCAACATAATCATCAACTAACGGTGAGTTGGTGGAGTTCCACATTTGCCATGTTGTGCCATCATAATGTGCCACACCACCATGTAAATTAAAATTTTGATTTTCATCGCAACCTACCCAAATGCCACCGTTATTATCAAACGCTATTGCAGTAACTATTGAGCCGGGAATATATCCTTCAAAATTGCTCCAGCAAGTCCATGTAGTATCGTTAAAACGAGTAAGGCTTCCTTGAGCATGAAATGGAAGATAACCCCCTGTCCATACATTTCCGCATTGGTCAGCTTTGATTACATAGGAGTAATCGCCACCAATGCCTGTGTTGGTTGTTCGCAGATATTTCCAGTTGGGGTTTACAATCTGAGCCTGCGATGTGCTTAAAACAGCAGTAAACAGAATTATATTTGCAAGTAATTTTATCATCATATTTAGTTTTTAATTAATTTAATTGATTGTAATTTTTCATTTGACTTTATTTGGCATAAATATAATCCGTTGTTCAAAGTTTCTAAATTCACAAATATTCTATTAATTCCAGATTGAAGTTCTTTTGCAGGAATTCTTAAAACTTCTCTTCCAACAACGTCAAGAATGACTATAGAAACATTTATAGTTTCGGATAAATTAAACTCTAAAGTAGTTGAAGAGTGAAATGGGTTTGGAAAAGCAACAATTGAATTTTCCGATGATGAATTATTTTGCGCAATACCTGTAGTTCCTCCTGATTGTAATGATTGGTCAATACATTCAAAGCCTTGCACTCCATTTGGATTGTAAATAATAGCTCCATAAGGAAGTGTAGTCATCCATACATTGCCAAGTTTATCTAGCGTAATGCAATTGATTTGGTGATGCACAATTGGTGAACTGTAGGCATTAAATGTTTGCCAGTTATTTACTCCGTCAAACACATTCATGCCTCCATAATAAGGCGGTAAGTAAGAATATGATACGAGATACATCACATCATTGGAGTCAATTACTAAAGAATTAATGTGGTCTGCAATGAGTGATGAATTTGCTTGATTGAAAATTGTCCAGGTGCTACCAGTCATTTTAATTAAACCATCGTCACTTGCAATCCAAGCATTGTTTTGTGAATCAAAAACAACATCATAGTAAGATCCCTGAAAAGGTAATGTGCCATTCAATTGCGATTTAATGGTCCAACTTCCTGCATCATAAATGGCAATACCGGCCTGAGTACAAAACCAAACAGTGCTGTCATTCGGATTTGTTTTTATAGAGTACATATAATTGTTACTTCCACAAGGTAAACCCATATTGTAAAGATTATGGTAAACCCAATTCCCAGTATTGTGGTTGTACTGTACAGCAAGCCCACAACCTCCTTCTGCCCATACATCTCCTGAACTGTCTGCCGCAATTAGAGTGCAGGTTACATTGGTAAATGAACTCGAGGGAAAAGTAACCCATGCGCCGGGGTTATGTACATCCCCATTTGGTATTTTAACAATACCACCTGAATAATAGCTCATCCAGATGTTTCCGAAAATATCCTCGGTTGCTGATGAACCATTAATTCCTGATGTAAGAGGCATTGGCCACAAGCCATCGTTCCACAAACCATAATCTTCCCAAACAGGACAATCAAACATGCTCATACCTCCGTTATCATTTGTGCTAAACCATTTTCTGTTTTTTGAATCTACAAAAAGTTTGTCTCCTAAAAAATAAGTTGTCAGTCCTGTGTTGTAGCGAGTATAACGTGTCCAGTTAGTTCCATCAAATTTTTCAAGTCTGCCAATACCGCAAATCCAAAAATTGCCCTCATTATCTATTCGTGCATCATAAGTGTGGTCTGTTTCGGGATGTGTAATCCAATTTATTCCGTCATATATATAAGTGAGGTAACTTCCACCAACTGTTGTAATAATAATGCTATCACCTTTTGCATCTACTGCCCACAAACCTGTAGCCGAAACAGGCGAATTAGTTGAATTTATTTGCGTCCAGTTTGTTCCATCATATATATTTATTGCACCACCTGTTGCTGCATAAATCTTATTGGTTGTTGCATCATACTCCACATCGGTTACATTACTTCCTGTTAAATTTAAAATCCAGTTAAGTCCGTCAAATTTCACAAGTCCCATGTTTGTTCCAATCCAGATATTGTTTTGAGCATCGGCCATTATTTTGTCAACTTCTGCAGTTTGTAAATTGGAATTTGATGGTGTGTATATTGTCCACATGGTACCATCAAATTTTGCTATTCCACCACCACCACCATTTACATTATAAAAAGTAGCCCAAACAACATTATTACCATCGACGCATATTCCTCGCATATCATCTGTAGGCATAGGTGTATTTAAGGTAGTATACTGAGTCCAGGTTGTGCCATCATAGTGTGCTATGCCTCCGTGTGCAACACCATTTCCAACGCCATTTGTTGCAACCCATAATCCATCATTTTGATCAAAAGCTATATCATAAACGCGATCAGCAGGCAGATACCCTTCAAAGTTGCTCCAGCAGGTCCAGGCTGTATCATTAAACCGAGAGACACTTCCTTCGCTCCAAAATGGCATATAACCACCTGTCCATTT
This sequence comes from uncultured Bacteroidota bacterium, assembly GCA_963814475.1. Classification (GTDB taxonomy): domain Bacteria; phylum Bacteroidota; class Bacteroidia; order AKYH767-A; family OLB10; genus JADKJB01. The sequence goes on along the minus strand of CAWFDA010000007.1, from coordinate 30,932 downwards.
ATTGTTGAATCGGTCAACACGAATAGCTTGTTGGTAATCGCCACCGATTCCGGTATTTGAACTGCGAATGTATTTCCAGTTTGGATTTTGACCTCTTGAAATGAGAGCCAAGCAATTGAATAACACAAATATTAGTAATGTTTTTCTCATCGATTTACAATTTTTATAATTCAATTTTATTTTGCATCAGATTTTCTCAAAAGTTAAATAGTCAATTCCACCATTTCCGCCACTTACATCCTCTAACTTAATAATAACAGAAGTTTGTTGAATGACATGCCAATCATCATTTAATTCATCAAAAGGGGAGGTGCTGAAACCCAGAACCAATTTCAACGTGCTGTCATCATTGCCACTGTTCCAAGTTCCATTTACAAGACTTCCGGTTTTTGCGGCGTTAACTGTACCGTTATTGTTAAATGTAAATGCATACCCTGTGTAGTGACTTGTTTGATCAGTACCATTATCAATATAATATGTGATTTTCCATTTACCCATCTGAAGTGTATTGTTTAAGGCTGTTGAAGAATTTGAGTTGTCATCCTTTTTGCAAGAAGCTAATAATACAATTCCAATTATAATTGTTAAGAAATATAAATTGCTTTTCATCTTAATTTTTATGAAGATTAATGATAATGAAGATTAAATTGATTTTGAATAGTTGAAACAACCAAATAAAGTCCTTTTGTTGAATCAATATTAAATTTAAGCAGGTTCTATAATCAGATAAATTTAATTTCCTCTTATAGAAGATAAATAAAACAACCCCTATCAAAAACCATGAGTTCAATAAAAGGGACTAGAAACCTGACTAAGTTAAGCTGAGGAGGGTGCCAAATATGATCTTGAAAACTAGTGATAACTATTGAATCTCTATTTTGGAAATAAGCATTAGTTTCAATTCCATAAGTATAAAAATTAGCAGTTCTGAATTTGCTGAAAATGGAGACAAAAGAAATATTTGAAACGGAGGTGTCGTGTGGTTTAAACGGCAGTTGCATATCGCGCTCGTTGTCCTTATCGTCATGGTCGTCTGTTATATAATGCATAACCAGAAACTGATACAGCGAAACAGAGCTGTCATTTTTTTGATGTTCATGCAAATGCTCAATTACTACTTCAACTCTCAATAACTCTTTTAAATCAGTTGCTGAAAATAAATAAATGGAAACAAGAAATAGGGCAGCAATGTTTTTCATTATATCAAAGGTAAGCAAAGAAATAAGTTAGTTGGTTTTTTCTTGCTGAATAGGTAAAATTGAGGCTTGAAACGGAATATTTGCTCTTAAAACACCATTTACATGCATTGATTTGAAAGCAAAGGCTCTTGCATGTGAGATAATTTAGGAAATAAATACAACTTTTTAGCATGGCTGGTTGAGCTCAGCAGACACCTTGGTGAACTTCGGTGTTCATTCCTTTTCTGTTCGTACACTGCTCAAGTGGTTGAAGTATGCAAAGATGGTACAGCAATATTGTGACTAACGTTATGCTAAATTGTTATATTTCAAAGTCTTACAAAACATCAAAACGTTAGCTTGCGAAGTTAATGCCCTAAGGAATAAGGCAGGTTGCAGGTAACGGCAATGCGTCTTAAAACTCCTGCCAATTGACAAATGGAACTCCTTTTTGGTCGATATACCAAAAGATAATTTTAAAGTTGGAAATTCAAATGGGGCAATAGCTAACACCTTATTTTGAGGCTAATAGTTGTTGGAGTGTCATGTCTTTCAAAAAATAAAAAGGTAGTGTTCGCCTAAGAAATTTTATAACATTCCGTGGCTGAGAGTATTCCTGATTCATGAGAGCATGTTGAACAAGCTTGGAATTTTGACAACAATATTTACAACCCTCATTACGACAATGTACATCTTAAACTGCGATCAAAATATTTCATCAGTTATTATATACAATTTCATTTTGTGGAATAAAGAAAATTTGTTGGTTATTTTAAAGTGGATGTAGCATGGTCTCACATTACTCCGGCTCGCTGTTTATCTCTTGTAGTTATATCGCCAGAAGTTACCAAGCGGTTTCTCCATCATCGCTAATAAATTTTCCTGTCACACTAGTATCAATCATTGCATATTTTACTATTGCTGTTGCCCCTTCTTCAACCGTTTTTGTTCCTTGGTGATTATTAAAGTCTGTTGCAGTAAAACCGGGGCATACACAATTTACTTTGAAATTTGTGTCTTTGAGTTCATCCGCTAACATGACTGTGTATGCATTCAAAGCAGTTTTTGATGGACCATAAGCTGCCGGTTTGTATTGGGCAAATTTCCAATTCGGATTGCTGTGATTTGTTAATGAGGACAATTCAGTGGTTACATTTACAATTCTGGGTTGTTCTGATTTTTTTAGCAACCCCATAAACTCTTGAGTTACTTGAATTACACCAAAAAAATTAGTTTCAAATACCTGCTTCAAAGTGGCATATGATACTTTTGTTGCCGGTTGAGGAAAGCCGCCACTAATACCTGCATTGTTAATTAAAATGTCTAACTTTTTAGTTTTTACTTCGAGTTCATGTCTTGCAGATTTTATCGAATTGATGTCGGTTACATCTAATTGAATGAAATCCACATTTTTCAAGCCCATTGCTTTTAATCTTTTAATTGCCTCAAGTCCTTTATTTTTATCTCGGCTACCGAGGTAAACGAAATATCCATATTGTGCCAATTGTCTGGCGGTTTCAAAACCAATACTTTTGTTTGCTCCTGTTACTAATGCTGATTTCATTTTTACATTTTTTGATGAAATGCAAAAGTAGGGGTGGCAATATCAAGTGAGATGGACTATTCACTTTAATTGCCTGACAAATCTTGAATGCTTTCTACAAACTGAGTAACACTTTTTCCGGTGTTCTTTTTAAAAAGTTTTGAAAAATAATCGGGGTCACTGAAACCTAATTCATAAGCCAATTCCTTTACCGAAGTCACGGAATAAAAAAGTTTCCTCTGTGCCTCTAATATCAACCGGTTTGTGATAAATTCCTTTGGAGAAACTCCCGAAAACTCTTTTACTATATTATATAGATTATTTGTTGTTACGGAAAGGTTGTCGGCAATTGTATGTATGGAATGTTGCTCCGTCAAATGAGTTTCCACTGCAATTTTAAACTCAATGTATTTTGAAAGTTTATTATGTTCAGGTTTTTCTTTAGCAACACTTTTAAAATAAGCATTGTTCAACTCAGTCAAAATTGAATTTAGATGAGCTAAAATAATTTCAGCATCTTTTTGCTCGTTTTCCGAATTCAAAATTTTGTTGAGCATTTCAAAAAGTACTTTTACCCTTTGCCTAGAATCACTTTCAAAAGAAATAATTTGTGAATTTAATGGATTAATTAAAAAAGAAAATTGTTTCGGAAGTAAAGATAAGCAGTTTTGGTCAAAACTCATTTTGAAACATTCAATATCATCATTCTTCTTTGAAATTACAGAATGTATTTGATTAGGCAAAACGAAAAACAATTGCCCATTTGTTATTGTCAAATCGTATAAGTCAACTTTATGAGTTAGGGAACCTTTTTCAATATAAACAAAAAAATAATTAGCTTTCCGGTGAGGCTGAATGAGCATTTTCATAACCTCTTCAGGCAAATTATTATTTGAATTAGAGTTCACTCTAATAGCAAGCTTGCCATGCTGTTTTATTTGGTCAAGTAATCCTTTAGTGTCTTGCATTTTTGTTTAATTGATAGATACTGCGTTGTATGATACAATGGTCGCTAACTTCAGTATTATTAACACTTCTTGCCTTAAAATATTTCTGTATCTGTAGGTCATTTTTCACAAAGTTCTTTTAGCTTATCAAGTGCTTTCGGGTAAGTCTCGTTCATATAACCTAAAAAATCTTCTGTTGTATCTAAATCAACGGTAACGGTTGTAGTGCCTTTGGTTTCTTCGAAGGAATAGTTTTCGAATCCGTTAGCCCATTTTTCCACCTCCGGTCCTTCTATAATTTCCTTGTCAGCTTTTAAAAGACCATAATGCTGAATCGAAACAAATCGGTTGGGAATGTTTTCAGCTATCTTGGAAACCATTCCCCCTTTTTCTCCTTTTTCATCAACTCCGGTGAATAGAATTTTGCTTCCCTTGTCCCAACTTCCCTCATAGGTAGATGTTGGATTGAACATAGTAGTCCATTCTTCATAAGTTGATTTATTGCTAATACCTAGCATTGCATTGTAAACTTTGTTTGAAGAAGCATTAATATTTACATTGAATTGTATTTTTTTCATTTTTTATCTATTTATTTATTTATGTTAGATTTTAGATTTTAATTTTGCCATTTTAGTAACCAATTTAATCGGTAAAGGTCTGTTAAGCCTTAAACAACTTAAAAATCAAAATGTTTTCATAAGCAGAAAAGCAGAAATAATACATACCTGCTTTTAATACTGGTATTTTAATATTAGTGCATTCATAATCATCATATATCTTATCAAAGAATAGTGGTCGCAACACATCAATTTTTTCATGAAGATCTGATTCAAAATGCCCTATTTATTTTTCTACACCTGTCATTGTAAACAGTTTAGCTATTAAACATAGTTTGTGACATCAATCCATCTAAAAACGCCTCTCCGCATCACAAATATAACTAATTTTAAAGCAATAAACCAAAAGTATGTTGAAAGTTTAGGTTGGGAAATGGGAAATAGTTTCAATTTCATACTTATAGCAAAAAAATGAAAGTTTTCCGATTATTGCTCTCCATGAAAAGATCTATGATCCGATTTTTATATTGTGGTTCTTCAATCTGATCCGGCAATTCCGAAAACAGCATTCTTTGCCTTTGTACTTTACCTTGTATTAACTGCATGACTGAAGATAAAAACAATGCTGCAGCTAATGTAATTGAGTTTTGAAAAGTAAAATACAATTGGTGATAAGTTTTTAGACAGTTTGATGGTTTCGAAATTGGTGAATGTGGCAATTTCAACCACCCGCCGGCTGGCGGATTGATAAGGAGAACCAAGTTTGATTGATTACAAATGTGTTTAGGTCTGCTGAATCCCCACTTTTGCCAAACATATGTTAGTGGTTCGTTATATTTTTAATAGTTTATTAATTTCATTAAAGCATTTATAAATTTGTCCAACTGTATTATAGTTTCATTATTAATTAAATTTCCTTGTTCGTCAAATTTTCCTTTTATTCCTTGAATTAGTAAACTCGTTTCGTAAGTAAATTTTGCCATTACAGTTTTCATGATCAGTTGTAATTCTGCATGCCCTTTTTGTCCGTTTGCAGATGCAGTTATCAATCCAACTGGTTTGTCCGAAAAAACTGTTGTCGCAATACACCATTCAATTGCATTTTTTAATCCACTTGGAATGCTAAAAACGTATTCTGGTGTACAAATAATTACTCCATCTGCCTGTTCAATGCTTTGTCTTAATTCAATTATTTGTTTTGGCGGATTGTTTGCCGATAGTTCAGGATCAAAATGAGGCAGTAATTTTAAGTCGTTATAAATTGTTAAATTAAAAGCGCTAGTAGCCAAAACCGGGAGTTGTTCAACTAGTTTGAGATTTGTTGAGTTTACACTTGCACTTCCGATAATTGCAAAAATGTTTTTTTTATCTGTCATAAATTCAGAGAGTTTCTTGCCAATTGTGAGTTTCTTTCGCCAACTATTATTTAAGTCTGAATAGTTGGTTTTTTCAATGGGTGTGTAAAAATCAGGTAACCAAATAGTATGGCAAACAGAACATAACTGATAGTCATGCCATAGAAGTATATGGAAGTTATATTGCTGTTCAATAAAGTCTTTATTAAAGCGAGTCCGGCAATGAAAAAATGAGTGAAATTTCCAATAGCCAGTGGTCTTGAATAAATACCGCCTATTAAAACAGTTTTTGCCATCCAATTTGTCATTGCAAAACCGAAATACAAAGCCCCTGTAAGTTGTAATATAATTGTTAATGTTAAATTCGGTATTTGTGCAACGGCTTCAATAACTTCATTTGGCATAAGGCTTAAAGCAATTCCAATCGCCCCCATGAAAATCGAACTTGATTTCATCAGTAATTTTGTGTTCATACTAATTATTGTATCTTATATAATCGTTTGTCAACCCAGTGTCTGTTGAAATTTACAATGATCGCCATGGCGATGTTAGGTCCCGACTATTATACTGTTGTGAGTAACTATCTCATTCTATGACTATTTTTGGTTTGAATATTTACTAGCTTCTTAAGTATTAAACTCCTCGTCCAAACCCAACTGTGTCCCGATACATTTGTGGTGATATGTCTGCATTTGTTTTAAAGAAGCGACTAAAGTAGTATTCGTCCTGATACCCTAACTCATAAGCAATTTCTTTAACCGCTTTGTTGGTTAAATATAATTCTCTTTTGGCTTCTATGATTATTCGTTCAGAGATTAAATCTGTCAGGGTTTTATTGAAATGTGTTTTAGTGATTTTAGCTAAAGCTTTTGCTGAAATATTTAATGTTTTTGCGTAATCACTTGCTGAGTGTTTGGTCTTAAAATCCTTTTCAATTGCATCCTTAAGATTCTGAAGTATGAATGGTTCTTTGTTTTTAGCGATCGATTGCAAAACTGCCGGTTCCTGCGCAGTCTTTAAACGCGATGCTGTTATTAAAAATATTTTGAGGTAAGAGACCAGTAATTCATACTGAGCCAATGCTGTATTTTGCAATTCCGTTTTCATTTGTTCAAGCAACGTGGTAAATGTTAGAGAAGAGGTTGAATCTACCGAAATAAAAGGAGGACGATAAATATTGTTAAATAACACCCCGTTGCAGGCTACTTCATTATGATGCTTGTGTATACAGAAAAAATCCGGATGAAAGTTAAGAACCATTCCGCTGAACTCTTTTTCTGCTCGCAACATAAATGGTTGATAAGGCACAAATGAAAATAATGAATTCTCCGCAAAATCAAATTCTGCAAAATCAACGGTTGCCTTTCCCGACCCCTTTTGCACCCATATTAGCGAGTAGTAATTGACACGCTGAATGTGGTCAAACGCATGGTTGTCAATGAACGAAAAAAGCTTGAATGCAAGGTTTCCATTTTGGGGATTTATTAAAGTTAGGGAGGTCTGGTTAAACATTATGTAAATATATTATTTAAATTTTCTATCGGCCTCATTTATAGGCAAATCATTAATGCTTGCATAACGTTTTCTCATATATCCGTTTTCATCAAACTCCCAGTTTTCATTTCCATAGGCACGAAACCATTGTCCTTCCACATTACGGTACTCGTATTCAAATCGAACTGCCATTCTGTTTTCGCGGAAACCCCAGAGTTCTTTCTTTAATTTATAATCCAACTCCGTTGCCCATTTCTTTTTTAAAAATTCTTTTATTGCTTCTCTTCCATTAATAAAATCGGTGCGATTTCGCCATTCGGCATCGACTGTATAAGCAAGACAGACTTTTTCAGGGTCTTTCGTATTCCAAGCGTTCTCTGCTGCTTGCACTTTTTGCAGCGCGGTTTCAAGTGTAAATGGAGGGATAGGCATACGTTTATTTACCATAACATTTAAATTTGCAAAAAGACAGTTGTGTTTTTAATGCCACAACTGCCTTTTAGGATTTACAAGTTCTAAACTACTGCAATATTATTTGCTTCCACCACCGGAAAATCAATTTCTGTTTCCGCTGTGAGGTTAAAATAATTAGTTAGAATATTTAGTGCCACGTGTCCTACTATTTCTCCCACTTCACCTTCGGTTATACCTGCACCTTTTACCATATTTACATCTTCGTTATTTACATTACCTTTTTTGCGTACCAATGTTTTTGCAAATTTCAATATTGCATCTGTTTTAGCTTCCTTTGAATTTCCGAAACGGGCTTCTGTTAATGTATCCGCATCAATTTTAACAAGGTTAGCCCCGATGTAACTGTGGGCCGATAAACAATAATTACATTCATTACTTTCTGCAACAGCAAGCGCAATCAGTTCCCCTGTTTTAGCCCCTAATGTTCCGCCACTCAGTGCACTACTGAGGTTAAGATACCCTTCCAGAAAAGCAGCAGAGTTGCCCATAGTTTTCATCATATTGGGAACCATACCAAGTTTACCCTCAATTCCATTAAATAATCCTTTTACTTTGCCTGTAGCGATTTCAGGACTTAATGCTTTTAAACGTGTCATTTTATTTTATTTTAAATTATATGTCATTATTGACAATACAAAGGTGCAGCGATCCGCACTCGTTTAAAATGGATTTTCAACGCAAAAGGATGGATAATTTTTTCAATAGTCTTGTAATGGGTGAATTGTTTGCATATTCTATTTGTTGTTTTATTATTCGTTTGATGTTTGTTTTGTCTCTAAAATACCCTATATCGACAGTCCGGCTAAAAACTCCCTAGACCACACAAATATAACTCATTTTAAGTCGATTTACCAAATGTTAATTTGGAAGTTGCAAGTTTAGGTTGGGAAAGATAAAATTTCTTATTTTGAAGCCGATGGCTTTCAAAGAGGCAATAATTTCGAAAATTTGACAAGCAAAATGTTCTTAAGAATTTTTTAGCATTTCTTGGCTTCAAAAAAATAGCAGACAATACAAACCTTTATACAATATCAGGTATCTTAAACTTCTACCTCTCTTCGAAAAACATATTCATAAAAAAAGTAACAGCACTGTATATTGTGTACTTGGTGCCAAGTTTAACTTTTTAAATCTTGAATGAAAGAATGCAGTCGTAATTTTACAAGTGAAGAAACAATGCCTGATCCAATATGCTGGATTTAATGGTGGCATTTGTTTATAATTTAAAGCAATGACTCCGCTTTAATACCAACAAAGAATAAGTTTGCCTGACGCACTCGGTTTTCATTCTCATATAAACCAAAAGTTTACAGCTTTCAACATTTTTAATTCCCTGCACTCCATAACGTGTTATACTTTATAAATAATATCTTCCCAATATTATTTACTCGGGCAGATTATGGAATCAGGAAAATTTGTTCGCTGTTTTTGATGGGGAGTGTTACTGTCTGCTGTTATCGGCTATTTTTATTCTTTTCTAAAAATTCTCGCTATAAGACCTGCCAATGCTGCACCTGCAATGGGAACTAAAATAAATAACCATAGTTGAGAAATAGCCCAATCTCCTACAAATATAGCCTGACTAATACTTCTGGCAGGATTTACCGAAGTATTTGTTACAGGTATGCTTATCAGATGAATTAGTGTTAAGCCAAGTCCAATTGCAATGCCTGCAAAACCTGCCGGAGCTTTTTCATAGGTTGACCCTAAAATAATAAGCATAAACATAAACGTCATAGTAAATTCAGTAACGATAGCCGCCAACAAGCTGTACTTGCCTGGCGAATGTTCCCCATACCCATTTGCTGCAAAGTCACCAATTGAACTTCCATTTCCTGTAACAATAATATATAAAACTGCTGCTCCGGTAATTGCTCCAGCTAATTGAGAAGCGATATAAGGTAGAATCTTGTTCGCTTTAATGTTGCCACTTGCCCAAAATCCTATTGTGACTGCCGGATTCAAATGAGCTCCGGATACATGTCCTAAGGAATAAGCGATGGTTAAAACTGTTAAACCAAAGGCCAAGGAAACTCCGACAAATCCGATACCTACCTCGGGGAAGTTTGCTGATATCATTGCGGCACCGCAACCTCCCAATACGAGCCAAAATGTTCCCAAAAATTCTGCTAAATAAGTTTTCATATTTTATATGTTTTTGGTTTTCTTACTCGTTTGGCTTTTCAGTATTCGCCCTGTTTTTTTTAAGTGGGTGCTAGTCTCCACAGCTAATTTTGCAGTTGTTGGATCACAGTTGTCATTTCTGATTCAGAACCAACTAAACCTCCTAATTACAAAAGTAATTATATGATTTGAAGTTTCCAAATCTACTTTACTTGGTAAGAAAACTAGGGGCCCATAGTAAAGAGCCCGTCCAGCACACATGTCGTGAGCGGCCAGTACTGGATGGGGTTTTAGAAGGTGAAAAATACTTCACTATGTATTGAGTGCACTATTTTAATGGGTTTTGATTTATGGGGTTGCTGTTTTTAGAACACATAAAAAACAGTACTATTTTTCAGTTCATGCACTCCCTAAGGTATTGTGCTTTTTAAAAAACCTCTTCCGCGGCATTGTACCAAGGCAGTTTATCGTGTCAGGAAAATTTACTTGATATTTTTTATGGGATGTGCAACGGTTATCTGTGTTAGCGGTAATGCACTGAATCCTGCCTGACAGAACGTGAAGTGCATATGCTATAATAGGGGAGAATCTAGCTTTTCAGCGATGCAAAAAAGAAGAAAGTCAGCCCCGTTCGCCATCACCGTGCAAACTTGCTGCTCTAGAAGTCGGAAATTCGATAAGAAGGTCTACATAGTTCGAGTTTGCCTTATCTTAAAGTAAATAGTTGGTGTAACGAACGACTGCAGTGTGCATAACGAACATTTGCATGTCGGCGAGGCAGGACTTAAATTGAGACCGTTACCGCCTGCCCCTTTTTTTTTCGGAGTAGGGTGGAGGCAGAGCCTCTCCCTGCAGGAATTTCCTTGCGAGGCGGGCTCGATTATAGGTATTTATTCTCATGTTGCAACTGTGCTCCATGTTAAAATATCTATTGTCAACCGCATAATCAGAACTTATAAATGGTTCATGCTTTTCTGTTGACTGTCCAAAACCAGTCGTAACATTAAGAAAACTTAATATCAGGAAATCAAAGTGTTTAAAGCATTCATGTTTGTTATATTTCTGTTGGTTGATAGATGCATTATTACGAAAGTGTTATGACTAATTTTTCAAAACTAATTGATTCACAACTAAAAATCAAGATCAATACTGCAATATGTCAAATTTAGAAATATTTTTCATAGTGATTGTTTTCTTTCGTCTTTGGGGTCCGGGAATCGGAATTCAGTTTGAGGGATGTAAAGAATAAATTGTGAAAAACTGTTATCCTTTAACATAAGCTAATTTTTCAGCTACTTTTCCATCTACAACTTTAAAAATATCTACTCCACGAAGGTGCCAGGGTTTGCCCTCCTTTAACTTATGATAAATCCACCGAACAACACAGCGATTACCGGCAACAAACATTTCTTCAGTTTCAAAATGGGCGTCCGGATTAGCAGCAAAAAATTTCTCCCAAAATTCTCTAACTGCGACCGCACCTTCAACTTTGATACCATCAGGAGGCGGGTTTGTATTTTCGAAAATACAATTTTCAGTCATCACGTCCATCACAGCATTTACATCATGATGGTTAAATGCTAGATTAAATTTTTTTACAGTAGAAAGTGTAAGTTTTGCTTCACTTTGATTATCAATTATTTCATCAGTGGTCATGGCTAAATTAATTTTTATCTCTATTAAAAATGCTATACTAATTAAAGCTATCAATCAATTTTTTGCAGCAAAAATTGAAGAGTAATTTACAGTGCAAAAGATTTACAAATGTTTAGCGTAATCAATCATTCCTTGAAAATCAATAACAACAGCCGGTTCATCGCCTACGGTCCATGCATCATGTCCTGAAGGCAACAAGGATACATCACCTGGCTTAAGGTCCAATTCGGTACCGTCATCCATTACCACATGCAGGATACCGGAAACATGATATTGAAAATGGGGTGCCTCGCAACTATGAGTTTTTGCAATTGGTTGTACAGATGTTGCCCATCGCCATCCAGGTTCAAAAACACCTCGGCCAATTGTGGCTCCACCAATTTTTATTAATTCAAGTCTTCCTTTCGGAAATTCGCGGACTTCATCGGCTTTGCCAAAATTATTCCATTCCGCAATTTTTGTGATGTTAGCTATTTTTTCCATTGTTTCTATTTTTAGACTACAAAGGAAATCAACAATATTTTTGTAGAATTGTAAAAAGTTCGGTAAGGCTTGTATAATTTAACGATTTCTGCGAAGTTCCTGTGGCGAAAAGCCGGTGCGCTTTTTAATAAAATGTGTAAAGTGTGATGGGTCATCGAATTGGAGGGAATAGGCAATTTCAGAAATGGATTTATCAGTGGAACCCAACTGCACTTTTGCTTCGAGCAATAAAATATCGTGAATAATTTGCAACGGCGAACGTCCGAATGTGTTGCTTACCACTTCAGAAAGATGTTTCGGTGAAATGTGCAGCATCTCTGCGTAATCATTCACAGTTCTGTAAACAATAAAATGTTTTTCAACCAATAGTTTGAATGCATTGGCTAATTGTTCACGTCTGGTTGTATTTTTCTTTAGTTCTTTTACACGAGTCCGATATATTTCACGCACTCTTAACAACAATATAAGAAGGAGATTGCAAAGAAGAAAATTCTTTTCAGGTGAAGAGCGGTTGTATTCCTCAATAATGTTACTAAATGCTATCTGAATAATTTCACTCTCTTGCAGGTTCAGGTTTATAATATGAGGTGCATCAAAATGAAAAAAGGGAAACTCCTCTGTGAGAGGCTTTGCAAGTTGCGGTTTCAGAAATTCAGGTTTGAAATGAATACAAAAGCCCTTGCAATTTTTAATGTGGTCACTAGCGTAGAGTGTGTTTTCAGGAACAATGACAAGGTCATTTGACTTCAACTGTAAATGGTCGGCTCCGAGCTTTACATCATGCTCGCCTTCGAGCAACAAGTAAATCAAATTAAATTGTCTTCTCAACGCAGGAATTGTCTCGCAGTTTTTGTGTTTATCTTCAAGCGTTCCTGGCAGTACCATTAAGTCAAGAGCATACGGCTTAGTATCCCTGTTTATAAGTCGCTCAAACATCTCAAGCGTTTCAATATTTAAAATTTTCTTTTCCTTTTTCATTGGTATTATTATTACTTTTCCAATGTAAGATTGTAAGGTATTATTTGTTTATTTTTACTTCTTCTGCCAGACCGATAAGCAGGCCTTCCGTTCCTCGAATATAGCAAAGCCGATAGATATTTTCATAATTAACCACTTCGCCAACCAATTCAGCTCCTTGAATTTTAAGTCTGGATAACAATTCATCAAGATTATCTACTCTGAACATTATGCGAAGATATCCGAGCGAGTTTACGGGTGCCGTCCTATGGTCTGATATAATATGAGGGGTGAGAAATTTTGAAATTTCAAGTCGACTATGTCCATCCGGAGTAACCATCATAGCAACTTCCACCGACTGATTTTGAAGTCCGGTAACACTACCGGCCCATTCACCTTCGATAATGGTTCGTCCTTCAAGGCTTAAGCCAATTTCAGAGAAAAACGCTATGGCAGTATCGAGATTTTCTACAACGATACCCATATTATGCATTTCAATTAATTTACTTTTTGTCATTTTCCGGATTTATATCATTTAATGAATTCACACCTGCTTCGTTAAGTTTCGCAAGGTGTTCTTTCATTGTGTTCACTTGTTCTGCCGGATGTGCTTGCCACACTGTAACTTCTCCTACAACACGAAATGGTTCTTTAGAGCGATAAGATTTTGTTGGATTGCCGGGAAACTTTCTGTCTGTCAAGTCGGGGTCATCTTCAATAGATCCTGTTGGCTCCACTAAATAGATTCTTCCGGGCCCCTGCCCAACCGCAAGCTCTGCACCCCAAATGGCAGCATCCAAGGTTGAAGTCAAGAAAATGTAATTTGCATTTTTTCTTTGTCCGTAGTTGGAGTTTTTGCCAATTTCAATTAAGTCACCGATGTAAAGATCAGCTTTTGTTCCATGAAAATAAGTTTGAGCGAATGGTGTGGAACTTTGCCCACTCTTTATGATTTCGGTTTTACTTTTTTCTGTTGTCATTTAACATTATCTTAATGGTTATGATCTACGTTTGATAAATCGTGAAAAACTTTTAATTTCTATTACTATATTGATGATAAGATTTGGATATCATTATTCAGGGGATGTGCGGAGGTTGCTTATGTTATGAATAATTTATGGTTTCAGAGTAAATGAGTTGAGAATTTTTTCACTCATATCCTTAAATTCTGCAAATTTATCTTTTTCACTTGTGAATGTCAGGACAAATGCTTTGTCATTAATAATCCAATAGTGTTGCATAAATTGCAAATGAAATATTCCCTGGTCACCGGAATAAATTATCGACTGGAATTCATCTAAACCATTTTTAATTCTCTTGCTTTCAATCAATTTGGAATTTGTTACCATCGTTTTAATTTGCGATTCGGATATCTCGGTGAATTTGTTGAGATCAACATTTAGTCCATTTAAGTCTTGTATTAATAAGTTAACATTTTCCTTAAATTGATCTTTATCTGATTCTAAAGGAGAAAATAGAATAAAGCTTGTATTCATTTGTCCGCTTTGATTCAGGTCCCACGTTGATGGGTATTGAATAGAATAGTTTGATTCGTCCAAAGTTTTCCATTCAGAAATTGTTTGAGTCGATTCTTGCAAAATAGTTGCCTGTCCGAAAGAAACAGTTGAAAGCAACATTAATGAAATTAAAATATTTATCATCAGTTAGCATTTAAATTTAGTAAAGTGAGAGTCAGGCTAAAAAAAAGCCCTCCGCATCACAAATATAACTCATTTTAAGTCAATTTACCAAAAGTTAATTTTAAAATTGGAAGTTTAGGTTGAGAAAGAAATCAACTAATGTCACTGCTCTCAATTTTAAAATCCCTTATTAGCAAAATAAACGAGGTTATCAAACTTTTTCATATGCAATGCTATGTTGCAAGTTTTACTTTCTAAAATAATCTGCTCCGCTATTAGGCAAAGTAGCTGTTTATGAAAAAGGGTAAAAGTTGTTTCTCTATTTCAAGAGTTGTGCAACTGACATGGAATGTTATAGGTAGTGCTATATGGTCGAATTACATAAGTATACCATAAGTTGACAATGCAGTTATTGTTACAATTATTATGCTCTTCGCTCAGTATTTAATTTACACAAAGTTTCCCTTTCGCAACAATTGCATTATCCGTGACAACGAGGTAGAAATAAAGTCCTGCGGCCATATTGTTTCGTTGTAAGGTGGTGGTATTACCTGTAAACGATTTTTTCACTACCATTTTACCATCAGCTGAGAAAAGCTGCAATTCAGCTTCCCGCAAGGCAAACGTGCTACTCAAGGTAAGTGTTGCCTGATTGGAGAAAGGATTTGGGACTATGGATACTTGCCCTAAGGGAGTTGTCATGTCACTTACAGCCAGGATCGTTGAACAATGGGTTACTACCAAAGGGCTTTCTTGAAATTGAGTTACCGGTGTTGCAGCTGACAAAGCCCCAAAGCCATTATTTGCTCCAGAGTTTAGAACGTTATTCACCAATGAAGTTGAAAATCCGAATGATGCTGGAAAACAACCTGAATAACCATTTACTAGCGAAGCTTTAATAAAATAGGTATCTCTTGAGGAATCCAATACGGAAATAGAATTTCCACACAACACCAGATTATTATCGTTTGTATTGATGATAACGTTGAGACCTGAATTGAACAAAGATGGGGTATAATGTTTAGCGTAAAGTACACTTCCTGCCAAATTTATTTTCACCAAGAAGCCTTTTGGATTGGTTGCAAATCCATTATTAAAAAGACCTGTTCCGGCAAAGGCAATGTTCCCATCGGGTGTAACTACCACGGATGTTGCATACTCGGTCAAAGCTGATGAATATTGTCTGACATAATTGAGTGATAACGATACAGGATTCACACGAATTGCAAGCACGGATCCGGAATCGGTAGCTGTAGATGTTTTTCCGACCACAATAAAATCACCACCGGGAATTGATTTGATATCATAACCCCTGAGGCTAAGTGCCGTAATTCCAACATTGGCGATGACGCTACCAAATGCATCTATTTTTACAACCGGAGTGTAAATGTATCCGATGGTTTGCCGGTAACCGGTAACTGCATAACCACCATCAATAGTGTTTGTAATACTGGTAAAACCGCTATTAGCAGCTGCAATACCTTCACTAACAACCGACCAGGATACGCTTCCACTGCCATTAATTTTAATCACATACCCGGAAGATGTTACACTTCCGAATGAGTAAGTCTGTGCTGCGATTACTACGGAAGAATCGACAGATGCAACCATCTTTCCGGCAAATTCATTTTCAATTCCACCATAAGTCTTGTTCCAAAGTATGGTTCCTGAAGTATCAAGAGCAATAACAAGAATATCGGAGTTCGCCATTCCATTGAATTGAGTAGTTCCACAGATGACAATTTTACCATTACTCATTTCCACTAGTCCAGTCGGTACATCATTCGAAGTAGTTCCATAATTGCGTGACCAAATTAAATCGCCATTTGAATCAGTTTTCGAGAGTAGAAAATCAACAGAACCATTTTGTCCTGAGTCATTGACACTTAAAATATAAAAATCACCCGAAAGGGATTGGATGGCCTCAACAGCAGATTGATTTCCCGGTAAACCGAATGTCTTCTCAAAAATAATCTGTCCCTGTAGTTGCAAGGAAAAACAAATCATAAAGATAGAAGCTACTGATATTTTCATATTTTTATTTTTAAATTTCACAAATTTGCTTCAATGTTTATCAATCACAAGAATTGATCTATTTGCATCACGCTTTACTATTCTGAACTTTTTGAATGATTTTTTCAAAGATTTTCTTTGACCAATTTGCTAATGAGGAATTTGGCTCAGTTGCCATCCCATCTTTTTCAATTTTTATATATCCTTTAAAACCTCTATTAGTAATATGATAACTATCTGACATTTCGTGTTTCTTTAATTGGCCATAATTGCATACCACCCCCAAAAACCCTTCACATCACAAATATAACTCATTTCAAATCAATTTACCAAAAGTTAATTTTGAAGTTGCAAGTTTAGGTTTGGAATTGGCAAGCTTCTTATTTTGAAGCTTATGGCTTTTAATGAGCTTAAAATTCCGAAAAATAAAAGCAAAGTTCTCCCACGAACTTTTTGAACACTTCTTGACCTAAAATATTCGTGATTCGGCGAAGGTTGTAGGCGATGAACATTACGCCTTCTTACCCTTTTTAATAAATGTAGGCATTGGTTGATTAGGCCATTCTACCTTGTTGAGGGATATATGCAAGAAAATAAATTAATGGAATACAACTGGCAAACTCAAAGACCTCGACAGCTGACTGATCAAGCGTTTGTGTTACTGCATTTGGAATCCCGACGTACATCGGAAGGAAAAAGCCGGCGGAAATGCGAGAACCGCGCGTACGGTGGTTTGAGAGCCTCTCCCTGCAAGAATTTCCTTGCAGGGCAGTACCTCGAATAGCGGTTCGGGCTTTTCTGTCCACGATGATTTGTCGGTCTATGTTTGCTGTCATTTTACTGTCGGTTCGTAATAAAGGATTATAGATCCGTTAGCAAAGTTTTTAGTCTTTGTGAGTTTGAGAATTGTCCTTGCGTTTACATTGTCAAACAATAGAGAGCCTTTGCCAGCAACAACAGGTTGAATGCAAAGTTGGTATTCGTCAATTAAATTTTGGTTCATAAGTTGCATTATCAAACTCCGACTACCAACAAATATGTCCTTTCCAGGTTGTTGTTTTAATTCTCTTACAAAGTCGTCCAATGATTTATTTGCAAGTTTCGCACTGTCCCAGTTAGTATTTTTGAGTGAGTGTGAAAAAACAATTTTCTGAATTTTGTCTATTGCAATGGCGAAGTTGTCCGCTGTTTTGTCGCCCGATGGGTTTGTTAACAGCGTCTGCCAGTATTGCATTAGTTGGTAAGTAATTCTACCATAAAGTATAATGCCCGCATTGTCTAATAGGTCAGCGTAGTGTTGATGTATTTCAATGTCGGCTAGTCCTTCAGTGTGGTCATAAACTCCGTCAATGGTAATATTTGTTGCGGCAATTACTTTTCTCATATTTTGTTC
This sequence comes from uncultured Bacteroidota bacterium, assembly GCA_963814475.1. GTDB lineage: Bacteria > Bacteroidota > Bacteroidia > AKYH767-A > OLB10 > JADKJB01. The sequence continues at coordinate 13,118 of CAWFDA010000007.1, read as the reverse complement.
TTAACTGTAATCTGCTTTGTTTGTTTCTTGTCTGTCCGTTTGAAGTTGCACTGTCGTCATAGCCTGACCGCTAATGTTTGGCCGCTAGCCGTCGTTGAACTGAAACCCTCCCTTCGGTTCGGGAATTTTTGTTTATGTTTCAACAAATATAAACAAATAACAACATGAAACTAAAAAAAAATTAAATGAGGCTGCTCAGGGGTACCTCGAGCAACTTGCAGGCACTATGACCATCGGGAACTACTCGGTGATGAGTATTCGAAATTATGTGAGGGAAGCCCGATTTCTGTTTGAGTACTATCCTGATTGTGACCCGGGTTCGATCACTCAGCAGCAGATTGAAGCGTATATTTTGTACCTCAAAAAGACCTTCAACGCAAGTCATGCCAAGTGCCGCAGTGTGGCCCAAAGCTTATCCTTAATGCACCTGAGTTCCTTCGTCGGTTCGAGCAGCATCTCTTACCCTTTCGTTTTGTTAAAATACGGCACTATGGGTACTTAGGCAACAACCAACGCAAAATTCGTGTGAACCGCATTCTGCAAAAAATGCAAGTACCCCAACATCCTCCTCTCACTAAAATACCTTTCCTCCAACGAATGATCGAACGTACCGGGCGTGATCCCATGCGCTGTCCCGGTTGTAATAAAGGGCGACTCGTGCTCCTGCAATCCGGTAAAATTCCATCCGACTAAAACGATAACGGTGTAGCATATATATTTTTTTGAACGACACGTTGTCGTGTGAATTGGTAGTGCCATGTTACGAAAAATGTGACCTCTCCAACCACTTTATAACACATGAACCCATTAAAATGTTGGAAGAAATGCTGTTTTGAAAACATTCACGCACCAATCGATCAATAATAATCTCCTTAAAGTAAATTGTTGAAATAATTTCCGGTCTACTTTGTACCCTAACAGTCGGATTTCAGTCAACACCGAATAGAACAAAAAAGCCCCGCACACACACGGGGCTTTTGCTTAGGGCTTTTTCTTCTACTCGGCTAAATGTTAGGCGTTCGCCAAATTACTTGTCTGTATCTCCATATAAAATACAAATATCATCTCGGAATCCAATCCTATATTCTTTGCTTAAAAGTACATTCTTCTGGTACAATGTAACAGACACAGTGCTATCAGTGGTCCATTTATAAAGTGCCGTTTCAAATTCCTCGTTTCCTACGTGTCTAATGGAATATATAACCGGCTTATTTTTATAAGTTTTAATAAACCCAATACTATAAAAATTGCAAGTATCACATCCTAAATTTGCATATTTATTTTTTTTAGCGGTTAATCCTTTATAGATGTACACTTCTTTTAAAGGATGCCCTGTGGTAATGGTATCATAAAAGTCTAATTCTTTTTGAGTAAAATCTTGTATGGCAATTTTTTTATATTCACCATTACTTTGTCCTTTTGAATTTGTAGAAATAAACAAAGCTATTAGAACCGCTAAGTATGTCTTCATGGGTTTAAGTTTAATCTCTAACGACTTCTTTTTTACAATAGTATCTGATTGGTGACGCCTAACGAAGAAGGGATTAAAGAAGTAAAAAAAAGAAAAGATTAGAAGCACAACTGTTCGTTTACCTACACTGTTTATTAGAAGCTCAACTGTTTGTTTACCTATCAAAGCCCTTCTTTTTTTATTTCTTTAATCTTTATGTTATCGGCAGTTTTTCTTTTTTCAGTCAAATTTATAGGTTCTATAATAAACTCCTATTATTGACAAAAAAGGAGGTTCTTCTCCCATGTAATAATATTTTCTATTCTCCAATTCTTGTTTTATTTCTTTAAAATTAAAATAAGCATATTGCATTAAACTGATTTTTTTTCCATCCTTCAGGTAGATTATTATTTCATCAAAATCCCACAACCTATACTTTACAACAGTGGTACTGAAACCCTTGATAGCGTCCTTGCCAATTGTTTCTGATGATTTTATAAAATTAATCACCTTAATATTATCGTCTCCTATGATGTATTCTTTAGTTGTTGAAATAAATCGTTGTACCCTTTTTAGAAGTAGGAGTAGTAAGACAAGAATTACAGGGGCAACAAGAATGTGTTCTGTAATGTGCGCTTTGGAGAAATCATTAATATAAAGGGACGTTATCAATGTTATTATACCTGCAACAAATATTAGATAAAATATTCTTAAGAGTGCGGTAAATGGATTTAGTCTCGCTTTGAAATAATTCATTTTTATCAGATTTAAGAAGTTATATTTAATTATCAGTTTGAAGTTAGCACAATGTTCAATCCGAGCGTTAAAATTGCCGCTAACGTCAGACTGTGAAAATACTAATTTCCTCAATTGATTGTTCATTAATTCTAATAATTATTTAAAAAAAGTGGCAGGATACTGTGTAAATTTGAGTCAAACAGATAGCAAATGCAACATATTCTCCCTTACGACCGACACCAGCTCTCCTTTGGCTCACTGGAAGAGCAAATTTCGGTTCACGATCCCGTTCGTTTCTTGGATGCCTTTGTAAATAAATTAAAATTAGAAAAGTTGGGATTTATTGTTAAAGAGATTCAGACGGAGGGCCGACCCTCTTTTGAGCCCAAACTATTTTTAAAGATTTATTTGTATGGTTATCAGAACGGCATACGCTCCTCTCGTCGTCTTGAGAAAGAGTGCCACCGGAATATTGAGATGCAATGGCTGTGCGGAAAACTGGTTCCTAATTATCACAGCATAGCCGATTTTAGAAAAGTAAATGGGAAAGCCCTCCGGAATATGTTTAAGTTGTTTGTTTCGTTCTTAAGTGAGGCCAATTTAATTGGAGGAAAAACTATTGCCATTGATGGAACAAAATCAAGAGCACATAACGGTAAGAAAAATAATTATACAGCTAAAAAGTTAGAGAGGCATTTCAAGTATATTGAAGAAAAAACAGTCGAGTATCTTAATCAAATGGATGAACTCGATATGGATGAGGATGCCGGTACTATATCAGAAATTGAATCAAAACTTGATCGGCTAAATAAAAATCAAATTAAGTACGAACACCTACATGAGGAGTTAATTGCAAGTGGAGAACCACAAATTAGTACCACTGATCCTGATAGTAGAAGTTTGTTAGTGCAAGGTCAAGTGGTGGAGGTTTGTTATAATACCCAAGCTGCTGTTGATGACAAGCATAATCTAATTGTTGCCACCCACACCATTAATCGGAACGATCGCAATGCGTTATCATCCATTGCACTGGAAGCTAAAAATAATCTTTCAGAACAATCTTTTACAGTGCTCGCCGATAAGGGTTATCACAATGCTCGAGAAATTGAAACTTGTCAGAATAATGATTTAAAAACTATTGTCGCGCAACAGGATCTAGTAAATAGTAATCCATTTGGAACCACCAAAGCATATTTAGTAGATCAGTTCAAATACAATAGTAAAACGGATACCTATACATGTCCTGCCGGACAAACATTAGCTACTTTGGGCACCTGGCACACGAAAAAACGAGATGACAAAATATCCTATCAGTACAAGAAATATCGCACACCAAAATGCAAAGATTGTCCGGTAAAACATTTATGCACCGGCCGACAAAAAGGAGGACGAGAAATAGAACGTAGTCAATATGCAGCAGCAGTAGAACTGAATAATAAAACTTACAAAAGGAACGCAAAGTTATATCGCAAACGACAGGAAATAAACGAACATATATTTGGAACAATAAAACGAAAGTGGGGCTACTATTATACCAACCTTATAGGACTTGAAAAAGTAAATGGTGAATGGAGTTTGATTATGTTAAGTTACAACATCAAGCGAACCTTAAACATACTCGATTTTGAAGATTTAATGCAACAACTCATAAACTGGAAGCCAAAATACCGCAAGGAGTGGCTTTTTGTGGGATTTACAAGGCATTTAAAAGCGATTTGTCGCACAACTATTTATTGGAATAAAATGGCAGCCTGATTTTCGCATGCGCTTACAACGTTATAATGCTTCAGTAAAATAATTTTTCGAATGCGTTTTAAAGAAAGTGTAGGAAAAGGTAGTTTTTTCACAACCTGACGGACCGGCCATTGCCGCAGGCCGCGGAGATGAAAGATACACATTTCTACAATGACTTCTTTACTAAAATAGCTAGGCTGCGGCACATGGCCTGTTACCTCAGTGCGATTTTATACTCATAATAAGAAATAAATTAATGCAGAATTATTTGTTCTTTCACCGTTTGCATCCAAAACTAAAGTATAAATTCCACCTCTTTCTGAAATCATAAATGGTTAATTGTCCCGATGCATTTTTCGGAAGCAAATATAAAATCTTAAAAATTCCTGTAGAAGGGTTGGGTAAAAGAGAAATTTTAAAATCATATATTGAAATTTCCTCGTTTCCAGTCGTCAAGCAAGTACAACCAAGTAAGGTATCGCAACCAAGATAATAATTGATGTGATTTGGGAAAGTGCTTATGTTAAATGCACCAAGATAAAAACTATGTGCTTGAAAGTCACATGAGGACCCTATATTATTAGGTGAATTAATCACATGTAAATCTACTACACTGGCCTGAGAATTTATATAAATCCTTCCATCAGGGCCTAACATATGATACCAAAAATTAGTTTGGAATGGAGGCCATGGAGAAAAATAAGTTGAATCAAATTCTCCAATTAAAGTTTGACTGCTAACTATGTTTGTTACTAATAGGTCAAATTGATATAAATATTTCGAATTGCTTAAATATAGTTTGGAAGAATTTGATGAAAAAGAAACTCCACCTCCGATATATGGATCTGTTATTGGGTAATAAATATAGTTGTTTAAATCTCCATTACACCTATCAAAGTTATAGATTCTAACTTTGCTTATATTATCGTAAGTGACAAACCAATTTCCATCAGGAGAAAATGAAGCCTGGCCTCCAAACATACTTGTGGGACCACCTACGGAAATAGTATCAATACTAGAAATACCCAAAGGAGTAAATAAAATCCGGAAATATTTGTCGGAAACATACTTTTTTATCAATATCCACCAATCCCTCCCGTTAGCATGTTTGCAAGCTGTCAGCATACCTCCTTCAAGTGTATCATTAATCAATGTAGTATTTTTCTGAAGCACACCACCTTTGCCGAAATCCAAATTCATATCAATTACAGAATATAAAATTTGTTTGGGTCTGTAATTTATATTCGAATCATAATTCAAGGTCTCATGTATTAAAAGATATTTATTAGTATTGTCTGGCCATGGTAATGCTAATACTCCAGCAAAAATAGGAAGTCCGTCAGGTGCCCAACTTGTTGTGAATGGTGATGGACTAAGATTACTACCATTCATCATAGTATCATGCAACGCATTTGCAATATAAACCCCATTTGTATAAAATAACAAGTTGCCACTATCATTACAAATTGACGTACATGTTGGACCAAAATTCATTGGCCTGTTAAATGTATTTGAATTGGGACTTCCTGATGAAAAATCCAGATAGCATTTCGGCAATACACTGCTGTTGTATCCAAGCTGCCAATTATTAGCTATACCTTGTCCATGGGTACCCAAGGTCCAAAAAAGAAAATAGAATATCAGAATTACTTTTTTCATTCGCATTGCAGGTAACGGTAGTCCGACTAAAAACTCCCTTGAATTTACAAATATAACTCATTCCAAGCTGATTTACCAAACGTTAATTTTGAAGTTGCAGGTTTATGTTTGGAAATAGTAAGTCTCTTATTTTGAAGCTTAAGGCTTTCAACGAGCCGAAAATTGCGAAAATTAATAGGCTAAGTTCTCCTAAGAACTTTAATTTACGGTCTACTTTAAACCCTAGCAGTCGGGTTTCAGTCAACACCGAATAGAACGAAAAAGCCCCGCACACACACGGGGCTTTCGCTTAGGGCTTTTTCGTCTACTCGGCTAAATGTTAGCCACAGTGCATTTCTACAATTTATGCCTATCTCTATTATTCAACATTTGCTATTGAAATCTTAGCTAATTTATAAGTTTCATTTTCCTGAAATATTTTAATGAAATAAACACCGGAATTAAAATTATTTAGATTTAATTGATAATGCTTTCCGCTGATGTTGTCATATTGTTGTATTATATTTCCTAGCGAATTGTATAGGAATAAAGTTGCCTCTTTCATTTCAATATTGGTGCTTACCGTTGTTATGTAATAACACGGATTAGGGAAAACCTTCAATTCACTCATTTCTAAAATATCTTCTGTCCCTAAAGGATTGCAATCCCACTTAGCAATATAATTTGATGGAGAACCAATAGCGATATTAAAAATACCACCAGCATACAGACAAGAGTTATATTCTTCTATTGCTCTCACTATGGGTGTGGTATTTAGTGATAAATCTGGAATCCCAATACCTACAGAGCTCCAGTTGATTCCATTCCAACGTGCAATATTATTTACAGGCACTCTTCCTGCGTTCCAGAATAAACCCCCAGCATATAATGATCCATCAAAAACAGTTAATGCATCAACCATCCAGTCAATGCCTGTTGCAACAGAATCCCATGTAATACCATTCCATTTCGCAATATTCAATGCAGGTGTGGTACCGGCCATAAAAAAATTGCCACCTGCATATAATTCGTTGTTGTAATTACACAATGAGAAAACCTTTGACGTCAAACCGCCATTTACATCTGACCAGGATGCGCCATCCCACTTTGCAATATTATTTACATTAATTCCTCCGGCTTGTGTCATTTCTCCCGCTGCATACAGTTTACCGTTATAAACACTCAAGGCTTGAACACCACTTGAAACGCCAGAACCAACACTTGACCATGTTGTTCCATTCCATTTTGCAATACTGTTCACTGGACTAGTTCCAGCGGTAGTAAATAAATACCCTCCAACATATAATTCACCGTTATATTCCGCAAAACATTCAATATAGGCTGAACTATCCACTCCACCTCCAACAACTGACCAAGTTGTCCCATTCCATTTAGCAAGATTAAAAATTGTCATTCCGCCAGCCAATGCAAAATGCCCACCTGCATAAAGCTCACCATTGTAAATTGTCATTGCTCTGACATGCCCGTTTGTGCCTGAAATTCCTGTGCCTAAAGTATTCCAGGTCACTCCATTCCATGCTGCAATACAAGATACAGTCGCACTACCCGCAGTTGTAAAATAACCTCCAGCATAAAGCAAATTATTTGCTGTATCCGTTTGCATGCAATATATATCATTGTTCATTCCTGATCCCACGGATGTCCATGTTTGTGAATTAGCGAATTCAATCCGGAATGATGATATTAATATAAGAAATAAAAGTGCATGTTTCATTACATTTAGTTTAGTGCTTTAAATAGTCTTATAAATCTGAAAGTTCTGTGCATTGTGGCTAACGTTTTGCCCGTTGCCGCAGGGTGCCTTCGGAGACGAAAGATACATATTTCCCCTTTACTTTACAAACGGAGACGCAATCACATTCACCAATTCAAAAGTCAAGCATTGCGGCACACGGGCTGTTATGCGCAGCTAATTTTCGCTAGTTTTAAATTCAGGTTATTCATGCACAATTACAACTTTTTGTATTGATATAATTTCCTTATCATTAATCAATTTAATTATATAAAGGCCATTTCGCCAATTTTTAACATTAAGTTGATGTATTTCCTGAGGAGAAATATTAATTCTTCTAATTAGTAATCCCAAATCATTGTAAATTTCCACTATGGATTGGAAAGTATTATTGCAGCGTATATTGAGAGTTGATGAAGTTGGTATGGGAAAAATATCAAGTACAGCCAATGGCTGAACGACTTGTAATCCGGTTGAATTGAGTCCACAATTAATATACAAAGAATCAACTCCCTTTTTATAGGCAATTAAACAACTTCCGGTTTCAAAAAATTGACATAAAGAACCATTCCAAATCAATCCTCCAGTTCCTCCTATTCCTTCATACATTGCTTTTGTATTTGAAAAGGAAGGCACATAAAGTTTCTTTAAAGGTTGTATTCCAAGGTAAACTGTATCGATTGAAACTATGGTTTCGTTAGGAATATTACACCATGAATACATTTCAACAGGAATGGTATCGCCTGTCTCTAGATTAAAATCGAATAATAAAGTATCTGTAGTTTGATTATTATAAATAAAATAAAACCTCTTTAAAGAATCCTCTCTAATCCCTCCGCTATATATGTAATTATATGTTGTTGCACCAATGAAAGTATTTGTCTGCCAATTCCATGTTGAATCGATTGCATCATAAAAAACTTTGTAATAAGGGGTTCCTGAGATAAGTGTATCCCCATCTATATAATATTTGTTGTGGTTTAGGTAGGTGTAAATAATATCAGACCCTCCGGAAATTTCATACCAAGTACTCGTGGAATCAAGATAAGGCGTAAATGTCTGTCCCTGAACCTTGGTAATTTGGAATAAAAGTGAAAATATTAATTTGCGACTTCTTTCTCATAGAATTTTCTACGTCAATTTGGTTTCATTTTTCTTTGAAAAAATCAATTGTTTCCTTTTCTGTTAATGTTTTGATTCAAAACTTGTTGGTCAAATATTTCTTTTGTGTCAAAGTTGTTTTTCTTCTCTTATTGCAAAGCCATAGCCAATATTGTCTGTTGGTCAAATGATAATGAACGTAGTTAACGAAGTAACAATAAATTTCAAATTCAATGTCATATGGAAATGTTATAGCAAATTGTCTTTCGCTTAACTTATAAAGTCGTGGTTGTGCCTGAAATCTTTCCTTGTTATACATATTACAAAAGCCAGTCAAAATACTGTCTATTTCTGTCTTGGATATCTTGTCAACGATTACAAGTTTGTCATTTGGTTTTTCTTGTGTTGGCAAATGTTCATTTGATGGTATGGTTGTGTCAGTGTCGGCTTGTGGTTTTTGTCCAGCTGGCATACAAGCCTTAATTGCAAAAATTAAAACTGCTACACCGATTAATATTAAAACTATTTTCATATTCTATTCTTTATTTTGTTGTCCGTTGGTTTGTATCGTTGTCATAGCCTGACCGCTAACGGTTTCGTAGTTGCCGCAGGGGCCGGCCACAAATAGAATCTTTTTCTATAAACATCAGCCGGCCCCTGCGGCAACTACGTGTTGAACTGAAACCCTCCCTTCGGTTCGGGAATTTTTGTTTATGTTTCAACAAATATAAACAAATAACAACATGAAACTAAAAAAAAATTAAATGAGGCTGCTCAGGGATACCTCGAGCAACTTGCAGGCACTATGACCATCGGGAACTACTCGGTGATGAGTATTCGTAATTATGTGAGGGAAGCCCGATTTCTGTTCGAGTATTATCCTGATTGTGACCCGGGTTCGATCACTCAGCAGCAGATTGAAGCGTATATTTTGTACCTCAAAAAGACCTTCAACGCAAGTCATGCCAAGTGCCGCAGTGTGGCCCAAAGTGTATCCTTCTTTTACAAACAGATCTTAAAAAAACCTTACGAATTACCCTCTAAACTCTATCCTAAAAAGGAGTTTAAACTGCCCAATGTAATGAGTGAGGAGGAGATGTTAGTGCTACTAGGTGCCTGTGAATCGATTAAGCAACGCGCGCTGGTGGAGTTGTTCTATTCCAGTGGTATTCGACTAGAGGAATGCAGTAAGTTAATGCTCGTTAACATCGATTCCAAAAACATGCGCATTAAAATCATTCAGGGAAAAGGTCGCAAAGATCGCTTTACCATTTTGTCTCATTCGTGTTTAAATACCCTGCGCAGTTATTTTCTAAAACATCGGCCTGTTACCTATCTTTTTGAAGGACAAACTCCTTCCCAACCCATGCATGTGCGCAGCATTCAACACGCCTTACATCAATGCATGGTGAAAGCGAATCTGGGACACCTGGGGTACAATACGCATACCCTCCGCCATTCCTTTGCCACCCACATGCTCGACAACGGTTCCGATATCCACACCATCAAGGAGCTACTAGGTCATAGCAAGATCGAAACCACCATGATTTACCTGCATCTGCAAAGTAAAAAGCGATATGGACTGGTTAGTCCGCTGGATGCCTTGCACAAGAAAAATCCGCTGGAGTACATTCCTGTTAATCAGAGCTCGCTATGTCAGCCGCCTGTCAAGTAGGTCGCCCGCGCGCCTCTGTTCAACTCGTATTGCAAAAGTATCCGTCGTGGCCTGCTCATGTTGGAGTAGGCGCCGTGCGTACGTTGAGTAAAATCGAACAGTGTCGTACTGCTGCGATGGGTTACCACCACACCGCGTGCAATGCTAACGGGTGCGACTACACGCAAGTAATGTATCACAGTTGTCGCAACCGCCATTGTCCCAACTGCGGCAACTCCAAAAAAGAAGAGTGGATCGAGTCCCGGCTCAAAGAACTCTTGCCTTGTAAGTATTACCATGTGGTATTTACACTGCCTCATGAGTTAAACCCTCTGGTGATGGGCAACCGAAAGCAATTGTTCGATTTACTCTTTGATGCTGCCTCTTATACGTTACTTCGTTTTGCAGATGATGAAAAATATATGGGCGCTAAACCCGGAATTATCGCCGTGCTACACACCTGGGGACAAACGCTGAGTTTTCATCCGCACCTCCATTGTATTGTAAGTGGTGGTGGTGCCACTGTAGATGATCAGTGGATCGCGGCCAAAAAAGCAAAGTATGGGGTATTGTTTCCTATACAAGCCATGGAGAAAGTCTACAAAGCGTACTTCCTTAAACAACTTCGCAAACTGCGTGAAAATCAAAAGCTAAAACTTACTCATGATCAAGAGTTCCATTGGAAAAGTTTGCTGAACAACTTATTTGCAACAAAATGGATCGTACATGCTAAACAACCTTTTGGTGGACCGCTCCAAGTGATGGAGTATCTGGGAAGGTATACCCACAAAGTAGCTATCAGCAATCACCGTATCAAAGAGGTGGATGATGTGGGTGATGTAACGTTCACTTACAAGGATTATGCTGACAAATCAAAGCAGAAAGTCATGACCTTGAATGCACCTGAGTTCATTCGTCGGTTCGAGCAGCATCTTCTACCCTTTCGTTTTGTTAAAATACGGCACTATGGATACCTGGGCAACAACCAACGCAAAATTCGTGTGAACCGCATTCTGCAAAAAATGCAAGTACCCCAACATCCTCCTCTCACTAAAATACCTTTCCTCCAACGAATGATCGAACGTACCGGGCGTGATCCCATGCGCTGTCCCGGTTGTAATAAAGGGCGACTCGTGCTCCTGCAATCCGGTAAAATTCCATCCGACTAAAACGATAACGGTGTGAGCATATATATTTTTTTGAACGACACGTTGTCGTGTGAATTGGTAGTGCCTTGTTACGAATTATGCATCTTCTCCAACCACTTTATAACACATGAACCCATTTAAAATGTTCCATCGACTACTATTTTGAAAACATTCACACACCAATCGATCAAAAATAATCTCCTTATAGTAAATTGATAAAATAATTTCCGGTCTACTTTGTACCCTAACAGTCGGATTTCAGTCAACACCGAATAGAACGAAAAAGCCCCGCACACACACGGGGCTTTCGCTTAGGGCTTTTTCGTCTACTCGGCTAAATGTTAGCGGAAGCCAATTACTGCTTAATTACTTTTTTAAATATGGATTGATGGCTATTCTTTAATTCAACAAAATATAATCCTGAAACCAACTTATCCTGCTCAATTTTCAAAATAGAATTGTTGTTATTAAATTCAATAGATTTCTGATAAATGATTTTACCAAAAATATCACGAATAATTAATAAATTAAAATATTCTTGCATGGATCTTGACTCAATATTGATTTCATTGGTAAAAGGGTTAGGAAAAATGCTGATACCATAATTAACTAAATCATTTGAGTATATTCCAGATGTAATATTACATGAAGTATCCAGAACTGTAACAAATGAATTGTATGCAAATTGAATACTGTTATAAGCACTTCCGCATAAAACGAGTTTTCCATTATGATTCATAATCATTGAATAAGCGGTTAATCTATAATTCAAATCAAAAATATATTTTGAACAATATTGTATTCCATTGGTATCTAAATATATTAATTGAATTGAGTCTCCAGTATATGAATTAACTGAAATTACATATCCAATTGTAGAATCGTAAACAAAAGAAGTAGCTTGCCCAGAAGTGGCATTTGAAAAATAATAAGTTTGAATGGTATCACCCACCAAATCAAATTTTGTAAAAGTAGGGGTATATTGATTCGTAATTGAATCAAAACTACTTAAACAAATTCCATAACTTGAATTGTTTATTCTTTTCATTGTGTTAACAAAGGTTATTCGAGTTTGCTTAAATTCTTTTCTCCATAACTCATTTCCAACCGAATCTATTTTAAAAACCACAGTTGATTTTAAATTCCCATTTGAGCCCGAATATTTTACACTGGCAATAATATACCCTGAATCAATACCTTTAATGATAGAATAACCTTGCATGTTAAGAGAATCGGAATATTCCTTTGTAAATAAAGTATCTCCGTTTTGATTGCATTTTATCAATATTGTTGTGCCTTTGGGACCAATTTTTTCTCCAACAATCATCATACTTGAATCACTGTTTTCAACTAGGCTTCCAGAACTACTTCTGAATGATACCAAGCTGTCTTTACTCCATAATAAAGAGCCTGTTGATGTATATCGTCTCAACACTATGTTCGGAGATTGAACGGCTTGTTGCGCTTCAAGCAATGTATAATCAGAATTCTGATTCTGAATAACACAAGTGGCACTTGCAACTGGGCTTTGATCAATATCATCCCAAATAACACTACCAGTTGAATCAATTTTTACAATTACACCAACATCTGGATTTGTTCCTCCACCTATTGCAACTATATAACTTGAATCAATTGTTTCTGTAATACCAAATGCTACATCGACTGGAGCATAATTGTAATAGTGTATAAATTGACCCGATGAATCAAAAATACATGTGAAGAAAGCAATTACAATAATCAATATTTTTTTCATAGCTAAATTCTGTCGTTGGTTTCCGCTAACGTTTTGCGGGTTTAAGAAGTTGGCGATTTCGCAGCACAAAACTGTCTGCCAGCACTAAACTTGATACGAAGCACAAAGCTTCAATTAACCACTGAACCGCCAATTTCTTAAACCCG
>CAWFDA010000006.1:0-6451 GCA_963814475.1 uncultured Bacteroidota bacterium | reverse complement strand
AGGAGGGTAGCGGTAATTCTCATTGGTTTATGATTTTAAGAGTAGCTAAATGTAAAAGATAATGTTGGAAAGTCACAGGGATTTTATGGCTCAGTCGTCAAGACTAGTTAGAAGGGTCATCCGACTTAGTTTCAAAAGCTGTCTCTTTTTCTTTGACAAACTGTACACGCATGGATACCCCGGTTGCGTGGAGTATGATTTTTTTGGTTGTTGTTTGGTGAGGATGGTAGGCGATAAGGCGTGAATGAATGCTTCTTAAAAATAAAGCATAATGGTGAAAAGTCACGGTGAATTAAGCTTTCAATCCAGCAAGGTGTTGATTCAGGTATCCAATTATTTTTTCGTATTCATGCTGATCATCATAATTAGAGATCACGATTTTTTCACTGTTTTTAATAAACAAAATCAAATGCCTTCTGCGCATACTATTGATATAGGTATCTATTTCATGCCATTGTTCCGTTTCTGTAAGGGGAAACGATCGGGTGCGATCAAAACTCTGGTGTATGGTAAGCACACCGGCATGGAACTGAAGACGCTTGTAGGTTCGTATGGTTTCGAAGATGGCAAATAATCCGATTGACCAGAGAACGATTAACACAACACGCACCACCCCATCTTCCAACGTAGAAAAGAACATCACTATCAAAGTGAACAAGGAGAGTAGGAATACGCGGAATTTCATGATAATTAAAAGATACGAATGGAAAATGAATTGCCCAAGGTTGGAGCTCTGACTGTGGCGTAGTGTTTAGTTTGCTATGAGGTTGTTGGGCGGTGATAACACCGAACAAAGGCAAATAACTTACCTAAAAATGAATCGATCATTTTCTAGTTTAGATAACACTAAGCGTTCTGTTTAAGTCAGTCTTTCATTATCTGTTTATATAATTCACTAACTGAAATATTATTTTCATCAACAAGTTCGGCAGTTACTAGGTCGCTAATTTTAACTGCACCCCCTCTACCGCTAAACCCTTCAAAACTCCCCTTTTTTGACCAATCCCAGTTTTTGCCGGATTTTAGAATTTTTAAGAGGTTGTCTGTGTCAAATTTGCCAAGAGATAGTCCTTTGTCAATAACATTCGCACCAATAAAGCAAATTCCCCAAAGTCCAGCACCACGAAGTAATATATAGTCACCAGGATTCTTCCACGCATCAGGTTGCCATAATTTTACGGCTTCAAAATAATTCTTTATGACACGATATTCAGCATCTGGATCCTTCAATGCTGTAAGTTTAGTAGGTCGTGAAAGCATATATTGGATACCACTTTTCAAAGAACGTAAAGGAATCATATTTGGGCCAAGATTTTTCCCCCCTTCAAAAATTCTTTCGAACAACGGACTTTGTGTATCAGTACTCAATAGTTTAGCGATATATAAGGCAGGATCCTTTCTTTTAATTTCATCTTCCTTAGATAAGCGAATTTCAATATTATCTAAGTGACTTGTATTCATTCGCTTTTGATTATTATTAATATCTCTGAAGAGAGAAATCTCCTGTTCAAGCTTCAAGTCATACGCTAAACAAAAAGATACCTCCTTTTCAAGTGCAGGATAATCTTTAGTTCGACCGTCTGCAAAGTGTAGCCTATGATTTCCGTCTACTCGTGAAATTTGAACTTTATTTGAAGATGAAATTTTGTCCACGTCTATTTCGAGGTAACCAAATTTCTTATCGGAACTTGAATATTGCTTGAAAGTAAAACCATCTTTTATTCTTGCGCTAAGAAATACCTCAGGCCAAAATCCAACATCACTGTTCTTAACGTAATAGTAGGCTTCGCGTGCGTGTTTTGGGCTCAAATCACGTTGGGTACCAGTTGGATTAGTTTTACTGTCATAAATATCAGCTTTGGATATTAAGGAAAGATCACAGAGTCTTGCAAAACCCCTGTAAACATTAACACCTAAAGCTTTCCCTTTAATTACGTCTATTTTTATTTTCATGATACTATTTTACTTTGAGTTCCTATTACTATTTCTTTTAGGTGATTTTCCCAAATGTCCTTACTGTTTTGCGCTAAGAACAAAAGATAATATGTGACGGATGACTTTAGATATTTCTCATATGTTGGCCAATTATTTTTTACTTCTTCAATTTTCTTATTAGTTCCATTGCTATTAAGATCTCCATGTACAATCTTACTTCTAACATCATAAAGTATTTTCATGTTATCAAAAATAGCTAGCCTTTCTGAGGGAGATGTACCAACCATAAAGGAGATGTTTTGCGAAAGGCGATAAATTAACTCTGTGTTACCTGGCATCATAGTTTCAAAGCAGATCGTTGCATCCAACAACCGATCAAGAAAATCATCACGAAGTAATGATGAATTGTATTTCTCCATTGTAAATAAAACCGATTTATTCGAAATCACTGCTTTTTCTACTATCTGAAAGAATTGAATAATTGTCTCCCTTTTAGTCTTAGAAATAAACTTGTAGCTCTTGCTACTTAACTTATGAAATGCAGCCAATGATTCAAAATCAATAACTCCCTTTAAGTTTATTTTTTTATCCCCAATTAAATGACCAGCCCAAGAAGTCACAATTGGATTTGAATCAGCAAAAATGTTTAGTGTAAAAACCGCTTTGGTTCTAATTGATTTAATAGCCTCCTTATCAGGATTTACGCACTGTACTTTAATACATTTGGTGGAATTAATGTCTAGATTGGTTTTAACTTCATCACTAGATTCCCTAAAAAACGCACTGAATTCTTCATCGCTAATCTTTTCTATAGAGTATTCATTTGATAATAAAATTGGGGGCCCCTGAATTAGGGTAACCTTTTTATTTAGGATCGGAATTATTATTGATTCCATTATCTTCTAGTGGGTGTGTGCTTTTATTGAAAGTCCTTTATATCAATATCATTCAAATGTTTCTCAATAATTTTTGCGCCCATTGAGCTTCCAAATTCCTTCACATTTTTGCTAGGAAATGGGTCAACAATGAAGCTCTTTTTTCCTTTGAAGTCAAAATTTTCTAAAATCATCTTATTTATTGCTGAATCTTTGCTTCCGTACCCAATTAGTATTAATGTCTCTGCCTCCTTTAAATTGTAACAAAACAACTGAAATAGTTGATTGAACAACAAGGGCTCTTTATACCTTTCAATTTTAGATGTCGTTCCTGTCAAAAAATCTGAATGGTAGTTAACCCAGCATCTTTCATAGCTTATCAGTCCTTTTGAATCGGTAGCTTCCTTAAAGAACTCTCCAAACCCAATTCCATATCTAGTTTTTATATATGTTTCTGGGGTCATTAAACTTCCGTTCGATTTGTAATAAACGCCATAATCAAAACTACCGTGAAGTTTATACAGTCTGTATTTACTATTATATTTTCCTGTATACCTCCCAAGTCTGGAGTTATAATTTCTTCCGTTTACATCTAATTGCCCATAATAAGGTGAGCCTAGTTCTTCAAACCCATCACATAATTCTCCTTCTAACCACTCTGTATTATTTAAGCGCTCGAAAAATAAGTCATGATTTAAAGTATGAATATTAACTGATTCAAACCCTTTACTAAATGATGTTAAAGAATTTAAAAAGCCCGTATAACCCGGAAAAATTGGTTTACACAGATAAGCTTCATCATCATACCATTTTTTGCCATCCTTATCGTTGATATAGAATGAGACTAGTTGATTATATATATTTTTTAAACTAAAAATCAGTTGTTCGATAGTGCCGAATTGGGATAAAAATGGTTTTGCTATTTCTTTTACTTCTGGCTCTTTGTGAGATTCATCCATTAGGAAGTCATAAAACTCTTCGTAATCAAAGTACCCTTTCTTTCTGTTGAAATATTGAATAAGAGCTTTACAGAATTCAAATGAGATATCATAATTCGTTTGATAGCCCCAATCAGGTTTCTTCCCGTCCTTCCTTACAGCAAGTACACCACTTGAGTGAAAAGCAAATTGGTCCCCAGTTGACTTTAGAAGTAAATCATTAAGCTTGTTTCCAATTGGATATCCCATCGGTGCTGAGAATCCAGCGCCTAAAAGAAGTGAAATTGATTTTGACATTATTTAGTTAGTGTATTCTTCTTTAAACAACCGACAACTGATGACTATGTTAAGTTACTGTATTTTTAAACATTACGAAATGTAATCAATACCGGCCTCAACAAAAAAGCAACCCATCTCAGAGTTGCTTTTCACTTTAAGCTTTTACGCTTTCTGCTATTTCTTCACCGGCTCCTTATATTTCACCGGAGCAGCAGGCTCAGGTTTAATTTCAACCGCTGGTGTTTTCAACAACGTCAATGCCTCTTGCACGGCACGCTCCAGCTGTGGGTCTCTGCCTGATCACATCGGCCGGGGTTTGTTCTACGGCAATGTCGTGTGTACCTCAATTTATCATCTTGATTATGCGGAACACCTATTGTATTTTTATGCAACTGCTTAGTTTTTAATACTATGGGAAAGGAGATTGTCAAGAATAAGATTTATAATGAAGATTGTCTCAGTACCATGGCAATGATGCCTGACAATTACATAGACCTGACAGTGACATCACCACCGTATGATGATTTGAGAACATACAATAATAAAGTTCGAGGTGTAAAGTCTGAGTTTAACGGTTACACGTTTCATTTTGAGGAAATTGCCAAGGAGCTTTTTCGGATCACCAAAGTGGGTGGAGTAGTGGTGTGGGTCGTTGGAGATGCTACAGTTTCAGGAAATGAGACCGGAACGAGCTTTCGGCAGGCTCTTTTTTTAAAGGACTGTGGTTTCAATCTGTTTGACACGATGATTTATTTAAAACCACCACGAGGCGCAGTAGGAAATAATAATACGTACTGGCAGTCATTTGAATATATGTTTGTCTTAAGCAAGGGCTATCCGAAGACCATCAATCTTATCAAAGACCGTGAAAACAAAGAATCAAGGAAGGGTGACAATGGAACGAAGCGATTACCGAATGGAGATTTACTTCAATTGAAACGCGGTGGTTATGGTGAGTTTGGCCGAAGATTAAATGTATGGGAATACAATATAGGAAAAGGTCATTCAGCCAGTGATGAGTTTGCCCATGAGCATCCGGCCATCTTTCCTGAAAAGCTAGCCAGGGATCATATCACCTCATGGAGCAATGTTGGAGACCTTGTTTATGATCCTATGATGGGAAGCGGCACGGTTGCAAAGATGTGTATTTTAGAAGGGCGCAAGTTCATCGGAAGCGAAATCAATAAAGCCTATTGCAAGATTGCTAACAAAAGAATTGAAAGTGTAGTTAATTCAACAAAGCAACTGTATGTCGATTCCCGAGGAAACTAAATTCACTCCTTACGAAGAACCCAAATCTAAGGTCTGTACAAGCTGTGGTCTTGAAAAGCCCATCGAGGCGTTTTCGAAGAATCAGTTTGGCAAGAATAACAGAATTCTAAGAAGACCTGTTTGCAGAGATTGTTATTCAAAGAAGGTAAAAATCAACCCACAAGAAAAGAAGGAATATGAAGCCAGGTTCCCTCGGCCGAAAATCGGTGAAGAGTTCCAATGCCCGATATGCCATCGTAAAATAATTAGAAGATTTCAAAATGACGTTGTGCTGGACCATAGTCACATTGATGGAGGTGTCAGAGGCTGGGTTTGCAGTAGTTGTAATACAAGCATTGGTAAGTTTTATGACGATCCTAATATTTTGGAGAGAGCGATACACTGGATAAAGAATAAGGGAAATTTTCTTAAAACATTAATTCTTTTCATGTTTGAATAATTTCTTTGAGTATTACTTTAGTCAAACAGTTACAATTTGTAACCGTTTCATTTCATCATTTTCAACCCAACAAAAAAAGCAACCCATCTCAGTGTTGCTTTTCACTTTCAGCTTTTACGCTTTCTACTTTTTCTTCCGCGGCCTCTTATACCGCACGGTTACTCAGACTTTTACAAACTATCAGTTTTTGAAAGATGTGGATGAAGGAAAGTTTTGATGATTGATCTGCCAGATAGTAATGCGGTTGCAATACAGGAGGTAATTTTCAGAATAGAAATCCAAAAATCCATAGGGGTATTCTATTCTGATAGGGATGTTCAATTTCATCGAGAGCTAGAAAGGCATTCTTGGTTTTTTTTATCTGATCATCTGTTTTGGTTTTTCCTCCGCCTTCAAAGGTCCATTTTTTATCGACCAGAAAATCACCTTCCTCTGCCAGATGAATTTGATGTTTCGAATTTCGGAGTTGATTCAGAAGGAAGGTCTCTCGCAGTGAACCCTTTTCAGGTTGATCTTTCAACGCATAACTCAGAATCTCTTGATGCCGAGCATGCGCTGTTTCCAGCTTATCTCTTCAAACAAGAAGCGTTTAAATTCCTGCCCGATTGATTTTAGCAAAGTGGCCTGAATGGAATATAGTCGCCCGAGTTCCATTGACTTGAGTCCTAGTCAATCACGATTTTTGATTTACTGCGGATTTCCAAAAATCACCC
>CAWFDA010000005.1:0-106455 GCA_963814475.1 uncultured Bacteroidota bacterium | reverse complement strand
TGTAGGCCGTCGTATCCCACAAATTTAAAACCGAATCGGGAGCTAGTTCTTTATCAAATCTAAAAATCAGGTTTTGTACGGTTTCAATTTCTTCACCAAAATTTTTGTCCACTACCTTAACAGCGTTTCGGAGTGAACATGATACAATAATCAGGCACATCAGGAGTGCGCCCAAGCGGAAATGAATTACACGATGCATAAGTTGGTTTTAATTTAAATCGTAAGGTTGCTCATTCAGCCAAAGTTAGTTTTCCAAATTGATATAAAAAACTATTAAACAGATAAATTTAGTATGCTTGGTTAAAACTATTTCCCTACTCAAAAAAACACAAAAAAAGACCGCTAAATTTTAGCGGTCTTTTTTTAATTAATAGCATGTTTAATATGCCATTGGTCTGTCGTTCCGTGGATCATAATCACTTAAACGAGATTTTAATTTTTTCCGGGCATTGTGAATTCTAATTTTCACTGTACCTAAAGGAACTTTCATGTGTTGAGCAATTTCTTCATACTTGTACCCATGAAATGCCATCTCAAATGGAATTCTGAGGTTCCGCGAAAGCGAACTAATCGCATTTTGTATGTCCTTTAAAATCATCCTACTATCGCCCAAATTCGTGGTTCTTTGTGAATGAGAGTTAATATAGTACTGATTTTCAGTGTCGTCGCTAACTACTTGACTATTTACTTGCCTACGATAGTTGTTGATGAAAATATTTTTCATGATAGTATACAGCCATGCCTTCATGTTTGTTCCTTCTCTGAATTTATCATGGTTGGAGAAAGCTTTTAACATGGTTTCCTGAGTCAAATCTGTCGCATCTTCCAAATTCCTGGTAAGTTTTAAAGCGAAATTTCTAAGTGGCTTGTATAAGTCTTTTACTCTGTGGTTGAATTCAAACTGTGTCATAATTGATGTGTTTTCAAAATTAATCCTTTACCAGATCTCCATTTTTGTAGGGTGAAGACTCACCTTCTCTATTTTCTTGTGCAAAGGTACCGGCAGATAATGAACTTTAGATGAAATCTAAATAAGGATGTAAGTATATGATTAACAGATTAATATAAAAATACAATTACATAACTTAATCTTATCTTAACACGCTACCGATCGAAAATTATTGCTTTTCATCCCCAATACTTGTTCTGTTGAGGGAATTTGGCCACATCTTATTTCGGGAAATTCCGGGAATAATAAGTGCAAAGGCTCTGAGGAATGTTCTTGAAAATGAGAGTTAAAAGGAATAGAGTGCATACTTAATAAGGTTTTCACTTCTAGGGTTTTTTGATTTCTGAATTGAATTGAGAGAAGATGTTTCCTGTCCTTTTCTATTAGTAAAGGATCGGAAATTACTTCATTTACGCTCAATACCCGTGCCAAAGAAGGAATTATTTGTTCGTAATTGTTGTTTACTATAAGCAAATTGGATCCTTTGTTTTGAAGCTGATCACGCAATTTGGAAACTTTAATAATGAGTTGATTTACAGCTGTTTCAGACTCATTGGCATTCACAGAAATAGCAACTTCTCTTGGATCAAAGCAATACACAGGAATTAATTCTGTACAATCCATCAACGCCTTTACCAGGGCAGGGTTGCGGTGTATCGACAAATGGTTTCGGAACCAAAACAAGACTCTGTTGCCGTTCTTCATGATACTCAAACAAAAGAAATTTGTGAATTGTTTGAAATTTCATGATGAAGATACAAAAAAAATAATTGCAAACAAAATTGACTCCTGGGTAGTAGTCAACTAGTAGCAATTTTTTGTCAGTCGGACTTTTTTCGCCAGACCAAAAACCAACCAATCAGAAAAATAATCAATAATGAGAAGAACAAGTTGGTAGCTAGTAGGAAATAATCCTGATTATCCAAACTGCCTCTTTTAAAGTAGAGTAAACCGGCTGATAGCAATGTTCCGAAAATAACGGAAACTGTAATTATAAAAGCTCTCCTCTTAGGATCCATGTTTGCAGTTTTGAATTAGTATGCAAAAGTACAGAATAATACTGAACCCTTATTTTAATTTGGTATTCACTATTATTTATGTAAAGGTAATCAATTTACATTTCTTTGGTACCAATCAATCTACCATCAAATTACAACCTCTTATATCACTGTTGTCGGATCTCCCAAGAACTTCAAATTGCTTAACATTCACAATTCTGCCCAGGTCTTGAGTAGATAGGAAGGCACAGGAATGGATATTGGCTAAATCAATCACGTTAATGGAACCGGTTTGGCCATCAGGAAGAATTTGAAATGGATCATACAAATCATGAATTTTTATATTCATCCAAGGAGGAGTTTGAAAAATCCCATTTCCTTTTGAATATGCTTGCGATAACAATTCTGTCATTCCATACTCCGAATGAATTAAAGATATTCCCGACTTAGCTTTTAATATCTCATGTAATTCTGCCTTCACCAGTTCCTTTCTTTTTCCTTTCATTCCACCTGTTTCAAGTAAAATAGTATTGATAAGTTGCTGAGGGAATTTTTCAAAAAAATCAAGAAGTGCATAAGTAACTCCTATCAAAAATATTTTATCACCTTTGTGCTGAAGTGTTTGTATTTTCTGATTCAATTCATTGTGATTGTGTAAATAAAATCCGCTTTCGGGATGATTGCCTTTTCGCATCAATTTCTCCATCATGTAAACCAACGACGATCCTTCCTTTTCGAGATAAGTGGGGAGCAAAGCCAAAAAGCAATATTGATTCGAGTTTCCGTAAAATAATTCAAATCCTTTAATTAAACTTTCATCATAAATAGTTAAATCCGGAACAAAATGTTTGCTGTTCATTTGACCTGTTGTGCCACTGCTTGAAAAATAAAAATTTGGTGTATTTTTTTGATCTGTTATCTCATGAGTTTTAAAAAAAGTAACCGGTATACAAGGTATTTGATGATAGTTCTTGATTTCATTTGTGTCGATTCTCAAAAACTTTAAATAATCAGCATATACTTTAACTTCTGTCATTTGATAACTGAAAAGTTCCATAGCCAGTTGCTCGAATTCAGCTTCATTAGAAATTTGAAGCGCCCGATTCAGAAATGCCGAAGAATTAAATGAATTCAAATTATTATATTATATTATATTATATTATATTGTCCACGGAAACAAGTTCATTTTACTCAAAACTACTTCACAAACCAACAAACCTGCCTGCTATCGCCAAGCTAAAGCTTGTCTTTAGCCTGGCAGGCAGGCTAACAAACTAACAAACTAACAAACTAACAAACCTGCCTGCTATCGCCAAACTAAAGTTGTCTTTAGCCTGCAGGCAAACTAACAAACTAACAAACTAATAAACTAACCCACATCATCTGCATTATAATGAAGGCCCCTATTTTCTTTTCTGGCCATAGCCATTTTTACAATCAGGTAGGCAACATTAATAAGGTTTCGTAATTCCATGAGTGGTGCAGATACAATTGTTTTTTGATAAAGCGATTCTGTTTCAGCATAAATTATCTCTAATCTGTCAAATGCTCTTTTTAATCGAATATTGGTTCGCACAATACCAACGTAATTGCTCATCACAGTTTGAAGTTCATTCAGGTTGTGAGTTATTAATACCATTTCATCCGGTTGGCGAGCACCTTCGGCATTCCATTCCGGAATATCATTTCTAAAATTTATTGTTTTAACGGCTTCAATGCAATGCTCAAATGCGCGGTGTGCATAAACTGCTGCTTCTAATAATGAATTTGAAGCCAATCGATTCGCACCGTGTAAACCTGTTGAGGAACACTCGCCGGCAGCATAAAGATTACGGATGCTGGTTCGTGCCGACATATCTACTACCACACCACCACATAAATAATGAGCTGCAGGAACCACCGGAATCATCTGCTTTCGAAAATCAATTCCTATAGTTAAACATTTGTTGTGGATATTTGGAAAATGGTTGATGAATGCTTCAGGATCCAAATGACGGCAATCGAGATACACAAATTCATCTCCCCTAACTTTCATTTCATTATCTATTGCTCGTGCAACAATATCACGGGGGGCTAACGATAATCTGCTATCATAATTTTGCATGAATTCTTCACCATTCTTTGTTTTTAATATCCCACCAAAGCCCCTCACTGCTTCCGAAATTAAAAAGCTGGGCCGATCACCGGTATGGTAAAGTGCGGTTGGATGAAATTGAATAAATTCCATTCCATTCACTTTCCCTTTTGCTCTGTAAACCATCGCAATTCCATCACCCGTTGCAATTTTTGGATTAGTGGTATTGTAGTAAACATTTCCGGCTCCACCGGTTGCCATGAGTA
Source organism: uncultured Bacteroidota bacterium (assembly GCA_963814475.1). Taxonomy (GTDB): domain Bacteria; phylum Bacteroidota; class Bacteroidia; order AKYH767-A; family OLB10; genus JADKJB01. The sequence continues at coordinate 102,168 of CAWFDA010000005.1, read as the reverse complement.
TAATTTTAGAGAGTACTGTTTCGATAACTCCCGATTTCAAATTCAAAACATACATGCCATAACAGGTAATGTCATCTGAATCTTTGGTAACCATTTCTCCCAAATGATGCTGTGTGATAAGATCTATTGCAAAGTAGTGAGTGAAAAGTTCAATGTTCGGATGCGTATGAATTTGCTGTAAAAGTTTACGTTCTATCTCAAGTCCAGTTATATCTTTAAAGTGAAGAATCCGCGATTCTGAATGACCACCTTCTTTTGCAAGATCAAATTCGCCTGAGGGCATTTTATCAAAACTGGCTCCCCATTCAATAATGTCATTTATTCGCTCAGGGCCCTCTTTAATTACCATCCTCACTACCGCTTCATCACATAATCCATCACCTGCAATCAAAGTGTCTTTCACATGTTTTTCAAAACTGTCATCCGGATCAATTACGGCTGCGATGCCGCCCTGAGCATATTTCGTGTTCGATTCATCCTCATCGGCTTTTGTGACAATCATTACAGTGCCATGTTCCGCAGCTTTTAACGCAAAATTTAATCCCGCTATCCCGGATCCTACCACCAAAAAATCAACTTTTTTCTGTGCCATAATTTATTGTGATACTCGCTTATAAAGAATTAACTTTGTACAGTTCAATTAATTCTTCACAAAGTTAACTAACCTAAAATCATGCGACAACTAATAATTGCAGTCATAATTGCAGTACTTGCCGTCGTTTTTGCTTTGCAAAACTCTGATCCTGTAGTGGTTAGATTATTTTATTGGGATCTGGGCAATGCCAGCATGGCACTTGTTCTCCTATTTACATTCATCATTGGTATCATAACCGGACTTTTAATGATGGTAACAGGCATTTATAAACGAAATCAAATTGTTGGTGCTCAGAAAAAAAGAATTTTAGAGCTTGAAAGACAACTTACATCTATTAAAAAATAACCAATTAGCATTTGGGTTGTTATTGGTGTTGAAAGATGCCAATTATTAAATTTTAAAATTAATCAACTTTAAAGAATGAATATCCCTGTTAATGTGTATGCCGAATCCACTCCCAACCCGTCGGCAATGAAATTTGTTTGTGATGTGATGTTGCTCGAAGACGGTGTTGTAGAATATGCAAATCCTGTTGAAGCAGTTGCCTGTCCTTTAGCAATGCAATTGTTTGCTTTTTCGGGAGTAAAAGGTGTTTTTATAACTTCTAATTTTGTTACTGTAACCAAACAAAGTGATATCGATTGGTTTGAAATTACCAACATACTTAGAGAATTTATTAGAGGTTTTTTAATGTCAGGTGAAAAGTTATTTACAGCTAATCCATTCAAAATTTCAACTGAAGAAAAGCAAGTGACTACTGCAACTCCTGTTATCAGCAATCAGGATCAGTCTGAATTAGAATCCAAAATAATTCAGGCGTTGGATGAATATGTAAAACCTGCTGTTGAACAAGATGGGGGAGCTATCCATTTTCGATCTTTCAACGATGGCGTTGTAACAGTTGCTCTAAAAGGTTCTTGCAGTGGTTGTCCATCATCTACACTTACCCTTAAATCAGGAATTGAAAATTTGCTTAAGAGTATGTTGCCTGAGGTGACTGAAGTGGTTGCGGAAGCGGAATGATTTTAAAATGTTCATTTGTACTCTTTCTAAAACAAATTGATAAATTCTAAAAAACCTGATTGATTTTAGTTAAATAATGATAGTTGATCAACATAATCGCATTCACGATTACATGCGCATTTCTCTGACAGAGCGTTGTAATCTTCGTTGCTTTTATTGTATGCCTGCAGAAGGAATTCAACTGCGACCACGTGCCGATTTTATGACGCTAAATGAAGTGGTAAAAATGGCAACCACTTTTGTTTCATTAGGAGTTAAAAAAATCAGACTTACCGGTGGAGAACCCTTGGTTAGAAAAGATGCTAAAGAGATTATAAAGGAATTATCTAAACTCCCCGTTGAACTTGCTATTACCAGTAATGGTATCTTAATAGATGAATTTATTGACACATTTAAATCATGTGGAGTAAGATCAATAAATGTGAGTTTGGATTCTCTTAAAGAAGAAAAATTCAATTCTATTACTCGAAGAGAATATTTTGGAAAGGTGATGGCCAATATTAAATCTCTACTCGATGAAAAATTTCATGTTAAAGTGAACGCAGTGGTGGTTAAAGGAGTGAATGATGATGAGATTTGTGATTTTGTTTCCTGGACTCGAGACAAAAATGTACATGTGCGTTTTATTGAGTTTATGCCTTTTCAGGGAAATAAATGGGACTGGAGTAAGGGTGTTTCCTTTACGGAAATGATATCAATTATCGAAAATAAGTTTGGTTCAAATATTATAAAACTGAATGATGGTAAAAATGATACAGCTAAGAATTTTGCAATAGCCAATCACATAGGAACATTCGCAATTATCAGCTCGGTTACCAATCCGTTTTGTGATACTTGTAATCGAATTAGACTCACTGCGGATGGCAAAATTAAAAACTGTCTGTTCTCATCATCTGAAACCGATTTGCTTACTGCAATGAGAGCTGGCAAAGACATAGTTCCATTAATATTGAAGTCGATTTGGGTTAAGAAAGCATTACGCAGCGGAATTGAAACCATAGATGATTTTTCGAAACAAGAAAATAGGGCCATGGTGGCTATTGGCGGCTGATTAAAAGCCCGATGTACTTTTATATTTTCATATTTTCAATTTTCAATTCGCATTGATGATGATCGAAGCATAGATTCGGGTCGAAGCGAAAACTGAAGAGCCTGCCCGATCCCCGGTGGCCTGTGCAATGAAGAGAGCGGGTTAAAATTGAAAATTGAAGAGTAGTAATATTCGGGTCGAGAGTGAAAATTGAATATTTTACCCGATCGCCGATGGCCTGGATGATCGGGACGAGTTAAAAGGAAGAATTTACTTTCCATGAATGAGTTTCGTCTTCAAATAGCTCTCTTCCCCATATTGGGACATTAGCTTTTATTTCTTCTACTATAAAACGACAAGCATCAAAAGCATCAGCGCGATGAGTTGAAGATACGAAAACAAATAAGGAGATCTCTCCTGCTTTCACAGTTCCTGTACTGTGGTAGATATGCATGCATGTGAGATTGAACTTCCCAAAAGCAGCTTCTCGTATTTCGTGAAATTTTTCCTCTGCCATTTCTTCGTAGGAAGTGTAGTCAATCGCTAGCACAGTTTTTTCACCAATCGTATCATTACGAACCTGACCCAGAAATATATCGTGTGCCCCGATGTTTGTCTTGGTACTATGTTTAGCAATTGAACTTGCTATAAACTCAGGCGTAATGGGGCCCGGTATCAGGACTTTATGTTTCTTTTTATCGCTCATTATTTTTAATTTTATCGGTGCTCATTATCCATTCTGTCACACCGCCTTTTAAGTTGAATAAATTTTTGAATCCGTATTTAGTTTGCAATAGTTCGATGGCTTGGACACTTCTTCTACCACTTTTACAAAGTACAATTACCTTTTTTTCTTTCGAAATTTCGTTAACATGCTCTTCAATTTCTCCAAGTGGAATATTCAAATCATTTAGTTCTGAGATGATCGGAAGTTCCATGCGTTCGCGAACATCTAAAATTTGAATATTTTCATTTATTAAAATTAATTCCAACAATTCATCACCAAAAATTTCCTGAATTGAATGTTGTTCTGTTTTACTTCCGCAGAAATATTCGTAATCCATCTTTTTGAATTCCATCTCTGTTTTTGGAATTGCATTTATAACTTCGCTATTTCTTTCAAATTCAAGTGTTTGGAAATTCATACCCAATATATCCAAGACTAATAATTTTCCGGAAAGTATTTCGCCAATTTCGGTGATCACCTTTATTGTTTCGTTAGCCATTAAGGTTCCAATTATTCCCGGAAGAACTCCGATAACACCGGCCTCAGAGCAACCGGGAACTTGTTCGGGGGAAGGTGGCGATGGGAATAAACAGCGATAAGTTGGTGCATTTTCTTTTCTGAAATCAAACACAGCAACTTGCCCTTCAAACTTAAAAATGGAACCTGAGATTAAGACTTTTTTAAGAATATAGCAAGCATCATTCACCATATAACGGGTTGCGAAATTGTCGGTGCCGTCAACGATAAAATCATATTTAGAAACTATTTTCAGCGCGTTTTCAGTTGATAGTTTGGCGTTGAAAGTCTCTACTTCTACATACGGATTTTGTTTTTGAAGTTTAGCTTTCGCGATACCGACTTTTGGTTTTCCTACATCGGATGTGTCAAATAATATCTGACGATGTAAATTGGTTTCATCTATCAAATCAAAGTCCACAATTCCTATTTTCCCAATGCCTGCTGCTGTAAGATAAAGCATCAAAGGGCAACCTAGACCTCCTGCACCTATCACTAATACTCTTGCCTGCTTCAACAACTCCTGTCCTTTCATTCCTATTTCTGAAAGCAAAAGATGCTTGTTGTATCTTGTTATTTCGTCTATTGATAACATACATTATCCACCTGCAAAGGGAGGCATCAACGCCACCACATCACCGGAATTTATTTTTTGATTGTGATTTATAATTTTTTTATTTAACGCAATTGCAAACGAACAATCAGCCAACTTCGGAAAATCTAAAATTAATTTTTCTACGATACCTTTTGTGTCGCCTGCGTCTTCAATTTGCAACTCGCTTCTCCCAATTATTTCGGTAAGTTGACCGAACACTTTGACTTGGATACTCATTTGTTACTCGATTTTAAATTTTCAAATTCACTTGGAGTGTTTATATTGGCAAAACAATTGTATTTAAAGATCGTTTCCGGAATTGTAATATATTTAGTATTAAAATGATTTATTGCATCGTGGAGTTTCAATTTATTTTCCTTAATTAACTCTTCAAATTTTAAATAGCAATGCTTATCATAAATAGCACAGAGTGGCTCCAATTTATTTTGGTGCATTGGAACTGAAATGTCACTTTCGCCGGAATTTTCAATGATAAATTGCACCAATTCTTTTGTAATATTGGGCATATCACAGCTTACTATGAAATTCTTTTCAGTATTGCTTAATGATAATGCCGTATAAATTCCGCCTATTGGTCCGCATTCTTTAATTATATCATTGTAAATCTTATATCCGAGGAAGTCATAGTTGTTGCCATTGGAGATGATAACGATTTCATTTACAAAAGGATTAAGTACATTTGCTATCCGTTCCACGATACTTTTTCCTTCTACAACCAACAATCCTTTGTCGGTTCCCATCCGGCTGTTTTTCCCCCCTGCTAAAATTACCCCTGTAACAGTGCTTTTCATTTGTGTTCAGATATTGTTAAAAGTTTAATACTCGCTATTGCGAGCACAAATGCAAGAATTTTTTTAAGTATGGGATTGGCGAATATTTTACTTCCGAAATAGGATCCTGTAAATCCGCCAAGCAAAGCAATTCCGACCCATAAATATATCGAAGGATCAATAGCTACTCCTTTACTGAGTATACCAATCATTCCGGAAATTGAATTTACAAAAATAAAAAGTGCTGAAACGCAAGCTGTTTCTTTCATTTTTCCCCAATGTAACAATAGAATGACCGGGGAAAGAATGATGCCACCGCCAATACCAATCATCCCTGAAAACAGACCTATAACAGCTCCTATAATTAATGCGGCATAACTGTTTACTTCTTTTTCAACGGTAGGCTCCTTACCTAACAGTCCGGCTAAACGGAGAATTGGGAAAATGAGAATAATACCTAAAATTCTTTTGTAGAGTAGTGCATCTACAGTGAGGTAGGCTCCGATAAATGATGCTGGTATAGAAGTAATAGCAAAAGGAAGAAATAGTTTCCACTTGAAGTAACCGCCTTTAAAGTAGGCGTAAAATGCCGTGAATGATACAAAAATATTCATGATCAGTGCCGACGATTTCATGCTTTCCGGAGCAAAGCCGAACAGAGCCATTAAGGCTAAATAGCCACTTGCTCCTCCATGTCCGACAGAGGAATACAAAAAAGCAATTATAAAAAGTAAAATCAGAAACAGCCAATAGGTTTCCATACTCATAACAATTTTATTTTAATTCCTGAGTACTATTTTTATATAATATTAATGGGGTAATAAGTGCACTTCCACCAATTCTTTTGCTTTCACATTTCCTTTTGCAGCAGGTAAATATATGATACAATCGGCAAATGCAAATGCTCCAATGTTGTTCGACTCTTGACCTGTAAGTACTTCAGCCTGTCCATCAATAATTTTTGCTTTAAGGAATAATGAAAGTCCTTCTTTTTTATTGTAATCAGCTGAGAATGGCAGATTTAATTTTTTCAAAAAAAATTCTTTATACCCTTGCATTATTTTCACAGCAGGAAAAACATATTCATAAAAACAATTCAACACAGATGCCGGATTTCCGGGTAAACCGAAAATAAGGCACTCTTTTTGTTTTCCAAAGAATAATGGTTTCCCAGGTTTTTGATATATTTTATAAAAAACAGTTTCAACATTTAATTCCTGTAAACAATTTCCTACATAATCGTATTTCCCAACTGATATTCCTCCTGAGACTAACACAATATCTGAATTACTCATAGCTTGTTGAAGTGCTGCTGTAGTTTGTTTTTCGTCATCAGCAATTGTTACTACTTCATGAACAGAAATGTGAATTGATTCTAAAGCTGCAATGAGTGCAAATGAATTTGATTCATAAATTTGTCCGTTTATAAGTGCAGTACCCGGCTTCTGCAACTCGTTTCCGGTAATAATAATGGACACTTTAGGTTTAGGATAAACCGGTATCACTTCGATACCTAAACTGCTTAAAAAACCAATAGCTCCGGGGTTTATTACCATTCCCTTCATCAATGCAACATCTCCCTTTTTAATTAGAGAGCCTTTTCGCCTGATATTTGCACCCTCTGCTAAGGGAGCGCCATCGGAAATAATTGTATTGTTTTTTATTGAAACACGTTCTTGAATGATCACTGCATCTGTCCCATCAGGAATTTCTCCACCGGTAAAAATACGGACTGTTTGTCCTGAATTTATTTGTGCTTTGAATGGATTTCCTGCCGGTGCTTCACCAATAATTTCAATTTCTTTTTGTTCAAGAATATCTGAATGAAGAATAGCAAATCCATCCATAGCAGATTGATCAAAAGGAGGGTAGTGAATGGGTGAATTAATATCTTCTGCTAATACATAGTTCAAAGATTTTGTGATCTCCAATTGAACCGGATTAAGGCGTATGGCGGTTTTAACAATTAATTTCTTTGCATCTTCAACGGAAGTCATATCTAATTGTATTACTGAATGTTATGATAATTAAACTTTTGAAATTGCTACTTTTCATGAGTTTCTTTTGATTCCTTTTAGAACTAAACAATAATGAAATGCAATGTACGATTAATCCCTAAAATCACCTTTATACTACTCAATATTACAAAGCAGGTTTGATTTTGGGCAAGAAGTCATCTTTAATCATATTTCTATTTCTTTACTAACTTGGATTCTTGGAATGGGTTGATATAGATTCCTGCTTTAAAAAGTGACCGAAACATCAAAATGTAGCAAATATTTTTCGAGTCACATAGAGTCTGTAAAACCTCTAAGGACAAGGCTTTTAGAGCTTTTGACTTATTTTCAAAACAAAGACGTAAAGACTTCTTTCATTCGATTGAAGATGAAGTTTCCGAAATTTGATTTTTCTTTTATCTTTGTTCTTCTATAAATCAAATTCTACAAATAACTAGTTCAAACTATTTGAAAATTTATGAGTCAACGCACTCCATTAATAAATTACCTAAAATCCTTAGCTCTTCTACCTATATTTTGTTTTCTTAGCCTAAATAGCTTTGGGCAAAAATCGTGGACCTTGCAGGAATGCATTGAATATGCATTAGAAAATAATATTACCATCAAACAATCAGAAATATCTACTGAAATTGCTGATGTAAATTTAACACAGAGTAAATTGTCAATGTTGCCTTCACTCAATGGCAGCTCCTCTTACTCGTATAACTTTGGGCGTTCCGTTGATCCCTACACTTATAACTTTACAGATCAAGAAATTCAATCAGGAAATTTTTCACTTAACGGAAACCTAAACGTATTTAACGGATTTCAATTGCAGAATGCCCTTTCGCAAAGTAAGTATGAGTATATGGCGGGTAGAGAAAATTTATCCAAAATAAAAAATGATATTTCCCTTAACGTAGCTGCGGCTTATTTACAAGTACTCTACAGTCGTGAATCCCTTACATCAGCTAATGAACGACTTGAATCGGCACAGCAAAATCAGTCGCGAACAAAAATTATGGTGCAAGCTGGAAGTATGGCTCAAGGTAATTTGCTCGATGCTGATGCCGCCTTGGCTACAGAAGAACTAAATGTGATTAATTCAGAGAATCAATTGCTAAGTTCTATGATAAACCTTACTCAACTTTTGGAGCTAAAATCTATGGATGGATTTTCTGTTGTGGTTCCAACTTACGAATTGCCCGACCAATCGTCAATGATACTCACACCAGATCAAATTTATGCGACTTCTTTGGAAGTACTGCCTGAGTTTAAGGCCTCGGAATTTAATTTAAAAAGTGCCGAAAAAGGACTGTCTTATGCTAAAGGGGCTCGTTTTCCTCGATTGAGTATGTATGGGTCTTTATCAACCGGATACTCCAACTATACACGTCGTATCACCGGCGAATTAGTTCCTTTCAAAGATCAACTTAATGAAAACTATAATGAATTAGTAGGAGTGAGTTTAGCGATTCCAATATTTAATAGTTGGTCTACAGAGTCTAATGTCCAAAGGTCTAAACTGAATCTCGAAAATGTAAAATACAACGATCAGCTTACTAAAAATCAGGTGTATAAGAGTATTGTCCAGGCTCATGCCGATGCGAATGCTGCATTGAAAAGATACGGAGCAACCGAAAAAGCTACCATCGCCAATAAGGAAGCTTTCGTGTATGCGCAGAAGAGATATGATGTTGGTATGCTGAGTTCAATTGAATTTTTAAATGTGCGTAACAACAACTCTCAAGCGGAATCGGATTTTTTGCAAGCTAAATATGATCTCATTTTCAGAATTAAAGTTCTGGACTTTTACATGGGTAAACCATTGGTTTTCTAACATTCTTCATACTTTAGCTTGAATGGTGCTTTGAACTATTATTCAAAGATTTCCATTGATTTGATAGTATTTTATAGGAATTCTTGCGACAATTCCTGTTAAAGCAACGATTCTTATTAATTTTAGCCTCGTATTTTAAATTCCCACATTGCAAACCATTTATTATGGCAAAGAAAAATAATCTGGTAAAGTATTTACTCATTGGAGGTGGTTTGCTTCTGGTTTTGCTGGTTGCAGGCCGTAAAGCAGGTTGGATAGGTGAAGATGATAACATCAATGTGACAGCCGAAAAAGTATCTACTGAGACCATTACTGAGACTGTTTCAGCAAGTGGTAAAGTGCAACCGGAAGTCGAAGTGAAATTGGCTGCCGATGTTTCGGGAGAGGTAGTTGAATTGTATGTGAAGGAGGGCGATTTGGTAACAAAAGGAACCCTTCTCGCTAAAATAAATCCTGAAATTTATGTTTCCGCACTTGATCGCGTTGCTGCTTCTGTTAGCAGTGCAAAGGCCAATTACGAAAGTTCAAAAGCACGTCTCACCCAATCTGAAGCTCAATTCCGTAATTCTGAACTCACCTACAATCGTAATAAAAAATTGTTCGATGAGGGCGTAATTTCTTCCTCTGATTTTGAATCTGTTAAGTCGGCTTATGAGGTAGCTAAAGGAGATGTGGAGGCTGCGAGACAAAGTGTTTCAGCTGCCTCGTTTGGTGTTCAAAGTGCTGAAGCTTCCTATAAAGAATCCAAAGAAAATCTCAACAAGACCTCGATTTTTGCCCCTGTTGATGGAACAATTTCTAAATTGAGCGTGGAAAAAGGGGAGAGAGTGGTTGGTACCGAAATGATGGCCGGTACCGAGGTGATTCGACTGGCTAATTTGAATGAAATGGAAGTGAATGTGGATGTCAGCGAAAGTGATATCATCCGTGTAAACGTAGGCGATACTGCTATTGTTGATATTGATGCCTACCTTAACAGAACTTTCATTGGAGTGGTTACTGAAATTGCGAATTCTGCCAATTCTGAGTCTGCTTTGAGTACCGATCAAGTGACAAATTTTACTGTTAAAGTTAGAATTGTTCGTGATTCCTATAAAGATTTGATCCCTGCCGATAAACCCACTTATTCACCTTTTCGTCCCGGAATGTCGGCAACTGTAGATATTCAAACTCGTAAGGTTTATAATGTTGCTGCAGTCCCAATTCAGGCAGTAACTACAAGAGACACCACAGTGCGTAATTCCTCAAAAGTCGTTTCTCGTCCCAATGACGATGAAGAAGCCACTGAAGGTAAAGAAGGTAAAGAAGCAGTGACTGAACGAAAAGTTGCAATTCAGGAATGTGTTTTTGTGCTGAAAGATGGCGAAGTGTTTATCCGACCCGTGAAAACCGGTATTCAAGATAATATGCACATTGAAATTCTGGAAGGACTTGCTTCAGGGGATGAAGTCATTACCGGCCCTTATAATGCCATTTCACGTTTGTTGAAAGAGGGGGATAAAGTGAAAGTGGTTACCAAAGAAGAACTTTTTACTAAGGAAAAAAAGTAGTTTTTTATGGGTCTCATTCTTAACATCGAAACAGCTACCGACACATGTTCAGTGGCTTTGGCTAAAGATGGCGAGGTTTTGAGTTTGCATGAAAAAAAAGAGGCCAAAAGTCACGCTTCAATTCTCACAACATTGATATCCAAGTGTTTTGACGATTCAAGTCTCAATTTTTCTGAACTGGATGCTGTTGCTGTTAGTAAAGGTCCCGGCTCTTTTACCGGATTGCGAATTGGTGTGGCAACTGCAAAAGGGCTCTGTTATTCCTTAGATAAACCGCTTATTTCAGTGAACACCCTGCAGTCGATGGCAGCCGCATTTATATTGAAAAATCCCGAAGCAAAAGACATCACACTTTGCCCAATGATTGATGCCCGCAGGATGGAAGTTTATATGGCACTTTTTAATACTAACCTTGAATTTACACGTGAAACATCAGCTACTATTTTGGATGCAGAAGTGATGAATTCTATAATAAATCGGCACAATATTGCCTTTTTTGGAGATGGAATGGAAAAATGCCGCAGTTTGATTAGTGAAACTGAATTTGTTTCATTTCACAATGAAGTATTTCCAACAGCTCTCGGAATGGTTAATTTTAGTGAGAATTCTTACAAAACCGGCAAATTTGAATCGGTGGCTTATTTTGAACCCTTTTATTTGAAAGATTTTTTTACCAATGCGCAACTTCTATCACCCCCCTAGCGTCTCTAATTTACAAGGGTTTATGAAAAAATCCTGTTCAGTTGGGAAATTTACCTGATCAGCAACAAATGTTTGGAAATTTGAGCCGATTTGGGTTGTTTTGATGTCATCGAGTCGTTTTGGAATTTCGGGACTAATAAATCATACTAAAGTATTAGTACTTAAGTAAGATAAGTCTAGGAAAAATGTAAAAAACACCGTATATTTGTTAGCGTGGAATAGTGTAAATCTTACAATATGAGAAAAATTTTACTTTCGGTTGCTATGTGTGCGATGAGTCTTCATGGATTCGCTCAGTTAACCGCAAATAACTCCCTGACGCCCACCCAGTTGGTTAATAATATATTGCTGGGTTCAGGAGTGACAGCGACTAATATCACATACACTGGTTCAGCTTCTTCAAGATCTTCTTTCACCTGTGCCGGAGCATGTAATCTCGGAGTTTCCAATGGGATTTTTCTGAGTAGCGGTGAGGCAATTGGTACTTTAGCGCCCGCAAGTTATTTTAAATCTACAGGCCTAGGTGGCGCAGGAGATGCACAACTAAATGGTATCGTTTCACCACAAGTTACCTTTGACGCCACAGTTCTGGAATTCGACTTTACAGTAGCTTCAGATTCTGTAAAGTTTGAATATGTATTTGGTTCTGAAGAATATAACGATTTTGTAAATACCAGCTTCAATGATGTTTTTGCATTTTTTATAAGTGGTCCCGGTATCACGGGGACTCAAAATATAGCGCTTATTCCAAACACTACCACATCGGTTTCCATCAACAACGTGAATAACGGTGGTCCTTATGGAGGGGTTTCCTCAGGCCCTTGTAACAATTGTGCTTATTACACTGATAACATTGGCGGTGGTTCTGTATTTATGGATGGATTTACAACCGTACTAACAGCAAAGGCTGCTGTTCAGCCCTGTCAAACATACCACATCAAATTAGCAATTGCCGATGTTACAGATGGAGTTTATGATTCAGGGGTATTTTTAAAAGGAGGAAGTTTTACCTCTCTTGGACAGATTTCACTTTTCGCAAATGGAGTGGCACAACCGGATAATGCTACAGTTTTTGGTTGCACCGGATCTAGTTTACAGTTGTGTTTAAATCCTGCTCAAAATTACAATTGGAGTTCCGGGGAAGCTACTCAGTGTATCACCGTTGATGAAAATAATCTTGCCATCGGAGGAAATTACCAAGCGTATGTGGTGGGTTCAGGTGGATGTTTTGCATTTACAACTTCTGTGAACGTGCAATTCATTACGCCCTCAGCAACTATTACTCCTTCCGGCCCAACCGCCTTGTGTCCCGGTAGTAATGTTACCCTTACCGCTAATGCGGGAAACACCTATTTGTGGAATACCGGAGCAACCACTCAAGCAATTAACGTTTCAACTGCAGGTAGTTATACAGTGACCGTTTCGAATGGTCCAAGTTGTTCTGCGGTTTCAGCTCCTATAGCTGTGACCGTTGGAGCTGCCGCAGCACAAATCACAGGTGTACTAAGCTTATGCAATGGATCTAATACAACTCTAACTGCCAATGCAGGACAATCCTACTTGTGGAATACAGGCGCAGTTACTCAAACCCTCAATGTTTCTACTGCAGGCAATTATACTGTCACCGTTACTCAGGCAGGTGGATGTACCGCAACCGCAACCGCAAATGTTTTGGTAAACGCTAATCCGGTTCCTGCTATCACAGGGACTTTAGCTTTTTGTCAGGGAGCTAACACATCTCTTAATGCCGGTCCGGGTTTTGCAACTTATTTGTGGAATACAGGAGCATCGACTGCTAATTTGAATGTGACTACCGGTGGAACATATACAGTCACCGTTACTAATGCTTCAGGTTGCTCTGCAACTACTTCGGCAGTTGTGGTAGCGAATCCATTACCTGTACCGGCAATTGCAGGAATAACCTCTTTCTGTACAGGAGGAAATACAACTCTTAATGCTGGAGCAGGTTATACCGGTTATTTGTGGAACACCGGTGCCATCACACAAAATATTAACGTTACCTCAGGTGGCAATTATACAGTTACCGTAACCAATGCAAATTCATGCACCGCTTTGGCAAATGTTTTGGTTACTGTAAATCCATTGCCTACTCCAAATATTACCGGAACCTTTGCATTTTGTCAGGGAAGCAATACCACCATTAATGCCGGATCCGGTTTTTCTTCCTATCAATGGAGTAATGGAGCGAGCACTCAAAATATTACTGTTGCAAACGGAAACACTTATACGGTAACCGTTACAAATGCCAATGGATGCACCAATACCGATTCGCAACTGATTACTGTTAATCCAAACCCTATTCCGGCTATTACAGGCGTTACTACAATATGTCAAGGTACCAATACAATTTTAAATGCAGGAGCCGGATATTCTTCCTATCAATGGTCGACAGGAGGAGCCGGGGTAAATCTTTCTGTGAACACTTCAGGTGCATATACAGTAACCGTGACAGATGCAAATTCTTGCACCGGAACTACATCAACAAATGTCACTGTTAATGCATTGCCCATACCGGCTATTTCCGGAACACTTGCTTTTTGTTCAGGAGCTAATTCAAACTTAAACGCCGGTCCAGGTTTCTCCTCCTACCTGTGGAATAACGGTGCCACTACTCAGGTTCTTAATGTTACTACTCCGGGAAATTATGTAGTTACTGTAACTAATCCAAGCGGATGTTCAGCATCTACAAACGCAGTAGTCACAGTAAACGCACTTCCTGTTCCGAACATTACCGGTCCAATTGCGTTTTGTCAAGGATCCAATACAACTCTTAATGCAGGAAGTTATTCCGGTTATCTGTGGAGCAATGGAGCTACTACACCAACAATCACAGTTTCTAATGCCAATACGTTCACGGTAACTGTTACTAATGCTAACGGTTGTACCGGTTCAGATGCACAAGCAGTTACGGTGAATCCAAATCCAGTGCCTGTTTTGGCCGGTAATGCTGTATGTCAAGGACAAAATGCTGCTTTCACTCCCGGCCCCGGTTATTCATCTTATTTGTGGTCGAATGGTTCTACCGCTGCAACTATCAATGTGGGCACAGCAGGGCCATATACGGTTACCATTACTGATGCCTTCGGTTGTCAGGGAAGTGCTTCTGCAAGTTTGGTGGTCAATCCAATTCCATCGCCTGCAATCACGGGTACTACTTCGTTTTGTCAGGGTCAAAACAGTAACTTAAATGCCGGAGGAGGTTTTGCATCTTACTTATGGAATAACGGTGCCACTACTCAAGTGCTGAATGTCACCACCACAGGTAATTATGTAGTAACTGTTTCTAACGCCTTTGGATGTACGTCATCAACAAATTCTCTAGTTACAGTAAATGCGTTACCTACTCCTGCAATTTCAGGACCAACTGCAATTTGTATCGGTAATAGTGCTACTTTAAATGCCGGTGGAGGTTATGCTTCTTATTTATGGAATAATGGAGCAACTACGCAAACCATCAACGTTTCAAATGCAGGCAATTTTTCTGTAACAGTAACTTCAAATGCAGGTTGTGTTGGTTCTACAAGTTCATCATTAATTGTTAATGCTCTTCCAACTCCGGCCATCACCGGTGTAACAACAATTTGTCAAGGGGCTCTTACAACTCTCGATGCCGGCGTAGGTTATTCTTCTTACTTGTGGAGTAACGGAGCAACTTCTCAAACTATTAACATCGGTTTAGCCGGATCTGTTTCTGTAACTGTAACCGACATCAATGGTTGTACTTCTCCTGCATCAACAAGTATCAATGTTAATCCATTACCAACTCCAGTTATTACAGGTGTTAATGCTTTTTGTCAGGGTGAAACAGGATCTTTGGATGCAGGTGTAGGTTTTGTATCCTATTTATGGAACACCGGAGCTACTTCAAGAAGTATTAGTGTAACAACAGGTGGTAATTATACTGTTACTGTTTCTGCCATCACAGGTTGTCAAGGTATAGATAATGAATTGGTGACAGTAAATCAAAATCCGACTCCTGCAATTTTGGGCGGTACCGGAATTTGCCAAGGCACATCAACAACTCTTACAGTACCCGGTGCATTTGCTTCTTACCTATGGAGCACAGGAGCAACCACACAAAATATTTCTGTAAGCACAGCAGGAAATTATGATGTAACAGTTACTTCAGCTTTCGGTTGTTCCGGAACGAATTCTACTGCCATGGTGATTAATCCATTGCCTACGCCTGCAATAACAGGAATAACTGCAATATGTCAAGGTACTACTACCTCATTTAATGCCGGCTCAGGCTACAGTTCGTATTTGTGGTCAAATGGTTCTACTGCACAAACAATTCATCCGGGTGTAGCCGGAAGTTATACCGTTACCGTAACCGATATGAATGGTTGTGTGAATGATGATGCAATTGCACTTTTAGTAAATGCCTTGCCGACACCATCCATCACCGGAAATTTGGCGTTTTGTATTGGTGATAACAGTAATCTTAATGCAGGTGGCGGTTATACCGGATATCTTTGGAGTAGCGGCTCAACCAATCAAACAATAAATGTTACTACAGCAGGAAATTACATTGTTACTGTTACTGATGGAAATGGTTGTTCGAACTCCACTAACTCAATGGTGGTGGTGAATCCATTACCTACTCCCGCTATCATAGGAAACAACACTATTTGTCAAGGGACTACTACTACGTATAATACCGGCAGTTATGCTTCTTATGTTTGGTCGAACGGATCAACCAATCAATCAATTACAGTTGGAACAGCAGGAAATTATGCTGTTACTGTTACGAATGCGAATGGTTGCGTGAATAGTACAAGCACTATTTTAACAGTGAACGAATTGCCTACAGTAACGTTGAGCGGAAGTAATGCAATTTGTATTGGACAATCAACTCAAGTAACACTCAACTTTACAGGAACAGCACCATTTAATTATACCTATTCAAACGGATCAACAACAAGTCCGGTTCAAGTTTCTTCCAACAACTCGGCTGTATTCAATGTATCACCCCAAGTGAGCACAACGTTTACACCAATCACTATTTCTGATGCAAATTGCACAGGTACAGTCAGCGGAGCCGCATCAATTGTTGTCAATCCCTTACCTCAGCCTATTATTTCCGGAGACTTAGCCATTTGTGATGGTGAAAATACCACCCTTTCTGCTACATCAGGATACACTTCTTACACATGGTCTAATGCAGGTTCTTCCTCTTCTATATCTACCGGTATTGCCGGAATATATAATGTAACCGTAATTGATATCAACGGTTGTCAGGGTACATCACCGGCCGTAAATTTAGTAGTGAATGCGGTGCCTGTAGTTTCTTTCACAAACGATACCAGTCTTACCTGCGCAGTACCTGAAATTAATTTCACCAATCTTTCACAATATGATCAGGGATCAACATTTGAATGGAGTTTTGGTGATGGAAGTAATTCTACACTTTTAAATCCTTCGCATGTATTTAATGCACCGGGCAGTTATCCAATCTCACTTGTAATTACAACTCCTGCAGGATGTTCATCAAACACTACAACACCAGTTGATATCATGTTCTTTCCCTTACCGGTGGCTGATTTTGTGACATCACCTGGTGTGACTAACGTGTTCAACGGAAAAATCGGATTTGTTGACAGATCAGAGTATGCTGTAACTTGGTTGTGGGAATTTGGTGATGGAGCCAATTCATTTGAACAAAACCCGTATCACTACTTCAACGAAGTGGGTGAATACCGTATTACTTTGCACGTAACCAATATTGCAGGTTGTGAAGATATTCATGAGGATGTGGTAGTGGTAAATCCGTTCTACATCCCAAACGCCTTCACACCTAACGGTGATGGTGTAAACGATTTGTTCTATTATTCGGGTTATGATCTTGATGTATCTGCTTATAATATGCAGGTATATAACCGTTGGGGACAACTAGTATTTAGCGGCCAAAACTCAAACGATACCTGGAACGGAGAAACACAAGATGGAACCATTAGCCCCACAAGGAACCTATGTTTATCGTTTACAAGTAAAAACAAGAGGCGGACAAGAGCACACGTTCAACGGGCAAGTGAATTTGATGAGGTAATTAAAACAGTAAAAAATAAATTCAACGGGATTGGTTAAAAACCAGTCCCGTTTTTTTATTAACCCAAGGCTGTGCAGGCAAGGAAGCGAGAAGCATCATGAATGAGGAGTATTTATTGTCAATTTTATATTTTCAGATAGGTCGACTTGGTTGGAATAATTACGATGGATGAAGCCCATCATTTTTGCCTCCGGGAGAACTTTTTTTGGGTTCGTACTTGAGCGAGATTTTACTAGAGTTGGTGATTTTTCCTTTTAGCAAATTTTTTAATGTAAAATGCTAAATGTAAAATGGGAAATGTGAAATGTAAGATGTAAGATGTAAAATATAAAATATAAAATGTAAGATGTAAAATATAAAATATGTAATGTAAGATGTAAAATGTAAGACGTAAAATGTAAAATGACCCTGCCTGCTATCGCCAAGCAAAAGCTTGTCTTTGGCTTGGCAGGCAGGGCTGAAGGCTGGGCTAGAAAATGTTTTTAGCACCTTTGAAGTTCGTTTAGCACCTTCTTGGAATTTATGATGTGATGTAATGGATATGCAGATTCAGACCTGACAGGTGGTTGTTGCAATAAAACATTCTTTTCACTAAGGAGCCTCCTGTCAGGTCTGCAATGTTGTGGCGAAAAAAATCCCGATTTTAGACAATATTTTACACTGAAGATTCTAAATTGAAGATTTTCATTCTTGAAAACATGCAATCAAGCTAACTATCAAATTAGCCTATCGCTAGGCTCAGTGCAAGCAAACTAACAAACAAAACTTCAATTCATCTTCAAATAATTAATAATAAGTTCGGTCGCTCCTTTATTATTATCGATGTAGCGTAAATTAATTTCTTTAATTTTTTCCAGACGAGCAGGATCGGTTACAATTTCGCTGAATTTATCATTAAAATCTCTTTCATGCCGAACAGTAAAAGCTCCTTTCCAGTGAACGAGTTCAACTGCTTCGCGAAACTTCTTGAATTTGGGTCCGAAAAACACCGGGATGCCGAATACTGCTGCTTCTAAAATGTTATGAATTCCTTTCCCGAACCCACCTCCTACATAGGCAATGTCGGCATACTTGTACAGTGACATTAGCATGCCTACGTTATCAATAATTAAAAAATCGTAAGAATTATTTTTTTTATCCCATTCAGAATAACGAATAGCTTTTGAACCTAATTTTTGCGTGAGGGAATTAATATGGCGTTCAGAAATTTCGTGTGGAACAAAAACTATTTTAAATTCATCAATAAATTTGTCTGTTGTAGCGATCAATAATTTTTCATCGGCACTCCATGTGCTTCCGGCAACAAACAACTTTTTACTTTCCTTTAAAATTTTCAATTTCCGGAAGTGATTTTGAATTTTGACTGTTGGCAAAAACCCTGTCGAAGCGGGTATCACCGGTTACTGTAACCTGTGGAATGCTATTCTTGTAAAGCAGTTCAAGAGAGCCCTGGTTTTGTACAAAAAAATGTGTAACTCTGCGTAACATTCTATCAAAAAATCGTCCATACTTCTGAAAGAAAATTTGCGTTGGGTCTAAAAATACATGAAACAAAATAGATGGGTATTTTTCGATCCTTAAATTCTTTGATATAAAAATGCCAGAACTCATATTTCACAAAAAATGACATATCCGGTTCCACCAAATCAATAAAATCTCTTGCATTTTTTGGGCCATCGAGTGGAAGATAAAAAACATAATCGCTGAGTGGTTCATTTTTTTTCAACTCATATCCGGATGGTGAAAAAAAAGTGAGCACAATTTTGTGGTCCGGATAATTTTTTCTGAGTGCTTCTAAAACCGGTTTTCCTTGTTCGAATTCACCAAATGAGGCACAATGAAAATGAATTCTTTGTCTCGCCCGGTTTAAGTGTATTTTTGAAATTTGTCTTTCCAATCTTTTCTTCCTGCTACCCACTGAGCATGCCTTCTTATTGAAAAAGAGATGCAATAGAATAGGAGTCCATAAATCTTTATTACAATAAAATAGAGTATGGCCATTCGTTTTTAATAAAGATAATATGTGCAGGTTTCTTTTTGTAAAGTGGCAAAATCCATCCAATTTTAAATCCATACATGAGATCTAATCTGTTCGGAATCATCTAGTTCGAGATCGTCAAAACTATAATCTCTTCGGTTATCGGTGAAAGCCTGAATAAATTCAAAACCGCCATAAAAATTAATCAATTGTCGGTTTCCAAAACTAACGAAACCAATAAATTCCCTGAATTCCAAGCCATTGGTAAGGTGGTCATACCCTTTGAGGTAATCGTTTCGTCAACCCAGGAACAGTATTTCCGATAGCTTCAATCCTTATTTTGTGTTGAATAAATCCCGGTCCACCCGATACGAGAATGCCACTGTTAGGGTTTGGTTTTTTAATTGTAAATATTTTCCCAAATGGTAACTCCTACATGATAACCTCGTTCGAAAATTCTTACATCAGCATAAAGCCCATCAGACCCTATAATCTGTTCATTTTGGTTGTAATATCGACTTCAATAGAGCCCGTCTTCCTTGACGTTATCTCCAAAAATAAACCCTCCGGAAAAACCATAAACCAGGTTTTTTGTGGTTTTAAAGTGAAGATCCATGCTCAACATGGAAGCTGTTCCAAACCGATCTGCAAGTCGCCTCCGGGTTCGATATATCCCATAACTCACTCCCATAAATGGAAATCGGATCACAGAATCTCTTACTCCACTTTGTGCAATAAGCAGTTGAAATAGTTCACGAAACTAATCAACAATAAAAGTAAGTACGCAGTGACTTCATGTGAAATAGGTAATAGAGTTGCCAATTTAAGCAATTATTTAGTTAACCTTTTGGATTCTAAATTTTGTATAATTAAGTAGTTGATAATAAAATAGTTATGAATGCAATTTGAGGCCAATTTGTTTTTTCATCTTACGTATGGTTTTGTTGTTTTTGCTTAGAAAATGATGGTTTAATATCGTATCTTTGCCGCCTTATTAATAGATAAATGAGAAAGTTAGCCATGGTCGACCTCGTCGGCCAATACGAGAAAATTAAAACGGAAATCGATAAAGCGGTGCTTGATGTAATCGCATCATCAGCATATCATAAATGGTCCTGAAGTGAAATCTTTTCAGGCAGAACTTGAAAAATATCTTGGTGTAAAACATGTAATTCCATGTGCCAATGGTACCGATGCGCTTCAAATTGCAATGATGGCGCTGGATTTACAGCCCGGTGATGAAGTTATCACCGCTAATTTTACCTATGTGGCAACGGCCGAAGTGATTGCACTTGCTGCAACTAAAGCCGGTATTGGTTGATGTTATTCCGAGATACTTTTACCATTGATCCTGCTGCAGTTGAAAAAGCGATCACTCCAAAAACAAAAGCAATTGTTCCTGTACATTTATTCGGGCAGTGTGCTGAAATGGATGAAATAATGGCAATTGCCAAAAAACATAATTTGTATGTTATTGAAGATGCTGCACAGGCAATTGGTGCTGATTACACTATTGCCTGATGGAACAAAACAGAAAGCAGGAACAATTGGTGATATCGGATGCACCTCTTTTTTCCCTTCTAAAAATCTGGGATGCTACGGTGATGGTGGTGCCATTTTTACCAATGATGATGAGCTCGCAAAAAAAATAAGAATGGTTGCCAATCATGGACAATCTGTTCAATATTATCACGATGAAATTGGTGTAAATTCACGTCTCGATAGCATGCAGGCTGCCATTCTACGAATTAAATTGCGTCATCTCGATGAATATGCTGCTGCAAGAAATCAGCGTTGCTGCTTACTACGATAAAGCATTTGCAAATAATTCAAATGTGGAAATTCCTGTACAGAGATCCAAAGTCAACATCATGTGTTTCATCAATACACTCTTGTGTTAAAAGGTGTTGATCGAACAGCAATGCGAGAATTTCTCGCTGCTAAAGGAATTCCTTCCATGATTTATTATCCCGTTCCGTTGCATCTTCAAAAAGCATATACAGATCCCCGTTATAAAGAAGGAGACTTTCCGGTTACCGAACACCTATGTGCGAACGTAATTTCGTTGCCCATGCACACCGAAATGAATCGGATGACGATTTGGAATATATTACTTCAGGTGTTTTAGAATTTCTCAATAAATAAATTTAATTATTTTACTAAATCAATTAACTAGTATGAATATAGCAGTTGTTGGAACAGGTTACGTAGGTTTAGTTACCGGAACATGTTTTGCTGAAATGGGAAATCATGTAATTTGTGTTGATATCGATGAAAACAAAGTGGAATCCATGAAGAATGGTAAAATTCCTATTTATGAACCGCATTTGGATGTACTCTTTGAAAGAAATCTGAAACAAGGAAGATTGAATTTTACTACTGATCTTGCATCAGCAATAAAAGACTCTAAAATAATTTTTCTTGCACTTCCTACACCTCCCGGTGAAGATGGCTCTGCGGATTTGAGTTATGTTTTAGGTGTAGCAGAACAACTTGGAAAACTTATCACCGATTATAAAGTGGTAATTAATAAAAGTACAGTTCCTGTTGGTACAGCAGAAAAAGTTCATGAAGCAATACTAAAAAATTGCAAAACTGAATTTGATGTTGTTTCGAATCCTGAATTTTTACGTGAAGGATTTGCTGTAGATGATTTCATGAAACCCGATCGAGTTGTGATTGGTACCGACAATGAAAAAGCTAAGAAGCTTATGTCCGATTTGTATGCGCCATTTGTTCGTCAAGGAAATCCTATTTATTTTATGGATACACGTTCTTCGGAACTTACAAAGTATGCAGCTAATGCATTTTCTAGCAACAAAAATTACGTTCATGAATGAAATTGCCAATCTCTGCGAAAAGGTTGGTGCAAATGTGGATATGATTCGGATTGGAATTGGTTCCGATAGCAGAATTGGAAAACGATTTTTATTTGCAGGAATTGGTTATGGTGGAAGTTGTTTTCCAAAAGATGTGCAAGCACTAGCCAGAACATCACAAGATTTTAAATATGATTTCAAAGTACTCTCTTCTGTAATGGAAGTAAATGACGAACAACGCACGATAATTGTAGAAAAAATTAAAAATTATTTCAATAGGCGATCTTAAAGGAAAAAAAATTGCTGTTTGGGGGCTTGCTTTTAAACCCGATACCGATGATATTCGCGAAGCTCCGGCATTGTATATCATTGATTCATTTGTTGAATGAAGGCGTAACAATTTCTGCATTTGATCCGGAAGCAATGAATAATGTGAAAAAAGTAGTCGGTGATAAAATTCATTATGCAATCAATGCTTATGAAGCAATTGAAGATGCCGATGCATTGCTCATAGCCACTGAATGGTCGGTTTTTAGAACTCCGGAATTTGAAACGCTAACTTCAAAAATGAAATCGAAAGTTATTTTTGATGGACGTAATCTTTATGATCCTGCTAAAATGGAAGAGCTTGGTTTTTATTATAACAGTATGGGTCGCTCAGTAGTGAATGCCCTTTAAAATATTTGTAATGACGCAAACTGCAAAAAAGAGAATATTAATTACCGGTGCCGCCGGATTTCTAGGTTCGCATTTATGCGACCGTTTTATTAAAGAAGGATACCATGTGATTGGAATGGATAACCTTATCACAGGTGATCTGGCCAATATCCAACATCTTTTTAAATTAGAAAATTTTGAATTCTATCATCATGATGTTTCAAAATTTGTTTTTGTTCCCGGTGAATTGGATTATATTCTACATTTTGCATCACCTGCAAGTCCTATCGATTATTTAAAAATACCTATTCAAACATTGAAAGTTGGTTCTCTTGGAACACATAATCTATTAGGTTTGGCAAGAGTGAAAAATGCGAGGATATTAGTTGCCTCTACCTCTGAAGTGTATGGCGATCCTACTGTGCATCCACAAACTGAAGAATATTGGGGAAATGTAAATCCTGTTGGTCCTCGTGGTGTTTATGATGAAGCAAAACGTTTCCAGGAAGCAATCACGATGGCTTATCATACATATCATGGAGTTGAAACAAGAATCGTACGAATTTTTAATACATACGGTCCTCGCATGCGATTGAATGATGGTCGTGTATTGCCTGCATTTATCGGCCAAGCATTGCGTGGTGAAGACCTTACCGTTTTTGGTGATGGAAGTCAAACACGTTCGTTTTGCTATGTGGATGATTTGGTTGAAGGAATTTACCGATTGCTGATGAGTGATTATGCTAATCCTGTTAATATTGGAAATCCATCTGAAATTACTATCAAAGAATTTGGAGAAGAAATTCTTAAAGCTTACAGGTTCTGATGTGAAGATGATTATGAAACCGCTTCCACAAGATGACCCTAAACAACGTCAGCCGGATATTACAAAAGCACGACGAGATATTAGGATGGGAACCAAAAGTTGATAGGGCAGAAGGGTTGAAAAGAACCTATGAATATTTTAAAAATCTGCCTAAAGAAGAGTTGAATAAAACGGCCCACCGGTTTGATTAATTTAAATTGAATGATGGATTATTTCGTACATGAAACCGCTGTTGTTGATATCGGTTGTAAGATTGGTAAAGGAACGAAAGTTTGGCATTTTTCACATATCATGCCCGATTGTATCATTGGTGAAAATTGCAACATCGGACAAAATGTTGTAGTGTCGCCCGGTGTTGTTCTTGGAAAAAATGTTAAAGTTCAGAACAATGTTTCCATATATACCGGTGTAATTTGTGAAGATGATGTTTTCCTTGGACCAAGTATGGTGTTTACTAATGTGATGAATCCAAGGAGTGCAGTGAATAGAAGAAATGAATATCTCAAAACCACAGTGAAAAGAGGTGCCTCTATCGGAGCTAATGCAACTATTGTTTGTGGTCATGACATTGGTGAATTCGCTTTCATTGGTGCAGGAGCTGTAGTAACAAAAGATGTTCCTGCCTATGCTTTAGTTATCGGAAATCCTTCCCGTCAAACAGGATGGATGAGTGAATTTGGACACAAACTAAAATTTGATGCTTCCGGAATTGCGGTGTGTCCTGAAAGTAATGAAAAGTATCAACTTGAAAATAATAGAGTAACTAAATTATCTTAGTATGAGAGTCCCGGAAGGTAAGGTAAAATTTGCAATCATTGGAAGTGGGCATATTGGTAAAAGACATGCCGAAATGGTTCGTCGAAATCCGGAAGGTCAATTGGTTGCTATGTGTGATATTCTTCCTGCAAGCCAAACAGGAGTTGAGCAGTTTAACGTTCCTTATTTTAATAGTGCAAGTGAAATATTTTCATCCGGACTTGAGTTTGATGTTGTGAGTATTTGTTCTCCAAATGGTTTGCATGCTGAACATTCTTTAATGGCTTTAGAACACCAAAAGCATGTGGTTTGCGAAAAGCCGATGGCACTCACCAAAGCCGATTGCGAAAAAATAATTTTCAAAGCACTTCAAGCACATCGTACTGTATTTTGTGTAATGCAAAATAGATATTCACCACCAAGTAAGTGGTTGAAAGATATTGTTGAAGAAAAAAAACTTGGTGATATTTTTATGGTTCAGCTAACATGTTTTTGGAACCGCGATGACCGCTACTACAAGAAAGGAAATTGGAAAGGCACTCCCGATCTTGATGGGGGAACTTTGTTTACTCAGTTTTCTCACTTTATCGATATTATGTATTGGGTTTTTGGTGACATCACCGATATTCAAGCGAAATTTGACGACTTTACACATCAAAAAAGTACTGCATTTGAGGATTCCGGTTTTGTAAATTTCAGATTTAATAATGGAGGCATGGGTTGTATTAATTATTCAACCGCTGTGTGGGATAAGAATATGGAAAGTTCTATTTCTGTGATTGGAAGCAAAGGCAGTGTGAAAATTGGTGGACAATATATGAATGAGGTGGAATATTGCCATATCGACAATTACACTATGCCTGAACTTGACCCGGTAAGTCCTGCGAATGATTATGGTGCCTACAAAGGTTCGGCCGCCAACCATCATTTTATTGTGGAGAATGTAATTGATACACTCAAAGGAAGAACATCCATCACTACTAATGCTCTCGAAGGTTTAAAGGTGGTAGAAATTATAGAAAGAATTTACGCGCTACGCAAATTGAATAAATAGTTAATTTATAAGAAATGTATCAGGATATCATTAGTAAAAAAAGAAAAGTTGCAGTCATCGGACTTGGTTATGTAGGATTGCCTATCGCATTGGAATTTGCAAAAAAAGTTTCAGTCATAGGATTCGACATAAACAAATCGAGAGTTGACATGATGAAAAATAATGTCGATCCAAGCGGTGAACTGGATGCCGATGCTTTTAAAGGTTGTGATATTACTTTCACCGATTCTCTTGATGAACTCAAGACGGCTTCCTTTTTTATTGTCGCCGTTCCAACACCAATTGACGAACATAATTTACCCGACCTTAAACCAATTCTCTCTGCTTCTAAAACTATCGGACAGGTTTTAAAGAAAGGTGATTATGTTGTTTACGAATCAACAGTATATCCGGGTTGTACCGAGGAAGATTGTATTCCTGTGCTTGAAGAATTATCAGGGTTGAAATTTTTGGATGATTTTAAAGTTGGCTATTCACCGGAACGAATTAATCCGGGAGATAAAGAACATACCCTTGCTAAAATTATTAAAGTTGTTTCCGGATGCGATACTGAATCGTTGGAAGAAATTGCAAATGTTTATAAAATAGTTGTAATGGCAGGTGTTCACAAAGCATCATCAATTAAAGTTGCCGAAGCTGCTAAAATTATTGAAAATACTCAGAGAGATGTCAATATCGCATTGATGAATGAGCTCTCTATTATCTTTAATAAAATGGGCATTAACACCTATGAAGTATTGGAAGCAGCCGGTACCAAATGGAACTTCCTAAATTTTAAACCGGGTTTAGTTGGTGGACATTGTATCGGTGTTGATCCTTATTACCTTACTCACAAAGCACAGGAATTAGGATATCATGCGCAAGTGATTAACTCAGGTCGTTATGTGAATGATTCGATGGGTTTTTATGTGGCTAAACAAACCGTTAAAAAACTTATTGCTTTAGGAAAAGATATTAATAAGTCACGAGTATTGGTAATGGGTGCAACTTTTAAAGAAGATGTCGAAGACATTCGAAATTCAAAAGTTGCTGATGTGATTAATGAATTTAAATCATATGGAGTTAAAACGGAAGTCACCGATCCACACGCTTCCTCTGAAGAATTAAAACATGAGTATGGATTTGAACTCATCGACAAAATCGGAACCGGTTACGATGCTGTTGTGATTGCTGTGAACCACAAAGATTATCTAAAAATTGATGAAGCTTATCTGTTAACAATTTGTGCTCCCGATGCTGTGGTGGTAGATCTCAAAGGGGTACTAAGAGGAAAAATTTCGAAATTAAAATACTGGAGCCTTTAAAAATTCGTTATCGTAACGGGGGGAGGTTTTAAAATAAATTTTCATGATGAATAATAAAAAAGTACTGGTTACAGGCGGTGTTGGTTTTATTGGTTCTCATACAGTTGTTGAGCTGATTAACCAAGGCTATGAGGTGATTATAGCTGATGATCTCTCCAATTCCAGGCCTGAAGTTTTAGATGCTATTGCCGAAATTACAAGTGTGAAGCCCGCTTTTTATCAAATTGATTTATGCGATGCTGTTAAAACACACGAACTATTTCAACAATGCAAACCTTCAGCAGTGATTCACTTTGCTGCTAAAAAATTGGTTGGCGAATCGGTTGAAAATCCATTAGCATATTACTACAACAATCTTGTTTCTCTACTGAATGTTATTAATAGTGCTTTAGAAGTAAAGTGTTCTCATTTTGTTTTTTCTTCTTCTTGCACTGTTTACGGTCAACCGGATGAGTTGCCTGTTTCAGAAAATGCACCTCGCAAAGACGCAGAATCTCCTTATGGGAACACAAAGAAAATTGCTGAAGATATACTTACCGATACAGTACGAGTTGCTCCTCTCAAAGTGGCATCACTACGGTACTTTAATCCGGTAGGTGCTCATTCCTCTGCACTCATTGGTGAATACCCTCAGGGAGCACCCACTAACCTAATGCCGGTTCTTACACAAGCTGCAATAGGCAAACGCCCCTCATTTAGTGTTTTCGGCAGCGATTATAATACACCCGACGGTTCTTGCGTTCGTGATTATATTCATGTAGTTGATATTGCTGCTGCTCATGTTTCTGCTCTCAAACGACTAGAAAGCTTTCCTTCTAATTCATGTATGGAAACATTCAATCTTGGTACCGGAAAAGGAGTTTCAGTTCTTGAAATGATAAATAGTTTTGAGAAAGTTAATGGCCTCAAATTAAATTATAAAATTGCTCCCCGTCGACCCGGTGATGTTGAAAAAGTTTGGGCCGATACTGCTAAAGCAAATACGGTACTCGGATGGAAAGCAGTAAAAAATCTGGATGAAATGGTTGCAAGCGCCTGGGCTTGGGAACAAAAACTTGCTGAAAAAATTCAAAGTTAAATTAGTTATTTATTATCAAGTCAATGAAAATTTTAATTACAGGCGGAGCAGGATTTATCGGATCACATGTAGTGAGACGTTTTGTTCAACGTTATCCGGATTATTCTATTTTTAATCTCGATAGTCTAACCTATGCCGGTAACCTTGAAAATATCCGTGATATTGAAGATGCTCCCAATTATAAATTCCTTAAAGGCGATATTACTGATGAAGCTTTTATTAACGAATTGTTTGCACTGCATAATTTTGATGCTGTAATACACCTCGCCGCCGAATCACATGTTGACAGGAGTATTAGTGACCCTTTGCTTTTTATTAAGGTAAATGTAATGGGGACCGCTAATTTGTTGAATGTCGCTCGTAAGTCATGGATCGTGAACGGTTCACTCAAAGCAGGAACTAAATTTTATCATATTTCTACCGATGAAGTATATGGTTCATTAGGAAAAGAAGGACATTTTACCGAAACAACTTCTTACGACCCACGAAGCCCTTATTCAGCTTCTAAAGCATCGTCCGATCATCTCGTAAGAGCTTACTATCACACGTTTAATTTGCCAGTAGTAATATCAAATTGTTCTAATAATTATGGGTCGTTTCAGTTTCCTGAGAAGTTAATTCCTCTCATGATTCATAACATTAAAAATAATAAACCGTTACCTGTTTATGGTAAAGGTGAAAATGTTCGCGATTGGCTATGGGTAGAGGATCATGCCTCTGCCATCGATGTTGTGTTTCATAAGGGTGTTGTTGGTGAAACATATAATATAGGTGGAAATAACGAATGGACTAACATTGATCTGGTTCACCTGTTATGTTCAGTTATGGATGATAAGATGGGAAGACCTAAAGGCGAATCAGCTAAGTTGATTACGTTTGTTAAAGACAGAGCAGGTCATGATCTCAGATATGCTATTGATTCATCTAAATTGAAAAATGATTTAAGTTGGGAACCTTCAATTGCATTTGAAGAAGGCTTAACCAAAACGGTGGAATGGTATTTGTCAAATCAGGAATGGATGGATCATGTTACATCCGGCGATTATCTCCATTATTATGAGAATCAATACCACCAACGTTAAATTATAACCTATATCGATTCTATTAAACTTTCTTCAAATATGAGTGATCCCACAAAAACTGTTTTTCATACCAATGATATCCAAAATAAAGCATTCCTGGTTACGGGGGGTGCCGGATTTATCGGATCTAATATTGTTGAATATTTGCTTACCAACAAGGCATTTAAAGTGAGGGTGCTCGATAACTTATCAAATGGATTTAAAAGAAATTTAGAACCTTACATTAATAATCCCGCATTCGAGTTTATTGAAGGCGATATCACCGATCCTGGAACTTGTGTTGAAGCATGTAAAGGTATCAATATGGTAACTCACCAGGCTGCATTAGGATCGGTGCCACGTTCTATATTGTTTCCTTTAAATACTCATGCTGCTAATGCCACAGGTTTTTTGAACATGCTTGGTGGCTGCCCGTGATGCCGGAGTTGAACGCTTTGTTTACGCAAGTTCTTCGTCTGTGTATGGTGATCTTACCGATTCTCCAAAAGTGGAATCGCGTATCGGAAGATCGTTGTCGCCTTATGCAGTTTCGAAGTACACGAATGAATTATATGCCGGTGTATTTGCTCTTAATTATGGAATGAAAGTTATTGGCCTGCGATATTTTAATGTGTTTGGTCCACGCCAAGATCCTAATGGCCCTTATGCCGCAGCAATTCCATTGTTTATGGATGCGTTGCAGAATGGGAAAGACGCCTTCCTGAATGGAGATGGGGAACAAACACGTGATTTTACTTTTGTTTTAAACGCAGTGCAAGCAAATATCCGTGCGTTTTTTACCGATAACCCCGATGCATTTAACAAAGTTTACAATGTAGCTGTAGGTGAAAATATTTCCGTAAAGAAACTATTTACTGAACTCGCTGTTATTTCTGGTAAGGATGCACAGCCGAAATATCGCGAAGAAAGACCTGGCGACATTAAAAATTCTCTCGCCGATATTAATTTGGCAAAAAAATATCTTGGCTATGAACCTGTTGTTAAACTGAAAGATGGACTTCAGATTACTTTTGATTGGTTCAAGAAAACCTATTAATAAATTCAAGTTTATTAAGCATAATGTTTAAATCATTATTCGGAGCATTCAGGAAAGAGGAGACAGCACTACCCGACTATTCAATAGTTGGAGTTGATATGCATTCCCATCTTATTCCCGGAATTGATGATGGCGCTAAAACTATTGAGGATTCCATGACGCTGATTCGGGAGTTGGCAGGCATGGGCTTCAAAAAATTTTATACTACTCCTCACATCATGAGTGATTATTTCAGAAATACACCTGAAATAATTCATCATGGACTTGAAACAGTTCGAGAGGCCATCAAGGCAGAAGGAATTCCTATTGAGATTGATGCTGCTGCCGAATATTATATTGATGATGGCTTTGTACAAAAATTGGAAAATGAAAAATTGCTGACAATAGGGGATAATTATCTGCTGTTCGAAATTTCCTACATCAATTGTCCTGATAATATTGCAGATATAATTTTTAGAATGCAGGTGCAAGGCTATAAACCTATTATGGCACATCCTGAACGTTACCCTTTCTGGCACCATAATTTTGATCAGTATCGTATCTTTCGTGACCAAGGTGTTTTGCTTCAATTAAATCTTAATTCACTCAGTGGCTACTATGGACACGATGCCAAAAAAATTGGGGAAAAACTGGTGGAGAATGAAATGATTGATCTGGTGGGAACCGATTGTCATCACATGAAACATATAGAGGGTTTGAAACGTGGATTGAAAGATAAATATATGAGAAAATTATTTGATGCAAACTTGTTGAATAAGCATTTGTAACTTTGAGCAATCACTTTTTTTTAAAATGGAAATCATACAATGAAAAAATATTTTCTTTCACTGGTAAATTACAATGTGTGGGCTAACCAAACTCTGGCCTCAATAATTATTGAATCCGGCGAAGATAGATCCTTACTCCAGCAGAAAAGTTCATTCGCTACAATTAAAGAAACCGCTTTTCATATATGGGATGCCGAAGGAATTTGGATGAAAAGGCTCAAAGGAGAATCATTGGATGAATGGCCAAGCAAAAATTTTAAAGGTAACTTTAGCGAAGGTTTTCAACTGATGGTGGAAGGAAGCCGAGAGTATTTAACCTTTGTGGAAAATTTAAATGAAAAGGATCTATCTGCCATCATTCATTATACTAATATTAAAGGTGTTGCATTTCAAAATTCTATACAAGAAATTTTAGCACATGTGATGAATCACAGTACTTTTCACAGAGGTCAATTAGTTACTATGCTTAGAGGAGCCGGTTGTACGAACCTAAAATCAACCGATTTAATTGCTTTTTATCGTGAAGATTCAATGTAACAATATTTTTTCTAAAATTACAGTTCTGAATGTGTCTGAATTTTGCCATTTTTAATTTCAAAATGCATAACGAACGTTTTTATTTGTACCTTAACATTGTCGTAAAGGTTTTTGCTAATGTCATGGTAATGTAATGATTATCTTAGTAATAGGCCAATTAAAAATAGAGGAAAGTAGTATAAAACAACTTCAAAATCCTATCTCGGCAGTTTAATAGTTCATCCATTTTTAAGTCAAAATATACATGTCCAAGCAATCGTCGGATCATCTTTTTCGGTTGATTAAATCGCTTACCACAGCGGAAAAACGATATTTTAAAATTTTTGCCGGTCGCCATACT
Organism: uncultured Bacteroidota bacterium; assembly: GCA_963814475.1. Lineage (GTDB taxonomy): Bacteria > Bacteroidota > Bacteroidia > AKYH767-A > OLB10 > JADKJB01. The sequence continues at coordinate 70,498 of CAWFDA010000005.1, read as the reverse complement.
ATTGGCGATAAAAATGAATATGTGCATCTGTTTGATGCCATCGACAAACAAACCGACTATGATGAAGTAAAATTAATTAAGCTTTTTAAAAACTCCACATTTGGCCATTCACCCGCAATTGCCAAAAACAGGTTGTATGAAACTATTTTAAAAAGTTTGCATGCCTTTCATGCCGATAGTTCTGTGGATGTTGAGTTGCAACGATTACTCCATTCGGCGGAAATTCTATTTAAAAAATCGCTTTACGATGACAGCAGGAAAATCCTCAACAGAGCAAAAAAACTGGCCATCAAATATGAAAAACATTTTACGCTCCTCGAAATTCACCGTTGGGATAAAAAGCTGATTGAAAAAGATTCTTATGTCAGTAATAATATTGAGGATATTACTGAAATGCATAAAATTGATCAGGAGTTATTGGGTAAAGTAAATAACTATATTGATTTCTGGTACATAAAAAGCAGGTTGTTTTTATTGCTGAATAAACGAGGAAAAGTACGTGATAGTTCAGAGCTCAATAATTTTAAAACTATTATCGATAACACACTTCTTAAGAATGAAGATGAAGCCCTTTCCTATGAAACCCGATATCTTTATTATCATATTTACAGCGCCTATTATTTTGGTATTGGCGATTATAAAAACTCCTACATTTATATTAGTAAACACCTTGAGCTTATCGAGCTTCATGCTGAATTGTTCGAAGAAGAACCCAACAAATATTTTGCAGTTCTAAGTAATATGATTTATTTGTGTACGCAACTTCGAAAGTTTGAAGAAATTCCTGTTTATCTAAAAAAGCTTAAGGAAATTCCAAAGGGATATGTAAAAAAAATGACTGAGGATTTAAGTATAAAACTATTTTCCAGTACCCACAGTGCCGAGTTGAGTCTTTACATACAAACGGGAGCCTTTGATCAGGCATTTGAACTGATAGATGAAATTGAAAATGGTCTAAAAAAATATCGTAATAAAATTAGCAAAGTACGTGTTGCCTATTTCTATTTTAATCTTTCTATTGTATATTTTGCTTTGGGCGATTATTCAGGTGCACTAAAATGGATAAACATGTTACTCAATGACAATGATATCGATTCGAGTCAGGATATTCATTGCATTGGACGAATTTTTAATTTGATTATCCACCTCGAAATTGGAAACAACGATCTAATCCCCTATACTTTTAGATCTACTCAACGCTATTTATCAAAACGAAAAAGAATTTATCGCTTCGAAAGTGTTTTTCTTCAGTTCATTAATAAACTCTCCAAAGCAGATTCAGAGAATGAAATTAGAGATACTTTTCATGCGCTGCGTCCCGAACTTCAGTCCTTAGTAAAAGACCCGTTTGAAAAAGTGGTTTTTGAGTATTTTGATTTTATAACTTGGGTAGAAGGGAAATACCTAGGCATTCCATTTCGGGAAATGGTTATTAAAAAAATTGAGCAGAATAATATGAAGGAGTTGATGAATTGATTTGATATTCACGGTTTTAGGTTGTTTTAAATTCCTAAAATCGTGAAAGGGCCCTTCTCCTGAATTTGATTTTCCGGATTTTTTTCCGAATTTTGCACTATTCATTGTAGTTTGCTCAAGAGCACCGGAATCCTCTTTGAAAAATCTCTGATATTAATTCAATATCAGCAACAGAACTAACAAATTTATAAATTATACATCCCATGAAAATTGATGCAAACAAGGTGGTTTCAGTCACTTATCGACTCGAGGCAAATCCTTTAGGACAAGAAAAACAACATGTTGAAACAGCAGGTGTTGATACACCCTTAGTGTTTCTGTATGGTGCAGGCGGAATGATTCCTGCCTTTGAAGATAATTTATCCGGTAAAATAAAGGGAGATAAATTTTCCTTCAGTATTGATCCAATAAATGCTTATGGCGAAATTGAACCCGAAGCTTTGGTGGATCTTCCTTTAGATATATTTAAAGTTGATGGTGTTGTAGATATGGCCATCATCAAAATTGGCAACATTGTTCCTATGACCGATCGCGATGGAAACAGACTCGATGGAAAAGTTTTAGGAGTTACAGGAGAAGCTGTGAAAATGGACTTTAACCATCCATTAGCAGGTCATGAATTGCATTTTGCCGGTGAAGTTCTTGAAATTCGTGAAGCAACTGAAGAAGAACTCAGCCACGGTCATGCACACACCGGTATGCACGGGCATTAAACATTTATTTGTAAATATAATTTAAGCTCTCCATAAAATGAGGGCTTTTTTTATTTTTATGTATTTGATATAAATTATTTAGCGTCGAAAAATCATACTTAAAACTACTCCTGCAATTACCAATGCAATGCCAAGTAGAGCAGCCACACCATAATGTTCACCAAACAATAAAAATCCGGCCAGTATTGCATACACCACTCCGGTATAATTTAAAATTGAAACATTGGCTACTTTCTCTTTCTGAAGTGATTTCGTTAAATTTAATTGCCCTAGTTGAGTAAAAATACCAATCAATAGCAAATAGAACCATTCAATTCCTTGAGGCATTTCAAAAACAGGGACAGAAAATATTGAACCCGAAATTGTTCCTATCAATTGAAAATGAAATACAACAACTAATGGATGCTCCTTTTCTTTAAGAGATCTGATAGTAATATAGGCGAAAGCAGATGCAATAGCCGAAAATAATCCTATCAATAAATAAGTAATTTCAATTCGTTCATCAAATTCCTTGATAATAAATACTCCTGCAAAAGAGACTAGGAAAAAAAGCCACTGCACAGGTTTTACATGTTCTTGTAACACAAAAATGGCTAGAATGGTGGTGAAGATGGGGGAGAGGTATTGTATAATCACCGCAGTGCCTAACGGCATGTTGGCTATAGTAATAAAGTAGGAGTACAGTGCTATTGTTCCAATAATCCCCCTTAATACCAATAATTTTTTATTGGAACCCCGCCAGTCGACCGATGCTCTGCGAAGCATTAAATAGCAAATTAAAAGTGAAATGCCACATCTGAAAAATACTATTTCTATGGCCGGCAAATGGCTAACTGCCTTTATAAAAATGTTCATCATTGCAAAATAAAAAGTAGCAACAAGCATGTGTCTTGCACCTGAACTCAATGGCAATAATTTAATTCGCTCTTCCACGCCAAGTGCAAAAGTATATATTTTGACTGTTTCCAAAGAGGCTTCTCATTATTAAATACTTTTATTATTAACTTTGAGCATGAATGCAGAAATGAGTCGTCTTTTTGTCGCGATTCCAATCGGAATTCACTTTTTAAGTTCTATTCAATTGGTGAAGCAATTAAATGAAAACCTCGAAGGAGTAAGATGGACACCCCAGGCTAACTTGCATCTTACCTTGTTCTTTCTTGGAAAAGTAAATTCAATACATATACCAAAAATCATTCAATTAATGAATGAAATTGAACTAAATCCATTTCAAATTGACTTCGATTCTTTTTCCCTGGAAGGATCAATTATAAATAAGCCCTCCATGCTGTGGGCAAAGTTTAAAACTCATCCCAATTTCACTAAACTTTCATTAATGTTAAGAAAATCATTCGAGCCTTATATTACTGAACCCTTAAAATTTTCGGAACCAATTCCACATATTACGGTTGCCCGGATAAAAAAAGTGCAAGAATTTATATTAAATATTTCAGTAAATGAACCTTTTATTGTGAATGGAATGGAATTGTGGCAATCGGTAAAAACAACAAACGGGGTTACCTATCCGGTGTTGGCAAAAAAGTACTGGCACAAAAGTTAGGACTTCAATTTTTTGTAATTTCTTGCTAATAAAAAGGCCGACAGAAGTGTAAAACTCCCACATATAAAATAGGCCCAAGTTATATTCGAATCTTTACTGAACCAGGCGAGTGAAAATAGAAGTAAAAATAGCGATCGAAGTAAAATGTTTATCACATTAAATACACTATTAGTACGTCCTATAATATCATTCGAAATATGGTCAAATAAATAAGTGGTTCTCAGCACTCGGGCACCGGCATTTGTTACTCCCACGAGAAGTGAAAATAAATAAAATATACCTGTAGATTTAGTAAAGGCAACAGCATAAAAGATCAAGGTTGTAAGAATCAGTAATGCAATAATAGAAGAAATAATATTTTTGTGTTTAAAAATCTTACGGATAAACACTCCTGCCAACAAGGCTCCGAGAGAATAGAATATTTCTGCAGAAGCATAAACATCCGATCCTTTGCCTAAGTGTGAGTGAACATAGAGTGGTAAAAGCATGAAAACCTGTACCATTAAAACGACAAAAATGGAATACGAATAATTGCCAAATGAAAACAAAGATGGATTTTTTTTCAGAAATTGAATACCGGTACGAATTCTTTCAAATACAGAACTGGTATCGTAATATCGCTTAGTTTCTGGGGTGTATTTTATCATAGAAATGAGAATAATTGAAATGAAGTAGGTGATCGCATCCATCAGAAATATATCTTCCATGTTCCACTTTGTAAATTCAAATGGTAACTCAATTACCAATCCGACCAAATTTATTTTTTTACCGGCTTCAACCCCTGTTAGTAAAAGTGCTGCAAAGGCACCACTAAAAACAGAAGTAGCCTGATTTTGAATCTCCAGATAAGAGCTAAGTTTTCCATACTGACTAGGTTCCGAAAGCTCCTGTCCAAAAGCATACAAAGCTCCAAAATGAATGTTGTAGTTAAACATGGTAGTCACAAAAACCACTGCCACCAAAGCCAAAGGAACCGAACCCATCAAATATCCATAAGAAGCAACTCCCAGCAAAATCATTCCGCATACCAAACTTAAATAAATGAAAATATTTTTTCTTGGATACTTGTCAATGAGCGTGCCGGCGTAAAGATTCCAGAACAGGCTAAAAAAAGTAGCACCGGCATAAATAGCACCGAACAGAGACGCTTTACCTGCAATTCCAGTAAAATACCAGGGAATGGCAAGCATACTTATTCCCTGTGCAAAGCCGGAAACAATGTTAGCAGAGAGCAATATCTTCAGAGCATTTTTATTTTTCATATACCTTGTCTGAAAACACTCTCTTGCATGAAATCTTAATTGTTTATTTTTGTTGAATGGAACCCAAAAAGCCTGTAAAGGTACATACTTTAAAGACTGCACTCGATAAATTAAGAAAGTATTGTGCTTATCAGGAACGGACTCAACAAGAGGTCCGTGATAAGTTTTATGAGTTGGGTTTACATCAAAAGGAAGTTGAACTAGGAATTTCATTACTTATTGAAGAAGGGTTTATAAACGAAGAGCGTTTTGCCATTGCTTTTGCAGGAGGAAGATTCAGGATTAAGCAGTGGGGTAAGAATAAAATTAAAGCGGAATTAAGGTTGCGGAAAATATCTGAGTATTGCATCCGTATAGCATTATCTAAAATTGATGAAAAGGATTATATGAAAGCCCTTGAAAAAGTGATTATTCAAAAATCAAAATCAACAAAAGGTATTAACGAAGCTCAAAAAAAGTATAAAGTTGCAAAATATGTTATTAGTAGAGGGTTTGAATCGGATTTGGTTTGGGATGTGATTAATGCGGATCCGGATTAATTGAAAATGGAACCATCCTTTGTGAAATTAGTTGCTTTTGACAGAATTTCAGTAACAAAATGAAATAATTGGCACAAAAAATTGTTCATTTTTGGAAACTAATAATAAAATATATAAATTTACGTAAAGTTTTATAGCCATCCGGCAGTTTATGTATTCAATTCAAGTTTTATGGATAGGGTAGAGAAGGCAAGGAATTATATTTTAAACAGGATGTACAGCGAATTAAACCCCGTTTTGTATTATCATAATGTTCCTCATGTGTTGGATGTTTTAAGTGCTGCCGAAAGTATTGGCACAGCAGAAAATATTTCTAATACCGACATGGAGTTGTTGAAAGTCGCTGCACTTTTTCACGATTGCGGATTTATTGTTGATGCCGATAATCATGAAAAACTAGGCTGTGATATAGCTCGTAAGGCCCTTCCGGAATTTGCTTTTACTGATCGGGAAATAGATGTAATTTGTGGCTTGATTTTGGCAACTCGCGTTCCTCAAAGTCCTTCAGGTTTGCTCGAAAAAATAATTTGTGATGCCGATCTTGATTACCTTGGTCGTGATGATTTTTATAGTATTGGAAATAAAATATATCGAGAGTTTTTGGAACGAAATATCGTAGCCAATGAACAGGAATGGAACGAACTTCAGGTGAAATTTTTATCGGTGCACAACTATTTTACTAATACCTCTATTCGATTAAGGGCCGCTAAAAAAAATGATCATCTTAAGCAAGTTCAACAAATATTATTGGATTCAAAATAATTTGTTCAGTTGCCCGGAAGTGAAATTGTGGTTTTACTTTGATTGAAAATTTTTTAAAGGTTGGCAATTATGAATGCACCTGCTTGGGTATTTCAACAAAAAACATATCGATTTCTCCAATATTTTTTGCTGAAATTTTCCCCCTGTGAACGCATTCAAATTGGTCCTTTACTAGATTGAATGTTGCCTCTGAAATATTTACTCTACCAACTTCACCGTTACTCTCCATTCGGCTTGCAATGTTCACCGCATTTCCCCAAATATCATAGGCATATTTTTTGCGGCCAACCACTCCCGCCGTAATAGGTCCGGTATGGATGCCTACACGCAACCCCCAAACAGGTAAGTTGTTCTCTTCCCTCTTGCGGTTGTGTTGTTCCATGAATTCTTGTATTTGTAAACCTGCTAATATGATATCTGTAGGATGTGTTGAATTGGGAGTGGGTATTCCTCCCGCGCACATGTAGGCATCACCGATAGTTTTTATTTTTTCGAGATTATTTCGCTCAATGATGTCATCAAAGGCTACAAAAAAGGTATTCAATTCAGCCACTAAATCGTGTGGTTTCATTCCTTCGGCTATAGTTGTAAATCCTTTAAAATCCGTAAAGAGTACCGAAACACTATCATAAGAACGAGGAGTTGCGTGGCCATCTTTCTGTAGTTCTGTAGCAACTTCCTGAGGTAAGATGTTTAATAATAAACTTTCAATTTCTATCTTCTGACGATCCAGAATTTTATTTGTTTTAACTTTTGCTCGGTAGTTTTTGAAAATGATAAATGCAATTATGAAAATTAAAATTAACCCTACCATGAAAGCATTTTTTGCAAACTTTTGCTTTTGCAGATCAATTTCCTGTAGCTCCTTATCCTTGTTGAGGATGGTAATTTGATTTTGTTTTTTCTCAATCTCGTAAGCAAATAATTGCCCCGACATTTTTTGCTGGTATTCAATATTGTACAACGTATCTTTTACATCATTTAATTTCGACTGATATTCAAAAGCCTTCTCATAATTTTTAAGTTGAGCATATATTTTTGCAAGTCCTGTATACGATTTCTTTAGCTCCTCAGGAACATCAATAGTTTCGCTAATAATTCGTGCTTTATCGTATGTTTCAAGTGCTTTGTTGGTTTGGCCGGTATTGTAATACGTGGAGGCAAGATTTATCAGAGCCGCAGCCATATCCCTTTTGGTATCGAGTTTTTCAGCTATGGCGTAAGCTTGTTTCTGGTAATTTTCGGCTAATAAAAAATCTTGGCGTCGTGCATACACTTTTCCAATATTCAAAAGTGCAGGTGAAAGTGCTTCTGATCCTTTATAACCTGCAATCGCATTCTCAAAATATTGCAGTGCCAAAGAATCTTTCCCTTGCTCAAAATAAATTTCTCCCAGGTTAGTTGAAATCTTGCTCTCCATTTCATTGTTGCCGGTTTGTTGTGCAAACTCTAATGCGCGCGAACTATATTCGATTCCTTTGTTATATGTTTGTCTCTTTTTACCATATATCACCCCGATGTTGGTGAGGGCCGACATAAGTCGTGTGGTATCTCCAATTTCTTCAGCAACTTTTTGCGATTTCAAATTGTATTCAAGCGCCTTGGGGTCATCGCTCTGGCTTTCATAAACAGCACCAATGTTGCTATACATCCGTGCCACGTTTTTCCGATCACCAATTGAATCGTACATGGCCAAACTTCGTTGCCAACTATCAACAGCCTCACCATAATGAGCTTGATAAAACTGAGCCAACCCTACGTACCTGTATGAAATAGCGATACCGGGTAAATATTTAGCTTTTTTGCTAAACTCTAAAGCTTGATTCGCATACATTTCGGCTTTGCTTAAGTCAGTGTCTTGCATCACTGTACTCAACTCGATTAAGAAATTTACCTTCACTGAATCAGGGCCGGGTTTGTTCAATACTTTTAAAATACTATCTTCTTGCCCAAAGCAAATGTTTGAAAATAAGCTAGTTAATATAATGTACAAAGCTGCCTGCCTGATCATTTTTTTTATTTTTCAGGATAAAATTACACATTATTCCATGTAATGTTGAATGAATGAAAATTTTAAGTCCGGTAGAAGTACATAAAACAAAAAGCGCCTCTTTTCAGAAGCGCTTTTTGAAACTATTTGTAAGCGAACTTAACCGTTACTGAATCGCAATTCTTGTTGCACTAAAGTCGTGTCCATCCTGAACTACAGTAACTATATAAATTCCTTTGGTCAACGTTGATAAATCTAACATTCTCAAATTCTCTCCGGCAACTGAATTAAATGAATCAGTGAAGATAAGTTTACCTAACACATCATAAATTTTGATTTCACTTAATGATGCTTGTTCAGCAGTAAAGTTTACATTCAAATCTCCTGAAGTAGGATTCGGGAATATGCTTACTGATGGAATTTCTGTTGTACCATCATTAAGCACTCTACAGTTCGGATTAACAGCAATTGATTTCGTTTTAACTGTTGAACCACCACAACTATTATTCGCTTTTACTGTTAGATTAACACTTGTAGAATTAGATGCCGTAAAGTTAACTGTTACAGAAGTACCGGAAGTGCTTCCCACAAACACAGCTCCATTGGAGACTGTCCATGTGTACGATGTAGCACCGGTAACTGCAGCTATAGAATATGCAACTGCATTTTGTGTTTTGCAAACAGAAGCAACTCCGTTAATTGCAACAGGAGTTGCAGGTTGAGCTTTTACAACAAGTGTTGAATATGCACTGTAGCCACAATTATTTTTCGATTTCACCTTAATAGTTCCGGAACTAAATCCTGAATTAAAATTAACTTTAATTGATGTTCCATAATTATTGGTAATGTAAACTCCACTAGGTACAACCCATTTGTAAGATGTTGCACCTGGAACTGGTGAAATGCTATAAATTACATTCGACTGATTGCAAACACTACTTGTTGGACCACTGATGGTGCCGGGAACTTCAGGAGTTGATCGAATAGCAAAACTTGCTGTTGGGCCATTTCCACATGCATTAGTTCCGTAAACAGTAATATTTCCGGAAACAAAATTGTTGGGCACTGTTACAAAAACTTCAAATTCTCCATTTTGATTCGTGCCTGTCACTGTCAACGGATTTCCGTAATGACCCTTACCATCATTGATAACAAATCCGGCAGGAGCAGTCCATGTATAATTATCAGCACCATTTGCACCGGTTATTTCATAATCGTAAGTTCCACCACAGCACACACCAACTGATTTGTTATCGTTATTGCTGCTTGCATACCATACCGGTAATGTTGGTAAAGTGCCGTTTAATCCAACAGTTACTGTTTTAGTAAGTGAACAACCATTTGCATCAGCAATTACTACAGTATAATCACCAGCACCTAAACCTGATATCGAAGCAGTAGTTGCACCACCAGGAGACCATGAATACGAATAATTAGGGGTTCCACCACTAACCAAAACGCTTGCTGACCCTGTTGTTACACCGCAACCTGTATTCGTTGAAGATGTTGTTGCAACAATTTGAGAAGGAACAGTTATTGTTGCATTTGCACTTGCTGAACAACCATTGGCATCAGTAACTGTATAGTAATAAGTTCCGGATCCAAGATTGGATGTTCCATCACCACTATAAGAATAAGCGCCGGTTCCTCCGTTTGGAAGTAATGTTACACTGCCGTTTTGTGCATAGCATAATGGTTGATTTGCTGTTGCAGAAAGTGTTAACAATGCAGGCTGAATCAACTCGCCTGATTGATAAGTAACCGTATAATTTGCAGGAGCAATTAACTGTGCATTTGAAGGAACAATTTCATACGTTCCTGCAGGTGGTGTTCCGGTAACAACCTGATTTAAGTTATTCAAAATTGTATAAGTTGGTCCCGAAGAAATAACTTCTGCCTCAACTTCACTGTTTTTCAATCCTGATACAGAATAAGTATATTCAGGTTCATCATTACACAGTAAACTAATGCTATCGGCACTTACAATTAATTCAGCAGGTAGTACAGTAAGTTCTCCTAAAGCGTATGAAATTTCAAAGTTTGCTGTGATCAACGCTGCAGGTGCAATAATATGTGTACCTACATTGTAGCCTGTTATTAAATTGATAGGCTTAAACACTTCAAGTGTATCAGTTAATGGAGCTGAATAATCACCCTCATCAAGCACAACAATAATGTCGGCAGAGCTGGTATCACCATTTGAAGAGCTGTTTACCAATGAAGATCCACTCACAACACTTCTTAAGTTAACAGTAGCTGTTCCACTTACTACCGATCTTAAACTAACCACCGATCGTAAACTAGCAACCGGACCGGCTCCGTAGAGAGTAGAATTTGCCGAATCAACTTGATAATCAAAGATGGATTCAGGTGCTATGTCAACCACTTTCGTTGTATCGTAATATGAAATTCCACTCACCACCGATCTTAAACTTACCACAGAACGCAAGCTCACCACAGAACGTAAACTGGTAAGGAAACTTCTGTTTAATAAATCAGCACTCACAACCGAACGTAGGTTTACAAATATTCCATCGTCAACCATTGCTACTGCATCGGTCATTCCGTTTTTGTGTTCAGAAACCAATGAATTTAAAAACGAGCTTTGTTCGCCCGGAGCAATGTTGCTTTGATCATAGTCGTATGTAAAGCCTAAGTTTAATCCATCAATCTCATCACCATAAGTTATTGTAGTATCGTTTGGTGTAATAATTAAAGGCATTTTTTCAATCGATAACAAACCGTTATTGAACGTGTAAGTAAAGAATGTTTCATACGCCGGATCTAATACGGATGCTGTTGCGCTTATAAAATAGATACCGGAATTGCTTGTGCTTGAAGCAGGAGAATTAAACACTAATGGTGTCAATCCTAAATCTCCGTAGTTATAACCCGACGATGCCAACGGTACTCCATCAACTGTAATGGTTGCAGTGAATGTTGGAAGTTGCTCACCATATTTTTTGACTTTATTGTCGGTGGTAATCACGATGGCTTTCTTCACTGTCGTGAAGAAGTATAAACTATCTGAATTTCCTCCATCATTAATTAAAGGTACAATAGGTGGTGTAAATACGTAAAGAGGGAAATTTCCAAAGAATGTTGGAACAGTAGCTCCAAGATGGGTGTTATCAAGAAATGTTGTAGGGAGAGTATCTCCATTAAAAATGATAACTGATTGTGTAGTAAAATATTCGCCCGAAACAATAATTTGAATGGGAACGGTTCCGGGTGTGTTCGTTGTATCGTATCCAAGAGTGATTACGTCAGGAGTAGGAGCAGCAAAAGTGAGCATGGCTTCATAAGGTTGAATAAAACCATTTCCGGTTGCAAAATCATGACCCGGAGCTAACATATCAAGAGCTGTTGAATTCAATAAATTCTTAACCTGAGCCGGAGTTAAATCTGAACCATAAAACTTTTGATTCGCACTTTTTAGCAGTGCGCCAACAGCAGCAGCATGAGGTGCGGCAGCTGAAGTTCCAAAGAAGTTAGGGAATAAATCACCATCAACATTTGGACCGGATAAAAAGACAGTTGTATTTCCTCCGTTAGGAGCAATAAGATCCGGTTTGTTTCTCACAATACCATCAACTGTTGCACCACCTCTCGACGAGAAATCCTGAACCGTAGGAGGTGAAACGCCATAAGGAGGGGTATTAAAATAATTTACAGCTCCAACAGTAATTGCACTTTCAGCATTCGCTTGTCCAACAATTGTAGATGTTCCGGTGCTATATTCGTTAAATGTTAATTCTCCTCTAAACACTACCATTTTTACTCGAGCAGTTTGTGTACCTGCTGCCCTCACAATGGTGATGTTTGCATTTACAGGATTAGTGCCCGGTACAATAAAAGGCAAAACTTCAATTGGATCGCCGCCTAAATTGTCGCGGTTAAATCCGAAGTAAGTTGTTCCATATTCATTTGTTAAATAGATGTCAAAATCATTCACTGTTCCGGTTTGTGTTTGGCCTAATGAATAAATAGAATCTTGCCATTGTAATACGATGGTGTAATTACCCGGAGCAAGAGTGATGCTTTGAAGATTATCGCCACCACCAAAATCATGTGCAAAACCTGTTAGGCCTAGTGGAGGAGTAGTTGGATTAAAGTTCGCTTCATACGATTTAGAATCAAAATTTCCTGCAGCTACAAAATAAGATACTCCAAGAGTTGCAACTGAATCAACAGCTTTTGCAATTACACCATCCTGAAAGAATGGAGAGGTAAGGAAGCTGATGTCATCTGCAATAACAGTACAACCTGCTTGTGCACATTCAATAACTCCGGAAGCTAAATCCCCTTCACTAATCACACCGGTTCTGAAACCTAATGTAGCACCCGGTGCAACATCATGTACCAATTGCAACATACCTCTTCCTTCATCAGATTTAGCACCATAAGGAAAATCTTTGATCACATGAACAGGAGTGTTTCTGTTGTTTGGATTTCCAGGTCCTGGAAGATCACCGTTCACCACATCGGTTGCTGCAGGTCCGCCTAAAACGGTATTATAACTATCCGACAAAACACAAACTTTAACACCGGTTCCATCAACATTAAATGCATTTCTAACATTTTGAGTTCCTTGTGCGGTATCGCCTTGTGTTGTTGTTACACCGGCATTAGTAAGCGCAGGATAAACCGGTCTTACATAATTGATCATTGAAGAAGCAGGCAAAGTTGCCAGGTTCGCCAAATTTGCAATCGGATATTTTCCAGTTACAATTAGAGGATTTAATCCATTCGGAATAGTATCTGTTAAATAATATCCGGTAGTTTGATAAATTAAGTTTTTTAAATTTTGAGTCTGACCTTCAATGGTAATAATTTCAATCCACACTGTATCTCCTGCAAATGTGAAAATATCATTGATGGTATCAGAACCAAATACATAATTGGTATACAATGAACTTAATTCACATCCTAAATTCCCATAAAACTTTCCTCCCGGACAAGGAACATAGTAAGGAATAATGCAAGGGCCTTCCTCAATGGTGAGGGTATCACTAGCAACACATCCCGAATTTGGGTCTGTAACGGTTAAAGTGTAAATTCCTAACCCGTTTACAATTGGTGTAGCTGTTTGTGCTCCACTAACTATATTTCCGGTTCCGGAAGTTGTCCAATTAAAAATAGCACCCGGAGTAGATGAGGATCCAAGAAGCATTACTTCAACAATAGTACAAGTAATGGCATTGCTTGGTCCGGCATTTACGTTCGGTGCAGCATAATTATTAGTTACGTTTACATTAGCTGTTGAACTGCATCCATTAACCGGGTTTAAAACAGTTAGTGTATATGTTCCGATAGCATTTACTGTTGGAGTGGCTGTAAGTGCTCCCGATACGATTCCCGGTCCGCTCCAACTGTATGATACACCCGGAGTGGATGATGATCCATCTAATTGAACACTAGGATTTGCACAATTTAGAACCTTAGTTGTTCCGGCATTCGCATTTGGATTGGAAAAATCTGAGGTTACTAAAGTTACATCAGTAGCAGTGCAAACTCCTTTTGTTACAGTGAGTGTGTAGGTGCCTGCAGCATTTACGGTGGGAGTTGCAGATGCAGCGCCTGAAACAATGTTGCCGCCGTTTGTTGCTGCCCAACTATAAGTCACTCCCGAAGTAGATGAAGAACCATCCAACATTACAGTTGCACTAGTACAATTAATTATTTTATCATTACCTGCATTTGCATTCGGTGGTGCAATTGTTGAAGTCACCAAAGCAACATCGGTTGCAATACATGTTCCGGATGTAACGGTAAGCGTATACGTTCCTGCAGCACTTACTATAGGTGTTGCTGTATTCGCACCTGAATCAATTACTCCTCCATTAGTTGCTGCCCAGCTAAACATAACACCTGAAGTTGATGATGAGCCACTTAATTGAACCGTTGCGCCGGTACAACTGATACTTTTATCTGCTCCTGCATTTGCATTTGGTGTTGTGCAACTCGAAAATGGAGCAAACGTAATATCTATGTTGTTGGAAATAATAACTTGAGTACCGCTCCACAATGCTCCGGTTATAGGAGAATTGGAGCAAGTTCCGATTTTTATTGAACCGTAAGGAGCATAAACAGTACCTAACCATTTTGATAATCCCAAACTGTTGGAGCCATTAGCAATGTCAAATGCAACACAACCGCTTGATGATCCTGTCCCTGTTCCATGTGTTTCTAAAAATATTCTTGATGCACTACCACCATTAATTATAGACGATGCATTTTTTCCTAAGCTTACATTACCATGCACATAAATTACGATGTTACCGGAAGCAGCATTTAAAAAATTGAATTTGAATTGATTTTTGCTTCCGGAATTGTTAATGCTGTTAAAAACATAAACACCGGGACCTGAAAATGTGATCACTTTTTGCCCGGTAAGAGTCATGTTGCCATAAGAACCCGGAGTTAAAGTAGTTGTTGAAGTTACATTTGTAGAACCAGCTGCCGGAAATACATTTGGTGCCGGTAGCATAGGTAGCGATGGCAACGTAGGTGTTCCAATTACATGTCCACCACCCGGTACCGGTCCGGTATAAGTGGCTCCCAACGGACGAGTTACTACTCCCGCAACAGAACCACTAATAGCAATATTTCCGTTCACATCTACATTTCCTGATATGGAACCATTTGACCCTTTGGAAAAAATGGTGCCACTAACTCCGGCGGTGTTTGCTGCCGTTACTGAACCGTTGACCGTATTGTTTGATGATAAAATAACTTTTCCACCGCTATGAATGCTTCCACCAATGGTGCTGGTTCCGGTAGTCTTAACCAAGACATAGCTACCCACTTTTCCACCAACAAGATGGGTTGAAGATCCAAGTTGAACGGCATATCCGGGATAAACCGGTGTGGAACCACTTCCGGGTTGGGTACCGTTACCGGCGAAAATCACAAAGTCGGTGATTGGTAAACTTTGGGAATAACCAATTGTAGAGGTTACTAGCACTAAGCATAGTAGACTAGCAATACAACGAGGGGCTTTTGATTGTAACAATTGCACAATAAAAACCGCAGCGCCATAGGCACTTAAGTTCAAAGTTCTCATGTTCTTAGGGGGATTAGTTTTAGGTATTACTGTTTTAGGATGATATTTTAAGTTGATAGATTCGGTAAAATTATTTTTCAATAACAAATGTAAGGCATTTTTACAATACCAGTCAAGCGTTTTGTTCAATTCGAATGCAGTGTTGAGCACAATTTCACCTTTTTTTGGCAAATAGCCCTTTTTGTGTTGTGAATGGTTTTGGAATTATGGAGCTTTTGTAAATCAAGGGATTGAATTAAGCACTCCGGCTTCTTTTGCTTATTTATGTTTAAATCCAATGAGTTTTTGACTGCTTTTTGTTAATTTTGCACCCTATGACAATCGACCATTTAAACGAGTTAAGGGAAAGGATCACTGCCCTGAGGAGGCATCTTTGACATCGATAAAAAGCTGCAGTTGCTAGCCGAGGAGGAACAACTGACACACGCTCCCGATTTTTGGAATGATCCTAAAAGGGCAGAGCGAATCCTCAAACAAATTAAAGAAAAAAAATCGTGGACTGAAGAGTTTACGCAGGCTGAAATGGCTGTTGAAGATACCGGTGTTTTGCTGGAATTTTTTAAAGCCGGTGATGTCTCAGAAAAAGAACTTGCTGCACAATTCGACAAGTCCCGACTGTTTCTCGAAGATCTTGAATTTAAAAACATGCTCAGTGGCGAAGAAGATCACCTGGATGCGGTTTTGACAATAAATTCGGGGGCGGGAGGAACAGAGAGCCAGGATTGGGCTGAAATGTTGATGCGGATGTATATTCGTTGGGGCGAGCGTCATAAATTGAAAATTTCTGAAATTGAAAGAACCGACGGCGATGGAGCAGGAATTAAGTCATGCACCCTCGAATTTGTAGGCTCTTTCGCCTATGGATATTTAAAAAGTGAAAACGGTGTGCACCGTCTGGTCCGTATTTCACCCTTCGATTCAAACGCCCGCCGACATACTTCATTCGCTTCAGTTTTTGCCTATCCACTGGTTGACGATACTATAAACATTGAAATTAAAGATGCAGATATCAGCATCCAGACCTCTCGTTCCGGTGGAGCAGGTGGTCAAAATGTAAACAAGGTGGAAACCAAAGTTCAACTTACACACCATCCTACCGGAATTGTGGTAGTTTGTCAGATTGAAAGAACCCAAGGCGGAAACAAAGAGCGGGCATTTCAAATGCTCCGTTCACAATTATATGAATTGGAAATCCGCAAACGCAACGAAGCAAAAGCTGTTACCGAAGCAGGTAAAATGAAAATAGAATGGGGATCACAAATTCGGAGTTATGTGTTCCATCCATACAAACTAGTAAAAGATAACCGAACCGATTACGAAACCTCCGATGTGCAAGGTGTGATGGATGGCGATCTCGACGAATTTATGAAAGCATACCTGATGGAATTTGCAACCGTGAAGTAGGCGGTAGGATGGCAGCGGCGGTTGGCGGCAGGTTGGCGGTCTTCGGTTGGAGTTTAGCGGCCTGCCAAGCTTAATATAAGCTTTTTGCATGGCGACAAAAAGCAGGTCGGCTGTTTCACTGAGAGCTTCTTAAGACACCACAAATTCAAGAACCAACAAACTAATAAACCAACAAACCAATTCTGTGCTTAAAGTCTACTTCAAACCCAACTGCTCCACCTGCCGTACTGCTTTACAGCTGATGAAAGGAGCCACGAAAGAAAAAATTGAGACTATTGAATATTTGGTGGAAACCCCTTCTGTTGCTGAGTTGAAAGAGATTGTGAAAATGCTTGGGATTAAGCCGGAAGAGCTGGTGCGGAAAAAAGAATCTCTTTACAAAGAAAAGTACGAAGGCAAAAAAATTACAGGATCGCAATGGTTAAAAATATTAAACCAAAATCCCATATTAATCGAGCGACCAATAATTATTAAAGGCGACAAAGCCATCATCGGCCGACCAATCGAAAAAGTTGTAAGTTTTGTGAAAAAATAATTAATGTCATTAAAAAATAGCTTGTCACTTACAACTTGTGACTTACAACTTTTCACTCATCACTAAACTCAAGAACCCAAGAACTTACTAACCAATAAACCAACAAACTAAAATGTATAGAACAGAAAAAGACACAATGGGTCAGGTACAAGTGCCTGCCGATAAATATTGGGGCGCTCAAACACAACGTTCCATTGAGAATTTTAAAATAGCTCAGGATATTAATAAAATGCCGAAGGAAATAATAAAAGCCTTTGCGTATTTAAAAAAAGCAGCTGCACTAACAAATTTTGATGCAGGTGTTCTGTCGAAGGAGAGTTGTGATTTAATAGGGAAAGTTTGTGATGAAATTCTCGAAGGAAAATTAGACAATGAATTTCCTTTGGTGGTATGGCAAACAGGTTCCGGAACGCAATCAAACATGAATGTAAATGAGGTGGTCGCTTATCGTGCACATGTGCTTTCAGGAGGGAAGTTAACCGACGAAAAAAAAATTATTCATCCAAACGATGATGTAAATAAATCGCAATCATCGAACGACACCTTTCCTACAGCAATGCACATTGCGGCTTATAAAATGTTGGTAGATGTAACGATCCCCGGATTAAAAAAACTTCGTGATACCTTATCGGAAAAATCAAAGGAATTTATGAGTGTGGTTAAAATTGGTCGTACACATTTGATGGATGCCACACCACTTACATTAGGTCAGGAAATTTCGGGATACGTGTCGCAACTTGTTCATGGTATTCGAGCTATCGAACACACGTTGCCCCATCTTGCTGAACTCGCTTTGGGCGGAACAGCGGTTGGGACAGGAATTAACACGCCAAAAGGGTATTCTGAAAATGTAGCACTTCACATTGCAAAATTAACTGCAATCCCATTTATTACTGCCGAAAATAAGTTCGAAGCCTTGGCGGCTCATGATGCGATTGTGGAAACCCATGGTGCACTTAAAACTGTTGCATGCAGCTTAATGAAGATAGGAAATGATATCCGTTTGCTCGCATCCGGTCCTCGTTGTGGAATTGGTGAAATTTATATTCCGGATAACGAACCCGGATCTTCTATTATGCCCGGAAAAGTGAATCCTACCCAGTGCGAAGCAATGACGATGGTAGCTGCTCAGGTACTTGGAAATGATGTCACCATCAATGTTGGAGGCGCTTCAGGTCACTTCGAACTCAATGTGTTCAAACCGGTAATGATTTATAATTTTTTGCACAGTGCGCGTTTAATTGGAGATGTTTGTGTATCTTTCAACGATAAATGTGCAGTCGGTATCGAGCCACTCCGTGAAAACATCAAAAAGAACCTCGAAAATTCTCTTATGCTCGTCACCGCCTTAAATACTAAAATTGGATATTATAAAGCAGCCGAAATCGCTCAGACTGCCCACAAACAAAACAAAACACTCAAACAAACCGCCATCGATCTTGGCTATGTTACCTCCGAACAGTTTGATGAGTGGGTGAAGCCTGAGGAGATGGTGGGTTGAGGTTTGTTTGTTAGTTTGTTGGTTTGTTAGTGTGCCTACTAATCATCACATCAACAAATCATCACATCAAAAATCCTCACATCAAAAATCCTCACATCAAAAAAAATGCTACTTATAAAAAACGCATCCATAGTTAATGAGGGCTCCATCAAGGTGGGGGATGTGTTGGTTGTGGAGGGAAGGATTCAAAAGGTGGGGGAGAATATTGGTGTTAATTCATCGGCAAGAGTGGAGGTGATTGATGCGACAGGATTGCATCTTTTTCCGGGTTGTATCGATGATCAGGTTCATTTTAGGGAGCCTGGTTTAACACATAAAGGCGATTTGTTTACCGAATCGCGTGCTGCTGTGGCAGGAGGGGTGACTTCCTTTATGGAAATGCCCAACACGGTTCCCAATGCACTGACTCAAGAGTTGTTAGAGAATAAATATCAATTGGCTGCTCAACGCTCAATTGGAAATTTTTCTTTTTTCATGGGTGCCTCTAACGATAATATTTCAGAGGTTCTAAAAACCAATCCAAAGGAAGTTTGTGGTGTGAAAATTTTTATGGGATCCTCAACAGGAAATATGTTAGTGGATAATGAAAAAACACTGGAAATAATTTTTTCAAGTTCGCCTACTTTAGTTGCCACACATTGCGAAGATGAAGCGACTATCTTAGCAAACCTTAAGGAATTTAAAAAGGAATTTGGTGAAGAATTATCAGTGAAATTCCACCCTCTTATTCGTTCCGCCGAAGGCTGTTATAAATCGAGCCATTTGGCAGTTTCACTCGCAAAAAAGTACAATACACGACTACATATTCTTCATATATCCACAGCGTTAGAGACGGAGTTATTTAGAAACGATTTGCCCTTGGAGCAGAAAAAAATTACTTCAGAGGCCTGCATTCACCACTTGTGGTTTTCTGATTCCGATTACGCCACATTAGGGAATTTGATCAAGTGGAATCCCGCCATTAAAACTGCGACCGATCGCGATGCAATATGGAAAGCTCTTCTCGATAATCGCATCGATGTAATAGCCACCGATCACGCACCTCATACATTCGACGAAAAATCGCGTAAATATATGGATGCTCCCTCTGGAGGACCACTGGTGCAGCACAGTTTAATAGCGATGCTCGAATTTTACCATCGTCAGAAAATATCACTGGAAAGAATCGCTCAAAAAATGGCACATTCAGTTGCACGTTGTTTCCGCATTGTCGATCGTGGATTTATAAGAGAAGGATATTTTGCCGATTTAGTACTCGTTGATCTTAACAAACCCTACACTGTTACCAAAGAAAACTTATTGTACAAATGTGGCTGGTCGCCTTTCGAAGGAACCACTTTCCGTTCATCGGTTACTCACACTTTCGTGAATGGAAATTTAGTGTATCTTAATGGGTTGATTAAAGAAGGAGCTGCAGGAATGAGAATGAAATTTGATAATATTTAAATAGGAAAGTGGTTATTTTTAGAATGAAAAATATATTTATTGCCGCACTGTTGCTGTTCGTTTCTTGTGTCCCTGAATCCCCTGAACCTCCTGCAGGAACCATTCCAAAAGATACCATGATAGCGCTCCTTGCCGAAGTTCATATTGCAGAATCCAGAATATTACTAAGCGGGGAAGCCGTAAACAACCCTCAGGTTAAATCTGCCTACATCCAAAATGCCCTTGCAAAATTCAACGTCGATACCACTCGTTTTAATCAAAGTTTTTCCTATTACACCTCCCAACCCGATGAATTCGAACAGATGTACCAAAAAGTAATGGAGGAAATTAGCAAACGACAAGCTTCTTCAGCGGAAAAAAAAGAGTAGCGGGGGTAACGGTTGAGGGTCTTGCGAAGGCCGTGAGCCGGAGGCCGGGTTATCGGCGAGCGTTTTCTCAAAAAAAACGGCTGTCAGCCTCCGCCTCCGTAATCATCGACACGCGTAGACTCGACACGCGCATGAACAAAACCGGCCTCCGGCCTCCGTAATCATCGACACGCGTAGGCTCGACACGCGCCTGAACAAAACCGGCCTCCGGCCTCCGTAATCATCGACACGCGTCCACTCGACACGCGCCTGAACAAAACCGGCCTCCGTAATCCTCGACACACGCCGACTCGACAAGCGCTACTCAAAAAAGCGTTTGAGGGTCTTGCGGAGGCCGGTTTATCAAAACCCAAAAACTCAAGAACCCAAGAACTTAACATCTATTTCAAATACCCATCCAACCATCTAAAAAACTCTCTTTGCCAGAGCACACCATTTTGTGGTTTTGTTACCCAGTGGTTTTCATCCGTAAAGGACAAGAAACGGGCGGGTACATTTTTTAAACGTGCTGCCGAAAATGCTTCCATGCCCTGACTGATTGGAACTCTAAAATCTTTATCGTTATGGATGACAAGAATGGGAGTGTCCCAATTTCCTACAAATTTTATGGGATTAAATTCGGTATAACTTTTTGGTTGAGGTTTATCAAAATAAGATCCACCCATATCATAGTCGGCGAAGAACACCTCTTCAGTAGTGCCGTACATACTCTCGAGATTAAATACTCCACAATGCGCAATAAATGTTTTGAAACGCTTGTTATGATTTCCTGCCAGCCAGTAAACTGAGTATCCGCCAAAGCTTGCACCAACAGCACCCAGCTTATCTTTATTTACATATTTTTCTTTGCTCACATCATCAATAGCACTGAGTAAATCATTCATCGCCTGACCACCCCAATCGCCTGAAATTTCCCGGTTCCACTCTTCCCCAAAAGAGGGTAATCCTCTTCTGTTTGGTGCCACTACAATATATCCGTTAGCAGCCATCATTTGAAAATTCCATCGGTAAGAGAAAAATTGCGACACCGTACTTTGTGGTCCACCCTGACAGTATAACAGTGTTGGATATTTTTTTGCAGGATCAAAATCGGGAGGATAAATTACCCAAGTAAGAATCTCTTTCCCGTCGGTAGCTTTCACCATTCTTTTGTCCACCTTACCCATTTTTATTGTTGCAAGAAGATCTTTATTGGTGAACGTAATTTGCGTCGACAATCCGGTTTTTGTGTCGACTCGGAACAATTCATTTGGCATAGAAATATTCATAACAGAGGTAACAATTACCGGATTTTTTCCATCACTACTTACTGAATAAGCTGTTATATCGGCAACCTCTTTAGTGAGCTGACGAATTTGCTGAATGCCTTTAATGTGAGAGTCAATTACCCACAACTGATCGGTGGCATTGATACCGCATGTAAAATAAATTAGTTTTCCATCATTCGACCAAGTAATCGATTCCACACTATAATCAAATCCTGCAGTGAGTTCTGTTTTGGTATTTGTTTTTAAGTCGAGCTGAAAAATACGGTTACGATCGGCTTCATATTTTGGCGTTTTCATACTTAGCCAAATTAGTTTGGATCCATCCGGTGAAAAGGCAGGCTTTACATCGTATCCCGGCATACCTTCAGTAATATTAACTGTTGATTTCGCATTCAAATCATAAACATAAATATCAGAATTGGTACTCATCGCATATGCGGTACCGGAAAGTTTTTTGCAGGTGTATGCTATTTTAGAACCATCAGCACTCCATCCAATTTGATCTTCATCACCGAAAGGTTGAAGAGGACTATCAAACGCTTCACCATTCATAATATCAGTGCCGGCACCACTTAATGATCCCTTATCTGCTTGGTAGGTAGTAACAAAAACATGACTATAACTTTCATCAGCCCACGAGTCCCAGTGACGGTACATAAGGTCGTCATAAATGCGTGCATTGGCTTTAGGAAGATCGGGATATCTGTCGGCAATTGTTTGTCCGATTTTAACATCCATAGTGTACCACAATTGGGTTCCGTTAGGTGCAAATCCGTATGCTGAAATATCTCCATCGAGGTTACTCACTTGTTTCTTGTTTTTTCCATCAACATCCATCTCCCACAATTGAGTTTTTCCGGATTTAGAAGAGAGATACATAATTTTTTTGCCGTCGGGTCTCCATCGTGCAGTATGGTCGTTATCAGGGCCATCGGCAATTAAAAGCGGGGTTCCGCCTGCAACTGGTACGGTAAACAAATCATTATTTCCTTTATTTTCGGCAAGGTCAAATTTCTTCACGCCATACACCACCGTCTTGCCATCGGGTGATACTTTTGGATCGGAAACCCTGGCTAACTTCCAAAGAAATTCAGGAGTCATTTTTTCCTGTGCAATTACCATTGCCGGCAGTTGAAGTGCCAATGCGATTAACAGAAATTTCAATTTATTCATGAGTTTGTTTATTTGCAAGGCTCAAAAGTGTGAAATTATTTGCTGAAACCGGCCTAAAAAATGACCTTTTTGCAAAAAAATCACCTCAACATGGGATCAAAAAAAGGTTCCATTTCGAGCGGATTGATTTTTGTTGTATTATCTTTACAATACCATTGAATATGTTCACCACTCGCCGACATCAGTTGACCAAAAATAATACTTTTTACTGATGAGCCTTCTTACTTTAGATACATGCAATTGATTATGAGGCCATTAAAATTTGTAGAATTTGATCGAAAACCCTTCTTTTTTTGTTATAAATTGATAATCTTTGTAATCATCTAAGTTCTGATGTAAAAGGTCCATTAAAAAATCATTAAAAAACCAATAAAAAACTTACGCTTACCGAAATTGTTTTAAACCAGTGAAAGTTAATAATTCAAAAAATTAAGTACCATGATAAAAAATTCTACCACCAACACAGGCATTATCCCTAATCGCACAAGAGGCTTGCAACTTCTTATGATTTTGTCATTGCTGATGATGGGAACGCTCTCAAAAGCGCAGTTACTTTACACCGAATCGTTCGATGTACCCGGCACACCGGCTTTTCCTGTGAACAGCCTTCCTTTT
Organism: uncultured Bacteroidota bacterium; assembly: GCA_963814475.1. Taxonomy (GTDB): domain Bacteria; phylum Bacteroidota; class Bacteroidia; order AKYH767-A; family OLB10; genus JADKJB01. The sequence goes on along the minus strand of CAWFDA010000005.1, from coordinate 46,819 downwards.
GGATGGTCGCAAGGTAAGTATCTAGGAGTCGATCCTGATAACTATTGGGATCGTATGGGTGTTGGATCAACTACACCAAACTGTAATCCGAGAACAGGTAACGGAATGATGAGGTACCGGTCCTGGGTAACCACCGCCGGAGAAGCCGGTTTTTTGGCTTCTAAACAGTTTGATATGAGAAACATACCACTTGCTGGTGCTCCTGTTAGTTTTTGGATGTATCGTGACGAGGGTTTAGCCGGAATAAATGATAATATCCGTGTATATGTGAATACTACTCCCGACATGTTAGGAGCACCTTTACAGTTGACTGCAGCAGCAATTAACAGACCATGCGGATCGACACCAATCGTCGGATGCCCTGTTTCTTACAATGTTTCAGGATGGAACAATTATGCCTTTACTATTCCTAATTCCTTTAATGGGCCGAGTGTGTATGTAATTATATTGGCTACCAGTGCCGATGGTAATCACATGTATATTGATGATTTTAGTATTACTTCCTATCCAAATCTCGAACAAGCCTTTGTTTCGGCCTCTGTTGAGGATCAAAATAGTGCTACAACAGCCAAAGGCAAAACCCGTCAGCAAATTATTGGTTGCAAAATTACTATGGATGGAGCAGTTTCTGCCGGTAACCGTTCTTTAACAGGTATGCTGTTTAATACAATTGGTTCTACGAATCCTGTTACTGATATTGTAAATGCTCGACTTTGGTATACCGGGGGAAGTTCTTCCTTTGATACCTTAACTGCTACACAAGTTGGTGTTTATACACCACCACATGCTACAAACTTTAATTGTATCCAAGCAAGTGCTAATTGGGTGGGATCTAACTCTTGGGGCATTCTTGAACACGGCGACAATTATTTCTGGATCACCTACGATATCAATAATACCGCCACTTCAGGCAATTGCGTTGATGCCGAATGGGTGAGTTTTAATTATAGAGTCGCCAAACTTGGTGTTACAGGTGCAAGTGGTTCAAATGTAGTTACCGTTCTAGATGGAACCGGTATTGTGCCCGGAATGGCTGCCGTTGGGGCAGGTATTAATGGGGCCGCTGTGGTTTCTACTGTGGTAGGAAACGTAGTCACTTTTGGAGTTGGTCAGAACAATACAGCAGCAGTTAATGGAGCGGTTAATTTTATTTTAACCGGTACTCCAGCGCCTCAAACTTTGCCGGGATGTCGCGAAATTGATGTAATTTATTGTATCCCAACTTATTCGGTAGGTACATCTTGGTTAAATTATAACACCAATGATTATATTGCAAACGTTACTTTGCCGGGAAATGCAACAGCCCCTCCCGGAATCAACAACTCATTAAATTCTGTGGGTCCTAATGCCGGAGGATGTGCCGGAGGCCCTTGTCCATTTTCAAAACACCCACCTGATTATGAATTATTCCCTGCAGTTCCCGGAAAAACAGCAGCATTAACTGCCGATGGAACTACTAATTATTCTATTTCTCTCAAAGTAGGAACCTATTGCTGTAGTAATTATATAGCAGCATGGATTGATTTTAATAAAGATGGTGACTTTAATGATCCGGGCGAAAAAATTGCTCAATCAGGTTCATTATCAAATAGTCAGGTTTATAATACTACCTTTTTGGTGCCTGTTACTGCAACAACCGGAACTACTCGTTTGCGTGTAAGAGAGGTATGGGTTCAGCCTAACATTGACCCATGTGCTTCTAATACTTATGGAGAAACAGAAGATTATGTGGTAACCATATTGCCAACTTGTGGTGTACCGGGATGGAAAACCTGGTTAGGGTTTACTAATGATTGGGATAACCCTGCCAACTGGTGCGGTGGAGTACCAACAATTGCTGATAACGCCCGTTTACCCGGTACCGGAGGAGCAGGATATTTCCGCCCTGTAATTAAAACAGGCGTATTTGCAACTACTAAAAAACTAAGAGTCGAACCAAACGATACCTTATATATAAAGGCTTGGGATAACAGTACCTTAACTGTTGCCGATTCTATGTATATAATGCCTGCTGCCGGTCCGCTGCCTAATGGCGTGGTGAATGTGATTAGTACCAAAGTGGATACCGCTCAGGTGTATAATGGTTTGTTGTACCCTTCACCTTCTTTAACACCTTTGAAAAATTCAACAAAATCTCGTTCATTCTGGTTGTTTTCGCAAGCTGAATTAATTGCGCGTGGTTTAGTTGGTAATGATTTGATCACTGAAATTAGCTTGCATTTACAGAGATTTTCAAATACGAATCCCTATGGTAATTTAACAATCAGATACTATTATACTAATTCTGCATTCGTTTTTGTTCCCGGTGTGAATGCAACTATTCCTCCGGTAGCACTCCCCGGTGGAACTATTTATGGCCCAATAAATACAGCAACCGCTACGTTTATTTCCTGGGGTAGTCCCCGGCACTAACTAGTTGGGGAACTATGAAATTCCCGGTCAGCTTTGTATGGAATTCAAATGCTGCCTACAAACTGGTTATCGAAATGTGTTACGAGAGTGCTGCCAGTACTTCAAGTAGTGATCAGCCACGTTATACCCAAACACTTGGATTTAGAAATTATGGTACTATGTTACCGGCCTCTGCAATTTCTCCTAGTGCTTGTGATTTTATTCCATCAACTACTCAAACTGCATCCACCACTGCAGGCTCCAATACAATTACCGTAACAAATGGTTCCTTACTTCAAGTGAATCAATTGGTAGCTCTTACCGGTACCATCCCTAATAATACGTACATCACTTCCATTGTAGGAAATACAGTTACAATGAGTAATAACGCAACCGCTACATCAGGAGCTGCAGTTATTACATTTGGTTCAAATGTATTCTGGACCGCATCAGATTTTCGTCCGAACTTGACTTTCAAATATGATCGTCCGTTCAAGAGATATGAGATTGAGGTTCGTGGAGCGTGGGGTAATAATGGGGTATTTACTCCGGGCAAGAGCCGTGTAACCATAGGTAATTCAGCCACAGCGGGTGTTAATGTTGTTCAAAACCTGGCAGGTTCCAGCATCACAACATTTGCCGATTTAAGAATCTATAACAACAACCACGTGTATGCGCAGAATGATTTCATTGTTCAAGATACCTTGCAGTTGACTTCCGGTCGCTTTAAGTTGAACAACTGGTTAGGAACACTAAATAATCCAATGCCATCAGGTATCACTCGTATAAACGGATTCCTTCAATCAGATCAGGATGTGATTGCTAATAATGTTGGACCTTATGGCCGAATAAAATGGAACATTACCGATTCGATAGGAACTTATATTCTTCCATTCGTGAATGCTGCAGGTGTAAGTGTTTTCATGGATTATACTACCATATCAGGAACACACAATCCGATTTTTGCAACTCACGGAACGGCACCATCTAATCTGGCTACTCCTGCACCTATAACCAATATCAATGGGTATTTTACCGGAACAAACAATAGTGTAAATATGGTGGATAGGTTTTATATGATCGATAACACAGCCGGGTCAGGTACTCCTACAGCAGATATTAAATTACGTTACGCAAGTAGCGAGCAAGCTGCAGGTGGCAATGCCGCCATGAGCGCTCAAAGATGGCTAGCCCCTTCAGCAGGATGGGAGTATCCTTTTATTACAGGACAAGCTTATGCGGCTAATACAGTTACATTAACCGGATTTAATTCGTTCTCTACTAATCTTTGGTGGACCATTACTCAAACATCTGCACCGCTTCCGGTTTCAATGCTTGACTTCACTTCTAAAACTCATGTTGACAAAGTGAAACTTACTTGGGAAACTGCGAGTGAAATCAATAGTAGTCACTTCATTATTGAAAGAACAACCGATCAATTGAATTTCGATTACATCGGACGTGTAGAAAGTCAGGGATCAAGTACATCTACTTTGAGATATTCAATTTGGGATGAGCAACCTTTACAAGGAATCCAGTACTACTACTTACGTCAGTATGATATCGATGGAGCAATGAAGAGCTACGGACCGGTTTCTGCAAGCTTCTCACGTGATGGGTTTGATATTGTAACCGCAACAGCTGTGAATGCTGAGCAAGGTTTAATTGTTGAATTCGATTACGATTCTGATGAGCCTTACAAGTATGCAGTTGTTGATATGTTAGGAAAGGTTATAGCTACACAAGATAAAAATGTAGCTCAGCCGGGACGTAACAAAATTGACATAGCTGTAGATTTGAGTCAAGGTGTTTATCAAATCATCTTACAGAACAGCGAAAAAGTAGTTTCTAAAAAATTCTACTACGATAAATTATAATCAGTATCCTAAAAACTGAAAAGGCGCTCCAATTATGGGGCGCCTTTTTCATTGATGGTGGTTTTTTATAGTGTTGTTGAATACTTCATTTATAGAACTGCAGGATCAAAATTTTGGAGAAAAATAAATATGTAATTTCACCGTCGCAATGAAACCACTTCTGCGAATAAATAATCTGGTGACCGAATTCACTTCCGACGGCGTAAAAACCAGGGCTGTGAAAGGCATCAGTATGAATTTGCATCAAGGAGAAACTGTTGGTATTGTTGGTGAATCGGGTTCAGGAAAATCGGTAACTTCCCTTTCGGTGATGCGCTTGATACCGAATCCTCCGGGTAAAATTGTATCCGGTGAAATTTTATATACCAACAGACAAGGTAACGAAATAAATTTGCTAAATCTTTCTGAAGAGGAGATGCGCCATTATCGTGGTAACGAAATAGCCATGATTTTTCAGGAACCTATGACATCGCTGAATCCGGTATTTAGTTGTGGCTTTCAGGTGATGGAAGCATTACAGTTGCATAAAAAACTGAGTAAAAAGGAAGCACGACTTCGAACAATCGAACTCTTCAATAAGGTGCAACTACCCAGGCCGGAAGCAATTTTTGATTCTTATCCGCACCAGATTTCAGGAGGGCAAAAACAACGAGTGATGATTGCGATGGCGATGTCGTGCGATCCTTCTGTGTTAATTGCTGATGAACCTACCACCGCCCTCGATGTAACGGTTCAATCTACCATACTTGATCTTATGCAGCAGTTGCAACAAGAAAATGGAATGGGGTTGATGTTTATCACTCACGATTTGGGTGTTATTGCAGAAATAGCAAGTCGTGTTGTGGTGATGTACAAAGGAAATATTGTTGAAGAAGGACCGGTAAGTGAAATTTTCAAAAATCCTAAACATCCCTACACAAAAGGTTTGCTTGCTTGTCGACCACCCTTAAATAGAAAATTGCGTAAGCTACCGGTTGTTGCCGATTTTATGAAAGAGTTGAATGGCGAATTGGTGGAAACAGGAAAAAGTATTGCTGATGTTACCAAAGATTTTGTGATGAATTCATCAGAGGTACAACACCGTCAGCAAGAGCTAAAGAAAAAAGAACCGCTTTTAAAAATTGATTCTTTGTCTACTTGGTTCCCCATTAAAAAAGGAGTTTTCGGTCGCATCAAAGATTATGTGAAAGCTGTTGATGAGGTGAGTTTTGATGTATATCCCGGCGAGACAGTTGGACTGGTTGGAGAATCGGGATGTGGGAAAACAACGCTAGGCAGATCCATCATTCGACTCATTGAACCCACTGCAGGAAAAGTTTGGTTCAAAGGAAATGAGCTCACTGCATTAAGTCCGGCTGAACTCAGAACACAGAGAAAAAAAATACAAATTATTTTTCAGGATCCCTATTCGTCTCTCAACCCACGCATGACTGTTGGTGATGCGATTATAGAACCAATGAATGTACATAGTGTTTTATCTTCCGTAAAGGAACGGAAAGCGAGAGTGATAGAATTGTTGGAGCGTGTTAACCTCACTGCCGATCATTACAACCGCTACCCACATGAATTTTCGGGAGGGCAACGTCAGCGTATATGCATTGCCCGTGCGCTCGCATTAAATCCCGAATTTATTATTTGTGATGAATCTGTTTCTGCATTGGATGTTTCTGTTCAGGCGCAGGTGTTAAATCTGCTCAACGAACTTCGTGATCAGTTTGGATTCACTTACATTTTTATTTCACATGATTTGTCGGTGGTGAAATTTATGAGCGATCGTATGGTGGTAATGAACAAAGGCAAAGTAGAAGAAATGGGCGATTCGGAAGAGATTTATGCCAACCCCAAATCAGAGTATACACGCAAATTGATCGAAGCCATTCCGAAAGGACTTTGATTATGGTTGTTTTTCCAATTTCATCACCTTCAACAAGTCCCGCTTCGCTTTGACCTGTCAGGTCCCCGCTTCGCTTAGACCTGTCAGGTCCCCGCTTCGCTTCGACCTGTCAGGTCCCCGCTTCGCTTCGACCTGTCAGGTCCCCGCTTCGCTTTGACCTGTCAGGTCCCCGCTTCGCTTTGACCTGCAGGTCCCCGCTGCGTTTACCTGTCAGGTCAAAAATATTCCTATCGTTTTTCCAATTTCATCACCTTCATAACACCTTCTTTTTCAACATTCAAGAAATACAATCCAGGCGAAATGTTTTCAATGGAAAACTCAAATTGCTGAGGAGTTGAAGTTGTAATATGTTCACTCCACTTTTGAATTGTTTTTCCTGTTACATCCGTCAAGCGGAAAGTAAATTTTCCGGTTTGTATGGTGTTGATAGAAACAGTGATAAGATCGGATGCTGGATTTGGGAATATTGAAGCATTCAACAGCTCCGGTGAAACCTCGTTCACACCAACCGTTGCCGGATCGTAAATGTTTATATTATCCAAATACATTATTTGTCCATAGTCAGCTTTGTTTTCAAATGATATTTGCACCCTGTCCTGGCCGGCAAACTGATCGAGTAAAATGGTATCGGTTCTCCATTGAAAACTTGCTGGAATAAATGCAATTGCAGTGAGGTTTGGAGCTGTTGCCAAGCTAAATCCACCGTTGTAATAAATGTTAGTCCATGTTAGTCCGCAATCAGTTGATGCAGAAATTATAAGTGTATCTGAATTTGCGTTACTATATTGAGCATATGCTACATCAAAAACTAACAACGCCGAATCAGCATTGGTGAGATCATAGGCCTGTGTACGCATCGCATATCGTTTTCCTGTCAAATCTTGATTGTAGTTATCGAAGAAAGCACATTTGGTACTCTGCGCATATCCGCCAACGTTAGTTGATTGTTCCCACTGTCCGTCGTTGGTGGCGCTATAAAAAGCCCATCCGGCAGGTAAAAAGGCAGTTCCTTGAAATCCTTCCTGTAACGGCATAGCAGTTGGTCCAACAATGGTAATGTAATTTGTGGTGGTGGTTGATTTAGTTCCGTTAGCATTGGTGACAGTGAGAGTAACATTAAAAATTCCTCCGGTGTTATACGTCACAGCAGGATTTTGAATGTTAGCAGTTGCAGGTGTGCCACCCGGAAAATCCCAACTCCAGGAAATAGGATTTCCGGTAGAAAGATCGGTGAATTGAACGGGAAGGCCGGGGCAACCATAAGTGGTGTCGGCGGTAAAAAGTGGATCGGGAAGAGCGGACGTTGCATCAAACAATTCCGATTCCCAAACACCACGGCCATAAAACGCTACTCGCAAAAGATTAGATGCCGTTCCATTATTATACATCATCAAATCTTTCATGTCGGCAACTGTAGGAAGTCCGGTGGAATAATTCAACCAAGTTGACATAGTGTCGTTACGATACCAAACATTTTTTGCCGTACCAGCATAAACCGATTCATTGGTAGAATAGGGATCATGTAAAATTTTAATCACATTCACACTTGGAAGGTTGGAAGAAAGGTTTATCCATGTTTGTCCTTTATCGGAGGAGCGATATATTTTTGAACCACATGAAATGTACACCACATTGGTATCGGTTGCTACAGTTGTGATACTTGCTCTTGTTGAAGTTGAGGAAGGAGCATTGTAAATGGTGAATGTTGGGTTTGCATCAAAGGCATTATCACAACGATATACTTTTGAATTGGAAGTAACCACATAAATTTGATCAGGACGATGGTGAGATACCGTGAGTGCTTTCACTTGAAAACCGATAGTTCCTAACTGAATCCACGTTGGAGGATTATTTGAAAGATTATTCGTTCGCCATACTTGATCAAATGCAACATATCCAACTTGTGTATCGAGATTAGTAAATTCATATTCCGAATTATTGGTAGGAGTGAAAGGCACTCCCAAGCTCTGCTGTGAGCCGGATAAACTTCTTCGTTGTCCATTTTCATAATAGTAGGTTAAAGTTGGGTTTACATAATCAAAAGTCATTCGTGATCCCCAATCACCGCCACGATTAGTAAACCATCCGTTGTTGCGGAAATACAATTCACCATTATCCTGTGTCCCTATACTCACCATACCTCTTTCGAGTTGACTTTGTGCAGCGTGGTAATTTTCGGTGGAAGCTAATCCATCTGATTTAGGAAGCCAGTTCACACCACTGTTTGTACTTACCCATACGCCACCATCGTTAGCTTGCCATAATTCAGTTGGGTTGTAGGGATTGAAAACATTATGGTGCATGTCGGTATGTAGTTCTGCATACCAATTGGTGAGTTGTGTCCATGTAACTCCTGCATTGGTTGATTTCCAAACACAATGAGATCCGGTATAAACGATATCCGCATTCAATGGATCCACAACTAGGGTCCAGTTATAATTTCCTTGTCCGGGATCGTTGGCATCATAGCCTGCGATATCAGGAAAGGCTTGTGTTTTTACTCCTATAAAAGTGAGGCCGCCATCTTCACTTCTGTAAATAGTTCCATAATGATCGGCTGCGGTATAAAACAAAACGCCAAGATAAATTTTATCGGGATTAGCAGCACTTACACCAATGCGAATTCCGTTGGCAGAACCACCGGCAGTAATTGGTACTTGAATCTGTGTCCATGTTTCTCCCATATCAGTCGAAAGCCAAAACTGACCTGTTGTTGCTGCGTAGATAGTATCGGTTCCACTCACAGCTTTGAAGGCCATATCGGTAAAAGCGCCGCCACTTTTTTTCACAATCCAAGTTGCACCGCCATCAATAGTTTTATAGATACCATCGTTGGTTGCAGCAATAATAGTGTTGTGATCTGCAGGATTCATGAGCATTTCGAGTGCCATCCGGTTTCCCATACCGGTGTTGGATTGATTCCAAGTCGCCCCTTTATCTGTACTTTTATATACCCCATAATCAGCTCCATAATAATTGGGATCACCGGTGCTGAGGTAAAGAATCGAATCGTTGGTAAAATCGATGCACACTGATGAGCAGGAAGTTTTTGGTAATGCATCGGTGCCTGTAACTGTCCATGAATTACCATTATCCTCACTCACAAACAAACCACCGGAAGCGCTTGCGGCATACATTACATTATTCAATAATGGATGAAATTTTATCTGACAAACCCTTCCAATTCCATTAATTTGTCCGGACACATTCACCGGAAAATCAACAGGTCCTGAAAGTTTCCAATTGGCTAACGGTTGAGCATATATGAATGATGAGATTAGGAGGAATGCAAAACTAAAAATGAATTTCATTTTTAAAATGTATGGTAATTTGAAAGAATTATGCATGAATAGAAGTTGAATAGGATTTGACTATAAAAATTACCGTTGTTGTTCGTGAAGTTTCAATTGTTCTTCTTTGGTAAGAATACGACCATCGGGCTGAACGTAAGGATCGACCACAATTTTCCAGTGTTTGTATTTTTTAACTGCAAAAGCATATTTATGTCGAATGACAGCTGCTTCTTTTTCTTCTTTATCCATTTTTTTCTCAGCACGTTTTCTTTTTCGGCGTTCAGAAGCAGTTTCAACATGTTCTCTATCTTCACGTGAAGCACCCAAAATTTGATCTTCTTCGGTTGGCAGCTCTCTATCTTTCCAGAAGGCGTCAAAAGCAGCAACTGTTTCAAAATAATTCGCATTGGGATCGTCCATCATTTCAATCCACGCCGGATTTTTAGACCATTCACGTAATTGCTTTTCGGAAAACTCTTGTGCAACGAGAGGGTTTGTGGCAAGCAAAAATAAAATGGAACTAAATAGAAGAATAACTTTTTTAAACATTTTATGAGCAGTATTAAGGTGTAAATTTATGAAAAAAGTATGATATTGGTTTCTGTAAAGATGATCTATGCAGTAGAATTTATATGAAGAAACCAAATTTTACCGCACTATGGAGGTTATAGCTATCTGAAAGGTTTGGGTGGCCCCTCCGCCTTCAGCTTTAATGAGGTAGATTCCGTTGGTGAGCGGTGCTAAATTAATTACTTGTTTTGCATTTCCGTTAGATAAAGAATAGGTCTTAACTTTTCGCCCTTGCAAATCATAAACGGTAAGTTGATCGATTAAATTATTCTTACAATCGAGAGTTAAATTTGAAGAAGAATTATCAAAAAACATGGTACAGTTTTTAATTTCAGGAGTTAAGCCCGTGGGTCCTACAATAACGCTGTCTATTAAATTGTGAAACCGGCAAGATGTTGAAGCAAACAAAGACACATAATAGACACCGGGTTGGTTGTAGATAAATGTTGGATTGACTAATTGAGAAATACTCCAATCGTGAAATCCCCATGTATAAGAGGTGGCATTGAGAGAGGTGTTTATAAATTGAACGGTATTATTATTGACGGTATAATCAAACGAAGCAAACGGAATATTTCCATATTGGTACCAGGTATTCAAGCTATCCATCACAACTGCGTGTGCCGCATTTTGTAAAAAAGAAGCATCTTGTTGGCTGAGGGTTGAAATATAAGAAGTTCCGATTGGTGATTTGTGAAAGATAGTAGCATAAAAAACACATGCAGCCAGATAAGAACCATAAATGCTCGGATGACTTTCATCGGGGTTATACAAATCAAAATTTGGATTCAAACTTCTCACATAACTAAATGCTGCTCCTACAGGTGATACAGTTGAATTATTTTGTTGAGCCATTTCCATGTAGCTTTCGCGAAGGCGTTGTTGCATCCCTTCGTAGGTACACACAGGAGGCCAGGAGGCACAATTGGAAGCATCCCCATTTTTCCGACCCCAAGTCATGTAAAATACTGTTTCACTGCAAGTATTATTATCATGAATCATACTATCTAATGTTGTGGCAAAGGGATAAACATCGGTTGCTACTTGGGCAGGAGGAAAGCTGGGCAGCTGACTCTGTTCTTGAAGCACTACATAATCCCATTGTTGGGAATAGATTTTTGTAACAGCTGCCGGATCGGTACTGTGTTGTTCAAACGTGTATCCACCCGGTGTGTATGAGTCAGCAAGAACAGTATCGCCATTGGCAAGTGCAACATTGGAAATTAAATTTGGAAGGTTGTTGACTGCGGTGTAGCTATTACCGATGAAAAGGATTCTTGTTGGTTGTGCTGATAAACTGCAGGCATAAAATAGTGGGATTAAGAATAAATAGTTAAATTTGACCATGGGAGTGAATACTTGAGGATGTAAAGGTAGGTTTTATGCTGCGATTAGGCAATGGGTTATTGTTGAGGATTCTGTTTTAGGCAAAAGAATTACAATAAAAATACTTTGTTGTCCGGCTCAAAAAATGCTCCAATGTGAATTGCTTGTAAATACCATTTTTACTGACCTCCAGTGAATTTATTGTTAATTTAAAAGTGTAATTAAATTTCTAAAGATGAAACCTAAATTCAAAGATATCGATGAATTTTTGGAATATTTACCCGATGATGAGCTTCAAATCACTTTGATGCTCCGCAAAATTGTATTTCACTGTTTGCCCAACTGTACCGAAAAGCTTTCTTACAATGTTCCATTTTATAAAGTCAGAAAACAGGTATGCTTTATATGGCCTGCTTCGGTTTTATGGGGTTATTCAAAAACTTATGATGGGGTACGTTTTGGATTTAATAAAGGATATTTGATGAAGGATGAAATTGGATTCTTAAGCAAAGGGGAACGCAAACAAGTTTTTTGGCGAGACTTTAAATCAGAAAAAGAAATAGATGTTGATCTGTTGAAAGCATATTTATTTGAGGCTGTAGAGATTGATGGGGGTCATTAGTCGTTGTTGCTGCGGAAGTGTCATTAAGTCATTGGTCATTGAAGTGGGTCATTTTACATTCTCGGATAATCTTCTTAACAAAATAAAGATACCAGGTTTTGAAAAATTTCTCTGATGCAAATAGCGGATCATTAAGTTTTGACTTAAGTAATTGGAAGCTCCAAGGTCAATTAATTATCGGTCCAAGCCACCTTTCCACTTCCGGCAAAGGCATATTTTTCCGTTTAGCATAGTCTTCAACTTGATCTTTAGTGATTTTCCCTACACCAAAATAGTGTGATTTTGGGTGGGAGAAATAGAGGCCACTTACTGCAGCTGTTGGAAACATGGCAAGACTTTCGGTGAGGGTGATGCCGGTATTTTTTTCGACATCAAGTAAATTGAACAGGGTAGTTTTTTCGGTATGATCGGGTTGAGCAGGATAGCCTGGTGCCGGACGAATTCCCTTGTAAGTTTCTTTAATTAATTCTTCAGTTGCCAGATTTTCATCAGATGCATACCCCCATAATTCTTTTCTAACTTTCAAATGCATCAGTTCGGCAAATGCTTCCGCTAAACGATCGGCCAGTGCTTTGAGCATGATGGCACTATAATCATCGTGATCTTTTTCGAATTTTTTTACCCACTCATCAATTCCAATACCTGTAGTAACTGCAAATCCTCCAATATAATCATGGTAGGGAGCAGGAGCCACAAAATCGGAGAGCGCCATGTTCGATTGTCCGGTAGGTTTTAATGTTTGCTGACGAAGAGCATGAAATGAATGAATCACTTTTGTACGGGTATCATCCGCATACACTTCAATTGCATCATCGGCAGTAGCGTTGGCCGGATAAATTCCAATTACCGCATTTGCTTTCAACCATTTATCAGAAATTATTTTCTTCAGCATCGACTGCGCCTCTTCAAATAATTTTGTTGCCTCCACACCACGTTCAGGATCTTTTAAAATTTTCGGATAACTTCCTTTCATCTCCCAGCTATGAAAAAATGGTGTCCAGTCGATGTATTTGGATATTTCTTCTAATGAATACTCTGTAAAAACTTTATTTCCGGTAACTTTTGGTTTTGTAAAATTTAGAGTTTCCCATTCAATTTCGAATTTATTGGCTCTTGCTTCCCTGATTGAAATAAATTTATCCTGTGAACGTGCATTCTTATTATGTTCACGTACTCTGTCGTATTCAACCAATACTTGCGCGGCAAAATCTGGTCTCAATTCCGGTGAAACCAACGAGCCTACAACAGGAACACCTCGAGACGCATCGTTCACATGAACAACAGGATGCGAATAGTGAGGTGCAATTTTAACAGCAGTATGCACTTTCGATGTAGTTGCACCACCGATAAGTAACGGAATGGTAAAACCTTCGCGTTGCATCTCTTTGGCAACGTGAACCATTTCATCAAGTGAAGGAGTGATGAGTCCACTCAATCCAATAATATCTACATTTTCTCTTCGTGCAGCTTCCAAAATTTTATCACTAGAAACCATCACTCCCAAATCAATTATTTCGTAATTGTTGCAAGCTAACACAACACCAACAATATTTTTTCCGATATCATGAACATCACCTTTCACAGTAGCCAGCAATACTTTTCCGGCATTTTTGCTGTCGTCGCCGGCTAATTTTTCGGCTTCCAGATAGGGCAACAAATAAGCTACAGCTTTTTTCATCACTCGGGCACTTTTCACCACTTGAGGAAGAAACATTTTTCCGGCACCAAACAAATCACCTACTACATTCATTCCATCCATCAAAGGACCTTCAATCAAATGTAATGACCGTGCATAATTTTTACGTGCTTCTTCTACATCTACTTCAATATATTCAACCACACCTTTAACGAGTGCATGTGTCAAACGTTCTTCAACGGTTCCTTTTCGCCATTCTTCATCGCGTTCCATTTTCTTGCCTTTGGCTTTAACGGTCTCCGCGTATGTGATAAGTCGTTCCGTAGCATCGTCATTTCGGTTTAGCAGCACATCTTCAACAAGTTCCAACAGCTCTTTTGGTATTTCATCATAAACCTGCAACATGCCGGGATTTACAATTCCCATATCCATGCCTGCTTTTACGGCATGATACAAAAATGCTGCATGAATTGCTTCGCGCACATGATCATTTCCCCGGAAGGAAAAAGAAACGTTTGATACACCACCGCTAACTTTTGCATGAGGCAAATGTTTTTTGATCCATGTGGTAGCTTCAAAAAAGTCGAGTGCATTTCTTTTATGCTCATCCATTCCTGTTGCGACAGGAAAAATATTGGGATCAAAAATAATATCTTGCGGAGGGAAATGCACTTTATTTACCAAAATATCATAAGCTCGTTTACAAATTTCAATTCGACGTTCCAATGTATCGGCTTGACCTTGTTCATCGAAAGCCATTACAATAACAGCGGCACCATATTTTAATATTTTTTTAGCATGGTCCACAAAAGCATCTTCGCCTTCTTTCATTGAAATGGAGTTGACGATACTTTTTCCCTGAGTACATTTTAATCCTGCTTCAATCACGGTCCATTTAGAAGAATCGATCATGATTGGAAGTTTGGCAATATCGGGTTCAGAAGCGATGAGATTTAGAAAGCGAGTCATTGCTTTTTCTGAATCCAGCATTCCTTCATCCATATTTACATCAATGACCTGTGCACCACCTTCGACCTGATCACGAGCTACCGCCAAAGCATCTTCATATTTTTCGTCAATAATCAACTTTGCAAATTTTCTTGAACCGGTTACATTAGTTCGTTCACCAACATTCATAAAATTAGATTCAGGTCGAAGAGTAACAGCTTCCAGTCCACTGATATGAAGCAGGTGATCGCGTTGCGGCTTTTTTCGTGGAGCGACATTTTTCACCAGCTCCGCAATTCTTCGGATATGCGGAGGCGTTGTACCACAGCATCCGCCTACAATATTTAAAAAGCCATGCTCTACAAAATCGTGAATGTGATGTCCCATGTGTTCGGGAGTTTCATCATATTCTCCAAATTGATTTGGCAAACCGGCATTCGGATAAGCACTGACATAAAAGGGTGCTTTTTCGGCAAGTTCTTCCAGGTGAGGACGCATTTCTTTTGCTCCTAGTGCGCAATTCAATCCGATGCTTAACAAATCGACATGCGATACAGAAGTTAAAAATGCTTCTACAGTTTGGCCGGATAAAGTTCTTCCACTGGCATCGGTAATTGTTCCGGAAACCATAATCGGTAATTTAACCGATTTTTCTTCCATCACATTTTGCACCGCCATGAGTGCAGCTTTAGCATTTAGTGTATCGAAGATAGTTTCAATGAAAAATAAATCGGATCCTCCATCGATTAGTCCGCGAATTTGTTCGGAATAAGCATCAACAAATTCATCGAAGGTAACTGCACGAAAACCGGGATCATTCACATCGGGCGAAAGTGATGCAGTGCGATTGGTGGGTCCGAGTGCACCTGCAACAAATTTTGGTACCCGGATGAGTAGAATTGAATTCAATAATGCATCTTTGGCAATTTTTGCAGATTCCAAATTTAATTCATAGGCCAGATACTCCATTTTGTAATCGGCCAGTGAAATATTTTGTGCATTGAATGTATTAGTTTCAATAATATCGGCACCTGCTTCGAGATATTCGAGATGAATAGCTTTAATAATATCTTGTCGAGTGAGTGACAAAAGGTCATTATTACCTTTAAGATCATGAGGAAAATCAGCAAATCGTTCCCCTCTGAAATCTTTTTCAGTAAGTTATAACGCTGAATCATGGTACCCATAGCACCATCGATCACTAAAATTCTTTTTTCAAGTTCAGAATAAATCGACATATTTTTTAATTATTGTTACAAGTTCATTTTTAAAATTTCTCGTTGTGTGAAATTTTAGGGCAAAAAAAAATCTCTTCCATTGCCGGAAGAGATTCATACTATTTTTAGAAGTACTCATTTCATGGTTCCGGCTCATCTTTCCCGTCCCAGGTAATACAACATGGGGCGTGACAGGAATTGGCACCTTCAGTGAAGAATGATTTTAATGATCATTTTTGGATCATTCATTTCACAGGGTTGCCAAGGTTTCACAGGGCGCTGTCCCTCCACCTTTCTTAATAAGCAGCTACAAAACTCAATTTGAATCAACATCATTAATAACAAAATCTAAATATTCGATTTTTCTGTAAATAATGTTAAATGAGAAATGTAATGTAAACTTTTAAAGAACGCATCATCGGTTATTTCAGTAACGATGACATGCTGCAAATTTAGTGATGATTCACATTAATACAACTGTTTAACACTAAAAAATATTTAATTTCCAAAGAAAAAAGATCTTAAAGACTTTATACTCATCGGATTATCAAAAGTATAGCTACAAAATTATTAATATGAAATGTTTTATTAGAGATCTATTTCAAATCTGTATATTTGCGATTGAAACTGGAAAAAACCACACAATATGAAGAAAGTTATACTAATATTTATTCTAGGAGTTATGGCGCCATTCATTTCTATTTATGCTCAGCCGGTGGCTTGGGGATGGGCAGAAGGAATGGGAGGAAAATCGAATTATGACAATCTTTTGGATCTCGCCCGTGATGCACAGGGCAATATTTACATTACAGGTGACTTTGCAGGAACAAAAACATTCGGATCAATTACCCTATTTGCCACCGGTTTTAGTGAGGTATTTGTAGCCAAATTTAGCCCTACCGGAACCTGTTTATGGGCAGTAAATGCAGGAGCTAACTTTTCATCGGCTTATGCGGGAGGGATTGCATTTAGCGGGACAAGCTTATACGTATCAGGAAAATTTACCAATAATATTAACTGTGGAGGTGTGTTTCAAACTACTACAGGCAACTATGATGCATTTTTGATGAAACTAGATCCTGCTACCGGATCGTGTTCATGGCTCAACAGAGCGGGAGGTACGTATGATGATTTATCTACTTCCATATCACCGGAATTGAGTGGTGGTGTTTTAATGGTAGGAACTTTTGCCGATTTAGCAACATTCGGTACTCAAACAGTTAACAGTGGTAGTTTTGGGAATTTTGATATGTTCCTAGCCAAATACCTTCCGGATGGTACATGTTCCTGGGTCAAAAAAGCAGGAGGACCAACCGACGACAAAGCCAACTCCGTTCGTCAGTTGCCCGGAGGAGCTATTTTTATGACCGGCTTTTTTCAAGGAACAGCCGCTTTTGGTACCATCAATGTTACCAGTGTATTTAATTACGACTTCTTTCTTGCTAAATACGATGCCACAGGAAATATTGCATGGGTTCAGCAAGGAGGTGGAAACGGAAATGATATGGGAAATTCTATTGGAATTGATGCCTCCTCTAACATTTATGTAACCGGATTTATTGGCGATACCGCCACCTTTGGTACTACTACCATTTTTGATAATGAATATGGAAGTATTATTGTTGCTAAGTACAATAATTCAGGAACTCTTCAATGGATCAAAACTGCAGGTAGTTTCGTTGATGATACCGGATTTGATATTTCTACCGATGCAGGCGGAAGTTCCTATGTAACTGGGTACGTGAGTGGAAATGCATCATTTAGCGGAACAGCATTAACCGGAATACAAAGTAATGATGCATTTATTACCAAGTATGATCCTACCGGCATTGTACGCTGGGTGGCACGAATTGGCTCTACCGGTTTCGATCGTGGTAAGGCTGTTGTGGCCGATGTGAATGGTTACTGTTATGTTGCAGGTGATTTTAGTGGTACGGTTTCCGTGGGTACTAATGTGCTTAATGCACCTCCGGGTGAATGGGGAATATTCCTTGCTCGCGTTGGAGGAGGAACCGTTGGTTTGAATGATGATCCCAAATCAATTCCCTTTTCTATCTATCCTAATCCTGCAAAAGAGGCAATCAACTTCCGGCTCTCTGCCATTACTGATGCACTATTTTCTATCGATTTATTAAGTATCGATGGTAAAATGATTTCAACTGTTGTGATAACTCAGCAACAAGCTCAGTCCGATTACAAAATGGATATTTCTAATTTGCCTAACGGAAATTATTTGGTGCGCATCAATACATCAAAAGGAGATTTTTCTCGTCCTGTTTTAGTAGATCACCGCTAAATTCTCTCGAAAAAATTTCAAAAAAGTAAATATACAGCCTCAGGTATAAATCGGTATTTTAATAATTGATTTACAGTCAGTTATATAAAAATACCGATTTTTACCAATTTTAATCGTTTTTAGCGATAATTGGAAGATTTAGGCGGAAAAGGGGTGTCAGGTTTCATCGAAAATTGAAATTGGAGAAAAAAAAAGAGTGTAAAAAAATAAAATTCGATCAATTTATTATATTGATTATCAAGCAAGTAAATACAATAAAAATACTAGTTGACAGGCTGTTCAAAGAATTATCAACCCCTGCTTGGTTAATCCGAAACCTTTTTATAATTTTGCGTCCCCGTTAATAAAAAGTTTTAAACAAAAAAAAGTGGATACTTTAACGTATAAAACAGTATCGGCCAACGCCAAAACTGTAGACAAAAATTGGGTCATTGTAGACGTAGAGAACCAGGTTCTCGGACGTGTTTCTTCAGCTATCGCTAAGATACTGAGAGGCAAAAACAAGCCTAGCTTCACCCCTCATGTTGATTGTGGTGACAATGTAATTGTAATTAATGCTGAAAAGGTTCGCCTTACAGGGAAGAAGTGGAGCGAAAAGGAGTATGTTCGTTACACCGGTTATCCCGGAGGGCAGCGTTTTGCTACTCCTGATGAGTTGTTACGCAAGCATCCAACCCGTATTGTTGAATATGCAGTACATGGAATGCTTCCAAAAAACAAATTGGGCAATGCCATAAAAGGCAACCTTTACATATATACAGGTACAGAGCATCCTCATGAAGCTCAGAAACCGGTAAAAGTAACTATCTGATACATCATAAAATTAGCATGGAAATTACCCACACTATAGGAAGAAGAAAGACCGCTATTGCGCGTGTTTACCTCCAGCCCGGAAACGGAGCCGTTGTTGTTAACGGCAAAGATTACAAAGTTTACTTTCCTACACTGCCTTTGCAGTATATTGTTCAGCAAGCTTTCGAAATTACCGGCAATTTAGAAAAGTATGATGTAAAAGCGAATGTTGAAGGCGGTGGAATTACCGGACAAGCAGAAGCTATTCGTTTAGGTGTTACCAGAGCATTGGTGAAAATTAACGAAGAGTCGAAGCCGGCATTGAAAGCTCAAGGGTTACTTACTCGTGATCCAAGAATGGTAGAACGTAAAAAACCGGGACAGAAAAAAGCTCGTAAGAGATTCCAGTTCAGTAAGCGTTAATCCTGAACAAATAAATATTCAGAACTCATTAATTGAAACTATAAATTATCACCCTATACATGTCAAGTGTTTCTCAACAGGATTTGTTAGATGCAGGTGTTCACTTCGGTCACCTCAAGCGTAAATGGAATCCAAAAATGGCTCCCTATATCTTTATGGAGCGTAATGGAATTCACATTATCGATCTGAATAAAACTTCAGCAAAGTTGGAAGAAGCTTCTTCTGCTATCAAGCAAATTGCGAAGTCAGGAAAGAAGATTTTGTTTGTTGCTACGAAAAAGCAAGCTAAAGAAATTGTATCAAATGCAGCACGTTCAGTAAACATGCCCTTCATCACCGAAAGATGGCCGGGTGGTTGTTTAACCAATTTCGCTACACAGCGTAAATCGGTGAAGAAAATGAGCGGCTTCGAGAAAATGATGACTGACGGCACGTTCGAAAACATCTCTAAAAAAGAGAAGTTGCAGATCACTCGTCAGAAAGCGAAAATGGAAAAATTGATCGGAAGTATTTCTGACCTTACCCGTTTGCCTGCTGCATTGTTTATCATTGACACTGTAAAGGAGCACATCGCCGTAAGCGAAGCTCGTAAATTAAATATCCCTACCATCGCAATTTGCGATACAAATACAGATCCAACATCAATCGATTTCCCAATTCCTGCTAATGATGATGCTACCAAATCAATTTCATTGATTATGGATGTAATGATCAAAGCTATTGAAGAAGGATTGGCAGAGAGAAAATTGGATAAAGAAAGTGAACGTGAAAAAGAAGTAGCTGCTGAAGAAGAAGCTGCTGACCGTAAAAGTTTTGAAATGGCTGATACCGATGAGGAAGAGTCAGGACAAGATGGAGCAAAGAAGACTGCAAAACCGGGTGCTTCTCGTCCGCGCAAAACTACTACTACTCCAAGAGCAAAAAAGTAATCATTAAAAGTTAGTACAAAATGTCAACAATTACTATATCTGCAGCTGATGTAAATAAACTCAGACTGCAAACCGGAGCCGGAATGATGGACTGTAAAAAAGCCCTCATGGAAGCAAACGGAGATTTTGAAAAGGCAATTGATTATCTGAGAAAAACCGGGCAAAAAGTTGCTGCCAACCGCGCCGATCGTGAAGCGAAAGAAGGATATATCATCGCAAAAACTAATGATGCGGGATCGAAAGGTTTTCTGATTGGTTTGAGCTGCGAAACAGATTTCGTTGCTAAGAGTACAGATTTCGTAAAATTCGCTGATGATTTGTTGAATCTTGCTATCAGCAAAGATGTTGCAAATATCGATGCATTGAAAGCACTTCCAATGGGAGATGTTACAGTAAATGATAAGTTGTTTGATATCATCGGAAAAATAGGTGAGAAAATTGATATCACTTCTTTTGAAGTGATTGAAGCTCCTAAAGTTGTGATTTACATTCACCCGGGAAATAGAGTAGTTGCTATGGTAGGATTATCATCTGCAACAGCTCCTGCTGAAACAGGAAAAGATGTGGCCATGCAAATTGCTGCAATGAATCCTGTTGCCCTTGATAAAAACGATGTGGATGCAAAAACTCTTGAGCGTGAAATTGAAGTGGGTAAAGAACAAGCTCGTGCCGAAGGCAAACCTGAAGAAATGCTGGAGAAAATTGCTCAAGGTAAATTAAACAAATTCTACAAAGAAAATACTTTGCTTAATCAGCAATTTATTAAAGATGATAAGATGGATATTCGTCAATACCTTGAAAAAACTGAAAAGGGACTTACTGTAAGTCTTTTCAGAAGAGTACAAATCGGTTAATCGTCAATGACAAGATTAAAAAACCGTCTCACTTCTGGTGAGACGGTTTTTTTTGTGCTATGCAAATAACAAATTTTTTTTTGAGAATGGTGGAATCTATTTCTTGAAAAAAGTAGAAACATTTAAATTTGAAACATGAATTACTCAGGATTAAATCCGGCTCCGGGTGGTGTTCCCCTAATTGATCTTGCGCGTCAATATGGCACACCGCTGTATGTTTATGATGGTGGGCAAATCATCTCCCAGTATCAAAAATTAAAAAACGCCTTCCCGGGCGATCATGTAAAAATAAAATATGCGTTAAAAGCATTGAACAATCCTAACATCCTAAAGCTGCTTAAAAAACAAGGGGCAGGATTGGATGCGGTTTCAATACAAGAGGTACGGATAGGACTTGAAGCAGGTTTTTTACCTTCCGAAATTTTGTTTACTCCCAATTGCGTTTCTTTCGAAGAGATCAAAGAAGGTGTTGATGCCGGTGTTCAAATTAACATCGATAACATTTCGATGCTCGAACATTTTGGTCACCATTTTGGTAACAGTGTGCCGTGTTGTATTAGGATCAATCCTCACATTGTTGGCGGAGGAAATGCACACATTCAAACAGGTCACATCGATTCTAAATTTGGAATTTCAATTCATCAACTTCGACATGTTCTTCGGATTGTAGAAAAGGAAAACATAAAGGTGAATGGACTTCACATGCACACCGGTTCCGACATCTTGGATGCAGGAGTTTTTGTTCAAGGTGCTGAATTGTTATTGGATACCGCTATTCAGTTTAAAGATCTTGAATTTATTGATTTTGGAAGTGGATTTAAAGTTGCTTACAAAGACGATGATGTTACTACTGATATTACTGATTTGGGTAAAGCAATAACTTCTGCGATTCTCAGCTTTCTGTACTGAATACGGAAAGCAACTGGAATTGTGGTTTGAGCCGGGAAAATTTTTGGTAAGTGAAAGCGGCTATTTGTTGGTAAAAGTAAATGTAGTAAAGCAAACCACCTCAACTGTTTTTGCCGGTGTAGGTTCAGGTCAAAATCATCTTATTCGACCAATGTTTTATGATGCCTATCATCACATTGTGAACATTTCGAATCTTGGTGGAAATCCGCGAATTTATACTGTTGTAGGATACATCTGTGAAACCGATACATTTGGATGGGATCGTAAACTTCACGAGGTACGTGAAGGCGATATACTTGCTATTTGCAATGCCGGAGCATATGGTTTTTCGATGAGCAACAACTATAACGCACGACCCCGTCCGGGGGAGGTTCTCATCCTTGATGGGAAGGCACACCTCATCCGTAAAGAAGAAACGTGAAACTGATTTGAACCGGAATGTGCTCGACATAGGAATTTTGTAATTCTGATATTTTATCATGTGTCATTCCGCCGTAGTTTGCTACTTTTGCCCCGGCTAAACAGCAATCATATTATGGCAAAATCAAAAAGTACAGGCGTTCGGTACAAAAGGATCCTGTTAAAACTCAGTGGAGAATCGCTGATGGGCGACAAACAATTTGGTATCGATAATACTGTGTTGGTTCAATATTCGAAAGAAATTAAAGCAATTATTGATTCCGGCGTTGAGGTGGCAATTGTGATTGGGGGAGGAAATATTTTCCGAGGGCTACAGGCTTCTGAAGGTGGGATGGACGGGTTCAGGGTGATTATATGGGGATGCTGGCAACCGTAATCAATAGCATGGCACTGCAGGCTGCCTTGGAGGGTTTGGGCGTTTATACCCGGCTTCAATCAGCAATAAAAATGGAGGCTATTTGTGAACCATTTATCCGACGCAGAGCGGTGAGACACCTCGAAAAAGGCAGAGTGGTTATTTTTGGAGCAGGCACCGGAAACCCATATTTTACTACTGATACAGCTGCTTCGTTAAGAGCCATTGAAATTGAAGCAGATGTGATTCTTAAAGGTACTCGTGTGGATGGAATCTATACTTCTGATCCGGAAAAAAATAAAAATGCTAAAAAATTCGATAAAATTAGCTTCGAAGAAGTGTATAAACGTGATTTGAAAGTAATGGACATGACCGCTTTTACGCTGTGCCAGGAAAATAATTTACCGATTATTGTTTTTGATATGAACAAAAAAGGCAACCTGATGAAAGTAGTACAAGGTGAAAAAGTGGGCACTCTTGTCGTAGTTAAATGATATCTTTAGTAAATTTGAAGTATAGAAACGTAATTAATCGAAAAGATATGACAGATGAAATAAAAAAAGCTGTGAGCGATATGCAATCGCAAATGGAAAAAGCCATTGAACACCTTGAATCAGAGCTGGGAAAAATAAGAGCAGGGAAAGCAAATCCTTCCATGCTCGAAAGTATTCATGTAGATTATTATGGCAGTAGCACAGCGCTTAGTCAGGTTGCGAATGTAAATACTCCCGATGCACGTACCATCATTATTCAACCGTGGGAAAAAGGAATGCTTACACCAATCGAAAAAGCAATTCAAGTAGCGAATCTCGGTTTCAATCCGCAGAATGATGGTGTGATTATAAGAATTACTGTTCCACCATTAACTGAAGAGCGCAGAAAAGATCTAGTGAAGAAAACAAAAGCTGAAGGGGAACATGCCAGAATAACTATTCGCAACCTTCGCAGAGATGCAAATGAACTGGTGAAAAAAGAGGTGAAGAAAGGTTTGCCCGAAGACGTTCTTAAAGATACCGAAACTAAAATTCAAAACTTTACCGATTCATTTATTTCTAAAGTTGATAAACATTTAGAGGTGAAAGAAAAGGAGATTACTGTTTAACTGTTTAACTGTTTAACTGTTTAGTTTTTTAGTTTGTTAGTTTATTAGTTTGTTAGCCTGCCTGCCAAGCCAAAGACAAGCTTTAGCATGGCGATGGCAGGCAGGTTTGTTAGTTTTTTGGTTTTGTGGGCTGCCAGCTTTCTATCGCCAAGCTTAAGTGTTTCGATGGCAGACTGGTTTTATAGGTTGCTGAGTTCTTCGATTCTTTAATGGAAAATTCATTCATTAAATAGTATTATTTTCTCGCCATCTTTTCTCATCCCATCATATTTTTTCAATCATTTTCGGCATACTGAATTTTGCAATATTTAAAATTTAGGTGGAGGAATTTTGTTTTTGATGATGACATACAATTTTCATGAATTTTCATCGGTTTCGAACATTTTTTTTCATAAATTTGCTCAAACTTTTAACCCCAAAAACAAATAGTACATCCGGAGTTTGTAGGAAAGCCACAACTTATACCCAAAAGTACCTCAATTTTGTTTTTCCGGAAAAAACCTTAATTTTATAGATCGATCCTTAGTGTCCCTTTAGTTAACTATCATGAATAGCGAAGAAACCAAACCATCTCAACCCATTGAATCAGAAAGCGATTCAAATGTTCCACAAAACTTGCCAGAAAGCACTGTAAATGAAGAAATTGAATCTGTAAATGATTCAAATCTTACTCAGGATTCTGAAGAAGTTATTGTAAATGAAGCAAATAAATCTACAATCGATTCAGTTACTTCTCAAGAAAAACCTGAAATTGTTGTAAATCAACAAATTAATGAATCCAATTCGATTCCTGGAACGGAAGAGCAATTTTTGGAAACTGAGACAGCAGTTTTAGAAGATGAGTCTCACGAAGAAGAGGAGGCTGTTGCAGAGGAAGATTATTCCACATTTTCTCGCGAAGATTTGGTTGCACTGCTTGAAAATTATGTGAATGAGGTAGAAGTTCCGCGCTTTAAAGCTAAAATAGCTGCCATTCGTGAATTTCTGAATAGTGCATTTACAAGTGAAGGCGAAGCTGCTCTGAATCAGTTTGTTGAGGACGGCGGAAATAAAGATGATTTTGCCCCTATTCCCAATCCTCTTCAAGATCGGTTTTATCAGGCGCTCAAGAAATTCAACAAAAAGCGAATTGAATTTAATGAAAATCTGGAAAAGCAACGGACTGAAAATCTGACTGCAAAAAATGATATCCTGAATCAACTAAAAGATCTTATTCAGAATGAGGATAACATGAATAAGGCGTTTGAGCGTTTTCATGATCTTCAGTCGAAATGGCGAGCAGTTGGACCGGTACCTGCCGCTCAGGTAAAAAATCTTCAGCTGACTTATAAGTTTCTAATAGATAAATTTTACGATTTCATCAAAATTAATCGTGAGCTACAGGATCTGGATCAGCGTAGAAATTTTGAAGCCAAACTTTCAATTTGTGAACAAGCCGATGAGTTGTTAATGGAAACTTCACTGAATACTGCATTCAGAAAGTTGCACATGTTACAAGATAAATGGCGTGAAACGGGCCCTGTTCCTCGCGATAAGAAGAATGAAATTTGGGATCGTTTCAAAGCAACATGCGATAAATTATTTGAGGCCCGCAAAGGGATGATTGTTGAAGCTGATGCGAAAAGAGCCGAAAATTTAGAAGCAAAAACCAAGCTCTGTGAAGAAGCAGAAGCTGTTAAAACAGAAGAGTCGTGGAAACATAAAGAATGGCAAGAATACACTCTCAAAGTTGGAGAAATTCAAACTGCTTGGAAAAAAATTGGACCTGCCGATAAAAAAGTTAACGACGAAATATGGAATCGTTTTAAAGCAGCTTGTGATGCATTTTATAAAGCGAAAAACGATTTTTATCATAAGAGAAAACAAGAATTTGCATCCAATCTTCAATTGAAAACTGAACTTTGTTTGCAAGCAGAGGGACTTCGAGAAAGTCACGATTGGAAAACAACAACTGCCGAATTAATTCGATTGCAACAAGACTGGAAAAAAGTAGGACCTGTTGGTGATAAGTTCTCTGAAAAAATGTGGAAACGATTCAGAACAGCTTGTGATGCTTTCTTCAATAATAAAACAGAACATTTTTCTTCGATGGATAAAGTTCATGAGGAGAACCTTGTTTTAAAACAAGAATTAATTTCAGAAATCGAAAAGTATGTTGCTTCAGAAGATGTGAATGCTGCGTTTGAAGAGTTGAAAGGAATGCAAAGAAAATGGTCGGAAATTGGAATGGTGCCAATGAAAATGAAGGATGAACTGTTTAAAAAATACAAGGCTGTTATCGACGAACAGTTCACTAAACTAAAATCATCCGGTGCCGATCGTCCTAGAATGCGTCACCAGGACAAAACTGATCATTACACAAACCGTCATTCATCCGGTCAGCCAGCAAAAATTGATGATGACAGGCGAAACCTTATGAACAAGATTACAGAATTGAAAAATGAAGTTCAGGTGTGGGAAAATAATATTGGATTTTTTGCAAAGTCTAAGAATGCAGAAAAATTAAAATCTGAGTTCGAAGAAAAAATACAAAAAGCAAAAGAGGAAATAAAAACCTTGAAAGATAAACTGGATGTGGTTAAAGATTCTTGATAAATAGGGGAAAGATTTCCATAAAAAAACCGGTAGGCTCAATTTGAGCTTACCGGTTTTTCAATTTCTTCAAAATTGGATCCTTAACAATATGGTAACATTAGAATGTACTGCAAATAACATAGAATTAATTTTTTTGCGCAACTAATTTAAGAATCATGAAACATAAACTATTTATATTGACTTGCCTGTCCATATTGGGATATAATATTGCCATTGGCCAGGTGGATACAACATCCAATCGCGACACACTTTCCTCACAAATAAATTCTTTAAAGAAGGATTTAAGCATTCTGAAGAGGATTAAAATCTCAGGTTACATTCAACCTCAATATCAATATGTAGATTCGGCAGGGGTTGCTTCAGCAGCCGGAGGGACTTTTCAAACCGGGGTGGATAACAGGTTTATGGTTAGAAGAGGTCGAGTCAAGTTTCAATACACCGGAGAAGCTAACAAAAAAGGAATTTCCACCTCTCAATATGTAATACAATTCGATGTCACTGAAAAAGGCGTGGTGATTAAAGATGCTTATGCAAAAATAACCGATCCATGGTCGGGATGGGTATCACTTACTGCCGGGATGTTCAATAACCCTTTTGGATATGAGGTGTATTATTCTTCAAGCTTACGTGAATCTCCGGAAAGAGGTAGGATGTCGCAACTTTTATTTCCAAATGAGCGCGATTTGGGCGCAATGATTACACTTCAGGGACCCAAAGGCTCTAACCTGAGTTGGCTGAAGTTAGATGCAGGTTTTTTTAATGGAGTAGGAGCTCCTTCATTTGGTGGGGATGTTTCTGATTTTGATTCGAAAAAGGATTTCTCCGGTAGATTGTCAATGAGTCGATCTGCTAAATCTGACAAAATAAAATATGGATTAGGAGTATCTTACTATTCAGGTGGCTATAGAATT
This sequence comes from uncultured Bacteroidota bacterium, assembly GCA_963814475.1. Lineage (GTDB taxonomy): Bacteria > Bacteroidota > Bacteroidia > AKYH767-A > OLB10 > JADKJB01. The sequence goes on along the minus strand of CAWFDA010000005.1, from coordinate 19,459 downwards.
GACTCGGTAACTGTTTACAAGAATGGTGTTGATGATAATGGAACCAAGGGATTTGTAATTGAATCCAAATCAACGGAAAATGGAGTTATATTGATAGCTGATCGTGGTTTTACTAAGCGACAGTATGTTGGTATAGATGGGCAATTATCGGTTACATGGGCAGCAGGTACAACCATTTTAAAAGCGGAATATATTACAGGTGATCAGCCGGGATTTTCAAGTGATACCAGAAGTCCGAATGATAAGAATGCCATCACAAAAGATATTTATAATCGCAATTTCAACGGCGCTTATTTTTATTTTGTACAAGGGATTCAGAAAACACCATTGCAAGTAGTAGTTAAATACGATTGGTATGACCCTAATACTGAACTCGAAGGTGATGCAATAGGGAAATCGATGAGTGGATCTGCAAAAACATCCAACGCAACTGATATTCGTTATGATACATGGGGAGTTGGATTGTTGTATCATTTTGATTCCAACATAAGAATTACAGCCTATTATGATATGGTAAAAAATGAAGTGAGCAAAAATCTTTCCGGATTCACTCGTGATCGAAAAGACAATGTTTTCACTTTACGATTACAATTTAAATTCTAAAAAATAGTTTCGTAGTAACATAAAAAAAGCCGATTGGTATTTCAATCGGCTTTTTTGTGAATTATTTATTTTCAATCTAGTTCAACAATTCTGCGAGAGTGATATTTGCCATCTACAACCACTCGAATGGTATAAATTCCGGATGCAAATCCTAAATCTTTAGCACTAAAATCATATTTGTAATCACCTTTAGCTTGCAACCCATCCTGAAGTAATGAAATACGCTGTCCCATAGTATTGAGGACTTCAATAGTTACTTCTGCATCAGAATCAAGTGAAAATGCAATATTGGTTTTTCCTGAGTATGGATTTGGAATAACAGTCATAAAGAAACTCTCACCGGTAATTTTTGCGGCAATAATTTCAGAATCTTCGGAACGACCATCAAAATCAATTTGTCGTAAGCGATAATAGTAAGTTGTATTTGGAATTACATCACGATCTTCAAATTTATATTCCTGATTGGAGTTGGTAGTACCATGACCATCTACCCAACCTATTGTTTCAAAGGCAGGAGGTCTTGTACTTCTACGAACCTCGAATCCTTTATTATTAACTTCAGAGCCGGTAATCCATTTTAGTCCAATGGTTTTTGTTTTTGCAAAGGCATCAAAGGACAACAACTCAATTGGAAGTGGGGTAAGAGCCTGAGCAATTCCAAATTGAACTCCAAATCCCAGAGTTGACATACCGTTACGCTGAATGGCAGAAATAGGGGAGGCAGCTACACATGTTCCTTCAAGAGCCCAAGGGTTCGGCCCATTTTTCATCATTACTGTATAACCTGCTTGTGCATTGGTAAAATTGGTAGGATATGCTGTAAGATCAAAATTGCCGGTAGAACCGATAACAGGAACGGTTTGAATATTCCATAAGCCATTGTCTAGAGAAGGTTGATCAAATACCGCTGATACACATTCAGGGCCTAAAACAGGATAAGCAGCAGGAGTGTTGATAAAACCTATTTGCAAATTAGTTCTAGTATGAGGAGGGAAGATATTAAAATTTAATCGCTGATATCCTTTCAAAGCTGAACCAACAGGATAATCATAACTTCCACCGCCGGCAAGCAAATTTCGTTTCAAACTTCCTGCAACAAAGCTGTTGGCATTGCCTACAGAAACAGCAAGAGGATTACTGTTAATTATATTAACTCTGTTTAATCCGGTACTTATTTGACCCCAGTTAAGAGTAAGTGTTCCACCTAATAACATCCAGTCGGTTGCACCGCTGTTTCCTAATGTTAATTGCCCACCTGTTTTATTCATCAACACATTATTTAAGGAACCTCTGTTGAAATATGATTGAGAAATTGCCCCATTAAATTCCAGCGTAACAGGAGCAGAGTAAACCCCGTAAGGAGAAGAAGAATACCACACAGTAAAATTGCCTGCAACTTTATGATATTTCCCCGCAGCACTAAACCCCCCTCCTGAATTAGAAATATTCACAAGAAAATTTCCTGCATTATCTAAATCATTGTTGAGGATTACAGAATATCCACTTGGTTTATTAGAAGTAAGGTGCCAGATTTTGTTTGCCCCGGTCATTGCCCCGGTCATATTTTGATTCTGGGCAACCGAATCACTTTGCATGAGAAGGGTAGAATTAGTATTTGCAATTAAACTGCCATTATTCACATAATCAGTACACACTTTAAGTTGTGAATTTGCAGCAAGAGTTAGTGTAGCTCCAATATTTATATCGATACTTCCACATACTGCTGTTAGTCCGGTAACCTGAGGTTGATTAGTTGGAGCGGAAGGAATAACAACATTATATACACAGTTTGGAACTGCACAACCTCCCCAGTTTTCGGGATTGTACCAGTCGTTGCTCAAACTTCCTGTCCATAAAAGAGATCCACCGGCAGGGGGAGTAAATGCTATAGGAGAGCCGGCTGAGAAATTTAATGAAAATCCGGATGTACTATTGGAGAAGTTACTAATATTAAGTAAAAATTCATCACCGGCGGCCACAGTAATTCGTGTTTCATATGCACCGTTGAAGCCTGGGTAACCTCCAGGTGAATTTCCGAGAGTGCCGGCACACCCTGTTACTCCGAGTGCACTATAATTACATGACACAGGAGCAGTGCTGCCAAGATTCCCACAATTTGCAGGACCTGCTGCACCGGCAGTTCGTGTTTTCCAAACGGCAAAATCATAATCGGTGGCGGCAGTTGACGGTGCTCCAGGCCAATCATTTGGTACTATATCAAACTCTAAGAAACCTGCGGAAGCAATGGTGATACGATAGAAATAGGAACCACGCTCACCGGATGCTAAACAATTCGCACCATTAGGGAAATCACAAAAAGTTCCGAACGCTTGAGGGCCGGGATTTGCAACGTTGATTGCCGATTTACAAACTGGGAATGGTGATGCACAATCTTGACCGGGTGTTGGTGGAAATTGATTTACGCAACCAACTCCTCCATCCATAAGGTAAAGTGAAAATGAGCCGGTTTGACTTGCATATCCATCCACCATAATATAATAGGTAAAACCCGGAGAAAGTCCACTTGAGATGATTACAGAATTTTCATATACGTTACTTCCACAAGCCGCTTCATCGTTATTGCATTGACGAGCAACTAGAGTATTTCCGGCTCCAGCCGCTATATTACCTAAAACAGGGCCAAAAACTTGCATTTGGGTATTTCTTAAAGTACCCAAAATAGTTTTTATTTTCACACATCCCGAAGACGGTGCAATGAAACTAAACCAAACAGTATGCAACACATTTCCTGCAGGCGCAAAGCAAGTAGGAACGGGTTCATCTGCATTACCTGAACAGGTATTGTTTCCTATAATTGGAATGTTAAAAGGTATGGCTTGGGCCTGAAAAGGTCTATCGTTAGAAGCGCCGGATCCAAAAGTTGTTATTAGTAAATTGTAAGATGCATTAACTATAGGGGTGCTGGTATCGATAATAATATAATACGTACCCGCACCCGGTAGTGTCACACTTCCGGATAAAGTATTAGAAACTGCAGGAGCTCCACTTCCAATACATACCCCCCCTGCACCGGGGCATCCATTGTAAACAGAAAAACCAATATTGTCTGTACTGGTACCGGTAAGTGTGATACTAATGCATTCTGTTCCTGTTGCTGTGTAGCTGTAAACTTTGTCTTCACCAAAAGCATAGGTTCCATTACAAATTCCGGGGGTTGCTGCAGTATAGTTATTCACCATACATGCAGTACTTTCGCCAGCAACATTGTAGGGCAACGATGGGATAGCTACGGCGTTAGCACATATTATTCCGGTGGTAGGAAGTGGATTTGTAGTTAAAACAATGTTATCAATAGCACCGGGGGGATTCGTTCCTAATGAACCATCATTCACCCAACTAAAAACTAAAGTACGCGATTGAGCGGTTGCATAACAACCTAAACTGACAGTAGCAAGTTGAAATGTGCTTTGTCCCCGTAATGGTCCGGCAACACGGTTAAGGGCACCCATACGAAGACCGGCGTTTACAGCTGTTCCGTTAGGAACTAGAAAAACCTCAAGAAAATCATAATTATTTTCACCTGAAGCTTTCCAATCGAAAGAAAGCACATTTTGTCCTGCCGGGATAGTTATTGAAGCCTGATAAAAATGTGAAACTTGTGATACCGTATTTGTGTATGTATTGGTTCCGCCACCATTATTAGATATGTAAGCACCTCTTGCACCGGCTTGAGCTCCGGGTGCCCCACAATACCATGCATTGGTAGCATTATTCACCACAGTCCAGGAGGAGAAAGCAGGCAGCGTTTCAAAATTTCCGTTTGTTATTTGAGCACTAACGGTTGGAGGATATCCCATGATTCCCATTAAAAGGGAAGCAAGGAAAAACTTAAAAAGGCGTGAGGATATTGTTCTCATTTGCTTATAATTTTGTCCTGATTATTCGGATTTAATGGTTGGGTTATTAATTTCAGTTTTTGGAGTAGTCAACTCTTTTATAATTTTTGCCGTCTCTAATGGATTATCTTCCAATGTAAAATTTAAGTCGGGGAATAGTTCATATATTAATGTATTGTCAGAATTCACGCTTCTATCAATTCTGAATTGAAGCACATCTGCTTGTTTATACCAAGCAACGAAAACTAAACCATTGCTTCCATTTGCTTGATTTTTAATTGATTCGAGCTGTTTCGACGCATCAAATCCCGGTGCTTTCACCACCAAATCAACAAAATCAGTTGGGTGTTGGGAAAAACCTTTAAAGCTCGCGCAAAACAGGAGTGCGGTTAGCAATAGCAACCGGAAGCTATAATTTTTCATATCTATTAACAAATTGAATTTCAGTTATTTGAATGAATATTATGTAATTGAAATTGTAGGAATAAAATCAGATCTTTTATCCAGCCCTTCTATTCATCAAAACTTGTACGATAGATTTTTAAATTAGATACTTAAACTCTATACATAATTAAATAAAGTTACGCAAAAGAAAGCCAAAGTCAATCCATCCAAAGTATGATTTTGGTTAACGTATCTTAAGGTATGGTAAACAGCTATATTAAGAAGGCCGTGAAACTGAAATTCCGAGTTCTTTCAACTGGAGTTCATTAATTTGCGATGGAGAATCGATCATTACATCGCGTCCGGAGTTATTTTTTGGGAAAGCGATAAAATCACGGATTGAATCGGAGCCACCAAAGAGGGAACATAACCGATCGAAACCGAAAGCAATACCACCGTGAGGAGGTGCCCCGAACTCGAAAGCATTCATTAAAAAACCAAATTGAGCCTGTGCTTCTTCATCAGAAAATCCAAGTAGTGAAAACATTTTTTTCTGAATATCCTTGTTGTGAATTCTAATGGAACCACCACCTATTTCTACACCGTTAATAACCATATCGTAGGTATTTGCTCTCACCTTACCCGGATCGGTATTTAACAGAGCTAAATCTTCGGGGAGTGCAGAAGTAAACGGGTGATGCATAGCGTGCCAGCGATTACTTTCTTCATCTTTTTCAAGTAAGGGAAAATCAAGTACCCAAGCACATTTGAAAGTATTTTTATCACGCAATCCCAGTCGTTCTCCCATTTCGAGTCGCACCTCTGACATTGCTTTACGGGTTTTATTTTCGGAACCTGCTAAAATCAAAATCAAGTCACCTTTTTCACAGGAGGTTTGAGTCGCCCATTTTTTTAATTCATCTTCATTAAAAAATTTGTCAACCGATGATTTTAAAGTGCCATCGGAATTGTGTTTCATATAAATTAAACCCGACATTCCAATTTGAGGACGTTTCACCCATTCGGTGAGTTCATCGAGTTGCTTGCGTGTGTATTCGGAACAACCTTTTACGTTGATAGCAACTACTAATTCAGCATCATCAAAAACTTTGAATCCTTTATTTTTTACAAGTGAATTAAAGTTATTTAATTTCATTTCGAAACGTAAATCCGGTTTATCATTTCCATAAAATTCCATTGCATGTGCATAGGTAATTCTAACTAAATCGGGGATGTCGATACCTTTCACAGATTTGAATAAATATTTAACAAGACCTTCAAATGTGGAGAGAATATCTTCACGTTCAATGAAGCTCATTTCACAATCTATTTGAGTGAATTCCGGTTGGCGATCGGCTCTCAAATCTTCATCGCGAAAGCATTTTACAATTTGAAAATATTTATCAAATCCGGAAACCATCAACAGTTGTTTAAATGTTTGCGGAGATTGAGGAAGCGCATAAAATTCACCTTGATTCATTCTCGATGGGACCACAAAATCACGGGCGCCTTCGGGAGTTGATTTGATAAGAACAGGTGTTTCGATTTCCACGAATCCCTCCATATCAAGATATTTTCTGGTTTCCTGTGCCATTCGGTGACGAAGCAAAATACTATTCATCACAGGAGCTCTTCTGAGGTCGAGGTACCTATATTTCATACGCAAATCTTCACCCCCATCAGTTTGGTCCTCGATGGTGAAAGGAGGAGTTAGTGAAGGGTTCAGCACTTCAAGTTTTTCAACCAGGATTTCCACATCTCCGGTAGCCATTTTTGCATTCTTGTTGCTTCTTTCCGACACTGTTCCTGAAGCTTGAATAACAAATTCCCGGCCTAATTTGCGAGCTTCCATACACAGTTCAGGATTTGTTTCCATATTGAAAATCAATTGAGTAATACCATATCGATCGCGCAAGTCAATAAATGTGAGTCCGCCCAAATCTCTCGATTTCTGGACCCATCCGCAAAGAGTCACTTGTTTGCCGGTATCATTAATTCTTAGTTTTCCACAATGGTGAGTGCGATGCATGTTCAATTTAGTTTAATGGGTTGCAAAGTTAAAAAACTAACCACGGGTTTCATATTTATTATGAGTATTCAAGCGTCATCTATTCAATCAAAGCAAAATTATTCAGCCATTAACCTAAAGTTAGAATAGTGTATATTTGACAAAACCTTTAAAATCTGAAAAAATGAAATTAATGAACTTTATCTTTTTGCTGATGTTTTTGGTATCATGTGCTGAAAAACCTATGGATCAGGAAGAAGCCAAAAGAACTGTTGAGGAATTAATTCTGAAGACTGATGCTGAAGATTTTGAAGCCGTTGCTAATCTTTACACAGCAGAATTCAATTCTAGTGAACCGATGGAGGTGAAGAAGGAAAAATTATTGCAATTGAAGAAGGTATTGGGAAAAGTAAAGTCATTGGAATTTATTTCTGCTACTCATGTAGCTGAATTTGGTCAGCCTAAAAAAGTAGTAATAGAGTATAAGGTTCTTCACAGCAAGATAGCTTCTATTGAAACATTTTCGGTTGTTGAGGATGAAGGTGGTTACAAAATTGCTTCACATAGCGTCAAATCGGATGGAAGTAAATTTTAACAAATTTACAGCATTGTATTCTTCATTCAAGCCAATTTGAGTTAAAGGATTGGTTTTTCTGTTCAGTTCATTTTTTATGTCCCCGGCATACTTCCAAGTTGTAAAAATGCAGGTATAAAAAATGCTTTCTCGCAATAAATTATCGATTAAAAACCAAATGTTATCATTGCAGAAGTTGTCAATTGATTTCCTTGGAATTGTCCAGGTGTATAGGTGTTTGTATCGTCTTTAACATCGGCCATTTCCATGCGAAGTTGAAAAATTAAATCATTAACGAGTTCATAGCGTGCCTGAAAAGCAAAAGCTGATTTTTCCCAGATAATGCTTTCTTGAAAATCATAGTAGGAAGGAATGGGTTCACCTGTGATCGGATCTACATCGTTCCGGTTGTCAGGGTAATCGGGCCCTTTTGTGGCCAGGCAATAACTCACATCGAGCCATAACTTAGCAATGGGTTTGTAGGATAATTGAAAGAAGATTTCTTGAGCATTATCTCTCAAATAATGACCCATATTATATTTGGTAGATTCATAAGTAGTTTCCGGATTGTAATGTTTGAATGCAAAAACATTATTACGTGTGTACTCAGCCGTTACAGAAACATTTTGAATGATATTTGAAACGCGACCTCCAAATTTCATGCTATATGGTGTAATATCTTTAGTTTTAAAAAGTTGCCCAAAGGAAAAGTCATCAAAATACCCTGTAAAATAGAAATGGCATTTTTTTAAGTTTCGGGAACTGATATCGATGAACATTTGAGAATTTCCAAGTGTGGAGTAGGTGTGGTCAAGGGATTTAAAAAAGAGAACAGGAATAAAATAGGCTCCATTTATATTTTGAGAATACACAATCGAATTGCCTATACTAACGTGAAGATTCTTTATTGGTTTAAAAGTGAATAAATTGGAAGCAATAAATTTGGGAACAAAAACAGTGGTGGTACCGGTTCCGTAATTCTGAGTAGCCGAGCTATCTATTACTTTAGAAGAGAGCCAACCATGAAAATAATTTAATTCGAACCACTTAACGGGTTTGAGATTCAATTTTAACTGAGCAAAAGAGGGTGCTCTATTTGACATTATGTTGGCGCCATTATAATTATTTCCCCAAACGTTGTGATCTTTTATAATACCAAGTGTCCACCATTTCCCACCTGCGGTGATACCGCCTCTCATCTCTGAATACTCTACAGCATCTTTATTGGTATATCCGTAGGTTGCATTTTTAAATCCTCCACCGGTTTGCTGAGTAATATATTCGGGAGCAGTAACGGCTTTGCTGAGATAATTATCTCTTAAGCTTGCATAAACACCCAATTGGCTACCAGCATAAAACATTAATTCAGCACCATTCCAGCGATGATACACAGAACCGCTGTCGTTGTACCAAATTTGAGCTCCTAAAATAGGATTTATGGTAAACATAAAAGTTGAATCACGGAAATAATAGAGGTCGAGTCTTTTCTGGCGATCTTTTATTTTCTCTCTATTTTTTCCAAAGAGTTTTTTTGTTACAAATTCATTACGGTTCGAATTTTCAATTTCTTTATTATATTCTTTAAGAAAAAATAAAAATTCCCTAGACTGCCGTTTATTTAATTCAGAGCTTCGTGAACTTACTTCTATCAATTTTTGAGATATAAAAATTCGGGAATATGGTTTTACTGCACTATTAAGTTCAATAATTTTCATGTTAGCCATTTCATCTAAAAATTCATAAATAGCTTTATTATCGACATGTTGATACACTACCTGTGAAGTAGCATGGTAGAAAGGAATTACAGAAATTGTAAGGGCCAGAATAAATTTCAAAAGATGCTTCATATCATAGAATTTGGGTAAAGATAATTATTCATCTATAAAAAAAGGAATTTTAAAAAAGCTTTATTATTTCGATTCCAGAGCAAATAGAGCACCGTCAAGGAATCCCTTAGCAGCATGGCTTACAGTAACTTTTTGTTTGATAAAATCAGCAGCATTTTGCCCCATTTGAGCAGCTTCTTGAGGATGATCAATAAGCCATTCAATTTTGTTTGCCACCAGTTGGGTATCAGTAAAATCAACCACAAAACCGGTACGACCTTCCTCAATAAGATCATATGTAGCTCCTGCGTTAGGTGAAGCCAGGCAGGGTACTCCTGCTGCCATAGCCTCATTTAGAACGAGACCCCAGATATCAAAATCGGTTTGAAATAGCATTCCTCTGCTTATGGCAAAAAAAGCAGGAAGGTCCTTTTTTTGACGAAAACCATGAAATGAAACTACATCATGCAATTGATTTTGATTCACAAAGCTCTTCAATTCCTCCATACTTATTCCATCGCCGATGATATCCAGAACAAAATCTCTTCTCTTTTCAGCCAAAATTTTGACTGATTCAAGCAACAGTTTTACATTTTTACGGGGAACCAGGTAACCGAGATAAGTAAAATGAGCTTTATCTTTATTCGGTGGCAATTGACTTCGGAGTTCATTTGTTTTGTCAGCGAAAAAAGTTGTATCAACAGTATTTCTTCCAACAAAGACATGATTTTCCGGTGCACCGGCATTAACTAAGTATTGCTTGGCCATGTTGCCATAGGCAACAAAAGAGGCCGCATTTTTAGTTAAAAACCCTCGTTGAAAACGCCGAATAAAATTCTGATTTCGTTTTCCTCTTTCGATAGTGCCACTGAAAATTACATATGGTGTGCCTTTGGTAATTTTCCGAAAAAAAATTTTAACTGTTGCAGGAGAAAAGCCGGCTACAATCATAGCATCCGGTTTTTCACTGTTCATCAGAGATGATAATCCTTTATAAAGAAAAATGGTTTTTTCTCCATCTTTACTGAACGTATATCCGGTATCTTTCAGAATTTCATAATCGAATTTCATTTCTGAAGTATCAAGTTTAAAAAGTCTTCTTTTGTAGCTTGCTGAACCAAAAACAAGTTTCAAATGAATGTTATTTTCTTTAAACTGCCTGCTCATCTCATTAAAAAGTGGGATGCGATAGGGGTTAGGTATATTGGTGACGAAGATTACTTTTTTCATTTTTGTATCAGGCGTTCATCCACTTTTTATACCATGACATAAGGAAATAAACTGTCCAGAGATTATTTGTATAAGCCGTATTTCCTTTTCTGATTTCACGAACATGCAATTTTAATCCTTCTTCATTAAAGATGCCGGTGTTACGACAAAAGCTCTTCATATTTTGTTCCATATAATCTACCATAATATCACCTGCCCATTCACGAAGAGGCACACAGAAACCCATCTTTTTCCGATACAATATTTCGTTAGGCAAGATACGTTCGAGAGATTTTTTCAGAATATATTTAGGCTCATCATTTTTGATTTTATATTTAGAAGGAACAGATAAGGCTTTGTTGATTACATTATAATCGAGAAAAGGGTTTCTTACTTCAATGCTGTTAGCCATTCCTAATCGATCCATCCTATAAAGATATTTTGCAGGGATTAAAAATTTAAATCCTAGGTAACACATCCAATCAACATCGTTCAATTGAGGGTTTTTTTTCTGAAGAACAGTAAATGCATCCCTATATTTTTTTATTACATTGTAAGAATCGGCATCACCAATTTGATCGGTAAATTGTTGTTGAAGAAAATCGCGTTTAGTATGTTCTTTAAATGCTTTTGCGCCTCCCCAGAATAATTCCTGGCGGTGAACACCTCTTTGAATAATTTCGCCCGCTTTGCTGTACTCGTTAATATTTCCGGCCACAGCCGCCACAGCAGATTTGGCAAATGATGGTAATGCCGAAAAACGGTGATACCAAGGATACAACTTATAATATTTTTTCCAACCACGGTAGCCGGCAAAAAGTTCATCAGCACCATCACCGGTTTGTACTACAATGGTGCCGTTTTCTCTTGCCAGTTTTGAAATAAAATAAATTGGAATGCAAGTGGCATCAGCCATTGGTTCGTCGAAAATTTCAACTATGCGAGGAAGGAATTCAGCTATGTCATCGGGTCCAACAATTTTTTCAAAATGATCTGTCTTATATGTTTTCGCAATTTGTTGCGCATATATCCGTTCATCGTAATCGGGTTGCCCTTCAAACCCTACTGAATATGTTTTTATTGATGAAGAAGTATAATTTCTCATCAATGCAACAACAGCACTAGAGTCAACTCCTCCACTTAAAAAAGCCCCAACAGGAACATCAGAAACCATTCGGTACTGAACAGATTTTTCTAATTCATGAAAGACATCATCAGCAAGTTGATTTTCGCTCATCGATTCCAGATTAGCATATTCAACTTCCCACCATAATTTTTTATCACGAATTCCATTTGAAGTTACAACCATGCATTCGGCCGGAGCCAACTTAGAGATGTTGGCAAACATGGTTTGTGGTGCATCCAGTTGGTTGAATGTTAAAAAGTTGTACAGCGCTGATTGATCTGTTTCCGGTTTTATCCACGGAAGTGTAAGTAATGCTTTTATTTCGGAAGAGAATGCGAAAATACCATTGGTTGTGGTATAATAAAATGGTTTTTTACCGGCTCTGTCAATGGCAACAAATAATTCGCGATTTTCTTTTTTATAAAATGCAAACGAAAACATTCCATTCAAATCGTGAAGAGCAGCATGTCCTTTAGATTGATACAATGACATAAGAACTTCTGTGTCGCTTGTAGATCGGAATGATTTATTTTTAATTCCTTTTTTTAACTCTTTGTAATTGTAAATTTCACCGTTAAAAGCAATAACATTTTGATGGTCATCAATCATAGGTTGGTGACCTTCGGGCGACAGATCTATGATGCTCAAACGGCGATGTCCAAGGGCTATTCCAGCTTCCTCATCTACGAAAATTCCCTCATCATCCGGTCCACGGTGACTAAGAGCTTTGTTCATATTTCGGATCAGCGACTCAGAATTGCCCGGCAAAGGTGACCCAAGGCTCATTAATCCGTTTATTCCACACATAAGTTCTAAGTCGTCATTTTATTTCCGGAAATAAGTCATTGCCGGGAGTTGAAAGGAGGTGCAAATTTACGTTAAATTAGTGCAATTTGGGCTATAAAACACCTGTGATCCAGATGACCAATAGAATTTGAAAAACATTTAAATACTAATACTATCTAATTGTTATTCAGTTTATTGAATGAACAATCAACTATTTATTGGATAAATTTAGTTGAAATTGATAATAGAGAATTTTCCGATTTTTATTCCGCGGTTACCCATCGATTTGTTTATTCGCAATACTTCCAAAAAGCTCTTCAAGTTTTTGAGTACGATATTCAAAAATGGAACTTAATTGATTTTTTACAAAAAGCGTATTTGCTATTCGTCCAAGGAAACCTAAAGGTAAAGCATAATGCACAAGGTCGCGCATTTCAATACCGCCGTCTATCTCTCTAAAAAAGTGTTTGTGATGCCATAATGAGTACGGTCCAAACCGTTGTTCGTCTACAAAATAGTCGGGTTCCTGCACATGAGTTATTTCAGTGACCCACGTCAATGGAATACCTGCTAACGGTTTCACCACATAGGAAATTAATTGCCCTGAGTACATTTTTTCATTTTTATAATCTGAGGTAATTACAAACCCCATATGTGGGGGAGTAATTAATTTTAAATTGGAAGGAGAGCTAAAAAAATTCCAGGCCTTTTCAATTGATATGGGTAGTTGAAGGTACGATTCGAAAGAGTAAATTTTCATGTTCTATTTTATTGAAGAAATGCCGCCATCAATTTTAATTACCTGAACGGTGATCCATGACGCTTGAGGGGATAATAAATAGGTTGCTTTCAAGGAGTAACTTTGTAATTTCAAGTACGATTCATGAAGTTCCTCCTGCAATATTGTATTGAAGTTGCGACCTAATGGTTGAAAAACAAAAATCAATTCCATAAAGTTTAGAGAAAGGTTCATTGGTCGTAAATTCGGGCGGAAGGGTCATTCGTCAACGGCTATTAGTCAATAGTCATGTTATTTGAAAGGTAGAGTCAATTGAGAAAGGGAATGTGAAAGAGGAGTAATTGAGAATGTGGGCAATTGAGCGAATAGATTTGCAAGCAAGTGTGTCAAATTTTCAATTCAACATTCAACACATCCACTCATCAACACCCGCCCTTCGCCGCGCAAGCCAACAAGGTCGGGCAGGCCCGCCCTTCACCGCACAAGCCACAAGGTCGGGCAGGCATCAAAAATCATCACATCAATCACTTGACCAATTCACCATTGAGTCGCATCAATTCTGTTTCGGAAAGTTTTGTACGGTAGCGGGCTTCTACGAGTCTTGAGAACGAGGATTCGAAGGAGTTTTGAGCTTCTTTGAGTTGCAAACCGGAAATACTTCCTAAGCGGTATGCCTCTAAAGCAACGGTAACATTTTCGCGGGCAAATTCAAGATTACCTTCTTCGAGTTGAAGAATTTCTTTTTCGGATTGAAACCTTTTAAAAGCCACATATAAATCACGATCTATTTTGGATCGTGTATCGGCAAGTACCAATTGTGTGGATTGTAAATTCAATTTAGCATTTTTAATTTCTCGTTGGGTGTTTAAACCATTGAATATATTCCATGAAAGAACCAATCCTGTCGTGAGTCCGCGGTTGTCGTTGAGTAAAGTGAACCCGGCTTCGTTTTCAATACGTGTAAAGTTGTAATTAACACTGAGATTTAATTGTGGAAAACGTTGAGATTGTATTTCCCGAACTGTTGACTCCAGAATTCCTGTGTATTTGCTGCTCAAATTAATTTCGGAGTTATTAGTCAAGACGGTTTTACGTAACTCTTCATAGGTTGGTGCATAAGTGATGGTGGCTGAGTCGGTGAGGTTGTACTCAATGATATCTGTTTTGCCCATAAGTCTGTTCAGTTCGGCAATAGAGGTGTTGTATTCTTCTTTTAAAGATAAAATTTCGGAGAGTTTTTCATTGCGATCGACTCGAGCTTGTAAATAATCGAGACGAGATGCAGATCCAATATCGAATCGAGCCTTTGCTATTAATTCACGATCCGCATAAATCTTAATATTCTCTTCCAACACTTTTATTTGTTGAAGAACCCGTACAACATTGAAATAGGTTCCAATAACTTGGGAAACTGTGTTTTCAATTTCAACTTTCAAGTAAATACCGGAAGCTTCTACTTCCTGATTTAATCTTGATTTTGAAGCAAACATTTTCAACCCGTCGAAAAGCGTCCAGTTGAGTCGAGCTCCGGCATTGATATTGTCGGTACGTACTCCCTTTTGTTTTACTACTTCTGAGCTGCTATATTCCTGCTCGGTGGTATTTGTTGAAGTACTGACAGCTCCCGAGACATCTACAGTAGGAAGAAAGCCTGCATTTCCAAGAGTGTTATTATTTTTCGCAATCTGATCATCGTTTCGAACGGTGTTAAGGAAAAAATTGTTTTTCAACGTGTTTTCAATAGCGATAGACAACGAAAGATTCTCCTGTGCCTGCAAGCCGAAAGAATGTAGCATCAGTAAAATAAGTACACCCGGAAACTTATTAGTTTGCAAAAAATCCCGGTACAACAATTTTATTTTATTTTTCATCGTTTACGGAAACATGTTTTTTAGGAGAGAGATACGAATACATTGCAGGTATAACAAAAAGTGTAAGCATCAAACTAAAGAGCAAACCACCAATTACCGAAATACCCATCGACATTCTGCTTTCGGAGCCGGCTCCTAAAGCGAGTGCAATAGGCATAGCACCAAGTACTGTTGCAAGAGTTGTCATGAGAATGGGTCTGAAACGTGATTCAGCAGCTTGAAAAATTGCATCAGCTTTTGAAACTCCTTGTTCACGAAGTTGGTTGGCAAATTCAACAATGAGGATACCATTTTTCGTTACCAATCCTACAAGCATAATAATTCCTATTTGACTAAAAATATTTAATGTTTGATTAAAATACCAAAGAGCAAGCAACGAACCTGCCAGAGCTAGCGGAACAGTGATCATAATGACGAGAGGATCGATGAAGCTTTCAAATTGCGCTGCCAGAATTAAATAGATTAACAGAAGTGCCAACAGGAATGCAAAAAGGATGTTAGAAGAACTTTCCGCAAAGTCGCGTGATGGGCCGGTTAAAGAAGTTGAGAACGTATCATCCAAAACTTTATCAGCAATATCTTCCATCGCTTTGATTCCATCTCCTACAGTTTTTCCCGGAGCTAAGCCGGCTGATATTGTTGCAGACATATATCTATTGTGATGATACAACTGAGGTGGATTACTTTGTTCATCAATGGTTACTAAATTATCGAGTTGAATCAAATCATCTTTGTTGTTACGCACATAGATAGATTGTAAATCGAGAGGCTCATCGCGATTTGCTCGATCCACTTGACCAATAACTTGATATTGTTTTCCATTCATTGTAAAATAACTAAACCGCTGACCACTAAAAGCCAATTGCAAAGTTTGTGCAACATCTATAACTGAAACACCTAAATTTTTGGCTTTATCTCTGTTGATGTTGATAATTAGTTCAGGCTTGTTGAATTTCAAATTAACATCAACCCCTTGAAAAGTAGAATTTTCTGCTCCGCTCGCGCATCGGCGACCAGGCGATCCGGGACGTGATCGAGAGGACCGAGGCCCGCGGCCTGAGCCCGCAGCGGATCCGCTTCTGGCAGCTCGTCCTCGGGCTGCCGGCGCGGAGAGCCGACGCGTGGGTCCGACGCGCACGGGAGTCGACCTGGGCGCGCAGGGCGCGCCGGTGAAGCTCCGCCGCGAGGCGCTCGGTCGCCGGCAGCGGTCTCTTCTCCCGCGCCTCGCCCCGCTCGCCCGGCAGCACGGCTTCTACCTGGCCGGCGGCACCGCCCTGGCCCTCCAGATCGGGCATCGACGCTCGGTGGACTTCGACTGGTTCCGCGAAGACCCGATCGACGATCCGCTCCGGCTCGCGGCCGACCTCCGCGGCCCGGACTTCCCCCTCGAGACGGACCGCGTCGAGAGGGGCACGCTGCACGGCCGCGCGAGCGGCGTCCGGGTGTCGTTCCTCGAATACCGCTACCCGCTGGTGAGGCCGTTGCGGGAGATCGAGGGCCTCAGGCTCGCGGCCCTCGAGGACATCGCGGCCATGAAGCTGGCGGCGGTGGCCCAGAGAGGATCGAAGAAGGACTTCGTCGACGTCTTCGCCCTCGGCCGGCACTTCGGGCTGGGCGACATGCTCGCCTTCTACCGGGAGAAGTTCGGCGTCGAGGACGTGGGCCACGTGCTGGTGGCTCTCGCCTACTTCGACGACGCCGACCGCGAGCGAACTCCGCTGCTCCTGCGGCGGCAGTCCTGGCCGGACGTCAAGGCCACGATCCGGGGCTGGGTGACCGGCGCGACGGGCGGGCGGCGGTAGGACCGCGCCCCAGGTGTCGTATTCCTTCGCGACCGTCGCAGCGGTGGCGGCTTTGGTACTCTCGCTGCTCAGCGTCGGCCCCGACGGACGCCCGGTGGCGGTGGCCGAGGCGTCGGCTGGAGCCAGGGACACCGGTGTGAGTGAGCACTTGGGGCGGACACCTCGGAGCGCAGAGCACCCTGCGAGACGTCCTGCGTCACCCGTCCTTCGCCGGGTGGAGCCGCCTGCTGCTGCCGTGGGACGACCGGCGCCTACGACGAGCAGATGCCGCTGACTCGCGTCGGCTCGCTCCTGCCGTACCACACCCACGTCGATCCGGAGACGGTCGCGAGCGCGCTCAATCGCATGATCGACGAGGCGGCCCGCGGCCGGACGGTGTTCTACCGCTTCTACTCCGAAGCCGAGAGGCGGCAGGAGCCTACCCGGGACAACACGGGGCTCTTCTTCTTCCGCGGAAGGCCCGGCGCGCCGTTCGCGGTCATCTCCCCCGGCGGCGGATTCTCCTACGTCGGCTCCGTCCACGAGGGCTTTCCGTACGCGGAGGCGATCAGCGGCAAGGGATTGAACGCCTTCGTGCTGAAGTACCGGGCAGGGCACGGCGAGGCGGTCGCCACCCAGGACCTGGCGGCGGCGGTCGCCTACATCTTCCGCAACGCGGGGACGCTCGGTGTCAGCACCACCGGCTACTCCCTGTGGGGCAGCTCGGCCGGCGCACGGATGGCCGCCGCGATCGGTTCGCACGGAGTGGCGAGCTACGGAGGCGACGACGTCCCGCAGCCGTCCGCGATCGTGATGGCATACACCGCCCACTCGGACCACGCGGCCGCCGAGCCTCCCACGTTCGTGGTCGTGGGTGAGCAGGACGGGATCGCCCCTCCGCGATCATGGGGAGGAGGGTCGAGGCCCTGCGCAAGGCCGGCACCCCGGTCGAGTACCGCGAGTACGAGGGCCTGGGGCATGGCTTCGGGCTCGGCACGGGCACGAGCGCCGAGGGATGGGTCTTCGACGCCGTCCGGTTCTGGGAGACGGCGCTCAGGCGGCCTTCGACGGCGCCGAGGTAACCCCGCCGGGTCACCTCGCCCGGATGTCGTAGGCGAGCAGCAGGTCCTGGTCGCGCAGGTAGAGCCTGCCGTTCGCGATGACGGGGTGCGCCCACGCCGGCTTGCCGCCGCGGCCCGGCTGCTCGAAGCGCCCGCGCTCGAGATACGCCTTCGGGCTCGGCTCGATCAACAGCATCGGGCCGTCCTCGGTGCGGTAGTAGAGCCGGCCGTCCGCGAAGGCCACCGAGCCCTTCGGCGCCTTTCGTCCCTCGGCGCGCTGGTCCCAGTGGACCGCGCCAGTCCGAAAGTCGAGGGCCAGGAGGAAGCCGCCCGAGTTGCCGCCGTTCGCGCCGTAGAGCGAGCCGTCGACCAGGATCATGCCGCCGTGGTGGTTCTGCATCTTGTTGGTGAAGTAGACCTCCTGGGCCTGGACACTCCCGTCGGCCGGACGAGCGTAGCTTCACCAGGCCGCCGCCCATGCCGTAGGCCGAGGCCGCGAAGACCTCGCCGTCGTGGTGCAGCGGCGTCGAGATGTTGATGCCGAAGGTGTTGGCCGGCGCGTCGTAGCGCCAGAGGAAGGCACCGTCCTTCGCGGCGACGCCCACGACGCCCTTCTGGGTGAACTGGACGTACTGCCGTTGCCCGCCGAGGTCGATCGCGATCGCCGACGAGTAGGCCGCCTTCGGGTCGCCGGGAACCGCGCTTTCCAGATCGTCTTGCCGGTGAGCTTGTCGAGCGCCACGAGCGTCGCGCCCGCGGCCCCGGGCTCACGATGACCCGGTCGCCGTCCACGAGGGGCGACTCGCGGAAGCTCCACGTGGGCAGCGGGGCGGAGAAGTCGTCGCCCAGGCTGCGCTGCCAGACGAGGGCGCCGTCCCGGACCTTGAGGCAGGCGACGTTCCCCGCGAGGCCCATCACGTACAGGAGCTCGCCGTCGACCGTCGGAGTCGCCGCCGGCCCCTCCTTGCCTTGCGGGAAGCCCGACTGCTCGAACGCCGGCCCGAGGCGCGTCACCCAGAGCGAGCGGCCGTCGGACTCGGACAGTGCCCAGACGACCTCGTCCGCTCCGCGATTGGCCATCCCGAGGATGCGCCCGTCGGCGACGGAGGGAGCGCTGTCGCCGCCGCCGAGCCCGTCCACCTTCCAGGCCAGCGGTGGGCCGGCCGGCGTCCACTCCTGCAGCAGGCCTTGCTCGCGGGACATGGAATTGCGGTCGGGGCCCTGCCACTGCGGCCAGTCGGCGGCCAAGCCGATCCCTGCGGTCGCCAGCACGGCGGCCGCAATCCCTGCCGTCACCATCACACGCATTCCTTCCTCCTTCGAGCTACGGCGTCAGCAGCCTGGTGAACGCGAGCACGACGAGCTTGCGAGCACCGCCATCCTGCACGTACACCTCCGTGACCATGAAGGGATTGGTTACCTCGTTGCCGCCGACCACGGCGTCCAGCCGGATGCGGTTCAGGACGATGGCCGTCGTGCCCACGAACCGCACCGACGCCTCCAGGATCTCCGCGTGCTTGTAGTGGATCCCACCGCCCTTGATGACGCCGAGCTCCTGGTCCCTGGTCATCGTTCCGCCCATGTGGACGAAGACGGCCTTCTCGTGGAAGAGAGCGGCCAGGGCGTCGACGTTG
>CAWFDA010000004.1:0-17516 GCA_963814475.1 uncultured Bacteroidota bacterium | reverse complement strand
ATTCCCCAAAGATTGTTTTCCTATTTGTCATCTTTCGCTGCTTTTCTTTTTTTACTTCTGCAACTAAAAGCATGTAAGGGCTTTCACGGTCAATCTCAAACCAGTCGCTAACCTTTTCTGCAAGAACGGATGGTGCAAACGGACGAAATCCTTCTCTGAATTTAATTTTAAGATTCATTTTTTTCTGCATTTGAGGAGAGCGGGCATCACCAATAATTGTACGTGAACCTAATGCTCGTGGACCAAATTCCATTCTACCCTGAAACCATCCGATTATTTTTTCCTGGATTATTAAATCACTCACAACATCATACAACTTTTCATCTTCGAAATATTTGTGGGGCAATGAATTATTTGAAAGAAATTCTTGAATTTCATCATTAGAATACCGCGGACCGAGGTAGGAGCCTTTTTGCAAATCTCTGCCGTTTTTGTTTTTAATCTTATTTTTTAAGTGTTGATGATAAACAATATATGCAGCACCGATTGCTCCGCCGGCATCTCCGGCAGCAGGTTGTATCCATATATCTTCGAATATATTTTCACGCAACAATTTTCCATTACCAACGCAGTTAAGAGCAACTCCGCCTGCAAGACACAAATATTTTTCTCCGGTTATTTTTTTTACATGTTTCGCCATTCTTAACATTATTTCTTCTGTAACATCTTGAACCGATCGGGCGAGATCCATTTCTCGTTGAGTAAGATTGGTTTCAGGAACACGGGGTTTTCCACCAAATAGTTCATTAAACTTATTATTTGTCATTGTTAGTCCGGCGCAATAATCAAAATAATCCATGTTCATTTTGAATGAGCCATCTTCTTTCAAATCAATCAAATGATCATATATTTGCCGGACATATTTTGGTTTACCGTACGGAGCTAAGCCCATTACTTTGTATTCACCCGAATTCACCTTGAAGCCTGTAAAATATGTAATTGCAGAATACAGCAGTCCTAAAGAATGTGGGAAGTGAAGTTCACCTAAAATTTTAATTCCATTTTCATCACACAATACCATAAGATGTTGTTGCCCACTCACCGACCCCATCCATTGTAAGGTAAGCAGCATGATTGAATGGAGATGGATAAAAAGCTGATGCGGCATGCGATTCATGATGTTCCGGGAATAAAATTTCACCCTCATAATTCAATTCCTTTTTGATTAATTCCTTCATCCAGATTTTCTTCTTAATCCACAAAGGAATCGCTTTAATAAAAGATTTTATACCGTGCGGAGCATAAGCAAGATACGTTTCAAGTATTCTTCGAATTTGATGAATGGTTTATCATAGAAAGCAACATAATTTATCTGCTGTAGTAGTAATTCCCGCTTCTCTAAGGCAATACTTAATTGCATTTGAAGGAAAATTTTGATCATGCTTGATTCGAGTGAACCTTTCTTCTTGAGCGGCAGCTACTATCTCACCATCTTTAATTATGGCTGCAGCAGAATCATGATAAAAGGCCGATATACCGAGGATATGCATAAATATAAAATTAGTGAGTTGTGCTATTAATAAAAACCATTTGAATAAATAATATCTAAGATATAATTGTAAAATGATAATCGAAAGTTTTTTTAGAAAGGTATTTAAAAGAAGTCAAACGAGAGCAGAACTACAACAAAGTTGCGTTCTTCTTGAGAAAAACAGTAACCGATATATCTGGTGTTCCATAAATTGGTCTGAAAGGAAGTTCAAAAAACTTAATCGCTGCTATAAAAGCCCCATTTGAAATGTACTTACCGGACCATCTTTCGACCAAATGTTTTAAGTAGTAACTATTATACGTTTGAAGCTGGACATATGCTAAAAATTCTTTTTTTGAAGGTTGATATCTGAACTTTTCAATCCACTCGCAGCAAGTATTAAACTCATCAAATCGCCCCTCCAAATTTTTTCTTCTTTCATGATACTCGCTGACATTTGTTTCATATAATAAACCAACATCAGTTAGGCTTTCAAAAGAGTTTATGATATTTAAGTAATCGCTGTTTGTTGACATAATTGCCCGGCAATTTGAAGATTTTTGTAAATAGAAAAGTTAATAGTTCTTTGTAGTACTGTACAAAAAAAATGCCCTCATATAAATATATAAAAGAGGGCACTTTTAACAAATATAGGTGAATCATTATAAGAACGTGACTAATATTAGCACTTAAAAATATTATCTAAACGTGGGGCGCACGGAGTAAAAAATCATCGTTACCATGACTAATAATATTTAGCTTAATTGCCTTGATACAAACCGATAGTATTCCCATCAAGATCACTTATTAACGCATAATAGCCCATGGCCGGAATTGTAGTCTTGCCCCTGGAGATATGTCCACCTAAGCTTGTTGCTTTAGAAAGATGACTGCTGATATCGCTAACCCTAATATGAAAAATTGTACAATCACCTTTACTGATCTTTTCAACTTTTCTCAGACCCACCGTAATTCCTTTATGGGTATTAAACAGGAAATAACCGTTGCCAAAAGGTTTGAAGTCCCATCCCAAAAGCTTGCTGTAAAAGTCAATACTTTTTTCAAGATTTGTTGAAGGAATTTCAACATGTGCAATGAAATCTGATGCCATAAATTATTCCTAAGTTTTTATTTTGTGTGGTAATTAATTTCTGCATGCAATTTATGTATGATTAATTGCAATATCAATTAATTTAGCAAAGGAAATTGATCAGCCGCAGTGTCTAAGAGTTGCTTTTACTTTTTTTTGAGGGAAACGATAAAATTCCCCCAATCGCCGCACCGTAGATTGTACTTGCAAACGGATTACTTTGAATTGGGCATCCATTGTTGCATCCGATAAAATAATAGTATGAATAACCCAGCAGCCCGCCAATTACAACCGGAAGGATTCTTTTAAAAATTGTTTTCTTGGTTCAAAATCATTTCTTCTTTACATGAGTTAAAATCTTTAAATATAGGATGAAAATCGAGGTGAAAGGTTTCAAGCAGCTTAACAGTGGCTTTAAAATAAAAATGGCTGCCCTTTGAGACAGCCATCAATTATTAAGTTTTATTTTAGTTTTTCGTGCCAGAAATTATATATGATGCCTTTCCATTTGGCCCTTCGGACTTAATGGATATGACTACAGGCGATTGTACGTTTAGTGTATCAACAACAGTATCCCAAACAACAAAACTGAACTGTGTCCATGCTTTGCTTTGTGTATCTGGAAGAACTACATCAACATCGCCCTGTGCTTTAACGTCTTCACCTTCAACTGTAACCTTTATGGAGGTACCGCCAGCCAATGGATTTAAATTTTGATCCGATAATGTGTAGGTAAACGCTTGAATACCTCCCTCACCAAGTGAAAAAGAGTTTGGTGAAGCAGACAACTGTGGAACACCTGAGAACAGAACTAATAAGTCACGGCTAATATTTACTGAATTTTGATCGGCAGTTGTAGCAGTTACAGTTGCAAAACCAGGTCCAAATACCAAATGGTTTGGTCTTGGAAGCGCAGAGATCAAATTTGAAGTACCAATTCCTTGTGAGTTAGTTTGAATGGAACCCTCAATTATACCACCTGTAGTAGTAAAGTAAACAGAAGTAAGAGGCCTTACAGGATTTGCATATTTATCGCCCACATAAGCGGTGATAGGATCCGTAAGTCCAAAGATATTATACCCAGGGAAATTTAATCTATCAGGAGCAATGCTAAAATGATCGAAATCAGGTAATCCGCCATGGATCGAAATTGCTACAGGTAAGGAAGTGATTTTTTTTGTGCCTACTGTTATTTCAGCAATAATTTGAACCACGCCGGCCTTAGTTCCACTAGTTAAGTTAACAGCAGCTTGTCCATTATTATTTGTTTTAACAATTGGCGGAGTAAGCACTTCACCACCGCCCGGAGCTGCACCAAATTTAAAAGTTACATCAACTGAATGGTCGAGATCAATGGGAATTCCTGCCGAATCTTGAACGACGAACGAAATTCTTGCTGTCTCTTCCGCGCCACTTTCTTTAACCCCAATACTTGTTGCGCTTTGTGACGATAGAAAAATACTTACTGGATCACCGGATGGAACGGAACTAGTACTGTTAAATTCCAATCTGATAGTTGGAACAGTCACATCTGAATTACCATCAACAAAAACATTAACACTATCGGTTACATAATTTGCCTTAGCTACAACAAGAGTTAAATTCACGCTTGATGTAACTGTGATATCACGAGTGAATTTACCCTGATTATCCGTGTAAAATGCAAATTGCCCCGAAAGACCATTAACTAAAACTTGTGCACTATCAATCGGAATCCCAGTTAGTTTACTAATAACTTGTCCGCTCATTTTTAC
This sequence comes from uncultured Bacteroidota bacterium, assembly GCA_963814475.1. Classification (GTDB taxonomy): domain Bacteria; phylum Bacteroidota; class Bacteroidia; order AKYH767-A; family OLB10; genus JADKJB01. Next base: position 13,201 of record CAWFDA010000004.1, on the reverse strand, counting down.
GGTTTTCGGGGTCTGCTGTTCTTCAGCACCACCGCCAGTAACTTGAGTGTCTGACTCACAGCTATTTACAATGATTGAAAAAGTAAGCAGTAGAATTATGACTGCTAAATGTTTTTTGAGAGATGAAAATGACATGATATTATTCCACATAATTATTAATAGTTATTTGCAAGAAAAATTATTGTTCATTCCAATTATGAAGTTGAGCTGTCTATTTGTTGATAAGTTTATTCAACTTCTGTACCTAAAATAAAGAATGCTTTTTTGTCTCATTTTGTGATTTTTTTATTAAAAAAGTAAGATTTACCGAGTTTTTGCGTATTTTTTTACGGAAAAAGCCAGGGTCGGTTTAAATATAAATATGAGTGTGGAAGCTAATCCTTCATTCAAGGCAAGATCAAATTTTGTATTTGTTTGCTTATTAAAAGGGAAGTTAAATTGAAGTGAGATTTTTAGTAAATATTGAACTTATATTGTTCATACAAGAGTAAAATTTGTTAGTGTTTTTTACGGTGAATATAGTGACATTCGCTATACTGCTTTTGTTTCACCCTTAATCATTTGCCAGATTGTGAGAATAATAATTTGAATATCAAGCCAAATTGACCAATTTTCTATGTACCAAATATCATATTCAATTCTTTTTCTGGTCCTTCTTTCATTTTCAATTGGATCGTGGGAGTCACCGCGCAATCCATGCACTTGAGCCCAGCCAGTTAATCCGGGTCTAACTCGGCTTCTCAGTTTTATCTCGTCTACAATTTCAGAATAAACTTCGTTGTAGGGAAGAAAATGAGGTCTCGGTCCAACGACTGACATATCCCCCTTAAGAATATTAAAAAATTGCGGCAGTTCGTCAAGGTTAGTTCTTCTTAAGATGCTTCCAATCTTTGTGATTCGCGAATCGCCCGCAATAACCGGTGAGTATGATTCATTCTCAAAATTTTCATTAGTTATAAGTGTTCTGAACTTGTAAAAATTAAATGCCTTATTCCTCATCCCGATTCTTTGCTGTACAAAAAAGACGGAACCCTTAGAAAATATTTTTATAAGAATACTTATCAGAGGAATAAGCCAGCTGAGAAATAAAATAATTACAAACAGTGAAAATAAGATGTCAAATGATCGTTTGATGAACCTCCAATGTGCTTCGGCAAGAGGTTCATCACGGATGGTAATTATTGGAAAATTTTCAAACATGCTTATTCGAAATTTTTTAGATATGAACCTAAAATAGTCCGGTATTATATGAACCCTTACCGCATGCCGGTTGCAAACCTTAATAATTTGATCTAGACGGGAGAATTCTTGAATTGGAAGAGCAACAATTACTTCGCTTAATTTTTTTTAGGTCAATTATGTTCTCTAGATCATCTATTCTACCGATCAAATTCGGTGTGATTCGATTCCTCCTCGTTGTCATCTAAATAACCGGCAAAATTGTAACCAAACTGGCGATTTTTAATCGTTGATTCGTAAAAATTCTGGGCTATTTCACCCGCTCCAACAATTACAACATTTTGTAATTTGCTTTCTCTAACAATTAATTTGCTCATTAGAAAATTGAGCAGCTGAATTCTTATACTGATTACAAAGATGAGCAAGCAAAGCAAAGTATATAATAAAATTTCGAGTGAAGAGATCTTCTTTAGCAATAAAGATGAATAGAATAGCTGTAATTATTTGAACAAAAACATTTTTTAGGATATTACCAAACTGGTACGAGAAGGAATGAATGTGATTATCCTCGTAAAAACTGTTGATGTTAGAAGCGAAGTACCACATGAAGTTCATGCCCGCAAGTAAAATAAACATGTAATTCCGTGCTATCAATATCTGGAATGATTGAGCGAGAATTGCCGACAAGATAAAAACCATGTTTAATAGCAAAAGATCAAGGAAAAGCCGCAAGTAATATTTTGATCTTTGATTTATTATCATCTTTTAAAAAACTCGTTACATTTTATTTCCACAAACGCTTTTATTTTTTCTTCAAAAATGTTTCTATCATATTTTTTTGCATAGTTGCTTAGTTTTACTGGGTCGAAAATATTTCCACTTTTTTCAAACCTGGACTACAGCATTAACAATGTCTTCTGCAGTTTGTTCGGAAAAGTGAATGCCATACTTTCCATCGACGATTGTCTCGGCGGTTCCTCCTTTGTTCAAAGCGATTACGGGAGTTCCGCAGCTTAAAGCCTCAATCACAGATATTCCAAAATCTTCTTCGGCGGCAAATATAAAAGCCCTTGCTTTTTTCATATATTCCGCAAGATCATTAACTTTATTGTAATTGATGATCTCCACATTTTTAGAGCACTTAGACCTAATTTTTTCTTCATCTGTTCCTTCACCAATAATAATTAATTTCTTATCCGGCATTTTTGAAAATGCTTCTGCGATAAGATCGATTTTTTTATATGGAACAAATCGTGACGCAGTTAAATAAAAATTTTCCTTTTTGTGATTCGCAAGCCAAATTTTTCCGTATCAACCGGCGGGTAAATAACTTCCGCATCTCTTCTGTAAATTTTCTTTATTCGCTTAGCAATAAAATTTGAAATGGCTATGAAGTAATCTACTCGATTTGCAGAGGCAACATCCCATGTTCGTATGCTATGTAAAACCGGTTGTAAAATTAATTTTTTCATTCTGCCAGAAAAGCGTTCCGAATCAAAATATTGATGGGTAAGATCCCATGCATACCGAATTGGTGTATAACAATAGCAAATATGTAATTGATTAGAGTTAGTCAATATTCCTTTGGCAAATGCGTGTGAGCTTGAAAGTACAAGGTCGTATTTTGACAAATCAAATTGTTCAATTGCAAGAGGGAAGATCGGAAAATAATGGCGGTGATACTTACTTGCCAAGGGTAATTTCTGTACAAAAGAAGTGCTTGCTTTTTTACCTTTTAAAATTATTTGCCGATCTTTCTCATTTAAGAAATCAACGAGCGAATAAATATCAGCATCATTCCAAACATTTGTAAAAGATTCCACGCACCTTTCGGAACCGGCATAAGTGGTCAGCCAGTCATGTACAATTGCAGTTTTCAGATTTGGATTAGACATTGTTTACTATAAGGACCTTATTTTTTGATGGTATCATCGAACTCACGCTTTAAATTTTCAGCAAATTTTTCCCAACCGAATCTTAAAATGTTTTTATATCCTTTATCAATTAATTCATTGCGCAAATTTTTATCGCCGGTTAGAATAATCATTTTTTCTACTAAATCCTCAACTTTAAGAGGATCAAAATAAAGGGCAGCCTCTCCGCATACCTCCGGAATCGAAGCCGAGTTACTTGCAATTACGGGGCATCCATAAATCATTGCCTCAAGAGGAGGTAACCCAAATCCTTCATAGATAGATGGAAAAATAAGGCATTCAGCATTTTTATAAATTAACGGAAGGTCAGAATCCTCTACAAAACCAGGGACAATGGTTCTATTTTGATTAAATAATTGTGAGATTTCCATGTCTTTTTCAATTTCATTCATTTTAACACCAATGAGAACCAGCTTTATGGAAGAGACATTTTTCTTTGACCAGATATCAAATGCTTTAATTGCTGTTTTAAGATTTTTGTGGGGTTTTATACTGCCTACGTAAAGAAAATAATTCCCAGGTAATTTGTAGGTCATCCGTATTTCTTCAAATGATTTTTCATGTAATTTGTATCTTAATTTTTCATTATCAAGACCACAATAAATTATTCTTATCTCTTTTCCCCCAACATTGGTGTATCTGAGTATTTCGTTTTTTGAAAACTCTGACAAAGTTATAACCTTATCCGACTTTCTTATAGCAGAATTGATCATGTATTTTGCATATATTACTTTTGGTAACGAAAGCTGATGGGTAAAAACAAGATGGTTTACATCATTAATTATTGTAGCCCTTTTTGAGGCTTTTATCTTTAAAAGAGGAATGTTGTAATGGGGTGATACGAAGAGATCACATTTGGGAATTTTAGTCGGAAGTTCTATTTGTTCTTTTATTGAATATATGGGGCTTTTCGCATCAATTATTCTTGTTTGCTTAGACCATGAAAAGGAATCAAGAATTTCTGAGTTACCAAGCAGCGTCAGATTATAATTATCAATTAAGTTTGGTATCATGTTTTTAATATTAGTTCCAATTCCTGAATGATTAATCATTCTGGCGTCCAGCGTTATGTTGAATTTTTCACTTTTCACAACAAGTCAAATTTCCTACGGAATAAGTTATATTTACTGAGGACATTGTGCGAATATTTTTTGGGCCAATATTGAGTTTAAAAATATATACTAACATAGTTAAATACCATATCGAATTAGACATTAAGGCTCAGTTCGAATGATATTATCAACAAATCCTATGAAGATTTCAATCATAACCCCAACCAATAATTCCAGTTCGACCATCTCCAAGAACGTAAATTCAGTTATAAATCAGACTTATAAAGAATATGAGCACATCATTATTGATAATCTAAGTTCTGACAACACTCTACAATTGATTAAAAACACCTATGACCACGCCGGAGTGAGCAATAAGTTAAGGGTGATTTCTGAAAAAGATTGGGGAATTTCAGATGCATTTAACAAAGGAATAAAGAACTCGGTTGGTGATGTAATAGGTATCTTAAACAGTGATGATTATTTTTATGATGAATCTGTTCTTGAGAGAGTATCAATAGAATTTAAAAATCATGATATATTGTTTGTTCATGGAAATGTATACTTTATAGATGAAGTATATGGTTCAAATATAAGAAAACCTTTGCTCTGCCCAATTCAGCGAGCTATGCCGTATAATCATCCCACAATGTTTTTTAGAAAATTTATTTATGAAAAAAATGGGATGTTTGATACTTCATACAAATTTGCAATGGACTTTGAATTTATTTGTAGGCTGGAGAAATCAATTCCAGGATTTAGAGACAAAGGTAAATACATTGGTGGTGATGCTCTTGTTGTTATGTCAGCTGGGGGAGAATCGTGGAAAAATGAATTAGAAAGTATAAAAGAAGTAAAACAAGCTCTTCAAAAGTTTGAATTTTGGAACACAAACGCATTTGTATCGTTCTTATCAAGAATTGTTCGAACCAAGCTAAAAAACATTTTATCTGTTTTAAAATTAAACTCAATTATCTATCTATGGCGATCAATCAAATGGAATACGCGGACATAAAATCTCATGGTTGATAAAAATTCCTTTAAAAAAATATTTTTAGATATTAGTTTATTAGGTAAAACCAAATATGCCAAGAACACCTATTGGCTGCTTGCGGAGAGAATTGTCCGAATCGCAATAAATTTCTTTGTTACAATCTACCTGGTTAAATACTTGGGTCCTGATAATTTTGGACTGTTAAGTTATTCTATAAGTTTTGTAACAATACTTGCGAGCTTTGCTGCACTAGGTATGGACAGCATTATTGTGAGGGATCTTGTTGCTGAAGAAAATAGGAGCAATTCCATTATCGGAACAAGCTTTTATCTCAGATTAGTTGCCTCAATCATTTCTATCATTTTTATCTTTTTTGTTCTTGTATTGTCCCATGAAGAATTTTTAACTTCTTCACTTATTTTAATCATTAGCACTTCGACAATCTTTCAATCATTCTACGTAATTGATTTCTATTTTCAAGCAAAAGTTAAATCAAAATTCACAGTTTATGCCCAATTTATAAGCTTGGTAATATCTTCAGCAGTTAAAGTTTATTTGATTATCATAAAAGCAGATCTGATTTATTTTGCGTACGCATTTGCTTTAGAATCATTATTATTTGCAATTGGTTTGCTGGTTGTGTATAAAATCCAAAAGGATGGAAAGCTTAAATGGAATTTCAGTATCTCGCTTTCAAAAAAAATACTTAGAGATGCCTTCCCGTTACTTTTAGCAGGAGTAGTGGTTGCCATTTATATGAAGATCGATCAAATTATGATAAAGAAAATGTTGGATAATACTCAAGCTGGCTATTACGCTGCCGCGGTTAAAATTTGCGAGCTCTGGTACTTTATCCCAATGGCAATAAGTAGTTCATTATTTCCGGCAATTATTAATGCAAAGAAGGTTAATGAAAAGATTTACCAACAACGAATGCAGCAATTTTATGATATAATGTCTTGGTTATCTGTTGGTATTGCCATTCCGCTAACGATATTTGCCCCCCAGATAATCACCCTACTTTTTGGAGTAAAATTTGTCCCAGCGGTTCCGGTATTGCAAATATACATTTGGTCGGCAGTGGCGACATTTTTAGGTGTTGCGAGCAGCCAATATCTTGTGGCTGAAAATTTAACAAAGATATCTTTTTATAGAACATTTTTGGGAATGGTTGTAAATGTTGCATTAAACTTCATTCTAATTCCTAAGATTGGGATAGTTGGATCAGCTTTGGCAACATTAGTTTCGTATTCGCTGGCGACATTCTCAATTATTTTTTATAAAAATACGTTCAATCAGGTGATTATGATGCTTAGATCATTATTTTTCATTTCAATTTTCGATTACTTTAATAATACAAATGAAGTTAAAAGATAAAATTCTTACTGTTATAAAATTAATATTCCAACCAGGATTGTTGAGAACCTTGCTCTTTTCAAGCCATAACGGCTATTTAGTAGATACAGGATGGATTAATTCTTTTTTAAAAAAAGAACCTTTAGATAAATTCGGTGTCCCTATTCCATGGTTAACATACCCAGCAATTAGTTTCCTATCTGAAAGACTTAACAAAGATTTAAAAATCTTTGAATATGGCAGCGGTAATTCGACACTTTATTACTCAAAAATTGTGAATAAAATAATAGCCGTTGAGCACAATAGGAAATGGTATGAAAAAATAAAAGGAATGATTTCGGATAATTCAGAAGTTATATTTTCTAATTTAGATCATGATGGAAATTATTGCAGAATCATTAAAAGCACCAAGGAAATTTTCAACCTTATAATAATTGATGCAGAAGATAGAGTTAACTGCATTAAAAACTGTTTGAATAATATTAGCGAAAACGGTGTTATAATATTGGATGATTCTGAAAGAGAAGAATACAGTGAGGGTATTGAATTCCTCAAGAAGAATGGTTTCAAGCGATTAGATTTTTGGGGAATATCCGCTGGGTTTATGCATCAAAAAGCAACAACTATTTTTTATAGAGAATTAAACTGTCTTAGTTTATGATAAGCTGGAATTGTTAGTGCAAATCGCAATCTTAACATATCTTTATCCCGAGATGATTGATTATGTATACAAATTGTATCCTAATCTTAATGAGCAGAAATTTATTGATCAAAAGAAAATCATTGATAATCACATTTCCATCTGGGCTTCCGGCTGGGAAAAAGCGATGGGGGAACAAAAAATTCCAGTGCTCACTATTCCTACTAACATACCAAAGTTTTTAAAAAAGTGGTCCGAGGAGAACAATTTAGAAATTACGGAAAGTCCTCAAATTATTGTTGAAATGTTGAAAAAATTTCAACCAGACATATTGTTCTACGATCTTTATGATTGCAATCTGCTGAAAGAAATAAAAGCTCGCATACCCTCCATAAAACTGATTGCGCTATGGAAGGGAAGTTCGTCCGTTGATATGAAAATATTTAATGATGTTGATCTTACGATTTCTTGTGCGCCGGAAGAAGTGGTTCGTCTAAATAAAATTGGCCTAAAGGCAGAACATCTGCATCACGCATTTAATAAAACTATTTTAGAATTAACTGAGCCAACAAACAAGCATTTTGATGTAGTATTCATCGGGCAAATATTTAAGTCAATCGGGTTTCATATAAACAGGGATGTATTATTAAATAAATTAGTGAAAGAGATCAGACTTGAGATCTTTTCCTCTGCTTATGATTTAAAATATTTCGATTTTGCATATCATTTTTTAAAAAAAACAATATTAACATCGCTAATTCCCTTGTACTACAGTGCTGAGAAAATCACTGGGAAGTATAAATCACAGCTCGAAAAATCCCTAGTATATCCCATTACACCATATTCACTTCGACTTAGAAAATCACTAAGATCCCCGGTTTATGGCAAGAAAATGTATGATGTGATAAATGCCTCGAAAGTTGTCCTCAATATCCATGCAGATTCATCACCGACGTATGCTTCAAATATGCGATTATTTGAAACAACCGGAGTCGGCAGTTGTCTACTGACTGATTGGAAAGTAAACATTAATGAACTCTTTAAAGAAGATGAGGAAGTTGTAACTTTCCGCTCGGCACAAGAATGTGTAGATAAAGCAAAATGGCTATTGAATAATAGTGAGGAAAGGAATAAAATTGCTTTAGCTGGTCAACGGCGAGTTTTCTCTTCACATCTCTTTGAGCATCGTGTTCCAGAATTTCTTGAAATAGTTAAAAAGCATTTAAAGTAATTTCAAATGGCAGCCACTTATAATTTTTGCACACTATTCAATACTAGTTATTTATCGCGAGGTCTGGCATTATATAACTCATTAGAAAAGGCCTGCCGCGATTTTCACCTTTATATTTTTGCATTTGATAACACTACTTACGATATATTAATAAATTTGAAGTTGGTTCATGCGACCATAATTTCACTAAATGAGTTCGAAGATCCAGAGCTTTTAAATGTAAAACCTGGCAGGACAACCGCTGAATACTGCTGGACAGCCACACCCGCAACTATTTATTATGTGATTAAGAAGTTTAATGTTGAAAGCTGCACGTATATTGATGCGGATCTTTATTTCTATTCCTCTCCAAAAATAATTTTTGATGAACTTGGGAATAACTCTATCTTGATAACAGAACATCGTTTTTCTCCAGAATATAAAAAAGATGAAAAACGTAATGGCAAATACTGTGTTCAATTTATCACCTTTAAGAATGATGCTTACGGATTGGAAGCATTAACTTGGTGGAAAGATCAATGTATAATTTGGTGTTACGATCGGCATGAGGATGGGAAATTTGGCGACCAGATGTACTTAAATGATTGGACAACACGGTTCAAAAAAGTACACGTGCTTCAGAATCTTGGGAGTGGATTGGCCGGATGGAACATTTCTCAATACGATTTCTTTAAGAAAAACGGAAGATTTTACGGAATAGAAAAAAGAACCAACCAGGAATTCGATATAATATTTTATCACTTCCATTATCTTAAATTTTATACCAACGGTAAACTGGACTTGGGTCCAAGAATAATTTCAGAAACAGTTAAGAAATACTTTTACAATGCATATTTGGAAGAGTTAGAGGAGATTAAAAGAAAAATCCTAAGGATAAATCCAACAGTTAATCCGCACGGAATTGTAAAGCAAGTATACACCTGGAAGACACCTCTCGCATATTTAAAAAGAAAATTATTGGGCAGACATAATGTTTTTAAGTGGCAAAAGTCCATTAAAGTCTAAATTTAAGTTTTTTAGACAAATCAGCATTGGCAGATATAAACATGCATTCCTTTCTGTCAATGTTTTTATAAAATGTTGTAAATTTTGATAGTCAAAAAAAGGATTGATTAAAAATGGATAAAAATAATTCAAACGAACTTTTCTTTATGCAGTTAGTAATGCAAAACCAGCAGTTGGCAATGATGTCAATGGGAAAGCTGAAAAATCCCGTAACCGATAAGATTGACCGGAACCTTGAATTTGCCAAGATGGCTATAGACACACTCGATATGCTTGCAGTTAAGACCAAAGGCAACCTTTCGGAGTATGAAGAAAAATTTTTAACCGAGGTTATTAAAGATTTAAAGCTTAATTACGTTGATGAAGCAAGTAAGGAACAAAAGCCGGAAAAGGATAATCCTGAAAAGGCTTCAGAGAAATAAAACAATTCGTTTAGGTTAATGATTTGAGTTTTTTATGAAAAACAGTGCCAGATACAAAACCATTGGCATTATTGCCAACACCACAAAGGAAAATGTCAACCTTGTTGTTTCAGAACTGATTAAAAAACTCAAGGCGAACAAATTTGATTTTCTTTTAAGCAATTCACTTTTAAAACATAAGGAATTCATCACTAAGGAAATTAAAAAAAGCATGTTTGTTTCAGATGATAAGCTTTGTACCAACAGCGATTTGATTATTTCAATCGGTGGTGATGGAACAATGCTTACTTCAGCATATAAAGCGCAATTCTACGATAAACCTGTTCTCGGAATAAACTATGGTAAGCTGGGTTTTCTAGCAGAAGCGAATATCAATCAGATTGATGTTCTTATTGATGAAATAAAAAGAAACGCAATAAAAATTGAAGAACGAATTCTAATTACCGGTGAAGTTATCGGCCACAAAATTGAACGCCTTTTCGCGATTAACGATATTGTTATTGATAAAGGCGGCTGGCCCAAAATGATAGAGCTGGAGCTGATGGTTAACAACGAGTATGTAACAACTTTCAGCGCAGACGGAATTGTCGTAGCTACTCCAACCGGTTCAACTGGTTATTCGCTATCGATCGGTGGACCGATAGTAAGTCCATCGACAGACGCAATAACTTTAAGCCCAATATCTCCCCACAGTTTAACTGTTCGTCCTATTGTTTTACCAAGCAACCATGAGATTTTAATCATAGCAGACTCGCATCATAAGGAAATATTGGTTAACTGTGATGGCCAAAGGGTTTTTGCATTTCCGCCACCATTAAAAATCAAAATAACAAAAAGTAAAAGGTCACTTAAACTCGTCCGCACTTCGCTCACCAGCTATTTTGAAACTTTAAGAAACAAGCTTCTTTGGGGAGTTGATTTGAGGAAAAGATCAGGAAATGGTTAGCTAAGAAAATAAAAATTTTGATTTATCCCATTCAAATATTTTTTCTTATTCTCTTCGTTCTTTGCTAGATCTGTATAATTAAAACGCCCCATTCAAGGGGCGTTTTTACTAGTTTTCAACTTCTTGCAAAGAAGGCATCTTAACATTTACCTTGGCAGGTATTTTCTCCTTCGGTCTTCCATTTTTGCCATTTGACGAATCCTTATCAGCTTTACCGTTTTTCTTAGCGGGATTATTTTTATCCTTATAATTTTTATAAGCATAAACTTTGTTCTGATAATTTCTCAAAACAATTTTATCCTCATCCTTATGAAGAACGTAGTTAGGAAGTATTGGAATTTTTCCTCCTCCGCCAGGAGCATCAATTACAAAATGAGGAATTGCTAATCCGCTGGTATGCCCACGTAAGGTTTTCTACAATATTTAGACCGGTTTCTATTGAAGTACGAAAATGATTTGCTCCTTTAGTTTCATCTGCCATATACATGTAGTATGGTCGGACTCTAATTCTGAGAAGTTTTTGCATTAGTTCTTTAACAGTAGCAGGATCATCGTTAACACCTTTCATCAATACCATTTGATTACCAACAGGAATGCCTGCATTTGCTAACATCTCACATGCTTTTGAACTTTCGGGAGTAATTTCCCATGGGTGATTGAAGTGAGTATTAATGTAAATAGGGTGATACTTCTTCAGCATTGAGCATAATTTTTCAGTAATTCTATGCGGAAGAACACACGGCATTTTAGTTCCAAGACGAATTATTTCTATGTGAGCGATGCTTCGCAGTCGCTGTAATATTTTTTCAAGCATTGTGTCTGTAAGCATCAAAGGATCGCCACCGGAAAGAATAACATCGCGTATTTCTGTATGCTGCTTCTAAATATTTGAACGCACTTTCAAGTCCTTTCATCGAGATTTTCTCATAATCACCAACTTTTCGCTTCCGAGTACAAAAACGGCAATAAAGCCCGCATTGGCTTGTAACAAGAAATAGTGCTCTATCCGGGTATCTATGAGTAATGTTAGGAACAGGACTCATAGCATCTTCCATTAAAGGATCTTCAGCGGCATCAAAGTCTTCCAGTTCTGCTTTATCTGGAACACATTGAAGCCAAATAGGATCTCCGGGATATTTAATTAAGCTAAGATAATATGGATTAATTCGGGCTTGAAAAAATTCATCAAGAGCTTCAGCCGCATTTCTGTCAATACTGAATTTTTCTACCAGTTGATCAACAGTATGAACGCTATCTCTTATCATTCGCTGCCACAGTTCCATGACTTTCCTTTAGATTGTTTTACTTGCTGAAATATTTACCAAACACCATTAGATTATCGCCGACGGCGTAAAAATCATTTATCTCGGCAATGATCGAATAGTGATTTCTCAAATAAAAATTCCTTGCTGCCGCATACATTTCTTTAGAAGAAGTTTCTGCTAACAGCCATCTTGCATTATTTGAAAGAACAAATTCCTCTGCATGCGTTAAAAGCGTTTTTCCGGTTCCTTTTTTCGTATACTCGGGATTTGTAACAATCCAGTAAAGATCATATACAGCATCAGTCAATGGCCTTTTGCCTGTACAATAATAACCCAAAATTTTTTTGCCATCAGCGTAAACAAAAACATTATAGGGTGCTCGCGCGGCTGCCCGACCCGCTGGAAGAGGAGGCGTCGGGCCGCTACCTCGAGCTGCTCGCCCGGCGCGCGGGGGGCGAGCCCGTCTCGTACATACGGGGCCGCAAGGAGTTCTACAGCCTGAGCTTTGTCGTCGGACCCGGGGTGCTCGTGCCGCGGCCCGAGACCGAGCTGCTCGTCGAGCGGGCCCTCGCCCTGGTCGCGCCCCGCGCGCGCCTGCACGACGTGTGCACCGGCAGCGGCTGCGTGGCCGTGTCCCTGAGCCACGCGCGCCCGGACGTCGAGGTGAGCGCGTCGGACATCTCGGACGAGGCGGCTGCCGTTTTCGAGGTCAACTGCCGCCGCCTGCTGGGGCGGGGGCTCCGCTTCTGGACGTCGGACCTCCTGGCCGCGGTGCCCGGGAGCTTTGATCTCATCACCGCAAACCCGCCTTACCTGCGCGACGACCACGCGCGGGCCCTGAAAGCCCGCGGATGGCCCGAGCCCGAGATCGCCCTCGCGGGCGGGCCCGATGGCCTCGCCCTGGCGCGGCGGCTCATCGCGCAGGCGCCCGGCCGCCTCGACGGCGACGGGTGGCTGCTGATCGAGGCCGACCCCTGGCAGATGGACGAGCTGGAGCGCAGCCTCCGCGAGCACCGCTTCGAGGATGTGCGCCGGTCGCTCGACCTCGCCGGCAGCGAGCGCGTGATCGAGGCGAGGAGACCTGCATGAGCGGCGAGCCTGGCGAGCCCGCCGGTTTGTCGGCGCTCCTCGAGCCCTACGGCGAGGCCGACCGCAGGCGCATCGCCGACGCCGCGGC
>CAWFDA010000003.1:0-8377 GCA_963814475.1 uncultured Bacteroidota bacterium | reverse complement strand
CAATTGTATATAAATTGAAGTTCGTTTTTACGAAATAAACCTGGCATAACTTTCTCTATCATCAAATATAAGTGCTATTTAATATCAGTGATGAAACTAATCGGAAACATACTTTTTTTCGGCCATTCCTGCCCCCAACATTCTAACCGTAGACTTATGATTGAACCAAACAATAATGCTTTCTCTTGTTGGGGTTTTCGTTTGTCAAGATTGATAAAAGCCACATATATCGAATCCGCCAATAAGCCCCATAAATACTCGCGAAAATCAGAATAATTTGTAACTTGATTCGCCATTTGACGTATCCCATCGATTACCAGCAAAGCTTTACATATTTTTTCGTTTCCATTAATATTCGCTGTAGTTTTCAAGTGTGAGCCAGGTGTAGATGGCTCTGTCAAGCAAACACATAATTCGTATAAACCCAAATAATTCTCTTCGCACACTTCCGCAAGCCGGGTAACAAGATCGACTTCTAATTCAACAAAATCCCTAAGAATTGGACCGCTTCCACTCCTCTCAAAATCAATCACCCAGGCGTGTTCACCGTCAGTAAAAATATTATCTCCATGTAAATCCCCATGTGTAATCGCCTGCCATTTTCGCGGCAAATCACTGTACTTACTTTGGTTAAATGTCCATAAAATTGGATTATTGAAATCCAAGTTTATCCCTTGAAAATGAACCGTCTTTTCTAATTGAGCCAAATCCGGTATACGACTCTCTAAATGCATGTATCGGTTATATGCATCGAATAACGAACCGGTTAATTCGCTACGGCTGTCAGTATAAAGGTCTTTCCATACAGTATTTATCAGATGTTGAATAGGTTTTATTATTTTTTCCGGACTTTTTTCTTTAATATAGTGATTTGTAAAAGTAGGTAATGTATTAATAATGTCTGTCCCCATGAATTCATAGACAAGCGATCCCAATCCCAGGTACGAATATGGCATTCTTTTTATTACAGCATAGAATCCTCTTCTCAAATTATTATCTATGTGCTTTTTAAAATTCGTATATTCTTGGTTGATTTTAGCTTCATGAGCTAACTTAATTATTAATGGTTGGCGACTTTCCCTTAACCAAGCTTTTAAGACTACGGATCTGCTGTGATAAACATTAGTTGTTCTAACTGCTCTACCTTGGATCGTTTCAAGATGAACATTATTTTCTTCTGGAAAAGCTTTACAAATTAGATGATTTATCAAATCTGGGGAAACCGGCAAATCGTCACTTGACAATATCTTTGAGATTATCTCATCTGTCATCCCAGGAGGAAAATTAGGTTTTTCCCCTGTAAAAAGCCGTTGGGTACTTTCTTCTAGAATTTGATCTGGATGGTCCACCCTCGCCTCATTCATTCTTCCAGCTAACCTCAAAGAAACAACAGCTAGGTCCGCCAAGGAAACCAACGCCAGTTCATCATAACGATCGAAACCATTCAGTTGGTCCAATTCAACATTCAGAACCCCAACTATTTGCCCCCTTTCCAACATTAAAACTGCTAATTCACTTTTAGTATTTTGGGAGAAAGCGATGTAATCGGGGAATCGATTTACATCATTGATCCGTTTATTTTCTTTGTCCACCACAGCTTTTCCCGATACTCCTATTTTTCCATCTTTCGTCTTTTTCGGATCTAGGGGGATACGATCGCCTATCACCGCCTTCAATTGAGAAACTACCGAGGCTGGGTAAACACTCTTAAAAACCAAATCTTCACCTTCTTTAAGGTGCAAGGTTCCTAGAGTGGCTTTCCTCCCCAATGCTGCAGTCACAATTTCGACCGCCTGCTCAAGGATTTTTTCGAAGGTGATCTCAATATCCATTTCAATATTAGAGACTATTTCCGTTCCTGCTTTATGTACGGCTTCTAAATGTCTCTTCCGAAGTCTCAATTCATCGTAAAGCCTCGCGTTATGAATTGCCAGTGCTGCTTGCTGGGCAAACAGTTCAATAATTTTCTGTTCTGAATTTGGAAACAAATGGGGTTTCCGGAAATTCACAAAAAGGATACCGATCCTTTCTTTACCTACTAATAGGGGTATCACAGCCGAAGAAAGTATTTTCTCGCGTTTTATAAATCCTCCCTGGTTCATTTCCAGATCATTCCAAACGTCTTCCGAATAATATGGTTTCCCATATTCAAGCATTTTGTACGGTGTCGATAATTTACTAATTGTTCCAGGTTTTTGGGCTGCTTCAGGTTGCAATAAATTTCCCCAATAGATTGGCACTTCGATCCTTTTTTTTGATTCGTCATATGTAAAAAGAACAACAACATCACTTTTCAAGATATCTTTTATTCTTTCGGCAATATAGTGCAGCACTTTCTCGCTGTCATATTTAAATATTTTTTGCCCAGCTTCAACTAGACTCTCTTGTAGAAAGTTATTCCTTAATGTTTCCTGATAAGCTGCCGCTCCTTGAACAGCTATTTTGCCAAATACTGCCATTTCTTCAAGCAAACCTTTATCATATGTTTCAAAGGCGCCGGGTTCAGGATATTCAAGTATGATAATCCCGATTGGATAATTACTTTCAGTATTCCAACTAGAGGCCGATATTAAAGACCCAATAGGATAATGTAGTTTGCTAAATTCTTCCGATCTAGGATTTTCTCGTGTGTCTGTAATCAACTTACCTTCAAACTTTTCGTGGTCTTTGTCAAATAAAAGATCAAAAAGTCTGTGCGAATGTCCTTTTTGACCTTCATCACTATATCCAACTGATGCTACCTCCATGAAATCTGTGTTATCGTTAATCTTAACAAAAACACACCCCCGCTGAACTTCCGCAATTTCCACAGATTCTTTCAATAATATATTCCAGATATCATTAATTTGGGTACCCGAGGCAATTTGGCGTGTGAGTTTCTGTATCGCAGCGATTAGTTTATGGTCTTTCTCAGCGTGCTTAATAACTCTAGAGTTTTGAATAGCGATGGCCACTTGATTTGAAAGGATTTCAATCCTCCTGATTTCTTCCTGTGTAAACATATGGGTTTTGTGGAAATTCAAGAACAATGTCCCGATGGCTTCATTGGCAACCCATAATCCGATCCCAATAAATGCCCCCACTCCTTCCCTTTCCAGGAATTTTCCTACTTTCTTATATTCCTTTATCTCAATTACGCGATCCCTGTCCCAACATTCCGAGACATCATCCACGACAATAGTCATCCTCGCCTGCATCACCCGACGAGTCATACTCCTTTCTTCATCCCTAGATTTCGCCCGGAAACCGTACCGAGGGTATTTCAATCCAAAGGACCCAATTTTGCCGATCTCATAATAGTTATTTTCCAAGTTGTATGGATAGATAACTGACGAATCCGCACCAGCCAATTGACAAATTTCCTTTGCGATGATATCCATATACTCTTTGAAATGAAGAGCCTGCAAACCGTTAATACGTTCTCCCGCTTCTTGCAGGTTTTTCATTTCAGTCAGACGCGTCTCTGCATCTTCTTTCGATTTTTTTGTCTGGTTATGCAATTCAGTCAATTCAATCGCCGTTGCTGTTTGATTGGCAAATATCTCGGCCAGCTCAATATCCAAAAATGTGAATTGGCGTGGTTTCTCCTTACTATAAAGTACAAGAATACCCTTCAACTCACCTGCCCTGACTATTGGGACACCTAAACCGGTGAGTAGTTCTTCCGATAAATTTAATTTCACATTTCCATAGGGGACTTGGTTAAGATCAAAAGGTTTTGGTTTGTACGAACCGTTTATTGTCACCGATTCGATAGCTTTTTCACGCGGAAGGCGTTGCTGCAGACAATAAGTTTCAGAAAGCCCCGTTTGTGACCCTATCGTCATGTATTCCAGATTTTCTGCCCATAAAAATAAACTTACCGCACTTGCCTGGAAAATTTCTTGCGCTGTTTTTACAATGAGATTAAGAATGGACTGCCTGTCAAATTGGGCTTCCAATATTTTAGAGGTACTTAGTATACCGGTAATGACTTGTTTTCGTCGGCTTGCGTTTCGAATTGCGATTGCAACTTGATGAGCAAATAATTCTGCTAACTCTTTATCATTCTCTGAAAACTCCTTAATTTCTTCTTTTTCATAAATATTGAGAACACCGATTATTTCATGATCTTTAACCAATTGAGTGCTTAGTATTGAGCGAATCCCCTCACCGATAACCAATTCCAGATTCCCATAAGGATGATTATTCAAATCGTTAATAATCAATGACTGCTCAGGTGCAATTGCATTAAAGGTCGAAATAACTCGGTCCCGAGGGATTGTCATTTTATCCTGATATTCTTTTGACAAACTGTAACTAGCCTTAATTATCAGGTTTTCTTGCATATCATCCCACTGCATGAGGCTGGAGGCATCGGCTTCAAAAGCCTGAGCAGCTTTTTTCGCAATTGATGGTAACAGTGTTTCCAAATCATATTCAGCACTTAGCTGGGAGGCTACTTCATGAATTCTTTTCATTTTTAACTGATGTTTTTCACCAGTCCGGATCCCTAATAAGATTAACTCCAAAATAGTTGATAATGCCATGCGGTCAGAACCACGAAATAGAAACTCCTTGGAATCAGCAAGATTGTTACATAGTCCAATAATCCAGATCCGATTCGAAATAGTGAATGGCGATAGCAACGCTGCTCTGATTTGTAAAATGTCAGGCTCCACTAACGGTGATGGATATACCTGTTCTAAACTCTGATAAGGTTTTGTTTTACCTTCATGAATTATCTTCTTGAAAGACACTGTCGGTTGTAGTATGTCCCAGACTTCTGTACGAGAAGGATAAAAACAGAGTGGTTTTATCACAGCATCTTTATCAAAATATTCAAATAAGAATCCATGTTCTGCACTGAACGCTTTTATTAGTAGAGGCATTAATGTGATGAAAATTCCTTCTAAATCTCTTAAACCATTCTGGTTTATCTTTTCTATTTCAGACCTAACTTTTTCTAACGTCAGGATTAATCGACAAAAACGCTCAGCATCCTGCTCACGTTCCTTGCCGAGAATTTCATTAGATGTGGACTGCATAATTTTCCTAATCTTTCTTGATGAGATCCTTCAATTTTGCAACTATTTCATGTAACAGGAATGGTTTTTCCAAAAAAGTTATAAACGAAACTGGATCATCCTCCTCAAATTCAGGAATGCTATCAGAAAAAGCGGAAATACCAACAATAGGTACATCCTTCGAAGTACCATATGGTGTACTGTACTCCCCAACTCTCAATCGCCGGATAAATTCTAAACCAGTGCTTTTATAATTTATCCCTTCGTAATGAACATTGCTAATCGATTCATCTGATGATTTATCTATGTTAGGGTGAATCATAAGATCAACTACGATTAGATCGAATACCTCAATTTTCAACCTCTCGAGGATGCTTTCATGTGCAGTCATTTCAACAGACCAGCCATTTTCTTCTTCGAGATGGTCCTTTAAATACTGTAAACTTTCATCATCATCTTCAAATAGCAGAATGTGGATGGGTTTTTGATTCATGACAGCATCTCCAATTATTTAGATTTTTTTTGACTTAGTGGGATCGATAAAGTAAACACAACCCGATAAGCTATTCCCTCTCGCCGTTTCATATTTGTTGAAAAACATGATACTTGAATATCCCCTCCATGAGCACGAGCAATCGCCCGCGCCCTCCCACAGACCGAAACCTGTCCCTACAAGCCTGCCTATCTTTAACACAGATTGACCTCGAACACCTTGTTCAAATATTCTTTTACGTTCATTTTCATTTATTTCATAGCCCAGATCATCGACATCGATCTCAACTCTTGCGTCCTCAACACGTAAATTCATGGCGATCCTTGAGCGCACATAAATTTTTGTCCCTTGGAACGAATATTTAACTGCATTATCGATCAGGTTGGTAAAAGCGATGGTCAACCGGGCAACGTCAATCTCTACATCGGGGAGATATTCCACACTCGGATCGATCTGGATTTCGCGGTTCTTCTCTATTGCTAAATCCATATATCCGTTGGCACAGTTGCTGACTAATACCGACAATGGAAAACTGATAAAGGTGAAATCATCTTTCTCGATATGAAAAACATGACTTTTCAATGTTTTCGTTGCCCCTCTTGCGAAATTTATCACCATATTTTCCGATTGATCCAAATATTCTGACAACTTTTCTGTGTCAATACCACCTCCCCTATGGTTAACAACCGATTTTGCTCGACCGATTAAAGTAGTTATAGGAGTGAGAGCAGTTTTCATTTGGTGACTTATTAAATGAGCTGAAAGTTCCCAACGCCGTCGCTCCTGTTCCAGATAAAGGACTTCTAGACCAGTCAAAGCTATCAGACCAACTGTGGTTGCAATATCTACAAGGAAATGACGTTCTTCTTCCAGTTCTACTTTCTCAAAGAATGGACCAAAAACTAGAACACCACGGTACCGGTCGTTTAAAGTCATTGGCAGGATACATGAAGCGTGTGAGAAAAAGTCGCTATTGTCTCCACGGATACTTTTTTTCCATTCAATAATCCTATCTGTCAGATGGTCATAATTACTAATATCATATCCAGTCAAGGGCAAACCTGCTTTCTTCCAATTGAAATGGGGAAGATTAATGAGGCCACTCTTATCAATTCCTGAATGGGCAACCGGAGCAAGAACAGTATCATTTTCGCGAAAACTCGCGAACAGGAACATATATTCACTGCGAAAAAATTTCCTTATATCATCTAATATCAACCTCACAATATTCACCAAAGAGTTAAGATTCTGCAATCCAGTAGCACCAGGTAATTTTCGAATTTGATCTAAGAATTCTTCCTCCCATTCGCGTTTTACCCGTTTAAATTCTGATTCAGCAATTCTTTGAATGTGAAGCGCCTCTCGCTCGAATAATACCCGAGCATCATCTGGTTTCTTTGTTAATTGTGCCGCAAGCCGCATCATTTCATTTTCAACCGGAGGAATAATTTCGTACTTCGGCTGATCCCGGTAATTGCTGACTTGAGTAGTGATTTTCGAAACTCCTTCATCCGGCAAATATTGTCCGGAGAATACTTCAGCTACAGATTGCTTACATATACATATAATATAAGTCATATCGGTAAGTCCTAGATGACATTGAAATTCCCGATAACAGCTTCCAGTCTTTTCAAATACTTCCAGCGATCGATCAGCCTCTTGGATGTCACATGCTTTGCATAATTGATCGCGACTCTCGATCGAACGGAAGAACTGGCAATGCAACTCATACCGTTGCTTTTCATTGATCGATTCAATTCTAATGAATTCCCCTTGAGGTACCCTTCGTTCCAAAATTGTTAATGGTCTTTTCAAGCGTTCACAACAACCAGACTCTATAACCGCCAAGGTGGCCTCATCTATAATTTGACTTAGATAAAGAGGTGTGAAAGGCCATGAATTTTTTTCAAACATTTTTATACCTTTTCTATAATGCTTTGTTGAATTTTATGTGAGCCACAAATATGAAAAGAAACAAAATGAGTAAAACAAAAAACGTTTGGGAAATTTTTCTACTTCATTACTGAAACTCTTATATGATACAACAAATTTTTGGAATAATTGTAAATCATCCTAAAAATTATTTATATTCGCCTCATAAACTCACTACCATTATCATGCAAACTCACGAAATCCAGATAATTCTGCTGGTTTAAAAAATAGGTCAAGGCAAGAACATTTCTCCTGGCTTACCCTTGTCACAATCTACTCCAACAAAAATCACCGCACAGTGATCATCTCACAGAACGAAGTTGTAGAATTCACCACCGATCTGACAAGCCAGGATTAACAGCCGGTCAAAGTCCACAGGCGGGTGGTTCGGTATCACTCTGGTGGAGTAATGCTTAGGATTTCTCTGGCTATTTATAGCGGGTTACGATGGACTGCATCAAAACCTATATTAAAGTTAGATTACCCATCGGTGAGGTGATCGCTGAGTATACCAGCAAGAAGCTTGGTGCCACCTATACCAGTGGAGATGATCTAGTCAACCTTGCTGCATGCCTGGAGGCTTACACCAAAATGGGCCAATGAGCAATATTGATTAACGAAGTAAAAGGGTGACGAATACTATTGGTTCTACGGTCTCTTCATATAATCAATGCACATCATTTGCTGGTTTTAGAAATTTGTCGTACTGAAATTGCTCGAATTAGACGAATTTGCCGGTATTTTGTCAAAAGCATTCATCACCCCTGAACGAAGTAATCCACCAGGCACTCGGCGGGGATATTCAGATGCTGGAATGTGGATTGGTGAAATACTAAGATAAAAACCAGGTCGTTAAAATCTCATCTGTGCCGGCTTGTTAGAAGGCATGAGATAGAGCTGGTAATCACTGACCATTTGTAATTACCCGAGTCGGGTCAAATAAGCC
>CAWFDA010000002.1:0-7465 GCA_963814475.1 uncultured Bacteroidota bacterium | reverse complement strand
TATGAGGGGAAACATGGAAAACGTATTATTATTCAATGTCGTTTAGTTAAGGAATTTTTGGTGGGAATTTGGTGACTTGGTGTCTTGGTGGCAGAAAACATTTGAACCACCAAGGCACCAAAACACAAAGGTACACCAAATTTTATTCGAACTATTTCTATCCTGTTTTCTTAACTAAACGGCATTGATTATTTATTTAAAATTTTCAATAATGTTAATTCAATCATATTCCTAATCAAATTTTCAGCCTCATCAATATTCATAGGATTTTTAGGATTTGGAATTTTTTTGATCCATGTCTTGAATCCTTTCCTGCAACTTCAGCTGTATTTGCAGAACGCTTAAATCTATCCCTTTGACCTTCACTACCTAATCCGGCAAGATTAATTTGTTTTCCAAGGATTTGTTCGATTTCCTCCATAATCCTATATAAACGAGGCCATGTATGATTTGTATCAGCCCATAGAAGAATCACTAATTTTAGTCTTTGATCAAGATTTGAGGCAGCAAGTAAAACTTGCGCCTTTGTTGGCTTCATTATTTTTAGAAATTGTCGATATTTCTAAAGTTTATAAGTTTAGTTTTATTCATCAACTTTTACTTTTGTTTCAAGACCTCAAAGGTTTTCAAAACCTTTCGGGGCTTTGAGCTAACCCACCACCACCTCAACCACTGCCCTGGTCAGCAAGACCTTTATTTCCTGCGATTGGATAAGCTTTTCCTTTAAGGTATCGCAGAGAGTAAGGAGTTCTTCGACTTTTCAATATATTTACAGGGTGTTCAAATTAATTTATCATTCGCTTAAAAAGCCCGAAGGGCTTTAAGATGAATAACCACGGGTGCCAACCCGTGGAAATAATGGCAACGATTCCATAAAAACCCGGAACGGGTTTAAGCTAATATAGAAATTTTTATCGAAAATCAATCTTATGCTCTTTCAATACTGTGTTTTATTCATCCCTTTCAGGGATGTGGTTTATATTATCTTTTGTTTTCCAGTGGCTTGCGCCACTGGTTATTCAATTTCAAGCCTTTCAGGCTTTAATGCGAATTATATTTTCGTTTGTATTCCAATGGCTTGTGCCACTGGTTATTACCTCCGGTGAGAGCTTCGCCGTTCAATTTTAAGCCTTTCAGGCTTATTATACTTTCCTTTGTTTTTCTGTGGCTTGCGCTACTGGCTATTACCTCCGGTGAGGGCTTCGCCGTTCGTATTTAAGCCTTTCAGGCTTTGATGTGAATTATATTTTCCTTTGTTTTCCAGTAGCATGCGCTTCTGTCCATTACTTTTGGTGAGGGCTTCGCCGTTCGTTTTTAAGCCTTTCAGGCTTTGATGTGAATCTTATATTCTTTTGTTTCACAGAACTTTTCTCACGATCGTAGGGAGTAAACGTAATATGAGGCATAGTTATTCGGGTAAGTAACCACATCATTGCAAAGCCCAACGAACAACAAAAGGATAATTATGTAGATTACGCAGGATTAGACAGAAGGATAATAGCCTTACCGAGGGAGGTCTTGAATTAGGTTCGGTTTCCTAAACATCAAGAAGTCAGCAGAGGTCATAGTAGGTGACTTACGGTATGAAACGAAAGGTATGTCTGTGGAGGTCAAGCGAACTGACTGGCCAAACTACCCGACACCAGAAGTAAACACTGAAGGACTGAACGTAGCATTGTTCCAATACTGTATGGAGGTCTAAACGTTTAATTTACTAGCCACCTGTAAACGAGAACAAAGGTAAAACTGGTGTAAAGAGCGGTTTTACTGATATGCTGCGAACCGCCGTATACAGCCGGTCCCGATTTTTCATCGGGAAGACCCGTACATACGGTGGTGTGAGAACCTCTCCCAGCCTGATAATTCAGGTTGGGCAGGTTACTCGATTATGGTGCTTTTTCACTACAAGAAAGTCAATCCAACTTTTCGATTCAACCCTTTTTCAAAAATTCTAATAAGAGTCGAAAGCTGAATATTTCCTTTAGCGTTTTCAATTTTTGATATATAGCTTTTCTTTGTTCCTGCTCTTTCAGCAAGTTCCTGCTGTGTCAAATTTGCGCTTTTTCGGGCTTCTTTTAGCATTTCACTTACTATAAACATTAGAGCTCTTTCTTCATATTCATTCCGAGCTTCGGTTCCAATTGCTCCATATTCCAGCTCAATCAGCTCGTCAAAAGTCTTAATTCCCTTATAATTAGTCATAATTGTTATTTTTTATTTTGGAAATATTCATTCATTAATCGCACCGCTTTATCTATTTCGTTCTTTGGTGTTTTTTGAGTTTTTTTCTGAAAACCATTAAACAACACAACTAACCGTCCTTCATCGAAGCAGCAAAAGACCCTATAAATATTTGACTGATATTCAATTCTTACTTCGAATAATCCCTCGTATCCAGTCATTGGTGCTAGAAACTTTTCAGGAACTCTATCAACCTGTTTAATCAATTCGAAAACATATTGAACTTTTGCTTTCACTTTTAGGTCAAGCTTCTCATAGAATTCGAAAAAATACTCTCCATGAAATATTATCTGACTATTCATGCCTCAAAGTTATCTTAAATGATAACATTTTCAAAATAAAACGATTTAATTTTCTTTATTTTTTTCGGAGGTTATTCCAATGCACCATAACATTTTCGTAGAAGCAATTCCTTCTACAGAACCTGATACCAGGAAATAGAAACAATTGCTTCAATAGCTTCCGATAACAAGAAATAGAAACCATTGCGTCTATTCTGCTTATCTGTTTCAACCCCCGAATTTACCATAATTTCACAAAAAACCCAGGACATAACATCTTATTTTTTAAGGTGGCTGCAATTGATAAGTAGGTTAATGTTTCTGACAAACAGGGAAAATAGTTCGGCAAAAGAAGCGTATCAATCTTACACAGCTATGCCTGCCGAACCTGGAGAAGATCAGCCTCCGGTAGCACTGGATGTAATTTAAGATGTGCCACAAATGCTCTCTCTTTGCTAATATCCACTAACCAGTATATTTACTTGTTGGGAATTGATTTCCAGAACATGGGAATTAATTTCCAGAACATGGGCGTTCATTTCCAGAACATGGGAATTTATTTCCAGAACATCGGCGTTCATTTCCAGAACATGGGAATTTATTTCCAGAACATCGGCGTTCATTTCCAGAATATGGGAATTGATTTCCAGAACATCGACGTTCATTTCCAGAACAGGGGAATTAATTTCCAGAACATCGGCGTTCATTTCCAGAACAGGGGAATTGATTTCCAGAACATGGGAATTGATTTCCAGAACATGGGAATTGATTTCCAGAACATCGGCGTTTATTTCCAGAACATCCTTGTTTGTGTTTTTACGGATTTCTGCCTTTTTTTTCAGAAGGAGGGAATTCATTTTCAGAAGTAGGGAATGACATATCCTTATTAAAAATTCGCTCTGGGTGACTGTCAGCCTGAGCAAGTCGAAGTCTCTTTTCACTATCTGAAAGACATTGTGACTAATCGTAAAAATTAACATAAAATTCATACGTTGTGTGTTAATTTTGAGTAACTTGTAAAATTATTTGGTCGAAATTATAAATCTGTATTTATAGTTCACTGAAAACTTTTCCTGTGATTTGCGGCAATTGTGTTCGTATTTTATATAGTAACTAATACCATTGAACCATGCACAGACTCATATTTCCATTCCTGCTCATTTTTCTTTCCTTTGCTCAGGGCAATGATTTAAATGCCCAGAAAATTAAAGTAGTTACCTTATCAATTCAGGATATTGATAATAAATTGGTTATTAACTATGATTTTGTTAAAAGTAAAGAAAAACAACACTTTAAAGTCACACTTCAGATTACCAGCTCTTCAGGAAATCCAATTACCATAAAATCATTAAGCGGTGATATTGGTGAAGATATTCCCGGGGGACCAGACAAACAAATCATTTGGGATTATAATGCCGATGGGATTGTATTACAGGATAAAATCAACATCGAGATTTTTGCTGATTTGATTATTGATGAAAGTGAACCGGTAAAATCAATCAGCGGAGGCAAAGCTATCCTCTTATCAACCATTGTTCCTGGTCTTGGATTATCGGGTTTAGATAAAGGGAAACCTTACTGGCTGATGGGTATTGCTGCGTACGGAACCCTGGGTTACTCGTACATCCTCAATAAAAAGGCCAATGAAAATTATGATTCCTATCTTGCAAATACCGATAAAGATATTAATGATGAACTATTATCCGACAGTCAGAGCCAAAACAAACTTTCAAAGACGATGGCCTGCACCGCTGCTGGAATCTGGGGCATCAATATGATTTGGACCGCAATCAAGGCAAAAAACAGGAACAAAAAGAATATTGGTTTATTAAGTAATCCAAATTTCAATTTATACAGCGTTTATGAGCCTTTTACAAAAACTTCAGGATTAGGTATAAAACTTACTTTTTAGATGAATAATTGAAATGACATGAAACCACTAATTATCATCCTTGCATTTACTCTTTGCATCATGAACAGTGATTTATTTGCACAGATTTCTTCAGGAAAAACAAGTTTCGATTTTAACAATGCGCCTGTCCTTTCCATTGAACAAGTTACATTTTCGGATATGAATATGAACCAAATGGCAGATGCAGAAGAAACGTGTTTTCTGACCGTTAAATTGAAAAACTCAGGTAAAAGTGCTGCAAAATCTGTTAATTTACAGTTAAATAGACTGGATACATCGAATTCCTATCTGTCTTTTAAAAAGTCATTTGCTGTTGGAATGATCAAAATGAATGAGACAAAAGAAATAAAAATCCCTCTATCCGTAAATACCAGTTTTGAGGATGCAAAAACAATTATTGAAATTATAGCCACCGAATTAAATAATTTTGATTCAAAACCGGTACAGCATACTATTTCTATTAAAGCAGCAGAGGCATCCATTGCGGTCAACTGGGATCATCCGCAAACAACAGAAACAACAGTAGATGAGTCTAATTATACGTTAAAGGCTTGTATTATTTCTGCAATCAAGCTTGATCAGGTTGAACTCTATATAAATAACAGGCCATTTAAACCTGCAAGAGGGTTCCTTTTATCGAAAAAAGATCCATGTATGAATTATTTTGAGCAACAAATTATACTTGAAAGAGGTAATAACCTGATACAACTGATTGCTAAAAACAAATTGAAAAGGGCAGAATCTGAAATACGCAATATTATTTTTAATGATCCAAATTTTGAATACCGAACTGCGTTGGTTATTGGAAACCGCATTTACGAAGACGCGCCACTTAAAAATTCGGTTAACGATGCCAAGGCCATGGCTGAAACTTTACGCGAACTAAATTTTGATGTAATAGAAATAACCGATGGAGATCTTTCGGCAATGCGCAAAGGAATCAGGGATTTTTATGCAAAACTGGAAGAGAAAAAAGGAGTAGCCCTGTTTTATTATGCCGGTCATGGTATACAATCGAAAGGGGAAAATTACCTGATTCCGGTTAATCATGATATTAAAGAGGAATTTGAAATACCGGAAAGGGCTATTCGTATAAATTCAGTACTCGAAGCCATGGAAAGCACAAACACCCGCATGAATATTGTAATTCTTGACGCCTGCCGGAATAATCCGTTTTTACGGAGCATGCGTTCCGGAACAAGAGGACTGGCTCAGATTTATGCCGAAGGAACAGGCTCAATAATCGCCTATGCAACAGCACCTGGGTCAGTGGCATCGGATGGGGATGGGCAAAACGGACTCTATACCCAGGAATTGTTAAAAGCAATTAAAACCCCGGGATTGGAAATTGGAATGGTCTTCAGGAAAGTACTGACCAATGTTAAAAAATTATCAAACGGACAGCAACTTCCCTGGACAAACTCATCCATTGAAGGAGAATTCTATTTTAAAAAATGAAAACAAGAATTGAATTGTCTTAAAAACTTTAAATAGTCTCTAAGAAAAGTAATGCCTTTTCATAGAAGCACTAAACAGACTGCTTACGAAAATCTGAAAGAATATTAAAAAAAAGTATAATGAAAAACTTGCTTAAAATCTTCGCAATTCTATTGGTCTGTTCTTCACTAAGTTTATCATGCCAGAAGGATGATCTTTCCCATATTGTAAAATTTAACACCATTCCTCCTGCTAAATATATAAACTATACATCGGCAACTGTTACCGGCAGTTTTTTGGATATTGGTGAAGGAATTAGTTCATACGGACATTGTTGGGCAATTAATCAAAATCCAACTATCCTGGATTCCATCACGATCAAAAATGGATATCCGCCCAAACAAACCGAATTCATAAGCGAACTGACCAGGTTAATCCCGGGTACCAAATATTACGTAAAAGCTTATGCCAAAACATCAGAAAAAGTATTTTATTCAGATGCCATAAATTTTACTACTCCGGATACTGTTTCAGATGTTGATGGAAATGTCTATCATGTAATTTCAATAGGATCGCAGCTTTGGACAAAAGAAAACCTTAAAACAACCAAATTTAAAAACAGTGATCCTATTCCGGTTGTAACCGACAATGATGAATGGTATAACCTTACAACTCCGGGCTATTGCTGGTATAATAATTATTCCCCATTTAAAGACCAATACGGGGCTTTATATAATTGGTATGCAGTAACTACTGGTAATCTGTGTCCGGATGGCTGGCATGTGCCTAACGACGCCAATTGGACGACCCTTATTAATTTCCTTGGTGGCGAAGAAATTGCAGCAAACAAACTCAAAGAAGCAGGAACTGCAAACTGGAATAGTCCAAATACCGGGGCAACAAACGAATCCGGATTTACTGCACTGCCATGTGGTCAGCGCGATCATTACGGAACATTCTACGATCTTGGTACTTACACTTACCTGTGGAACAGTATTGAATGCGATGAGGCCAGTTCATGGTCCAAATGTATGAATAATTCAGAAGGTTATGTTTACCATATGTCAAACAATAAGAAAAAAGGCTTTTCAGTTCGATGTATAAAAGATTGATTGTGTTGATAATCGTATTAGGGAATAGGACTGTTCTCTATTTGTGATTTTAACCAAAACAGCCTATCTATGCCGAATTAAATGGATTTTTTCAAGATATCAAACAGCTAAAATTACAGAAAATGAAAACCATAATCCCAAAAATCACCGTTTGCCTGGCAGTAATTAACATGATGAACCTGTCATGCCAAAAACTTGATCCTGTCGCTGTTACAAAATTTGTCCCAAGTCCTCCAGCCATCAATGTAAACTATACTTCAGCAACCGTAAAAGGGGAACTGATGGATGTAAGTGGATGGATTACTGCTTATGGGCATTGCTGGGCAACGACATCCAATCCAACCACTTCTGGATATAAAACCGAGATTATGGGATCACCACCTAAACAGATTGAATATACCAGTTATTTAAAAGGACTTACCCCTGCAACAACCTATTATGTAAGGGCTTATATCATTAACAGCTCGGTTACCTTATACGGA
>CAWFDA010000001.1:0-208496 GCA_963814475.1 uncultured Bacteroidota bacterium | reverse complement strand
CTAATGTAAATTAGTTTTGAAAAGTAATGAACAAATGAAGGTTAGTTTTTAGACAGTTTGACGTTTTGCAGATTTGCGATGGGCGGGTTTTTCACCACAAATGTTGATGCGGAGCACAAAACTTTCGGCTACCACTAAACTGTCTGCGGAGCACGAAACCCCGCCTATTGCAAATGTGCTGTTATGGGCGTTGTTACTCTCATGCTATTACGTCCGTCTGTTTTATACTTTTCATTATTCTATTTATCGTGCCGATGATAATTGCACCAACAAGTCCAATGACCGTCAGAAGAAGAGAAAAGAAAGGTGCTATGTTGGCATATTCAAGTCCTTCAATTCCTGCAACGTCTGTATAAAATCTTTGTTTTTTGATAAGTTCATACTGATGATCCTTTTCAGCGAACAAAAATTCATAATTTGGGTAATGGTCATTTGATACTGCTCCTCCACTCAACCCAGCAAAAATAAACTTGGCATTGTCATTCGCTACAAGTTGGGTAACAATACCGTTTAACGGTACTAATGTGTCCCACTTATTATAGCCTTTGTCAATAAGCTTACTTTCTTTAATTTGCTTATCAATTCTTAATAAAATATCATTTGAAATCTTTAGTTCCGCATTATTATAGATTTTAGGAAAGTCAGAAAGGAGTCCATTAAATTGAGCCCTATCTTGGAAAACCATAAAAATCCGGTCCAATGTCCCATAGTAAGGGTCTTCTCTTCCATATAAATTTTCCATAGATACAGTTGTGTCAACTTCAACATGTAGTTTTACAATGCCTGTCGAGTCAGTATTAAAAACTCTCGCACATGATAATACCTTTTCCGCATTAAGAATTTCTCTAAAGACTGCCGGTCTTTTAAAAGCATATCCCCAATAATTAGAATTCATACTCAAAGCTGTCACGGTGAAGACGAGTTGCAATATAAG
This sequence comes from uncultured Bacteroidota bacterium, assembly GCA_963814475.1. Taxonomy (GTDB): domain Bacteria; phylum Bacteroidota; class Bacteroidia; order AKYH767-A; family OLB10; genus JADKJB01. The sequence goes on along the minus strand of CAWFDA010000001.1, from coordinate 207,562 downwards.
CAGGGACCCAAAAAGAAATTTTAACCTTTTAGAAACGTATTTTTCCTTTACCCAAAAATAAAAGGTTAGTCCGCCAAGTAGCGGAACAAAAAAGAAAATGAAATACCAAGTTAAACTGTCCGAATAGTGTAACAATATGTTGTTATACAATTGTCGATTATTAACTATTAGGAATGAAAGTAGTCCATGGGATAGGGTAAATCCTGTCGCGGTATAGATTAATATGTCGATTGTCTGCTGTCGTGTCATTTTACAATGCCCTATAACGTCAGTCCGTCTAAAAACTCCCGCCACCTCACAAATATAGCTCATTCCAAGTCGATTTACCAAACGTTAATTTTGAAGTTGAAAGTTTAAGTTGGGAAAAAGTAACCCCCTTATTTTGAAGCTTATGGCTTTCAATGAGTCGAAAATTCCAAAAAATAATAGGCAAAGTTCTCCCAGGAACTTTTTTAGCACTTCTTGGCTCAAAATATTCATGATTCGGCGCAGGTTGTAGGCGATGAACATAAAACCAACATCGGAACTGGCCCGCTTTTTTCCTCTTTTGGTTATAATATAGTAGAAGCCCCACTGTCTTTTCAAAACTCCATAAGGATGCTCAACTATGGCTTGTCGCTTTTTGTAGATCTGTGGATGGGCTTCGATATTTAGTTTGTTTTGCTCAATGTAATTTGCATATTCACTACGTTCTATCAATCGACCCTCTTTATTTTTTGTACATAAACTGTTCACCGGACACGTTTGGCAAGCACCTGTTTTGTAATGTTTCACCATCACTATCGACTTACCTCGATCACGTTTATACCAGCTTCCATTGCTTGCTAAAACTTGCTGCTGCGGACAAGTAAACGTATCTGCTTTTTTATCATATATAAAATTGGATACATCGTAATTGATATCCGGTGCATGAGATGCTACTAACGGTATGGCTACCATCACTTCAATGCCAAGATCGTGAGCCATTTTAAATTCACTTCCTGTATGATATCCTTTGTCGTATAATGCTGTAAATTCATTACTTTGTAATATCACTTTGCTTCTTCTGAGCATGCCTCCCATCGCCTTACTGTCGTTCTCATTAGTGACTTTATAATCAATCGGAATGCAGCGCTTAGCATCCACCACCGTTTGCACATTATAGGCTACTTCTGTAATGTTGTTGCGGGTAATGAGCTGGCGACTCTCAGGATCAGATGTGGAAATTTGTACCTCACCGGTTGTTTCTAATTCCCGTTGCATCGCTTGGTAATTCAACTTACGCTTGGTATGCTTTTCTATTTCCTTATCGATAATTTGTTTGTTATCATCATCGGCAGCAGCCAGAGCATTGTTATACTCGTTTAATTTGTTATCAATGTAGGCAATATGTTTTTCGATTTTCTTTCTTTGGAGTGAAATTATTCTTCTTGCTGTTCTGGCAGCACGTAACTCGGTGCTGTCACCAGCCACTAATTTGCCGCCAATCAAATCAAAATGCTTGGCCAGACTTACCGTATAACGAAACACTTTACGAATAGCTTTTTCATTATCGCGTCTGAAGTTTGAAATTGTATTGTGATCAGGAACAAGTTCCTTCATCAACCATTTTACTTCTATGTTGCGTTTGCATTCTTTTTCCAACACCCGGCTGGAGCGAATGCTGTTCAGATAACCATAAACATACAGCTTTAACAAATCCTTAGGGTGATAAGCAGGGCGACCTTCGATGGTGGTTTTAATTTCAAACTTAAAATCACTCAGGTTTATGCTCTCCACAAAAAGATCTATAATCCGTACTTCGTTATCCTGCTCAACAATCTGATCCAACGACTCTGGAAACAGAACGCTTTGAGTTCGATTTTTACCTTGTATAAATTGCATGTCTAAAGATAAAAACAATGCTGCAACTAATGTAAATTAGTTTTGAAAAGTAATGAACAAATGAAGGTTAGTTTTTAGACAGTTTGACGGTTTGCAGCTACCCGAAGGTGGCGATTTCGAAGCACTTCACTGTCAACCAAGCACAAACTTTGATAGAAGCACAAAGCTTGATTTAACCACTGAACCGCCACTTTTGGGTAGGTGCTGTTATGCCTTGTGCTTTATTTATGTTTTGTTCCACCACTCACTATTCTTGAAATTATTCCAGGTTGAGTAGTAAACTCTGCCATCAAAATACCTCCCAAATGGAGAATCAAGAAAGGTATTCAAACAATAAATAGAAAGAACATGAATTTCCTCCATAATATTCTTCATGTTTTTCGGGCCGAATTCAATTACCAATCCTGTAATGAGCGAAATTGCCAAACAAGCATAAAAAATCAAACAACCCAATACTGAAATTTCACCTTTAAAGTAAGTTGCTTGTCTAAAGGGTTCGCAAATTTCATGCTACCGAAAGGGGAAGGGTTGTTAAGCAAAATAACCCTGTTAAAACATAGCCCGTATAAATGTGCCAATCCCACATGGGTTTCCTAATTTGTTTTGCAAGCACAATCAGTTCTTCACGAGATAAAGCTTTGTCGGTAGCGCCAAGGTAATTTTGAATGATGTCGGCCACATTTTCTTTGTTCATCCATGTTAATCTCAGAAAAATTGTCAAGAGCAGAAAAGTCAAACACAAGGCTATTGCCCAATGCGTTATTCGGTAAATAAGCGAGTAGTCTCTGTTTTCCATAATTATTGTTTCAAAGTAATCGTTGTTTCGTCATAGCATGAGGCATAACGTATTGCGAATTTGCGCCGTTTTTTGCTTGTCCAAGTTATGCATTTGAGCGTTAACCCGCAAAAAATGGAGCGAATTTGCGGTTATATGCCGTTTTTCTTTTCTTCGTCAAGTTTGTATAGTATAATTCCAATTATTGCTCCACTTAAAAGTCCACCGATATGTGCCGCATTGTCTATTCCGCCTGTCAAACCCCAAAGTAAATTTATGCCTACAAAAATACCGATCATTATCAGAATGCCTTTTTTGCCTCTTTTGGGAAATGCATTTGTTAAAAGTAGTCCAAGTATAGCACCATAAAGTCCAAAAATGCGCCTGAGCACCTAACACTCATAGTGTTGGGATACCACCAAATACTGGCAAGGCTGCCGCAAAGACCTGATAAAATATACAAGATAAAATACCTTTTTCGTCCGAGTATCGGCTCTACGAAGATTGCTGCAATTATGAGACCTGAAATATTTAGAACAAGTGCATTATACCACCGTGCAAAAACATACTTGTCATTAGTCGCCACCATTCACCACTTGTTGTTTCAAATCGTCTATTTGCGCCCCATTGAAGTAATTCCAGTCCGCTTGGAGATATGATATGAATACCAGAGAAGACCATTAAAAGAAAGACAAGAATATTTAAGTCCAGAATAATTGAAGTCGCGAAATGGTCGCCTTTGGGTAAACAAGAAAGTTGAGCATAGCAACCAAGTCATCTTGTTTTGGTTTTTTCCCTGTTAAAAACCTGTTTCTTTTCAGATTCACTATATCCTGGCCAGATTAACGCGAATAACAGAACTCCGAATCCAATTCCAAATGAACCAAATATCCATGTAAATTTATTTCCGTTTCTGTCCTCGTACTTTTCTTGAATTGGCTCTAAAACAATAAAGCTATCATCTGCTGTTTGCTTTGATCGTGCTTCAATTGCTTTCAAATAATTTAGTCTCTCCTCTAGATGTTGGTTTTCGTTCAAAGTGATCTAAAGAATGAAATTCATACTTATTCATTTTTTGGATGCAGCTCATCATAAAAGGCTTGATACTTTTTTTCCTTTTCTTCACCGCTGATTTTGTTACTAATTTGTTCATGGTATTTTACCCCATACCAGTATTTAGGAATTTCATAAATATTTTCAGAGGTGTCTGCCAAAATTGGGGTAACAAAATAAACGTCGAAGTTTAAGTATTGATTATATTTTCCGCTTTGTCCTGAAGTCGGTATATGTGCCACCGTAATAAGTAGCAACAGAGAAATTGTCCATTTGTAGTAACGTGAATTTACTACCTTGTCGATTTCCTTAATATTTGAAAGTTGTTGAAGTTTGCCAGTTGCGGTGGTAAGGTAAGCTTGTGAAACCATAAGGCAAGCAATAATAGTACCCGCTGATAAAAATTGAAAAGAAAAAGCGTCCATTATCATTGTCCTTTTTAAATGTCAAAATTCTAAATCGTGGTCGCAACCAAATTAAAAGTGGTATCCAAGGCAAGCCCATCGGTAACCATAAACACCAAACTTCTTCTTTAATGTCAATAATGTCAAATTGAATAGAAAGGAGCCAACGAAAAAGTAAAAGTCCACCAATTGTCGATAAAGCAATTATGAAAAAAGTAGGGAGAATGTGTTTAAGTTTTTTAATGTATGTTTCCAATGTCGTGTCGTTGTTGATTGTTGGGTTGTCCTAAAATGGCATATAACGTTCCGCCGGTTTGCGCAGGGCCGGCCTACCAAAATATAAAAAATTAATAGATCAAGGCCGGCCTTGCGCCAAACCGGCAGTGTTATGGGCAGTGCTATTGCACAGAATTGCTTATTTTTTAATCCAAAGTTTGCCATCAAGATTTTCAAATGCTACAACTCCACTGGATATTGTGTAGTAACATTTTATCGTTTGTCTCAAGTCTGAATTAGATACAATATTTGAATCAAGAAAAACATCATAAAACATTGTGTCTCTCAAATATATGCTATCTAAATAAGTTTGTTGGATAGGAATGCCAAACCCGTTTATGGTATCTAATGGATCATTGGGATTAAAAAGAAAAGTAGAAGTCACATAATCATTTCCTTGGCCATTCGGATAAGCACCAGTTGCAAAATAAATAATCATATCAACTGATTGATCAGGTCTTGCCGTTAATTGGCAATGATAAAAATAATTTGGAAAATAGTTAGTTAAACAATTATAATTTACAATCAGGGATTCTCCTTTGTCAAAACTATTTTCCCGACATGTGGTAATCGAAGTGAAACCATCAGCTTGAAAATTTAAGATGTTGTTACTAGCATCTGAATATTGCACAAACATATTATTTGAAAATGCGTGGAAAAGGCTTTTGTCTTGAGCAGATAGAATCCACTCAACAGGAACTGTTTTAACTTGAGTTTCCGAATTTTCCTTTTTACAAGAAAGCGAAGTGCTCATTATTATACAAAAGGTAATTAAATATTTACTCCTATTCATTCCTTAATATCTTAAACATGGTTGTCCTTTCTGCATTGCCCATAACGTTCTCGCAGTAGCCGCTGGCCGGCATAAGAATTCCAGGCGCTTCCTGCTTCCCAAAGATAACCAAAAGATCTGAAGCCACAAAAACTTCCTAAAGCCGGCTAGCGCGCTACTGCGTGTTAAACGCCGGTGCGCTTCGATCCGCACCCTCGACAACCTCCAGCCCTCATCGTTCGGAAAAGGAAGCCGTCTGAGTGTACTGGTCTGAGTTTGTATGTCCTAACAAAAAGAGATTTTTCGCAATAGAAATATTTGGAGTGTCTCTGAGAAGTCTTGCGAGCAAATTTGAGTCTGCAGAAATTAAAATTGTCTCGTCACTTTAAACGGCTTGCTTTTTCCGTCGCGTCCCGATGATTATCAAAACGTGTTAAAAGCTATTCGCACTGGTGTTTAACGTTCCCGCAGTAGCCGCTGGCCGGCATAAGAATTCCAGGCGCTTCCTGCTTCCCAAAGATAACCAAAAGATCTGAAGCCACAAAAACTTCCTAAAGCCGGCTAGCGCGCTACTGCGTGTTAAACGCCGGTGCGCTTCGATCCGCACCCTCGACAACCTCCAGCCCTCATCGTTCGGAAAAGGAAGCCGTCTGAGTGTACTGGTCTGAGTTTGTATGTCCTAACAAAAAGAGATTTTTCGCAATAGAAATATTTGGAGTGTCTCTGAGAAGTCTTGCGAGCAAATTTGAGTCTGCAGAAATTAAAATTGTCTCGTCACTTTAAACGGCTTGCTTTTTCCGTCGCGTCCCGATGATTATCAAAACGTGTTAAAAGCTATTCGCACTGGTGTTTAACATCTATTCCTCGCAACTCCCCATTGCGTTTATTTTTGTATACTTCTCTAAATCAATCAAATATTTAAATGTTCGCAATTGCGTTAATATATTAGCGCAGAAAGGGGGTTTGGTGTTTGTGTTGTACATTTTAATATATTATTTTTATCAGCAGTAACCCCTAATCGAAATTTTGATAGTTTTAAATCTCAAATTAAAATTTGAGTTGGTACAAAAATATAAGATTTTGCTTGCCTTTTTTATATAATTAAATGACTTTTTTAGATTTTGTTGAAAATGTCGTGAATCGACTTAAATTCAATACTTTACATTTATTCCGTCGATTCAGTTTTAGGTCCATCCAAATCTAATTTATCCAAGGGACTTTTTACATTTGCCTTTCTAGTGTCGGTAATATGGGTGTAAATTGCGGTTGTTTTGATGCTGGAATGGCCAAGTAATTCTTGTATCAGCCGTAAGTCGGTGCCTCCTTCTAATAGGTGTGTAGCAAAACTATGTCGTAAGGCGTGTACACTGCCTTTGTGTTTTATTCCGGCCAACGATTTTGCCTTTTTTAAAATTTCTTGAACACTTCTAACACTGTATGATTCGCCTTTAGGACCTTCAAAAAGCCAAAATACCGGTTTGTATTTAGTGTAGTAAACCCGCAAAAGTGCCAAAACCTTTTCACTTAACATTACCATCCTATCTTTTTTGCCTTTACCGTTCTCAATCCTTAATTGCATGGATCCACTATAAATATCAGAAATTTTTAAATTCACGATCTCACCCACTCGTAAACCCGCAGAATAGCCCACATATAAAATTACTTTATGTTTTATGTTTGTAATACTGTTAAACATGTTCGTTATTTCTTGCTGATGAAAAAAATTGGGAAGTTTAAATTCTTTTTTTGCTCTTGGAAACTGGTAGAATTCTCTCGGAAAGCTCAATACTTTTTCATATAAAAATTTGATAGCATTTACAGTCACACCCAACGCTGCTGATGAGTATTTTCTTTCATTACATAAGTATTCAAGGTATTTCTCAATTTCAACTTTTTGCAACTGTTTTACATCAATGCCCTTAAAATATTTATTGAAAGCAAGCAGATTGTTCCTGTAACTTTTGCGAGTGGAATTGGCATAGGCCCTAATGGTTATATGACGTTCAAAATCCTCCATCCATGCAGGGATTGGAGAATCATTCAATGGGATCATCGGAATATCCGGGGAATGAGATAGTGAAATTATCTGCTGTGGGGCAGGAACAGGTAAAGCAGGCAATTTTATTGCCGTCGAGATTCTAGCTGAGTTTTTCTCCATACTATCTAAAACAATTAACAATTGCTCTACTAACTTTTTTTCGCGAGCAATGTGCCAGGCCTTCAATGTTCGCGACCACAATCGCCCGGGAATTTGTTTGACTGCATCAGCTAAGGCGGTATTTATTTCAAACTCGAGTTTGATTCTTTTTTCGCCCTTGTAATCTATCGACTCAGGTTTAATGCCATAAGCGAGTAACAAGGCATGCATTTGATTTGGTTCCATAAGAAAAATAGTTAAAAATGTTTCTATAAAATAGGTGGTCATTGAAAAATGAATCCATATTAGTAATACAAATGTAGGAATTTAAAAGTAATTTAAAGCAAATTTTTTAAATTAAAAATACTGACAATTAGAGATGCCGATTTTTAAGGAATAATTATTTTTCTGTTTCTGTATTACCGATTCGATTTTATAAATTTCAAATTGATATTTCTATTATCTCTAATTATTTTACAAATGTATATTCCCTCTTTTAAATAGGAGACATTTAATTCTATTAGCATTTTATCAACACTATTTTTGTAAACTAATCGTCCATTAATATCAACTATTTCAATTAAAGTAGTTTCGCCGGATTTTACGAAAGGTAAGCTCAAATTCAAATTTCCATTAGTAATAGTTGGGAAAATTGAAGGCTTATTTTCATTGTTGATAGTTGTTAAGCCTGTTGGTACATTATCGCAAAAAGGTGATACTAAATTTGAAAATACAAAACCGCTACTATCGGTATAATAGCAAAGAGGTCCCGCTGCAAAGTCTGAAATACAAATTGGGATAGGGAAGAAATAGCCAGTAGATCCAAACCTCTCATAAAGAGGGGCATTATAAATAATAGTAGGCCTATCATCCATATTCGGTGGCCATAAATCAGCTGGAACCGGAACAATTCGGTTCATTGTATATCCATTAATTGTAACTACTTGTAAAGAGTCCACTTCAATAGTATCGCCGGCACAATTGCCAGTCTCATCAGGTCCCGTTACCCAATAACTTCCGGGAGAAGGCGATGTAAGAAACATGGTTTCAAAAGTAGTACCATAATTTAAATAAACAGTATCATTACTAATGTATGTATACCTATTTGTAGAATAATAATTTTGATAAGTACCTCCTGTCCAGTTTTGAATATAATCAAAATGGAAAGTTAAAACATCACAATTGATTCCATTAAAAAGTGTATCGCCAATTTTTTTTATTTCTACATATCCTGATGATCCCCAACTAGAATTATCACCAATTCCATAATACCAAGTTGCCCCGGGTTGTGCCCAAGTTTGTTGACCAAAAATAATTTGTGATTTAAGGAGAAATATTAATGCAATGAACAGAATCTTTTTCATTTGTTTATAGATTTTAATTTTGCACTTAACTCAACCAATTCGAAATATCAACACCTACTTCGAACAAGTTATTTTTTACGTAAACGCATTCTCACCTGTCACATCCATTCCTGTGATGAGTAAATGAATATCATGTGTTCCTTCGTAGGTGATTACAGATTCCAGATTCATCATATGTCGCATAATTGGGTATTCGCCGGTGATGCCCATACCACCATGGATTTGGCGTGCTTCACGTGCTATTTCAAGAGCCATATTAACACTGTTACGTTTTGCCATTGAAATTTGCGCAGGTGTTGCGCGGTTTTCATTTTTCAAAACTCCTAAACGCCATGTTAATAATTGCGCTTTTGTAATTTCGGTAATCATCTCGGCTAATTTTTTCTGTTGCAATTGAAATCCTCCAATTGGTCTTCCGAATTGAATTCTTTCTTTCGAATAACGCAAAGCAGAATCATAACAATCCATGGCAGCACCAATAGCACCCCATGAAATTCCATAACGCGCAGAGTTCAAACAACCAAGTGGTCCTTTTAATCCTTTTACATTTGGAAGTATATTTTCTTTTGGTATTTGAACATTATCAAAAACTAATTCACCTGTTGCTGATGCTCGTAACGACCATTTTCCATGTGTTTCCGGAGTGGTAAAACCTTTCATGCCACGCTCTACAATTAAACCGCGAATGACACCCTCTTCATCCTTAGCCCATACAACTGCAATCTGTGCAAAAGGTGCGTTACTGATCCACATTTTAGCTCCGTTTAAAATGTAATGGTCACCTTTATCTTTAATATTCGTTACCATACCATTCGGATTAGATCCATGATCAGGTTCGGTCAATCCAAAGCATCCCATCCATTCTCCTGAAGCTAACTTAGGTAAATATTTCTTGCGTTGCTCCTCCGATCCATACGTGTAAATAGGATACATCACTAATGAACTTTGGACCGATGCAGTAGAACGAATTCCTGAATCACCACGCTCTAATTCTTGCATGATGAGTCCGTAAGAAATTTGATCTAATCCTCCGCCTCCATACTCAACCGGAATATAAGGGCCAAATGCACCTACCTCAGCAAGACCTTTAATTAAATGTTTTGGAAATTCACATTTCTGGCAAGCTTCTTCAATTATGGGAGATACTTCCTTTTTTACCCAGGCACGCACAGTGTCGCGAATGAGTTTATGTTCATCTGTTAAAAGTTCATCGAGTAAATAATAATCAGGTGCCTGAAAACGATCTTGTGCCATAAGTTTGTATGTAATATTTTTCTGAAATATATGTTATATTATTGATAATGAGTAAATTAATGAATTGTTGCTAAATTAATTTACGAAATATATAAGGTGTAAAATTAGGAAAAAAAGGGTTTGCTTTCACTTTAAATGAGCGCGACTAAAAAACTACAATTTTGCCTGAATGTTTTTCACTTCCGGCATATAAAATTTGAAAAAAATAGATGCCTGCTGAAATTTGTTTTGAGCCGGATTCCCACCGATCAGAAGTAGTGGTTTCTTCCAATACCAACTTCCCCATCCTGTCAAAGAATAAAAGTTGAAATTCACTTTGATTGGGATTAGAAAAATAAATAGTGCAATTGTTTGAGCATGGATTTGGAAAAACAGTAACACCCTCATCTGAATAATTTATAAATTTAACAGAGATTGTTTCTGAATACAAACCAATGGAACCTAAATCGAGTCGATAATAGGAGGGTTGATTGTTGACAGGAGTTTCATCTAAAAAAGTATAACTTTCTTCTGTATTTATCGCGCCGCAAACTCCTGCAAATTCAAAAATTTCTGTGAAGTTTATATTATCAGTTGATCTTTCAATTTGAACTCCTGTGCAAGTTATTCCTTTAAAAATAGTAAAATTTATGAGCACACCGTCATTCACCGCTGCTACAGAAAAAGATCGGAAAATAGTATCTTTTTGCGCCAGAGTTACGGTTGAAAAACTAACCATCAATAGCAATAAAAAACAATATATGTAAATGAATTTCCGCATTAAATTTGTAATATTATCCCCTAAAGGTACTAAATTTTATTGAAATGTGACTTATGAGGCATCAAATCATAGCTCTCTAACCGTAAATTTTCACTTGACTATTTGGGTTTTAGTTATTTCATAAACTAAATAATAACATTTTTATTGATTGATAAATTGAGTATCCGAGAGCATTTTTTTCCTAAATGAAAATTAATTTATGGTGAAAATGCTTTTTAAACCGGATAAAGTTGTAATCAGGCTGAACTGTATTTATATTTTTTTGAATTTAAAAGTTTGTAATTACTGAAATGTGATTAATAATTGTTTCGCCTTGGGATTGTCGGCCTTTTCCATTCCCCACAATATTTTCCATACCTTTGCGTATAGATTACTCCCACCAAACCCTTAACTTCATGAAAATCTTCAAAATGTATTCCCTAGTGGCTCTGATTTTAGCAGTATCACTATTTACCTCTTGCAAGGATGATGATGACAATACTCCGGCTCCTAATCCTAGCCCAAACCTGGTGTTTAAGTTTGTTTTTGACTCCACGCAAACACGTCTCGATGCTTTTGGAAATCCTTCAGCTGTTCCTTCCAATCATGGGGCTCAATCGCCTAAGTTCAATAGAATGAGTTCTCATTATATTGAGTTGGCTCAAGGCCCTTTTACACTTCTCGGTGAGGGTGAAGTAATTTATCATAATGCAGAAACAACAGCCGGTGGTAGCAATGCAATTGATTTTTCGAAATCTATTGCCGTAGGAAATAACGAAGTGTTTTATTCTATTCCGTTAGCAAACGTAACACCGGGAATATATCAGTGGCTGCGAGTTTCTCTCGGATATCAAAATTATGATGTTGAATTTAGATATAATGTCGCCGGAATCGATTATGATTTTGATGGAACACTTGCTTCTTTTATAGGGTACAATTCTTATGTCACCAATTATAAAATAAAAGACAGTACAGTTGTGCTGAATGAAAATAAATTACAAGGATATTGGGCATTTGAAACTGCATACAACGTCACCCAAGGACAAGCTCCTGCAGGTGCAACAACAGTTCCCAACCCCCTCTTCAATTCATCACCAATTCCACAAGGTTCGTGTGTAGTAACAGGACCATTCCAAAACGCATTGGTCATTACAGGCAACGAAACACAAAATATAGTTGTAACAGTTTCTCTCTCCACAAACAAATCATTCGAGTGGCTCGAAAATAGTACACCCGGTTTTTATGAGCCCGCATTAGGAGATGTTGTTGTTGATATGGGTGTGCGGGGGATGAAGGTGAGTTATTAGTATTATGGTTTTATGGTTTTATGGTTTTATAGTTTTATAGTTTTGTTGTTTTATAGTTTTGTGGTTTTATAGTTTTGTGGTTTTATAGTTTTGTGGTTTTATAGTTTTGTAGTTTTATAGTTTTGTGGTTTTGTGTTCCGTAGAATTTAGTTTTACAATGAGTTTGATAATTTTTGACTTATTGGATTGTTTAACAGATATTTAGGAGTTTAGGAATAATTTTTTTCTGGAATTGGTCATTTAAATAGTTATTTCCTACATTTGCGGAAATATTTTTTATAAACTTTTTAATTTATTTTTTTTATGGCAACAATAACTAAACTCGAAGATTTTAAGGCATGGGTTAGAGCTCGGGAACTAAATGTCATGGTTCAGCAAATAGTATTGCACGAATCCTTTAAGCAATTGCTCACATTAAAATTCCAAATGCAAAAGACCAGTAGATCAGTAATGGCAAATCTTGCAGAAGGTTTTGGAAGAAAAGGTAATATTGAATTTTTAAATTTTATCTCTATTGCAATGGGTTCTTTAGCGGAACTCAAATCAGATGTGTATTCAAGTTTTGATCAGAAATTGATTTCTGAAAAATGCTTTTCTGATTTGATAAAGCTAATTGATCTTGTTGGTAAATTATCGAATGGAATGGCGAAGAGCCTTCGAAAGAGTCCTCTGACAAGTACTAAATTCAAAAAGAATATTTCAGATACTAATAATCAGAACCCTTCCAAATTTAATACTCCAGAGGAATAAATTACTTTAGATATTCATAATTTTACTATAAAACTATAAAACTATAAAACTAAAGTTTCCATTCCAATATCCCATCAATTGTCTGCGTAGCAACTGCATGATACCCTGGTCTTGCTTTTTTGTAAATAGCTTTTCCCATTTCCAATCCTTCGGGAGTTTTTGCTAGCTCAGAATAAATTGGTTTCAAAAATTTTCGTCTACCAACTTGCATTAAAAATTTTTCCATTGCAGGATAAGCAGCTTCGTATCGTGATGCGATTGCATGCTGATACCATTCGTTTTGGATTTCACTGTTGCCTGAATTAGTGAATCCAAACGCGGCATCCAATTCTTGCATTTTTTTATTGTCGATGCTATCATTCAAATTTCTTAAAAAGTAAACCCAGTGATGTGTCGTCCATCCTGTTGTTGTCAAAGATTTTGCTGTCGTGCCTGTTTTAAAATCTGCTGCAGCTTTGCCGGCCTTTTCAAGTTCGGTAGATTTTACTTGCGGACAATTTGCAGGTAATCCAGGCCCATATACCCAGCCGTTAGCATTTATTTGTTGACGCAATTTATCATCGCCTTTGATGAGTTCTTTTTCAAGATACTCCAAAAAGTTTTTGGTATTCATGCTTTGAAAAGCAAACGTGCTGAAATATTTATTTACAAATGCATCCCATTTTTCTCTACCAATGGCTAATTCAATAGAGGTCAGAAAAAATCTTCCTTTCTCATAGGCAATATCACTCACACCTTCATCGGGATCACGACCCGCTAAATCGAGGTAGAGGTGGGTGTCGCGACTGGTATCTCCCATTGCGTGAACGGTTTCTTTTAATTCACCCAGACTTAACAGCGTGAGCATGTCGGCATAATCTTTTCCGTATATTTTTTCCATGATGCGGGTTTCGAAGTAAACAGTAAATCCTTCGTTGAGCCAAAAGTCATTCCATGTTGCGTTGGTTACCAAATTACCCGACCATGAATGCGCCAGTTCGTGTGCCACCAAAGCTACCAACGAACGATCGCCTGCTATAATAGTTGGTGTTGCAAAAGTGATTCTCGGATTTTCCATTCCCCCGAAAGGGAAGGAGGGAGGAAGTACCAAAACATCATACCGGCCCCACGCATATGGGCCATACAATTCTTCAGCGCTGGTAATCATTTTTTTCAGATCTGCAAACTCCCAAGCCGATTTCTCAATCATCGACGGTTCTGCAAAAACACCACAGTTATCTCCCAGCGATTTAAATTTAAGATCACCAACCGATAGTGCCATCAAATATGAAGAGATAGGTTGAGGCATTTTGAATTTGTAAATTCCATCTGCATGCAACGTAGTATCATTCTCGGCACTCATTAGTGCCATCAGAGTCGGCGGACATTTGATAGTGGCATTATAAGTGAACTTTATTCCCGGACTATCTTGTAACGGTATCCATGTACGTGCTAAAATTGCTTGCGATTGTGTAAACAAAAATGGGTACTTTCCTCCGGCAGTTTGCGAAGGATCTAACCATTGCAGAGCTGCAGCGTTTGGAGAAGTGGTAGTAGGTGATGTTCACCTTTTTTGTCTCCGGTTTTATTGCTATTGTAAGTTTGCTTCCTAAATATTCAACAGGATCCAGTAATGAATAAGCTGTTTTTTCACCATCATCTAATGTGATTCCGGTAATTGTTAAATCTCTTGTGTCGAGATATAATTGAGAAGTACTTGTTTTGTTTTCTATTGAAAGAATAGCTGTTCCTGAAATGATTTTTTTATCGAAGTCAACGTTCAAATCTAAATCAAGATGATTTATTGCTGCGTTTTCAGGTTCTGCAAATGAATGGATGTCTTTATTGATCATGACAATGGGTTTTTCAATGGGTTTTTCTTTATTACCTGAACAGGCTGCCATCAGTAAGGTTATGGCTATAAAGGGAAGTAATCGGTTCAATTTTGATTATTTTAATTGCGAAGATAGAATTATTTAATCAACCATCCATCGTGCAAAACCCGTTTAACAAACCTCAAAATAAAGAGGTGAACATCTGTATCTTTGTGCAAAGTCGCTAACTCCATTGCCTCTACCACAAGATTCCATAATCAGATACCAGGTCGATTCATCTTCGAAACCTGTTAAGCCTGTGCGGGTTGTTCAGAAGGCAGCAACGGTGCGAAAAGATACTGTTACTAATTTCGTAGAACCCCAGATTGTAGAAGTGCCTGTTTTCAGATTTTCAGACACCGATACAATTTATAGCGAATCTATTTTCGATCGGATCTTGATTCCGGAAAGTGGCCAATTATTCAAAGGTCATGCTTTGCAACCGGTGAATCCGGCTCCTGTTTCAGTAACCAAACGAAATGCCGATTGGTTCACCCTCGCTTTGGTGGTGGTGGTAATAGGTTTTACCTGGATTAAAGCCTTTTACTTTAAGATATTCCGGCAGCTGGTATCCGCTTTTTTCAGCAATTCAATTGCCAACCAAATTGTTCGCGATGAAAATATACTTGTTCAACAAGCATCTATAGTTATGTCATTTATTTTTTATCTGACTTCCTCCTTGTTCATCTATCAAGTGAGTGTATTTTTTAATTGGGATTTCCCGTTTCTTTCCGAAGGAATATTGCGATTTCTTGTTATTTGCCTGATTGTAGCTTTTACCTATTCCTTTAAAATGGTGTTATTGAAAGGGTTGGGAGAGGTTTTTAATATCGATAAACCTGTTGCAACCTATATTTTTAACATTTTTTTAATAAATAATATTTTAGGGTTGCTCCTTTTGCCGGTAGTTATCACAACTGCCTATGTAGTAACCGATTCCACATGGTTTGCAATGTATACCGGAGTAGTAATTGTAATTATGTCCTTCATTTACAGGTTAGTGCGTGCTTTTATCATCTGGATACCACTTAAAGGGGTTTCATTTTTCTATTTAATGTTGTACTTTTGCACCCTCGAAATAGCCCCCCTTATCATTATTGTCAAATTGGCAAGGGGTTGATGGATTTTAAATTGTTTCACAAGGGCCATAAACAGTATTGAACACATTGAAAGTTAAGACTATTCTAGTCACGCAGCCGAAGCCGGAATCCGACAAGTCTCCTTATCACGATCTCGCAAAGAAGTTCAATCTAAAAATTGATTTCAGAGAATTTATCCATGTGGAAGGGATTCCTGCTAATGTTTTTAGAAAAGACAAGATTAATATCTCTGAATTTTCTGCGGTGATTCTTAACGAGCAGGCATGCGGCCGACCATTTCTTTCAGAATTTGTACTGAAATGAGAATTAACAATCTCGATCAGTTCAAATATTTCTGCATTTCTGAGTCCACAGCGTTTTATTTACAGAAGTATGTGGTTTACCGTAAAAGAAAAATTTTTTATGGGAAATCAACCATTATTGACCTTATTGATGTGTTGAAAAAACACAAAAAAGAGAAATTTTTATTGCCTTGCTCCGACATCCATAAACAAGAAATTTCGGATACCCTTATCAGGTAATGGAATCGATCATGTAAAAGCAATTCTTTATAGAACTGTTTGCAGCGATTTGTCGGATCTGGCCAATGTGAATTATGATATGCTCGTCTTTTTCAGTCCTTCCGGAATCACTTCACTGTTGAAGAATTTCCCAAAGTTCAAACAAAACAATACCCGAATTGCTGCTTTTGGCGCCACCACTACTCAGGCGGTGAATGATGCCAACTTAAAAGTGGATGTGATGGCACCTGTTCCTGAAGCTCCTTCCATGACCATGGCCATTGAGCAATATGTCAAAAAGGTGAATAAATAAGAATGTAAGGCTTGCATAGCGTCCTTGTTTTTCTATAAGTTTGTAAGCATCATTCTTCATACCATGGCCGAAAGGATCTTTCGTTTTCCGAAATCACTCCGTTTCATCTTCGCAATGATATCAGTGATCTTTTTACCTCCGGAAAAACTATCAATGCCATTCCCCGTAAAGGCTAAATATAAAATAGTTGATGGGCCGGGAATGTGCCTGTTGCAGAATGGCAGTATCGGTTCCCAAAAAGAAATTTGAAAATGGCTGTTAACAGAAACCGGATTAAAAGACAAATTCGGGAAATTTTCCGACTGAAAAGTCATCCAACAAGACAATACTTCTCCGCAAAGGTAAAAGGGCTCAAATGATGTTTATTTATGCCGGTAAGGAATCACCCGAATATGCGATACTGGAATCTAAAATAATCTTAATTTTACAACGTTTACAGGAAACAGATGAGTTGGGTGTTGTCTAAACTGTTATTGGCATTAATAACCTTTTACAAAAAGGCTATTTCCCCCTTGTTAATGCCTTCCTGCCGGTATTACCAACGTGTTCCGAATATGCCGCATTGAAGCCATTAAAAAACATGGACCTTTCAAAGGTGGGTGGTTAACATTAAAGAGAATACTTGAGTTGTAATCCCTGGGGTGGTCATGGTCATGATCCTGTTCCCTAATGAAAAAGTGAAAGTAGTGTAAGATTTGATGGAACGTATAAACATTGTTACCTTCTGTGTGTTCAAACAGAATATTAAAATATCCGCAAAATGAGAAATTATTTCAAAAAAGCAAAAATTTGGGTTGTTATGTGCCATTCTTTGACGGATTTTTCTACTGTTAGCTTCACCGACGATTATTTCGAAATCTCCCGGAATATGGACATTTTCGCTACCCTATTCCGAGAGTTGAATATTTATTATGTTGATGAAACAAAGCCCGGAGAGCTTATAAAAAAGGGAATCGATTCAATGCTGGAGTCACTCGACCCTTACACGAATTACATTCCTGAATCAGAAGTTGAAGATTATCGTTTTATGACTACCGGTCAGTATGGTGGAATTGGTGCACTGATTGGTCAGAAAGGGCGACAATGTAGTGATTACCGATCCTTATGAAGGTTTTCCTGCACAAAAAGCCGATCTGCGTGCCGGTGATGTGATTCTTGAAATTGATGGCAAAGTCCATTAAAGGGAAAAAATATGATGAGATAAGTAAAATTCTGAAAGGACAACCTAAAACTCCTGTTAAGTTGCTTATAAAACGTGATGGTGAAAATGCTAACATTGAAAAAACAATTATGCGTGATGAAATTAAAATTAACAGTGTTCCTTATTTTGGTATGCTCGATAATGAAATTGGTTATATCCGTTTAACCGGTTTTACCGATAATGCCGGTGGTGAAGTGAAAGATGCCTTGATGGAATTGAAAACGTAAAAATAATGTAAAATCACTGGTGTCTTGATCTTGCGCGGTAACCCCGGTGGATTGCTCAATGAAGCAGTTAATATCACAAATATTTTTGTGGATAAAGGTGTTGAAGTAGTGAACAACAAAAGGTAAAAGTTAAAGAATGGGACAAAGCTTATAAAGCACTAAATAATCCAATCGATATTGATATTCCGTTGGTGGTTTTGGTCAACAGTGGATCTGCATCGGCATCTGAAATTGTTTCAGGAAGTATTCAGGATCTCGATCGTGGAATTATTATCGGTCAACGTACTTTTGGAAAAGGATTGGTGCAAACAACACGGCCGCTTAGCTATAATCACAACTGAAAGTCACTACTGCCAAATATTACATTCCTAGTGGAAGATGTATTCAGGCACTAGATTACACGCATCGCAACGAAGATGGCAGCGTAGGTAAAGTTCCGGATTCGCTTAGTGACTGAATTTAAAACTAAAAGTGGACGTTTGGTTTATGATGGTGGAGGAGTAGCCCCGGATTTCGCTACTGAAACCGAATATCTTAGTAACATTGCACAAAGTCTGCTTATTAAACAACTGATTTTTGATTATGCTACTTTGTATCGCATAAATCATGCTACTATTGCCTCGGCAAGAATTTTCAGAATCTCTGACACTGAATATTCTGAGTTTGTTACCTGGTTAAGCGATAAAGAATACGATTACGTTACCAAAAGTGAAAAATCATTGGAAGAACTGAAAGAGGTGGCGATTAAGGAAAAATATTATGATGGATTGAAAGATCAGTTCGAGTCTTTTAAAAAATCGATGATGCACGATAAAAAAGATGATCTTGCTAAGAATAAAGATGAAATTATGCAATTGTTACAAGATGAAATTGCATCCAGATATTATTTCCAGAAAGGACGTGTAGAAGCTTCGTTCGATTACGATCCCGAAATCCTTAAAGCCATTGAAGCCCTAAAAAATAAAGAAGAATTTACGTCTATCATGAACAGAAAGCCGGAGGCCGTTAAGAAGTGACAAGTAACAAGTAACAAGTTTAAAGTGAAAAGTTACAAGCCTGCCCGACCAGATTAGCGTTAACGGAAATGGGCGAGTGAAAAGAAACAAGCCTGCCCGACCAGATTAGCGTTAGCGGAAATGGGCGGGTGAAAAGTAACAAGCCTGCCCGAACAAATTAGCGTTAACGGAAATGGGCGGGTGACAATTTGTGACAAGTGGCATCATACACTTGACAAGAACGTCGAGCGCCCATCTACCTCAAACCCTTTTTAAATGCTTAACGAAAAGAAACAACAATTAGCTTTTTACCTTTTCTATTCCGGGTTATTGTTGTTAGTGGTGTCGTTACCGTTATCAAAATTTACCATGAGCATATCTCAGTTTATGCTTATTGGTGGATGGCTGATAGATGGAAATTTGAAAGAGAAAGTTAAAAATTTTTTTAGTAACAAGATCGCATTGTTGCTTTCTTCAGTTTACTTTTTGCATGTTCTGGGCTTGATTTACACCAGCGATTTTGAATATGCATTTAAAGATCTTCGAATTAAACTGCCACTGCTTTTACTACCTCTTCTTTTCTCCACTGCACCTAAGTTTTCCAAAAACCAATTTGAAAATGTTTTGTTGGCATCTATTGGTGGTGTTACCATTTCAACTTTAATTAGTCTGTTTATATTTTTAGGAATTATTAAACGAGAGATTATTGATATTCGAGATATTTCAATTTTCATTTCTCACATTCGACTCGTTTTATTATGTTGTTTGTCAATATTTATTTCTATTTATCTCATTTATTCTAACGGAACAGAAAAGCCTTTTTGGTATTCAATGTTGCTCATTATTGTATCGGCATGGTTAATTGCATTTATTGTTTTGGTTGAATCGTTAACCGGAGCCGCAATAATTTTGACGGGTTTAATAATTTTTTCAATATGGATTGCCTTCGTAAAGGGGTCTTTGCCGGTGCGTTTTCTGGTTGTTATGGCACTTATTCTCATTCCTTTTAGTTTATTCCTTTACATCGATTCAATAAATCGGTCATTTAAAAATCCCGAGAAAATAGATTATGCGAATTTGGAAAAATATACTCCATCCGGAAATGAATATTATCATTATCGAAATTTGGAAGATTTTGAGAATGGATTTCCTATCTGGACTTACCAGTGCGAAATAGAGATGAAAGCAGAATGGAATAAACGCAGTGAATTAGATTATTCCGGCAATGATAGAAAAAATCAAGAACTTCGATTTACTTTGATGCGTTTCCTATCTTCAAAAGGTTTACGAAAAGATTCAGCCGCTGTTTGGGCACTAAGCAACAGCGAGATCCATTCTATTGAAAATGGAATTGCGAATGTGAATTACCAACAACGAAGTAGTATTACAGCAAGAATTCATCAGTCGCTTTGGGAAATTCATCATCGAAAGATTCAGAAAAATCCTAGCGGCCATTCGGTTACACAACGTTTTGAGTATTGGGAGGCTGCAAAAGGTATAATTGAACGGCATGCATTAATTGGAGTAGGTACCGGTGACGTGCCGAATGCTTTTACAATGCAGTATGAAATTATGAATAGCAAGCTAGAAACAAAATGGCGCTTACGTTCACACAACCAATATTTATCGATGGCCGTAGCCTTTGGTATTCCCGGATTGATTTGGTTTTTATTTAGTTTGGTGATGCCGCTAATAAATCAGATTCGAAAAAGAGACCTATTATATTGCGCTTTCGCCCTTGTTTCCATTATTTCTATGTTTACTGAAGATACTCTTGAAACTCAGGCAGGTGTTACCTTTTTTGCCTTATTTACCTCCCTTTTTCTGTTCATTAACCCATCAAATAACGTGATTGGCGTAAAATCAGAGCTATCCGCCGAGGGCAACGATTAATTTACCTGAAGTTGATAAATTCCCTTTTTTCTGAATAGTCAAACTTTCAGGAAATGGTAGTTTTGTAACTCGTTATTAATCCAAATTATGGCAACCAGTTTAAATAGGTTTTCAGAAGCCGATAAGCTCTTTAGTGAAGCTATGGCATTACTGAACCGGGGAGAAATTTCCGGGGCCGCTAATTTATTTTCAGAAATTACCGAACGTTTTCCCGATCATGGTAAAGCTTGGTTTGAATTGGGAAATATTCACCGTATTCAGTTAGAAGATTTCGAATCGGCAGGTGAATGTTATTTGAAATGTATGAATGTACATCCTACTTATTCTCCGGCTTATTTAGCTTACGCAGATGTGTTGTTTGTACTTGAAAAATTTGCAGAATCAAATGCAATCATCAACCAAGCCATGGAGATTAAAGGCGTGCGGAAAGATATTGCCTTATTCAAAAGTGCTCTGTTAATGGAAAGTCAGGAGCGGTTTGATGAAGCAATTACAACCTACCGCAAAGCATTACTAAAATCTTTTTCGGAAGATGAAATATTGAAATGTGAAAAAGGAATTAACAGATGTAATCTGAAAAAGAAACACCTGCTTTGATTTTAGAAGCCGTATAATTGTTTAGCTGAAAACAGCATTGGATTCCTGCCACTGTTCTGTTGAATATATTCACTTATGATCGAAGGATAAAATCGGGTCGAAGGGAAAATTGAAAATTGAAAACTGAAAGTTGAAAAGTAATGCAGATCGGGACAAAGGGAAACTAATATTAAAGAGTAAATAACATCGAGATAAAGGGAAAGAAAATCCAATTTTTAAAAAACTATTTAACTATTTATTGTTTTTCAGTGGAATTATTAATAATTTAGCATTGCATTGTTTTTAACAATTTTAAACGCTTTTCAAAATGAATAAAAAAACTCAAGATTTAAAAGAAAGACTAATTCGTTTTTCAGTTTGTATAACTGAAATTAATGAAATGTTACCTAAAACAAAAGTTTCAAACTATCTCGGAGATCAACTTTTAAGATCAGGATTGTCTCCGGCACTCAATTATGCCGAAGCCGAATTTGGCGAATCCAAACAGGGATTTTATACACAAACTTAGGATTTGTCTTAAAGAACTAAGTGAGACCGAAGTGAATTTGAAAATTATCCCTCAAAAAGGACTTCTGAAGGACAGGTTTTCGCTTATTGGAACCATATCCGAATGCGGTCAATTGATTGCTATTTTCGTTAAAAGTGTAGAAACCGCAGTTTATAACCTAAACAAACCAAGGGAAAATGGAAAAGCCAATCCAAATTCCTAGATGAAATACAAGAATAATCATAGATTGGCTCGAAGGGAAAATTGAAAATTGAAGAAAAAGACACCTTTATATTTTAACTTTTCAGTTTTCAGTTTTCAATTAGCATTGACGATGATCGAAGCGTAAATTCGCATTGGTGCCTATTTATTTAACTGAAAACAGCATTTGATTCCTGCCACTGTTCTGTAGAATATAAATCAGGAAGAAAAATAGTGAACTTTGTTATCATCTCTTCGCCGCCTGTAAACTCAATGTATCCTCCCAGTCGATCGATAGCATTTTTTACTACGTATAATCCTAAGCCGTTACCATTAGGTGAATTATGGCCGCGATTGAACATAGTGAAAATGTTTCCTCTCGTTTTATCATCAAAACCACAGCCGTTGTCCTCGATTTCTATTTTCACACCATGCATGTAATCATGTACATAAATGGAAAGATAAGAATCGGTCTGTTGTTTTTGATATCGTATGGCATTATCAACCAAATTTTGAAGTACAGAGTTAAGCAGTTTTTGGTCGGTGCGAAGATCTTTGGAGTTTTCTATTCTAATATCCTTTTTAATTGTTTCATAACCTTCATTGTCGTAAAGCGCCAACATAATTGAGGTAATTTCTTTATGGAAATTTATTAATTCGGGATAAATTTTCTCACGCTTTATGCGTACAACATTCAACATTTCATTCAACATTCGATCAAGTTTTTCGGCCGACTGACGAATCATTTGAACGCAAGGACTATTTTGGGACAGGGTTTCTTCTCCTTCAAGTAAATTTATTAATCCTAAAATTGAAGACAATGGCCCCTTAAGATCGTGTGAGGATTTATAAATAAAAGTATTTAGTTCACGTTGCGCCATCTGAAGTTTATCTTCAGTAGTTTTTCGATCTGTGATATCTGAATAGGTTACCAATAATCCTGTCAGTTCATTTTTTTCATTGGTAATGATAGAACAGTTAATCAAGCACCATTTTTTCTCATCGTTTCGAGTGGTGATTTGAATTTCATACTGATATGCTTGTTCCGCTTCCGATTTAATTGATGAACTTTCTTCAATGATTAAATCAAAAAGTGTTTCAGGTAAAAGTTGAGCCGGTAATTTCTTGTTAGAAATATCACTAAGCTTAAATCCTGTAAAATCCTGAAAACGTTGATTAGCAAACTTGAGCACTCCCGATTTTTCCAAATACACAAGACCCTCATTCATGGTTTCCAACAGGTTTTTGTAGTCTTCCTCTTGTTTGCGGATGGTTTCTTCAGCTTGTTTTTGTGCAGTAATTTCGGTGTGTGTTAAAAGTGACCCACCTATTTCACCCGACTCATCCAAAAGAGGAGTACCTTTTACTTTAAACCAGACCAACTTTCCGGATTTGGTTTTAAAATGGATTTCAATTGGATTTTCATCTTTCAATAATTCGCCAACAATATTTCTTCCATAAAAAACATCATCTTCCGATAACAAACTACCAAAGTTATGTCCAATCAGTTCTTCTTCATCAAACCCTGTTGTTTCAATAAATTTTCTGTTGGCAAATTGAACCAGGTTATCATTATCAATAAACATAACCCCTTCATTAATTCTTTCAAGTAACAAGCGATAGGCATCCTCTGATTTGCGAATTCTTTTTTCTGCAAGTTTCCTCGCATCAATATTTCTAACAAAGAACGAAACCCCTACAATGGAACTATTAATAGAACGTATAGGGTTAACCGATAGCTCGATGTCGTGATCGTTATCGGTAAATTTTAATTTGGTTTCAACACGAAATTGCTCTCCTTGAATAGCTCTCTCAAAAATTTCACGAAACCAGATCCTATTATGTTCAGGTAGTGTATCATGCATAAATTCACCAAGCTGAGGTTTTCTTCCGGAAAGCAATTCCATACTCTCACTAAAACGGGTGTTGAGAGTAATAAAACGCATGTCGCAATCAACAGCCCATATACTATCCTTTGTATTTTCAATTAACGCCTCATTGTTAGCTTTCGAACGAATCAGTTCAGATTCAATTCTTTTTCGTTCAATCGAATATAAAATAGATCTTGAAATAAGCACAGGAGAAATCTCACTCTTCAGCAAATAATCTTGTGCACCATCCCGCAAGGCCTCCAAAGCCATTCGCTCATCTTCATTTCCGGTAATAATAACAATAGGAGTGGAGCTCGATATTTGCTGAACTTTATGAAAAGTATTGATCCCTGTGCTGTCACTTAACGTGAGATCTAGAAAAATTAAGTCAGGATTAAAATCCAGACAACATTTAATACCTGTTTCTAAACTTTCTGCAATTTCAAATTGAGATACATCTATACCGGAATTCTTCAACATTACTTGAAAAACATTGATATCCACCGGATTATCCTCAATAAGCAGTAGCTTGTACTTCATAGAATTGTTCATAAATCACCCTAATAAGCAGAGTAAACACTCAAAATGATTGTACTAATACGAGTGATAGGATTGAAAATGTTTCAGTAACAGCTATTATGAAGCGTAACTCTATGAAAACCAGGTAGAAATGAAATTATAGATATTAAAACCTTTTTTTCGGGAAGCATCCATCAAAGAGTCTTTAAAATCTTCTTTCATATATTTATTCAGTAAGAAATTTTGAGACAATCGGGTGGCTTTATTTAATAGAAGATCTTGTTGCTGCTCTTCCGTTTTTGAAAAACCGTGGTGGGAATTTATTGATTGTGCTAATTCTTCAATCCCTTCTTGTGTTGTTGCAATAGTTTTAATAACCGGAACTTCCCATCCACCGGGTTTGCGTTCATGAAGTGTGGTTTTTAAACTCTTTACCATTCTGTCGGACCCTTCGCGATCTGATTTATTTACCACAAAAATATCGGCAATTTCCATGATGCCCGATTTGATAGTTTGTATTTCATCCCCCGATTCGGGAACAAAAGCAACCACAGTTGTTTCTGCAAGTGATGCAATTTCCACTTCACTTTGTCCAACCCCAACAGTTTCAATAATTATGTAATCAAATCCTGCCGACTTAAGCACATCAGTTATTTCAATTGTTTTTGCCGACAAACCACCAAGTGCTCCGCGTGTTGCAATCGAGCGAATAAACACATTCGAATTATTGAAATGTTCGGTCATGCGCAACCTGTCGCCAAGCAATGATCCCATGGTAAAAGGAGAAGTTGGATCTACAGCCAGTACTGCAATTTTGCAATTAAGTTTTTGTTGTGATAAAACAGAAACAAGCGAACTTACCAGAGTACTTTTACCTGCCCCCGGAGGACCTGTTATTCCAATGACAGGAACATCATTATTAATTTTTAATTTAGAAAGAATACCCAATGTTCCATCAGCATCATTTTCAACAATCGAAATAAGACGTGCCAACGCGCGCTGATCTCCCAGGTGTAACCTTTGTAAAAGTAGTTCAGTCTCCATTTATTTTTACATCTCTACCAAGCGTTTCAAATCGCGGATTCAATTATTCTGCGATGATAATTAATTTGTCCTAAATGGTAACTGAAATGACCCAATAAATGCAACAAAACAAATGATGTATTTTGTTTAACACCACCAACATCTTTTGGAAATTCTTTTAGTAAATCAGTGGGAGTTAGAGAATCAAAAGCAGCTGATATTTCTGATGCACAAACATCTAAGAGCTCATTTAATTCGGAAAATTGTACGTTTTTTAAGGAAAATTCTAAATCTCGTTCTCTGATGTACCCTGATTTTCCAAGTTCATGACCAATAAAATGACGTAAGTTTCCAACTAAATGAAGGGCTAAATTACCGGCGCTATTTGATGTACCGGGAGCGATTTGCCACATTGTAGAAGGGTTTTTGTAGAGATGTAGTTCCTGCCGCAACCGTTCAAGATCCCTCAAAAGAACGGTTTTCATGTCCTGAATCATCATTTTGGATTATTTAAGTGAACAAAAATAGTTTCTTTTATTAATTATTGGTTGATTATGTTCTAAAACTTATGCCATTGTCCATCCATTTTATTTACTTTGTAACCATAATTCTATGGTAAAAATTTCGGGTGTCATACTCACTTTTAATGAAGAGCGCAATATAGCCAGGTGTATTGAAAGTATTCAATCGGTGGTGGATGAAATTGTAGTGGTTGATTCATTTTCAACAGATAAAACTGCGGAAATTTGCAAATCGTACGGCGTTAGATTTGAGCAATTTCCTTTTGATGGCTATATCGAACAAAAAAACAGAGGACTTTCGCTCACAACCAACGATTATGTATTGTCGCTCGATGCCGATGAAGCCCTGTCACCTGAACTAATGAAATCCATCCAGCAAATCAAACAAAACTGGACCCACGACGGTTACACTATGAACCGTCTCTCCAATTATTGCGGAAAATGGATTCACCATTCGGGCTGGTATCCCGATAGAAAAATGCGTTTAATTGATAGGCGAAAAGGAAAATGGGCCGGAATGAACCCTCACGATAGATTTTTACCAACGGAAGGAGCAACAAAGGAGTTTTTAAAAGGTGATATCCTGCACTACAGTTATTACACTTTTGAAGAACACAAAGCACAAGTCGAGAAATTTGCTGAAATTGCTTCGAGGGCACTCTATCAAAAAGGAGTTCGATCCAATTTATTGAAAATAATTTATAAACCTGTTGCACGATTTATGAAATCTTATTTTGTAAATACCGGATTTTTGGATGGTAAAGAAGGTTTAATTATTGCTTGCATGACAGCAAAAGCATCGTATCTCAGATATCTCAAACTTTATAATCTAGGAAATAAAAAATAAATTATGCAGCACCCATCATTTTCTGTGTTACATGTCGCAACAGCACTTTCTTGGAGAGGGGGTGAACAACAGGTGGCTTATTTGATAGAAGAATTGAATAAACATAATGTGAGGCAATATGTGATGTGTACCTCTGGATCTGCCATGGAAGAGTACTGTGTAAAAAACAGTATTCCTTATTTTTCTTCTAACAAACGTTCATCATTCGATTTGTCGTATGCAAAGCGAATTAAAGAACTTTGTGTTAGCAATTCCATTGAACTTGTACATACTCACGATTCACATGCACATACCTTTGCCGTGGTAGCAGCTTTATTTGGTAATAAAGCTAAAATTATGGTGAGCCGTAGGGTGGATTTTAAAGTGAATAGCTCTCCTCTTTCAAAATACAAATACAACCATCCGCTGATAGGAAAAATTTTATGTGTTTCTGAAAAAATAAAACAAATCACATCCGAATCAATTGAGGATCCCTTAAAACTGGTTACAGTTCATTCGGGAATTGATATTTCTAAATTTGCAGGCAAAACGAATACCGGTAAACTCCATAAGGAATTTAAATTAAATCCCGACACGAAAATTATCGCTAATGTAGCTGCTCTTGCACCTCATAAAGATTATGCAACATTTATCAATACCGTGGAATTGCTGAAAGGTAAATTATTGAATACAGTTTATTTTATTATTGGTGAAGGTTCTGAAAAGGAAAAAATTGAGAAACTCATTGAAGAAAAATCATTGCAAAACGATATTATTTTAACCGGTTTTAGAGATGATGTTCCCGATGTATTGCCTGAAATAGATTTGTTACTTATCACCTCTGAAACAGAAGGACTTGGTACCGCAATTTTGGATGCCTTTGCTTGTAATGTGCCTGTTGTTGCAACAGCTGCAGGCGGAATTCCGGAAATAGTAATTCACAATCAAACCGGCTTGCTTGCTGAAGTACGAGATACTGCCGGGCTGGCTGAAAATGTGTTGAAAATGATGAGTGATCAGGAGTTGCGTAAAAATATGGTTGCTGGAGCACGCTTGCACCTGAACGAATTTACCAAAGAAAATACCGCTATGAAAACACTCACCGAATATTTGGCGGTGACAGGAAGTGCCCTATGAGCAAATTTGGTGAACATATTGATTCTATCCTTGAAACAATTCCGGATACACCCGGAATTTATCAGTATTTGAATAAAGCCGGCCAAATAATTTATATCGGTAAAGCCAAGAATCTTAAGAAAAGAGTTTATAGTTATTTTTTCAAAGACATCCATGAAAATGGTAAGACTGCGATTTTAGTTAAGAATATCACAGACATTAAATACATGGTTGTTGAAACGGAGCAAGATGCCTTGCTTCTTGAAAATAGTCTGATTAAAAAACATCAGCCACGATATAATGTATTACTCAAAGATGACAAAACTTTTCCTTGGATTTGTGTTACCAAAGATCGCTTCCCGAAAGTATTTGTAACACGGCAATATAATAGAAATGGATCTATCTACTTTGGTCCCTACACGAATGTAAAAATGGTACATTCGCTTATTGAATTAGTCTCCGGATTGTTTAAGTTGAGGAATTGTAATTTGGCCCTCACTCCGGAAAATATTCAACAAAAAAAATTTAGGGTTTGTTTGGAATATCATGTTGGCAACTGTTTGGGTCCATGCGAAGGATTTCAAAGTGAACTGGATTACGATCATTCGATTAAGCAAGTTAAGGAAATTCTTAAAGGTAATATTAATTCGGTGATTGTTTATTTGGAAAAAATCATGCATGATCATGCTTCCGGATTTAATTATGAAGCTGCACATCAGGTTAAAGAGCAAATTGAGTCACTTGAGCAATATAAAAGTAAATCAACTGTTGTAAATCCTGCTATTCATAACATTGATGTATTTACAATAATTGATAAAGGAAACACCGGATATGTGAATTTTTTGAAAATTATTAATGGAGCTATCATTCAGGCTCACACTGTTGAGCTCAAGAAAAAATTGGATGAAACACCAGGAGAGTTGCTCTCTATTGCAATTACGGAACTGCGATTAAGATATCATAGCGACTCTAAAGAAGTGCTGGTAAATTTGGAGCCGGATTCAGAAATTGAAGGAGTTACTTTTATAATTCCTAAAATTGGCGACAAGAAACATCTGATTAGTTTATCGATGAAAAATTTGTTTTATTATATTCGCGAGCAAGAATCGAGGTTAGACAAATTAGATCCCGAGAATAAAACCGATCGCATCATGGCTCAAATGATGACCGATTTGAGGATGCAGGAACAGCCCCGTTACATCGAGTGCTTTGACAACTCCAATATTCAGGGAGCTTTTCCTGTTGCAGCAATGAGTGTTTTTAAAAACGGGAAACCATCAAAAGCCGACTATCGCCATTTTAATATTAAAACAGTAGAAGGCCCCAACGATTTTGCAAGTATGGAAGAGGTAATTACGCGCCGCTATTCCCGACTCATCGATGAAAAACAACCTTTACCTAATCTCATAGTTGTTGATGGTGGTAAAGGGCAGTTGAGTTCGGCAGTGGAGAGTTTACGAAAACTAAAACTTTACGGAAAAGTTACCGTGATAGGTATTGCAAAAAAGTTAGAAGAAATATATTTTCCAAACGATTCTGTTCCACTCTATCTCGATAAAAAAGGAGAAACACTTCGAATACTGCAACAAATACGTGATGAAGTTCATCGCTTCGGCATCACCCACCATCGCAACCGACGCAGTAAAGATTTTACTTCATCGGCCTTAGCACAAATAAAAGGTATAGGCGAAAATACCGCAACATCTTTACTTCGACAATTTAAATCTCTTAAGCGTATTAAAGAGGCTACTTTGGAGGAGCTTACTGAAATTGTGGGAAATTCCAAAGCGACTCTCGTGTATAATTATTTTAAGGAGATGGAGAATACGAAATGATTGAATTTTCATTTTAAAGGCAAATCTGCCTTTAGTCCCGCCGTGCAGAATTCCCGCCGTGCGGAATTTGCAATTCCGCACCACATAAATACAGGGGAACTCCGATCCCCGAAAACTTTCTTGAGAAAATAAATACCCGCCGTGCGGAATTTTTAATTCCGCACCCCATAAATATAGGGGATCTCCGATCCCCGAAAACATCCTGAATAGAATAAGTATTCATTAGAATAAAAAGTTTCTCCTTAATATTTATTTTTTCAAAAAATTCTAACACCTCAATAAAAAATATTGCCGGATGGAATGTATTTTGTAAATTTATATTCATCCAGCCAACGGCTTTCTGTGAAATTTGTGAAGGAATGAAAGCCCCCCCCAATAAAAATTTAAATTCAAATAATGAAATAAGGCAATAAAAACACCTCACTACTTCACCGCAACAGGTACTCCAAAAACAGTTCTGTTACCGGCCAAATCAACCTGAGTAATACGATACCATGTTTCGGGCTTTATATATCCTCCGTCAATAAAAGAATAATTGGATGTTGCTCCGGCCTTTCTGTTGTCTTTTACATACCCTGCAAATTCAAATTGTGTTCCGTTTTTGGAACGCTCAATTAAAAAATAATTTCCTGCAGGTCCCGATGGTGCACTCCACATCAACTTTATAATTTCACGCTCTTTTGAAAATGATATTTTATCTGCAGCAACAACTTCATTAATAATTTCTGCATTTGTTGATACTTCGCCTGTTTGACGGATGCAAGTAGTTAGATCGCCATTGGTCAACTTCCAAAATTCATCCGGACCATCGCAAACATAAGCTATCCTCAATTTAAAATTTCCTCCTGCAGGAACAGCTATTGAGTCGCGGAGAGTATATAATCCTTTAACCTGATCACCCCGAATTGTTTTAGTCACTTCTGTTTTTCCATTTACATAATAAAAAATCCATGCAAAATCTTTCTCGTCAAGGTTTCCACTATTACTAATTCTAATGTTAATGTCAACCCAACGATCGTCGTCACCTGATTTACCTCCAACACCGGTTAGTGGAGTATAAAAATTGCAAGAGTTTTTTCTTACAATCCATTCGCCATCCTGCTGGGCACCGCATGAGGTAGAGTAGGAGGTTTTATCGTTGATGTTAAAAGTATAAACCTGTCCGCAATCCTGTGCATTTACTAAAAATGATATCAGAATAGCGACGGTGGTGGTGACAATTGCTTTCATGTTTAATGATTTATTTTGATCAAATATGATGATTATGATCTCTTATGATGGATTTAAAATGATTGATTTTTATGATTGATTTTTATGATTTAAGATTTATGATTGAATTACCCGAACAACTTTGAATACCAACCCTTACTTTGTACAGTATAGCCTAATTTCAACGGATTTTTTTTGAACTTGTTCTGTAACCGCTGTTTATTCTCGTTGATTTTCTTCCTCTTAGGCGATTAAGGCCTTATTTTTGACAATTTTATGAGTAAGCACTATAAATAAATCATTAAATTCGCATATCCAACCGGCCTTTTAATACGTTGTAAATCTGGAATATGACTAATTGTAAATCATTGATACTGCAAATATCCACGATATTTATTAGCTGTTCTGACAGCCTTTTTCATGATAATACCAACAGAGTTATCAGCACAATTCTATCAGGGTTACCAAACGAATTTTGGCAAAAACAGGGTTCAGTACAATGATTTTTACTGGACATTTTACCGTTTTAAGAACTTCGACACCTACTTTTATGTGGGGGCAAGGATTTGGCGGAATTTGTCGGGAAAAACGCCGACAAAGAAATTGAGGAGGTTGAGAAACTCTTTGATTACCGGACAAATGGGCGGTTACAGTTCATGATTTTTAACCGCTATTCCGATCTGAAACAAACCAATATTGGTCTCGAGGGCGATGAAATGATTGGAAATACCGGCGGACTGACCCGGGTGATGGGCAATAAAGTGCTCATTTATTTTGATGGTGATCACGAACATCTTCGCCAGCAAATCAGAGCAGGAGTGAGCCCAGGTGCTCTTTCATCAGTTGATGTATGGAGGTAATATCAAAGACCGGATTCAAAGTGCCGTGCTGCTAACAATTCCTCCCTGGTACGAACAAGGTCTCGATTTCGTATGTGGCCAAAGGTTGGGGTGTTGAACAGGATAATCAGACTGCGGGATGGAATTCTATCCGGAAAATATTCCAAATTTAACCGGTTGCTGGAAAGTGAAAGTGAATTTGCCGGCCATTCGATGTGGCATTATATTGCTCAAACTTACGGTACCACGTCCATTGCAAATTTGCTGTACATGACCCGTGTGAACCGCAGCATTGAAAACGGATTTAATTATGTGCTGGGAGTAAATCTTGAAACGACTCACTTCGAAAAATTGGCTGCTCTATAATCAAAAATATTATCAGAGCGAAGAAAAAGCCAAATGCATTACCTGCAGGTGATCCAATGTGTTAAAAAACCTAAAAGCACAAATTTACAGCAACTAAGATTAAGCCCCGATGGAAATTATTTGCACCTTTGTTTCCAACGATATCGGTAAGTACAAAGTTTTTATTGACCGATCTCCGAAAAGGGTAAAACGAAACGTGTTGTTGAAAGGTGGTTATAAATCGATGCAGAATAAACCCGACTTGAGTTTTCCATTTTAGGATGGCACCCATCCGGAGAATATTTAACGGTGATGAAGGAAAAGAAAGGGCAAGGTGTGGATGGATTATCATAAGCCCGGCAAAAGGAAAACAGAGAAAAATAAATTCTTTTATTTCGATAAGGTTCTCGATTTTTCTTATGCTCCCAACGGGCAGGAAATTGTTTTGTCGGGAATTCAAAATGGGCAATCAGATATTTTTGTTTTTAATACACGAAGTAGATCATCGACATAATTTAACCGATGATTTTTATGATGACTTGCAACCCTCTTTCTCCACCGATTCAAAAAATATAATTTTTGTATCAAATCGTGTCAACGATTCTTTAGGTGTTGATAAGAGCGATAAACTACCTCCAAATAATAATTTCGATGTGTTTGTAATGAACTATACTGCTACTTCACCATTGCTTAAAAGAATTACCAACACACCACTTGCCAACGAAAAATATCCTATTGCTGCCGATTCAGGAAGATATTATTTCTTGAGCGATGCAAGTGGAATTTACAATAGGTATGTTGCTGCTCTTGACAGTACTCTTTCTTTTATTGATACAGTGGAGCACTATCGTTATTTTGTTGAAACATATCCACAAACCAATTACTCTAGAAATATTGAAGAGCATCATTTAAGTACGCGACAAAATAAATATACTGAACTTGTTTTGTCGGGGGGGCGGTACCGGATGTTTGTGAACCCTGCACCAAAAGTGGATCTTAGTACAGCAAGAACAGTGAACAATACGCAGCTTCGGCAATTGACAGCCCGAAATTTTATGAATGAAAAAAGACCGGTCATTCTACCAAAACCAGCCAAGCTTGTTACGGATTCTACCAGTGCTGTTCAAAAACCTTCGGAACCCAAAGCTCCTACCGATTCCAATAAAATTGATATCAATAATTATGTTTTTCAGAGTGAGTTCATGAAACCTAAGCCGAAAAAAACTGAACCGGCAAAGCCTACCACCGTGCCCGCTACAGAACCTGCTAAACAAGAAGATGCAACCGCAAATTTGCCTATCGGTAAATCGGTTTCCGTGTTCAACCCGGATTCATTCATGCTTCCAAAACTTAGAAATTATGATATTGCTTTTGGAACAGATTATTTCATCACTCAGCTCGACAATAGTTTTCAAAATGCTACTTATCAAGTATTCACCGGCTCTGCATTTTATTTCGATCCTGGTTTGAATATATTGGTGAAAATTGGTGTAGCCGATTTAATGAATGATTATAAAATTAGTGGAGGATTTCGATTATCGGGTGATTTAAATTCGAACGAATATTTTTTGAGTTATGACAACCTTCACGATCGATTCGACAAAACCTATAGCTTCTACCGACAGGCACGCGAATATATTTCCGGCTTTTCGTATATAAAAGTTCACACTCATGAAGTGAAATCACAACTCCGCTTTCCGTTCAATGATCTGGCATCACTTCGCGGTTCCATCTCATTTAGAACCGATCGCATTGTTACACTTTCTACTGATGTTGCAAATTTAAGAATACCTAATGAAAATAATTATTGGGGAAGTTTGAAAATGGAATATGTTTACGATAATACTATTTCTAAAGGATTGAATTTGTGGAATGGATTACGTTACAAAGTATTTGCTGAAGCATTTCGTCAGGTCGATCAAAAAGAAACTTTCCTTGGTGTTGTGGGTGTTGATGTGCGACATTATCTTAAAATTCATCGTCAGCTAATTCTTGCTACTCGTTTTGCTGCGAGTACTTCTTTTGGTGATCAAAAATTAATTTATTACCTCGGCTCGCAGGATAATGCAATTATTCCAACAGATATTTTCGATTACTCTGTTCCGATAGATCGTTCACAAAATTATGGGTTCCAGGCTATAGCAACTAACATGCGCGGGTTTTTACAGAACATTAGAAATGGTAATAGCTTCGCTCTTGTTAACAATGAAATTAGGTTTCCAATTTTTCAGTATTTACTTAATAAACCTATTCGTTCCGATTTTATCAGAAGCACTCAACTGGTGTCGTTTCTTGATATCGGTACCGCATGGAATGGCTCTGATCCATTTTCCTCCGACAATTCTTTTAATTCCGAAGTTATTCCCGGTAATCCTGTCACTGTTGTTCTCGATAGACAAGTGAATCCCATTGTAGCAGGATTTGGTGGAGGAGTAAGAAGTCGTTTCTTCGGTTACTTTATTCGTGCCGATTGGGCCTGGGGTTATGAGGATTTTGTGGTTAGAGATATGATATTTTATTTGTCGCTGGGATTGGATTTTTGATGATGATTTGTTTGGATTTTTATGATTTGTTATGATCTATTATGATGGATTTGTTATGAATGATTTTTTTGTGATTATTATGATTAGTTATGATCTATTATGATGGATTTGTTATGAATGATTTTTTTGTGATTATTATGATTAGTTATGATCTATTATGATGGATTTGTTATGAATGATTTTTTTGTGATTATTATGATTTGTTATGATCTATTATGATGAATTTGTTATGATTAATAACTTCAACTTGTCACTTGTCACTTGTCACTTGACACTTTTCACTCAGTTACATATTCAAGAACCCAAGAACCTTACATAAAATGATAGAAAAAATAAAATCCCTTTCCTCAAAGTATCACTCAGATATAGTTACAATTCGCAGGCATTTGCACATGCATCCTGAATTGTCGTTTAAGGAAGTGCAGACTGCCAATTTTGTGTGGGGAAAGCTTGATGAAATGGGTATCATCGAAAAGCAGCACATGGCTGATACCGGTATTGTGGCTTTGATAAAAGGAAAAAATCCCGGTAAAAAAACCATTGCGCTACGAGCCGATATGGATGCGTTGCCGATTACCGAAACGAATGATGTTCCTTACAAATCACAAAATGTGGGAGTGATGCACGCTTGCGGTCACGATGCACATACATCGTCGTTGTTGGGTGTTGCAAGAATTTTAAATGAACTCAAAGATGAATTTGAAGGAACTGTTAAATTAATTTTTCAACCCGGTGAAGAGAAGTTACCCGGAGGAGCTTCTATGATGATTAAAGAAGGTGTGTTGCAAAATCCTGCGCCGGACGGAATTATTGGTCAACATGTGATGCCACTTATTGATGCAGGTAAAGTTGGTTTTAGGTCCGGAATTTACATGGCATCGACTGATGAAATTTATGTTAAAGTAAAAGGCAAAGGTGGCCATGGTGCTATGCCTCACATGAACATCGATCCTGTTCTTATTGCATCACACATGATAGTTGCGCTGCAGCAAATAGTGAGTCGTAATGCAAATCCAACCATGCCAAGTGTACTTTCGTTTGGAAAAGTAATTGCAAATGGAGCAACCAATGTTATTCCTAACGAGGTTTATTTGGAGGGTACCTTTCGCACGCTTGATGAAACCTGGCGCTACGATGCTCATAAAAAAATTATACATATGGCTACAGCCGTTGTAGAAAGTATGGGGGGTACTGTTGATTTTGAAATTCGCAAAGGATATCCGGCGTTAGTAAATAATCCGGAACTTACTGCGTCATCCCGCAAAGGAGCCGAAGAATATTTAGGAAAAGAAAATGTTTTGGATCTCGATATTTGGATGGCTGCCGAAGATTTTTCTTTCTATTCACAACAAACAAAAGCCTGCTTCTACCGCCTTGGTACCCGCAACGAAGCACGTGGCATCACCTCTTCCGTTCACACTCCCACATTCGACATTGAAGAAAAATCCTTAGAAACAGGAATGGGTTTGATGGCGTATTTAGCAGTGAAAGAACTTAGAGGATAATTCTAGATTTTAGTTGCACTAAATAACACCTGAATCACCGGGCAAATTTAAAATTGTTTTTCAGAATTTAATTCGATCAGCGTGCGATAATAAACTTACCTTTTAAATCAGATTTTAATTCTGATGAAGTAACTGAATAAAAATAAATTCCGGGAGACAACTTTTCTAAACTCAACATTGTTTCGTTCTCAATTCGTTGGTTTAAAACTTGCTCACCTGATACATTGAAAATTATTAAATTCACTTCCTCAGAAATAATATTGTGATTGAAATTTATATTCCCTGAGGAAGGATTCGGGAAAACATTGAATTGAATAGGATTTATTTCTACTATTCCTGTTGTACCAAAATCCAATCGTGCGTTACTGGTAAAATTTGTTGTTGATAGTTGAGTTGCAGAAGAAATTGGAACACTTCCATAATATCTTCTGGCCACGGTTGGAGTACCGGTGTTGGTATAAATCCATCTGGGAGTAACAGGAGTATTGGGAATAGCAGGCTGATAACCTTTTTCAACCAAAACCTGTAAATTGTCGGTGTTATTGTAAGTGAACATTCCGTTAAGCATCACTTCGCGCCATCCTGCTCCCGAATCATTTGGAAACGTACCTGAAAATACAAGAGTATACCCTGAGGTGTCGAAATTTCCTGCAGTTAATTGTGCAAAATTTGTATGTTTCATGTAAATATTCACATTCTCAATTGAATCAACATTGCTACCATCATGTCGTTGAAAAGCAAATGCATTTATAACTCCGGCTAGATTAATTTGATTTTTAAAATAAATCACCTCATAAACGCAATAATCGTTGGTGCGATTAAGCGGACTAAAAACCGAAATTGCCGCCCCTGTTCCTAACACAATAGTTTGTGCAGAACTTTTTGCAGGAAGTATGGAGATTAATAAAACAGTAGCAATAAATAATTGTAAATATTTTTTCATGAACATTCTTTATTTTTTTAATTTTTGAATAAATTTATTTTCAGAATCATCAACACACATCCTCTTCGAAAAAAACCAAAACAAAACGGCATCCGGCAAACGGCCTCCGTAATCATCAACACACGCCGCAGTGAAATACTCTTCGGAGAAACTGCCTCCGGCAAACGGCCTCCGTAATCATCAACACACGCCGCCCAGAAATTCACCTCTAAAAAATGGCTTCCGGCAAACGGCCTCCGTAATCATCAACACACGCCGCAGTGAAATCTCCTCGGAGAAACGGCATCCGGCAAACGGCCTACGTAATCATCAACACACGCCGCACAGAAATACTCCTCAGAGCAAACGGCCTCCGTAATCATCAACACACGCCGCCCAGAAATACTCCTCAGAGCAAACGGCCTCCGTAATCATCAAAACACGCCGCAGTGAAATCTCCTCGGAGAAACGGCATCCGGCAAACGGCCTACGTAATCATCAACACACGCCGCACAGAAATACTCCTCAGAGCAAACGGCCTCCGTAATCATCAACACACGCCGCCCAGAGATACTCCTCAGAGCAAACGGCCTCCGTAATCATCAACACACGCCGCCCAGAAATACTCCTCAGAGCAAACGGCCTCCGCAATCATCAACACACGCCGCCCAGAAATACTCCTCAGAGCAAACGGCCTCCGTAATCATCAAAACACGCCGCAGTGAAATCTCCTCGGAGAAACGGCATCCGGCAAACGGCCTCCGTAATCATCAACACACGCCGCCCAGAAATATACCTCAGAGCAAACGGCCTCCGTAATCATCAACACACGCCGCCCAGAAATATACCTCAGAGCAAACGGCTCAAGTAATCATCGGCATACGTCACTCTCGAAAACATTTTATACTCTTTCGAAGGACACAACAAACTAACAAACTAATAAACCTGCCTGCCATCGCCATGCTAAAGCTTGTCTTTGGCTTGGCAGGCAGGCCTGCCTGCCATCGCCATGCTAAAGCTTGTCTTTGGCTTGGCAGGCAGGCCTGCCTGCCATCGCCATGCTAAAGCTTGTCTTTGGCTTGGCAGGCAGGCTAACAAACTAATGAACTAATAAACTAAAGAACCAATCAATTAGCCATCTCACTCATAAACTTAATCCTCATCAAGCGAATTTCATCTTCTGAGTATTCATTTTCTCCAAGTTCTGAAGTGGCATCAGTAATGCTATCGGTTTCGGCTGTGCGGAAATAAGTCATAAACTTCTTCCTGGCGATCTTCATCAATTACTTCATTGAGGTAGTAATTGATATCGATTTTTGTTCCGGATGAAACAATACTTTCAATTTCGTTGATGATATCACTAAGTGTAATTCCTTTCGCATCTGCAATATCATCGAGCGAAAGTTTGCGATCGATATTCTGGATGATATAAACTTTAAGTCCGCTTTTATTTACAACCGATTTCACCACCAAGATCCATTGGACGATCAATCTCATTCTCCTCAACATATTTGGAGATTGATTTCTATAAACTGGCTTTCCAAATTTTTGTGCTTTTCCCGGGCCCAACACCACTGATGTTTTTCAGTTCATCCATGGTGATAGGATACTGAATCGCCATTTCTTCAAGCGAAGTTTCCTGAAACACAACGAATGGAGGAACATTTTTTTGCTTCGCTACTTTTTTACAAAGATCTTTAAGCATCGCAAATAATTCGGCATCAGCAGCGCTTCCACCACCTCCCGATCCTGATGGTTCATCATCATCATCGACTTTCGGTATCATCAAAATCGTGATCCTGTGTCACTCTGAATGATGTTGGATTCTTTAAAAATTCTTTTCCTTTAGGAGTAATTTTTAGCAGACCGTAATTATCAATGTCTTTTGAAAGTAATCCTGCAAGTAATGTTTGACGAATAACTGCTATCCAGAATTTAGGATCCTTATCAGCACCTTCACCAAAAACTTCTAAATTCATTATGCTGATAATCTTTGATAGTCTTATCTTCTTTTCCGGTAAGTACATTCACAATATGTTCGCCGGCAAATTTTTCTTTAACAGCAATAACAGCTTCCAATAACAACTGCACTTCTTCCTGTGCTTCTATTTGTGTTTTTGGATGAAGACAATTATCGCAGCTGTGGCAATTATCCTGATCGTAACCTTCACCAAAATAGTGTAAGCAACACCCTGTCGTGCGACATACTGAAGTTTCCGCGTAAGCAACAGTCTCGAGAAGCAAGTTGTTTGCCTATTTCCTGTTCTGCAACAGGCTTGCCCTTCATGAATTTTTCCAGCTTCTCAATATCTTTGTAACTGTAAAATGCAACACATCTTCCTTCGCGGCCATCACGCCGCCGACGGCCTGTTTCCTGATAATAACCTTCTAGACTTTTTGGAATATCGTGGTGAATTACAAAACGCACATCCGGTTTGTCGATACCCATTCCAAAAGCAATAGTTGCAACAATAACATCAGCTTTTTCCATCAAAAACATATCCTGATGTCTGGCACGTGCAGCCTGCATCTAATCCTGCATGATATGGAAGAGCTTTAATGCCATTTACTATTGAATGTTTGAAGCAACTTCTTCAACTTTTTTACGACTCAAACAATAAATAATTCCTGATTTTCCGGAATTGATTTTTTATATATTTGATGATCTCCTTTCATCACATCAACTTTCGGACGTACTTCATAATAAAGATTCGGACGGTTAAAAGATGATTTAAAAATTTTTGCATTCAGCATATTCAGGTTTTTCTGAATATCCATGCTGCACTTTTTCAGTTGCTGTTGCTGTTAATGCAATGATTGGCAACTTACCTATTTGTTCAATAATTGGACGAAGTCTTCGGTATTCAGGTCGGAAATCGTGACCCCATTCCGAAATACAATGTGCTTCATCAATAGCAAAAAAAGAAATTTTAATTTCTTTAAGGAAAGCAACATTCTCTTCTTTGGTAAGCGATTCCGGAGCAACATATAGTAGCTTGGTTCGTTCTTCTTAAGAATATCTTTCTTCACCTGAACTGAGTTTCTGTTTTAGTTAAAGAAGAATTCAAAAAATGTGCAATTCCTTCATCCGAACCAAATCCTCGAATCGCATCTACCTGATTTTTCATCAAGGCAATTAATGGTGAAATAACAATTGCTGTTCCCTCACTCAACAGTGCAGGTAACTGGTAACACATCGATTTACCACCGCCCGTTGGCATGATCACAAACGTATCATTCCCGTCCAATACATTCTTAATGATGGCTTCCTGCTCGCCCTTAAACGATTCAAAACCGAAAATATTTCTGAAGACTGGTTAATAAAGCACTTTCCTCTACAACTACTCATCACACTCTATTTAATTTTAATATTTTTGCCGTATAAATTTATACAAATCTAACGAAATTCAAACAAGTAAATTTTTTTTATTTTGAAATCAAATCAGGAAATAATCGAAATTGCACTGCGAACCATAGACATCGAAGTGGAGTCTAGTCCAAGGCTTAAAAACATTTATAGACTCGGATTTTGTTGAGAGCTGTAAAATTAATACATTTTTCTGAGTCACGGGTAATAATTACGTGGAATCGGGAAAAGTGCCATCATTGCTCAAAAGATAGTGGCAACACTTAATTCAACGGGTACTCCGTCTGTTTTTATGCATGCCGCTGATGCCATTCACGGCGATTTGGGCATAATTCAACAAAATGATATGTTATTTGTATCTCCAAAAGTGGTAACACCGCCGAAATCAAGATGTTAGTGCCTCTTATTAAGGCAGGGGGTAATAAGCTAATCGGTATGGTAGGCGATACCAACTCCTATTTGGCTAAACAGGCTGATCTTGTGTTGAATACAACTGTTGAAAAAGAAGCATGTCCTCATAATTTAGCACCTACCAGCAGCACTACAGTTCAAATGGCTATGGGCGATGCTCTAGCAGTTTGTTTGCTCGAGTGCAAAGGGTTTACCGGTTCACGATTTTGCTCGATATCATCCCGGTGGGGCTTTAGGTAAACGACTGTATCTCAGAGTTTCCGAACTCTATCCCAATAACCCTAAACCACAAGTAAAACCTTCCGATCCGCTAAGCGTTGTACTCATGGAAATTTCCTCAAAAAGATTAGGTGCCACAGCAGTTATCGATAATAATCAACTTATTGGAATTATTACTGATGGTGATTTGCGAAGAATGATTGAAAAAGGTGCCAATCTGTTGGAAGTAAAGGCTTTAGATATAATGTCGAAAAACCCCAAAACTATTCCTCCCACTATGATGGCGGTTGAAGCTTTGCAGTTGATGAAATCAAACAATATCACTCAACTAATTATAGCAGAAGATGGTTCCTATTTGGGTTTTGTACATTTGCACGATCTCCTTAGGGAAGGAATTATTTGATTTTAGTTAATTTTCTGAAAATCAAATAGTAAGGGTATAAAATTCCCATGTTTTCAAAAAGTCAAGGATCCGAATTCAGAAATGCATTTCCTCGACCATCTCGAAGCATTGAGGTGGCATCTGGTTAGATCGGCTATTGCTATTGTGGTTTTTGCTCTGGTAGCATTTCTTAATCCCGAAATTTTATTTGATACCATCATTTTGGGGGCTAAAAACCCGGATTTCTTCACTTATCGCATGATGTGCTGGCTTTCCGAGAAGTTAAATATAGATATGTGTATTTCGGAAGTACCGTACACTTTAATCAACATCGACATCTCAGGACAGTTCACTACACATATATATGTAGCATTTGTGGCAGGTTTTATAATGGCCTTCCCTTATTTTATTTGGGAAATATGGAGATTTATTAAACCTGCCTTGTCTGCCAAAGAGCGGAGTTATTCCAGAGGTGTGGTTTTTTTTAGCTCTATTTTATTTATTGCCGGTGTGCTTTTTGGCTATTATGTAATCAGTCCTCTTATCAGTGAACTTTTTGGGCAGTTATCAAATCAGCAAGCAGGTAGCAAATCAAATTAATTTGAATTCGTTTATTTCAACAATAACCATGCTGACCCTAAGTTCCGGAGTGGTGTTTGAGTTACCCGTGGTAATTTATTTCTTATCTAAAATTGGTATCGTTACACCTAAATTTTTACGTGCATACCGAAAGCATTCCATGGTGGTGATTCTGATTGTGGCTGCTGTAATTACCCCTTCGCCTGATGTTACCAGCCAGATATTGGTGGCGGTACCACTTTTTATTCTTTATGAAATTGGAATTTGGGTATCAGGAATTGTGCTCAAAAATAAATTAAAGCAAGCCGATTAGGGGTAGCCGTTCAAAAATTTCATAAGTTTTGATCGCCCTTCTTTTTGGGAAAAACTACTAAATAATAAGTAAAAACTGTTACCAATCCGCCAACAAATAATACTGTGGCTGTTGAACGTAAACCATCATCAAAATATAGTTCGCCAACCATCCAAATAGAATTCGCCGATATCCAAAAACATACTGCCAGATTATGGAACAAGTCTGAAATAATGTGTTTCCTTAGCCATGTAATATGAATGGCAACAAGCATTGTAGGAACAATCATTATCATAGCTGGAACCTTCAGCAATAAAACCCAACAGGTATCTTTCATCAGCCACATAAGGATGTGCAGGTTTTCGTACGATCTTATATTCTTAAATTTAACCATGCGGCAAACTTAAGAGAAGATTTTAATTTTTCGGAGAGCTTTTTTCATTAAGCAAAAGTAAATAGTGATTATGAGACTTGTTACATTTCAGCGATGCCCGACCCTGAGAATTTATTCCCCTTCATGTTAATTAATTGCCAATTTTTGCCCATTTGATTACCCTCAAAATGATTAAGTTTGCAGGTTAGATATGTATGTCGTTTGGCACGGTTATTTTGGCAATAAAAAATCATTAAGGAAATGGATCAAGCAATAGACGAATTCAACGATTACCGTTCCAAAATGAACGAACGGATAATGGCAAGTGATAATCTGGTGTTGAAAAGGCTTTTTAACCTCGATTCAAACACCTATGTAGACGGTGCCTTATCAGTAAAAACCAAAGAAATGCTTGGATTGGTGGCCTCCATGGTGTTTGCGGTGCGATGATTGTATTAAGTACCACCTTCAAAAATGCCATGAAAATAAGGTTTCTAAAGAAGAGATTTTTGAAGTATTTGCCATTGCCAATATTGTAGGCGGAACCATAGTGATTCCTCACCTGCGTAGGGCTGTGGAATTTTGGGAACAACTTGAAACTTAAATTTCAAAATTACGTTGTTTCATAGTTGAGACTCTTTATGAAAAATTCAACTTCCGTAAAATTACTTTCTGCTTATCCGTGCTGATCACTTTTTCATGTTCGGGTTTTAATCTTTTTGCACAACAAACCAGAGTAACAGGTAAAGTATCGGATGCCTTAACAAACGAAGGTATCCCTTTTGCGAATGTGGCATTTAAAGGAACATCTATTGGCACCGTCACAGATATTAACGGAAATTTTGTGATCGAAACTGATAAGCCCACCGATTCGCTTTCCGCTTCCTATGTAGGGTATATATCCGATCACCCTCAAAGTCACAAAAGGCAAAACCCAAACTGTAAATTTCCTTTTGAAGGTAAGTAAAGTGGAATTGAAATGAAGTGGTAATTAAAGCCGGTGAAAATCCTGCAAATATTTTGCTAAGAAAAGTAATCGATAATAAGGACAAAAATGACAAAAAGAATCTCGATACGTACCAGTATGAAGTGTATAGTAAAATGGAGTTTGATATGACCGATATTCCTCCCGATTTTAAAGATAAAAAATTGATTAAACCGTTTTCATTTATTTTTGATAACATTGACAGTTCTGTTTCAAACAGCAAGCCATTTCTTCCATTTTTTATTACTGAAACTCTTTCGGATTATTATTTCAGACAAAATCCAAAATCCAATCGCGAAATAATTAAAGCAAGCAAAATTTCCGGGTTCGAAAATGAATCGATTACACAATTTTTGGGTGACATGTATCAGAATATTGATGTCTACGATAATTATATTGATATGTTCGGAAAGAGTTTTGTGAGTCCCATATCAAATGTCGGAACTGTGTATTATAAATATTATCTCACCGATTCAGCATTTTTAGATAACCAATGGTGTTACAAATTAAAGTTTAAACCACGACGAAAGCAAGAGCTAACTTTTACCGGAGAATGTTGGATTCATGATACCACCTTTGCAATTCGTAAAATTGATATGCGCGTTGTTGAAGACGCGAATATTAATTTTGTGGAAGATCTCGCAGTAGTTAAAGAATATAAAAGGGTAGACAATTCCAGTGGATGCTTTCAAAAGAATTGCTGGTTGTTGATTTTGTCGCCCGAAAAGATGGCATCGGTTTTATCGGTCGTCATTCTGCCTCTTACAAAGACTTCAAAATTAATTTAGCCCTTGCCCGATACCATTTTTACAGGATCACAAGATATGGATAGTGATGGAAGCTTCCTTCGACAAAGGAGATGAATTCTGGGCAGCCGCTCGTCACGATTCGTTATCCGCACGAGAGAAGCAAATTTACCATATGGTTGATACCATTAAAGTCACTTCCTGCTTTTAAAACGTACGTCGATATTGTCACCATGGTGGTGACCGGATATTATGATGTCAGGGATGTTTGAAATTGGTCCCTATTTCACTCTTTATTCTTTTAATGCTATTGAAGGTAGTCGTTTTAAATTTGGTGGCAGAACTACGAATAAATTTGATGATCGCCTTAGGTTTGAAGGTTATCTGGCTTATGGTACCAAAGACGAAACATTTAAATACATGGGTGGATTCAGATATTATCTTAAAACAAAACCACGCG
Organism: uncultured Bacteroidota bacterium; assembly: GCA_963814475.1. Lineage (GTDB taxonomy): Bacteria > Bacteroidota > Bacteroidia > AKYH767-A > OLB10 > JADKJB01. The sequence continues at coordinate 162,613 of CAWFDA010000001.1, read as the reverse complement.
AAGCAATTGGTGCTCGATATAAATATGATGTGGCTCAACTCGGACAAAGCGACAATGCTTTTCAAGATGATAACATACTTGCATCGTTGTTCAGGACAAGTCCGGTAAATAAATTGACACTATTAGAAGGCTATCGACTTTACTATGAAAAGGAGTGGCTATCGGGTTATTCACACAAAATATCACTTACTACACGGTATTTTGAATCCACTGGGTGTACTCGATTATAGTTATTATACAATGAAGAAAATACAAAAGTAAAAAATTATATCAATACTACCGAAATCACCTTTCAGGTTCGATTTGCTTATCGCGAAAAATTTGTGGAAGGATCAACCGGGCGTGTTAGCCTGGGCAGTGAATTTCCCGTAACTCAGTTTATTTACACCGCAGGCTTGAAGGATGTTTTTGGTAGCGATTTTTCCTATCACAAACTCATAGCTAAAATTGATGATGTAGTTAAATTACCACCTTTCGGTTACACATATTTTGCTATTGAAGCAGGTAAAACATGGAGGACTGTTCCCTACCCACTCTTAAATATGCATCAGGGAAACGAATCCTATTTTTATGATTTCGCAGCATTTAACCTCATGAATTATTATGAGTTCGTTAGTGATCAATATGCTTCTTTATTTGTTGTGCACCACTTTGAAGGTTTCTTTCTTGATAAGATTCCTTTGTTAAGAAAACTTAAATGGCGGGAAGTTGCTAGTCTTCGAGGAGTTTACGGAAGTCTGGCCGACTGCGAATAAGGAAATTCTTGTTAATCCCGATGAAATTCGGTTCACTATCCGCTAAACCTTATGTCGAAGGCTGGTTTCGGAATCGAAAATATATTTAAAATTCTCCGGTTTGATTTCATGTACCGTTTAGCATACCTGGAAAATCCGGACATTTCAAAGTTTGGTATCCGGGGCAGTTTACAGTTTTTGTTCTGATTTGAGGAAAGTGGGTATCTTTGCAGGAATTGTTGCTGACACAAAACGCAGTTGAGTCAGATTCTTTGATGTATATCTTCGGATCAATTAATTACAGAGGTTTTATCTAATGAAAAAATAGTGATTCTAAGAGCCGATAATTTAGTTAAACGTTATAAAAGCCGCACTGTTGTTGACCATGTTTCCATCTATGTGGAACAGGGCGAAATTGTTGGATTGTTAGGTCCAAATGGAGCCGGCAAAACCACTACTTTTTATATGACAGTAGGCCTCATCCGTCCAACGGAAGGTAAAATCTACCTCGACGAAAACTGAAATCACCGATGAGCCAATGTATCGCAGAGCTCAGATGGGAATCGGTTATCTTGCACAGGAAGCATCTGTTTTTCGTAAATTATCGGTTGAAGATAATATAGAGCTGTTCTTGAAATGACTAACAAAAGCAAGGTCGAGCAACATGAAAAAGTAGAATCTCTTTTGGAGGAATTTGGTTTGCAACGGATTCGCAAAAGTCGCGGAGATTTTTGTCGGGTGGTGAGCGTCGAAGAACTGAAATCGCTCGCGCTCTTGCCGTAGATCCAAAATTTATTTTACTCGACGAACCTTTCGCCGGTGTTGACCCAATTGCAGTGGAAGATATACAAGGCATTGTTGCTAAACTGAAAGCAAAAAATATCGGCATCCTCATTACCGATCACAACGTTCACGAAACACTCAACATAACCGAACGTGCCTACCTGCTTTTTGAAGGTCGCATTTTAAAAGAAGGCAACGCTCAAGATTTGGCTAATGATGAACAAGTAAGAAGAGTGTACCTGGGCCAGAATTTTGAACTAAGAAAGTAAAAAAGGTCATTGGTCTTTGAATCGACGGAAGTGTCATTGGTCATTAGTCATTAGTCATTGGTCATTGAGAGAAATTGAGTCATAAAGTCATTCTTAGTTCACTGCCACCGCTACTGCCTCCTGCTGCCGCCGCCGATGCCTACTTAATTTCTTCGACTACAAATTCAAACGATTCCATAATAGGATTTGCCAAGAGTTTTTTGCAAGCAGTTTCTACTTTTTCATTGGCTTCGTTTTTAGATGGAGCATCTATTTCGAGTGTAATATGTTTTCCAATTCTTACATTTTCTATTTCAGAAAGGTTCAAATTTTTCATCGAATGAGTTACTGCTTTTCCTTGAGGATCGAGCAATGCTTTTAATGGCATAATGGTAATACTTGCTGCGTATTTCATGTTTCTTTGTGTTTTAGAAGTAAATGTTGTTAGGTTTTGAACCACCGACAAAATTATATATAAAATAATTATCAGTGGAATTCCTGCAAACTGAAGGAAGATAAGTGAAAGCAATCGACAAAATCAAAAACTGGTATTGAACTTGGTTCTGCCCCCAGGCAAAACTTTTGAATTTAAGCGCAAACATTGGAATTTCAGCAACCAGCAAATAAGACAAAACCATACTTAATCCGGCAATAAAATAGGAATTAAGAATAGTTGGAGTGAGCTGAAAACGATCATCTTGGAAGAATCAAAGCCAATCCAATAATAAAAATCGTAATTGCCGGAGTTGGAACCCCAATAAAAGAGTCCGATTGGCGGGTATCAATATTGAATTTCGCCAGGCGCAACGCTGAGAATATCGTAATTATAAAGGGCAGAAAACTGATTGCTTTAGCCCACATCTCGTCCTGATAAAGTACTAATGGAACACTATTTATGAATAAATGGTACATCACCGCACCCGGAACAAAACCAAATGTGACCATATCGGCCAGTGAATCCAATTCTTTACCCATTGGAGAATAAGCCTTCAAAGCTCGGGCAGTAAAGCCATCGAGAAAATCGAAAACCAAGGATGCGCCTACCAACGAATGCAAATACCGGAATATCTCCCTTGAAAATATAAACTATTGCTAAGCATCCACTTGCAAGATTTAAGCAAGTAAGTAAATTAGGAATTTGACTTTTAATTGAGGTATTGGACATAAGTTTCAGGGTGCAAAATTAGATTTTTGACCGTTCACTTGGCAATAAATATGTATTTGTTGATAAATGTATTGAAAATTAAGACTTTCGCATTACTTTTTATGATTTTCTAATTATTAAATTTGAACTATAAAACCCTGTAGGCTGTTAAGTAGTATAAGTGACCCTCAAGCAGTGAATACTAATCAACCGGTTTTCCCGTTTGTGAGTCATCAACCTCCTGAAAACTAACATGACCAAAAAAATTTTACTTGTAGCTACTGCTATATTTTGCTCGCATTTCGCAACCGCACAGGATGCCCCCAAATACAGTAATGAATTCCTCTCCATTGGAGTTGGTGCTCGAGGTCTCGGCATGTCGGGCGCTCAGGTAGCAACTGTAAATGATGTGACTGCCGGTTATTGGAATCCGGCAGGATTAGTTCTTGGCAAAGGTGATGTGCAAATCGGATTGATGCATGCCGAATATTTTGCAGGAATTGCAAAATACGATTATGCGCTCGATTAGCTGCTCCAATTGATGCCACCACGAACCGTTGGATTTTCTTTAATTCGATTTGCAATTGATGACATTATTGATTCAACTGAACTGATTGATGCCGATGGGAATATTGATTATGATAAATTGAAATCTTTTTCGGCAGCCGATTATGCCTTTATGTTTTCCTACTCTAAAAAAACTAAAATTGAAGGTTTTCGATATGGAGTAAATGCAAAAGTAATTCATCGTAAAGTGGGCGATTTTGCCTCTGCCTGGGGATTTGGTCTGGATGTAGGTTTACAGTACGATAAAAATAAATGGAAATTTGGTGCTATGGGACGTGACATCACTTCTACTTTTAATGCATGGAATTACAACACCGAAAAACTCGAAGATGTTTTTACTCAAACCGGAAATGAAATTCCTGCAAATGGTTTGGAAATTACATTACCGAAATTAATTATTAGGTGCTTCTTATAAAGCTTACATCAAAGAAAAATTTTCTATTGAGCCTGAAATAAATATCGATGTTACCTTCGATGGAAAAAGAAATGTGGTAATTAAAAGTGATCCAATAAGTATCGATCCTAAATTTGGTGTTGAGTTTGGGTATAGCGATTTTATTTTCCTTAGAGGTGGTGTAGGAAATGTTCAGGAAATTAAAGATTATGATGGTTCTACTTCTACTTCGGTTCAACCCAATTTCGGATTAGGTGTTAAAATTAAAAATGTTTCCATTGATTATGCACTTACAAATATTGGACAAGTTGGAGAAACACTTTATTCAAATATTTTTTCATTAAGGATAGGTTTATTTAAACAGAAAAAATGAAGAAACTTTACATTCTGTTATTTGCTTTATTTAGTTTTGCCGGCAGTGCTTTTTCACAACCTTATGGCAATGAATGGATAAATTTTGCAACCAATCAGCAATATTCCATTCAGCAATATTTTAAAGTTACCGTTTGGCGGGATGGGATCTATCGTATCACCTACGCTGATTTACAAACTGCAGCTTTTCCTCAATGCTTTCGACCCTCGTCACCTCCAACTTTTTTACATGGGGCAAGAGCAATTTATTCATGTGCAAGGTGAGTCAGATGGTGTTTTTGATCCTACCGATTATATTGAATTTCATGGATTGAGAAATGATGGAAGATTTGATACCAGGCTTTACAAAAATCCTGATCAGCAGCTGAACAAAAATTATAGTCTTAGTTACTGATACCTCTGCTTATTTCCTCACTATTAATTCAAATCCATTTGTCACCAACAGAAGAATTGTTAATGAAACAGATGTTAATTTTATTGGATATACACCTTTAACTTATTTTATGCGAGAATCTTATCTCGATTTTAAACTTGAATACAATCGCATCAAATATTGCAACAGTTGTTGAGTCAGAATATGATGAAGGTGAAGGTTGGTTTAGCGGACCAATTAGTGCCAATCCTAATACCTATAACCTCCCAACGCCTAATGTGAGTCAGGATCCTAATGCACCTTTAGCACAGGTCTCCTCAGCACTCATGGGTGGCAATAGTACAGGAAATCAACATTCCATCACTGTTGAATGTTGGTGGTGCAAGTGCTTTCAATAATTTTTATGGTTTCGAAGTTACACATTTCGATTTCCCTGTATTAGCAAATTCCTCCTTAGGAGCCACCACAACTCCTTTTGTTTATACTCCCGGTTCAGGTGTTGTGAATAAAACGCATGTTTCATACTTGAAGTTATTATACCCACACTCGCTCAGCTTTTCGAATGAGGTCACCAACTACAAAAAATTAATTGTCCCGGGAAATATTTCACCCGGAAAATCATTAATGAATTTCACCGGTTTGAATATGCCATTCACCAAAATTATATGCATATTCAGGTGATACGTTGAAAAGAATTTCTATGACAGGTGGTGGGTCTAGCTATCAGGCTCTGGTTCCAACTTATAATGCTGATAAATTTTGCTTTATAACGGATACAGTATATACGTTATCGGCAGGACAAATGACCATTTCACCAATTAGTACCGATCCTTCCCGTTTTGCACGATTTATAAATTACCAGTATATTTCTGAGGCCGATTATTTAATTATTTCCCATCAAAGTTTATGGAATAAAGCAAACGATTATAAAAATTATCGTACTTCAACCGGGTACAATACCTTGCTTGTAGATATTGATGAGTTGTACAATCAGTTTAGCTTACGGCATTCAAAAGCATCCTTTATCAATTAGAAATTTTTGCGAATTTACTGTAGATACTTTTACTGTAAAACCGGAATATTTATTATTGTTGGGTAAATCGGTAAGTTCCATTCGTACAAGAATAGGAGCAGGATATGAAGCTGCTGCTACTGTAAATAATAGTTGGAATAAAAATCTTATCCCAACCTTTGGTTATCCTCCTTCAGATATACTTCTTGTTTCCGGATTTAACGATACTATCCCCAGACCGGAAATAGCAGTAGGAAGAATTCCGGCAAGTAATGAAAGCGATGTTCAGGCATATCTTGATAAACTGATGGCGCATGATTTGCAGTTGCAACAATGTCCGCAGGAATGGATGAAGCAGGTTTTACATTTCGGAGGTGGAAATAATGTGTATCAACAACAACAAATTAAAGGAATACTCGAAGGATTTGAACGTATTGTTGAAGATACACTTTTTGGAGGTAATGTTACTACATTCCTCAAAACAAGTTCCGACCCTATTCAAGTAAATTTAACTCAGTATCTGCAAGCACTTATCGATTCAGGGGTTACTCTTATGACATTTGTTGCTCATGCCTCCGGAACTACTTTTGATATTAGTACAGATCTTCCCCAAAACTATCGCAACAAAGATCGTTATCCTTTAGTGCTTGCCAACTCTTGTTTTGTTGGTGATATTCATGATCCGAACAGAAGAATTGTGGAAGATTTTGTTTTACTTCCTGAAAAAGGAGCTATTGGTTTTATTGCTGAACCAAGTGTTGGTTTTTTGGAAAATTTGGAATTGTACAGTAGTGAATTTTATAGGCAAATGTCATTAACCAATTATGGCGGAACCGTTGGTCGAACAATGCGAAATGTGATCGATTCTGTTTTTGCCAGTCCAGCTGCTAACGCCACTCAGTACACCTATTATATGTACAAATCGGTTTGCACCGGAATGACCATGTCGGGTGATCCTGCATTGGTTCTGAATTCCTTTGATAAACCCGATTATGAAATTACTAACGCAAGCATCTATTTTTCTCCTGCTGCAATTACCTCAGAGTTGGATTCTTTTGAAGTAAATGTAATCATTAAGAACTTGGGCCGTGCAGAAACTCAACCTTTTGTTTTACACCTCGAACGACAGTTGCCTAACGGTACTCTATTTCAAAAAGATACTATTTTAAATTATATCGCTTACAAAGATACTATCACTATCAAACTTTCTGTGGATGCGATAAATGGAGTAGGGCCAAATGTATTTGATGTTTATGTCGACTATCAAAATAGTATTGTTGAGTGCAGAGAAAATAATAATTCAGCACTTGATGTAATATTGTTAATTCAATCATCGGATATTGTTCCTGTTTATCCAATCGAGTTTTCGATAGTGCCTAATAATATGATTAAACTTAAAGCTTCTACTATCAATCCATTCGCCCCTGTTCAGCCGTATGTTTTCCAAATCGATACAGTCGATACTTTCAGTAGCCCATTTAAAAAGGAAGCAACGATTACCAGTGGTGGTGGAGTTGTTGAATGGCAACTCGCATTTAACCTTCAGCCCGATTTAGTTTATTATTGGAGAGTAAGTCGTGACTCTATGCCAACCGATACTATACATCCTCCATGGAGAGAGAGTTCGTTTATTCACAAACAAGGTTTAACGGGTTGGTCACAAGCACACTACTCTCAATTCAAGAAAGATAATTACACCAATGTTGTTTACAGCAATACAGTGGATTCGACGTTTACTTTTGTTGAAAATGCTTCTACTCTTTTAATACGTAATTTTAAAAATCCCGTGCCTCCTTCCACAGATCCAACCATCGAAATTAATCAGGTGGTGGAAGAGTATGGAACTTGCGGAGGAGCGCCTTCCATTCATGTCGCCGTACTCGATTCGGTAACTCTTGAGTTGTGGAATACTCAAGATTATAATTTTGGGAATACTAATTTCTATATTTCAAATACTCCCGGCCAATATGGATGCCGCCCTCGTCCTGAAGAATATTTTATATTTAGGGACAGTGGAGCTGGACACACTGCTTTGATTAACATGCTCAATTCAATTCCAAATGGGAATTATGTTGCCTTGTATACAGTTTATAATGTGGCCTTTTCTCTTTGGGATCCGGCTTTGAAACCCATACTCACAAGTTGGGGAAGCGATTCGATTACTTTCATTGGTGATGGAGATCCATATATTTTCTTCACTAAAAAAGGAGATAATTCACAAACGCAAGAGTCGCTTGGTGATAGTGTTAGAACTTACATCAATCTTAGTGCAACTCTTGGTGGCAACTGGACTAAAGGTTTTGTGAATTCAGTTACCATAGGTCCCGCCGTTAACTGGGATTCTTTTCACTGGGATCAAACTCCATTGGAATCTTCTGCAGGTGCCGACTCTGTTGCTATTGATATTATTGGAATTACTTCCGGCGGACAAGAAGTCCCTCTTCAGGGATTCACCGGCATTCAAACAAGTACTTTGGATTTGAGTATTAGTGCCATTGATGCTACAACCTATCCAAAACTGAAACTCAGAGCTTATTTGCAAGATGAAGATAATTATACGCCGCCACAATTAAAAAGATGGCAGATTTATTATGAGGAAATTCCGGAGCTTGCATTGAATCCTTTAAAATATTTCTGGCTCAACAAAGATACATTACAAGAAGGCGAAGAGGTTAGCATGAAAATGGCAATTGAAAATATTGGAAATGTAAATGCTGATTCAGTGCTGGTTGATTTTTATGTTTTTGATAACAGCCGAGTCGTCATAATATTTCTTCACCACGTTATAAAACTCTGGCTCCAGGCGACACTGCAATTGGATCAGTAACATTCAGTACAAATAATTATCCTGGATTAAATTCATTATGGATTGAAGCTAATCCTAGATTTGATCAACCTGAGCAATATCATTTTAATAATCTTGCTGAAATTTTGTTCCGTGTAAATCGTGATATCACCAATCCTGTTCTTGATGTTACCTTTGACGGAGTGCATATTATGAATGGAGATATAATTTCGGGTAAACCAATTGTGCAGGTAAAGTTGAAAGATGAAAATACGTTCCTAGCTTTAAATGATACAAGTGATTGGCAGGTATTTTTAAAAGATCCTGATGGTGTTCAAACAAAATTATTTTTTGAGCCACTTGCTTGTGCAGGTGTGGGAACTGCTATGTTGAAATGGTGTCCTGCTAACTTACCACAAAACACTTTCCGCATTGAATTTAAACCAACATTTTTGAAAGATGGAATCTATGAACTTTGGGTTCAAGCTTCCGATGTTTCAGGAAATATTTCAGGCGATAATAATTACCGTGTCACATTTGAAATCATTAATAAAGCAACCATCACGGAAGTTATTAATTATCCGAATCCATTTTCTACTTCTACTAAATTTGTATTTACTCTCACCGGTTCCGAAATACCTGAATATTTTAAAATTCAAATCATGACTGTTTCCGGAAAAGTTATTAGAGAAATCACCAAAGATGAACTCGGTCCAATTCGTATTGGACGAAACATTACCGAGTACGCCTGGAATGGTAAAGATGAATTTGGTGACCAATTGGCTAATGGTGTTTACCTTTACCGTGTACTCACCAAATTAAATGGTGGTGCTATTGAAAAACGAGAAACCGAAGCCGATCAGTATTTTACCAAAGGATGGGGAAAGATGTACTTGATGAGGTAAGTTTATGACTATGAAATAGCCTTCCGAGGATTTGTTGGTTATTTGCCTAAGGTGGTATTTACTGCTCTCTAGAATTTCTACTTATTAATATGTTTTTCACGGGAATGTAAAATGTAAAATCTTCAATGTAAAATTCAGAATGACTCTTTTCAATGACTTAATGACTTAATTACCCCTCCGCTAGTTCAAAGATCAATGACTTTTTTCCCTTGATTTCTGTTATCTTTGCGGCCAGCAATTGTTAACTTAATGAATTTCATCACTTCCCGTTCAGGGATTTTCTTTTTGGCAGGTTTATCAGGGCTGTTATTAACAGTCGCCTGGCCTTCAGCAGGTCTTGCTCCTTTATTATTTGTTTCCTTTATTCCATTATTATTAGCCGAAGATATTATTTACAGAAACAGTGATCGGTTAAAAGGACGATTATTGTTTTTTGCTTCATATTTTACTTTTTTCACTTTTAATCTTCTTACTACGTGGTGGGTTAAATATGCGAGTTTATTTGGTGCAGTTGCTGCGATTTTTTTCAATGCACTTTTTATGGCTATCGTATTTTATTTATTTCACTTAACACGCAAAAAATTAGGATCTATACCCGGTTACATCGCTTTAATAGCATACTGGGTTGCCTTTGAGCATTTGCACATGGATTGGGATCTGTCATGGCCATGGCTTACTTTAGGAAATGGTTTTGCAGGTTGGGTAAAAATGATTCAATGGTATGAATTCACAGGAGTGTTGGGTGGAACAATTTGGGTGTGGAAGGTTAATATAATATTGTACATGGCCTTGGCGGGAGTGGTATTTAAAATTAAAGATTATAAATTACGTAAAGATTTAATTTTAGCCGGAGTAATTATTTGTGTTCCTGTGATTTATTCATGGGTAAGATATTTTACTTATGAAGAAAAAATTGTTCCTGTAAAAGTAGCGGTCATTCAACCTAACATCGATCCTTACAATGAAAAATTTTCCGGAATGACCTCAGCTGCACAATTGGATCGCATTATGAATTTAGCATCCAAAGTTACTGATGCTGAAACCGATTATGTGGTTGCACCTGAAACAGCATTGCCTGATGGAATTTGGGAGGAGGAAATTAATTCTCATCCTCAAATTCGCAGACTTGCTAAATTTCAAGAGACACATCCAAAAGCAACATGGGTTATTGGCTTGGCTTCAAACAAATATTATCCCGATAGTAATCTTCGTTCTGCAACTGCAAGAAAGTTTACCAATTCGCCCGGGTATTATGATTCTTTTAACACAGCTATGCAACTCGATAAGGAGGGAAATGTGCAGTTGCATCACAAATCCAAATTAGTTCCCGGTGTTGAAAAAATGCCTTTCCCTGCTCTATTCAAACATCTCGATAACTTTGCAATTGATTTAGGAGGAATTTCCGGAAGTTTGGGAATGCAAGATGTTCCATCTGTATTTAATGATAAAAGTAAACAAACTATAATTGCACCTGTTATCTGTTATGAATCCATTTATGGTGATTATCTCACACAATATATTAATCAAGGTGCGGAATTAATATTTATCATTACTAATGATGGATGGTGGAGCGACACTCCCGGTTATCGTCAGCATTTGAAATACGCAACGCTCAGGGCCATCGAAACAAGACGAAGCATTGCAAGATCGGCAAATACCGGAATATCTTGTTTCATTAATCAAAGAGGTGATATACTACAACCCACAAAATGGTGGGAACCCGACGCAATACAAGCAACAATAAATAAAAATGATGCAAAAACACTCTACTCTAAAATTGGTGATGTGTTAGGCACAATTTGTTCTATCGTCTCACTTGTGTTCATTGCTCTATTAGTGTTTCGCGGTAGGCGGTAGGCGGTCCCGGCAGTCGGCAGTCGCAGTCGGAAACAGTTTCTACTTGTCACATGTTACTGGTCACATTTCACTGGTCACATGTTACTGGTCACTTGTCACATTTCACTTGTCACATGTTATTGGTCACATTTCACTTGTCACTTATCACTAAATTATGAATAAATACGACGTTATAGTAATAGGCTCCGGTCCTGGTGGATATGTTGCTGCTATCAGATGCGCACAACTTGGAATGAAGACTGCCATCATAGAGAAATATAATTCGCTTGGCGGTACTTGCTTAAATGTAGGATGTATTCCATCAAAAGCATTGTTAGATTCCTCTGAACATTTTTACAATGCCACACATACTTTCAAAACCCATGGCATCGACCTGACAGGTCTGAAATCAAATCTCACTCAAATGATCACCAGAAAAAATGGTGTAGTGAAAGATAATGTAGACGGAATAAATTTTTTGATGAAGAAAAATAAGATTGATGTATTAACAGGTGTTGCAAGTTTTGAAAATGCCACAACTGTTAAGGTTAAAAAAGATGATGGAAGTGAATCGAAAATTGAAGGTAAAAATATAATCATAGCAACAGGTTCAAAGCCAGCAGTTCCTCAAAGGAGCCGAGTCCGATAAAAAGAGAATTATTACTTCTACCGAAGCTTTAAATTTGAAAGAGATTCCGAAACACCTAATTATTATTGGTGGAGGTGTAATTGGTTTGGAATTAGGCTCTGTTTATGCACGACTCGGCTCAAAAGTTTCTGTGATTGAATTTACCGATTCACTAATTGGAATGATGGATAAAGGTTTGGGTAAAGAGCTTGAAAAAAGTTTGAAGAAAATCGGCTTTGAATTTTATTTCAAACATGCTGTTAGTAGTGCTGTTAATGATGGCAAAGAAGTTGTCGTAAAAGCAAAGGATCTTAAATCAGAAAAAGAAGTTGAATTTAAAGGTGATTATTGTTTATTGAGTGTAGGAAGAACTCCATACTCTGTCGGACTAGATCTCGATATAGCAGGAGTTAAGTTAGATGAGAGGGGTAGAGTAGTGGTTAATGAAAACTTGGAAACTAACGTTAAAGGTATATATGCTATTGGCGATGTTGTTCGTGGAGCCATGTTAGCTCACAAAGCAGAAGAAGAGGGTGTTTTTGTTGCTGAACTAATTGCCGGTCAGAAACCTCACATTAATTATTTGTTGATTCCGAATGTAGTTTATACCTGGCCGGAAGTTGCTGCGGTGGGTTATACCGAAGATGAATTAAAGACCAAAGGAATGAAATACAAAACAGGAAATTTTCCATTTAAAGCCAGTGGAAGAGCTCGTGCAAGTATGGATTTGGATGGATTTGTTAAAGTTTTTGCTGATGCGGAAACAGATGAAATCCTCGGTGTTCACATGATTGGCCCCAGAGCTGCTGATATGATTGCAGAAGCTGTTGTTGCCATGGAATTTAGAGCATCAGCTGAAGATATTGCTCGTATTAGTCACGCACATCCAACCTACACGGAGTCTTTAAAGAAGCATGTCTGGCTGCCACCGCAAACAGACCAATTCATTCATAAAAGGCAAAATTAATCTTTCCTGCCAACGCAAATGACTGACAATCCAACTTGCGTCAGAAAACCAAGTCGAATATTTTAAATAGCGGAACAAATGTGTTAAAAATTTTCATTTGTCCTTTGGTATAGTTTTATTTTTTTGCAACCTTCCGGAAATGAACCATGCAGGAATGCCGACAGCGTTGAAATAAAACGAATTTGAAATTTTGATAGCGTTCAAATGAAAAAGTTGTTCGAGAGTTTTTTTTGTGTACCTCTTGTAATGGTATAATTCCTTATCCAAATGATTGTATAGTGTTTGAAAAGCAGGAACAAGAATAACAAGAGTTCCTCCTTTTTTTAACAGTAAATTGCAGTTTTTGATAGCGGTTGTATCATCTTTAATATGTTCCACTACATTTAGAGCAAAAACAGTGTCAAAAGAATTTAAAAGTGATTTGTAAATTTTATTAAATTCAGGATGAACAAGATCAAGATTTACTATTTTACCATCTTTATGATGTACTTCAAATTTATTGGAGAGAAACAGCCTGTAAGTGGTACGGATGTCAGAAAGTACAATATCTTGATTATTTTTGATAAATCGTTCCGAAATATTCCCAATTCCACTTCCAATTTCCAAAATATTCCCATGGCAAAAAGGTGCAATAGTATCATACATCCAATCGTTAAATTTAACGGCATCACTAATGACTTGAAGAGTTTCCAGTCCTTCATCATCCGATTCTTTAAATAGAAAAACAGGAATTTTGTTTTTGTTCATTTAAATAAACCGTATCTTAAAATACAGTACAGCGCTCTGAATCCGTCTTTCCAGTTAATTTTTTTCCCCTCCTCATAGGTTCTACCATAATAAGAAATACCTACTTCATAAATTCGGATTTTCGGAATACGAGATATTTTGGCAGTCACTTCAGGTTCAAATCCGAATCTGTTTTCTTTCAACTTCAATCCTTGAATAATGTCTCTCCTAAAAAGTTTGTAACAGGTTTCCATATCTGTTAAATTTAAATTGGTGAGCATGTTGGAGAGGTGGGTAAGCATTTTGTTGCCTATGGTATGCCAGAAAAATAAAATTCGGTGAGGCCGACCACCTATAAAACGAGAGCCGTATACCACATCTGCAAAACCATCCAAAATCGGTTTTAAAAGGAGATTGTACTCTTGCGGATCATATTCGAGATCGGCATCCTGAATGATCACATAGTCACCGGTAGCTTTTTGAATTCCGGTATGAAGTGCAGCCCCTTTGCCTTTGTTGATTTCATGGGAGAACAGTTGAATTTTTAATTGAGGGTTTTCATTTTTATACTGCTCAATAGCATTTATAGTTTTATCTTTTGAGCAATCATTTACAATTATCAATTCTTTTTCAATGCCGTCAAGTAATTGCACATTCTTTACTTTATCAAGAATTAAATGAATAGTTCTTTCTTCATTGTAGGCTGGTATTACTATACTTAATTTCATATAATTATTTAATTCGAAGTTCGATTTTTGTATCAATATTCCACCATCTTTTTCCTTCTGTAACGATATCTATGAACAGAATATAATTTCCTGGCGAACTTGGAGGATTAACTTTCAATTTTTGAATCATTGTTTTGTTGGGATGTAGATCAAAGTCCAGTGCGGTTCGCTCATTATCCCATGTAATAATTTTACCTTCTTTATCTGCCAGATGATACCCTAAAAAAATTTTATTTCTTTCGCCTGGAATAGAAGGTAAAATTTGTGTTGACAAATTAGTCAATTTCACATAAATATCTGAAACATCATCATATTTTAAACGTAAGGATTCTAACTTTAAATTATTTTTATCAAATAAATTTTCATCATAAGAATTGTCATCCTGATTTGTGGAAAGATTCAGATAGGGGCCTAGCGGTAACCGGAAATAATTTAAGTTAAAAGTATTGCTTCTGTACGAATATAAGGAAAAGTTCGGCCCCAGAAAAACACCTTCTTTGCTTAACTCAGATTGTTTGAGTTCTTCTCCTTCCTTTTGAATGAAATAAGTAACTGATTCATCATCAAAGTTAAGTGATGATTGTAATAATGTTTCAAAAGGCATGAATGTAGTCGAAAAGAAATATTTATTTAAATGATTTTTTTCTGAAATAATAAATTTCTTATTTTGAAATTGTCGACCATAATCGATCATGTTTTCAATCATAATGACACGCTCTTTTAGAGGCTGAGCAGCTTTATAAATTCCAAAGAGCGAATATCCACACAGTACAATAACAAGTGGAACCATAAAGATTTTTTTATAATCAATGATCACCATGGTTATTGGAATTGCCATAAATGTACCCAAAACAGTGAAATAGTTTTGGGTCATAATGATCGATTCACCCCGATATAAAGTCACTAAAACAACAACACTAAAACCAATAAATGCCAATATGCATAGAGAAACAAGTTTGAAATTTTTCTTTATAAGTAATAACAATGCAGTAATGAATGCAATTAAAGGAAGGATTGTAACATCTTTCAGGAAATTAAAATACCTCTCTAAAGTAGGATTTGTGTTCAATTTAAATAGCTGATCCATAAAAGTGGATGAATCCAATAGTTTGTCGGATTCATATGTAGATGTAGTTAGAAATTTTATTCTTATTACATTCCATATCAGAAACACTGAGCCAATAAATAGTAAACGTGCTCTATTTGAACCTTTCCAATCTAAAAGTTGAATAGCAATAAAGAATACAGCAAGAAACCCGGCTAATTGGTGCAAGTATGATAATAGAATCCCCAGGAGTAAAATAAAAACGATGCCAATTGTTTGTTCGCGTTTGTTCCAAAATTCAAGTTTCCTTAAGAGAGACCAAAACAAAACTGCAAAAGCTATTCCATGATACAGTTCTGCTGTTGGGTAATAGAAGGTAACTCCAAAAGTAAGACAAAGAGAAAAAATAAGTACCAAAGCAGCTACAGTATCTTTTAGAAAGCATTGTATTATGCTGAAAATCAAGTAATATACTAAAATAAATGAAATTGAATAGATCTGAAGTATGGTGTCAATTGAAAATAATTTTTTTGAGGCTAACACTGGTAGAATTTGGGAAAACATTGCTCCAAAACGACCTAATGCAATTGAAAATGTGCCGTTATTTATGATAGAAAATGAGAAAAATGCAGGATCATAATAAAGCATTCTTTCTTTATAAAAGATCAAAGAAAAAATGGCTAATATGAGAAAGAAAACATTCCCTAATAATCCAGTAATGAATTGTTTTTCAGTGTTTTGCATTAGAAAATTATTGATGTGGGTCAAAAGTAACAAAACTTTGCGATTTCAGCAATTGATATTTCAATCAAGACCTCCATTCTTTCGTTATGATATTTGATTAATTTTGGCATTCAAATATTGAGATATGAAGAAATTTCTGGGATTAATGTTGGCTTTGTTTCTAACGCAAAGCTGCACCAATAACGATAGCCTGATTACTGATGCCTCAAAGGGCATATTTATTTGTGATTTTGAGGATCTTTATTTTTGGAATGAATCAGGTGCAGTAATTAAAGGTCAAGGAAGAGATGAAAGTTTCTGTGTGAAAGTTGATTCACAACATGAATATTCACCCGCTTTTAAAATTAAATTTGGTGATATTGGTGTGAAAAAGCCTAAGCAAATTAAAGTTAATGGTTGGTTTAAGTTAAATGAATTAGATGCCTCAGCCAAATTGATTGCATGTATTGATCATAATGGCGAAATTCTTAAATGGAATGCATCTGAAACGAAAACTGTTTCCAGAAAAGCAGGAGTATGGACCATGATTGAAGCTGTTACTGAAATACCCGTTGATGTTTCTCCGGAGGCTAAATTGGTGGTTTATGCCATGTGGACCGGTAAAGGTGAAGTCTTGTTTGATGACCTTGAAATCAGAATAACAGAATAGCTATTTTGTATTTCCATAAATACAGATTATTGCGTCGTCTAAATACAGTTCTTCCTTTGGGAATTCATTGAATGTAATTAGTAATTTTGAAGATTCTGTGAAATCATTTTTAATTGGCAAGTCAAATGTTCTTCTCTCCCATCTGTTTTTTGATTTGTCTTTTTTAAATTCATTATTTTTTATATTTGTAATTGAAATTGTATCCTTGTTATTAATGAATAAAACTTGACAAGAAAGGGAATCTGCTACACCAAGAAACCATCCCGAAAATCTTAAATTTTTGGGTCCGGAATAATTTTGTATTGCAGTATCTGCGATAATTTCAAATTTGATTGGTTCTGTTTGTTTATGGAAACTTATGACTTTGTTTCCCGAAAGAGCATCATCACTTATATCATCTGCTTTCCTGTACCAGCTAAATGGCCTTTCATATTCAAAATCCTGAAAATATTTGGAGATAATATATTCAGATATGTCAGCGTCCACCATGTTGTTTTCATTTCCAAATAATGACCATTTGTATTTGTCGGAAGTTTTCAAAAACACTTTCCAATAGCCGGCCCGAGTCATTGAATCGTAATGGATGATGTTGTTTTTATATTGATAGGATTGAATCAGATTTATAAATATACAAATCCCTACAAAGAAAAATACAACTATTTTAAATCGATATTGTTTCGAAAATTGAATGCAATAAGCCAAAGGTAAAGCGAGAATGGCATAAAAATCTATAAATGATCTTTGTCCAAAACTTCCGCCATAATACCAGCACCACCAAGAACTGAGTACAAAAGTTGCAAATGAAATAAAGACAAAAATTGATATTGAAATATTGTATAAACGGTCTGTAAACATTAATAAAATTCCGGGTATTATTAGCAACATTAAAGGCGTATAAATGAACCAACCTTTTCTAAAGCTAAACAAAATTTTGATTATTTCGGGTTTACTGAAGTTAAATGATTCGCCTAAGTAAGTCCATACATACCAATGCCCATTTTGCAAGAACCATAGAATTGGTTGAATGCTTATTATTGTGCAACATATTATGATACCACCAATGATATATTTTGGACTCTTTATAAGCGTCAGTAATTGGCTTCTTAATATTTTGTAATCAGGTAATAGTGCAGGTATTATTAAAAGTATTAATACATTCACCGGTCTGATTAAAGCTATAAGCCCCAGAGCCAACGAAGCATATAAAAGGTCTTGTCCCTTAAATTTGCGTGTGGTTTTATGCACTTTATAACAAAATAGTGAGATCATGCTAAAAGAATATGCATGTGTCATGGAAGGATCCCATACGGTATAAATCAATAAATTTGTTCCAAACACAATCCCTAATAAAGTTATTATATTGGTTTGAGTTTCTATTTTGTTGGCCTGCAAAAATTTATACAGCCAAAACAAACCAAATGTTGTATATGTAATTGCGCTAAGACTAGTGCAAATTTGAAACCAAAATGAATAGCCATCAATTGGTAAACCGAATACATATGACAGGAGTGCAGCTAGAATAAAAAATGGGAGAATCATTACGGCAACACCACTAGGATACTTTATGACATCATGGCCATCAATAAAATATAAAAATGATGATGTATAGTCATTGTTAAGTAGCAGCTTTCCATTAAAAAAATACTCAAAATTTAAATCCTGATATATAAATACTGCCGGTAAATAAGCATAATACCCTTTGCCGTCACTTGCTATAATATTCTCATAAGAGTTATTCCAATATCTGAAAATTATTGCCAAAATAAGTAGACCTGAAAAGATTAATGTAAAAATTTGTTTCTCCGAAATGGACAGAATTTTCATACTTTGGACTACTAATTTAACTTTTTCGTAAGAAGGTTTTACAATACTAAAATCTGAACGGGTGAATTACTTTTTGAAAATAAGCAGTCCGCCTTCAGTAACATCGGGCTGCTTACCTTGAATTCCACGAATGTTTCTTGTCAAATAGTTTTCATCATTAATGATTATGTAACATGGTTTGTCGGTAACGGAATTAATTTTATTATCAATATCTTCATCAGTTTCATAGCCTGCTACACTTTTGCCTTGCCTGTTCATTAAGTACAGGCTAATGTTTGGGCTGTCGTCAATTATTGATATAATTTCAGCATCCAGTGGAATACCTGAATTATTTAAATGAGCTTCCAGATCAAAATAAGACTTGTACTTTACATTTGAACTCATCCAACTATATGGATTGTAACGTTCAGTAAAATTGTCCTTGCAAATTATTAATCCATCAAGTGCTAATCCGGCCAGTATGATAGTCAGGATACTTTGCCCAATAAGTTTTTTATTTTGAAAAATATTTAATATAACATTAACAAACAGAATGATATGAAATATAATAACAGGTAGTAATGTAATTATATAGTAGTCATGATCCCTGAACTGTGAGAGCATCAAGAAAGCAAAGCTCAAATTGCCAAGCCACAATATTATACATATTGCTGATAGAAATCGAGGCGCTTTTTTCCAAAAAATTATCATAAAAATAGTTGATCCGGCAATAAAATAGAATACTAATTTCGGATAGTATTGAAGCCACCACAAATTGCTGATAAAAACAAGATGCTCCTTGATTTCTGAAAGTGAAAATGTGATCTTTGATTTCAGAAGAAAAACATCACTGTTATAGGTAACAGATAACCAATTTGCATAATAATACCATGCTCCAACTATTGATATTGAAATTAGTAAATAGGCAATGAGTTTGTTCCCTCCAACTATCAGGAGTTTTGACACATTTGAATTTTTAAAAAAACTTAATTTGTCCAGAATTAATATAAGAATTATTGTAATGGTGCTAATTAAACTGCTAATTTTTATCATTCCGGCTAAAGTGCAAAAAAGAAAAATGAATATAATGTATTTAGGGTTGTAATTTTTAAGCAGTTTTAAAAAGAAATACCATCCAATTAAAATAAATCCCAAACTAGCTGCATCAGACAAAAAGTTGGGAGTATAAAATATTAGCACCGGTGAAAATGAAAAGATAAGCACGGTCAAACCACTAAATATGCTGCTCTGTATAAAAATTTTGGAGATCTCATAAGCAGAAAGAAGTCCTAATATTACAATAAATGACATTAACAGTCTATATATCGATTCATGAAATCCGAAAATTCTGTATAGTATACCAACCACATAATTGACAAAAGGGAATTCCATTCCTGTTATTCCGGTTCCATTTTCTGTATTGTGTGTAACAGGTTTAAAAATATTTAATGTCTTTGTTCCAAAATTTAATGCAACCGAAGCTCTGTCGCATTGTGCCCATTGATGAACCGATTGAGGACGCAATGAAATACAGTTCTGTAGTCCAATAACTGCGAATGCGGATAATAATATTATTATGAATATTAAACTATTATATTTGAAAATTGAACTGTATTTTTTTAAGATCATTTCAATAATTTAATTTATTGATATTTTTTAAATGCATGAATGAACGATTGTGTATTTATTTAATTCAGGTGGTTTTTTCCTCAATTATATACAACGGCCTATTCCGAATGTTCGCGCTCATTCTGCTTATATACTCACCAATAATTCCAATCCCAATTAATTGAATGCCGCCTATAAACAACACAGTGATCATTAAAGAAGCCCAGCCCGGTTGGTAGTCTTTGGATATGAATCGTGAATACAATGCATAAAGGATCATGAAAAATGAAATACCTGAAACTAAAAATCCGGCAACTGTTACTATTTTAAGCGGGAAATTTGAAAATGATGTGATGCCATCTAGTGCCAATCGCATCATTTTTTTATAGGTGTACCCTGTCTTACCGGCATATCGTTCATCACGATCATATTCAACAAAAGTTTGGTTAAAGCCAATCCAACTAATTTGTCCCCTCAAAAATTTTTGTTGTTCCGGCATATCTTTCAGCACGTCAACTATTTTGCGATCAATAATTCGGAAGTCTCCCGTATCAACCGGGATATTGATTGAAGTGACAGTTCTTAAAATTCGATAAAATATTTTCGCAGTTAATTTTTTTAATGCTCCTTCTCCTTGGCGAGATCGTCTTTTTGCATAAACAACTTCATTGCCTTCTTTCAATTTTCGATATAAATCTTCAATCAATTCCGGTGGATCTTGCAAATCTGCATCAATTATCACCACAGCATCACCCTTTGAATTATCGAGTCCTGCAGAAACAGCAATTTGGTGACCAAAATTTCGACTCAAATTAATATACTTCACAAATGGTTCTCTCTTTGCTAAAGCTTTTATAAGTTCCAATGAACGGTCCTTACTACCATCATTAATAAATATATACTCTACTTCATTCAAATTTAATTTCAAAATTACTTGATGCAATCGTGCAAAGAGCTTGTCGATATTGCCCTCTTCGTTATATATTGGTATAATTACTGAAAGTTCCATTTTTGATGTGCTAATGTGCTGATGTGTTGATGCCTGCCCGACCTTGTTGGCTTGTGTGTCGATGGGCGGGTGGTGATTTGTTGATGCGATGATGCCTGCCCGACCGTGTTGGCCTGTGTGTCGATGGGCGGGTGGTGATGTGATGATTTGAGAATGTGATAATGAGTTATTATGTTTATGTACTAATTGGAGTGTGAAATTTCGATTTCAACTTGCGCCCCTGCCGCTGCTGCCGCCGCCGATTCAAACTACCATCTCCGGAATTTCACCCTCAACAATCAACTTACCTGCTGTAGCATTTTTAATTTGCTCTACAGATACACCAGGAGCTCTTTCTATGAGCTTAAATCCTTGAGGTGTGACATCTATTACGGCTAATTCGGTGACTATTTTCTTAACGCATTTAACCCCTGTTAGTGGTAATGTACATTTAGAAAGTAATTTTGATTCGCCTGCTTTGTTCACATGTTGCATGGCGACAATTATATTTTTGGCAGATGCAACGAGATCCATCGCTCCGCCCATTCCTTTAACCATCTTGCCCGGAATTTTCCAATTCGCAATATCTCCCTCTTCACTTACTTCCATAGCTCCCAAGATGGTGAGTTGAACTTTCTGTGAACGGATCATCCCAAAGCTCATTGCTGAATCAAATATGGATGCACCGGGTAGGAGCGTCACTGTTTGCTTTCCTGCATTGATCAAATCGGCATCCTCTGAACCCTCAACAGGGAAGGGTCCCATTCCTAAAATTCCGTTTTCCGATTGTAGCTCAACATTTATTCCTTCAGGCAGGTAATTCGCTACAAGTGTTGGTATCCCAATTCCAAGGTTGACATACATTCCATCTTTTACTTCTCGAGCTATTCTTTTGGCGATTCCGTTTTTATCTAACATAAATTTGATGTGGTAATTTTTGATGCCTGCCCGACCTTGTTGGCCTGTGTGGCGAAGGGCGGGTGGTGATGTGGTGATTTTTGATGCCTGCCCGACCTTGTTGGCCTGTGTGGCGAAGGGCGGGTGGTGATTTGGTAATGTGTTGATGCCTGCCCGACCTTGTTGGCCTGTGTGTTGAAGGGCGGGTGGTGATGCCTGCCCGACCAGTTGGCCTTTGCGATGATGGGCGGGTGATGATGTCGAAATTGAAGATACAATAAATATTTATGTCTTAATATTCTTTAAAGCAAGTTTTGATTTTGAAGTAGAAATTATTTTTGATAATACTTTTTTAATTGATACAATATCTTTCAGTAATGCGGAGTGACCTTCAAGGGAATTTGTATTTTTGCATACATCCAACCAATATTCAGTTTAACTTCCTTCTTTTGCAGCTATTTTCATTTTATGGATAAAATCAATCAAGCTTTCGGAGTTCTGTGCTTCGCTTACATTTGCCCCAATGGAAGTCGATGATTTTAATAATTGATTACTTAAGTGAAAGTGTTTTTCCTGATTTAAAGTTTGACAATATTTTAATATTTTAAATGAGAACGATGTTGTTAAGTCAACAATTAGATTTTCTTTTTCTTCCATGATGAAAAGTTTTAAAAATATATTCATAAATAATATTGAATAATTAAAATAATATTACTTCAAATATCTGAATAAAATATTTCACCAACAAATTAATGTAACTTTAGAGCTATTATTATCAATTTTATTTATACCAACGTGTCAGTAATAATTTGAAATTCAGCATATTAATACATCATTATATTAGTAAAAAACCGCAATTCCTCTTCTACAATTCTCGCAAAATCAGCAAATCAGCAAACCCGCGCAAACCCGGAAATCAGCACCCGCCCCTCACCGCACAAGCCAACAAGGTCGGGCAGGCATCACCACATCATCACATTACCACATCAATTTTTCCTCACCGTCCGCTGCTCAATCCGCTTCTCATATTTCTCTCCCTGAAAAATTCTATGCACATAAATTCCCGGGGTATGAATTTGATTAGGATCAAGTTCGCCCGGTTGAACCAATTCTTCTACTTCTGCAATTGTAATTCTTCCGGCCATAGCCATCATCGGATTAAAATTTCTTGCTGTATGACGATAAATTAAATTTCCTTGTGTATCACCTTTCCATGCTTTTACAATGGCAAAATCGGCTTCAAATGCATGCTCCATCAAATAATCTTTTTCTTCACCATTAAATTTAAAACGTCGCACTTCTTTACCCTCTGCAATTTCAGTTCCTACACCTGCAGGAGTAAAAATCACAGGCATACCATAACCTGCAGCCATGCATCGTGTTGCCAGTGTTCCCTGAGGAATTAAATCTACTTCCAGTTCACCACTCAGCATTTGCCGCTCGAACTCTGCATTTTCACCTACATACGATGAGATCATTTTTTTAATCTGGCGATTTTGTAAGAAGTAATCCTAGTCCGAAATCATCAACACCTGCATTATTAGAAATGCATGTTAAATTTTTCACACCCTTTTTCATTAGTGCTGCAATACAATTTTCGGGAATACCGCACAATCCAAAACCACCAAGCATTAAAGTCATGCCATCATTAATTCCTTCAATGGCAGTGTCTACATTGGCAACAACTTTATTTATCATATTAATATTCCGATGTTTTTAAAATGGTAATAAATGAAATGAGAAGCGTTACTTGTAATTTATTGTAGCAACAATTGGTACTTCAATAATGGACGTTAAATAACGACAACAAATCTAATTGAAAAAATCGAAAAATCAGTCTGTTTTTGTAAAGGAAAGGTTAAAAGCCAAACCCACCCGGATTGGGAGTGATGGTAGCGTTTTTATTGTATTTCGAACAATCCAATTCTATCGAAAGTTTTCCTTCTGGGCGTTCGAAATCACCTTGAGAGATGGTAATGGTTTTATCTGCATACACTTTCTTCATGTAGATAGCCCAAATAGGCAAAGCAGTGTTGGCTCCCTGGCCGAGATAAGTGGTTCTGAAATGAATAGCTCTATCCTCACATCCAACCCAAACACCTGAAACTAAGCTCAGGAGTTACCCCCATAAACCAGCCATCGCTGTTGTTTTGCGTGGTGCCTGTTTTTCCGGCTATTGGATTGGCTAAACCGTATTTAAAACGCAATCGCATCCCTGTCCCCATTTCTACAACTCCTTTTAGTAAACTTAGTGTTACATAAGCAGTTTCTTCGCTTAAAGCTTCTACCTTTTTGGGACAAATTCCTGCAACACAACGCCATTTTTATCTTCGATACGGGTGAGAAAAACCGGTTCTACCCACACGCCTTTGTTTGCAAAAGTTGAATAGGCACCAACCATTTCGTAAACTGAAATATCGGGTGTTCCAAGGCAAATTGCCGGAAAAGGATCAATAGGGGAGGTGATTCCCATTTTTCGAGCGATATCAATAACCGCCTTGAGGTCCGAATTGTTTCATCAAAAAAGCACTGACGCTGTTCACCGATTCAGCCAATGCCTCTTTCAGCGAAAGCATTCCACCATATTTGCCATCCGAATTTTCGGGCGACCATGGTTTGCCATCTTCACCAATAATTGTAACTCGCACATTTGGTACTTTGTAGCAAGGTGAATATCCTTCCTGCATGGCCAAGCGTGTACAAAAAGGGTTTAAATGTTGATCCCACCTGACGTCTACCTTCTTTAACATGATCGTATTTAAAATGGTGATATTCATTTCCCCCAACCCACGCTTTGATATAACCCGTTTGAGGCTCCATCGACATCATGCCGCTACTGAAGAAACATTTTGTAATATTTAAGCGAATCTAATGGACTCATCATCGTATCCATATCACCTTTCCAGTGAAAATATGGTCATTGGAATTTTGGTGTCGAATACTTTTTTTATGGAATCTTCATCTGCCCCGTTCAGATTCCAACTCCCGTATCGTGACGATTTTTTACTGCATCTGTAATGATTTGTGGAAATTGACTCCATGCAGTTTTACCTTTCCAATGATCAAAAAACGTTTTTTGTAATTCGGTGAGATGTTCTTTTACTGCCTCTTCAGCATATATCTGCATTCGAGAATCGATGGTGGTATAAATGCGCAAACCATCGCGGTAAATATTGTATTTGGTGCCATCATTCTTTTTGTGTTCGTTGCACCATTTGTTTAAATACTGACGCAAGATATTCTCTGAAATAAGTCGCACTACCGGCGTTATGATCTTCTGCCTGATATCGTAAACGAATAGGTATATTTTTTAATGAATCATATTCTGCTTGACTCAACAGATCATATTTTTTCATCTGATAGAGAACAGTGTTGCGTCGACGTGTGGAATTTTCGGGATTTCTCACCGGACTGTAATAGGTAGGGGCCTTTAATAATCCTACCAAAACAGCCGATTCTTCGGTGTGAAGTTGATCGGGTGTTTTATTGAAAAAAGTTTGTGATGCAGATTTAATTCCAAAGCTGTTGCTTCCGAATTCAACTGTGTTCAGATACATCGCAACTATTTCCTCTTTCGTATAGTTTCTCTCGAGTCTTACCGCGATTATCCATTCCTGAATTTTTCTGGTTAAAAGTTTTACCCCACCAATTTGTTCCCTGGGAAAAAGATTTTTCGCCAATTGTTGCGTAATGGTACTTCCACCTCCCGAACCACTTTGACGAAGAATAACGGTTTTGAAAAGTACCCTGAGCAATCCTCTTATGTCGATTCCTGAGTGCTCTTCAAATCGAATGTCCTCGGTAGCTTTTAATGCATTCACCAGATTAGGGGCTAAATCCTTGTAATGAACATTGGTTCGATTTTGAAAGTAATATTTGCCCAAGAGTACTTCGTCGGCTGAAAAAACTTCTGAAGCCAACGCGCTGTTTGGATTCTCCAGATCTTCAAAAGAGGGTAATTCACCAAAAAAACCATAGGCCGTTGCAAATACAATAGAAACCAACAAAACCAAAGGCGCTATCACCAATAACCAGAAAAATCTGATGTATTTGGAGTACTTCCCAGGTTGTTTTTTTGCCGGCATAGAGTTATTTAGTGATTCCTAACGGGAAAAGAAAAGGAAAATTTTATAATGACAAAAGTAAGAATTTTACTCGCCCTTAAGCCATGAAGAACTTTAAATCGCCCATTTTCGACACAAATAATCAGGTTGTATGGGTCAGATTTTAATTTCTTCCCCGGATTTATTGAAAAAATGAAATTCCATTAAATGGTAAGCAGAAACAGACTCCACATTTATTTTTTTCTTGAACTCACGTTGCCATTTGTGTCGAATAGATGAAAAAAACAATCCTTTATTAAGATAGGCTTCTAGGTAGGGATGCACTTTAATGGTGACCGATTGTTCATTTTGTTCGGTCAAAATATACCGTGCATTGTTTTTGATATCATCAATAAGCAAGATACTCGCTTTAATTTCACCGGTTCCATCACATGCAGGACATTTTTCAACAGTAATTATTTTTGTTTCCGGACGAACTCTTTGACGTGTAATCTGAATCAATCCAAATTTGCTTGGGGGAAGGATGGTATGTTTGGCACGATCAAGTTTCATTTCAGCACGCACGCTCTCATAAAGTTCTTTTTTGTGAGCGGCACTGTGCATATCAATGAAATCAATAACAATAATTCCACCCATATCTCTCAGGCGTAGTTGGCGTGCTATTTCTTTTGCCGCCATCATGTTTACCTGAAGTGCATTTTTCTCCTGGTCGGAACCGGTTTTATTTCTGCCGCCACTGTTTACATCCACAACATGCAACGCTTCGGTGTGCTCTATAATTAGATAGGCCCCATTTTGAAGATTTACGGTTTTACCGAAAACAGACTTTATCTGCTTATCAACTCCCAGGTGCTCAAAAAGTGGAATTTTACCCTTGTATAACTTTACAATTTCTTCCTGCTCGGGGGCGATGCTCCTGATATAAGACTTTACCTCTTCAAAAAACACTTGGTCATTTACATGGATGCTGTTGAAACCCGGGTTAAGCATGTCTCTTAAAATGGTAGAGGTTCGGTCCATTTCACCTAATAATTTCTGAGGTGGCTTGGCAGTCTTCAAAAGTTCGAAAAACTGATTCCATTTTGAAAGCAAGTCTTGGATATCTTTATCAATATCTGCTGTCTTTTTTCCTTCTGCAACGGTTCGAACAATGAGCCCGAAATTCCGTGGTTTAATGCTTTGGGCAAGGCGCTTTAAGCGATTCCGTTCTTCGGAACTTTTAATTTTTTGAGAAACTGAAACTACATTAGAAAAAGGAACCATCACCACATAGCGTCCTGCCAAACTGATATCGCAGGAGATACGGGGGCCTTTTGTTGAAATCGGTTCTTTGGCAATTTGAACAGCTATCCATTGATTGGCTGTAATGGTTGATGAAATTTTGCCACCTTTATCAATGTCGCTATCAAGTTCAAGGGTATTCAATAACGAATCGGACTGCTTTCCGGCAGCCACATTCTTCATGTATTTAACAAGAGTATTGAATTGAGGACCAAGATCTAGGTAGTGCAGAAACGCATCTTTCTCGTATCCAATATCTACAAAAGCGGCATTTAAACCGGGCATAATTTTCCTGATCCGGCCTAAATAAATATCGCCGACTGAAAAATTATTGTCCTTCTTTTCACTGTTAAACTCAACCAGTCTCTTGTCTTCCAAAAGGGCAATATGCACCTCATTTGGTGTTGAGTCAATAATTAGTTCACTGTTCACACAGTATATTTTTTAAAAATATCCGTCATGATGCCACTAGAAAACACTATTGATCCTGTAAAGCTAATCCGGGAGGATGAGTGATCACAAACCAAAAAATAAAAGAGCGATAAAAGCACGGCGCAAAGCAGTGCTCTTATCGATATACTGAATGGTCTGTTACTTTAAATGGAACAGAACAACAAAGGCATTATTTCTTTTTATGCCTGTTTTTTCTTAGCCTTTTTTTACGCTTGTGCGTGGCCATTTTATGTCTTTTTCTTTTCTTACCGCTTGGCATATGCGAATATTTTATTGGTTAATAATAATTTAATTCTCTTTTACTTGGCTTGCAAAGATGCAATGTAATCATCCACATCTTTAATCATAGCCTGATCATTGGAAAGGTTTTTGAAAAGTTTAAGATTTTCAATAGCCTTTTCTTTATTTCCGGTTCTCACATAAGCCTCGCCCATGTAAACATACATGTCGATGCG
Source organism: uncultured Bacteroidota bacterium (assembly GCA_963814475.1). Taxonomy (GTDB): domain Bacteria; phylum Bacteroidota; class Bacteroidia; order AKYH767-A; family OLB10; genus JADKJB01. The sequence goes on along the minus strand of CAWFDA010000001.1, from coordinate 134,424 downwards.
GGCTGGATTTATTTCAAGAACCTTTGCAAATCGCTCTATTGCTTTATCGAATTGTCCCGATTTCATCGAAAGAAAACCCAAATTTAATTGGGCATTTTCATGCTTTGGGTCGGCGGTAATCACTTCCCGCAAAAGCATAATACCTTTCATTGGTTCCATGGTGCCTTCGGCATATAAAACACCGAGATCTGTTTTGGCATCCAGGTTATCCGGATTTAATTCGATCACTTTTGAATAGGTCTTCACGGCTTTATCCGTGAAATACGCTGCTTCAAGAGAGTCTTTACCTATTTTGAACGCATCAAAATATCGGTAGGCAGCATTGAGCCAATCCTTTTCATTGCCGGTTTTCACAGCTTTTTGTTCAAAATACCAGGCAGAAATTCCCGGGACTTTAGCCTCGTCCCATGCTTTGGCAATTGAATCGTAACTAGTAGAGCTGGCAATGTTCTTTTTTATGGAATCCTCCCAAACACTTACCTTATTTCCGGAATCCCAGCCGATTTTCGTTTTCGATGATGATATAAAATCTTCAAACGAAAAGGAAATTGCATTTTCAGCTTTTACTTCTTCCTTTTTTTCCGGTTGATCTTTTGGAGAAGTTTTTGGTAGCAGAAAAATAGCTGCTACTAAAACCACTGCACCGGCAATTAAGCCAATGCGAAGTTTACTTCCATCTGCCATTAATACTAATTACTGGTGCTAATGGAGTTCTTCACTTTTTCGGTGAAAGTTTTCGCCGGTTTGAAAGCCGGGATATAATGCTCCGGAATAATGATTGTGGTATTCTTTGTAATGATACGGCCGGTTTTCTTGGCTCTTTTCTTTACAATGAAACTACCGAATCCTCTCAAATAAACGTTGTTGTTACTCTGAAGTGAATTTTTAATCACTTTCATCATGGCTTCGATGGTCTGTTGAACAGCCACCTTCTCAACGCCGGTTTTTGTTGCAACTTCTGCAATAAGTTCAGCTTTGGTCATATTTTAATTAGTGTTTTAATGTTTAAATTGGGGGTGCAAAGATATGTTATTCTGTTGAATATCAAAAATATTATTAATTAATTTTGAGGTCTTTATAGAAAATGAATATTTCAAAGGCATTAAAACGGTGGTATAAGATTACTCATCGCCCTCTTCCATGGCGCGAAACCTCAAATCCGTACCTGATTTGGCTCTCAGAAATTATCCTTCAGCAAACTAGGGTGGAACAAGGTACTCCTTATTATAATAGGTTTGTTGAAGCATTTCCAACTGTCACGGATCTTGCACAAGCATCTGAAAATGAGGTGATAAAACTCTGGCAAGGCCTCGGTTATTACTCTCGTGCCCGAAATCTGCACACTGCCGCTAAAATGGTTAGGGATCAATTTGAGGGCGTATTTCCTGCCGATTACGATGAAATTAAATCCCTCAAAGGTGTTGGTGATTATACCGCCGCAGCAATTGCATCTTTTGCATTTAATTTGCCTCATGCAGTGGTGGATGGCAATGTTTACCGATTTCTGTCCCGTTATTATGGTATCGATACTCAAATTGATTCCAGTCAAGGCAAAAAATTTTTTCAAGAATTAGCAACATCAATTTTAGATAAAAAAGATCCAGGCCTTCATAATCAAGCTATTATGGAGTTTGGAGCCTTGCAGTGCAAGCCTGCCAAACCCGACTGTGAAAACTGTATCTTCAAATTAGAGTGTAAAGCTTTTATAAATGATCAAGTTCACCTCTTTCCTGTAAAAGGAAAAAAGTTAAAATCTCGAATTAGATATTTTAACTATTTGATAATTAAAGATAAAGGTGCCATTTTCATGAAGAAACGGTTATCCGGTGACATTTGGCAACATTTATATGATTTTCCTTTAATTGAAACCTCAACCGAACTTTCTCCTGCCAAAGTTGTGGCTTCAAAAGAGTGGAAAACTTTATTTAAAAAACAATCTATTCATATTGAAATGGTTAGTGATTTAGTGGTTCATAAATTGTCGCATCAACAAATTATAACACGCTTTTTTGAAATCCGTATAGAAAAGAAACCGGATAAGGAGTTTATGGAATAAATTCACTGAAATTCAATTAGATAACCTGCATGATTATCCGGTTCCGCGCCTCATTCAACGGGTTTTTGAAGAGCGTTTAGATGGATATTCCGCTACTTTAAAATAAATGTAGATTATATTGTTTCAGTATCGGAAAGTGGTTTCAATTGATTAAATTTGTAAGGTTATTTAATAAGGAATATTAAGTTTTATCTCATGTCAGGAATTAACAAAGTTATTTTAGTTGGAAACCTCGGGAAAGATCCCGAAGTGAGGCACCTGGAAGGAGGCAGCTGTTGTTGCAAAATTTCCATTGGCAACTTCTGAATCCTATAAAACTAAAGACGGACAAAGAGTTGATCAAACGGAATGGCATAACGTCGTAATGTGGAGAGGTCTTGCCGAAAGTGCGGAAAAATATTTGCGCAAAGGTTCACTTGGTTTATGTTGAAGGAAAAATCAGAACCAGAAGTTGGGACGATAAAGAGGGTAACAAACGGTATGCTACGGAAATTGTTGCTGACACCATGACTATGCTTTCAGGAAGAAGGCAAGATGATAATAGTTCGAACCAAAGTTCTGAAAATAGAAACACACAGGAAGAAAGTCCGTCGATGGATGCAACCAATCCTACCGGCGACGACCTTCCATTTTAAGAATCATCATGATTTGAACAGCGGAGATCCCTAAAAAGATTTCCGCTTTTTTATTGATTTAAATTTTCCCGGTTATGTGTAATTTGATTAATGTTAATTACCTGTTCAATAAAAAATTAGTTACCAATATTTATCGTTGATCAATAGTATAACTTTGCATTGAATAAATAGAGTTATTGAAATACCATCGATGAAATGAAATTGAAGTTTCCGAAAAAATATTTATTTGTTTTATGTGCTTTTTTTGTGCTAATTTATTCTTGCGACGAATCGTACACCCCTCGTCCAAAGGGATATTTTAGAATTGACTTACCTGAGAAAAAATATAACACCTACAATAGTACCGGCTGTCCTTATACATTTGATGTACCTGTGTATTCCCAAGTCGACAATTACCAGGATTCAGTAGCACAACCGTGTTGGAAATACATCCGTTTTCCGGAATTTAATGCAGAGATTTTTTTAAGCTATCGAAAAGTAGATGGCAATATTGGAAAGTTTATTGAAGATGCGCACACATTGGCTTACAAACATAGTGTGAAGGCAGAATCAATTGACGAAACCTATATTGAAACTGCAAACGGAATTCACGGTATGATTTACGACATTGGAGGCAACGCAGCTTCATCGGTGCAATTTTATGCCACCGACAGCACCAAAAATTTCATCCGCGGCGCACTCTATTTTAACATAGCACCTCAACCCGATTCCCTTGCACCGGTTATTCAATTTCTTAGAAAAGATATTGCAGTAATGATTGGCTCGATGAAGTTTTGAAGGAAAAAGGGCGAGTGGATTATTGAAAAAAGGAAAGTGAGTTAGTGGGCGAGTAGGTTAGTGGGCGAATGGGTGAGTATGCGATTCTGCCCGGTCAGTTAAAACTGGTCACTGAATATCGGTCACCCCCGTCGAACACACATTGCAAGCTCCGTGCAGATAAAAAACTGGTCACTGAATACGGGTCACTAATTACTGGTCATTTGTCAACTGGTTACTGATTACCCGTCTCCTTCGGATCCGGGCAGGCTTGTCACATTTCACTTTACACTTGTCACTAATGCTATACAAAACTTACCCTTTCTACCTAGAATTTAATTCTCCATTTTCAATAGCTCATGGTACTCGTAATGGGACTGATTTAGTGATATTGGAACTAAGTCGTGATGGGATTGTTGCGCATGGAGAGGCAAGTCTTCCACCATACCTTCCTGAAACAACCGAGACCGTTCAAACTTTTATCCATGCATTTTTTAGGAAACATAATACCGAACTTTTTGATTTGACGGAATCACTTCATCTATTAAAATAATTTTGATGAAGCTAATTTTGCTGCCAAAGCCTGTGTTGATATTGCTTTACATAATTGGTTTGCGAAAAAAAATGGAGTGGAGGTGTGGCAACTTTTGAGATTGAAAAATAATCCATTGCCACCTTGCACATTTACAATTGGAATGGGTGATAAAAAATCACTTCATCAAAAGGTGGAAGAAGCAAAAGATTTTTCAATACTTAAAGTGAAACTGGGTGGTGAAAATGATAAAGAAATTATTTCATCAATCAGAGAGGTTACAAATAAACCACTTTGCGTGGATGTTAATCAAGGTTGGAAGGATAAACAATTTGCTCTCGACATGATTCACTGGCTGCATGAGCAAAATATTATTTTTGTTGAGCAGCCTCTTCCAAAAAATAATTTTGATGATAGTTTATGGTTGCATGAAAAGAGTCCATTGCCATTAATCGCCGATGAAGCTGTTCAGGTTCCGGAAGATGTTGTGAAAATAAAAGATGCCTTCGATGGAGTGAATATGAAACTAATGAAATGTGGTGGAATATCGGAGGGAATTAAATTAATTGCAGAAGCAAGAAAACATAACCTCAAAGTACTAATCGGAAGCATGTCTGAATCAGGTTGCGCCATCGCCGCCGCCGCAAGCCTTTCCTCCCTCGCCGACTACACCGACCTCGACGGCCCATTGCTCACAAAAAATAATCCGTTTGATATTGTGAGGTATGTTGACGGAAGTGTGCATTTGGTGACCAGTGAACAGTGACCTCTGACCAGTGACCTCTGACCTGTGACCAGTGACCAGTGACCAGTGACCAGTGACCAGTGACCTGTGACCTGTGACCTGTGACCTGTGACCTGTGACCTGTGACCTGTGACCTGTGAAAAATATTAAATAGTAAAAGTAAGTACAATTTTTCCGCCGTGCGGAATTTTTAATTCCGCTCAGCATAAATAAAGGGGATCTCCGATCCCCGAAACCTTCTGGCGTGAATAAATTTCAATACAAACGTGTTTCCTTTCCGCCGAGCTGAATTTTTAATTTACCTCACGTAAACCCATCGGACATTCGAAATTGGACATTTGTAATTGAAAATTCCCTTGAGAAATTTGTTGAACAAGAAAAATTCCTGGTTCCGCCGTGCGGAATTTTTAATTCCGCTCAGCATAAATAAAGGGGATCTCCGATCCCCGAAACATTCTGGCGTGAATAAATTTCAATACAAACGTGTTCCTATCCGCCGAGCTGAATTTTTAATTTACTTCACGTAAAACCATTGGACATTTGTAATTGGACATCCGCCGTGCGGAATTTTTAATTCCGCTCAGCATTAATACAGGGGATCTCCGATCCCCAAAACATTTTGGAGAAAATAAACGTCATTTTCAATAGAATTCCCTCAGCACACATTTGTTATTACCAGAATCTTCATTCATTGATAAAAACACTTTGCTAACTAAAAACATGGTGCCGTAGGAGCCCTTAAAAGTTCTCCCAGGGGTACCAAATATTGGTAGGTGCCAGAGGCACCAAATATCGGTAGATGCCGTAGGCATCAAATATCGGTAACGGTATCCGCCGCGACCAAGACCTCCCGCACGAAGCACAACCAAGAAAGTTTATGCATCATGTGCGAGGCAGACCATTTTTTGTATTACACTAATTTTCTTCCTTTTCTAAGAACATTTTACCAATTAAAAACATGGTGCCATAGGAGCCCTTAAAAGTTCTCCCAGGGGTACCAAATATCGGTAGATGCCGTAGGCATCAAATATCGGTAACGGTATCCGCCGCGACCAAGACCTCCCGCACGAAGCACACCAAAGAACGAGAAAACACCATGCGGGAGGAACGCGAGAATTATTAAAAGAAAACAAGTTGAACACAATTGGAATTAGATCCAACTCTGCTTTCGAAAATCTATTTAGCGAGGAAAATCACAAAGCGATTTGTAATAAAAATCACCCTTTAAAAATCTTCTGCATCAAATGCACATCCAAATATTTTCCGAATTTCCGTCCAGCTTCGCGCATCACACCGATATGTTCGAAACCTAGTTGTTCGTGAATATGAATGCTGCTGAGGTTGCCTTCGGTGATACGTGAAATAAGGTTATGTAATCCTGCCTTTTCTCCTTCGAGGGTTATTACTTCCAGCATTCTTTTGCCCACCCCTTTGCCTCTATGACTACGGTGAATGTACACCGACACTTCTGCAGTGCCATCGTAAGCAGTGCGGTCGCTCCATCGTGTTAGCGAAGCAAAGCCGATAATTTCATTGTCGATTTCGGCTACAATTACCGGATGCTTTTCATCATGAGCTTTGAACCATTGCATCCTTTCTTCCACCGTTTTTATTTCGGTATCGAATGTTGCTGTGGTGTTTTCTATAGCTTCATTGTAGATCTCGGTGATCCTGTGAATGTGTTCGGTGGTGGCTGGTTTTATTTGTAACATTTATTTATCTGATAATTTTAATCTATCGTGAGGAGTTAGAATTTTTTGCTACGAATGTAAAGGTTAATTCAGTTGTTGATTCAGTTGTTAATTCAGTAGGTAATTCGGTGGTTAATTCAGTAGTTAATTCAATGGTTAATTCAGTAGGTAATTCGGTGGTTAATTCAGTAGGTAATTCGGTAGTTAATTCAGTTGTTGATTCAGTAGGTAATTCGGTGGTTAATTCAGTAGGTAATTCGGTGGTTAATTCAATGGTTAATTCAGTAGGTAATTCATTGGTTAATTCAGTTGTTGATTCAGTAGGTAATTCAGTAGGTAATTCAGTAGGTAATTCGGTGGTTAATTCAATGGTTAATTCAGTAGGTAATTCGGTGGTTAATTCAGTTGTTGATTCAGTAGGTAATTCAGTAGGTAATTAGTAGGTAATTCGGTGGTTAATTCAATGGTTAATTCAGTGTTGGATTAATCACGCTCCTGCCGCCTACTGCCGCCGCTACTGCCGCCGCTACTGCCGCCGCTCCCGCCGCCGCCTCCCGCCGCTGCCTACCGCCACCGCCTACTGCCGCCGCCGCTCCCGCCGCCACCGCCGCTACTGCCGCCACCGCCTACCGCCTCGCCAGTTTCTCAAGAATATCCGGCCAGAGTACATCGTAGGGAATTACTTCCAAAGTTTCGAGTTCGCTCTGTTTTCCGAGGTGGGATTCTTTTAATTTTATGAAGAATTTGTTCGCAATTTGTGCCGTTTTTTTGGTTCGAAATCATATTCCACCATTACCAACAACATTTTTATGAAGTAATAACTTCTGGGATTTCTATCTTTCTTAATGTATCTCGAAGCATAAAGTTTTAGGCTTTCTGCGCGGTCAACAATTTTCAAATAATCTCCCATATTTACTAGGATGATAATTTGTGCTACAATAATTGATAAATTATAACCTGCTTTATCCTTGGAGAACAAAGGTACTTCATTAATAAATTTGTGAACATTAAACTTTTTTGGCTCCCGGTGTTCCTGCAGGAATTACATAGTTAAGGAATGATTCAAAAATTTTCCACTTTTCTTTGCTTTGGGCAGGATACACTTTAAACACCGGATCATCTATTACCTGATGGTATATCTCCAAAGCTTTTTTGTAATTTTTAGTGTGCAAACATAACAGAAAATAATACTCCAAAAAGATCAACCAGTTTAAGGTTCCTTTGTTAAATAAAGTCATGCACGTAGCAGCATAATTACTTCCGTTTTCATAATCACGCAAGTGCAAACTTCCATTCAGTTTATGCAAATTCATCTCGCCCAAGCGAACCTTTTGAATTAAATGCGGATTAGAATTTAAGTATTCCTCACACTCTGCAGCCAACTTAATAGCATTCCCGTAATCATCGATGTTCTCATAATATCTTAAGCCTACTCGGTACATGCTGAGTCTTGTGGTATAAGTATCAAATTTCGAAACAATTTCTTGTATTTTTTTATAAGATACTTTTGATTTATTTGTTATTTCATCTTTGTGTGCAACTGATAATACTATCTCTAAAATGATTTCCTGATTCAAATTTTCAACTTCACTCTCAGCATTTAAAATTTCAAGTTGCTTATTTAGTTCATCTTGATATTTCTTGAACTGCTTACGCGAACCCGAAAAACTGCTGAAATATTTTAATTGCCGCAAAGCAACAATTGAAAAATCGGTAAAAAAGTATTTGGAGGCAATAGAAAGAGCAAGTTTTAAATGCTCCTCACCTGAATTTCTTCGGTTTTGAAGTAAAAGTATAGCTCCTGCCAACAAATTCTTACAAGTTGAATAATATGCCTTGTCATAGGAACTTTTGAATTTTTTTTGCGTATCAAGTTGGAAGATCATGTTAATCAATCGTTCCTTGGCTCTTGACTTTAACATATCAAAAGTCTTGTTTCCCAGCTTTTTACCATAAATATCTTCTATGGCTTCATCATCACTTTGCCAAGAGCCATTACCTAAACCTTTGATCAATTGAAGGTATTTGGCCCCATCTCCATCATCATCTACCACCTCTACAAATCGATTTTTTTTGGTAAAATCTGTTACCAAAGACGAAATTTCTTGCAAATTTTTTATTGACATAGAAATGTAAGTTATTAATATTCTGCTTCAAATGTAACAAAATTATTTTAATGTAGTAGAAGAAGTCAAATTTCAGGTGTTACCAAATGTGGAATTCTGATACCTGAATTACTTATGTCTCACTATAATTTTACACACGCAAAACATGCTAAACTTGCTAATTGCCATCCTATTATCGTTAGGATGTGACGTACAAATCGGAGCTTCTGAAGCTGACATTCAGGATCAACATTCAATCGAATATGCTAAAGCTAAGGAGATTGCAGAACATGGAAACTACAAATTTCAAGATGGCGGAGGAGTTGTCATCGTTGAAATAGGTGGTGACTGATACCAAAAAAGATACCGATATACACAGGGAAGAGTCTCATTTTGACCGGGGGGTTGGTTTTGAGATATCTTCCCTTTTTTCTTTTGGATAATTTTCGAATACCCTACGACTAACTTTTGCAAAATAGCGTTCGGAAAGTCAAAATATTGCTTTGAAGAGTGTTTCCAGCCTCCTAAGGGATCAAGGGACCAATTGGACTAAGCCTCCGTGACAATTGGTCTGGTCGGCTACCTCGCCTGAACAACTCGGCAAGGCTCGACCAGTAAAATGCAAAATGACACTTTCAATTAACAGACCATTTTCAATTCCCGATGACTAATTACCAATGACTCATCCGCCAAGTCAATAACCCTTTTCAATAACCCTTTTCAATGACTCAATGACCCTTTTCAATGACCCTTTTCAACGACCATTTCATATTATCTTTGTGTTCTAAAATTCTATTTCATGTGATAACCGTTAAATCATTCTGTTTCAATTCTTTTGATGAAAATACTTATGTACTTTCCGATTCTTCCGGTGAGTGTATTATTATTGATCCGGGATGTCATTTGAAAGATGAAGAAATAGAAATATCTGATTATGTTTCCCAAAACAACCTTACTCCTGTAAGATTAATAAATACCCACTGCCACATCGACCATATTCTAGGAAACTACTATATTTCAAATAGATACGGCTTGAAGCTAGAAACGCATGAAGCTGAAATACCGGTTTTGGATTCATCTTCTTATGTGAGCAAACTTTATCAGATCAATTTAACACCTTCGCCACAGCCTGAAACTTTTTTAAAAGAGGGTGATGTGGTGAAATTTGGTGTTTCAGAACTGGAAGTCCTTTTTACTCCAGGTCATAGCCCCGGCAGTATTTCATTTTATTCTTCTGCCAACAATTTCGTGATTTCCGGCGATGTTCTTTTTGAAAGAAGTATCGGCCGCACCGATCTTCCGGGAGGAAATTACGATACTTTGATAGATTCTATAGTGAGCAAACTCCTTCCGTTGGGTGACGAAACCATTGTTTATTCCGGACACGGTAACCCAACAAAAATTGGTGAAGAGCGAAAATTAAATCCCTTTTTACGAGAGCATTTCGAGAATTAATTTTTCTGTTTCTGGAGAATCCCACTTTTCTGCAATTCCGGAAACACCCATCACTTTATCCATAATTAATTCCTGTTTGCGTCCCTCTTTTAAAGCAACGCTATACGGAAGTTCACTAAAGGTAACCATTGTGTACAAAGGAATCCATTTGTCGGGATGAAGTTGACTGAAACGTGCTTCGATTTTTTTTCGCAATAAAAAATCAGGATGACCCACCAAATCTCTCATCTCAATGAAATTGGATACTGCTAAATCGGCAATTGCATCGCTATTAGGTTTGCGTTGTTTTTCAAATGCCGGCATAATTTGATCCCAATCATGATTAAATTCGTTGATGAGTGTATTCAATTCAACACAATCTTCAAAACCACAATTCATACCCTGGCCGTAAAAAGGAACTACAGCATGAGCAGCATCACCAATCAACATAAGTTTATTATTCCAAGTCCAAGGAAAGCAACGGACCGTCATTAGCGAACCGGTAGGATTACCAAAAAAATCTTCTTCAAGTGTTGACATCAATGCCTCTGCATCCGGAAAAATATTTTTGAAAAAATTAGTGACATCCTCCTTGGTTTTAAGTTTTTCAAATGATGGATCGCCTTCGAATGGAAAGAATAACGTACATGTAAAACTGCCATCAATATTTGGCAGTGCAATAAGCATATAACCACCTCGTGGCCATATGTGAAGGGCATTTTTATCCAACTTATGCGAACCATCTTCATTGGCAGGAATAGAGAGTTCCTTATAACCATGTTCGAGAAAGTTTTGTGAATAATTATAACGATCGGTGAACATTAAACTTAATCGTCCTGCCGAAAATGCACCATCAGAACTAAATATAAGATCGGAGTGAACACTCTTTTTTTCTCCTGTGGTGATGTTTTCAAAATGAGCAATATTTTTTTCGAGATCGACTGAAGTACACCGTTCTTGAAAATGAATTTTAGCTCCATTTTTTTCTGCTTGATCCATCAGCACACAATTCAATCCCCCCCTTGAAACAGAATAAATTGCTTGTCCCTCTTTCCCATAAGGTTGATAGTTGACGGCATTATCCTGATGATGGATACTTCTTCCATTCATAGCAATCGCCACTTTTTTTACTTCCTCAACTAAACCGGCACCTTCTAATCCGCGCCACCCTCTATCCGAAAGAGCCAGGTTGATTGACCTCCCTGCAGAAATAGTATCTTTTCGCATGTCGGTACGACGTTCGAATATTTCAACTTCGTAACCTTGTTTGGTAAGATATGTGGATAGGAGGGAGCCAACGAGTCCGGCTCCAATTAGTGTTGCTTTTTTATCTCTCTTACTCATAATCACTTCAAAATAAATTTATTTGTTTTCAATAATTGCCTGGTGCAACAACTCACCAAAACGGTAAACATCGCTGAACGAATTGTACAATGGAACAGGTGCCATTCTTATTACATCCGGATGGCGCCAGTCGGAAATTACTCCTTTTTCCATGAGATAATCATGAATTGCTTTGCCATTTTTTTGAACGATGGTGGATAGTTGACATCCTCTTCCATCAACAGGTGTTATAATTTCAATGTGATTAATTCCTTCACATTTATTATTTACATCACCAATAATAAATTCAAGATATCCGGTAAGTAGTTTACTTTTTTCGTTCAGTGCATCTATTCCTGCCTCATCAAAAATTTCCATCGAGGCACGTAAAGCTGCCATCGAAAAAATAGGAGCATTACTTAGCTGCCACCCATCGGCACCTTTTTTGGGAATAAACTGAAGGGGCATTGTAAATCGAGTGTCGGGATCATTTCCCCACCATCCGGAAAACCTGGGCAATTTTGAATTCTCAGAATGGCGATCATGTACAAATGCACCTCCAACAGCACCCGGACCGGCATTAAGATATTTGTACGAACACCAGGCTGCAAAATCTACACCCCATTCGTGAAGTTGTAATTTTACATTTCCGGTTGCATGTGCAAGATCAAAACCTACAACAGCTCCCACCTTGTGTGTAGCTTCTGCAATTGTTTTCATATCGAAAAGCTGACCGGTATAATAATTCACCCCACCAATCATAACCAGTGCAAGTTCATCGGCATTTTCTTCAATTACTTTAATGATATCTTCTGTGCGATGAGTATGTTCGTTTGCGCGAGGCTGCAATTCGATGAGTGCTTCATCAGGATTGAAGAGTTGATTTCCTCCTGCAAAAGCATGAAATTTTACTTGCGAATCTAATGCATACCGATCAGACGAAAATGGACCTTTTTCAAAAATAATTTTATATCTCTTTTTATCAGGTCGGTAAAAAGAAACCATCAAAAAATGAAGATTTGCAGTCAGCGAATTCATCACTACTACCTCATGTTTCATTGCACCTACGATCTGAGCAGTGGAATTGCGAAGAAATTCATGGTACGGAAACCAGGGATGTTTTGCATGAAGATGCCCTTCAACACCTAAATTTTTCCAATCTTCCAGTTCTTCACCTATAAACTCTATTGTTTTTTTAGGTTGTAACCCTAAAGAATTTCCACAAAAGTAAATGGCTTCAGCACCGTTTATCATAGGTATATGAAAGCTGTTACGATATTTTGCCAGAATGTCTTTCCGGTCTAATTCATCGGCGAAAGCCTTATTATTTTCAAATTTCATCATTCAAAATTTTAGTAAGCAAAGAAAAACATCTTAACCATAGAAAACAATTATGCTTATTGTATGTGATTTAAAACAAATACCAACACAAACTGAACGGCCATTGCACCATCAACAATAAAGGTATAGTAGCTGTTGTTTCGTTGTTTTCCTGTCATAGCAATAGTTAAAAATGCGAACGCGGCAGAGCCATACAGAGCCATTGACAAAAACTGATATTCGGGTTTATATAGATCAAAATCAACATATACAAAGAAGCAAAAGATCAATAAAGCAGTAGTGGCTGCTAACCGGGTTCTTCGAACACCTAAGCTTGAGGCAATGGTTTTCATTCCATTCACGCGATCTTTTTCGATATCCTTTATGTCATATACGATAGTGAGCGCGTATATGAAGAAAAACCTCCTCAAAAACATAAAGATTATCTCATTCCCGCTTAATTCTCCGGCATTTCCTACTATTGGAAACAAAACAGTTGCAAGAGCCCAAACAATCGATAGGAGGATATTTTTGATAATGAGGTTGTTGCGCAATCCCTTGATTCTATGGCCATTGACTTTAAAAGGCATCATATAAAATAAAGAACAAAAAGCGGAAGTCATGAAAATTACAACTTGAGTTCGATCGCATCCTGTTAACATAAAAAAAATAATTAGAATTGATGCTGAACAAACACTTAACTGATAGGAACTTCCTTCAAAGCTGAGTTTTTTTGCCGGTGACTGTTCATCGATTGCAAAGACAACATTGATTTTAGAGGCATTATAAATAAAAAGTGTAGCAAGGAAGATAATTATTAACACTTCCCAATTGATTTTTTGATTAGAAATGATAAAAGTTTCAGCACTCAAAAGTGAAGCACAGAGAGCAACAAAAATTTGCGAGTTGGCAATCTTTTTCAACATTTCATAGTGGTAGATTAATCCTGGAGGTTAAGAATAATAAGCATGGCAGAAGCACTTATTCCAAATCCAATTGCGCCTCCAATCAAGCTACTTTTTATTTTCATATTTCTGGCTTTTTTGCCATAACCGGCCTCAAAATATTCGTTAATTACTTCCGGGGTGACAATTGAATCTTTAGTCATCGCGACAAAGTTGTTAGTTTTATTATCGAATTGATATTGTAAGGGAGTTTGAAGTTTAGGGGTAAATCGTCCAAGCACAGCAGGATAAATGATTGGTGCAGCAATTCCATAAAAAGCAGGAAGCAATATGCCACTTGCAAACCCCACCTGCATTCCGGTAACGAAATTTGCCGGTTTGTGATACACTAAAGCAGCATATTTTTGACCTTTAATATATTCACGGACTTGTTCAACTGAGGGGTCATCATTATAAGTGGTATCGGGTTTGTAAATAATTTCCTCTACTCCATTGTCATTGAGAATGGAAAATACATCATATTTATCGACTTTTCTGGGTGAAGGCGTTTGTTTTCCGTTCGCTTCCGGGGTGTATTGTAGGAGATCATTCTTGACTTCAGCAACAGAAAACCTTTTTTCATTCCCATTCAAAAAGATAATTTTACCCTGTGCGAAGGAATATTTATGGAAAAAAATAGCCAGGATCCCTAAAATGAGGCATTTACTGAGTTTCATAGATTTTGTATAATACTTCAAAACTACAAAAAAGAAGCTTTGTTGAGAATATTGATGGAACTTTTAAAACAATATTTTCCAAAAAATGTTAAGGTCAAACCTTAAGACCCAAACTTTGTGATTTATGATGATTTCTCGAAGCAAATAATTACCTTTGAATCCCTAAAATTGAAACATCTAATTATCTTATAATCATGGCATATTACAGTTTTGATGAACGTCACAATGGTCCATCTCAGGATCAAGTTGATTTTATGTTAAAGGCAATTGGCGCATCCTCTTTGGATGAGTTAATACAAAAAACCATTCCTGCTTCTATCCTCATTAAAGATGGATTGAAAATGGCTGAAGGTTTATCGGAATCGGAATACCTGAGAAGACTTCGAGCGGCATCTTTTAAAAATAAATTGTTTAGAAACTATATTGGGTTGGGATACTACAACACAATTGTTCCCGGCGTTATTCAACGAAACATTTTAGAAAATCCGGGTTGGTACACTGCTTACACTCCTTATCAGGCAGAAATTTCGCAAGGCAGGATGGAGGCATTGTTGAATTTTCAAACCATGATTTGTGATTTGACAGGTATGGAACTTGCAAACTCATCGTTGCTTGACGAATCCACTGCAGCTGCTGAAGCCATGCACATGTTTTATGCTGCTAGATCACGCGAGCAAATTAGTGCAGGAGTAAATAAATTTTTCGTCGACAGCAACTGTTTCCCACAAACTATTGGAGTTTTAACAACACGCTCAGCACCTATTGGAATTGAGTTAGTTGTTGGTGATGTTGAAAAAATGGTTCCTGATAGTACTTTCTTCGGAGCATTGTTACAATATCCCGGTGCTGATGGTAAAATCACAGACTTCTCTTCCTTCACGTCCACTTCAAAAAGTAATGGAGTAAGAGTAGCAGTTGCTGCCGATATTATGAGTTTAGTCTTGCTTACTCCCCCCGGTGAGTGGGGGGCAGATTGTGTTGTGGGTTCTTCACAACGTTTCGGTGTGCCTATGGGTTATGGTGGTCCGCATGCTGCCTTTTTTGCTACTTTGAACGAATTTAAACGCGATATACCCGGACGAATTATTGGTGTTTCCATTGATGCATCAGGGCAACAGGCTTTACGGATGGCGTTGCAAACTCGTGAGCAACATATTAAGCGTGATAAAGCTACTTCCAACATTTGTACTGCTCAGGTTTTACTTGCCGTGATGGCCGGTATGTACGCCGTTTATCATGGTCCGAAAGGATTGAAAGCAATTGCAGAATCTATCCATAATAAATCGATATCGTTGGCACAAGGCCTCAAAAATATTGGTTATACAATTGCTACTGAAAATTATTTTGATACTATCAGAATTGTATCCGTTGACAAGATAAAAGAAATTGAAAAACTAGCCTTGGAAGCTTCATTAAATTTCAGATATGCCGGTGATGGATCAATTGTTATTAGTCTTGATGAAACTACTCTCACTGAAGATATCAAAGATATTATTACTGTATTTGCAAAAGCAGCAGGGCATGAATTTAAAAGTAATGGTGAAAGTAAACAATTAGCTTCATCGTTATTAAATAGTAATTCTTCGCTTGCACGGAAGTCACCAATACTTACACATTCTGTTTTTAGCAGTCATCATTCTGAAACAAAAATGTTGAGGTATATTAAGAAATTAGAAAACAAAGATCTTTCATTGAATCATTCGATGATTGCGCTTGGTTCATGTACTATGAAGCTGAATGCTACTAGCGAAATGGTTCCTTTGAGCTGGGCTGCCTTCAGTAATGTGCACCCTTTTGTTCCTTTGAACCAAGTAGATGGTTATATGGAGATCATTAAAGATCTTGAAAAAGATTTATGTACGATCACCGGTTTCGATGCTGTTTCTTTTCAACCTAATTCAGGTGCACAAGGTGAGTACGCCGGTTTAATGGTGATTAGAAATTATTTCATCAAAAAAGGAGAAGGTCATCGTAATATTTCATTGATTCCTTCTTCCGCACACGGAACAAATCCTGCCAGCGCTGTTATGGCAGGCATGAAAGTAGTAGTTGTTAAGTGTGATGAAAAAGGAAATATTGATGTTTCGGATCTTAAAGAAAAAGCTGAAAAATATCGTGATCAGTTAGCTTGTTTGATGGTAACTTATCCATCCACACATGGTGTTTATGAAGAATCTATTAAAGAAATTACTAAAATCATTCACGATAACGGTGGACAAGTTTATATGGATGGCGCAAATATGAATGCTCAGGTTGGACTTACCAGCCCCGGTATGATTGGTGCTGATGTATGTCACCTGAATCTTCACAAAACATTTGCCATCCCTCATGGCGGTGGTGGTCCCGGAATGGGACCTATTGGTGTTGCGAAACATCTTGCTCCATTTTTACCAGGTCACCCATTGGTGCAAACAGGAGGGGGAAATACAAATGCAACTCCTGTTTCGGCTGCTCCATGGGGAAGTGCAAGCATTTTGCTTATCTCTTATGGTTATATTAAGATGATGGGCAATAGTGGTTTGAAAAGAGCCACACAACTTGCAATTCTGAATGCTAATTATATCATGAACCGGTTGGAAAAGTATTATCCTGTTTTATACAAAGGTACTAACGGAAATTGCGCGCACGAAATGATTCTCGATTGCAGAGCATTTAAAATGAGTGCTGGTATTGAAGTTACAGATATTGCAAAAAGATTAATGGATTATGGTTTTCATGCACCAACAGTTTCTTTCCCTGTTGCTGGAACATTGATGGTTGAACCTACCGAAAGTGAATCCTTAGAAGAACTCGACCGTTTTTGTGAGGCCATGATTTCAATTCGTAATGAAATTGATGCTATTGAAAAAGGTGATGCATCAAAAGAAAATAATGTATTGGTGAACGCTCCACATACTCTTCGTGAACTCACTGCGAGCGAATGGAGTTATCCTTACACAAGAGACAAGCTGCTTTCTCATTACCCTACATCGCCGAAAATAAATTTTGGCCGGCTGTTAAACGTGTTGATAATGCTTATGGTGATAGAAATTTGATGTGTATTTGTCCGGATGTGGAAAGCTACGCTGAAGTTGTATAGAAATTGAAAAATCAATCTCATAAAAAAGAGACGCTTTCATTTGCGTCTCTTTTTTTATGAGATTGATTATTTATAGCTACTTGTAATTTACCTCATCAAAAGCATTCACATTCCAACTCTGTAAAAATTCTTCCACTTTCTTTTCATTGTACCCTTCTCCTTGTTCAAGATATCCGGAGTTTTGAGTGTGTAATCTTATGCCCTTTTTGTCGAGAATAACAATTACAGGAAATCCAAATCGTTGAGGATACTCCAGCTCTTTCATGAGTTCGGAATTTTTATTTTCAGGGCTGTAATTTACATGTACTACCACATAATCGGCTTTTAGTAATGAATCAATCATCGGTGTTTCGTGACTCCATTTGTCGTAAAGGCGGCACCATTTACACCAATTGCCACCAATTTGCAACAATACATGTTTGTTGCTTTCCTTGGCCTTAGCTACAGCTTCTTTAACATCTTTCATAGCATCAGCATTGGGATCATAATATTTCATTTCGGTAGTTTGTGCGTTCACCATGATTATAGCAAAAAGAAATGTAGTCAACAGAATCAATTTTTTCATCGATGTAAAATTATAGTTAATGGAATGGTGAAGGTACGAAAGTAACTTCTTATTAGTGGACTTTTAAACTCGGAACATTATTCGACCGGCTCTAGTACACCTGAGGCATTTTTGATCATAAATTTCATACATGCAGGAGGGCACCATTGTTTGGATGTGTATTTGGCAGCTCCAACATCTTCAACAATTGTGCCTGTGTTATTTACTGTTACCTTAGCACCACTCAATACCAAAAAAACAGTGTTGGCAGGAGCAAATTTTCCGCTAGGATCTATGCATAATTTGTACGAAACAGCGTTGCAATTTCTTTTATCAAGAATTGCATCCAATGCTTCACGGGTTATCACTCCTCCCGAAGCAATTGGTTCTCCTTTACCATACACCGTTTTGTAATTATTGGCAAATTCGTATGCTTCAGCATCGGTAATTTGAGTTGCCGGTTCAAAGCCTGAAGATCCCGGAAGAAATAATTTTTCAGGTTGAGGATTTCCGGTTGAAACATTTTGCTTGATGATAATAAATGCTAATACGGCAATTACGGTCAATGTGATTTTTTTGAACATGATTTTAGGTTTTAAGGATTTATTGTAAGGGAATTAAGTTGATAGGGGGATAGTGATTACAAACTCTGCCCCACCGCTAGGATTATTTCCAGCCAAAATATTGCCACCATGAGCTTTGATAATGTCATAACTAATAGATAATCCTAGTCCGGTTCCTTCTCCGGAAGGTTTGGTGGTAAAGAAGGGATGAAATATTTTCTCGGTAATTTCAGGACTGATCCCGGTTCCATTGTCACGGATGGAAATAGAGATGAATTTGCCTGATAGAGTTGTACTCACTTTTAACAGGGGTAAAAAATCAGGTGTTGATTTCTTTTTTTCGAGCAATGCATGAAAGCAATTATTTACAATGTTTAATATCACCCTTGAAATTTCCTGTGCTACTGCCATCACTTTTGGTAACGTTTCATTTAAATCAAGTTGAATTTCACAATTAAAGCCGGGGTTTCCCATCAAAATAGCTTTGAATGCTAAGTTGGTATCCTCTCTACATAATCGATTTATATCGGTGAGTTGTTTTTCGCCAATTTCTCCACGACTATGTTCCAGCATTTTGGTGACAATCGAATTCGCACGTTTACCATGTTCACTAATTTTTTCGATGTTTTTTTCTAAATCCCCTATTAATTCTGATTTTAATTGCTGGTCATTAGATTCTTTAAATTCCTTAATTAAATCATTTGATATTAATGAGAAATTATTTACAAAATTCAATGGGTTTTTAATCTCATGTGCAATTCCGGCAGTGAGTTGTCCTAACGAAGCTAATTTTTCTTGTTGTATAAGTTGTTGTTGTGTTGTTTCAAGATCTTTATAGGCTTTTTCAAGTGCTTTATTTGCTTTTTGTTTTATCTGATACCTGCTGTAAAATAGAAGTGATAATAAAATTGATAAAATTCCAATAATAATGGTTGCTCTTAAAAAAATGGCTCTGTTTTTGTTTTGATTTTCGAGTAGAAGAATTCTACTTTGATTTTTTTCAATAATATGGTCAGTTTCGATTCGGGAAAGGTTTCGAGTGGTTTTTTCATTAATAATGGAATCCCTAACCGACATATAACTAAACAAATTACTATAAGCTTCTTTGTAATTTCCATGTTGAGCATGTAGTTTATAAAGTTGTTCATGTGCATCAACTACCAACTCACGCGCCTCTATGTCTTGAGCAATCATCAAAGCACCATTTGCAACTTCGAATGCTTCAGGATATTTATTTTTCATAGCCAAAGCTTGAGATTGGAGAAGTTTTGTTTTTACTAAACCATAATTGCTTTTGTCTATATTTAAATATCTGAATGCATCTTCAATATAAATTAAAGCAGTATCAGGTTCATTTTGCATCAGCTTCAACTCAGCTAATCCAACATTACATTCGGCTATTCCTTGCAAATTATTCACCTCATTTTTTAATGCGAGTGCTTTTTTGAAATTCTTATCTGCTTGATCATAGGCCTTTAATTTTGTATAATTAATTCCACATAAATAGTATAAAGTTGACATTCTAATTGTGTCATTCATTTCGGAATGCATGGTTAGTGATTGTAAATAGTACTCAAGCGATTTTTGAAAATCATTTTGAGTATAATAAATAATACCTAACTGCATTTTGGTATAAGCTAATTTAGTTTTGTCGTTAAGCTTTTCATACAGATTTTTTGCTTCAAGTGCATGTTCTAGCGATTTGGTGCTTTCATAACGCAGTATGTAACAACGCATCAAATTGATTAATGCATCAGCAAGTACCATATCGTCTTTGGCTGATCTTGCATATTCAACAACAATTATTGCTTGATTAATTACAGAATCAGATAATCGCTCATTTTCCCAAATTTCTTCAATTAAAGAGTTCAGCTTTGTTAATGTTTGAAGATTTTGATGAGTTGAATTTAATAGCAATTCTACACTGTCGCGCTGAATATCAGATTGTGCTGAAATACGTTGCACAAATAGTACAAAAAGGAGAATTGCCAGAAATAAGATCCGGTTGCATTTCATAAAAAATTGGTTGAATTAATCTAATGCTGATTTGCTAATTGCAGACAGGGGGACACCAGTTTCGAGGCACATACCATTTCATATCAAGATCCCGCACTACTATCTTTCCTTCCGCATCAGTTGTTACATTGACTGCAGACAAGATTGGGAAAACACCACGGTTGGGAGGGCCGGTTTTTCCATCTGAATCACGGCCAAATGAATAGGCAATAGCGTTGCATTCTTTTTTGCATAAAAATTCTTCAAATACTTTTCGTGTTATTATTCCTCCTAAAATGTCATCAGGTGCTTGTAAGGATTCTCGATATTGATCAAGAAATGGCTGTGCATCATCTTTTGAGATTTCATGCATATCGCCAAATCCGGGCTGTGAAGGACAGGTTATTGGCTGGGGAGGAGTAACTTTCGTAAACTGGTAAACATTGTAGGCTACCGAAACAATTAAACAGGTGGTTAAAATAGGAAGTGTTTTCATAATTGATGATTTTGGGCGTAAATGAAATTATTGTTAGCGTGAAAGTAAGAGAAAAAGCTGAAACGGCAAATAATTTTATAAGTAATTGAATTTCAATATGAAACTATTACTATTTCTTATTGAAAACTAATATATCCTAACTAGTAATTTCCTTAGAAAGGATAAAAATAGGGTACCATAGTAATTATAATCACCATTAAAATAAGTGTTAACAACAAACCGGTTTTAAAGAAATCCATAAACTTATAATTACCCGGCCCATAAATTAAAATACAACTTGGTTCAAAAGGGGTGATGAGTGAAACCGATGCTGATAACATTACAGTTAATGCAAAAGTGAGTGGATTTACTTGTAATGTTTCAGCAGCTTGCAAAGCAACAGGTAACACCACCATGGCAGCAGCGGCATTTGACATAGGTTGAGTTAAGATGATAGTTAAAAGTGCAAAGGCTGATAGTACCGCAATAGGTCCCAAGTTGCCGAAAAGATTTATAATTTGATCTGCAAGGAAATGTGCTGTTCCTGTTTTGTCCATTGCTATACCAAATGAAGACATGCCACCAATGAGTACTAATAAATGCCATTCAATTTTTTGGTAAGCCTCTTCTGTCTTTATGCATTTGAACAATACACACAAAAAGGCAGCTAACATAAATGCAATAGAGAGCGGAATTATTTCGAAACTACTCAGTATAAGTGCGCCAACAAAAAAAGAAATAGAAAGAATTGCATTCCTTTTGTTTTTTACTCCTCCATAATTATATTCCTGTAATATCGTGAAATCCCCTCTGTCGCGACGAAAATTTATATTTACAGCAGGTCCTTGGATGAGTAATCGGTCACCAATTTTTATTTCAATATCGCCAATTTTATCTGATAGAGTTTGTCCTTCACGATTAATAGCCATTACCAACAAACCAAATCTTCGTTTGAATTGTGCTTCACGAATTGTTTGTCCAATAAAATCATTTGACGGTGTAACAAAAATTTCAACAATTTTAATGTCGTCGGTTTGCATATCCGGTGATGACATGGATTCGGCATAAATTTCCAATCCATTTGCTTTTCGAATTCTTAAAAGCTCTTCCATATTTCCCTCAACAAGCAAAATATCATTTGCTTCAATCATTGAGTAGCCATTTGCAATAGTGTTTTGCTTATCGCGAATAATATAAAGTATTTGAAGTCCGGTTTGGCTTAATATGGTGTCTCGAACTTTTTGATTCACCATATTAGAATCGGGTTTTACCAAGACTTCCGTAAAGTAATGTTTCTGTTCTAGCTCTTTCACCATATTAGGTTCTTTCCGTCCCGGAAGCATTCTGATTCCAATAAGAGCCATAAATAAAATACCGGCTATCATTAAAATAATTCCTATCGGTGCAAAATCAAACATTCCAAAAACAGGATATCCATGTTTGCCAAGGTAAGCGTTCACGGCAATGTTGGTGGAAGTTCCTATTACAGTGCATGTTCCTCCCAAAATCGATGCAAATGCCAAAGGCATAAGCATTTTAGAAGGGCTTATTCTTAATTTTCTGCATATACTTACCACCGGTGATATAAACATAGCTGTAACAGTGGTGTTGTTCATAAAGGCTGAAGTCACACTCGCTGTGGCCATCATATAGGTTGGTAACCATCGAATTTTCTTTTTAGGAATTTTGATGAATTGCTCTCCAATAATATCCAAAATGCCTGCCTTTTGCATTGCTCCTCCAACTACAAAAATGGACGCCAGCATAATTATGAAATCACTTCCGAATCCTCTAAACGCTTCTGCCGGTGTAAGAATTCCTAATGTAGTTAAAACGATCAGTAAACCAACTGTAATAAGATCAACAGAAAATTTGTCTGTTGCGAATAGTATCACAGTAATGATTAATAATCCGATAACTAAAGCGATTTCCACAGTGGTAATGAATAAAATTTGATTTTATAGTTGCGAATTAACGAAAAAGGATCCAAAGCAGCCAATTTATGATGAAGAAAAGCAGGAAGGAAGAGTGGAGGTAGGGGGTTGGGGGCTAAAAAAAACCGGGAGAATTTCTCCCGGTTTTTTTAAGATGTTTAAATAATTTAACTTCTTAAAGAATCGTTATCATTGATTTTTTAACTTCATTCCCATTAACAAACTCCAAAACATAAACTCCCGGAGCAAGATTATGAATATCAAGTTCAGAAGTATTCATTCCTTCTTTTGCGGATTGTGAATTTTGAATCAAAACCTGTCCATTCATATTCATTAATTTAACAGAATAATTAGAACCGGATGATTTGAAATTAACATAAATTAATTCAGAAGCGGGATTTGGGTAAACCTTGAAACTTTCATCTGTTGCAGTTTCAGCAATACCTGAAATTCTACATGATGGACTAGCAGCCAATGATCGGTCAATTGATGTACCACATGAATTGGATGCAGTAACACTTACTGATCCTGCCCCAACTCCCCATGTTGCATCAATAGAAGTAGTGCCTTGTCCGTTGTTGATGACTCCGTTTGTTAGAGTCCATAAATAACTTGTGGCTCCTGCAACTGCACTAATTGTAAAAGTTACATTACTATTATTACACCATGAACCCGGATTTGCAATAATTGTTGATGGGCGTACCGGGATTTGGTTACCTATAGTTTTACACCTTTCTACACTAGTAGAACATGCATTACTTGCAGAAACACACAATGCTAAATTCCTATCATAGCCAATTGGGAAACTAACAGTGACAGTTGAATTTGCAGTTATGTATGGTGAAGGATTTCCATCAATAAGAGCAGTTGGATCGGGGAACGTCCATGTATAACTTGTTGCACCTGCAATAGGAACAATTGAATAAACCTCGTTAGTGCCACCGCATGCTGTTGCAGAACCGGATATTACTCCCGGGCGTATTGGAGCTGATGTGATAGTCAGGCAACGAGCAGGACTAATAGAACTTCCACCACAAGCAAGTGCAGATGTAACACATAAAGTACCTGATGTGAATGCAGGAAAAGTTACATCAACAATATTTCCTAAAGGAGTTGTTGGTGTAATAACTGCACCCGGAACAGAGAATGACCATGTAAATAATTCTGCACCCACCGGTACATTTACCGAATAAGTTTGAGTGGTGGTAGGGCAAGCAGTTGGAGAACCAACAATTGATCCGGGCATACTTACCTTGCCTCTTACCCAAGTGCAATTTGTTCCCGTTTGTCCGCAACCGTTATATCCTTGAACACAGATAGAATACCCGGATACTCCTGTTGCTAGAGCTCCAAATTGAGCATACACCTGATTCACTCCTGTTGAAAATGGACCGGCTGAAAATGGCCCACCCGGTGCAGTTCCAAAAAGTGTTCCTGCAGGTCCTGTCCAACGATATAATATATTTTGCCCGGTAATAATATTTGCTGTTATCAACTCAATATTATTTTCACATGTTGCTGAAGGTCCTCCCGACACTTTTGCGGAACTTGTAGGCCCAGTTGTGCTTACAGAAACCGTTGCAGAACCAGTTGCTGTTCCGGTAGGACAAACATTATCGGCAATGTATGTTATAGTGTAAACTGTTGTAATTAGCGGTGAAACAGATACTGTTGTTGATGCAGTAAAAGATGATTGAATAGGGCCGCCATTTATAGAGAATAAAAATGGAGCAGTACCTGTGAAGTTAATAGTGAGGTTAGTACTTCCTCCTGTACACAACGCAGCATCACCACTAATATCAGCAGTAACACTTCCGGGTAAACAGGAATTCAACAACTTCACCATCCACATATCTTGTGAGCCATGATTTCCTGTGACGTCTCCGTTATTACTATCGGTGCCACCCATCATCATATAGCCATTGGGGATAATTGCAACTCTTCCTCCTGCATCAAATCCTGAACCACCCATTGTTTTTTCCCAATCAATAGTTCCTGTAGAAGTAAGTTTAATAATCCAATAATCGCCAAAACCACCTTGGTTGGCCGAAACATCACCATCACTTGAAGCAGTATATCCGGAAGCAATATAACCTCCATCTGCAGTTTGTGCAATGTGTGAACCTCTGTCTGATAAACTGCCGCCCAGAGTATTCTGCCATGTAATAGCACCCAAATTATCGGTTTTAATCACCCAAATATCTTCAACACCATTGAAACCTGTAACATCACCATTGGAAGATGCTGTGTAGCCTGTAACAATATATCCACCATCAGCAGTTTGAACCGCACCACGATTATTTTCTTGACCTGAACCGCCATAATTTTTTTCCCAACTAATAATTCCTAGTGCGTCGGTTTTCACTAACCAATAATCAAGATCACCATAGTTAGCTGAAACATCTCCCGAACTTGAATTGCTGGAAGAAGAAACGATGTAACCTAGGTCAGCAGTTTGTTCCACTGTGTACCCTCTTTCATCATTCAATCCGCCAAGCATTTTTTGCCAGGAAATAGTTCCTAAAGCATCAAGTTTTACCAACCAGGTATCTCTAAATCCATGCAAGCCTGAGGCATCACCACTATTTGAAAATGACCATCCGGTACATGCATAACCACCATCGGCAGTTTGAATGATGTGTCTAAACTCTTCCTCTGCCGGTCCACCCAATGATTTTTGCCACATCAAAGTGCCAGCAGCATCCAATTTAACAACCCAGCAATCTTTGTTGCCTTGATATCCTGTGACATCTCCGTCGGATGATTCTGTCCATCCTGCAATAGCATAACCACCATCGGTAGTCTGAATCACACTGTAGGCGATATCATCTGCACCACCACCAAGTGTTTTTTGCCATTCAATGTCACCAATGGCATCTGTTTTCACCACCCACCAATCGAGACCACCATGGTTGCCACTCACATCACCATTGTTAGAAGAAGTTCGGCCGGCAAATATGTAACCACCATCACTGGTTGCTTTAATTGCTCCGCCATCGTCACTAAGTGTTCCACCGAAAGTTTTTTGCCATTGAATTACCGGGGCTTGGGCATTTACTATTGCAATTGTGCAAAGCATCGTCAAAAATGTTAATAGTTTTTTCATGGGTTTTGATTTTTAGTTTTTCAATGATAAAAGTAATAGATATTAAATTAGAAAACCACTTTATTTAAAATATTTTGAATTTAGTTATCAATATTTATTCTGTCACTCAATATCCGGTTGAGAAAACAATCATTTACGATAAGCTTAGGATTATATTTTTTTATATCTATTTGATATTCAGACTAATTGAAATTCAGATTGATGAATTTTAAAATTTGGATCAAAAAAAATCAATTACTTGAGAAACTTAATTTCAACGATACTAGAATGTTTATTCAAATGTTAGTTCGGACTTAAGTATTAGAAAGGATTTTTAAATAAGTGCCAGAATAAATTGGATTATAAAGCCGGTGGTAAAAAGGGTAGCACCTGCAAGGAGCGACTTTTGTCGAAGTTCATCATTCTGCACAAATTTATCAACAAGTGGCCCTGTGATTTTTTTGTCTAACCAACCTCTGATTTTGTTTAAGTTAAAGATGAATAAAAAATAAAATACAGAAGCGATTCCTAGTACAATAAAATACGAATTGAATTCTGAACGTGAAATGCCATTTTCTGAAGCATTCAATCCGGTAATTATTCCTCCAACAGCAAATGTCAATCCGTAAGCTGCAACCATCACAAGGATGATGACGATACTTAAATTATTCAGAAATTTTTTCAGAACTTCAGCAATTTTGATCAAAGATTTTTCGCCAATAATTTCCGGTGCCACCAACCAAAAAGATGTAAATTGTAACAAAAGACTGAGAGCATTGAGCCACTTCATTTTTTAATTTTTATTGAATGAAATGAAAAATATTGCGGTTACATTTTTTTGGAGGCCTCAATAAAACTGTTAAGTTCATTGACGAAAGCCAGCGCTCTTTTTTTAACAGTTTCAGGATCGGCAGGAGTCCCGTCTTCAGAAAATGATTCTGAAATTTTAGGAACAGGAAACATGGCAGTAACGGTTAGTGCTTTCATTTTCCATAGTGTAAATTGTAAGGAAGTAATCACTTGTGAGCCGCCAAAATCTCCTCCTGAAACCGTAGAAATAGCAACGGGTTTATGATGCCATTCAGTTGTAAGTAAGTCAATTGCATTTTTTAAACTTGCAGGATAACCACCATTATATTCCGGTGTAACAATAATGATTCCATCGGCAGATTTAATTTTTTCTGCAAACAGAACAGCATTTTCAGGCGGATTTGTTAAAAATTTAAGTCGTTCTTCAAAAAGTGGAAGTTGAAGTTCTTTCAAATCTACTATTTCGGCACTTCCTAATTTCTCAGATGTTATAAAATTCTTAAAAAATAATGCCACGCGATTGCTTTTTCTATCTTTACGGATGCTTGCGGCAATAATTGATATCTTGTTCATAATATTAAATTAAAATTATTTTCTAAGATTTTGCATGATCTTGCTAGCAAAAACAAAATCATCGAGTTCCTGATTGCCTGAATGAAAAATTTGATTGGAATTTCCCGACCACCATTTTTTCCCTTCGTGAATAAATAAAATATTTTCACCCATTGTAAGCACCGAATTCATATCGTGTGTGTTGATGACCGTTACCATCTGATATTCTTCGGTGATTTCCATGATTAGTTCATCAATAACAATAGAAGTTTTTGGGTCAAGGCCGGAATTGGGTTCATCACAATACAAATATTTAGGATTCATTGCTATTGCCCGTGCAATTGCCACCCGCTTTTTCATTCCTCCGCTTATTTCAGATGGAAACAGTTTGTGAGAGGAGGGTAGTTTTACTCTTTCAAGACAAACATTTGCTCTTTCAATTCTTTCAGCAATACTCAAATTTGATAACATTTTAAGAGGAAACATTACATTTTGTTCAACTGTCATCGAATCAAATAATGCGCTTCCTTGAAAAAGCATACCTATTTCCTGACGAATTGGTTTGCGTTCTTTAAAATCCATGTTTGAAAAATTGCGGCCATCGTATTCAATACTTCCTGCATCTACTTCAAACAAACCCACCATACATTTTACCAAAACTGTTTTTCCCGAACCGGATCCACCGATAATGAGATTGATTTTTCCTTTCTCAAAATTATGGGAAACATTTGTTAATATTTGTTTTCCATTAAATCCTTTTGATACATTCTTAACTTCAATCATGCGAGAATTAATTGAGTAAGGATGTAATCAAATATTAAAATCAAAATGCTGCTATAAACCACTGCACGTGTACTCGATTGCCCTACCTCGAGCGACCCCCCCGAAGTGTAAAATCCCTGGTATGCCGAAATGCTGGTGATGATATAAGCAAAGCAAACTGTTTTAATCATTGCAAATGTGACATTGAAGGGAAGAAATTCGAATTGAATTCCTCGCAAATAATCGGCTGATAAAATAACTCCGGAAAGTTCACCCGCAATCCAGCCTCCGGCAATGCCTACAAACATGCTTATTAAAACCAGAAACGGAGAAATAAAAACTGCTGCAATTACTTTTGGAAGCACCAAATAACCTGTAGAATTGATTCCCATTATTTCTAGGGCATCAATTTGTTCTGTCACCCGCATGGTTCCAATTTCAGAAGCAATGCTCGACCCTACTTTTCCCGCAAGGACTAACATAATAATAGTAGGAGAAAATTCAATGATCATGGTGTCGCGGGCCACTAATCCTACAATATATAATGGAACTAGCGGACTAACCAAATTGTATACTGTTTGAATGGTGATAACAGCACCCATGAAAACTGATATCAAGGTTACAATTCCTAGAGAACTAACCCCTATGGATTCCATTTCATCCAAAACTCTGTTGCGATATACCGAAAGCTTCTCAGGTTTACTGAAAATAGATGCTATGAAAAGCCAGTATTTACCTAGGTGAAAAAAGACGTTCATGTAAGAGTTTAAATTTATGGGCTAAAATTAGTGATAATTACCGTTATCTTTGTGTGTAAACTATTTGCTCATTCAAAGAATGGATAGCGAATAATACTCTTATGCAAATGAACTTCATTAAAATACCCTCTTTCAAATTACTTGCTTCGGTACTCTTGATCAGTACAATGCTCATTTTTTCCGGTTGCTTTTTGTTTAAGAAAAAATGTGATTGCCCCTCTTTTGGCAAAATGAAGGAGTTGCCTTCCCAGCCGGCACAGAATCCGGGATGAGATTATTTCCCCACTTGATTTTATATGGGCATGATTTTTTTTACAATTCAAATTCATTTAAGCATCATGTAATCAGTCATTTGTGATTTTAATTTTTCTCTTTTTAGCCGTAAATAGAATAAAGGATTTTTCTGAGAGTTGATGAAAATCATCATTCATGTATCAAAATGTTACCTATTTTAGCAGTCTATTTTGAATCTTTCTAAATAAGCCGCTATTAATGAAATCACAAAGTAAAAAACTTTCACAGTTACTTAAGGGTGATAGTGCTGTTATTGAATCCTTTACAGATGATATAATGAAATTGAAATTACTTGAAATGGGTTGTCTGCCGGGCGAAGAAATCCGCGTTGAACGATTTGCACCCCTTGGTGATCCAATGGCTATTAGCGTATCCGGTTCAGTAATAAGCATCCGAATTGACGAGGCTGATAACGTTTTAGTTAGGTCGATATTTAAATAAAATATATTCTCAAAACCCATTGTAATTAATTCGCTGAAGAGATAGTGGAAAGGAAAATGTTAAAAGTTGCACTGGTAGGAAATCCGAATTCGGGGAAATCGACTCTTTTCAATCATCTTACAGGGTTGAATCAAAAAATCGCCAATTTTCCCGGAGTTACTGTCGAAAAAAAATCAGGAATTTTAAATATTCACAATGCAAAGGGTGAAAAGATAAATATTGAGTTAATCGATTTGCCGGGAACCTATTCACTTTATCCCAAAACACTAGAAGAGCAGATCCCTTTCAGAGTACTTTGTGATCCTCGGAACGAATCACATCCTGACGTAACTGTAATAATTGCCGATGGAACCAATCTTAAAAGAAGTTTATTTCTTTGTTCTCAAATAGTTGACCTAAAAACGCCGGCCATTTTAGCAATTAACATGATGGATTTGGTGGTGAGGAATGGAGAAGAAATAAATTTCGAACTTTTATCCAAAGAATTAGGAATTCCGGTTATTCCGGTTAATGCACTAGACAGAAGAGGAATTGAAGAACTAAAAAACGCGATAGTTAGACCGATTGCAATTCCTGAAAAAGATTTTATCGATACCGCTCAATTTGCACCGGAAGTAGTGGCCGGAATTAAAGAATCGGTAAAATTAAATAGCAGTTATGCAGCATTTCAAATTGCAAATAATTTAAACAGCATTGATTTCTTCAACAATCGACCTGAACGAAAATTACGTATTAAAGAATTGTTGGAGCAACACAACTTTATTCCCGGAAAATTACAAGCCTTTGAAACGCTAAAGCGGTACGAAGTAATTTCAGATTTGCTCAAACTAGTATTGAATAGAAAAAATCTTATTCCTTCTAAAGATAAATTACTCACATCAAAACTCGATAATATTTTCATGCACAGGGTGTGGGGATATTTAATTTTTCTACTGGTGATGTTCGTAATTTTTCAGGCAGTTTTTGCATGGGCTTCTGTACCTATGGATTTAGTGGATCAATCATTCACCTGGTTGAGTAGTGTTGTTCATGATGCATTACCCGAAGGAGTTTTAAATGATTTAATTGTTGAAGGAATTCTGGCAGGACTTGGAGGTGTTGTAATCTTTATTCCGCAAATTGCTCTACTGTTTTTATTTATTGGATTACTCGAAGATACCGGTTACATGGCCCGTGTTAGTTTTATGATGGATAAGCTGATTAGAAAATTTGGACTCAACGGACGTTCTGTGATTCCACTTATTAGCGGAGTTGCATGTGCAGTTCCGGCAATATTGTCAACACGCACAATAAGCTCGTTCAAAGATCGATTGATTACAATTTTAGTTACACCCTTGATGAGTTGTGCAGCTCGGTTACCGGTATATACATTATTGATTGCGTTGGTGATCCCTGACAAAAGTTATTTTGGAATTATTAATTTGCAGGGGCTAGTTTTAATGGCCTTATACCTTATTGGATTTGTGGCAGCTCTTGGTTCTGCATTTGTGATGAAATGGATTATTAAGGCAACTGAAAAATCATATTTTATTATGGAAATTCCTCTCTATCGAATGCCGCGATGGAAGAATGTAGCTCTGACCATTATCGAAAAAGTAAAAATTTTTGTTTTTGATGCAGGAAAGGTGATTGTTGCCATTTCTATAGTATTATGGGTGCTTTCGTCATACGGTCCCGGTGAAAATTTCAGAGATGCAAGTAACCAATTAGACAGCTTAAAAGGTGGTCAACCCGAAATGGCATTACATTATTCAGCTGAAAAACTAAAATATTCGTATGCAGGCATCACCGGGAGGGCAATGGAGCCTTTAATTGAACCTTTAGGCTTTGATTGGAAAATAGGTATTGCATTGATTACCAGTTTTGCAGCCCGAGAAGTTTTTGTTGGAACCATGTCTACGATTTATAGTGTAGGTGTTGATAGTGAGGATATTGCAACTGTAAAGGAAAAAATGAGAGCTGAAAAAAATCCGAAAACCGGGCTACCCAGATATGATTTGGCAACGGGCTGGAGCCTGATGTTGTTTTACGCTTTTGCCATGCAATGCATGAGTACCATGGCTGTGGTTAAACGGGAAACAGGTTCCTGGAAATGGCCCTTATTTCAATTTGCATTTATGGGATTTTTAGCCTATATTTCGTCTTTCTTAATTTACCGAATCTTAAGCTAATTTATCTGTGAATATCTCAGAATTGACTCGTGCATTTTCGAAGTACGTTCCTTCGAAATCCCTCGATGTGTGTATCGACTGGATTGTCGATTATAAAATAGCATTACGAATATCCAAAAGTCGCAACAGTAAATATGGCGATTACCGCCCACCTCAGGATGGTAAGGGTCACCGCATTTCCATCAATCACGATCTTAACAAATATGCATTTTTGCTAACCTTCACTCATGAAGTGGCCCATTTGAGTACCTACAATAAATTTCGTTTTCGAATTGAACCGCATGGGAAAGAGTGGAAAGCAGAATTTAAAAGATTGATGATGCCATTTTTGAAAAGTGACATTTTTCCGAAAGATTTAGTGGTTGCCATCAATGGATATATGAATAATCCTGCTGCTTCCAGTTGTTCCGATATCACTCTCATGCGCACTTTGGCAAAGTATGATAAGCGCGATGAACGATGGAAATTCCTTGAAGAAATTGCACTGAACACCCCTTTCAGAATTCGTTCAGGCAGAGAGTTTATTAAGGGTGAGCTATTGCAGAAGAATTTTTGCTGCACCTGCGTGAAGAGCAAGCATAAATATGTAATTAATCCATTAACTGAAGTGATGCCAATTAATAAGTTACTTCCTTCCGTAAAATAAATAAGGGTTAAGTAATTACGTTCAATTCAGTCGATTTTGTAAATCAACAAATCTCTCATTTTTTCAGTAATTTGCTTGCAAATGTGCCTTGTTAGATAAAAACGGGCTTTTCGGACTTCAAAATCACTTAGGTTTGCTATTTCTGAATAACAATCACTACTTTTGTTACACAGAAATAATTTAATAAATATACAATTTTCATAATATTCCTTCTAATGACTATCACTGCAAATAAGCCCGATTACATGGTAGCCGAAATGGCTGAAACTTTAATTGGTTCAGAAATTATTAAACAAGCCAATGATGTAAACGAAAAAATAAAAAAAGGGGAACACATTTACAATTTAACAATCGGTGATTTTGATCCTAAAATTTTTCCCATACCCACAGCGTTATTAGATGAAATTCTCGAAGCTTATAAAAATGGTCATACCAATTACCCAATGGCAAACGGTATGCCTGACTTGCGCAAAGCCGTAAGTAATTTTATAAAGAAATATCAATTGCTAGATTACTCTGCCGATGAAATTTTAATTTCAGGAGGATCTAGGCCTTTGATTTATGCTGTTTATAAAACACTAATTGATCCGGGCGATAAAGTTGTTTTTCCTGTCCCATCTTGGAACAACAACCATTATTGTCATTTGTCGGGAGCTGAAGCTGTGATGGTGGAAACAACTGCTGAAAATAATTTTATGCCCACAGCAGCACAGCTTAAACCCTATATTAAAGATGCTCGCATGCTTGCATTATGCAGTCCGTTAAATCCAACAGGTACTGTGTTTTCAAAAGAGGCTCTTGAAGAAATTGGTTTGATGGTAATTGAAGAAAACAAAAGACGTGAAGGTTCCGACAAGCCTTTGTATGTGATGTATGATCAGGTTTATTCGGTATTATGTTTTGGCGAAACGCGTCATCATGATCCCGTGAGTTTGTTCCCGGAACTACGACCTTATACAGTTTGTATCGATGGAATTTCAAAAGCATTTGCTGCCACCGGAGTTAGAGTTGGATGGGCATTTGGACCTACTTATATTGTGAATAAAATGCGTTCCATACTTTCGCATGTAGGCGCCTGGTCGCCAAAAGCTGAGCAAGTAGCAACAGCAAAATTTTTACAAGATGAAAAAGCTGTGAGTAGTTTTCTGAAAACATTTTTTGAAGATATTGAATTCAGACTTCATGGATTTTATCAAGGTTTTTTATCGCTTCGAGCCGAAGGTTTCAAAGTGGAGGTGATCACTCCGCAGGCAGCAATTTATTTAACCGTTCAGGTTTGATCTTATCGGACATAAAAACTGCTTCCGGCAAAATTTTGTCAACTACTCAGGATATTACTGATTTTCTTTGTGATGAAGCAAAATTGGCCATTGTTCCCTTCTCCTCATTTGGTTCTACAGAGAGCAACACTTGGTACCGACTTTCCGTAGGTGTGGCCAAGGCGGAGGATATTCCGGCAATAATCGGGAAATTGCGCAGTGCCCTTTCAGGTTTGGAATAATCCTTTCGGAAATATTCGGGATTTCATTTGTAAAAGCACGTAAATGAAATTGTAATTTGCTGAAATCTAGGTTGAAACAACATGAAGTGGTAACTTTCCATTTTTATCCCGTAATAGTCATAAAGATTTCTTTGCTTTGCAGAAATTTTCACACACCGGCGAAACATTAAAAGTGTAAAATCGTCAAAGACCATAATATAAAAAATAAAATGAATAACAACTATTGTGTAATCATGGCAGGCGGGATAGGAAGTCGTTTCTGGCCAATGAGTCGCAACGCTTTCCCAAAACAATTTCTCGATATTCTAGGTACCGGAAAAACGCTTCTTCAACAAACGTATAATCGTTTTCTGAAAACTTGTCCTAAAGAAAATATTTTTGTAGTCACTAATGAAGCATATGTAGATCTGGTTTTGAAACAGCTTCCCGATCTTCATCCATCGCAAGTTCTTGGTGAACCACATCGAAAAAATACTGCTCCTTGTATTGCTTATGCGAGTTATAAAATTTCAACACTTGAATCCAAATGCTAAAGTAGTTGTTGCTCCCAGCGATCATGTCATTCTTAAAGAAGATGAATTCACAAAAGCAATTCTTAAAGGACTCGATTTTGTATCATAAAAATGAGAGTTTGCTCACCCTTAGGAATTCAACCTAACAGACCCGATACCGGTTATGGTTATATTCAATTTATTGATGATAAAGTTTCTGAAGAGAATAAAATATCCAAAGTAAAAACATTTACTGAAAAGCCAAATTTGGAGATGGCGAAATTTTTTCTTCAAACAGGTGAGTTTTTATGGAATGCAGGCATTTTTATATGGAGTGTTAGTTCCATCCATAAAGCAGTTACAGAACATTTGCCCGAAATTGATGCCTTATTTAATGAAGCAGCTAATCATTTCAACACTTCTTCTGAACATGATTTTGTAAAAAAAGCTTATGAGCAATGCACCAATATTTCTATTGACTTTGGTGTGATGGAAAAAGCTAAAAATGTTTTTGTGATGAGTGCTGAATTTGGATGGAGCGACCTTGGAACTTATGGATCTCTTTACGAACATATCAAGCATGACGTAAACAATAATGCTGTGGTTGGAAAAAATGTGATGATTTACGATTCTAAGAATTGCATGGTAAATATGCCAAAAGATAAACTGGTAGTGGTGCAAGGACTCGAAGATTATATCGTTGTTGAATCAGATGGTGTTTTGTTGATTTGTAGAAAACAAGATGAACAACAAATTCGTCAGTTTGTGAATGATGTGAAGCTGACTAAAGGTGAGAAGTTCGTGTAAACTGGAATGTAAAATGTAGAAGCTATAATGTAGAATTTTAGATATTCAATTTGGTTTCTGCTTTTATTTGAAATGTTCAATTACTTTCTATTATAATTTTACTCAAAAAGATGTTCAATTGCTCCAGTAAGTTTCAGGGATCAGAGATCTCTTGTATTTATGGCATCGAGAGTAAAAATCCCGAGGGGCGAAATACACCATTATAAATTTTCTCAAAAAACAAGTTCATTACTTCAGCAAATTTCAGGGATTGGAAATCCCTTTTATTTATGGCATCGGAATTAAAAATCCCGAGGGGCGAAAAAATATTCAATTAATCTCCATTATAAATTTTCTCAAAAACAAGTTTATTTACTTCAGCAAATTTCGGGGATTGGAAATCCCCTTTATTTATGGCGTCGGGATAAGAAAAATCCCGAAGGGCGAAAATAAAACCGCTTCACTTTTCGCATTTAACACGTCACTTTTTTCTTTCATACTTCACAAACCAACTCTTCACTTTCATTTGAATCACCCCAATAAAAGCTTCTCTAAAAATGTGTGTACTCATTTTTGAATGACCTTCTTGCCGGTCGGTGAAGATGATAGGAACCTCAATAATTTTAAATCCAAGTTTCCAGGTAGTGAATTTCATTTCGATCTGAAAAGCGTACCCCATGAATTTTATCTTTTCAAGTTGGATAGATTGGAGAACAATTTTTTTATAGCATTTAAAGCCGGCAGTAGCATCCTGTATTGGCATTCCTGTTATCATTCGTACATAAGCAGAAGCATAATACGACATAATCACTCTTCCAATTGGCCAGTTTACCACATTAACACCTTTGATGTAGCGAGAGCCAATTGCCAAATCAGCGCCATCTTCTGCGACAAGCTTTGCGTAAGCGGATAAGATCATTAGGGTTATGAGAGAAATCGGCATCCATCTCAAAAATATATTCATAGGTTCTTGCTAATGCCCATTTAAATCCGTGGATATAAGCAGTTCCTAGTCCGAATTTTCCTGCACGTTGTTCTAGATGTAATTTTTCCGGAAATTCAAGTTGTAATTTCTTTACTATATGCAGCTGTTCCATCCTTAGAATTATCATCTACTACCAATACGTGAAAAGGATGTGCCAAAGAAAATACTGCCCTTGTAATGGCTTCAATATTTTCCTTTTCGTTGTAGGTGGGTATTATAACGAGTGAATCCGACACGTGACGAGAATATAAAGATCAATAATATTTATCAAACAGAATTGAATTTTCTTTTATTTACTAGCTACCATTTCAGCAACCATGCAAATATTAAAGGTGCTACAATAGTGGCATCCGACTCGACAATAAATTTCGGAGTTTTTATATCTAATTTACCCCATGTAATTTTTTCATTTGGAACAGCTCCGGAATACGAACCATAACTAGTTGTTGAATCGGATATCTGGCAAAAGTAAGTCCAGAAAGGAATGTCGTGCATTTCCATATCCTGATACAACATAGGCACAACACAAATTGGAAAATCACCTGCGATACCTCCACCAATCTGGAAGAAACCTAACACCTTTTCCATCTGAATTTTTGATGTACCAGTCGGCCAGCCATGTCATGTATTCAATTCCTGACTTCATAGTAGACGGTTTCAATTCTTCTCTTAATGCAATATGATGCAAAAATATTTCCCATAGTACTATCTTCCCAACCGGGAACAATGATCGGCAGATTTTGTTCTGCGGCGGCTATCATCCACGAATTTTTAGTATCAATTTCATAATGTTCTTTCATCACTCCCGAAAGCAACAACTTGTACATATATTCATGAGGGAAATAACGCTCACCTTTGTCATCAGCATCTTTCCATAATTTATAAATGTGTTTTTGAATCCTTCTGAAGGCTTCTTCTTCAGGAATGCACGTATCGGTAACACGATTGAATCCTTTTTCCAATAAATCCCATTCATCCTGAGGGCTCAAATCACGGTAATTCGGAACACGTTTGTAATGAGTGTGAGCTACAAGGTTCATAATATCTTCTTCTAGATTGGCCCCTGTACAAGAAATGATATCTACTTTACCCTGACGAATCATTTCTGCTAACGAAATACCTAATTCAGCAGTACTCATCGCTCCTGCCAAAGTAATCATCATCTTTCCACCTTCCGTCAAATGAGTTTCATAACCTTTAGCTGCATCCATCAATGCAGCAGCATTAAAATGACGATAATGATGTTCAATAAATTGTGAAACGGGACCTCTGTTCATAATATTAATTGTTTGGATTGTAAAGAAAGCAAAAGTAAGGAAAAAGGACCAAGTTTTTGGAATTTACCCTACATGTTGAAGCAGGTGCCCCAAAAAACAAAAAACTGTAATGGTTTGATAATGAATGGTTGCAAAAATGTTGTCTTTTGGATCGCGCTTCAAAAAATGCCTCTTCTCCAATCAACCAGATAAAACTAAGTTACCGTATCAAGACTCAACCTTGCCTGTAGCAATCAATCACATCACCCTGTCTGCTTCGCTTGGCAGGAAGGCACATACACACATACACACATCACCACATCAATTTTAGCTTTTTTTCAGCAAAACAATGTACACCGGAAAGTGATCACTATATCCACTCATGTAATTATCGAAATCATAAGTTCTAAAAGGATATCCTTTATATCTGCCTGATTTTTGCACCAGGTAAGGGCGATTAAAAATGACTGCTTTTTGAAAGAAAAATCCTTTCTGTTGAGATTTTATAAATGTAGGAGTAATGATTATTTGATCAAATAAGTTCCATGCATCATTATATGCTAATGTTCCAATGCCTTTTTTATAATAAGCAGTCCACGGATTGAACATTTGATTTGGTTTAACAGAAGCTGAATCACCAACAGCTTGAATTACTTGGGTGACACTAGGACTCAGTGGATCATCGTTTAGGTCGCCCATCAAAATTATTTTTGCATTGGGTGATTGCATACGAATGCTATCAATTTTAGCTTTAGCAACACCTGCAGCTAATGCTCTTCCCGGAGCAGAAGCCTCTTCGCCACCACGACGAGATGGCCAATGGTTGACAAAAAAATGTATCGGTTCGCCATGCAGTAAACCGTATACCCAAAGCACATCGCGTGTTGCATAAAAACTTCCATCAGGATTAGTTAGTGGAACATTAAGTGCGCCACTTTCTATAACTTTAAAATATTTTGGATTGTATAATAAACCAACATCAATTCCTCTTAGGTCGGGAGAATCATAATGTACTATTTGGTAATTACGATTTTTAATTTTAGGTTCTTTTACTAAATCTTCAAGAACTGATTTATTCTCAACTTCTGCAACTCCCAAAATTGCAACTCCATCAGGTGTTTCTTCCAGCGAAAGCTGAGAGATAACCTCTGATAAATTCTTCAATTTATCTTTATAAACTTTCCCTGTATAAAGTTTCGTTCCTGTAGGTAAAAACTCTTCATCATTTATCAACGGATCGTTAATGGTATCAAAAAGATTTTCCAAATTGTAAAAACCTATTGTTGCAATTTTGTATTTCTGCTTTGTTTCCTTTTGTGCTTGTGAAGCTGAAAATCCCAAGAAAAGAAAAATTAATAAAGTAAAGAAGTGTTTCATTTTTTTTATGTTGATTATTATAATGTAAAGTAGAACGAATCACGTGTTAAGAGTCACGTGTCACGTTTTACGTTTTAGTGTCACGTGTAACGTGTCACGTTTTGTGTTACGTATCACGTGTCTTGCGTCATGTTTTACATGTTAAGTGTCATGTGTCTTGTATCACCTTTATTTGTAACTTGTAACTTGTCCTTTGTCCCTTGTCACACTTTCCGCCAAGTCAATGCCTAATTTCGCCAAAAGTACAAATCCCCATTCAAACAAATGGAACTTCATCATAAATTAATAGCAATTTCATAATTTGTTGATAATCAGAATGCATATGTATCAACCTTTTATTTATCTTTGCGCCTCCTAAACCGCTTCTGCTGCGGAGAAATACAACCTTATGAAGATTATACGTTTACTATTATTAGCCGTCTTTGGCTTGGCTTCAAATCTTGCATTAGCACAAAATGCCACAGTCACAGGAACTATCACCGATGATCTGAACAATTTCGTTGAAGGGGCAAAAGTGACTCTTTCCGGAACTGCTTTAAGTGGTATTACAAATGACATGGGAGTTTTCGAAATAAAAGATGTTCCATTTGGAGATTATACTATTGAGGTGACCTCAGAAAATCATGCTACTTTTACTGAACTTGTAAAAGTTGGAAATGTGAAATCAGATCTTGGTTTTTTTCCTACCAATGTTATTAGTATGATGGCCGAAGAGGGGCGTGATAATGCTCCTGAAGTAAATCTCTCTGATTCAGAAATAAAAGAAACTTCTTCACAAAGTGTATCGGGAGTATTATCTGCTTCACGCGATGCCTTTAATTCAGCGGCTTCTTATACTTTTAGTGGAGCTCGATTTAAAGTAAGAGGTTATGAAAATGAGAATTCCGTAACCTATATGAATGGAATTCCTATGACGGATTTAACAACAGGTAATTCCATGTTTTTTTTATGGAGTGGGTTGAACGATGTAGTTCGTAATCGTGATAACGCAACCGGTTTATCGGCAAGCACATTTGGTTTTGGTGGAGTAGGAGGTTCCTCTTTTATTGATGCACGTGCATCCAAGCAAAGAAAACAACTCTCTGTTTCTGTAGCTGCTTCAAATCGTGTTTATGAAAACAGAGTAATGGCAACTTTTGGTTCAGGATTACTCAAAGGAGGTTGGGCCTTTAGTGGTTCTGTTACTCGTCGTTGGGCAGATGAAGGTTATGCACCCGGCACATATTATGATGGATGGTCCTATTATTTAGCCGGTGAAAAAATTATTAACAGCGAGCATTCAATTAGTCTAACAACTTTTGGTGCACCTACTGAAAGAGGAAAAACATCTCCGGCAATGCAAGAACTGTATGATATCGCCGGAACGAATTATTATAACCCTGTTTGGGGTTACCAAGATGGAAAGAAAAGAAATGCAAATTTAAATATCAGCCATCAACCGGTTGTTATTCTTTCTCACGATTGGAAAATGAGTAATCAGTCAACTTTAAAAACTTCAATTGGTGGCGCATTTGGCGAAAACATTAATACCGGTTTAGATTGGTACAACGCTCCCGATCCTCGTCCCGATTACTATCGTCGTTTGCCCAGCTATGCCGAAAATCCGGCCATGGCCTCTATGATTGATTATCTGATGCGTACCTATGAAGAAGAGCGACAAATTAAGTGGGAAGATTTATATAAAGTGAATGAAAACAGTTACGAAACTATCAATTTTGTGGATGGTATTCCGGGCAATAGTGTTTCCGGTAAACGTTCAGCTTATATTCAGGAAGAACGTGTTGCTGATACAAGAAAAATTCACTTTAATTCAACTTACAATACCACTGTACATGAAAATATTCAGGTTACTGCAGGTGTGTTTTATTTGAAACAAATTACTGATAACTTTAAACGAGTGCGTGATCTTCTTGGCGGTGAATTTTATGTTGATGTGAATCAATATGCAGAACAGGATTTTGCAGGGAATCCTATTGCATTGCAGAATGATCTTAATCATCCAAACCGTATCCTTCATGAAGGCGATAAGTTTGGTTATAACTATACTTCAAATATCAACAGAGGAGGTGCTTGGGGGCAAGGACAGATGAAATTGACTAAAGTAGATCTCTTTGCATCTCTAGAATTATCTAATTCCAGCTTTAAAAGAACCGGTAATGTTCGCAACGGACTTTTTCCAAATAACTCTTACGGAGATTCAGAAACACAATCGTTTTTTAATTATGCATTTAAAGGAGGAGCCACATTCAAATTCGATGGACGTAATTACATTTTTGCAAATGTAGCTAACATGACAAGGGCTCCATATTTTGAGAATTCGTTCGTTTCGGTTCGTACCAGAAACGATTTTGCTCCAGATTTAGTAAATGAAAAAATATTTTCTGTCGAAGGTGGATACCTTTTAAGAGCACCTAAAATGAAAGCTCGTGCAGTATTTTACTTTACGGAATTTCAGGATGGGATCAACACAGTTAGCTTTTATCATGCCGATTACAGAGATTTCGTGAATTACACAACAACTAATTTAGATAAACGACACTTGGGTGCAGAGTTGGCATTTGATTATAATTTCGGAAAAGGATTTTCGGCCAATGTTGTTGCTGCAATAGGTCAGTATTTTTATACCGATCGACCATTAGCAACTATAACAATTGATAATACTTCAGAAGTGATTGCAGAAAACGAAACTGTGTATGCCGAAAATTTCTTTGTTGGAGGAACGCCTCAAAATGCATACACACTTGGATTGAGCTATAGAGCGAAAAAATTCTGGTTCGTAAACTTTAATGTAAACTATTACGATAACACCTACATCGATTTTAATCCTGCTCGACGTACTTCGCAGGCTGTTGATCTGGTTCCGGTTGGTTCCGATCAGTACAACTCAATTGTAAATCAAGAGAAAGTGGATAGTCAGGTAACACTTGATTTCTTCGGTGGAAAATCGTGGAAGCTTAATAATTATTTCAAGAGTATTAAGCGCAACACTTTCCTTGTTCTAAATGTTGGAATCTCAAACCTTGCTGATAATAAAGATCAAGTTACCGGAGGATTTGAACAGCTTCGTTACGATTTCGAAGACAAAGACCCGAGTGCATTTGCTCCAAAATATTTCTATTCATACGGAAGAACTTATTTTGTGAACTTAGTATTAAGAATGAACTAATAAAATCAATCATATTAACATGAACATGAAAAAATTAAATTGGCTTCCTTTAATTGCATTAGTTGCAATGGTAGTTGTATCTTCCTGCAGAAAGGATGAATTTGATAGTCCTCCCACCGGTGGTCAGGACCCGAACATTGTGGTAAACATGACTATAAAAGGTCTGAAAGATACCTTTCGTGATACTATTATCAACGACAATGCTGCTGTGGTAATCACACAAGACTGGAATATTTCAGGAACAGTCATTGCCGATGATCAATCGGGAAATTTTTACAAAACTATAGTTATTGATGACGGTACCGCCGGAATTTCAATTCGCATCGATCGTTCTGAATACTTCAGAGAATTTCCAATTGGTCGCAGAATATTTGTGAAATTGAAAGGCCTTGCTATTGGTGATTACGCTGAATTAATTCAATTAGGAGGATACATAGATCTTACCGATCCTACCCAACCTGAAGTTGCAGCAATTCCATTTGCTTTGATTGATACTTATGTAGTGCCCGGAGTGAGTAGCTTGCCGGTAATTCCAATCGATGTAACAATTGATGATTTGTTATCTGATTTTGATGGCTTTCAAAACAGATTGATCAGACTCAGCGGTGTTGAATTCAAAGCCGGCGATACATCTAAAACATGGGCTAATGCAACTTTGCAAACGGCAGGTGAAATATTTTTACAAGATTGCAACACTACAGATGAAATTATGGTGCGTTCAAGTGGATATGCCAGTTTTGCTAACCGCCCAGTTCCTAATAACAATGGGAGCTTAGTGGCAGTATTTACGGTGTTCACATCAACCGCTCAGTTGTTGATTCGCGATACTTATGATGCTGTTATGAATGGTGTACGTTGCGACGGAGGTCCTCCTCCTCCCGGAAGTGGTATCAATGAATCATTTAGCAGTCAATCCAATGGTACTGATATTAGTTTACCCGGATGGTACAATCTGTCAGCACAAGGGAATCGTTTGTGGAGAGCCGGTGTATTTAGCGGAGATACTTATGCTCAAGCTACTGCTTATGGAAGTGGTTTGCCTATTATGGAATCTTGGTTGATTACCCCTTCATTTGATTTGGCAACACTTGATACGTTGTCTTTTCGTTCATCATGGGGATTTTGGATGCACGATGGCTTAACCGTTTGGATAGCAACCAATTTTAATGGAACAAATGTTGCAACAGCAAATTGGGTTCAAATTCCGTGTACACTTGCACTTCAAGCCGATGGACAATATAATTGGGTGAATACAGGTGAGGTTCCATTAACTTCATTTAGTGGAACAGCAGCGCACATTGGGTTTAAATATTTGGGTGATGGAACTATGAATACCACTACCTGGAGAATTGATGATGTAGTTATACATTAATCATGTATGCTCTACATCAGAATTAATTGAAATTTACAAAAGGGCTTTGAACCATTTCAAAGCCCTTTTGTCATTTATACATTTTTAATTTTTACATCAATGACCATCAAAAATATATTAGTTGTTTCATTATTATTTTGTTTCAGTTCTGTGAACGCACAATTGATTTCAATCTTTGATGCACGGTCGTTGCCTGATGGGAGTACTGTAACTGTAAACGGAATTGTAACCTCCGGAATGGAGTTTGGAACCATCCGTTACATGCAGGATGGAACCGGTGGAATTGCAATTTTTAGTAGTTCGTTGGTATCAACAGGTAGAGGTGACAATGTTACAGTTACCGGTGTAACAGTTCAGTATCAAAATCTACTTGAAATAACCCCTGTGTCATCGTGGAATCTTAATTCATCAGGCAATCCGTTGCCTCCACCGGTTTTGGCAACTCCTAATCAGTTGAATGAAAATTATGAGTCTATTTTTATTCAAATTAATGATGTTACATTCACGAATCCTGTTGGGACTTTTCAAGGCAATACCAACTATAATTTTTCTGCTAACGGTCAGGCCGGAATCGTTTATATTCGTTCCACAAACCCACTTGTTGGGCAATCTATCCCTACTTCAAACATTACGTTGTACGGAATTTGTTCCCAGTTTGCAAGCCAATATCAAGTGTTGCCCAGAGACATAAATGATTTGGTAAGTACCTCTTCAATTGTTATAACAGTTCCTCCATTTCCACAAAATATTACTACCTCAGGTTTTGATGTTGCCTGGAATACAAATATCAATGGAAATACATTCATCAAATATGGCAATACTCCAAATTTAGAATTGGGAATTATTTCCGGACCCGGTAATGTAAGCAATCCTGTTGTGAATATTTCAGGAGCATCAGCATCGCAATTATTTTATGTGCAAACGTTTTCTGTTTCAGGAAATGATACTGCGTTTTCAGATGTTCGTCCTTATATTACGGCTTCAAATTCAACCGGTGATATTAAGGTGTATTTTAATCGTCCTGTCGATACTTACGTTGCCAATCCTCCCGGAAATAATGCAATTCGTTTAAACAATTCTTTTGATGATACCTTGAAAGCCTATATTGATCGTTCACTTGTGACTCTTGATATAGCCATTTATAGTTTCGATAATAATGGAACAGCGCAAATTATTCAAGCAGTTAATGATGCTTATAATCGTGGTGTACGAGTGCGCATCATTGCTGATGGAGATAATACCAATGCGGGACTTCAACAGCTTAATAGTGCAATACCGGTGTTGTTATCTCCAACAGTTCCATTCAGCTATTTCGGAATAATGCATAATAAATTTTTTATTATTGATGCGGAGGATGCAAATGCGAATAAGCCTGTTGT
Organism: uncultured Bacteroidota bacterium; assembly: GCA_963814475.1. Classification (GTDB taxonomy): domain Bacteria; phylum Bacteroidota; class Bacteroidia; order AKYH767-A; family OLB10; genus JADKJB01. The sequence continues at coordinate 89,784 of CAWFDA010000001.1, read as the reverse complement.
AATGGGTGGATCTACTAATTGGAGTAATGGTCAATTGTATGATGACCGAAATAACATTGTGTTCATTCAAGATAAATCTCTTGCACTAGTTTATCAAATGGAATTTGAAGAAATGTGGGGTGGTAATGGTGCTCTACCTAATTTGAGTAACTCAAAGTTCGGTCCTGATAAAACAGATAATACCCCTCACGAATTTAATATTGGTGGTAAAAGAGTGGAATCTTATTTTAGTCCTTCTGATAACACAAACAGTCAGATTGTTCGCACCATTGAATCTGCAAATAACGATTTGTTTTTTGCTACCATGGTTTTTACCAGGTTTGATCTTGCTTATGCAGTTGAAGAAAGAGTAGCTTTATATGGAGTAAATGCCGCGGGAATATTGAATGATTCATCAGGTGGGAGTGGAACTTCGTTTTTAATTATGCAAGGCGTGATGGGAAATGATTTATTGTTATTCGATCACTCTACCAATCCCGGTATCCTCCACCATAAATATGTTATGGTAGATCCTCTTGACGCAAGTTCTGATCCTGCAATACTCACCGGCTCACACAATTGGAGTAGTGCCGCCAGTCTTAAGAATGATGAAAATACACTCATTATTCACGATCCTTTAATAGTAAATCAATACTATCAGGAGTTTCATAATTTGTTTAATGGTAACGGAGGCTCGGTGGATGTGAATGAATTTAATGAAGCTGCTTTTGCTCTTCAATTATCCCCCAATCCATCAAACGGAAATTTCAAACTGTCATTCACCGCCAATGTAAATGAAGATATTTTAATTTCAATTATTGATGTTAGTGGCAGAATTGTTTCAAAAAATAACTTTCAACAACAAATTGGACTAAATGAAATCCATTTTGATAAGTCGAAATTGTCGAATGGAATTTATTTTCTGGAGATGAAAAATGCGGAAGAAAGAGTGATCATTAAATTGATAGTTCAGTAATTCTTTCTGTTTCTACTTTTTACATCTTACATCTTCCATTTTACCTCCGCATTATCATGGGAAGATGATGATGTAAGATGAAAGACTTAAAATGTAAGACGTAGTCCAATCAAATCGTACATCGTGCATCTTACTTCAGCATTGTCCTTGAAAGAAAGCTCACTACTTCTTCGAGTAGCCATGCAGGGTTATCTGCATGTACCCAATGACCTGCTCCGGGTGCTGTTTTTATTTCAACATCAGCAAACATCTCAAAAATTTCACGTTCGTCGTCGTAAGAGATATAATCTGATTTTTCGCCTCTGATAAATAATGATGGTTTCGAAAAAGTGTGATCAAAAGTTATTCGTTCGCCAACATTTTCAATTTTTTCATTGATTACTTTTAAATTAAAACGCCAGTCGAGTTGATGCTTTTCTTTCCAATATAGATTTTTGAGTAAAAATTGACGTGTGCCTAAATCAGAAATTCCTGTGTTTAAAATCTCTTCAGCCTCACTACGTGCTGCAAGTGTTTTGGTGTCGACTTGCAAAAGCGTGTCCAAAATTTGTTTATGATGAACCGCATATCTTCTTGGTGCAATATCTACGACTATCAAACCGCTTAATTTTTCCGGGAACAATTTTGCAAATTCCATCGCTGTTTTTCCGCCAAGGGAATGACCCATTATAATTGCATCTGTAAAATTTTCTGCATCTATTAATTCTTTCACGTCAAGTGCCATCGCCTCAAAATTAAATTCATCATCATGTGGTGATAATCCATGATTTCTTAAATCAACCATCACCACTTTGAATCCTTTCTCAGTCAGATGCTTTCCAAATGTTTGCCAATTATCGGAAGAACCAAATAAACCATGGAGGATTATGATCGGTACGCCGGAGCCAATTTCACGAAAGTGTAATTTCATTCTTCAAAGATAGTTTAAAAGGTCGGCAGAATTCCGGTCTGTAGTCTTCAGTCTTCACTCGGCGGTCTACTCCAATCGGCCAGCTCAGGGTAAATATTACAAAGCTGCCAACGCCGAACTACGACTGCGATTTGCAACCCACCCACCGCCACCTGCCTGCTATCGCCAAGCAAAAGCTTGTCTTAAGCTTGGCAGGCAGGCCGCCGCCACCGCCACCGCTTTTTTGCTAATTTCGCACTTTGAAATTTGATCATGGAAACTATCATCCGTAAAGGAACTAAAACAGACATCCCATCAGTACTTAATTTGATAAGGGAGCTGGCACTATTTGAAAAAGCTCCACAGGAAGTTACTAACAATGAGGAGGATATGGAACAGGATGGATTTGGAGAAAATCCGGTTTTTAGAATGTTGGTAGCTGAAAAACAGGGGAAAGTTGTTGGGATGGCTATATATTTCATCAAATATAGCACCTGGAAAGGGAAAGGTGTTTATTTGGATGATATTGTTGTAAATGAAAATTTCAGAGGTGAAGGAATTGGAAAATTATTACTCGATGAGGTGATTCGCGATTGCAAATCCCTCGGAGCCAAACAGCTTCATTGGCAAGTGCTTGATTGGAATGATCCTGCTATTAACTTTTATAAAAAATACCATTCCTCATTTGATTCCGAATGGATCAATTGTAAGTTGAATGAAGAACAAATTATGAATTTCAAGTAAATTTATTAACTTAAATGAAAATTTTTAAATTTGGTGGAGCATCGGTGAAAGATGCGGAAGCTGTGAAAAATATGACTGCAGTACTTGCAGGTTTCAAAGTGGAGAAACTGGTTGTGGTAGTGTCGGCAATGGGTAAAACAACAAATGCCCTTGAACTGGTTGTGAATTCGCATTACAACAAAGATGGAAATGCATCGAAGCATTTGGACGAAGTAAAATTGTATCATAAAAAAATAATGATGGATTTATTTCCGTCTAGTACACACCCCGTTTTTGATTTGGTGAATAATCACTTTGTCGAAATTGATTGGGTGTTGGAAGAGGAGTCTTCAAAGGGTTATGCATTTATTTATGATCAAATTGTTTCGGCAGGAGAATTGATTTCTACGAGAATTATTAGCGCTTACTTGGAGTTGACAGGTATTGCAAACTGTTGGCTCGATGCTCGTGATGTAATTCAAACCGATAACAATTACCGTGAAGGAAATATTAATTGGGAACTTTCTACTTCGCTTTGTAATACCAAAATCCCGGCTCTTTTAAATGCAAATACTAACATAGCAATTACACAGGGTTTCATTGCAGGTACATCAGAAAATTATACCACTACTCTTGGTCGCGAAGGATCCGATTATACTGCAGCAATTTTAGCGTATTGTTTGAATGCATCAGGTGTATTTATTTGGAAGGATGTTCCGGGTGTACTCAATGCAGATCCTAAGTTTTATAAGGATGCTCAAAAAATTGAAAAAATGAGTTATCATGATGCAATCGAGCTGGCTTATTTCGGTGCATCGGTGATACATCCTAAAACAATTAAACCACTCGAAAATAAAAATATCACATTACATGTTAAATCGTTTATCAATCCCGATTTGCCGGGCACTCAAATTGGTAAGGGGTTCCAAACAAAGCCTCTGATACCCTCTTTTATTTTTAAGGATAACCAAATGCTTATCAGTATCTCTGCAAAGGATTTTTCTTTTATTGCTGAAGAAAATTTGAGCGATATATTTGGACTGTTTGCGAAGCGAGGAGTTAAAATCCATCTTATGCAAAACTCTGCAATCAGTTTTTCTGTTTGTATAGATAATGACCCGTTCAAAGCGCCGGAATTAATTCAGGAGTTAATGAAAGAGTACAAAGTTTTGTATAATGAAAATTTGCAATTGTACACAGTAAGACATTATTACCCATCAACAATTGAAATGCTTACAACCGGAAAAGAAATTCTTTTGGAGCAAAGAAGTCGCCATACCGCACAATTTGTTGCACGAACAGTCAAAGTATAATTTATGCAAAAGGAAATGAGTATCAGCAGTCGCTCATCAATTATTTTGTGGTTGTTTAGCGGTTGTTTTTTAATTTTTGTGATGGTTGTTGTTGGTGGAATCACACGGCTTACCGGCTCCGGACTTTCCATTACGAAATGGGATGTTGTTACAGGCGCAATTCCTCCAATGAATGATGCAGACTGGCAAGAACAGTTTACGCATTATCAAGAAACTCCCCAGTTCAAACATATCAATGCTCATTTTGGTATTGAAGAATTTAAACAGATTTACTGGTGGGAATATATCCACAGGCTGTTAGGAAGACTTATTGGAATTGTTTTTATAATTCCTTTCATTTGGTTTTTATTCACCAAACAATTAAACAGGGAATTGATATGGAAATCATTGCTGCTATTTGGAATGGGAGGATTGCAAGGTTTCGTTGGTTGGTACATGGTGAGCAGCGGACTGGTTGATATCCCTAGTGTGAGTCATTTTAGATTAGCATTGCATCTGATTACAGCATTTGCCACATTCGGTCTCACATTTTGGTTTGCTTTTGAACTGATTAATATAAAAAAAATTATTCTTGAGGGGTGGCATAAATCTTTATTTAGTTTAACGAGAATTCTATTTGCTGTTACGATTTTGCAAATCATTTATGGTGCCTTTGTGGCCGGAATGAAAGCAGGGTACATTTATAATAATTGGCCGCTAATGGGTGAAAAACTAATTGCTGATTCAGTTTTTTATTCTATTAATGAAATGGGATGGCTGGCACTAATTGATAATATGTCGGGAGTGCAAGTAGTTCACCGTTACCTGGCGTATGTGGTGGTGTTTTTAATATTAGGAATGGTTTGGTTTGTTCGAAAAAATCAAAGAACTGAGTTTTTGAAATTATCTAATGCTCAATTGCAATCTGTAAATTTTGTTTTAGTTGCTGTAATTTTGCAGTTTATTTTGGGAGTGTTCACCCTTTTGTACAATGTACCTGTAACTCTAGGTGTGATACACCAAGTTGGCGCCTTTTTATTATTTACTTCAATAATTTATTTGATGCACCGATTGAAAAGAAAATCGGTGTCGGAAAATTAAATAAAAATATTTTTAAGGTACTTAAGTGCGAAGAGTAATTGGATTGATAAAGCAATTTATGACGAAACAGCTCTCCACTGAAACCAATTGAGTTCAGAAGCAATAGATATATTGTAAACAGGTATAGTCAGTACCTCAATTCACAACTAATTTAACAGGTGCTGTCACTATTCCATTATTTTGTAATCGCACAAAATAAACCCCGCTTTTTAAATTCTCCACCTGAACTTTTACAGACGCTGTTCCTGAAGTTACAGGTTGTTGCAACACTAATTTACCAATAGCATCAAGAATTAATATACTTCCATTTGTAACCGAGTTATTGATATTTACATAAAAATAATCACTCGCAGGATTCGGTGTAACGGAACTGATCATTGAATTGGGTGATTCTACAATGCTGTTTGTTCCCGGCAATACTTTATTGACCAGCACATCATCAAAATAAAATCCATCATACTCTAAAAATCCATCACTCACCAATACAAATCGTATTTGAATGTTACTTCCTAGATATTCATTCAAACTAACTTCTTCTTTAACCCAACTTAATTGAAATCCTTCATAAACCGGCTCATCAAAAATTTGAAATGCACTTCCAGGCACAGTATAATTTCCACACAAGGAAGTCCATGTGGCTCCGTTATCTGTTGAAGCTTGAATTTGTACAAAATCGTAATTTGGTTCAAGTGCCCATCGAGCGTAGTAGGAAAGAGTTGCATTTACTGCTGTTGTCAAATCAATTGGACTTGTTGAACGGCAGACATTAAAATCGTTAGAGCTGTAATCACCAATTGGTGAGTCGGTAATAGAGGCAGTAGGGGAATAAAATATTGCGGTGCTGGTTCCCCACTGACCGGTATTCCATCCGGAAGTACTGTTTCCATCAGAAGCAAATGCCACAGTTGGTGAACCAAAATATTTGACAATGGTATCGGTACGTACATACACACCGTTATCAATACTAAGAAGAAATTTTACTACATCTCCATTTGTCATTGGTGAGGTTAATAAAAAACTAATGGAATCATTTACCTCTTGCATCACACTCAAATTGCTATGAATAACTGCAGTTCCTGTACCAATAATATTTCCTGTTATTGCTGTAAGTGAAATGGTATAAGTAGCAACAGTATCCAGCCCAAGCTGCTTTAAAGTAAAGTATAAATTGCCACCACCCGATGAAATTAATTCAGGAGATGTTTCAGTAACCTTAGCAAATTTACCGGCAAGCTGCGCCATGGTAATATTTTGAAACATATTAAGCTGACATAGTGGAATAATCTCATTAGAAGGTGGCCAGAAACCAAAGGCGGCATCACCACATTCAGGTGTCATAGCAAATACTTTTGGTTTAGTTGCTTGTTCACCATACATCCAGTCATCTGAACTGCCATTTACAACATAACCTACAGTTTGATCTGCTGTCCCATAGGTGTAACCGTTATAGGTAGTAAGTAAATCTCCATAGTTTGCATACAGAGCAGAGTCTGGTGTATAAATGGAATAATCGTAACCCCATGGATATATTAAAAGATTTCCGAACGTGTGGTAATTCAATGCAATTCTGAATTCACGAGAATTTGTAAAGTCGCGAATCAATTGTGTTTCCGGTTCTGAAAAGGCAATATCTCCACGATAAGTTTCATCGTTGGTATCAGGAGAGGAACCATCGTCATCTACCCCCCAGTTATATCCATAATTTCTATTTAAATCGACACCAAATGAACCGTCCAAATTATCTCTGCGATTTTTTCTCCACATTCCTCCACCGGTCGGATCATTGTTATAATTGTATTCATAACCATCCACATTAATACAAGTGACAAAAAACATTTCAGTGCTGTTAACCAATGCTGTTAAATCGGCTGTTGTTCCATAATTTTCAAGCAGGTACCACATGTAATATATAAGTTGCGACATGCCGCCGGGTTCGCGGGCGTGATGAACTGCTGTGTATAACACCTCCGGCTCGGGTTCATCAACAGCAACATTGTCAGAAATTTTTACATAATAAATAGGTTGTCCTTCCACAGTTGTTCCTCCGGGTATCGGTTGCCGGATAGAAATCAACGAAGGGTATTTCGAAGCCATTGAATCGAGATTGTCAAGCATTTCCTGATATGTAAAATATCCACCCATTGATCCTAATGCAAAGTTGGCAGGAATGGGGTATTGCGGCATTCCCATCTGGCAATTTCCTACAGCTTGACTGCGTTGAGCTGCATGTGCCTGAGCACGCTGATCACGGTAATGAGCACCCACATCATCAATAATAACTTCGTATTTAAAACCTGCCGCGTCAATTTTAGCGATTTCTATTGCGCTGAAATCAGATATGAACCAAACATTGCGTCTATAGTCGCCATGATCGGTTTCAATTCCCAGCTTAGTTAACTTCGACATCCCGGCATCACCGGTAAAAATTTTTACTCTGCTGTATTTAGCATTTTGAGCGGTTAAGTTAGTTATTATGAATACACTAAAAATCAGTAATAGAAGGGCATTGCGCATAGTTGGAGGGTTGATTTAGAATAACAAAGTTACTGAATTGGAGCGGAAAAGAGATGCAGTAGGATCTCATTTTATTAAAAAAGTGCACCATTTTGAACATTGCATTACATTTGCACCCATACATTAGTGGCCTCATTTGAAAAAAGTTCTGATTATCCGCTTTAGTTCTATTGGAGATATTGTTCTAACATCGCCGGTTATCCGTTGCCTTAAAATGCAGGTTCCCGATGCGGTGGTGCATTTTTTAACCAAGTCTTCCTTTGCAGGGATAGTGAAGCACAATCCATTTGTGGACAAAGTTTATGAGTTAGCTGATGATTTTGACGGATTAATAAAAAATCTCAAAGAGGAAAATTATGATTTTGTTGTGGATCTTCATCACAACTATCGTAGTTACAAAGTTAAATCGAAATTAAATAAGCCTTCCGAATCCTTTGATAAACTGAACATTGAAAAATGGTTGCTGGTAAATTTTAAATACAATCGTATGCCATCTGCGCATATAGTCGAACGTTATATGGATACTGCCGACTCACTGAATGTGCATTATGATGGAGGCGGCCTCGATTTTTTTATTCCTGATGCTGATGTTGTTGATTCAAATACTCTTCCTTCACCTTGGAAGAATGGTTATGTTGCGATGGTGATTGGTGCAAAACATTTCACTAAAAAAATGCCTGATGCAAAACTGATTTCGCTCATTAACGAAATGAAATTGCCTGTATTATTAATTGGAGGTAAGGAGGATGTTGCAAGTGGAAAATTTATAGCTGAAAATACTAAAGAATACAGTTTAAACACAACAGGAAAATACAATTTGTTTCAGTCGGCATCACTTGTTGAAAATGCTCGATTGGTGATTACACACGATACCGGTCTCATGCACATTGCAGCCGCAAAGCAAAAGAAAATAATATCGCTTTGGGGTAACACCGTTCCTGAATTCGGTATGTACCCTTTTTTACCTGAGAGCTCCGGCAAATCGGTTATTTTCGAAAACGAGAATCTTTCCTGCCGCCCTTGCTCCAAAATTGGCTTTGAAAAATGTCCCAAAGGTCATTTTAAATGCATGAACGATTTGGATATTAGTGAGATAGCCATGGTGGCGAAGGGTTGGTGGGGCTAAGGGAGAAATCCTTATTTTTGCCCCTCATTGGGGCCCGTAGTTCCTGATCGACGGGCAGGCGGGCGAGATAGAATGGCAGTTTCGGATTTTAGTGAGGAAAATGTATTTTCAAAATGGCCTTTTGATAATCAATCGACACTTTAATTCTTACTTTTGCCCATCATTTGGGCCCGTAGTTCAATTGGATAGAATGGCAGATTCCGGTTCTGTCGGTTGGGGGTTCGAATCCCTTCGGGCTCACGAAAGGGAACTTTTCAAATTTTGACAAGTTCCCTTTTTTTTGAAGCATGAAAGATGTATTTTTACTGCGAAAATTTATAACCCATTAAATATGAAAAAGACAATTTATCTGAGTTTAGCAATCATTTTATCTACAATTTCTATTCTCAACGCCCAAAACCTTATCACTCAAGTAAAGCCCTCCGGAAGCAAAACATGGGGATATGCCAATATTAAAGGTGAAATAGTGATTACCGCTCAATTTGAAAAATGCTATAAATTTGGAAGCGACGGATATGCAACCATTTATGATACAAAACAACGTCAGTATTATTTCATCAATACAAAAGGTGAAAAATTGCTTACCGAAATTAACTCTTTTAAGCTTCAAGATGGTTTCGGATTTGACGTTGCCGGTTTTAACGATGGTTTGGTGCCAATAAAAATTGGCGATAAATGGGGGTATCTTAGCAATAAAGGTAAAGTAGCTATTCAGGCTAAGTATGATGAAGTCTCTGATTTTAATGGTGGCTTTGCAGTAGTTAAATCCGGTGCAAATTATTGGGTCGTGAATACAAAAGGCGAACAAATTGGTATTACCGCTCCCGGTGCATTAGAGGTGAAGTCTTTTACTGAAGGGTTAGCCCCTTATCGCGGCCCCGACAAAACTTTTGGTTACATTGGTACTGATGGAAAAGTTGCTATTCAATCTAAATTTGAGAGTGTCGGATATTTTCATGGTGGATTAGCTTGGGCTAAAACCCTTGATAAAAAAGTGGGTTACATAAATCCGAAAGGTGATTGGGTTATTCAGCCAACTTTTGATGCAGGAAAAGATTTTGATCCGGAAAGTGGTTTGGCAAGAATAAAAAATGGAGATAAATGGGCCTATGTGAAAACGACCGGTGAAATTATGTATGTGATGATTACTGATACTTGGGGCGATTTCTCTAACGGCCTTGCAGATGGGAAAAGTGGTGGTAAAATTGGTTTCTTTGATACTAAAGGGCAATGGGCCATTCAACCTCAATTTGATGGTGTGCGTGATTTTAAAAATGGATATGCTGCTGCAAAACAGGGTAATAAATGGGGTATGATTGATACAACCGGAAAGTGGGTAGTGCAGCCCTATTTTGATGGAATTAAAGACATGGAATTAGTTCCTTAATATTTACAAGATTTGAGAAAAGCCATCATTGGATATTTGTCCGGTGATGGCTTTTTTAATTTGTAACGATTATGAAAATCACAAATCTTTTTTCTTTAAACTAAACCACTACTCTCAAACTCCAAATCATTATATTTGCACCTCGCCACTTCTCATGCTCATCGATACCCACATTCACCTTTATTCGGAAGAATACAATACCGATCGTGATCAGTTAATTGAAAAAGCGATTTCCAACGGTGTGGGTAAATTTCTAGTGCCTAATATTGATCATGCTACTATTGATGATATGATTGAATTGTGTGATCAATATAAAAATGTTTGTTTTTCAATGATGGGTTTGCATCCTTGTTATGTTACTGAAGATTATCAATCGCAGCTGTCTGTGATTAAAGAGGCACTTGTGAAATATGAAAACCAGGTGATTGCAATTGGTGAAATTGGGCTGGATTTTCATTGGGATCTTACTTTTAAAACTCAACAAGAACTGGCATTCAAAGAACAGGTGCTGTGGGCTCATGAAAGAAATTTACCAATTGCTATTCATAGTAGAAACTCCACTAACGAAATAATTCAAATTCTGCATGAACTTAATTTGAAAAATTTAAAAGGTGTTTTTCATTGTTTCTCCGGTGATATAAACCAAGCCGATGAAATATTAAATCTTGGATTTTATTTTGGAATAGGGGGGGTGGTTACATTTAAGAATTCAGGGTTGGATAAAATTGTTGCCGATCTGCCACTGTCTTCATTAGTACTTGAAACAGATGGGCCGTACCTTGCACCAACACCTTATAGAGGTAAAAGAAATGAACCTGCTTATTTGAAATTGGTAGCTGAAAAGCTGGCTGAGATAAAAGAAATTTCATTTGAAGAAGTAATCAGTATTACAACATCTAATGCAATTAAACTTTTTAACCTTCCATCGAAATAAAAAGATGAAACGAAAACTGAAACGCTCTAAATCGGAAATTAATATTTTAATTATTTACACAGGAGGCACAATTGGAATGGTGCAAGATCACCTCACCGGTGAACTCAAGCCTATTAATTTTAAACAAATTCGTGAAGAGGTTCCTGAAATAAGTAAGTTCAATTATAATATCGATGTTGTTTCCTTCCATCCGGTTTTAGATTCATCCGATATGCTCCCCAAACATTGGGTGGAGATGGCTGAACTCATCAAAAAAAATTATATCTCTTATACAGGTTTTGTAATCCTTCATGGTTCAGATACGCTTGCATACACTTCTTCTGCACTTAGCTTTATGCTCGAAAATTTGTCTAAGCCTGTTGTCATTACCGGTTCTCAATTACCTGTTGGGGAAGTCCGGACCGACGCGAAGGAGAATTTGATTACAGCCATTGAAATTGCAGCTACTTTGATAAATGGTAAACCTGCAGTGCCCGAAGTTTGTGTATATTTCGATTATTTACTTTTTAGAGGAAATCGAGTTACTAAAATGAATTCCTCCAAATTTGAAGCTTTTCAATCGGTGAATTATCCACCTATTGCTGAAGCCGGTGTGCATTTGAAATTTAACAAACATCTCATTTTCAAACAGAAAGCAGGGAAGTTGAAAGTGCATACCAATATGGATCCCGCTATCGGACTCATTACTATTTTTCCTGGAATGACTAAGGACTGGTTCAGTAATCAAATGAAAACCAAAGGGGTGAAAGCAATTATTTTACAAACTTTCGGTTCAGGAAATGCACCGGCAGCGGATTGGTTTATTAATGAATTACAACAAGCTATAGATAAAGGAGTTCTTGTTATTAATATAACACAGTGTCCAGGTGGGATGGTTGAACAAGGCAGATACGCAACTAGTTCAAAGTTAAGCCGGCTTGGTGTAATTGGAGGCGCCGATTTAACCGTCGAAGCCGCTATTACCAAATTAATGTATCTTTTAGGGTCAAAATCTAAAGTAACTGATATTAAGCAACTTATGAAAATTTCTTTGCGGGGAGAGCTCACCGAATAAAATCTTTACAATCCCATAACACAAAAAATTCATTGACATTTGGAATTTTCCTATCTTGCACGCCTGTTTTAACAAGGCACCGGTACATCGGCATGTTATAACCGGAGAGATGTCAGAGTGGCCGAATGAGCTCGCTTGGAAAGCGTGTATACCTCAAAAGGGTATCGAGGGTTCGAATCCCTCTCTCTCCGCATCACTGCGCGAGTGATTAAAAAACAATAAGGCATTAGCCTCTAACGTATAGTAAGCATATAATAAAATATAGTGCCTTCCTTAAATTAAAAAATAACCAGCATAAAAAAACAAAAACCTTTAACCTAAATTATGAAAAAACTATTCTATCTAATTTTGATGACTTCTTTGTTATCAATTAGCGTGTCGTCGTATGTTAAGGCACAAGATGCAGCGAAGCCTGCAGCAGCAGCAGCAGCTGGTGAAGAATCATTTCACCAAACAATGAAAACGAAGTTTATTGAAGGAGGTCCTCTTTATATGACTCCAATTTTGATTTGCTTTATCATTGGAATGGCAATCGTAATTGAAAGAATTATTTATCTGAATATGGCAACGACCAACACAGATAAACTCCTGACAGAAATAGAAGGTGCTTTAGTTTCCGGCGGAGTTGAGAAAGCAAAACAAATTTGTCGCAATACCAAAGGTCCTGTTGCAAGTATTTTTTATCAGGGTCTCGATCGTGAGCATGAAGGAATCGACATCGTAGAGAAATCAGTTGTTTCTTACGGAGGCGTAATGATGGGCAATCTTGAAAGAGGATTGATCTGGATTTCGTTGTTCATTGGTTTGGCACCGATGCTTGGATTCTTCGGAACAGTTGTAGGGATGGTTCAGGCTTTCGATGCGATCGAATCAGCAGGTGATATTTCTCCGGGACTCGTTGCGGGTGGTATCAAAGTGGCTCTTATTACAACTATCGGAGGTTTGATTGTTGCGATGATCCTGCAAGTATTTTATAACTACCTCATTTCTAAAATTGATAGTCTTGTTAGTCAAATGGAAGACTCTTCTATTTCACTTATTGACCTTCTAGTTAAACATTCACTGACAAATAAAAAATAATTAACCATGATTGATATCGGACTTTGGATATGTTATCTGTTATTCTTTGCCGCTTTGGCAGGGATGGCAGTGTACTCAGTAATTAATATGCTGCGAGATACCAAAAAAGCTAAAGGGACTTTGATTGGTTTAGGGATATTGCTTGGCATTTTCCTTATTACCTTTTTGATTTCAGGAAACGAACTGCTACCTAAATATATCGATTTGGGTATTAGTGCTTCTCAATCAAAAATGATCGGTGCCGGAATTTTGATGGTTTATGTTATGGGAATTGCAACAATTGGAATCGCAGTATATTCGGAATTTCGTAAAATCTTTATGAAATAATTTAACTATGCCTAAAAAATCAAGGGGTGTTCCCGAAATAAATGCAGGCTCGATGGCTGACATCGCGTTTCTGTTATTGATCTTTTTCATTGTTGCTACAACAATGGATGTTGATAGCGGAATACTCACGAAGTTGCCACCTATGCCGGAAGAAAATCAACCGGAGCCACCGGAAATCAATGATCGAAATGTATTAACCGTACTGGTGAATTCTAAAGATCAATTATTGGTTGAAGGAGAGTGGACCGATGTTACGCAGTTAAGGGAATTGACTAAGGAGTTTATTGTAAACCCTCAAGCAAAAATTGATCTTCCTGAAAGTCCTACCAAAGCTGTTGTTTCCTTGCAAAATGATCGTGGTACTTCATACAATGCCTATATCCAAGTTCAAAATGAACTTAAGGCTGCATATAATGAAGTGCGCAATGAAGTATCAAGATCGAAATTCGCAAAAAAGTTTGATGAATTAAATCCGGATCAACAAAAAGAAGTACAGTCAATGTACCCGGTAAAAATCTCTGAAGCAGAACCTAAAGATATTGGAGCGAAATAATTATGTCTAGATTTAAAAAGAAAATATCCGGCGGTACTCCTGCTATCTCTACCGCTTCACTTCCCGACATCGTGTTCATGTTGTTGTTCTTCTTCATGGTAACTACTACCATAAGGGATGCAAGTTTGAAAGTGAAAATTGTAACTCCAAATGCTTCGGAAATTCAGAAGTTGGAGAAAAAATCATTGGTGAGTTATATCTATGTTGGGCCTCCATCCACTGCTGCTCTCAAAGCTACCTTCGGTACTGAACCTAGAATTCAACTCAACGACGCCTATGCTTCTGTTGGTGAACTGGCAGAATTTATCGAAGCCGAACGCGAAGCCCGTGATGAATCGGAAGCTCCTAAACTTACTACTTCTTTAAAAGTTGATAAGGATACTAAAATGGGTTTGGTTACTGATATCAAACAAGAATTAAGAAAATCAAACGCTCTTAAAATAAATTATTCCACTAAAAAAGGAAATCTCGAAGGAGCCAATTAAAAATACTTCCTCCTCATAAAATTTAAATCCCTCGATTAATTTCTTGGGATTTTTTTTTGTTCAGTGGTTAATTTCGGTTGTTGCCTTTGAAAATCCCGACAGGGTTACAATTAAAACTTTCAAAGAAATTGTTTTTTTTCAACTAAAATATATCTTTATTGAAAGCTATGACAACCCTGCCGGGGCTCTCAAAGGTTAATTTCGGTTGTTGAATTCAGTGGTTGGATTCGGTGGTAGAGTTATAGCCACGGTTAATAACAAAAGGTCACTGGTCATAGGTCATTTGTTACAGGTCACAGATCACTGGTCACAGGTCACTTGATCACTGGTCACCGTCACTAAAAAATCGTTCTCCTAACGAAATTCATCTTCCGATCGATTTCCTAATCGGTGAATCGTGAACAATAAAAATCCCACCACAGCAATTGATATAAGTGTTAACGGCCATTCTCCTGCTCCGGTTCCGACGGTGTCCTGATCGAAGGGGAGATTATTTTGTTGAGCATAGTATGCAAAAATTACCGCCGCACCGTTATTAATTAGGTGAGCGATTATCGGAACCCAGATACTGCCTGTCCACACTAACAAATAACCAAACATCAATCCCAACAGCATCCTTGGAAAGAAACCATAAAACTGCATGTGAATGGCGCTAAATAAAATTGCCGTAATAATCACAGCTGCATGAACATTGTTTGTGAGTTCTTTGAATAATTTTTGCAACACACCTCTAAATAAAAGTTCTTCACCAAGTGCAGGGAGTACCGCAACTATTAAAAGATTATAAAATAATTCTTGTGTGGATTTAATACTTAAAAAAACTTCTGTAATCCTTTCTGCATTCGCTTCACTCTCTTTCATCCACGTTTCAATTCCCGATAAAAAAGAAGGTAGCTCCATTTGTTGATTAAAAATGTGAATCAAATTAATTAATGGTACGGCCGAAAACATCAGCAATATACCCAGCGCTAAAATAATAGGTTTCTCGGGTAACTTCAAGGAAAGAAAATTTGATGGTCGTTTACTAAATAAGACAGATGCAACGATGGCTGGAATAATAAACATTCCCAATCCAGTGGTAAAAATTTGAAGCAATTTAATAGCCCCAACAACAGCTGGATCCTCCAAATTGCTCAGCACCTCCGGATTTTCCATCATATTAATGCCGTACAAAGCATCGGTCAATAAGCCTCCTATAAGACTGAAAATGATCGTGTTAAGTAGTATAATAAATACCAATATCAGGAATTTCCTGTAAACCGGTTTGTCCTCAAATAGGCCTGGAAGCATGTTTTTTCTTAAATTTGCAGCGAAAGTAGGGAAAAAAAAGTGGCGGTGGCGGGGGAAGGCGGCAGCGGCAGTTGCGGTGGCGGAGAGAAAGAGTGGTTCGGCAGTGGCAGCGGCTGCGGCGGAAGCCAAAGCAGTAACAAGCACACTCCAACGGACTGGTCGAGCGCCTGCCTGCCATCGCCAAGCAAAAGCTTGTCTTTGACTTGGCAGGCAGGAAGCCGAGACCAGACATACCGTCACGGTGAGCGCAGCCGAACTGCCGACCCAATAGTCACGGTTAGCGCCTGCCTGCCATCGACAAGCAAAAGCTTGTCTTTGACTTGGCAGGCAGGAAGCCGAACCGCCAAACCGCATATCCACTTGTTACTTTATACTGGTCACAAATAACTGGTCACTGGTCACTAAATACACTGAAGATTTGATAAAAATAGGAAACATAGAACTCGGTGAATTCCCTTTATTACTTGCTCCCATGGAGGATGTGAGTGATCCGCCTTTTCGTGCAGTTTGTAAAGAGTATGGTGCAGATATGATGTACACGGAATTTATTTCTTCCGAGGGATTGATTCGTGATGCACACAAAAGTGTTCAAAAGCTCGACATTTTCGAATACGAACGACCAATAGGAATTCAACTTTTTGGATCAGATATAAATTCGATGCGTGAAGCCGGCCGTATTGCCGATGCTGCCAATCCCGATTTGATTGACATTAATTACGGGTGCCCCGTGAAAGGTGTTGCTTGCAAAGGAGCAGGAGCAGGGTTGTTACAAAATATTCCTAAAATGGTAGCTATGACTGCCGAAATTATAAAAATTGCTACACGTCCTGTGACTGTTAAAACTCGTTTGGGTTGGGATGACAACACACTCAACATTGAAGAAGTTGCTGAACGTTTACAAGATATTGGTGTTGCAGCTCTTTCAATTCACGGTCGTACCAGAGCACAATTATACAAAGGTCCTGCAGATTGGACGTTGATTGGAAAAGTAAAAAATAATCCAAGAATTACAATGCCTATTTTTGGAAATGGTGATGTTGATTCACCACAAAAAGCAAAAGAGCTGCGGGATAGATATGGCGTTGATGGATTAATGATTGGTAGAGCAAGTATTGGTTATCCTTGGATTTTTAATGAGATAAAACATTATTTAAAAACAGGTGAACTGGCAACGCCTCCCGATGTTCATGTTCGTGTTGCAACTTGTCGCACACATCTCAAACATTCGCTCTCCTGGAAAGGTCCTGTTGTTGGAATTCATGAAATGCGCAGGCATTACACCAATTATTTTAAAGGTTTTGATCATTTTAAAGATTACCGAATGAGAATGGTAACAACCTACGATGGTGATGAAATACATAGTATCCTCGATGAAATTCTCGATAGATACAGTGAAACAAGCGACGTTAACGGATAATTCAGTTTTGAATTTATATTGCCTCTTCCGATCGTCGTGAAGTGAAAAGTGATGCCATTAATCCAATGGTAAATACTATCAACAACACATACACAAAATCTAAAAGTTGCAGCTCAACAGGATACGCATCTATTAAAAAAGATTCGGCGTTATCTAGTTTTATGAATCCAAAATGCTGTTGAGCTAAACAAATTAATCCTCCTAGAATTAGTCCCGTGAGAGCTCCCGACATGGTTACCATCAACCCCTCATAAAAAAATATTCTTCTTATAAATTTCTTTTCCGCACCCAGCGCAGTTAAAATACCGATATCTTTTTTCTTTTCTATAATCAACATTGTTAAAGAACCGATGATGTTAAAAATGGCAATTATAAGAATGAAAGTCAGGATGAAATATACACCCCACTTTTCGGTTTTTAATACCCGATAAAGAAAATCGTGCTGTTGCAATCGTGTTTTTACTTCAAATTTATTTCCTGCCAGACTCAAAATTTCATGCGCGCACCTGTTCTTCATCAGCACCTTCTTTTAATCCAATTTCAAGAGCACTCACTCGAGTATCGGCACCAATAATTTCACTTGCAAACCGCATAGGAACCAAAACGAATTTAGAATCAAAATCTTGTTGAATAGCAAAAACACCTGCAGGACGGATTGCTTTAATGTTAAATGCTTCTTCAGGATTAAGGATAGAAACCGGTTTCCCTTTTTTAGGAACATATACAGTTAAGAACGTTAAATGGATCGGTGAGCGAAAGTGATAATGAATAAGCAATTCCGCCTCCAACAAGTGCGAAATCGATTCCGTTTTGTGTTAATTGAGAACTGCCATCTACTATTTTGTCGTTGAGCTCAGCGATCTTAAAAAAATCATCATCTACACCTTTTATGGTTGCGATAAACTGACGATCGCTGAATTTTATTAAGGCATTTTCTTCAAGTGTCCAGGTGATGTGTCTCAACACCGTCAATGGTTTTTATTTTGCTGAAATCAAGTAACGTGGGTTCGAAGGTTTTACCTACTGTAGCAGTTACTTTAATATCGGGATCAAAAGAGTTGTATAAGGATACAACTAAGTTACTGAAACCATTAAACACCGACAATACAATTATCAGCCCCAGCGTACTCACCATAATTCCAATTACTGAAATTATAGAAATAATATTGATCACATTGTGCGACTTCTTTGCGAAGAGATAGCGTTTTGCTATGAAGAATTCCGTTCGCATTTTGAAATTTATTTCCAGGCTTTCACAATCAGTCCGGTTCCTGTTGGATGGTTCATGTGAATATCAAAAAAGTTGAGGACAAATGAAATAGGGTAGGCTATAAGATAATAAAATGGAAGAATAAGAAACCCAATAAATTTCGGAACCTTTCCTAAAAACACAATCGGGTATTTCATCGACAACCTCCACGAAATTTTTCCGGGTGCACCGTAAGAATAACGTGCTTCCACTTTTGAAAATCCTGCAGACAGAATTTTTGATTCTATTTCATTAATATTATATCCATCTCTTACATGTTCTTCAATGAAAGAAGTCTCACCCTCGCCATGAACATCCGAACCACCTTGATCGGAAGGTGTTGAAATTAATAGCATTCCACCGGGCTTTAGGGATCGTTGGAAATTTTTAAATACCTGCACATCTTCTAAAATATGTTCCATAACATCCACCGATAAGACAAGATCATACGAATTGTCATTGTAAAATTTAGTGAGATCTTCCACTTTAAAATTTACATTTGAAGCACCTATCGCTTTAAAAAATCGATTGCAATCTTCCACTTGTTCCTCTTTAACATCGACCGATAAAATATTGTAATTCCTACTTTTGGTATGAAGCCAAAATGTATACTGGCCAAACCCTGCCCCTGCATCCAATATTGTTGCATTCTGTGGTGCGGTTTTCATCCAACTCTTTAATTCTTTATGTACATGCCACGACCTCAACAAAAGTAAATCGAGCAAGCGATAAAATAATTTTCTTAAAAAAGGATTTTTGTTAAATACGTTCCCCAACGAACGCTTTATCGGATCATACTCCATAGAAGAAAATGTGATGGTTAGTTTTTATTTTGTTTGTTGGAAGTCGTTATTTCGAGAGGTGCTATTTTGTGAGGCGATGTACTTCTTTGCGTAGGCCGTAAGCCGGAGGCCGTTTTTTGTGAGGTGTTATTTTTGTGCTGCGCTATTTTGCGAACCGTTGTACTTCTTTACGGAGGCCGTAAGCCGGAGGCCGTTTTTTGTGAGGTGTTATTTTGTGCTGCGCTATTTTGCGAACCGTTGTACTTCTTTACGGAGGCCGGAAGCCGGAGGCCGTTTTTTGTGAGGTGTTATTTTGTGCTGCGCTATTTTGCGAACCGTTGTACTTCTTTACGGAGGCCGGAAGCCGGAGGCCGTTTTTTGTGAGGTGTTATTTTGTGATGCGTTATTTTGCGAAGCGCAGTCCTTTTTTACTGAAGTCGTTTGCCGGAGGCCGTTTTTGCTTTAGAATTTAGCTTTAAGTTTTTTCCACTAACTAACTAACTCACTCGCCAACTCGCTTACTCGCCTACTGACTTCTCTCCTTCAGGCGGAATCACAATATCCTTCATAATCTTATCCATCTTTTCGGCATAATCTAATGAATCATCAATAAAGAATTCTAATTCAGGAATAATTCTCGCTTGATTTCTGATTCGTTCTCCCAGCTTTCTTCTAATTTCTCTTGAATGAGTGTCGAGTTTATGAAGCACATCTTCGCTCTTTTCACGGAAGGCGCTAACGTACACTCTGGCTATTGAAAGATCAGGTGTGACTTTAACTCCGGTGATGGTGATAAAGGAAGCTCCAAAGTAATTTTTTCCTTCTTTTTGGAAGAGATCGCCGATTTCTTTTTGAATCAATCGGGAGTACTTTAACTGACGCGTTGAATCCATGGTGCAAAGGTACGATTTTCAAAGATGAGTTTCAAAAAGTTAATGTATTAAATATCAGTATAATATAGATTGATATTCATCAGAAAGGGCAAAGTTTGCTGCTCTCGATTTCGAATTGAATTGGTAAGCACGATGTAGTATATTTGCGGTGTGAAAACCTATTTTCGAATTATCAAGATGTTGCGACCCTATGCCGGGTTGGCTTCCTTGAATGCGCTCTTCAATATTTTATCGGTTGTTTTCAACCTGTTTTCTCTCACCATGGTAGCACCATTTCTGGATCTTCTCTTTCTGAAAACCGATCAGGATTATGCCGATAGAATGGCTGAAGGTGCACCCGAAGTTAATTTATCAATTGATTCTTTGATAGATAATTTTTATTACGAGTTCACTTCTGTAATAGTTGATCCTGAAAGAGGAAAACTATATGCATTGGTGATGATTTGCACACTGGTGGTGATTATGTTTTTCTTTAAAAATTTGTTTCGTTACTTGGCCATGTTTTTTTTAGCTCCTGTACGGAATGGTGTGGTCATGGATCTTCGTAACAGCATGCACAAAAAAGTGATGGATCTTCCGCTCTCCTATTATTCGAATGAGCGTAAAGGTGATATCATGTCACGCATGACAACAGATGCACAGGAGATTGAATGGTCGGTGATGAGTTCGCTCGAAGCTACATTTCGTGAACCTCTCACTATCATTTTGTTTTTATCCACCATGATTTTTATTAGTCCGCAGTTAACATTATTTGTTGCTGTGCTTTTACCATTAACTGCACTACTAATTACACGCATAGGTAAAAGTTTAAAGCGCACTTCTGTAAAAAGCAAAGAGCGTCTAGGTTCGTTATTATCTATTATTGAAGAAACTCTTGGCGGATTAAGAATTATAAAAGCCTTCAATGCCGAAAAGCCCATTCAAGATAAATTTGAAGATTTGAACAGAAAGTACACCGTTACGATGAACCGAATGTATCGTAAAACAGATCTTTCTTCTCCGCTAAGTGAATTCCTTGGCACTTGCGTGATGGTGGTGGTGATGTATTTTGGTGGAAAACTTGTTTTGTCGGCTGACGAATCACTTACCGCCTCTATGTTCATAGCCTACATCGCAATTTTTTCGCAAATGATTCCTCCTGCAAAAGCTTTCACAAATGCATTTTATAATATTCAAAAAGGTATTGCTTCTGCGGATAGAATCAATAAAATTTTGGATGCTGAAAATGATATTGTTGATAAACCAAATGCAATTGCTATTACAGAATTTAAGAATGCGGTTTCATACAAAAACGTAAATTTTAGCTATCGCAAAGATGTATCTGAAAATGTTTTGAAAGATGTAAACTTGTTGCTGGAAAAAGGAAAAACTATCGCCTTAGTGGGTCAGTCGGGTTCGGGTAAAACTACACTCGCCGATATGTTACCACGATTTTATGATCCTGTTGATGGCGAAATTACTATCGATGGAATTTCTCTCCGCGATTTAAAATTAAAATCTCTTCGTTCATTAATTGGTGTGGTTTCTCAGGAATCAATTTTGTTTAATGATACTGTTGCAAACAACATTGCTTTTGGTATGAGTGGAGTAAAACAGGAAGATATTGAACGTGCTGCAAAAATTGCCAATGCTCATGATTTTATTATTCAGATGTCTGATAAATATGAAACCAACATTGGCGATCGAGGAAGTAAAATGTCGGGAGGACAACGTCAACGGTTGAGCATTGCGCGAGCGGTATTAAAAAATCCTCCTATTCTTATTTTGGATGAAGCAACCTCGGCACTCGACACCGAATCGGAACGCTTGGTTCAGGACGCTTTGCACAAACTCATGGCAAACCGCACAACACTGGTAATTGCACACCGACTTTCCACCATCCAACACGCAAACGAAATTATTGTAATGAACCGAGGTGTTATCGAAGAACGAGGAACTCACAACGAATTGATAGAAAGAAAAGGGCTGTATAAAAAATTGTTTGATTTGCAGTCGTTTGTTTAAGGGGTGTTAAATCATTCTATGGCGAAATCTTCCACAACACACCCGTAGGACTCCTCGGTCCGAAGAGCTTTTGTGTTAGCAGATAAATATCTCCATTATCATCAATCCCCATTGAATTTAATTTACCATCCGTATCATTTTTTTTGGTTCCATTAATGTTGGTATCAAATCTTTTCCATGTCCCATCAGTTTGCTGCTTCATACAAAATAATTTTCCGTTCCAGTCACCAAAAAAATAATAGCCATGGAGCGAAGGATAGCTGGTTCCGCGGTACATATACCCTCCGCAGATAGAAATCCCCGTATCGTGATCATATTCATCTATTGGTAATTCAAGTCCGGTTTTGTCGCAATTTGTTGAAGGGTTAAAACAATGATATCCCTCCATAATCCGCCACCCATAATTTCCACCTTTTTTGATGATATTAATTTCCTCATATTTATTTTGTCCTACATCACCACAAAATAATTTTCCATTAGCTTTATCAAACGAAAATCTCCAGGGGTTGCGTAATCCATAAGCATATATTTCAGGTTTGGTATTCGCTCTTCCCACAAATGGATTGTCGGCAGGAATATCATAAGGCTTTTTGCCATTCACATCTATTCTTAAAATTTTTCCTAACAATGTATTCAAATTTTGCCCATTGCCACTACTGCCATGCTCATCGTTCGCACCACCGCCATCACCCAAACCAAAATACAAATAACCATCCGGACCAAATGCCAACATCCCACCATTATGATTGCCCTCCGGCTGATTGATTTCCATGATAATTTCTTCTTTTAGAGTTGCATTATCAGGATTGGTTGGTGAAACTTTATACTCAGCCAAAACACCCTTATGATCAAAACCCGATTGCTTTAGTGGCGCACTGTAATATAAAAAAAATCTTCCATTGGTTTTATAATCCGGATGAAAAGCCATTCCTAATAATCCTTTTTCACTGTATGCAATGTTGAGACCATCAAGTCGCGATGAGACATCGATAAAAGGTTCATCCAACACCTTCCCATTTTTAACAATCTTTATTCTCCCTCCCTGCTCAAAAACAAACAATCGACCGGTACCATCGTTAGGCGTCGCCATTCCAACCGGAGATGTAAACCCTGAAGCAATTTCGATCAGTTTAACAGCTACTTGTGTTTGCTGGCTTATAAGAATTGTATTTGAAGTAAAGATTATTATCAAAAGAATTAAGGCAAATCGTAATGGGAATTTTTTAGACATATTTATATTTATAGTAATAGTTTGTTTTTCGTTAGAAGGAAATCCATCTTATGCGGCGGCGGCAGCTGCGGCGGCAGGGGTACCATTAGCAGTAGAAGTGGCTGTTGCAGTGGCTGTAGCAGTAGTAGTAGCAGTATTAGTAGCTGCAGTTGTATGCGAATAGATGGAATTATAACAAATAAAAGAGTTGCAGTGTTATCTATAAACTCATATTAAACTTCAACCGCCGCCGCTGCCGCCGCAGCTGCCGCCGCCGTCACCGCCGCCGCCGCTACCACCGCCGCCGCCGCTACCACCGCCGCCGCCTACAGCCGCTGCCACCGCCCTCGCCGCCTACAGCCGCTGCCACCGCCCCCGCCGCCGCCGCGGCTACTGCACAACAAACACCCTCGTCGCCGCTTCACTAAACCCTCTCACCTCTACAAAATAAGTACCCGATTTCAGATGTGAGACATCTGTCATGTAACCATATTTTCCTTTGTAGAAATACCTCTCTTCAATTTTTTCAATAAACTTAGAATTCATATCATAAATCCTCACAGTGTAGTTTCCGGCTCTTATAAAATTTAATTCAAGATTTAACTTTTCGGAAGCCGGATTCGGAAATATGTTCATTTGAACCGATTCATTTTTCTCAACTTCTTTAATCCCTGTTTGCAATCCTAATATAATAATCGGCTGACCAAATACCAGTGGCTTATCGGTTGAATCATAAACACCAAACCTAACAAATGATGGAACAGTTAAATCGAGTAATGGCATGGCAGCAGTATCAATAAGTGTTTCGTTATGCAAATAGGTAAGTTGTAATGTGGAATCTAATAATATCTGCGTAAGCCTAACTTTACAACCTTGAGGGAAAGGAGTGAGGTGAATTTGAGGAGCGATGTTAGTTTGAGTAATAATTCCTCTGTCACCCATTTCTAAATTTCCAAGTGTGTAATAAAATTCACCTTGAAAATTCTTATAATTTCCAAAATACATTTTGCCCATCGATAGAGAGGAGAGTAATTCAATATCGGAGCTATCTGTCGACCAAATATAAGTATGAAACAAATTATCTTGATCCATCCAAATATCTCCGTGCGAATCACTCACACCATTTCCGTAAAGGAATAAACCATTAGCAGTAACTTTATCCCAAGTTGATAAATGTCGTGCAAAATCACCACCACCTCTTTTGTAATATCCCACTTCAATAATGTCGGCCTTATAAGCTGCGCTATCAATGATATACTGTGCAATGGTATCTGATCTATAATTTTGAATCGAATCAGAATCTACAGTCCAATCGGTGCCAAACATATGATTGTATGAAACCAACCCTCCGTTATTATGAACTCTATCGGTCCACTTTGTAACATTTCCATAAATTTTTCCTTCAAAAATAGCATTGTTATTTACAGACTTCGGAAAGTAACCATTTAGATGTTGGAAGCCACTAAATTCCACACCCAAAATATTGTGAGTGTGATAAATATTTGTGTAATCTTCTAAAACACTTTTTTCACTAAAAATGATACTGTCAGTAACATAATAAAGTGGTATCATTTTAAAATCGCAAACATCGGTTGAAACAACAGCAGTGTTTGCACTGAGTAACTGAAATTCAAAATCGGAGATGGTATTATCCATGCCATGATCAAGCAATGCAGATGCTTCGAGCAAATCGAGTTCAACAGTTTGCCATCCTGCTGTAACAGGAATTTGCACTCTTACCGAATCGTTGTTGTTGGATGTAATGGAGCCGGGAGTAGGGGCGGGTACAAATTCGAAAATAATAACATCTTGTCCTTCCTGTTGTCGGTAGTGCCATGAAAGCCGGAAAACAAATTTGAGCTGTGTATTAACAGCATCAGTAATATTTGGATTCATTTGAAATTGCAAAATTGGTTTGCTTGCAAGAGGTTTTACAAATGCAATGTCTTTGATTAAACCTGCTAACGACCTGGGCGCATATGAAAATGTATCGGATACAGAAGTTGCCGTTAATGATAAACTTAATGTATCGCCGGTAAAACTTGCAGTAGGCATCCCTTGCTTTGCAAGACATTCCCATCGGTTTGGTTCACCTCCATTTACAAAAGGAATATTTTCCACATCCAAGGTGACCGGATTTACTGTTGCTCCATCAAAAGTTAAAATCAAAGTATCCTGCTCAAATTGTCCATGATGTTCGGCCCACCAAATTACATCAATGCCCACACTATCGGTTTGCCAATTATGAAACTGCAACGAGCCCGGCTTTTCTGCCCCATTATGATTCGACCAGCCATGAATGTGCATTTGGGTTACGTATGGAGTTTTTCCGGTGATGTAGCTTTGGGAATGAAGAAAAGAGGTAAAGCTAAAGTTGATCAAAAGTAAAAATGCAATGATTTTAAAGTGGTTATAGAATTTCATATTGCAATAAAAATTTATGATAAGGATGTTTTACAAATTTACATTTTTTGTTTGAAGATAAGTCGCAAGTTCTTTTTATTTCAAAATTTATGGTTGATTTTTCATTGTTAGCCTAATAATTTAATTATTGTAATTTTAGCTGAAGAGTTTTGAACTTATTTTTTTAAAAATCACTCAATTTTGATCTTTTATTGGCATCAGCCCTGAAAATTATCCATTTTTTTACCCTCAAATCACCCATTACATAGCAGGAATCTTTACTTTTAGCAAAAATTTAATTTCATGACTCACTTCAACCCCTTCAAAGCTATACCAATACTGTTTTTATTGGCGATTTCCACACTGTCCTGTAACCGCACCTATGTGGGTGAAGGAGAAGTTATGGAAGTGACTCGTACAGTGTCTGATTTTAAGGGGATTGCATTAAATATGGCCGCCAAAGTGTATATAAAAGACAGCACAGCGCACTCTTGTGTGGTAAAAGCTCAATCAAACTTACAGGAAGCAATTATTACCCGAATTGATGGAAATACTTTGGTTATTACCTCAAAAGGTACCCTCGTTTCTGATGAACCTATTGTTATTGAAATTAGTATGAGTCGACCAGAGAGGTTTGAGCTAAATGGCTCCGGCGAAATGTTGGGCGTGGGTCAGTTGGTGAACGATAAAATGGATTTTGAAGTAAATGGCTCCGGAACAATGGTGATGGATGTTGTGACCACAAGTATAAGCAGTGCTGTTACAGGCTCAGGAAATTTGCAATTGGCTGGTAAAACAAATTCATTTGATGTGGAGATAAACGGATCTGGTAAAGTGATGGCTTTTAATTTATCATCGCTATCCTCTAAAGCAAAAGTAAATGGTTCGGGAGAAGCAGAAATAAATAGTGCTGAAACATTAAAGGCAACAGTCGCCGGTAGTGGTGTTATTCAGTATAAAGGTCAGCCTAAAGTTGATGAGTCCGTTTCCGGTAGCGGGACAATTAAACAAGTGAACTAAATTAATTTTTGCGAGTGATTAAAAAAGAAGAATTAGTTCTCACAGGTGGGCATGGCAGAAATTTTCTGGTTGATGCGGTTTACGATGATAGTAGTGCATTAAAACCCGTAGTTATTTTTTCTCATGGCTTTAAAGGATTCAAAGATTGGGGACCCTTTAATTTGATGGCAAAGCATTTTGCTGAAAATGGTTTTATTTTTGTAAAATTTAATTTCGCTTTCAACGGAACTACTCTTGAAAATCCATATCATTTCGATGATCTCGATGCTTTTGGAAATAATAATTTCACTAAAGAATTAAGCGACTTAAACGATGTGTTGAATTGGGTCCAAAATAATTCTTTTCATCTAAATGCAGATCTTTCCAAAGTAACTTTAATGGGACACAGCAGGGGAGGAGGCGTCTCTATCCTTAAAGCAAATGAAGATACCAGAGTGAAAAGTGTGGTGACATGGGCAGGTGTTGCCGATTTTGCCCGACATATTTCTGCAGAACAAATAGAACATTGGAAAAATTTTGGTGTTATTGAAGTCGAAAATGCACGCACCAAGCAAATGATGCCTCTTTATCTTCAGATTTACGAGGATTATATGCAAAATCACCGACGCTTTAACATCCGTAACGCTATTTTGCATCTTAGCAAACCTATACTCATTGCTCATGGGATGAACGATGATACTGTGCCATTTGCTCATGCTGAAGAGTTACACATACTAAATCCCGCCAAGGCAAATTTGTTGAAAGTTTTGGACGGTGATCATACCTTCGGTGCTGCCCATCCACACGAAAGTGATGAATTGCCATTGGTTTTTGCAGATGTAATTTTGAAAACTCAGCACTTTCTTAAGTCATTGTAAACAAAAATTTTAAACTATCAATGCAGTTGGATATTTACATAACTGAACCGATTAATTAACTTCGCGACATCTTCAATTCATGAAAATCGCAATAGCAGGTACCCGAGGCATCCCCAATAATTATGGAGGATTTGAGCAATGTGCCGAATTTTTATCGGTATTATTGGCAAAGAGGGGTCATGAGGTAACTGTTTATAGTACTCATTATCACCCGTTTCAAGAAAAGAAATTTGAAGGAGTTACCCTAAAACACTGTTACAATCCTGAAAATAAAATAGGCACCCCAGGCAATTTCATCTATGATTATTTATGCATGAAGGATGCCGTAAAAAACAATTTTGATGTATTGCTGGTCTTGGGCTATACAACAGCCTCTGTTTTTTATCCTTTTATGAACTTCCGTAAAACAGCCCTTGTTACCAACATGGATGGACTGGAATGGAAACGCGACAAATGGAACCCGGTAGTGAAAAAGATGGCTAAATATTTCGAGAAATTGGGTGCGCTACACTCTCAATATTTAGTTTCAGACAATGAAAAAATTCGCGAATACATTTTAAAAACCTATAATCGGGATTCCGATTTTATTGCTTATGGATGTATGCCTTTTAACACTCCCGATGAGTCCATTTTGAAGGAATATGGCGTTCATAAAGGGGCTTTTGGAATTTTGATTGCGCGCATGGAGGCAGAAAATAATATTGAAATGATTCTGCAAGGTTATGTTAACTCGGGCCAAGATTGTAAATTACTTGTAGTTGGTAATCCCGTCACCAACTATGGCATTCGAATGAAAGAAACCTATGGAACCGACCCCAGAGTGATTTTCACCGGCGGAATTTACAATCAAAATCATCTCAACAACCTTCGGTATTTCTCAAAATTTTATTTTCATGGTCATTCTGTGGGCGGAACCAACCCTTCGCTCCTCGAAGCTATGGCCTCCTCAGCATTCATAATAGCCCATGGTAATGAATTTAATAAGGCAATTTTAGCTGATGATGCCTTGTATTTCAACGGCCATCAGTCATTATCTCAAATTTTGAATGACACTATTTATCCTAATGAAATGAGAATGAATGCTGTTTCCAGGAATCTTGAAAAGGTCAAAAACATCTATAATTGGGAGCATATTACCAACTTATATGAGAACCTTTTCAAGCGAATTGTGAAGCAATGATTTATGCACAAAGCTCGTTAACAACTTCCTTGTCTTCTGTACGGATTGTTTAAAATAGTTTCCAAAATTTGTATCCTATTCGATCAGCAACTTAAAATGAAGAAATTATACCTTTTGTTAGTGGTTTTAGGAATAACATTCTTCAAAAATGATGTTTCAGCACAGCACTATTACTTGCATTTGAATAATGATGTAAATGCCCGCTACGACTCATCACTCTATAAAGTTGGTAGTTTACATCATACATCAATAAAGCCATATTTCAGTGACGAAATCAAAGTGGTAACACCCATCGATTCACTCGCTCCTTACATGATGAAACCTAATAAATTTCAAAAAACATGGGTGGGTCGTAAACTTTTTAATGAGCACCTTTTGGATGTGCATGAAGATGATTACTTTTTGTATGGCGACATTATTATGGAATTTGATGCAGGTCGTTCCTTAGAAACTCAAGGCAACCAAAATGCATTTATTAATTCAAGAGGAATCGCTGTAGGAGGTACTTTCGGGAAACACTTTTCTTTCAACTCCTCATTTATGGAATCGCAATCGACTTTCTCCTCTTACATTGATTCCTCAATTCGTAAAACATATGTAGTGCCCGGCGCCAGCAGAATAAAAAACTATGATAACAAATTCGATTATGGAACTGTAAATGGAAGCATTGCATTTTCATTAAAAAAACACTTCAGCTTTCAGTTTGGCCATGATAAAAATTTTATTGGTGATGGATATCGATCAATGTTGTTATCCGACAACACTTATAATTATCCATTCCTAAAATTGAATGCTAACTTCTGGAAAATAAAATACATGGTGCTTTATGCAGTTTTTCAGGATGGTCCTTATGTGTCCGTGTTTGATGAAAGTTTTAGAAGGAAGTATGGAGTGTTTCATTATCTCGATTTGAACATAGGTAAACGACTTACTTTTGGTATTCTTGAAAGCATCATCTGGGATCACGATGAAGCACGCGCATTCGATTTTAATTATTGGAACCCTGTGATCTTTTTACGACCTGTTGAGTTTTCGATTGGTTCGCCCGATAACGCCTTGCTGGGAATCAATCTTAAGTATAAAATCAGCAGCAAAATATATGCATATGGGCAGCTAATGCTGGATGAATTTAAAATTGATGAAATTAAGGCTCAAAACGGATGGTGGGGTAATAAGCAGGCTTTTCAGGTTGGATTTAGAACATTTAATCCTTTTGGACTCGAAAGATTGATTGTTGGTTCAGAATTTAATTATGCCCGACCTTACACCTATCAACACCGATCAAGTTTGACCGCTTACGCACATTACAATCAGCCTTTAGCCCATCCACTAGGTGCAAATTTTTGGGAATCAGTAACTTCCATTGATTATGGATATAAGCGCTGGCAATTGAGTACTCGTTTAAATTATGCTAAAGTGGGCTATGATATTGATAGTAGTGGCCAACTTCAAAATTATGGCAACAATGTGTTGTTAAGTTACGAAACCAGACCTTCCGATTACGGCAACGAAACATTGCAAGGCCTTGAAACAACACTCATTAACGTTGAATTAAAGTTGTGGTATGTCTTAAATCCTGCCAGCAATTTGGTGGTGGAAGCAGGGACCAGAATTCGACAAGCCGATAATCGGTATGGAACCGATGAAACCATATTTTACTTTGTTGGCCTGCGATCAACACTATCCAACAGGTATCTTGATTTTTGATGAATCTTATCGAAGGAAATTGTCGTATATTGAGTCGGTTTTAATATGAGTTTCGGTAGCCAAGAACCACCAGAAATCAGAAAAAAAGCATATAACTAAACAAGTTGGAAAAACTACCCAAGAAAAAGGGATTTTCACCTTGATTAACGATCATTTAACAAAAAAGAATTCAGGGGGTCACAACTACACCTTACATTTGCCCCGAAGTAAAAATTGCCCTATGATAAATATTGCTTTTGGTTGTATCACCGCTTTTGTTATTACATTTTTAGCTATTCCATCTATCATCAAGGTGGCAATAATTAAAAATCTATTCGATGAACCTGGCGAAAGAAAATCACACAAATCCAGCGTGCCTACTTTAGGCGGATTGGCAATATTTGGAGGAGTGGTTTTTTCTTATACCTTCTGGACTTCAGGTTTCGACACTCAAAATACCCAATACATTATTGCAGCAATTGTTGTGATGTTTTTTATTGGGATCAAAGATGATATTATTGAACTTACTGCAAAGAAAAAATTTTACGGACAGCTGATCTCTGCTGTCATAATAGTCCTGTTCGCAAACATACGAGTAACTAATTTGTATGGATTTTTTGGAGTGTATGAAATACCCTACTGGTTCAGTATAGTTTTATCCTTATTCACAATTCTTACCATTGTAAATGCCTTCAATCTCATTGATGGTGTGGATGGTTTAGCTGCAGGTATAGGTGCAATTGCATCATTTGCCTTCGGATTGTGGTTCTATAATTATAATCAAATTTCCCTCTGCATCCTGTCCTTTTCTCTATTCAGTTCTTTATTGGCGTTTTTAGTTTATAATTTTTCGCCTGCAAATATTTTTATGGGCGATACAGGCTCATTAATTATTGGATTGATACTATCTGTATTGGCAATTAATTTTATCCAATTAAGTTTTGCTTCACCACCCTATGCGTTTCCTTTTAGATCAAGCCCTGCTATGGCAATCGCAATTCTTATTATTCCATTGTTCGATACCCTTCGTATTTTTATTTTAAGGGTCATGCAAAAGAAATCACCCTTCAAAGCCGATCGTAATCACATGCATCACGTGCTGCTCGATTTGGGACTTTCTCATCGAGGTGTTTCGTTAACACTTTATGCCGTAAACATCCTGTTCATTTTTGTTGCTTTAATGCTCCGCGATATCTCCAGTCTCCTGCTTTTAATCATAATTTCTATCATGGCAGTTACCTTAAGTTTTGTGCCTTATGTGATTAGAAACTTCACCAAGGTTAAACCGGTTGATGTCAAAATCTTTTAATTTAACCGTATTTAATTGATTGTTAATTCTTTAACTTAAGAATTTTATCTAAAACATTGGTGTTAAGTGTTTTCGTTTTAAAGTATTCTCATTTTTAATTGCTTAGGAGCTTTTTTAATTTTTCTTTCCAATTTTATACACAAAAACTACTCCCCTTGTTTAAAAATTAAACCGTTGAATTTCAACTTTTTATAGAATCTATATATTTTTAACCGAAGTTTAGTTAACTATTTGAATACCTGATTGTAAGAATAGGGCGTTATTGGCCAAATATTTATTTAATTTTGAGGCTATATTAAGTGTAATCGGGGGTTTAACTATTAATTATTGAAAGTGCTAATGAAATTATTGAACTATGTATATATAAGTGCAGTTGCTTTAATCATCAACTTGAGTTCTGTTGTTGCTCAGCAAGAAACCACAAGTACAGAAATCTTAACACAAAATGATCCTATTGTTGAAATGCTCGACAGTTTAGTGATGTTGAATAACGTGTTACGATTTAATAACCAGAACATATATGGTAGTGGCGTTACTACCGGAGTTAATGAAGTTCCCAATTACAGTGATGAAATTTATGCTCAGCGAATGGCGAAAATATATTCTCCCATTCCATTAGTTTATAATGATGAGGTAAAACGTTATATCGATTTGTATGCCTATAAAAGACGAGGCCTTTCAAGTAGAGTTTTAGGTTTATCGAACTTATATTTTCCATTATTTGAAGAAATTCTTGATAAAGAGGGATTACCATTGGAGTTTAAATATTTGGCGGTTGTTGAATCTGCTTTAAATCCTGTTGCAGTTTCTAAAATGGGAGCAACCGGTCTTTGGCAGTTTATGTACAACACCGGCAAAATGTACGATCTCAAAATAAATTCTTATTATGATGAGCGGCGTGATCCAATAAAATCTTCGTATGCAGCCTGCCGTTATTTTAAAGATATGTATGCTATTTATGGCGATTGGTTGTTGGTGATTGCTGCCTACAACTGTGGACCCGGAAATGTGAATAAGGCCATCAAACGTGCAGGTGGTCAAACTGATTTCTGGGCTATTTCAAAATATCTACCAGCCGAAACTCGTGGTTATGTTCCTGCTTTCATTGCAGTTGCTTACATGATGAATTATTCTAATGAGCATCAAATTTTTCCTATCGCACCTGCATTTAATTATTTTGAAGTAGATACAATTACCGTTGATCGTTCTTTAACATTCCGTAAAATTTCTGACGCAATTGATCTTCCTATTGATGTGATTTCTTTTCTGAATCCAATTTACAAAAAAGGAGTTATTCCTGATACTGAACAAGCTAATTATCTAAGACTTCCTGCAACAAAAATTTCAGCATTTATTGCCGCTGAGTCTACTATTTACGATCCGATTCCTGCGCCCACACCGGTGCAACTTGCTTCAAATAATTCTGACGAGGGTAAAGATACCAATGTGAGTTCAGCTCAAGATATTAGTACTGCCGGTGAATTTAAATTGGTTAAAAAAACAGTTAAAAAGAGTTACATTGTTCGCTCCGGAGATAACCTTTCATTAATTGCTAAGAAATTTAGTTGTACGGTATCAGAATTGAAATCATGGAACAAACTTCATTCTAATTCAATTTTAAAAGGACAAAAGTTGGCCTATTACACAACTGTAACGGTGAAGGTACCTGTTCCTGATAAAGTAGCAACCACAACCACCCAAATTGATCCTTCCGATTCATCGAAAAATTCTAATGTTGTAAATAATGCAGATCCTGCTTCTGCTGCCACTACCACAAATACTGCCCTCGCAACCAATCAGGAAATTGTTTATCATATGGTGCAAAAAGGAGATACACTTTGGAATATCGCTCAACGGTATGAAGGAGCTACCGTAGAACAAATTATGAAAATAAATAAAATTCAAAGCACCAAAACTTTAATCCCCGGTACAAAGCTTAAAGTGAAGGTTAACGGTTAAGATGAAATCCTTAGTAGTTCAGTTTTTTCTCGCTTGTTTAGTTTTATTTTTTTTTGGCTCTTGTCAGCAACAAACCACCAAACCATCCTCCTCAGGTAAATCGGGTGAAATTGTTATTGTTATTGATAGCACTCTTTGGAACGGTCAAGCCGGAAAAATTCTTAGAGATTCTCTTATGGCTGCCTTTCCGGGATTGCCACAGTACGAACCAACGTTTACAGTAGTTAATATTCACCCTGCAAACTTCAAAAGTATTCTTCAATTACATCGAAATGTGTTGATGGTAGAAGTTGGTCCTGTGCAGAATGATAAAAATTACTCCTTTACTTTTAAAAGAGAGGTTTTTGCTAATCCTCAATTAGTACTTAACCTTCGTGCTGTAAATGTTTCGACTTTAGATTCTGTGCTTTCTTTCATGACCGGAACAATTATTCAAAAATTTACAGAGGAGGAAAGAGAAAGAGCAGTTGCTTTACTTTCTGATGGTATTAAACCAAAAGTTACATCAGAACTTACTAAGTTAACGGGCATTGAATTGCCTTTATCGGATGACTTTTTTATAGCAAGCAGTAAAGAGAATTATGTTTGGGTGCGCAAAGAAACTGTGAATACAAGTGTTGGGATACAAATTTTTAGAATGCCATACACATCTCAATCGGACTTTTCGCCGGAATCAATTATTGCTGTAAGAGATTCAATCTCGAAATTAAATGTTCCCGGTCCACGAAAAGGAAGTTTTATGACTACTGATAAGCTGGTTCCGCTATTGCAGGAAATTACTCAAATTGATAGTTCATATGCAGTACAACTTAAAGGACTCTGGCGCACTGAAGGGGATTTTATGGGAGGCCCTTTTTTGTTGAATGTAATTTATGATAAGTCGAAAGAGGAATTAATTTTTATTGATGCGTTTGTTTATGCTCCAAAATTCAATAAGCGTGAATATATGAAGGAAATAGATGCGAGAATTCACGCCTTGCGTATTAATGTGCGATAATAAATTATCTGTAGCCTATTTTGTGAAATTATGTTGCAAAGCAATGATATCGGTTAAGGCAAAGTCAAAACTGAAAGCAAGTACATAATTGCGTCATGAAGGATTGAGGCATGTAAAAAAGTTTTAACGCTCACTTTCAATCCCGTTATTGAAGAAAAAGAAGACTGCTTTTTTTAGGCTGATATCTAATTACTGGTCAGCTTGCCACTTTTTCAATTACAACTTTTCACTTTAAACATTACACTTTACACATGTCACTTGGTCATGATGCAATGGAATGATTTTTAATTTATCAAAGAACATTCTTAGAATATCATTTTCTTCCTGTAATCATAAAAAAGTGTAAAGTAATCAGCTTTGTCTTTGCATTTCCCCAAGCTTCCCGCAAAGGATGTAGCAGCAAATCGACAGGATCTGCTCCGGTACGAGTTTTAAAATGCTGCACTGCAGACCAAGTAGACAAATATCCTATAACTTGATCTATAGACCACTCAAAACAACTTACAAATCCATTGTTATCTATCTTCTTGTATGGAAATTCAAACGACTGATATGCCTCATCAATAAATATTCGTTCTGGATCCCAATATCCTTCGAGGGTAGTATAATGAAAGTGATCTATAACATTGTCAATAGCTGGTTCAGTTCTAAACAATCCGTAACCAAATAGGGCTAGAATCCCACCGGGTTTTAAAGTTCTATTTACCTCTTTATAAAACTCAGGTAAATTAAACCAATGCGCTGCCTGGCCAACGGTAATTAAATCAAATTGTTGACCTGCGAAATTAGTGTGTTCCGATTGTTGTAATGAATAGCTGATATTTTTTTTCTGAATGGCATTTTGAAGTTGACGCTCGCTGATATCTATTGCAGCAACATTTTTAAAATGATCAGCTAATTTCACAGCCACTTGGCCATTACCTGTTGCACAATCTAATGCATTAACATGTTCAAATGTGTTGTTCATGAGAAATTCAATCAACTCATCCGGGTAAGTAGGTCGAAAAATAGCGTATTCGACAGCTTTGGTTGAAAAATTATCTTTTGTCATAGGTTCAGTTACCTGTTGTTGTGTAGAATGATTCTTTTAGTAATATTAACGAAACATGTATTCAAAAATAATAAAAAAAGTAGTGAAATTTACTACAAAAATAAACAGCCAGTAACAATTAAACTGCAGACTGTTTATTTATTTTTAGTTTGATTTTTATTTTGGCACAATCAATTTTCCGGTGCGATTCTGTACCCGACGGCTTTAAACTCCATGTGAAAGATTTGATGTTTCAATTATTGCTTCACCATAGACTTCTTAACCTAACACAAGTTATCCCATGGAATCATACAATTCAACACTTGCTGATTTAAAACGACGTCAGGTGTAGCACAACAACATTTTTTTACTTTTTCTGACTCGCCTCCCTGAGCATCTCGCCATAATTCATTGATTTTGATATCGCTTCAATAGCCATTGCAATTCTTTTTGCTTTTGTGGCCTCTGTTTTAGCACTTTCAATCCATTTCGAATAGTAATTTCGGTGGGAGGGTGGGAGTTTTTCGAATTGTTTTTTGGCTTTAGGTTCATCATCCAAACACTCTAAAAAGTCGCTGTCAATTTGATACACTTTTGTATCAACTGTTAGTTCAAGTTGTACCACAGCGCCATGATTTCTCCCCAACCCTTTACGGATTTCAGCATTCAGGGTGAGTATAAAATTCCCATCTCCCATAGGCATCAATGCCACCATATTAATCGGGTGACTATTGATAAAGCCTTTCACGCGAAACGATTTTTTATTCCCGGGCTTCAACGACTGAGCAATGTCTGAAGGTACATCAACATACGTCCAACCTGTTTTTTCACCTTTACTAGCGAACTTTAAAATGGTGGCAGTAAATTTTACTTTTTTCGATCTCATGGGAGGATAAAAGTAAAAATTATTTCAAAACGAATGCCTAGAAATCGGATTGCAAATCCTCATATTAATTCCAGTGGGAGTAGAAAATCCCACTGGGCGAGTAATCCTCATATTAATTCCAGTGGGATTAGAAAATCCCACTGGGCGGGTAATGGAATTAGGAAATTCCACTGGGGGTCGCCCGTCGGAATTTTTAATTCCGATGCAATAAATGAAGGGGATTTCTAATCCCCGAAAACATGATGGAGAAGGAAATCCTACCGGGCGGGTATTAATTCCAGTGGGAATTTCAAATCTCACCGGGCAAGAGTGGTTTAATTATTTATTGGATTCGTTTTAGATCTTCACTTGATAGGATTGCTTTCTCCAATCGAGACATTCTGGTTTTTTCTTGTTTAGCACTCATGATCCAATGAACAATTAGCTTTTTGTAAGAGGGAGTTTGAGCATTGAAGTATTTCCAAGCTATTTTATTTTTTTTAAACTGCTTTTGATAGCTTTCAGATAACTGTACATTTTTATTTTCAGTATAGTAAACTCCGGTTTTGACGACTTTTCTTAATTCAAATGCTTTTAATCCTGCAGGGGTCATTTGTCCTGATTGTGTTAAGTATTCCACTTTTTTAATATTTATAGCACTCCAATTACTTTTGCTTTTTCTTGGGGTAAAACGATTGCAATAGCTTTCCTGATCAATGGATCTCCTAATGCCATCTATCCATCCAAAACACAGCGCCTGGTCAACCGATTGAGACCAAGTCATAGTTGGTTTTCCGATAGCTTTTTTATAAAATCCAACGAAAAGTTCAGTTTCTTTTTGATGGTATTTTTTTAACCAT
Source organism: uncultured Bacteroidota bacterium (assembly GCA_963814475.1). Classification (GTDB taxonomy): domain Bacteria; phylum Bacteroidota; class Bacteroidia; order AKYH767-A; family OLB10; genus JADKJB01. The sequence continues at coordinate 52,353 of CAWFDA010000001.1, read as the reverse complement.
TTTCTGAATTCTAATGGTGTTGGAAAAAAGATTACTTCCATAAATTTTAAATTAATAATGAATTGACAAATTTAGCAAAAAGCAAAACAAATCAATTATTTAGTACTCTTTACTATTATGGTTGGTTTTGGTATAGTGAGGATGTATAGAATTATAAAAAATGTAGCAATTGCAGTAATTAAAAATGTGGTTGCAGATCCATACCGGAACCAAATGAGCCCTGCAAATGAACTTGCAATCATAGTACATATACTTTGAAATCCTGCAAAAGTACCTATGGCTGTTGCAGTATCATTTTTATTGGTGATGTTTGAAATCCAAGCTTTAGAAATACCTTCTGTAGCAGCAGCAAAAATTCCGTAAAGAAAAAACAATGCCATAAAAAAATATAAATTTGTGTTTACTGACATACCAAAATATACAATTGAAAATATTGCAAGTCCAATTAAGAATATTGTTTTTAGTCCAATTTTATCAGCAACAATTCCAATCGGAAACGCGAATAGTGCGTAAATGAGATTATAGAAAATATAAATTCCAATCACCATAGTATCATCCAATCCTGCTTGCTTTGCCTTCAACAATAAAAAAACATCAGAGCTATTGAATAATGTAAATGCAAGTAGTCCAATCACCAATTTTTTATATTCCTTTGGACTATCTTTCCAATAATTTAGAAATGAAAAAAATGATATTTTAAGTTTTGGTTTATTCTCTTTTGTTTTTTTATCTTTCAATAAAAATGAAACTAAAACTGCTGCCATTCCGGGAATGAATGCAATGAAAAAAAGAGTAATGTAATCTTCCGGAAAGAAATACAAATATACCAAAGCCAAAGCAGGACCAATTACTGCACCTAGGGTGTCCATAGAACGATGAAAACCAAAGACTTTACCTTTGGTTTCCTGAGTTGCTTCGTCGGAAAGAATGGCATCTCTTGCACCGGTTCTAATTCCTTTTCCGAAGCGGTCAATGGTGCGTGCAAAAAATATCCATAGTGGATAGATAAAAATTGCCATCATTGGTTTTGATAATGCGCTAAGAGCATAACCAATTTGAACAAAGGGAACCCTTTTTCCTGAAATGTCAGATAGTTTACCGAAATACCCCTTGCTTAACCCGGCTGTTGCTTCAGCCACTCCTTCAAGTACGCCAATTAGTACAATTGAAAAACCAATTGATTTTAAATAGATCGGCATAATAGGGTAGAGCATTTCGCTCGCCATATCGGTGAATAGACTTACCAGGGATAAAATCCAAACGGAACGGGTTAAGTATTTCAATTTTATGGTTACTTTTTGCAGTTACTTCTTCTTTGATTTCGGCATAAGATTTTTCTCATACATTTCAATCCATTCTTTTGGGCTCATCATTTTCATTAATTCGGCAATAAGTTTATAGGGAATATCATCAAACTTCTTAAAGCGGATACAACTTTTCCCCATATCGAGTTTTTGCTTTGTGTGTTTGGGATATTCTGAAACAAACCATTCCAATAATTTTGGATTGGAGTAAATACCCATGTGGTAAAAATTAATAGAATTCTTTTGAGAAGCAAGTCCGGCAAATGGAAGCGGCTCACTCGGCTTGCAATGATAACCTGCTGGATACAGTTTATGTGGAACAACGTATCCCAATCCACCATAACTAATGGCAGCTTCAAAACCTTTGGGTAGATTTTTCACTATAATATCGTGTAGCTTGTTAAAAGGTTCTGCTCTATCCTCTGGAAGGTTGATGAGAATTTCTTTAACTGTTTTTCCGGATGCTTTCATGTGCTTTTCTGTTTTGTTTTTCTTGTTGTGTATTAAATATTTTTAAGAATTATTTATTACTTATGTTGAATATTTTGGAATCGAGTATTTATTTCAAAACAGATATCAATACTACCACTTTTTGAAAATAAAGTTAATTTTTCGATTTTTTCATCAGGTTTTAAAGAAATTCTTTGTTGTATTATATTTCTAAACTCGAAATTTACTGTTATAAGTAGTTTATTTACTGAATAATTATTTTCTCAAAATTATCATTTTCAGTCTTTAGAATATAAACGCCTTTATTCAATTCACTAATGTCAAGATGAAATTCTTTCCCTTGAAATGTGATATTTTTTACTTTATTGCCGAGAAGATCAAAAATGTATAAGGTATGTAATTTGTCAACTGGAAACAATATATTAGTTGAACTTTTACATGGATTAGGTATAATTCTAATTTCTTTGTCCACAAGATTATTTTCATTGATACCAAGCGGCGAACATGGGCACGACCCTCCAAAACTAATTGTATCATTATAGGTTGAAAAACAATTAAAAAACAATTCGTTTTCCAATATAAAGTAAGCTGGAAAGAAGCCATATGTACTACCCACTCCTTCAATCCAATAATATGGACCTAAATTTCCATTTGTATACATGTTTAGGAAATTTATTTTTTTACGATAGGTTCCGTTTAATAAAATAGAGTCGATTGAGGCAACAGAATCAATTACTCCAGTTTGAAATTGAAATGTATCACCAACTTGTAATGCAAAATCGTATAAAAGTACCTCACCTGTATCGCTGAGCATGAAATTTACGTATGGCAAATTAATAAATGGTGGAATTGCTATTGATAGATTGTCTCTAAAAAATACTTTCAAACTATCAACTCGATAGTATCCCACAGTGCTTTGTGGAAAAGTATCACAATATTCAAACCATAATAATTTCTTATAATCAATGCCAAATATTGATGTATCTCCATCCACTTCCAGTCTTCCAACTGAATAAACCCAGGGATCACCGGGTCCGCCATAAACTATTTGGGTTTCAGACCAACTTGCAGAAGTGTCCGGAAATGGATATACTTGTGAAAAGGATGAAAGGTTTATAATGATAAAAATTACGGTTAAATAATATTGAATTTTCATTTGAATTTTTTTGAATTTTAGCACGATATATTCTAGATAATTTGCCTTTAACTAATTAACACCCGCCACAACTCCTTACCAACCCTACCTTTATCCTCCAAGTATACGCAGCTAAGTTTCCGATACTCAAAGATACCATCCTCACCCCTCAAAATCAAATTTTCTAACAAACCTCTTCATAGCCTTCAGCAGTTTCACTTCCTGTTTAAGTGCTTTCGAAAAGCTAAGTTCGTCGCTGCCTTTTTTGCGGAGGAGGGCGATTATTGATTGTTGTTCGGATATGGTGAAATAGGTTAATGGTGATGGGTGGGAGGCGACTAAAAGACTGAGGTAATTGAATGTGTGCTTTTCGATGGTAGGCCATTTTGCATAGGTCTCGGCTCCGGCGAAGGACTTTAATATTGATAAACTCCATTCATTCGCCAATGTATTATTGCCGATGAATTTTTTAGCTACGTAGTTGGTGATCGCAACACTCATTTGCTTTGGCTCAAAATGGAACTGTGACTTTTTATGAGTGAATTCCACCGGACATTCAGTGAATTTTTTAAGGGTGCTGAGGGTGCTTCTGTATCCTTTTTTGCTGATGATTTTTTTCCACTCTTTATCTGCCAACACTCGTATATTTTTATCTGCGGGACGGTATCCTAGTTTATAGTAAAACCAAAATGCACCCGACTGCAATCCTTCTTCATTATCTTCACCAAACTGATAAGGTGGCACAACAAATTTCGACACCCCGAATACCTGGTTGTACACTCTCATAATGTTGGTGAAAATTAAATTGTTCTCACCGCCTCTGAATGTTTCAAATATGTTTACTCCAATTTCACAACGTTCAATAAACATCCAACCTCCACCATAACCTATAGGCACACCGTTACGATACGCTACAAAACCCGCATAATTTTCTACTGGTAGCCGGTGGTCCTTGTCCATCATAAAAAGATATACATCTAGTCCTCGTTCTACTTCGGCTAAATATATTTTTTGTGCATAAATTACAGGATCGGTCTCTCGTTCTCTTGCTGCTAACACTGCTTTCGAGGAATTCAAAATTGTTTTTCGTAAAGCACCTTTGATTTCACGAAGTGATTTTAATGGCTCGTTTATTTTAATAACCGGATCAAATGATTTTAGTAAAGTTTCACTCTGGAAAAATGGTTTTTTAATTTTTAATTTGTTCCCTGTCCGCGAAAGCGTTGCTGCATTTAATTTTAAATTTATTTCAATTGCTAATGTTTCAAATAATAGATCTTTTGTTTTTGCATCGCATTTTAAATTTTTAAAATGCCGCATCAACCAAAGTAAATCTTTGCCATCCAAGCCATCTTTGCTGCCACTAGCCATCATCAACCAGTCTTTTACATCAAAGCGGTTATCCACCAATCCATCCTGTTCTAACGCATCTGCGAAAGCCGTGATAAATGGTCCCAACTTTTCTGAAAATTCATCACTCCAAACTAAATTTACATCAGCACTAAAGTTTTTTAATAGCCAACAACACGCATCGTAAGAGGGATTCCAACCCACTACGCTGTGCGCAATCCCACTACTTCTGAATTTAGAATGGAATTTTTTGGGATCAGAATTTGCTAAAAAATTAAGATATTTTGTTAGTCCCGCCAAAGCAATTTGAGCCAGCTTTAAAACCTGCTTGTCATCGGGGTATGTGAGGAGGAATAATAATTGCTCATGACAAGAGATTAACTCATCATAATTTGACGAAAAATTTACCTTGTTGAGACCAGTAAGAAGTAGTTTCTTTTTTAAAGCGAAATCAGCACCAAAGGTGGAGCGGATAGCATTTAAATTTTGGGTAATAGTTTTTAGTTTAGACATAACGGTTAAGTTATGCCAAAATTAGTTTTCTAAATGAAATTACCCAATGATAATTCTCACGCAAAGGCACAAATAATTCCGCCCATAATTGCAAAGGAGACAGTCCAGAAGCCGGTGTTGATCATGATGTATTTAAAACTCCTTCGTTCAAACATACCATTGATGCCTATTAGTGGAAGGGCTAAAAATATTCCGGCAAGTGTTCCATGTAATGCGCCGTGTTTGAAGGTTCTGAAGTTATTGCCGAATCTTTCGATGAAATCATTTAGGTAGAGACTAATTTCCGACGAAGGATCTTTGATTCCCGGTTCATCGGCCAGGATAGAATAAACGCTGTATTGATGGATTACCATAAATTGAATTAGCATGGCAGCCAAAAAGGATAACACGTAGGTAAAAGCGAATATTTTGATCATATTCACATCTTTCATTTTCTCCTCATCAAGACCTGCTTCAATCATCCAAACGGTTCCAAACACTTTTGGATGATACCATATAAAACCCAGAATCAAAGGTATAATGGCTGAAACGGCTAGTATTGCGAAGTTTACATTCATGGCTTGTGTGTTTAAGATAGCCAAATGTAAAATAAATTCGACAATAAAAAAAGCATCAAATCAACTTTTTTTATAATTTTCTAAAAAAGGTAATTGAAGAGCTTGCTTGATGATGTCCGGCTAAAAAACCTGAGAAGCTATTTTTTTGATGATATCGGCGTTACTCATGGTGTAATAATGGAGACAAGAAATTTTGTGCTCCAATAGCTCTTTCGATTGCATCACACACCACTCAATGCCTACCTGCTTGACCTCATCATCGTTTTTGCACTGCTCTATTGCTTTTACAAGGTCATCGGGAAGGTCGATGTGGAAAGTTTTAGGTAGTAAAGTGAGTTGCTTTTTGGTGGTGAAAGGTTTAAGTCCGGGAATAATTGGAACATCGATACCGGCTTCTTTACAGTTTTCGATGAATTGGAAGAATTTTTTATTATCGAAAAACATCTGAGTGACGATATAATTAGCCCCTGCATCAATTTTTTGCTTCAAATAGCGGATGTCGGTGGTCATGCTCGGTGCTTCAAAGTGCTTCTCCGGGTAACCTGCAACTCCTATGCAAAATTTGGTAGGATCGACATCTTTTAAATCATCATCCAGAAATTTTCCACTGTTCATGTGCGAAACCTGATTCACCAAATCCAATGCATAGTTGTTGCCTCCGGGCTGAGGTGAGAAATGGTTCTCGGCTTTGATAGGATCGCCTCTGAGCAATAAAACGTTATCAATACCTAAGTAATTGAGCTCAATAAGGGCGTTTTCGGTTTCATCTCGGGTGAAACCACCACAAATAATGTGCGGCACAGCATCCGTTTTATAGCGGTTAATAATAGCCGAACAAATACTTACAGTTCCCGGTCTTTTACGGATGGCAATTTTTTCAAGATAGCCTCCTTCACGCTTCTTATATATGTATTCTTCCCTATGGTAAGTAACATCTACAAAAGGAGGTTTGAACTCCATCAAAGGATCTATTAGGTCGAAAATAGATTGTACACTCTTACCCTTTAAAGGAGGGAGGATTTCGATCGAAAAGAGTGTTTTCTTGGTGTTTTTGAGATGTTCTGTAACTTTCATAGATGCAAAAGTAAATATAAATAAAAAACCCCGCCGCATGGCAGGGTTTTTTATTTATGTTCAAATGATATTATTTCTTTCTCAAAAGCTTAAGAGCTCCTTTGTAATCTTTACCATTTTGTAGAATAAGGGTATAGAAATAAGTTCCATCAGGAAGATCATTTCCATTCCAGTCGTTCTGGTAGTTACTGCTGGAAAATACTTCTAGTCCCCAACGGTTGAAAATTACCAACTTGCTATTTGGGTTTGCATCTAGATTTTTGATGAAGAACACATCATTAAGTCCATCACCATTATCAGGTGTAAATACGTTTGGAATAATAACTTCAATTTCACAATCTAGTTCAGAAACCGTTAACTGATCTCCTCCGGTACAACCATTTGCATCAGTAACCAATACAGTAAATGTGCCGCCGTAATTAACAGTTAATGTCTGTCCTGTTTGACCGTCGATAACAGTTCCGTTGTTTGCCCATATATAAGAAGCGCCTGCATTTCCGGCATCCATAGTAATATTGGTATCACCCGGACAAATTGAAACATCACTTCCGATATCAACAAGTACAGGATCAGAAGTAGATACAACAGCAGAGCCTTCAGATGAACAATTAATTCCTAAGTTAGCATTAGTAACTGTTACAGTATATGTTCCGACAGCAGCGGGAGTAATTGTTTGAGTTACTTCACCGGTATTCCAAAGGTAAGAAGCTCCGGCGTTACCTGCATCAAGAATTGCAAATGGTGAGCCCGGACAAGCATTAATATTTGATAAAGAAACAACAGGAACAGCAACAGTAGCAACATTTGACACATCGGTAGCAGAACAAGTTCCTATAGAAACTACAATCTGATAAGCACCCGATTGAGTAGGTGTGTAAGTTTGGCTTGTTCCAACAACGTTTCCGTTAAGAGTCCAAGAATAATTTACACCTGTTACACCGGCATCCAAAGTTGGATATGGTTGATCGGAGCAAATTGCAACATCTGCAACAGCAACAGTTAATTGTGGAACAACAGTAACGTTAACAGAACCTGAAGCATCACATTGTCCACCTGTGTTCACTAATACAGAGTAAGCACCTGTTTGAGTAGGCTGATATTGCTGGCTGGTAGCACCTGAAATTGCAGTACCATTTAAACTCCACTGATAAGTTGCGCCTGCGTTACCGGCATCAAGAGTAAGAACATCGGTAGAGCAGATGGTAGTATCATTTCCTAAACTAACTACAGGAGCTTGAATAACAGTCAAAACGAAATCATCGGTACCTGTACATCCTGACAAAGAAGTTACAGAAACTGAGTATGTTCCGGGACCTGTTGTTTGAAGTGTTTGTGCATTAGCACCAACAGCAGTTCCGTTAAGCAACCATGCATAACTTCCATTTGGAACGCCTGCATCGAGTAATGGAAGTGGATCAGTAGAACAAAGGTTTTGATCAGGACCAAGAGCAATGATAAGATTTGGGTCGATAACTATGGTAACTTCATCGGTTCCTACACATGTTCCATTAGAAACAGTTACGGAATAAGTTCCGGCAAATATTGGCTGGAAGAACTGAGTAGTTTCACCGACAATTGCAACACCATTTTCAAACCATTGGTAAGTAGCGCCGGAGTTACCAGCATCCAATGTTGGAACAGGGTCGGTATCACAAAGTGAGATATCACTTCCTAAAGCTACAACCGGAGTTGGATTAATAGTTACAATAATTGTATCACCACCTAAACAGGATGGGGTAACACCAACATTAACAATATATATACCTGACTGAGCAGCAGTAATTGTTTGTGTTTGATCAGGAAGAGTTGATCCGTTGTAGGTCCAAACATAAGTAGCACCGGTAATACCTGCATCAAGAACAGGAAGTGGATCGCTATCACAAAGTGTTGGATCGTTTCCAAGATCTACAATCAAATTGTTAAGTACATTCAACACTGCAAGAGTATCACCAGACTGAATGAACGTGTTACAACGATTGGTAAAGGTGTTTACATCTGTTCCATTTTGAACAATCAAATAAACAGGTGTTGCAGGTGAAATAAAGCTTCCTACATTGAATGTTAGCGTTGCAGAATATCCATTTCCACCGGGGCAATTTGAAACTGCTGTAACAGGGTATACTGTACCGTTAGCATCAACAAGTAGAAATTCACTTCCTGAAGAAGTCACAGTACTGCAAACAATTTCGTAATCGAAAGTAACAGTGACTTCATTAAATGAACAACCAACATCTATAATTTCCGTTGTGAAAATACCGGGATCAGTTACGTTGAAGGGAATCGAATCAAATTCCGGCATCTGAACACCACACTCACTTAAGAAAGTAGTATTATCAAATCCAACTTTGGTAAATGCATAAGTTGTACCAACACTTAAAGGATAAAAGAAGGTTACCAAAATACTATCTGTTAATCCGTTAGTACAGTTTATTGGAGTTGCAGTTAACACAGGGTTTAAGAGTCCTTGAGGAGTAAGGATCCTGATATCAGTAGGAACAACTGAACCACACTGAATTGGAATATCTGTAATAATATAAATAGAAGTATCGCCGCAAGCAGCAGTATAGAACAATGCCGGATTACCTGACGGGTCGGTAGGTTCAGCAAAAATAGGAGCCGAGCCAATACAACCTGCTACAACATTCATTTGAATATCTCTTTTAATTTGTCCGATTTTAACACCGTTTCTATATTCTTCACAAACAATAGCAATTACGCCTACTTGTTGCATTGATGGAGTAAATGAAATTGTTCCTGTATATGGATCACATGTAATTGGTGTTGATGATGCAAGTGGAGTAAGAGCGGAATAACCGGGTCCATAAGGTAAAGAAACACCTAATGCATCTTCAGCAATATCCAAAAAGAAATTCAACGAATCGCCATCAATATCGGTAGCACCTTGATTGTAAAAGAATTGATTTCCTACACAAAACTGAGTTACAGGAATGTTCGCAAATACAGGTGAACTGTTGGTTGGGAAATTAAAATTATCCAATGTTGATGATACATACAAATTGTAGGAATCAGGATTAATCACAGTTGTGATATCATCATTTCTACAGCATAATGAATAATCAAATCTCCAGTCTGCACAGGGGCCAGGTAAGGTTACCAATCCTTGAAAGATGTATTCCTGAACACCATAACCGCTACCTCCGTTACAAGATGTTGTAACTGCCGGTAAACATGGTGAAGGAGGAATCTCCTGTCCTGTTCCCGGAATTGGGTTTAAAGTAATTGATCCACCCGGAAAACAGCTGGAACTGTAACCAAGTTGAACGGTTGTTGGTGCAGTGATACCACTGCAATCACGGTAAAACCGGAGTGTAAGCAGGTATTGGTTCGGTCCGACATACTGATAGGTAATATCAGCAGCTACCGCGTGGCTAGCATATGATTTCGATGAAATCAGTGAAAGCGCAGCAATCGCTGTTGCTGCAACCAGGGTAAAAAACTTTTTCATTAGCATTTTGGTTTGTTTGGTTATTTGACTTTTTATTTGTGTACGTTGACTTTTAGACGGCAATAACATTCAATAGGATGCATGTTCCATGAATGGTTATCTGATTAATTGAATGGTTCCTCCCTGCTGATGCTTCTTGTTTCCGGAACCGGTGGCAAATATAACATAAAAGTAGGTTCCTTCAGGTGCATTTTCTCCAGAAGAGAGCTTACCATCCCACCCTTGTTCAGGGTCGGTAAATTTATAAATTAATCTGCCACCTTTATCATAGATGGTAACTTCAATATCAGTAAGATTTCCACTATTGAATGTGAATTGGTCGTTGCTGCCATCATAATTGGGTGTGAATATATTTGAAATCCCTTTGATGTTCATATCTTCAACTACTTCAATATTAATTACTTCTGATTTAATATTGCCTTTAATGTCGGTAGTTTTTAAAGTTATATTATAGATGCCCGGATCGTTAAAAATGTGGTTAAAGGGTGCGATTTTAGATTCCGTTATTCCGGAACCAAAATCCCATTCTGCTTTTTGAACATCTCCCGAAAGGGAAAAACTGACTTCTAATGGAGCATAACCAATTGAAGGGTGGATATTTGGAGTAGGAATTTGAATTTCAGTTTCGCTTGGCGCGGAAGGTGAATTGCTTTTTGGTGTTTGCCCTACTTGAGCATCTTTACTTTGATTTTCTAGTTTGGTGTTTTCAGAAACCGATTTTTCTTCTTTTACCTCCACACTCAATTGTCCTGTTTGACTAGAAGCGCTATTTTTTTCGTTACCGGAATTGGTTTTTGATGGGCCGGAAGTCGTTGCTTCGGTTTTTACAATGCTATTCTTCTCTGAGGTAGCTGATTCGATTTTATTGTTAATTTCTGTTGAAGATGGAGATGTATTAATGGTTGAAATTAATTCCTCTGAATTATTAACTTCTTGTGATGCCGGCTGATGATTTTCAGATGGGGCTTTGGGGGATTGGAAAGAGTCGTATATATAATAACCAACAATTCCGGAAACGGTGATAGCTGCGGCCGAAATCCATGTGGCAACGGTACCGGTAATTTTAGAGCCGGTTGTAACGGTTTCGACAACATGAACAGGTGCATCGGAACTGGGTGTTGGAGCGGAAGTGCCAATTTTATCGGCAATTTGGCTCCACAATTCAGGTTTTACAGGCTCTTCGAAATTCTTAAAGCTCTCTCTGAATAATTCTTCTATGTTTTGTTGATCCTGCACTTATATAGCTTTTTCGGTTTGTAACATTTTTTGTAGGTAGGCCCTGGCTCTGGAATACTGTGATTTTGAGGTGCTTTCGGTGATTTCTAACATATTTGCTATCTCTTTGTGTGCAAAACCTTCAATAGCATATAAGTTAAAAACTGTCCTGAATCCTTTCGGCATAGTTCTGATGAGCTTCAATAAATCTTTGGCTCCCAACGATTCCATTACATGCTGACTTGTTTCTGCAGTATATTCAATGGTTTCAATATCAATACTATGTCTAAAGTTCTTATTTTTTCTAAAGAAATCAAGAGCGGTGTTGATCATGATTCTTTTCATCCATCCTTCCAGGGAGCCGTTGTGCTTAAAGGTTCCCAGCTTATGAAAGATTTTTATAAATCCTTCCTGAACGATGTCTTCTGCCTCTTCAATACTGTCGGTATATCTCGAACATACCCCTAACATTCTGCCACTGAAGGTCTTATACAAGTACTCCTGTGCCTGTGCTTCTTTATTGACACATCTTCGTACCAGTTCCTCATCCGACATCATATCGCTTTTCATTTAAACAGACTCATTTCTAAACACCAAAGTTGCACGGCTTTTATTTTTTTAATGAAATTAAGGAAAATATTGGAATTGGAAGGTTTTTTTAAAGAAGAAAAAAATTTTTCGGCCGGTTGTAAAACCCCGCCAGGGTTCAGAGAAGCTCTGAAGCATGCTACGATTTATCATTAAAAATCAAAGTTTGCTTGGTGTCTTTTGGCAACCCTGACGGGGATTTTACGGAGGAGAAGGCGGCGGCTAGCGTCAAAACCCCGCCAGGGTCGGCGGGGGACGGCATCAAAACCCCGCCAGAGTCGGCGGCAGCGGCTAGCGTCAAAACCCCGCCAGGGTCGGCGGGGACGGCATCAAAACCCCGCCAGAGTCGGCGGCGGCGGCTAGCGTCAAAACCCCGCCAGGGTTCAGAGAAGCTCTGAAGCATGCTACGATTTATCATTAAAAATCAAAGTTTGCTTGGTGTCTTTTGGCAACCCTGACGGGGATCTTACGGAGGAGGAATAAGCGTCTGCCATCCCTGACGAGGATTTTACGGAGGAAGAAGAGGCGACTACCAAAAAAACCCACCGAATTCCCTACTTTTGCACCCCCATGGAAAACATCAGAAATTTTTGCATCATTGCCCACATCGATCACGGAAAGAGCACTTTAGCCGATCGATTACTAGAATACACCAATACCGTTTCGAAGCGAGATGCTCAGGCTCAGGTTCTTGATAACATGGATTTGGAGCGGGAGCGTGGTATTACTATAAAGAGTCACGCCATTCAAATGGATTATACCCAGGATGGCAAAAAGTATGTCTTAAACCTTATCGATACCCCCGGCCACGTAGATTTTTCTTATGAGGTGTCGCGTTCAATAGCTGCTTGTGAAGGTGCATTGTTAATTGTAGATGCCGCTCAGGGAATACAGGCACAAACAATTTCTAACCTTTACCTGGCATTAAACAGTGACCTGCAAATTATTCCTATTCTTAACAAGATCGATCTTCCCAGTGCAGAGCCTGAAACGGTGAAAGATCAGATTGTAGACTTATTAGGTTGTGAACGTGAAGAAATTATTGCTGCTTCAGGTAAAACCGGAATCGGTGTCCTTGATATATTGAGAGCAATTGTTGAACGTATCCCATCTCCGAAAGGTGATGTGAATGCACCATTGAAAGCATTAATTTTTGATTCTGTTTTTAATTCATTCAGAGGAATCATAGCCTATTTTAAAGTTTTGGATGGTGAAATTCGTACCAACGACCTGGTAAAGTTTGTTGCCACAGGAATGGAATATAAAGCAGATGAAATTGGAATTCTACGTTTGGAAAAATCACCTCGCTCTGTAGTGAGTGCCGGCGATGTAGGTTATATTATTTCAGGAATCAAAGTAGCACGCGAAGTAAAAGTTGGTGATACTATTACTAACGTTGCGCGCCCATGTGTTCAGGCAGTGACCGGATTTGAAGATGTGAAGCCGATGGTGTTTGCCGGAATTTATCCTGTTGATACCGATGAGTACGAAGAGCTTAGAGCATCAATCGAAAAATTACAACTAAACGACGCCTCTCTGGTTTTTGAACCGGAATCTTCTGTCGCTTTAGGCTTTGGTTTTCGTTGCGGATTTTTAGGAATGCTCCACATGGAGATTATACAGGAACGGTTGGAGCGGGAATTTAATATGACGGTAATTACCACTGTCCCCAACGTATCCTATTACGCCTACCTCACCAATGGCGAAGAGTTTGAAGTGAATAACCCAAGCGACTTTCCTGATCCCAGCAAACTCGAACGCATTGAAGAGCCCTATATAAAGGCTACCATTATTACTAAATCGGAGTTTATTGGTCCTGTGATGACTCTTTGCATCGGTAAACGCGGACAAATGGTAAATCAAAGTTACCTTACCACCGACCGTGTTGAAATAATTTTCAATATGCCGATGGCTGAAATTGTATTTGATTTTTATGATAAATTAAAATCTATCTCCAAAGGATATGCGTCGTTCGATTATCATCAAATTGGTTATCGTGCAAGTGATTTAGTGCGTTTAGATATTCGTTTGAACGGAGAGCCTGTTGATGCATTATCAGCCTTAATTCACCGCGACCATTCTTTCACTTTCGGGAAAAAGATTTGCGAAAAATTAAAAGAGCTTATCACACGTCAGCAATTTGAGATAATTATTCAAGCAGCAATCGGAGCAAAAATTATCGCACGCGAAACTATCAAAGCACTTCGTAAAGATGTAACTGCAAAATGTTATGGTGGTGACATCTCTCGTAAACGTAAACTTCTTGAGAAACAAAAAGAAGGAAAGAAAAGAATGCGGCAAGTCGGTAACGTCGAAATCCCTCAACAAGCATTTTTGGCTGTTTTGAAACTAGACTAAAAAAAGTCGGCGGTAAGCAGTAGCGGTCGGCGGTCGGCGGTAGCGATAAGCCGTCTTCAGTCTTTCAGTCAACAGTCAGTATTTTTCAGTCAAAAGTTTAAAGCTTCAGCGATCTCAAAATCAATAGCTATTGCTAATGTTATTGATTTTGCGTCGAGCGAAGCCGAGACGCAAGAACCGTCATGGTGAGCGGAGCCGAACCACAAACCACACTAAACACTGGTCACTAAACACTGGTCACTAAACACTGTTCACTAATCACTGTTCACTAATCACAGTTCACTAAACACTGGTCACTAATCACAGTTCACTAAACACAGTTCACTAATCACAGTTCACTAAACACTTTCCCACTTGTCACTTGTCACATGTCACATGTCACTTGTCACCCATTCGGCAAGCTCAGGGCAACGCATTCCGCCGCGACTAAAACAGTTTTTGTAGTTTGTTTTTTATCCATGGTACATCAGCAGCTAGGCCAATTGCAAAATCGGCAAGCCATGCTTTTTCACCGACCATTCGTTGCATAAAATATTTGCTTCGCATATCATTCCAAAAATATTGGTGAATAGCATCATCATATTGTTTCATAAAAGGAGCTAAAAAATTATTTTCATCAAAACATTTTATAGCATGTTGTCCCGCTTTTATTCCGCTGATCATAGCATTGCCAATACCCTCACCTGTAGCAGGGTCGATGAGGGAGGCGGCATCGCCCGCGAGCATGAAACGTTCGCCGGATATCTGAACTTTTCTGGAACCTGTTGGCAATCCATACCCGATGGGATCTTCCATTGCAACGGCATCTGTAAATCTTTCACGAATTGTTTCGCTGTTCTTTACAATTTCGAGCAAGCTTTTTCTCAGATTAATTTTCTTTGATGATATGGAAGTCGATACCATACCAAAGCCGGTGTTGCAGGTGTTATTTGTTAAAGGGAATATCCAAAAATAACCGGGCATAAATCCTTTTACCAAATGTATTTCCATGGTATTTGGTTGAAGACCTTTTACGTTTTTGTAATAAGCTCTCACAGCACCAATATAATGATTGTGGTCAACTTTTGTGGAAGTTAATTTTTTGTTTAACACCGAATGTGCACCATCACAACCAATAATTAGTTGTGATGAGAAACTATTTCCTTTGTCGGTAGTAACTTCAACATGACTATTACTTACAGTAACATCTTTAATCTCTTCACCGGTTATGAAAGTTGCTTGCGATTCCTTTTTGGCGAGGTTCACCATAAAATGATCGAATTCCATGCGCATACTTGCATATCCCTCTAATTTAAAATGCAGCGTTACAAATTTTCCAGAAGGCGCCACTACTTTGCACGAATCGATACTCACCTTTTCTGGAAATGCCCTCAAGGCTGCAAGGTATTTTTCATCCAACATCCGTAATGCTTTCGACACCGTGTTGGGAATGGCGTCTCCACAAACTTTATCGCGCGGAAAATTACTTTTATCAATTACCAAAACCCGCAGCCCGGAACCTTTCAGCGAAAGAGCACAAGCACAACCCGCCGGTCCGGAGCCTACTATGATGATGTCGTAATTGTGCATAAAAAATGTTAGTTTATTTGTTTATTTGTTTATTGGTTCTTTAGTTCTTTAGCCTGACTGCCAAGCTAAAGACAAGCTTTAGCATGGCGATAGCAGGCAGGTTTATTAGTTTATTAGTTTATTAGTTTATTAGTTTATTGGTTCTTTAGTTTATTGGTTCTTTAGTTTACTGTGTCCTCCGAAGCTCTCAGTTAATTCTATTTTGTTAAATTAATTTAAAAGAGCTTAGGGGGATAGGCTTGTAGGTTTATTGGGATTTGTTTGATAGTCAGGGAAATAAAATGTACAATTTATAAAAAAATTGCCAAACAAATTTTAGATTGAAAATTCTACATTTTAAATTTTACATTCCCGTTTTTAATGCGCTTCCAGCCAATTTTTACCACTTCCCATTTCAACTTCAATAGGAACTTCCATTTTAATTGCGTTCACCATTTTATCTTTAACAATAGATTTCAGTTGTTCAACTTCTTCATGAGGAACATCAAAAACCAATTCATCATGCACTTGCAAAATCATTTTCGCTTTTAATTTTTTATCAATTAGTTCTTTATGGATGTTGATCATTGCAACTTTTATCATGTCTGCTGCTGAACCTTGTATAGGTGCATTGATGGCATTTCGTTCTGAAAACCCACGCACAACCGCATTGGCAGAATTAATATCACGTAAATATCTTTTTCGACCTAGAATTGTTTCAACATATCCGTTTTGCCGTGCAAAAGAAATGTTGCCATCCATATAATTTTTTATAGTTGGAAATTCACGAAAATAGTTTTCGATAATTTGTGCTGCTTCTTTTTTCGGAATGTTGAGACGTTGTGATAATCCAAATGCACTGATGCCATAAATAATTCCAAAATTTACCATTTTAGCATTGCGACGCATGTCTGAAGATACTAGATCCAATTCTACACCGTACACTTTTGAGGCTGTTGAGGTATGAATATCAATACCGTTACGAAAGGCTTCCAGCATGCTTGCATCCTTACTGAATTCCGCAATGATTCGCAATTCTATCTGAGAATAATCGGCAGAGAGCAATGTGTAATTTGCATTGCGTGGCACAAATGCTTTTCTAACCTCTCTTCCTCTTTCTGTGCGGATAGGAATGTTTTGCAAATTGGGATTGTTCGAACTCAGTCTGCCTGTTGACGCCACCGCTTGTTGATACGAAGTGTGAATTCTTCCGGTTCGAGGATTCACCATCGTTGGTAACGTATCCACATACGTATTTTTTAATTTTACTAAACCTCTGTATTCAAGAACGAGTTGAACCGCAGGGTGTTTATCGGCAAGTTTCGAGAGTATATCCTCTCCGGTGGCATATTGTCCCGTTTTTGTTTTTTTTGCTTTCGGATCAATTTTTAATACATCAAAAAATACCTCTCCCAGTTGTTTAGGAGAGGAAACATTAAATTTCATTCCGGCAGCATCATACACTTTTTGTTCTACATCAGTAATTTCTAGTTCCAATAATTTTGAAAATTCTCCCAATGCAATGGGATCAATTGCAACGCCTTCGGTTTCCATCGCTGCTAAAACAGGTATCAATGGCATTTCAACTTCTTCGAAAAGTTTGTGTAATTTATTTTCGATAATAATGGGTTGAAATTTATTCATCAATTGTAGTGTCACATCAGCGTCCTCTGCAGCATAGGCTACAATTTTTTCGACTGCAACATCACGCATACTAATTTGTTCAGACTTTTTAAAACCTATGAGTTCTTCAATATGTACCGGTTCATAATTGAGATATGTCTCAGAAAGTACGTTCATGTTATGTCGCATGTCGGGCTCCATTAAATAATGTGCTATCATGGTATCGAAGAGAGGAGATTTAACATCCACATCGTACCACTTCAACATCATCATATCATATTTAATATTCTGACCACATTTGATTTTACTCTCATCCTCAAAAATGGATTTAAACTCATTAACAATGACGTGCGACTCCTCATAAACCGATGGTAGTGGAACATAATAAGCCTCATGTTCTTTTATTGAAAATGAGAGTCCAACCAATTCCGCTTTGTTTGCATCAATATCGGTCGTCTCGCTATCGAAACAAAATGATTTTGATTTTTTTAGTAATTCTATCAGTTCTTTTCTTTTGGATTGAGAATCCACTAAAAAATAGTGGTGGGGAGTGGTATGAATTGTTTTTAATTGAGTTGGTGATGAATTATGTGTTGCATCATCTTCACTAAATTTTAATGTTAAAGGTTCTTCAAATAATGCTTGCTGAACAGGTGCATCAGCTGATGTCCCCGATAGATCTTCATCCAACACCCTTTTAGCAAGGGCTCTGAATTCAAGTTCAGAGAAAACATCTCTTAGTTTATCTTTATCCAGCTCTTCAAGTTTTAAAGCTTGTTCATCAAATTTAATTGGGACATCAGTAAGAATTGTAGCCAATTGTTTCGACATAATTGCCAAATGAGCATGTTCTTTTACTTTTTCGGCAAGTTTGCCTTTGAGTTTGTCGGCATTGGCAATAATATTTTCAACAGATCCATAGTCGGCAATTAATTGCTTTGCGGTTTTCTCGCCTACACCGGGAATTCCCGGGATATTATCGGCTGTATCACCCCAAAGCCCAAGAATATCTATTACTTGTTTTACATCTTTGATTTCAAATTTCTTTAACACTTCAGGAACGCCTAAAATTTCGGCACCATTTCCGAATGAGGCCGGCTTGTACATGAAAATATTCTCTGTAACAAGTTGAGCAAAATCCTTGTCGGGTGTCATCATGTAAGTTTTGAACCCATTTTTTTCTGCTTCTTTCGCAAGCGTACCAATAATATCATCCGCCTCATAGCCATCCATAGTAAGAACTGGAATGTTAAAGCCTTCAATAATACTGAACACATAAGGAATAGAAGTAGCTAAATCTTCAGGAATAGCATCGCGATGTGCTTTATATTCAGCAAAATCGGTGTGCCTTGCAGTGGGTGCTGCTGTATCAAATGCAACAGCTATGTGTGTAGGCTTTTCTTTATTTAATATCTCCAACAAGGTATTTGTAAAGCCAAACATTGCAGAAGTGTTCAATCCTTTGGAATTGATTCTTGGATTTTTACTGAACGCAAAATAGGCTCTGTATATTAATGCCATTCCATCTAAAAGGAATAGTTTTTTTTCGGGTTGTGACATAAAAAAGTTCTTTTAGTATAATTTTATTTTCGTTGTCAAATATAGTTAACATCCGCAACATAATTAGATGACCATACTCTTTATTTTAAATGATTTCCAGATTTCGTTTGTATTTATCATGCATCCTTTTTGAGGTTTACATCAATTGCATTTGAAATCAAACCTGCAGCACTCATAATTTCATCTCTGGTAATGTATCTTCCCACACTCAAACGCACACTTGCATAACATTCTGCATCGCTCAACCCCATAGCTTTTAATACGTGAGAAGGCTCGGGAAGTGCAGAGGAGCATGCCGATCCTGTTGCCATAGATAGACTAGGAACTTTTGATATTAGTTCGGAGGCTTTTATTCCGGGAAAGCAAATGTTGGTTGTATTGGGAATTCTGTTTTTTATACTTCCATTCACATAACCGCGACCGTTAGTTGTAAGGATTTGTTCTAACAAAGTTCTCATTTCAGAGAGATGTGTAATGTCCTCCCAGTATTTTTCTGTACAAATTTCAGCAGCTTTACCCATTCCCACTATTGCAGGTACGTTGAGAGTTCCCGATCTTAATCCATTTTCATGACCACCTCCTACAATCAATGGCGAAATTTTTACACGAGGGTTTTTTCTTCTCAGATATAACACTCCACAACCTTTTGGACCGTACATTTTGTGACTTGAGATGCATAATAAATCTGCTCCTACATCTTGAATATCAACACGCATTTTTCCCGGTGCTTGTGTTGCATCGCAAAAAAACAATGATCCATGGGAATGTGCAATTTCAGCAATTTCACGAACAGGCATCAATGTACCAGTTTCATTATTTGCCATCATTGCACAAACCAAAATTGTATCTTTTGTGATACTGTTTTTATAAATATCTAAATCAGGTAGTCCATCTCTGTTCACCGGCAAAACAGAAATTTTAGCACCTTTTTGCTCTAATCTCAAACAAGATTCTAAAACCGCTTTGTGCTCAGTAGCCCACGTAATAATGTGATTTCCTTTTGATTTGTAAATGTCGGCGACCCCCGCTATAGCCATATTTATGGATTCGGTTGACCCGGAAGTGAAAGTAAGTTCGTTCGGCTCACAGTGGAGATATTTTGCTATCCTCAAACGTGCATCTTCAACCGCAGTTGCAACATGTTTACCCTGTAGATGAGTGTTGCTGGCTGCATTTGCAAATTGATCCGAAAAATAAGGCATCATTTCCCTAAGCACCGCAGGATCAACAGGTGTTGTGGAATTGTAATCGAAGTATATATTTTGTTGATCAAGCATAGTTTCTGCAAAAATAAGTCCTCTCGCCGATTTCGAAGCCTTTGCAAGGGTTATTCCTTTAATTCTTATATAATTGATTGAAATGTAATGAATTAAGATTATTTAAAGAATTATTTTCTTTTTCTGTAACTTTACCCAATTCTAATTCCACCTATGTTTCGAAAAATTGCTAGTATAATATTGAGAAACAGGCGATTACTAATTGTTGTAATAGCGTGCTTGACAGTGTTTTTCGGTTACATGGCTACGGGAATCCAACTTTCCTACGATTTTGCCAGGGTGTTGCCGGTTGACGATCCTTATTATAAAGATTACGAAAAATTCAAATCCACCTTTGGAGAAGATGGTAGTGTGATGGTGATAGGGGTGGAGGATAGCAATTTTTATCAACTCGGTAAATTCAATGGCTGGTATAAACTTGGAAAAGAGATTAAATCTATTGATGGAATTGAGGGTGTTGTTTCGGTGGCTGAAATTTATGACATTAATGTTAACGAAGCCAACAAAAAATTTGAAATTAAGCAACTTATTAATGCTGAAATAAAAACGCAATCTGAACTTGATGCAATCAAATCAGAAATTGACCGGCTTCCATTTTATAAAGGATTTATTATTAGTGAAGACGGAAATTGTACATTGATGGCAATCACCTTCGATAAAAAGAAGTTAAATACCAAGAGTAGGATTGATATTGTAAAACAAATTGTTAAAAAAACCGAAGCATTTGGGGAATCGCAAAATGTGAAGTTGCACATTTCCGGAATGCCTTTTATTCGAACAGAAATATCTGGAAAAATTGCCAGAGAAATGCAATTGTTTTTGGTGTTGGCACTTATTGTATGCAGTATAATTTTATTCATATTTTTCCGATCATTTAAAGTAGTAATTTTCTCAGTAATAGTGGTACTAATAAGTGTTATTTGGTCGGTAGGTATCATTGCTCTTTTTGGATATAAAATAACTATTCTTACAGCATTAATTCCACCACTTATTATTGTTATCGGTATTCCAAACAGTATTTTACTGCTTAATAAATATCATACCGAATTTCGCAAGCATGGTAATAAAATCAGATCTCTTTCGAGGATGATAGAGCGTATTGGGCTCACCACTTTTTTAGCGAACCTTACTACTGCCATCGGATTTGGTGTATTTTACTTTACCCAAAGTAAAATTTTGATGGAATTCGGAATGGTGGCTTCCATCAATGTAATGGCTACCTATGTTATTTCTTTGGTATTAATTCCTATTGTATTCAGCTTTTTGCCTGATCCACAATTGAAGCACATGAATCACCTGAAGGCTCCTCGATTGAATAAATTGCTTGAGTTTATCGATTGGCTAGTCAGTTCACACCACAAGTTGGTGTTTTTAGTGGTAGGAATTTTGATAGCAATTTCTCTGTATGGCGTTACTCGATTAAATACTGTTGGTTTTGTTGTTGATGATTTGCCTGCAGATGATCCGGTTTATATTGATATGAGATTTTTTGAAAAGAGTTTTAAAGGTGTATTGCCTCTAGAATTTTCAATTGATACCCGCCAGCCTGGAAAAGCTCTTGATCCTGTGAATTTGCAAAAGATTCATAGGTTGGAAAAGATGCTGGCCAAATACCCTGAATTTTCAAAGCCGATTGCAATTGTTGATGGAATAAAATTTTCATATCAATCGTACAAAGGAGGTGATAAAAAGTACTACATATTACCGGGGTCGTTAGAGTTGGTTGAAATGGCGGCATACCTTAAAGGTGATTCAACAAATAAAGCTCAGTCATTTAAATCGTTTCTCGATAGTACTCGCCAGGTCACTCGTGTGAGTGTTCAAATGGCCGACATTGGTTCTTTGAAAATGAAAGTGTTGCTGGATGAATTGAGGCCTCGTGTGGATTCGATCTTTAGCCCTTCAGAATATACAGTGAACATAACAGGAAACAGTTTGATTTTTTTACGTGGAAACGATTACCTGTTCAAAAATTTGATGGAAAGTATTATTCTCGCTATAATTTTGATTTCCATTATTATGTTCATGCTTTTTATGTCGTTTCGGATGATTTCTATTTCTATTCTTCCAAGTCTAATACCACTTTTGATAACAGCCGGTATAATGGGATTCTTTAATATCCCCTTAAAGCCATCCACCATTTTAATATTTAGTATTGCATTTGGAATTGCCTCCGATGGAACAATTTATTTTCTTACAAAATATAGATTAGAACTCAAGCATAACCCTTTGAGTATTTCAAGAGCAGTATCGCTTACTATTAGAGAAACAGGTGTCAGCATGGTGTATACCGCGATCATTTTATTTTGTGGGTTTTTAATATTTTCAGCATCTAGTTTCGGTGGAACGGCCTCTTTAGGAATTTTAATTTCAATTACATTGCTTGTGGCTATGACATCCAATTTGATTCTCTTACCTGCATTTTTAATTGCTCTCGAAAGGAGAATTACAACAAAAGCGTTCCTACAAGAACCATTGATCCAAACTATTGATGAAGAAGAAGATATTGAGCTCAATGATTTGGAAATCCGTAAAATTAATTTTGAATCGAATGAATTTGAGGAGTTGAATAAAGATTAATTCTTTGTCAAAAGTATTATGTTCAAATTGTTTTAAATTCTTTAATTATTAATCTGCTTTAAATTTTAATTGCTGTGAAAGGAATTATTCTAGCCGGAGGCTCCGGAACCCGATTGCACCCACTTACATTGGCTATGAGTAAGCAACTAATGCCGGTGTATGATAAACCTATGATTTATTATCCCTTGTCGGTTTTGATGGTTGCGGGCATAAGGGAGATTTTAATTATTAGTACACCACATGATTTGCCTCACTTTAAAAAATTACTCGGTGACGGATCGCGTATCGGTTGCAAATTTGAATATGCAGAGCAATCTGTTCCTAACGGACTGGCACAGGCATTTGTAATTGGTGAAAAATTTATTGGAAGTGATAAAGTTGCACTCATTCTTGGTGATAATATTTTTTATGGTTCCGGATTGGAAGAGTTGCTAACTGCGAATGTTGATCCTACCGGTGGTGTTGTTTTCGCTTATCATGTGTCGGATCCTGAACGATATGGTGTTGTTGAATTTGATAAAACAGGAAAAGCAATTTCTATTGAAGAAAAACCGGTTAGCCCAAAATCAAATTATGCTGTCCCCGGACTTTATTTTTATGATAATAGTGTGGTGCAAATCGCCAAAGATTTAAAGCCAAGTGCTCGTGGGGAATATGAAATTACTGATGTCAACAAAGAGTATCTCAAACAAAATAAACTCAGTGTAGGAATTTTGAGCAGAGGAACTGCATGGCTCGATACAGGAACATTTAATTCGTTGCTTCAAGCTTCGCAATTTGTTCAAGTCATTGAAGAACGACAAGGACAAAAAATTGGTTGTATCGAGGAAGTTGCTTACCGTAAAGGATTTATATCAAAAGAACAACTTATTACTTTAGCCGAGCCACTGAGAAAAAGTGGATACGGCGAATACTTACTTAACTTACACGAATAAATTATGCAAACCAGAATTCTTGTAACAGGCGGAGCAGGCTTCATTGGAAGTGGAATTGCTACCAAACTTGCCCAAAATCCTGATAATTTTGTGGTCATTGTTGATAACCTTCACACAGGTTCAATCGATAAATTGCCATTGTCATCTCATGATAATGTTAAATTTATTAAAGCTGATGTAAATGATTTTAAAGACATCTCCACAATATTTAATGCCTATCGGTTTAGGTATGTTTTTCACCTTGCTGCGTTGGTAGGAGTGAAGCGAACTTTGGAGTACCCGGTGATGGTGTTAAATGATATTATCGGAATAAAAAACGTACTCAATCTTTCTAAAAACTCTGGAGTGAAAAGAATTTATTTTTCTTCTTCTTCCGAAGTGTATGGAGAGCCGGTTGAGTTTCCGCAAAATGAACATACCACTCCGCTCAACTCGAGATTACCTTATGCAATTGTAAAAAATGTTGGAGAAGCTTATCTCCGTGCATACAAACAAGAATTTGATCTCGATTATACCATCTTTCGATTTTTTAATACTTATGGACCAAAGCAGAGTAAAGATTTTGTAATGTCGAAATTTATTAATGCTGCATTAAATGACAAAGACATAACGATTTATGGCGATGGTAGCCAAACAAGAACATTTTGTTATGTGGAAGATAATGTGGATGCTTGCTTGAGTGCTTTTTATAATAATCAAATGATAAACGATGTGGTTAACATTGGCACCGACAAAGAAATTACCATTCTAGATCTTGCTCATAAAATTATTGAGGTTTCTGGATCAAAATCAAAAATTGTTCATCTGCCTGCTCTCAAAGAGGGTGACATGACACGCAGATGCCCTGATAATTCTAAAATGGTTCAACTTTTAAACCGTCCACTTACTCCTTTAGAACAAGGTATTAAAATTCTAATTGATTCGAAGCAATTAGTTGAATCGTGATGCATTCGATTAATGAATTAAAAGATCTGGTGGTTAAAGAACTGGGTGATATTTCACTTAAAGGCTCTCCTAAAGATCTATATGACCCAATTTCGTATATGCTGTCGCTGGATGCAAAACGAATGCGTCCTATTGCATTGTTAGCAGCTTGTGAATTGTTCGATGGCGATTTGAATGAAGCGATTAAACCTGCTCTTGGCATCGAGGTTTTTCATAATTTCACCCTTATGCACGACGATATCATGGATAATGCTCCACTGCGTCGTTCTAGTCAAACTGTTCATACTCGTTGGAATCAAAATATCGCAATTTTATCCGGCGACACTATGTTCGTGAAAGCTTGTCAGTTGATGATGATGACAAAAGATAATGTGCTGCGCTCTGTCCTCGAACTTTTTCATGAAACAGCAATTCAAGTTTGCGAAGGTCAGCAGTTGGATATGGATTTTGAAACCTTAGAGGATGTATCTATTGATGATTATCTGCACATGATCACTTACAAAACTGCTGTACTTCTCGCAGCCAGTTTAAAAATTGGAGCTCTCATTGCCGGTGCCGATACTGCGAATGCCAACCATATATATGAATTTGGTAAGAATACCGGAATTGCTTTTCAATTGAAAGACGATTTACTGGATGTTTTTGGTGATGATAAAAAATTCGGAAAATTTAAAGGTGGTGACATTGTTGCCAACAAGAAAACATTTTTATTACTCAAAGCGCTTGAATTAGCAACTGGCAACGATAAAGAAAAATTGCATAAATGGATATCAGACTCCAATTGTGATGCCTCCGAAAAAGTGACAGCCGTTACCGAAGTTTATAACCGACTCGGTGTCGAACAACTCGCCGAAGAGGAGATGTCGAAACATTTTGACAAAGCCATTTTTCATCTGAATCAAATTCCTGTTTCTGAATCAAAAAAATCGGTGCTTCGCGGAATGGCGGAAAAGTTGATGGTGCGTGAAAACTAGAGGCGGGATTGAATCAGCGCTAGATACAGGTGTAAAATGTAAAATGTGTAATGTAAAATGTGTAATGTGAAATGTGTAATGTAAAATGTGTAATGCAACATGTAAAATGTATAATGCAACATGTAAAATGTGTATTGTAAAATGTATAATGAAAAATTATATTTTTTGGAAAAATATACTTACTTTACACATGACACTTGTCACAAAAACACTAATCAAAGGAAAAAGTATCTTTTATACAAAGATTTCACTGGTCACTGGTCACTTTTCACAAAAACATAACTCAAAGAAAAAATTATCTTGCATTCGATGACCATTCTGTAAAGGATAGTGCTTTTTTATATACTTGTAAACATCTTTCTCTCGCAAATTTATGCTCAACAATAGGTTGTGGATATGAGAAATCTTCGAATTCGGGAACCCATTTGCGGATGTATTTAAAATCAGGATCAAATTTTCTGGTTTGTTCCGAGGGATTGAAAATGCGGAAGTACGGAGCTGCATCACAACCGCTTCCTGAAGCCCATTGCCATCCGCCATTGTTTGATGCTAAATCAAAATCGAGCAATTTTTGTGCAAAATAGGCTTCACCCCATCTCCAATCGATAAGTAAATGTTTTGTTAAAAAACTTGCTGTCACCATTCTAACTCTATTATGCATAAAACCTGTCGCATTTAGTTCACGCATTCCTGCATCAACAATTGGGTAACCGGTTTTTCCCTCGTACCATTTCGTAAATTCATCCTCATTATTCCTCCAAGGTATTTTGTCATAAACAGGCTTGAATGCTTTATTTACTACATGAGGAAAATGCCAAAGAATCATCTGATAAAAATCACGCCAAATGAGTTCGTTTAGCCACGTTTCACTCTTTTCTTTAATAGCCAGTGCAGCCAATGTGCGAATACTTATAGTTCCGAAACGGAGGTGAATGCTAATTCGTGAAGTCCCATCGATAGCAGGGAAATCTCGTTGCTCTTTGTATTTTTTTAATAATTCTTTATTCACGATTTCCGGAGGAAAGGAAAAATTGAATTCATTAAATCCAAATTCTTCTATTCCCGGTAGCGGTTGAAATGAAACGTGTTCTACGTTTTTTAATACTAATTTTGATGGTACGGCCTTTATAGATTTTGAAGAAAAAGATTTTAAATATTTATTTTTATATGGTGTAAAAACGGTATAAGGATTTCCATCGTCCTTTATAATCTCATCTCTTTCAAAAAGCACATGATCCTTGTATGTATTGAATTCAATTCCTTTAGAATGTAGATATTCCTGAATAGAAGTATCTCTTTCTAATGCATAAGGCTCGTAATCTCGATTAGTGTAAACTGCTGCAACATTATTTTCTTTTATGATTTTTTTCCAACCTTCTAGTGGTGTTGTGTGCAAAATTAGCAACGAAGAACCATGTTTTTTTAATTCCTCATTTAGTATTTTTAACCTTTGGTGTATGAACAGCACCCTTGCATCATTTTTATTTTCGAGTTTATTTAAAATATTTTTGTCAAAGATAAAAACACACAAAACCTTATTTCCTGATACTAAAGCCGCATGAAGTCCTGTGTTGTCATCAAGTCTGAGATCACGGCGAAACCAGAAAACATTTACTACGGTAGTCATTTACCTAAAAGATTACTGAGTGCTTGATTAGCTTGTGGGTATTTAAAGCTGAACTCGGTTTTTTCAATTTTCTCAGAGGAAGCCCGTGTTCCGCCAATAACAGCTATCGACATTTCTCCAAAAATGAATTTGAGAATCATAGATGGTACTTGAATGATTAGATGGCCACCACCTAAAATATGTGAAATTAATTTTATCAAATTTTTGTTGTTGAGTGGTCCGGGTGCGACTGCATTATAAACTCCAATTATATTTTTATCACGAATAGATTTGATCATCATTGTACATAGGTCATCAATGTGTATCCACGACTGATATTGTTCGCCACTTCCCAAATATGTTGCAATTCCGAATTTAAAAGGCTGCAAAATTCTTGGTAGAAATCCTCCGTTTGTCGAGAGTACCAATCCAATCCTGAAAATGACGGTACGAATTTTCAGCTTTTCAAATTGTTTAGCTGCGTTCTCCCATCGCAAGCAGGTTTGCCCAAGGAAATCGGATGATGCCGAGTGTTCCTCATGCATAATTTGTATTCCTGTGTTGCCGTAAATTCCAATGGCAGAAGCATTGATAACCAATTGAACTTTGTTTGGAATTTCTGAAAGACTCTTATATAGCAAATTCGTCGAAAACATACGGCTGTTAACAATTTTTCGTTTCCTGCGAGCTGTCCATCGCTTGTCTGCAATGCCTTCCCCGGCAAGGTTAATAAGTATATCAGCTTCTTTTATTGCTTGTTCATCAATCATCCCTTTTTCAGGGTCCCACAAAAAAGTGTCTTTTTGCTTTTCTGTTCTTCGCCTACTTAAAAACCTTACTTCAAAATTGTTTGATTTTAACAGTTCGGCCAGTCTTGTTCCTATCATCCCACTGCCACCGGCAATAAGCACTGTTTTTATTTGATTTGAGCTCACCTTGTTAAAACAGTTTGAAAAGTAATTTTGTTTTAATTTGATTTCTTGGCTAAATTAGAAAGGATTGATGGATATTAGATTTTTGTTGAAAACTTTGAAGACTAATAATCTAGCTACTTTCAAATCGATAGCATATGTAGCGTAAATTTGTACCTGTCTTACAGCAAAACTAACCTACTCGCAATACTTTCAATAGCCGTCATTATTCCTATGAAATTTGAAAAACACGTATTTATTTGTACCAATCAACGACCTGCCGGCGAACGAAAAAGCTGTGGTGAATCGCATGGGTTGGAGTTGGTTAAAGCATTTAAGAAATTGGTAAAAGATAGTGGTCTCAATGCCGATATTAGAACGCAACGAGCCGGATGTATAGATGCTTGCGATTTTGGACCCGCATTGGTAGTGTATCCCGAAGGAATATTTTATGGAAGTGTAGAACTCTCTGATGTGGAAGAAATTTTTACTGAACATCTTCTGAATAACCGCCCGGTGCAACGGCTAATAATTCAATTTCCTGTAAAATAATTCAACCATGATCGACCTTCATCCCGAAAAATACCGTCATGATCTGGAAGTGGTTGAAAATACTGCCAAACAGGTGATTCGTGATTTTGATCTCATAGGTATCGATATTCATTTTAGTGGAAATACTCAAACAGCCTATTCCGAATTATTGCTTCAAGTAACTCCCGCTCTCACACGTCTCTACAAAGAGAATCAGGTTACTTTTAATGTACTTTTGTATCGAATTGATGTCGATGAAAAAAAATATCGAGATCTTCAGCAAAATAGTCAAGGAGATCTCTTTTACCAACAACTGGCTGAATTAGTGATTGAGCGTGAATTTATTAAAGTTCTTACCAGAAAACTTTTTAGCAGTCTAAATGGTTAAGTCACCATATTTCTCAGCAGAGTACAATTTCTCATCCTAAGTTAAATTGCTATAAATGAATCGATTCAATATAAAAGACATCGAAAATCTTACCGGAATAAAGTCACATACCCTCCGTATTTGGGAGCAACGTTACGGTATTCCACAGCCAAAAAGGACTGCAACCAATATTCGGTATTATGATGATGAGGATTTGAAACTTTTGATAAATGTTTCCATGTTGAATCGAAATGGACATAAAATATCGAAGCTCACCGCACTTTCAAAAGAAGAATTAGAGAAGTTGGTTTTTGAATTAACTGCCGATGTTTCCGATGTCGATGTTCAGTTGGATAGTATGATGCAGGCCATGTTTAATTTGGATGAAGCTGCCTTTGACAGGATTTTATCATCGCACCTCATGAAATTTGGTTTGGAGAAAACGATGCTTGAATTGTTCTTCCCTTTTTTGAAAAGAATTGGTGTTTTGTGGCAAACCGGACAAGTGAATCCTGCCTTTGAGCACTTCATGAGCAATTTGATCAGGCAAAAAATAATAGTGGCTATCGACTCTCAAGTGAGTGTGAAAAAAGAACGACCTAAAAAATTTATTTTATTTCTTCCCGAAGGTGAAACACATGAATTGGGTTTGTTATTTGCAAACTATGCTATTCGATCGAGAGGGCATCACACTATTTACCTCGGACAAAATCTTCCTTATGCCGAACTTGATGCAATAGTAAATCAATATGAAGCCAATTATATCATGTCGGCACTAACATCTACCCCTTCGAAAATTTCAACTCAAACAATTGTAAATAATTTGTCGGCTCGTTTTAAAGATAAAACAATATTGCTCACTGGATTTCAAATTACATCGAACCTAACTGTCACTGCTCCTAAAAATGTGATATTGCTTCCAACGTTCGAAAGCTTTCTTAGTACTATTGATTCTATGTAGTTATTCGGCAATCACTAAATAATAATTTTTCTTACCTTTTTGCACTAATAAATATTTTGAATTCAATAAATCATTGGTGTTTGTTTGAGAAGTTGGGTCTGTAATTTTAATTTTGTTGATACTTAGCCCACCACCAACAATTAATTTTTTTGCTTCTCCTTTTGAAGGGAAGATATTTGTTTTTTCAGCAACCAAATCAACTATACCAATGCCATTTTGAAGTTCATCACGACTAATCTTCATCTGAGGAACTCCATCCATTATTTCAAGTAACATTTTTTCATCAAGTGATCTTAATTTATCTGCCGTAGCTTGACCGAATAAAATCTGACTTGCTTCAATGGAGTTTAGATAATCTTGTTCTGAATGAACTCTGATCGTTAAATCTTTTGCAAGAGCTTTTTGAAGAATACGTGCTTCCGGGGCAGAATTATGATCTGCTTCAAGAGCAAGAATTTCATCCTGCGAAAGGAAAGTAAAAATTCTAATAAATCTTTTTGCATCCTCATCAGCGCAGTTCAGCCAAAACTGATAAAATTGATAAGGTGATGTTTTATTGGGGTCGAGCCAGATATTTCCTTTTTCGGTTTTGCCAAATTTACTTCCATCACTTTTTGTGATCAATGGAGAGGTGAGTGCAAAAGCAGTTCCTCCCGCTTTGCGACGAATTAATTCGGTACCTGTTACAATATTGCCCCACTGATCGGAACCACCCATTTGAATTTTGCAATTTTTGTTTTTATGAAGCCAATAGTAGTCGTATCCCTGAACCAATTGATAGGTGAATTCGGTAAAGGAGATTCCGGTTTCTAATCTTTTCTTTACGGAATCTTTTGCCATCATATAATTTACTGAAATGTGTTTGCCGGTATCTCTGATAAAATCAAGAAACGACATCTCTTTGAACCAATCGTAATTATTAACCATTTCGGCACTGTTCGCTCCACAATTGAAATCGAGAAATTTTTCCAACTGTTTTTTTACACACGCAACATTGTGGTTCAGAACCTCTTCATTCAGCAAATTTCTTTCTTCCGATTTCCCCGAAGGATCTCCTACCATACCTGTTGCACCGCCAATGAGCGCAATGGGTTTATGACCGCACCGTTGAAAATTCATCAGCAAAATAATCTGGACCAGATTTCCAATGTGTAATGAATCTGCCGTAGGATCAAAGCCGATGTAACCCGACACAACTTCTTTCGAAAGTAGTTCTTCTGTCCCGGGCATCATATCATGGATCATACCCTTCCAACGCAATTCTTCAATAAAATTCATTTTTTTCCTTTTTGGCAAAGATAAAAGAAATTGGTCATTGGTCATTGGTCATTAGTCGTAGACTCGGCGGAAGGGTCATTGGTCGCAATCGCTGCGGAAGGGTCATTCAGTCATTGGTCGTTGTCTCGGCGGAAGTGTCATTGGTCATTCATGGAGTTGTTATGGAAGACAGATTGAACGGATTTAACTGATTTGCGCGAATATGTTTTTTGAAGAATCAAATCAGTCAAAATCAGTTAAATCTGTGTCATCCGTGTTCCCTCGAATTGGAGTAGAAAACGAAACTTTGGAATCAAACGACACTTCGACTTTGATTACACCCTTTTCATTCAATAATCAATGATCTAATGACTTACTTTCAATGACTTAATGACCATTTTCAATATGATTATATCGCAAATTAAAAAAAAGCGGGATAAATTATTCATAACAAATCCATCAAAATAGATCATACCTATCATAAAAATCAAAAATCATGGACTTTTTTCTTCAATGACTTAATCACCCAATCACCTTTTTCAATGACCCAATGACTTTTTTTTCAATGACCATTTTTCGCTAATTTCGTCCTCATGATTTTACTCACAGGGGCAACGGGACTTCTTGGTTCACGATTGCTTTTTGATTTGGTTTCGAAGGGATATAAAGTACGGGCTTTGAGGCGGGAGAATAGCAGGATGAACTGTGTAGATCACTATTTCGCAGGACAGCCGGAATTGATGAAAAATGTAGAGTGGGCAATTGGAGATGTTACCGATATTTTTTCACTTGAAGCAGCTTTAGAGAATGTTGATACCGTTTATCATTGTGCAGGAAAAGTCTCTTTTTTGCCCTCCGATCGCAATCAAATGCATCATGTTAATGTGCAAGGCACCGCTAACGTCGTGAACCTTTGTTTGGAAAAAGGTATCCGCAAACTCTGTTATGCCAGTTCTGTTGCAGCTTTAGGGCGTACAGGTTCTGATAATTTGATTGATGAAAACACTTCATGGAAAACTTCCAAATACAATTCCTTCTACGCTGTTAGCAAGTATGGCGCCGAAAGAGAAGTTTGGAGAGGAATAGCTGAAGGGTTGAACGCAGTCATGGTAAATCCGGGAATAATTATTGGACCGGGAAACTGGGAGTCCGATAGTTCATCAATTTTTAACAGAGTTTTTAAAGGTTTGATGTTTTATACCGAAGGTGAAAGTGGTTTTGTAGATGTTCGCGACGTTTCAAAAGCGATGATCAATCTTATGGAAAGTGATGTTTCGGATGAACGTTTTATTCTTGTATCACAAAACTTGCCCTTCAGAACAGTTTTTGATCAGATTGCTGATGCTTTCAGTAAAAAAAGAGCAAGCATATATGCCGGACCGTTACTAACCGCTTTTGCGTGGCGAAGTGAAGCAATTAAGTCATGGATATCAGGTCAGAAACCGGTCATCACTCGCGAAACAGCTCGTTCAGCAACAGGAAAAAATAAGTATGAAAATGCAAAGATTAAAAAGGTTATGGATTTTCAATTTATACCTGTTGAAGAAGCAATAAAAGTTACAGCTGAAGAATTTTTGAAGGATCACAAAAATTAATTTGATCGATTGGTTCTCGCTACTAATCAATCGAATTGTTTAATCTCATTTCGCTCCCTGAGCCTGTCGAAGGGGACTCAAGTCTGGGCCTCACACGACTTTTTCGGTAAACAGAATGAGCATCATGTTTTGGTAGTCCTCTTCTTAAACGAATTTGTTCTTCCAATGGCAAAGCAATAAAATCGATACAAATCTGACTGCAACATCCTTTGTTGTTTTCAGCACAAGCTTGGCATTGGATAAAAAGCAAATGGCAGTCATCATTCGCACAGTTGGTGTGATGATCACATGTAGCACCGCACTGGTGACAATTCGAAATTATGTCATCACTGATTCTTTCGCCAAGTCGATCATCAAAAACAAAATTCTTTCCAATAAATTTAGATTCTAATCCTTGTGCTTTCACTTGACGATGATAATCAATAATGCCACCATGCAACTGATTCACATCGTTGAAGCCTTCGTGTTTAAAATAGGCACTTGCTTTTTCACAACGAATTCCACCGGTGCAATACAACAGTATTTTTTTGTCTTTATGTTCTTTCACCTGATCCACAGCTATCGGGAGTGTTTCTCTGAAGGTGTCGGTATCAGGTAATATTGCATTTTCAAAATGACCAATTTCACTCTCGTAATGATTTCTCATATCAATTACAATTGTGTTAGGATCATCCATGGCGCTGTTAAACTCTTGAGCAGTGAGGTGATTTCCAACATTAGTAACGTCAAAAGTTTCATCATTCAAACCGTCGGCTACAACTTTATTTCTTAAACGTACAATTAATTTGTAAAATGATTTTCCATCATCCTCTACCGCAATTTTAAGAGGCATATTTTTTAAATAAGGATGGCTTTCAAGCAGATTTTTTAAAGATTCAAAGCTGTAATCAGGAACACATATTTGTGAATTTATTCCCTCATTAGCAATGTAAGTACGACCAAGAATATTTAATTTTTCAAATTCTTCGAAAAGCCAATTGCGAAATTCTTCAGTGTTTTCTATGTTCACATATCGATAAAAAGAAAGTGTAATTCGATGAAAAATTTCTTCGGATAGCTTCTTTTTTAGTTCTTCTTTAGAAAGTTTATTGAAGAGCAATTTTCTCATTTCGGCAATTCATTAACTATTTAGGTTACCGAAATTAATCAGGCAACTTGTGTGGTTTTTTTTCTGTTCTTACGCCATATAAAAAAGGCCACGCCACCAATTAAATAAGGTGTTAAAAGCAAATATAAAATTCCGGCATTAAGACCTTTAGCGGCTTTTGCAGCATTGTTACCTGTTCCTGAAGCTGCCACAGCTCGGCACATAGAGCATTGAGCGTTAGAAGGTTGTGAAATTGCTAAGCCAATAATCAGAGCAATGCCAAACAGAAGAGTTTTAATATATTTCATGATATTCTTATGAATCAACCACAAAATTACAAAAAAATAGGCTAAAACTGATAGTATGGAGAAATCATCAAGTAAACAATCACCCCTGTTACTGTTACATAAAGCCATATCGGAAACGACCACCGGGTCAATTTTTTATGGGATTTTATTTTATTGGAAAGGCCATAATAAAATGAAAGTAATACAAGTGGTAGCACAATTGCTGCCAATAATATGTGAGAAAGTAATATGGAGAGGTAAAGAGGACGCAAAGGATTATCGGCGGGGAATTTTGTTTCTATGCCGAATGAATGAAAGATAACATACGATAGCAAAAAAATCGATGACAAAATAAATGTTATTAAATTTATTTTTTTGTGAAGCGCAATATTTTTTCTTTTAATCTGATACAATGAAATTATTAACAGAACAGAACAGGTAGCATTGAGTAATGCATTTAGTTTAGGAAGAAAAGGCACAAAAGGAGGGATGTGATCGGCTTGCGGAAGCATCCCCAAAATAATAATTGCTACCAGTATTATCCCTGATAAAATAAAAATGCCTCTAAGAATTTTTTTCTCGTTTCCTGCCAGGTAATCCATTCTCCATTATTTGTTTTCATATTCCCATTTCAGGACTTTTATTTCATCAATCAGCAAATTAATCGACTCGTAATCGGTGCCGTCATAGTAACCGCGTATTCTATTTTCTTTATCAATTAGTACAATTTTTTCGGAGTGAACGAAATCATCCGGCCCACCGTCGCCCGCCATCGCAGTAATAAAAAAGCTGTTACGAGCTAAATCATAAATTTGTTTTTTATCTCCTGTAAGGAAAACCCATTTCTCCGTTATTGCACCATACTCTGCAGCATAGGCAGCTAATGCTTCCACTGTATCTTTTTCGGGGTTCACTGTAAAGGAAACGAGCGATATTTCAGAATCATCTTTATAAGCTTCCTGAACACGCTTCATTTGCATATTCATTTTCGGGCAAATGGTTTGGCAGGTAGCGAAGAAAAAATCTGCAACATAAATTTTTCCTTTTAATTGCTCCGATGAAAATTCATTTCCTGTATGTGCCGTTAAATTATATGGTGAAACAGTATGATAAATGGTATCGGTTGAGCCGGAGGAAGAGGGCTCACGCGGACCAAAAATTTCAAGATGGGTATAATTATTTTTGCCGGATGAAACAATTAAATAGGCGATAGAAGGAATCAATAAAATTCCTATCAGAATGAGTGCCTTAGAAAAAGTTTTTGATTTGTTCATTAACTACTGTAACAGTTAATTACCTACATGGTTAAGGTAATTCCCTTCAACAATAGCCAGCACAATAAAATAAAGTATTAGAATGAATGGAAGCAAAATAGAATACTTGAATGCTACTTTTTCGTGTTTCAAGTGCATAAAAAATGCGATGATATAATATGCCTTCACGACAGTAAGTAAAATAAATACTACGATCAGGATATTATGTGGAATGGAAGTAAAGGCAATACCCACTTCAAAAATTGTTATAGCTAATAATATCCAAAATGTTTTCCAGATGGTGCTTACTGAATTTTCAACACGATGCTCTTCCACAAACTGATTGTGAATATCACCTGTGTAATAACCATGTTTTTTTTCTCCGTGCTGTTCGCTGCTATGATGATCCGCCATAAGGTTGGTTCAGTTTATATTTATTTATACAAGATAGAAGAAGGTGAATACAAATACCCACACTAAATCTACAAAGTGCCAGTATAATCCGGTTTTTTCAATTTGTTCATAATGTCCTTTTCTTACATAGGCACCATTAAGAACATTAATGAAAATTATTAAGTTGATCATTACACCCGAAAATACGTGAAACCCGTGAAATCCGGTGATGAAAAAGAAGAAGTTGGCAAATAACGGATGGCCATATTCGTTTTTAGTCATGTTGGCTCCATGAAAATGTTCCGACTTCGCCTTGATGGCCTCTGCAGCCGATCCTGTTATTTTTTCTCCGGAAGGTAATACAAGAGTATTTAAATCGACAACGTTTGTATGATAATCAACAAAAGGCCTCGCTACCTGGCCGTCAAACATGATGTAGGCACCTTGTTCAGTGCCATGAATAAAATGATACCACTCCCAAGCTTGTGATCCAAGGAACATGAATCCACCTATAATTGTAAGTAACATCCATTTTGCAACCGACTTGTTGTTGCGTTGATGGCCTGCATCTACAGCTAGTACCATTGTTACTGAGCTCATGATGAGGATAAATGTCATTAAACCTACATACGCCAACGGAATATGACCCTCCATGAACGGGAAATGGGTAAACACATCATTCGCTTTCGGCCAAATTTCTGTGAAGCGATGACGCATTACACCATAAGCAATGATCAGGGATGAAAATGTAAAAGCATCGGAAACGAGAAAAAACCACATATACATTTTCCCCCAACTTACGTTAAAAGGTGAAATTCCACCTCCCCAAACTTTCTTAACTGGCTGATCTGTTGTTGTTTCTGCGGCCATAATTGATTCTATAATAGTTAAATCTTAAACTTGATTATCGTTCGTTGGTAAACGGATGCAAATTAAATAGTTTTTTAGTTGCTAATACAATATTTCCTTAATAAGTTTTAAGCTAATCAAGATTTTCATCGAATATACGTCAAAAAGAAGAAGAGGTAGATCCATAATCCATCTAAAAAGTGCCAGAAGATGGTACATAACTCAACAGGAAGATGATTTTCTTTGTTATATTTTCCTTGTATTGATCGTGCTGTTACCACCATTAAAAACAATATGCCTCCTACCACGTGGGCAAGATGTAGCGCGGTAAGAACATAAAGAAATGACCCTGAGGGGTTTCCCGTAAAATAAACACCCATATCCACTAGCTTCGACCAAGCAGCAAATTGTGTGAAAGTAAAGGCTAGTCCGAGTCCTAAAGTAATTATCAATCCGGTACGAAGTTGCCCCCCTTGCCCTCTCTTGACCCCCTTCATTGCCCATTGCATACTGAAGCTACTCATCAAAATAAATGCTGTTGATACATAAAAAACAAGAGGCAACTCAAATTGAAACCAATTACCTTCCGCTTGACGCACAATATAGCCGCTTGTTAATCCGGCAAACATCATTACCATGCTGACCATTGAAATCCACAAGAGAATTTTTAAGGTTGGGATGTTTGTGTAAGTTGATTCTTTTTGAGATGACATTGCTGAAACCATTACTGCTAAATTTTATCGAGAACTAAAATAATTTGAACCACCGGAAGGTAAACAAATGACCCAAACATTAATTGTCGGGCCGATTTTAAAGAACAATCAGAAGATAATTTCCATGCCTGATACGCGAAAACTACTCCTGCAATTGAAATAACAATAAGTGAAATCATGCCTGACATTTTGAAAAAATAGGGTGCAAGTCCAACCGGAATTAAACTGAATGCATAAATAAAAGCTTGAAATGCAGATGATTTATCGCGGCCTCCTTTCGAAGGTAACAACTCAAACCCTGCCTTTTTATAGTCATCATCTAATACCCATGCAATGGCCCAGAAATGTGGGAACTGCCAGATAAATTGGATGAAAAAAAGTACCCAAGCTTCTATGCCAAAATTATTTGTTGCAGCAACCCACCCTAAAAGTGGCGGAATTGCTCCCGGGAATGCACCCACAA
The DNA here is from genome assembly GCA_963814475.1 of uncultured Bacteroidota bacterium. Taxonomy (GTDB): domain Bacteria; phylum Bacteroidota; class Bacteroidia; order AKYH767-A; family OLB10; genus JADKJB01. Next base: position 14,628 of record CAWFDA010000001.1, on the reverse strand, counting down.
ATACTGCAAATGGTGTAATTCTTTTTAATGGCGTGTAAACAATAGTGTAACTCATCAGGGCCATCAAACCCAATAATCCGCTGGCAAGATTCATAAAAATAGTGAGAATCAACAAACCGGTTATCCCAAAGGTGGTGGCTACAATAATTGCCTCCATCGTTTTCATTCTTTGATCGGGTAGTGGACGGCCGGAGGTTCGGTCCATGAGTTTGTCTAAGTCTTTTTCCATTATTTGGTTAAAAGCATTGGCAGAACCCGTTACCAAAAAACCACCCAGAATGAGTAAAATAAATTTCCCCCAGTTAAAATCTCCCCCGCTTCCCATTAAAAAAGCCATTGCGGCTGAGAAAACAACTAAAAGTGCCAACCTCATTTTAGTGAGTTGGGCATAGTCGTGTATCTTCGAAGTTATGGATACCTGATTACTGATGGTGATGACTTTTTCCATTTAATTTACGGCTGCAAAGTTACCGAATTTGAGAATTGCAGACTAGTTTTATTTAAAGAGCTTTACCTACCTCTAGAAAATGGTTTTCCGTGTCTGTAAAACCAATTTATTTGCGGAATCCAATGATCGATCGAACCTCCTCAATAGTTTGGGTAGCACTTATTTTTGCCTTTTCTTTACCCATATCCATTACCCTGTTAAGCAATTTATCGTCACTCGAAATCGCCTTAATTTTTTCATAAATAGGTGCTGTGAACAGGATAATATCTTCAGCAAGTTGCTTTTTAAGATCTCCATATCTTATGGTGCAATCGTTGTATTTATCGTTGAAAAATTGAACGGTCTCGGCATTAGAAACCAAATTCAGGAGTGTAAAAAGATTAACCACAGCTTCCGGTTTTTCTTGGTTGGGTCGGGTCGGGCCCGAATCGGAAACAGCTCTCATCACTTTTTTGCGAATCACTTCGGGAGCATCTGCCAAAAAAACAGCATTGCCTTCGCCCTCCGATTTCCCCATTTTTCCGGAGCCATCTAACCCCGGAACTTTAATCAGAGATTGTCCGAAGTTGAAAGCGTATGGCTCGGGAAAAGTCTCGGTGCTGTATAGGCGGTTGAATCTGTTTGCAAATGTTCGAGCCATCTCCAAATGCTGCTCTTGATCTTTTCCTACCGGCACTTTGACTGCTTTGTGCAATAGAATATCGGCAGCCATCAGTGTGGGATAGGTGAGCAAACCGGCGTTAATGTTATCCGGCTGTTGCCTGATTTTATCCTTAAATGAGGTGCAACGCTCCAACTCACCAACATAAGCATTCATATTTAATAATAAATAGAGCTCAGCAGTTTCAGGTAAATCGCTTTGAACATAAATGGTGCTCTTTTCCGGGTCAATTCCACATGCCAAATATTCGGCAAGAACCTGACGCACAGAGCTTTTTAGGTTTTCAGGTGTTGGGTGCGTGGTTAGTGAATGGTAATCAGCAATAAAAAAGAAGCATCGGTACTCTTGTTGCATCTTCAAAAAATTACCCATTGCACCAAAATAATTTCCTAAATGAAGGTTCCCTGTCGACCTTATCCCACTGACTACTGTTTCCATGGGGTCGAAATTACAAAAAATGCCTAATTTCGCCTGATGAATTTTTTGAGGTTGGTTCTCCGGAAAACATGGCGTTTCTTGTTTTTTTTGAATGGGGTAATCACATTTACGTTTCTCTATCCTATATTTTATGTGTTGCTTTCTCGCGAAGAGTGGTTCGATAAGGTATTTAAGCTTAAAAAAATATGGGCAAAATTACTCATCTTTAATGTTGGGATTCGCTGTAAAGTGCTCTCTTCACCGGTTTTAGACCCTCTTAAACCATATATTATTTGCCCAAATCATGCCTCCTTTCTCGATATTGTGCTTACTTATATAGCGGTGCCCAATTATTTCCATTTTATGGGAAAGGCGGAATTGAAGAAAGTGCCATTTTTTAATAAGTTTTTTGACAAGATGAATATATTAGTAGATCGAAGTAGCATCATCGGGTCTCACAAAGCTTTTGTGCGTGCAGGAAATGATCTTGATAAGGGTATTAGCATTTCCATTTTTCCGGAGGCTACTATTCCGGCGAGTGCACCTAAGCTGGGCAGACTAAAAAATGGAGCTTTCAAACTTGCAATCGAAAAACAGGTCCCAATATTACCTGTTGTATACCTCGACAACTGGTGGATTTTACCCGATGGCATCCGTAAAAAAACAGGTGGAACCCCAGGACTGGCAAGAGTGGTTATTCATGATCCTATTGAAACCAAAGGTTTTACGGATAATGACTTAGAGAAACTCAAAAAAATGGTATACGACAAAATCAACAATACTTTGATAGAATACCATTGCCGTCCTCAAGAAGAAAAAACAGAAATGCCGGAATCAATGGCATAACCACTTACTCCGGCATTTTCTTATTTTTTAAGAGCTGCCCTATTTTCCTAACAATACTCTTCAAACGCCATTGATAAATTTTCAGCTATCATTTCAGCTGATCTTCCTTCAATATGATGACGTTCAACAAAATGTACAAGTTTTCCATCCTTAAATAGCGCGATACTCGGAGAGGATGGAGGGTAAGGAAGAGTATATTTACGTGCTTGTTGGGTAGCTTCCAAATCTTGACCGGCAAAAACTGTTACCAGTTTATCGGGTCTTTTTTCACCTTTTTCAAGGGAAAGTTTTACTCCCGGGCGAGCTGTTCCTGCTGCACATCCACATACAGAATTGATTACCAGCAATAAAGAGCCTGATTTTGATGAGATCATTTGATCAACAGCTTCGGGAGAGGTTAACTCTTCGAATCCTGCATTTGTTAAGTCGGCACGCATAGGTGCGCATATTTGTTCCGGGTATGGCATTTTTTATCTATTTATTTAGTGTATGATTAATTCAGCAAAATTACTGAATGCATTTGTATTGTGACTCGATAACAAAGCGAAGAAGTTTTTGTTAGCAAACGTTTTTAATGAGCATCAATAGAATGTGGTACACAGTTTTGAACTAAAAGTTGGTTTTTCTTACATCCCGTTTAAATGGTTTAATATTTTTTGAAACCTTATTTGTCAGCAACCACGGGTCATTGGAGGGTATTAGTGATTTTGGTTTCATGCAAAACCCACCTTTTTCTTACATCAGCAAGGCAATGATCTGTGCAGATGTATCTTATAAGTTGTGTAACCGTTTTGATAAACCAGACTATAAACGACAAACAAAGATGAATCAAGACAAAAAGCAACAAAACGACGAGAATTTATTTCCTGTGTTCAGGTTTGATCTCGAAAACAGGTTAATTTATGCTAACCTTCCTGCAATGCCACTTATGAAACACTGGCATTGTCGTATCAACGAAAGAGTACCCGGAGAGGTAATCAGCAAGTATCCTGAACTCTTTCATGCATCAATGAGTCACCGTCCGATGGATTTGAGTGTAGAAATGTCTAGCTACACAATCAGGTTTTCTATTGTTCCGTTTCCGGAAGCAAAATACATCGGCATGTATGCATATAGTATGGAGTTAAACGAAAACTTTGTAGAAAAAATTGTACCCGAAAAAGTAACTGTTTTACAATAATCTTTTATGATAAATATTACCAGGAGTAGCAGATTTAAAATCAGTATTTCAGAAATTGATTTTAAATCTGTGATTAATGAGTCGCTAACTAATCTAAGAAATTTAGATGGCTCTCATAAATTAAAAGTGAATACCACTATTGAAGGGTTTATTCCATTCTTTAGTGATCATAAACAGCTTTTGGTGATATTCAATAATATTATTTCTAATGCAATTAAGTTTCAGCATTCACACGAAGTGAATCCGCAGTTAACAATTGCAATTGAAGTAGATGATAAAAAAGCAACTATCAGTTTCAAAGACAACGGTGTTGGTATTGAAAAAGAAAATTTGAACAAAGTTTTTGATATGTTCTTCAGAACTGCCGATCACAAAGCCGATGGTTCAGGATTGGGTTTGTATATCGTTAAAGAAATTGTAAAAAAGCTCAAAGGTAAAATTGCCGTTGAATCAAAAGTAAATGAGGGCTCACGATTTGTGGTTGAATTACCCAATCGTATCGATCCCGATTTATTAAGAAAACTCAACAGATTGGTTCAAAATTCAAAATGATTAACTGAGTGTGATTATGGAAGTTGCTGTGAAGTATAAGAGTGTGATGTTGGTGGATGATAATCCCATGGATAATTTGGTTAACCGACAGTTAATTGAATCGGCCGGATTTGCGATGAAAGTGAATAAGTACGAAACAGCCAAGGACACCTTGGAGTTTCTGAAAAAAGCTTCCGCAGATGAGTTGCCTGAAATTATATTCCTCGATATTATTATGCCGGGAATGGATGGGTTTCAGTTTCTCGAAGAGTTTGAAAAATTGGGAGATGATATAACCAAAAAATGCCGGGTAATTCTTTTATCAACATCCGATAGTTTTAAGGATCTTAATCGTGCCAATAAAAACAAGCTGGTAAAAAAGTTTCTAAACAAACCGCTTACCTCCGAAATGTTATCGGCAATAAATATCTGAAACTAATCTCTTTTTCTTCTGAAGAATTCTTTCAGAAGTTCACTGCATTCCTTTTCCATAACGCCACCTGAAACAAGAGTTTTAGGATGAGTGATGTTGAGTGAGGTGCCACTATAGCCTCTTTTTTCATCACGTGCACCAAACACAATTCGGTCGAGTTGTGTCCAGAACGATGCCCCTGCGCACATTACGCAAGGTTCCAGAGTAACATACAAAGTACAGTCGATCAAATATTTTGAGTTGAGGTAGTTGCTTGCCGAAGTAAATGAAATCATTTCTGCATGAGCTGTAACATCATTCAGCTTTTCAGTCATGTTGTGAGCCCTTGCAATGATCTGCTTCTTGCAAACAATCACAGCCCCAACAGGGATTTCATCATTATCAAAAGCTCTGCGTGCTTCCGCCAAAGCAGCCCTCATAAAATAATCGTCGGAGAGAATATCTAATGTCATAATTTGTAAGAATAGCTATAACCTGGAAGAGATAATGAACGTAAAATGCAATAATACAATTTCCTCCGCAAAGATGCACCTAAATCATTTAACCCTACGATTCTTTTTAATAGTTGCTTGTTTAGTAGTGATAAATGCAACATGTGCCATTGGTCAGTCGAAGTTTTTTTCAGAAGAAATTAGATATTCATTGCATGCAAAAACATCGGTTTTGTTTTCAAGCATCAAAGGAGAATACAACAAAAGAGAACAAGTTCCCGATTACAAATTATCGCCCGCTTTCGGTGGGTTCGTAAGTGTGGCAATTTCCGATCACTTGTCGGTTGAACCGGGAATATCCTTTTCACTAAGAGGCTCAAAAACCAAAATTAAACACGTCACCAGAATTTCTACCGATGAAATGAGTGTTTATTTCTCGGAAAGAGGTTATGAAGAAACTGATTTGTACTATTTGGATTTTCCATTGATGGCATTTTATAGATTAGAAAGCAAACTCTCAATAGGCATGGGCTTTTCGGGTTCAATTTTACTCAAATCACGGTCAGAGAAGGAGATTGCAACCACTAGAATTCTAAATAATACTATATCCACTTACACAGAGACATCGTCGACCAAAAAAGTTGCTGAAATGAAAGGAACCGACGCAGGCTTTTTATTTTCAATAGGTTACATGCTTAAAGATGGTCTGGAAGCAACCGGCAGCATCTACAAAGGACTTTCAGATATTAAAGATGAGAGTAGGGAATTTAAAAATACCGGTTTTGGGTTGTCTCTTTCCTATCGTTTCAAACAACTTTAGAATTTACCCTGTTCATATTTTTTATTTTTTTAAAATAGAGTTACTTTCTTTACTAGTATCTTCGCAATCAGAAAGATTCCTGCAAAGGGATGCACACTCCTAATTGTCATGACATCTAAGAAAGTTCTTAAACTCGATTTCGAAGGAGAATATGATTTTATTCTTCTCGGGTTAATCAGCGGATTCCGTGATTATAAATTGTGTTTTGAACTTAATGATTTGTTAAAATTAAATTTCCAAAGAAAAGACGATGTTGTTTTGCCTGCTGGAAGACCGGGAGCAACAACACGACATTCTTATTTCGATTGTGAAGGAGCTGATTTTGAATCGTACCATATTTTATCCAATCGTGATAAAGCAGGCACAGGATTTTTTATTCAGGAGAAAAAAAATATCGATTTTTTTCTGATCATCAACAGCACCTCTTTGAATTTCGATGTAAAAAACCTGATAGCTAGAATTCGTACAATAGATATTATTTCGGGAGTTTATGAACTGAATCCTTATGATTTAAAATCAGCGGATTCATTTTTAATATTTCTGGAAAGTTAAAAGAGTAAACACAACTATGAAAAACAGATCAAATAAAAGTAAAATTATTGCTACCATCGGACCTGCCTCCATGCAAATTGATGTGCTCGAGAAAATGATTCGTGCCGGTGTTGATATTTGTCGAATTAATGCCTCCCATGGCGATCATGCCATGCATCAGCAAGTAGTAAATACTGTGAGAAAGCTGAATGAAGACAAAAAATTCAAAGTCGGTATTTTGTATGACTTGCAAGGGCCAAAATTAAGGATTGGGGTCGTGAAGGATAATGAAATTTTTCTAGAAGAAAATGAAATGGTGCAGTTAACGATAAACGATTGTATTGGCACCAATAAATTGATTCCAATTCGATATCCGCTTTTTCACAACGATGTTAATGTAGGTGATACCGTTTTGATTGATGATGGGAAAATTGAACTTCAAATTGTTTCCAAAGAAGTTAAGGAAGTAGTAACAGCCAAAATTATTTATGGTGGCGTGTTGTCATCAAAAAAAGGTATTAATCTTCCTTACACAAAAATTTCTTTACCGTCACTAACGCCGAAAGATAAAAGCGATTTGGACTTTGCTTTGGAAAATAATATTGAATGGATAGGACTTTCCTTTGTGAGAACAGCAACTGATATTTCTGAACTTAAGGAAATTATTGCATCCCGAGGTAAAAGCACACGTGTGATTGCCAAAATTGAAAAACCCGAAGCAGTTCGCGATATCGATAACATTATGAAAGTTACCGATGGAATTATGGTTGCAAGAGGTGATTTAGGTGTTGAAATGGCCATGGAAAAAGTTCCCGTCATTCAAAAAATGCTCGTTCGTAAATCTATTGCCGCATCAAAGCCTGTAATTATAGCAACACAAATGATGGAGAGCATGATTACAAGCTACCGTCCTACACGTGCAGAAACAAACGATGCTGCCAACGCAGTTTTTGATGGTGCCGATGCGCTTATGCTTAGCGCAGAAACATCGGTAGGTGCTTATCCAGTTAAGGTTATTGAAGCTCTTTCAAAAATAATTGAAATTGCCGAAACAGAGGAGATTGTTTACAACCGACGTGTGCATCCTGTGCTTGATTCCAAATCTTTTATTTCAGATTCGATATGTTTTAACTCCTGCGTGATGGCGCAACAATCGGGTGCGAAAGGAATTATTGCAATGACACATTCAGGTCATACCGCTTTCCGTATTTCTAGTCAGCGCCCAAATTGTGGTATTTTTATTTTTACCGACAACATGCAAATCCTCAACATGCTCAATTTAGTGTGGGGTGTGAGAGCTTTTTACTACAATAAATACGAAAGCACCGATAGCACCATTAAAGAAATTAAAGAATTTCTCAAACACAAAGGGCTTGTTGATACAGGTGATCTGGTAATTAATGTCTTCAGCACACCGCTGGATGACAGAGGAATGGCGAATACTATTAAATTGAATTATATTCTTTAATTGGTGTGACAAGTGGAAAGTGACAAGTGGAAAGTGACAAGTGGAAAGTGACAAGTGGAAAGTGACAAGTGGAAAGTGACAAGTGGAAAGTGACAAGTGGAAAGTGACAAGTGGAAAGTGACAAGTGGAAAGTGACCAGTAAAATAGCGACCAGTAAATAGTGACCAGTTTTAAGTGACCAGTAAAACAGTGACCAGTACTCAGTGACCAGTACTCAGTGACCAGTTCTTCTCAATTTTGAATTCGCAATTCCGCAATTCCCAAATTCTGCCCATCGGAATTTGAAATTCCGATGTTATTAATACAGGGAATTTGCAATTCCCGAAAACATGCTGAGTACGTGAAGCGCTTTTTCAAGCAGTGATTTTTCTTCCGCATCTGCCCATCGGAATTTGAAATTCCGATGCAATAAATACAGGGAATTTGCAATTCCCGAAAACATGGTTAGAACGTGAAGCGCTTTTTCAAGCAGCGATTTTTCTTCCGCATCTGCCCATCGGAATTTGAAATTCCGATGCAATAAATACAGGGAATTTGCAATTCCCGAAACATGCTGAGTACGTGAAGCGCTTTATTACAAGGTAGTTTTCTACCGCATCCAATTTTACGGCGTCGGATTAAAAATCCTCATATTAATTGCATCGTGATTAAAAATCCCGATGGGCGAGAGCGGATTACAAATCCTCATATTAATTGCATCGTGATTAAAAATCCCGATGGGCGAAAGTGCCGTAGGCACTATATATAGGTAGTAAACCCAACCCCCAACAAACCCCTCCCGCACTACAAACATCAAAGCACGACAAAACACCCAGCGGGAGGCAGGCGAGAGATAATTGAAGTAGATAAGACGGGCATTCTTTGAAGAAAAATTCCAATGCTTTGCGTCTGCCCCACCATTTTAGGCGCTCCATTTTCTCCTAACCAAAATAGTTTTCAACACCTTTCAAAACCCTCTATTTTTATTTTTTTCTAAATATTTGATTTTTAAATGAAATCAAATGGTTGAAAAGTCATAAAAATTAATTAAACTATTTTGCGATTTGGATGAGATAGTCATGTAACATTACCTCGATAATTGAAACGAAAAGTTGCTTTGGAGTGCAAAATATGCCCCCCTGACCCCCCTATTAGTTCGATTGATGAAAGAGTGGTTTGATTTGTAGTACAAAACAGCAATAAAAATAAAATGAAATATTCGTTTGTGAAATTGTTATGCCCTAAAATGAAACGTTAATTTCAGAGTATAATATAATATTTTATTAACCAATATAATCTAGCACAAAAATGAAACACAAATCCAATCGTTCAACCGCAACAACCAGTTGCCGTTTAACAAAACCTAACTTCGGTTTTTTGAAATTTTTTATAGTTCAGTTTTTAGTGTTGATGCGTTGTTTGACACTAAGTGAAAATAGTCAAGCACAAACTGTAGCTCCTCCACTGGATAGTTACGTTTCAAACACCGGCGGAACGGTAACAGTTTTTGTGGCACTGCCTGATAAGTACAACAAGCAGCGAAATTGAAGTAGCCATTGGAAGTAAAAACAACAGCGGTGATTTATTTTCAAACACGTATGCCTTCGATCAAACATCGGGTTTGCCGAGCGGCTTATCTTATTCAAGAGAAGGAACAAATCTTTATCTCGGCGCCGGAGCCATCATATTAACCGATACCTACAATGTGAAAATAAGATTGAAAGATAATTCAGGGAATTGGAGTGGGTACTATGATTATATCGCAAATTGAAAAAAGTGGGATAAATCCATCATAACAAATCCATCATAACAAATCCATCATAAGAGATCGTAATCATCCTAAAAATCAAAAAAAATCATTCCCACTGCCTTTTTACCTGATTAAAATTGATTCATAAAATGAAAAGCCTGATGGTGATTACCACTAACCTATGCCTTCAGGCATAGGAAAAAGGCTGTCCCACCGGGACAGCCTCTCAAGTGCGCTACAATTAATCTTTTAATTTATCGTCAACTTTTTAACAACAGATTCTTCACCATTATTCATTTTAAGATGATAAGATCCTGCTGAAATACCGTTCAAATCAAAATTAACTTTCGAACCGTTAGCAGTATCTACTTTCATTGTTGTAATAATTCTTCCTGCAACATCAGTTAGTTCAATTAAAACAACTCCACTGTTGTTTAATTCAAGAGTTACAAACTGATTAGCCGGATTTGGATAAACCATAATTCCTTTTATTCCACTTACTTCATTAATGCCTGTGGTGATGTCGGCAACAACCGGTACGCGTGCACTTACGCACTCATAAGATGGTTCTGCAACTTCCCAATCGTAAAAATAATAATAGTAAGCAGCGCCCTGATTAGAGCCGGTGAGTGAAACAAATCCTGTAATGTCATATGGGTAACCAACACCTTGACTAGACCTTTGTAAACGCGGCGTGGTTGTACCCAATGTTTGATTATTTACTGTTGCATTTGTAGTAAGTGAATAATCAAATCCCGGCATCAAATTAAAATTCAATGTAACGCGAGAGGTATCCATCGGAATATTAACCAAAAGGCTATGAACTACTGCACCTGATCCATCTAATACCTGAATCTCACGATCGCCCGGAGTGTCGGTATAAACTTTTACGGATGTCAAGAATACACTCTGATAAGAACATCAAATTCAACCGATCCATTTGTGTTATTTCCTCCACTGTATGTGGAACCTTGGTGATAAGTTTGACCTGTATAATTAACTGCACCTGCATAGTCGGTAGTAGCATCCACCCAATAAGTTGTTGTGGTATTGATAACAGGTGTTGTAAAAGTTAATCCTGAACCTAACAAAGTGCCACCTGTTTGTAAATCGTACCAAGATAAATTATTTCCTGTTGCAGTAAGTAATACCGAAGCCGGCACAGGACTCGATGCTCCGGTTCCTACCGGTAATGGTGCTGCGAGTACTTCTACATCAATAACTGAAGAAGTAAAACTAGTACATGTTCCTTGAATAGTAACTGCATAATTTCCGGTTTGAGTAACCACTATCGATTGTGTTGTTGAACCATCAGACCATAAATAATTTGTAGCAGGTGATGAAGTTAAAGTTGCTGAAGTTCCTTCGCAGAATACTAATCATCTCCAGTAGTAACAGTTGGTGTTTCATCAGGACTCAATACCACTTCAATGGTTGGAGAAATCTTGAACATCCTGTTGCATCAGTTACCATTACATTGTAGAATCCTGTTGTTGAATGAGTAACCGATTGCTCCTGTAGATCCATCATTCCATAAATAAGAAGCAAAACCTGCAGGTGCATTTAAGGTGAGTGTTTGTCCGGTGCAAATAATATATGGTCCGGGAATAATATTTCCAGTAATGGTACAACCACCTTCAACAACAGTTACAAACTGATTTGCATCTAAATTCGTTAAGTAGTTGTAGTGTTTCCTGAAGGGAACCACACAACTGCTGAATCAACAACAGTTTCTTGTCCTAAACCGAAATGCAATTGAAATGAATTACAAGTTCCATAGCTTTCGCCGGCACGTACTTCACGGATTTGAACTCCCCAAGGACCGTAAATAGTTGCGCGTGCTCCAATAGCACCCTCATTACTGATTGTTCCTTCCACATTGAAGGTGATAAAATTATTGCTGTTTCGATTGTTCAGATACAGCACATCATCATAGGTGTTTGATGGTGTCTGATAAATATCTCCATAGGAAGCAAAAATATCAATGAATCCATCATGATTCAAATCACCTGTTGCAAATGACAGCATTCCATTATTTGCAAACAAGCCGTTAACTCTGGTGAATGTTTTGTTACCATTGTTTTTAAAATAAAACCACTCATCACCGGCAATTAAAATGTCAATGAATCCATCATTATCAAAATCTTCCATTACAGATTCAATTGGTGTGATGTTTCCATTGGTTAAACCTGTATTCATAAGTTCAGTATAATGACCGGTGCCATCATTTTCAAAAATCTGGTTGTATGATCATGATTGGTAAGCAACAAATCCAGATCACCATCATTATCGATATCTCCAAAACTTGAAGTCCATGTTTGCCATCCCATATCAATACCAAATGCTCAGCTTGTTCCGTATAGTTGTTAGTTCCATCATTCACGAATAAACGGTTAATTCTTCGCAAATCAGTTGGACTGGTGGTGCTCTGACGGCAATGTGCAACATACAAATCAAGATCCTGATCATTATCGAAATCAATCCATGCACTTCCATAATTTCCGGAATCGGCAGGATCACCGTCATAAGAGATACCTGGATTTACAGCAAAATTCACCAAGGTAGAAGGGTTCAGATTCCCGGCGCCATCATTCAGATAGAGTTTACTTGCATCGTTGTCATCGCAACAAAAGAAATCAATCCAACCATCATTATTCATATCACAGAATGTAGCATTCTGCAAAAAGAAACCTGAATTGGCAAGAAGTACCGATTGGTGCAGAAATGATACCTGAATTTTCGAATATTTTCACAATTCGAATTCCGCCTGCCATCTGCAACCACATCTTTCCATCCATTATGATCTACATCGGCCATGGTCATAGCCCATGCACTTCCACCACCAATGTCACCTAAGAAATGGTTTGTAAAGTCGCCATTTCGTTGTTGAAGTTCGAGATTGACTAAATGTCCCTGATCAAGTCTGTACAATATCATCAAGTCCATCATTATTAACATCAACAACTGTAACTGCACATCCACTTCGGAAGTTGTGGTGAGTCTGTTGTTGGCATTGGTGAACGAGAGCTGCGCTCTAGCTTGTTCCGCCTGCTGTAATCCCAAGACTAAGGGCAGCGAGACGTTAAAATACGTAATGTTTTTTTCATTGTATTAGGATTTTAGAGTTTTTATTTTTTTAGTGTGCTCGGATTCAATTATATTTTATAATCGAACTATTTTTTTTACCATTGTTTTGTTGCTTGATCGAACTCTTAAATAATATATTCCTTTCGTGTAAGGAAGATTAATATGTAGTTTTTGATCGTTCGATATTAAGTTGACCATTACAACGTCTTCTTCCTTCTGAATTAAAAACTTCATACGATGGAATTGAGTTGGTTGTTGATTTGAATTGAATGTTAACAATCCCATCCGATGAAACTGTTGGCCAAATTAAAATAGTGTTTTCTAGTTTGTAGATTCAAGATTAGAGAAAGTACATCAGTTAAACTATCAGCAGCAACAACTATTGGAGTTTTATCGGCATTCTGATACATCACCTTAAATGTATCGATAGGCCCTGTTGAAAGCTAAACATTTCATCAACCAATTTTGGGGGAACCGTTTGATAAATCAAAGAGTGCCTTAATAGAAATAGCTCCCGTTATTCCGGAAACCGGAACATTAAAATAAACCAAATCAATTCCTGTTCCTTCTATTCCACTAATTTTGTTAAAGTTCGGATCAGCAAGTGCATCTGCAGAAATCTGAACGGTATCGTACATACTTGCAGTTGTCGTAAATCCGTCGGGCGGAATACGATTATCTTTTAATATTATGGCAGCTCGTTCTACAATAGATGTGAATTGACCATTTACATCACCCATCACCATTTCATATATCTGTGAAACATTATCCTCACGGATTACATTGTGGTGTGGTTCCAACTGAGGTGTTTCTCCAATAACTCTAAAATCCTGATCGAAAATTCCTGACCTGAAAATAGTGTCTTGCACTGCATCCAACACCACAAATTGAACAACCGCTCTTCTTGAGGGATATCCGGATGGAAATTTATGACCCGCTTTATTTCGGATTCTTACATGATAATAAGCAGTGTCGCTTGTTATGCTGTCACTCATCAATTCAAATTCAACCGATTCTTGCTGTAGCAAACGTAATGTTGCTGATAGTGTTGAGTCAAATTGATTGTCGGAAACATTTATATCCAGTGCAACCTTATTATTTTTAATAAGGTCAATCATAAAGTGATTGGCACCTGCAAACACATGCTGATTAAAAGGAGTTCTTGCCGCAAGATTGATATATCCATTCGCAATGATAATTGGATCCGCCAACTGTGGCATGTGACAAGTCTGGCATTTTATATTGTTAGCCGGAAAACTTGAATTCAAATATTCATGATAAGTGGCCTGTTCAACAAATTGCCCTCCGGTAAAATTTCCGGCTAAATCAACTGTTTCAGTAAATAAAGTATGACACGAAGAACAAATTGCGGAGTTGTCCATGTGTGGACTGTAAACAGGAGTGTAACCCTCATACAATTGCATAGGTCCTGCAAATGGCCCGGGAAAGGGACCATAAATTTGGCGGGTGGTGTCGTAGGGTATTACTCCTGAAAAAGTATTGCCAACATCGGGTCCAATAGTATGACAACCTGCACACGAAACACCATCCAGCCCGAGTGAATCATTGACTAAATCAGCAATGGTATAAGAGGTGGCGCCACCATAAATTGCAGTGTAATGTCCCATAGGAGCATGACAAGAAGTGCATTTCGTTTGCAAACCGAGAGCATGAGCAGGATTGATTATAATTTCATGACTCACTTTTGCTCTCCAAAAAGGATCCTTCGCACTCAATGCCATCATCGTACTTTGCCAGTGATCGAACAAATTCACATCCATTCCATTTTCATCAATATTGGCTTGCATAAGCGTATCAAAGCCATGGCAACCCTGGCAACTTGAAGAGGTTTGGAAATATTCACCGGGTCCAATAGGTGTTTGTGATTGTAAAAAAGTAAGTTCTTCGGCAGAGTGAAATGGTTGAGCGCTGTCCATTTTAATTGTGAAATTACTTAAAAATAAAATCACACCTATTAATACACTCAATACCGCAATACTTTTTTTCATCTGATAATCAGGCTGTTGGGATTCTTGTCGCGTCGAT